>CAVRKF010000009.1:0-147751 GCA_963721625.1 uncultured Alphaproteobacteria bacterium
TCGACGACCGCGTTCACAGCCTGAAGATCAAGATCGCCAACAGCCGGTTCGAAGTGCCGGGCGGCACGATCGCCTTCGGCCCGCTGTCGGCCTCCACCTTGCTCAACGAGATCGTCACCTTGCGCGCCGAGGTGCGTCGTCTTGCCGACACGATCGGCCGGGTCGCCTCGCCCCAGGGCGACGTGCAGGTCGGGCTCATCCGGACCGTGTCGGAACGCGTGGCGGCCCTGGTCGATGTGCAGCGCGAGGCGGTGGAGCGCGAACTCGATGCCTTGCGCGCCGTCGCGTTCGCGGCGGGACCGGCCGATGGCGGCGCCGGCGGCGTCACGCCTGACGAGGCGGCCGGTGACGCGGGGAACAGGGGACGACGCAAGGCCATATCACCGTCATGAGAGACGGCGGAGCGGCGAAAGACCTGCTGTTCTTCACGCCCTTGCCGCCGAAGCGCAACGGCATCGCCGATTATTCGTACCAGGTTCTGGCGGGGCTGGCGCGGGACTACAACTGCACCGCGGTGGTGGCGAACGATCAGGGCGAGGCGTCGGCGCCGCCGGGCGTCGAGGTCATTTCCGCGGTCGAGTATGTCATGCAGTCGGAGCGCCTGGCGCCGCGGCTCCACGTCTATCAGCTCGGGAACAATCCCGACCATGCCTTCATGCTGCCGTTCATGGCAGAGCGGCCCGGCGTGGCGGTGCTGCACGACCCGTCGCTCCACGATCTTCTCGACGGCGTCTCCGTGCGCGTCGATGACGTATCGCGCTATGTCGATGCGCTCGAGGCCGAGCACGGGCTGGCGGGCCGTATCCTCGGCGAGCAATTTCGCCGCTACCGGCTGCGCGAGCGCCGCATGTTCTTCGACATGCCGATGATCGGCGGCATTGCCGGCCCGTCGCTCGGTGTGATCGTGCACTCGCGCTACGCCGCGGCGAAGGTGCTGGCGCGCGCGCCGCGAACGACGGTGACGATCGTCCCGCATCAATACGTGCCCGCCTCCGACGACGACGCGGCGGCGCCTGCCGACACCCGGCGTGCGCTTGGGGTCGGCGATGACGAAATCCTGTTCCTGTCGCTCGGTTTCGTCACCCGCGCCAAGCGGATCGACGCGGCGCTGCGCGCGCTCGCCATCGCGCGCGACCGGTTGCCGCCGTTCAAATACGTCATCGCCGGCGAGATCAAGGACACCGAGCTCGATGTCAACGCGCTCGCCGCTTCGTTCGGCCTCGGCGCGCTCGTCTCGACGCTCGGCTATGTCGAAGAGCGCCGTTTCGCCGCGCTCGTCCGCGCCGCCGATGTCGTGATCAATCTGCGCTATCCCGTGGCCGGCGAGACGTCGGGCACCATGATCCGCGCGCTCGGCGCCGGCGGCTGCCTCGTGGTGGTGGACCGCGGCGCCTTCGCCGAGCTTCCGGGCGACGCCGCGGTTCGCGTCGCGTGGGGCCCTGATTTCGAGCGCCGGCTCGCCGCCTCATTGGAGCAGGTGGCGCGCGACAAGGCGCTGCGCCAACGGATCGGCGCCAATGCGCGCGACTTCATCGCCGCCAACAACCGTCTCGATCTCACCGTCGCCGGCTATCGCCGCGCCTTCGATCGGGCCTGGGCGATGGCGAAGCCGCCATGGGAAGCGACGGCGGATTTCGAATTCCTGCCGCCGCATCGCCTGAGCGAGGTGGTCCGCGCCGCGCGCGCGGCGCAGGGCGCGCGCTCCTTGCCGCTGTGGTTCGAGGCCGGCGCCATCCCCGCTTGCGACGGCAAGCAACTGCGCACGCTCGTGATCGGCGGCGACGATGCGGGTCTCCTCGATCGGCTCGGCTATCGCCGCGACGGCGAGCATGCGCGGCATCTTGCCGCCATCGGCGATCCGGTTATTGCCGCGCACGATCTGCGGGCGGCGGATCTCGCGATCGTGCTGCCGGACGCGGCGCTGGCCGATGACGATGCCGGCGCCGCCTTGGCCGCGATCAACCGCCGGCTTGCCTTCGGCGGGATGCTGGTGTGGCACCGCGCGCGCCGGCACGATGGCGGAACGGGACCGGCGCTGGCGCGGCAAGACGCGGTGCGCCTGTTCCAGGCCTATGGCTTCCGCTTCGATGCGTCCTTCACCGGAAGCCCGCCGCTGCTCGACGATCCCGCCGGTTCGGCTGCCGATGACGGGCTCGAGGACGAATGCTGCTGGCGCCTCTACAAGGTCAGCGAGACCTTCGCCGGCGCCGATTTCCGGGTGCCCTTGCATGGCTGATAGCACGGCAGGCCGCGCGCCGTCGCGGCGGCGCCCATGAGCGCGATGTCGCTGTCGGCGGTGTGCTGTCTCACGCTCGCCGGCGAGCGGGAGCAGGACATACTTCTCTATGTCGACGGGCTGGTCGATTCTCTGTCGGCATTCTGGCGCGATCCCGCGCCGCTCGACCTCTTCTTCGTTTGTCCCGACGATGAAGTCGCGTTCTTCCGCCGGTCGATCGCGCCGGTGCCGCGGCTGCGGTTCGAGTTCAGGACGGAACGCGAGGTGGCGCCCGGTCTGGCCAACGACACGATGCTCGTTTCCGACCGGCGCGACATGGCCGCCCGATTGCTGTTCGCCGCGTCCTGCCCGACCGATTTCTGCCTCACCCTCGAACCGGGCGTGTTTTGCGTCCGGCCGATCGGGACCGATCGGCTGCTGCCGCAGGGGCGGGCGCTGACGGAGTGGGAAAGCAAGGCCAAGCACGCCGGACGGTGGCGGGCGTCGGCGCGTCTTCTCGGCCGCGAGGACAAGGGCGAGGCGATGGGACTGGGCGTGTGCCCGGCCATCCTGGCCAAGCACCTTGCGAGCCGCGCCATCGCGGCGGTTTCCCGCGCCAGCGGGTACGACCCGGTCAAGGCGCTCGCCGCGCCCATGCCGGGGGAAGGGGAGTCGTGGACCGACAACGCCCTTTATACCATCGCCAACGAGGGCGCGGCCCTGCTTGCCTGGCATTGGGACCGTGAGGCACGGCCGAACGACCGGCCCAACCGGCTCCATTCGGACGCCAATGTCTGGGGCCGCGAGGAAATGAGCGGATGGGATCCCGAGGCGTGGCGGTCCCTGGCAACCCACGGCGATTTCGTCATCGTCAAGCGCCGCGCCGGGATCGCGCCGGAACAGGTGCTGCCGAACCTCTATCGCCTGCTGGATTTGCGCGCCTGAGGCGCCGGCTTCCGGTCGAGTTCCTGGTTCGTTCACGACAGAGACGCCGCGGCATCGTTATCTTCCCCGCAACCATAATGTGTTAGAGACTGACGCCACGAGCCGTCATTCGACGCCATGGAACAACGTCTGCAATGATCATCCGATCCCGTGCTCCGCTGCGCCTGGGCCTTGCCGGCGGCGGCACCGACGTATCGCCTTATTGCGATCGTTACGGCGGCGCGGTGCTCAATGCGACGATCGATCTCTATGCCTATACCGTGATCGAGCCGACCGACGACGGCAGCGTCGTCTTCAGCGCCCCCGATCTGGAACAGGAACTGGTGGCGCCGGCCGATGCGAAGATGGAACTGGCCTATCCGCTGATCCTGCACCGCGGCGTCTATCGGCGCATCGTCAATCAGTTCAATGGCGGGCGGCCGCTGTCGTGCCGGATCACCACGTTCTGCGACGCTCCGCCGGGATCGGGCCTCGGCACCTCGTCGACGATCGTCGTCTCGCTCATCAAGGCCTTCGTCGAGTGGCTCAATCTTCCCCTGGGCGAATACGAGATCGCGCATCTCGCTTTCGAGATCGAACGCGGCGATACCGGTCTCGCCGGCGGGCATCAGGACCAGTATGCGGCGACGTTCGGCGGCGTGAATTTCATGGAGTTCTATGACGACGACCGCGTCATCGTGAATCCGCTGCGCATCAAGAACTGGATCCTGTCCGAGCTCGAGACTTCGCTGGTGCTGTTCCATTGCGGCGTGTCCCGTGCCTCGGCCAAGATCATCGAGGAGCAGGTTGCGAGCATTTCCCAGGGAAAGACGCAGTCGCTCGAGGCCATGCACGAGCTCAAGACCGACGCCTACAGCATGAAGGAAAGTCTGCTCAAGGGCGACATCGCCGGCTTCGCGCGCTTCATGAGCAAATCGTGGCAGGCGAAAAAGCGCGCGGTGAAGAGCATCACCACCACGCATATCGACGCCATCTACGAGACGGCAATGGCGGCGGGCGCGTTGGCCGGCAAGGTATCCGGCGCGGGCGGCGGCGGCGTCATGACCTTCCTGGTCGAGCCGGTGCGGCGGATCGACGTTCTGCGCGCGCTGCAGAAGATGGAGGGAAGGACCATGACCTGCCACTTCACCAAGCAGGGGACGGAAGGCTGGAAAATCCTGTGAATTCCGGCGCGGCGCGCGCGGCCTGCCTGCGGCGCAAGGAGGGATGATGGAGCATCGCTTCGACGCATTCGTGCGCGAGGAAGTGGCGAAGACGGCGGCGCTGCTCGACGCGCTCCTGGCCGATGGCGGCACGCTCGCGACGGTGGAGCGGATCGCCGATCTGTGCGTGGCGGCGCTGCGCACCGGGCGCAAGATTCTTTTCGCCGGCAATGGCGGCAGCGCCGCCGACGCGCAGCACCTTGCCGCCGAGCTGGTGGGAAAGCTCGCCTATGACCGGCCGGGCCTCGCCGCCCTGTCGCTCACCACCGATACCTCGATCATGACGGCGGTCGGCAACGATTACGGCTATGAGGACATTTTCGCGCGCCAGATCGATGCGGTGGGCGCGGCGGGCGACGCGCTCATCGGCATCTCGACCTCGGGCCGCTCCAAGAACGTGCTGAAGGCGTTCGCCGCGGCGCGCGCCAAGGGCATCGCCACCATCGGCATGACGGGACGCGGCGGCGGCGATTTTCCGCCGCTGTGCGATCTCTGTCTGTGCGTGCCGTCGGCGGAGACGCAGAAGATACAAGAGGCGCATATCGTGCTCGGCCACATCTTCTGCGGCATCGTCGAGCGGCAGATGTTTCCGCGTGCGCCCTGATGCACGCGATCATCCTCGCCGGCGGACAGGGGACGCGGCTGCGCACGGTGGTGGACGACGTGCCGAAGCCGCTGGCGCCGATCGGCGGGCGGCCGTTTCTCGCCTATCTGCTCGACCGGCTCGACGAGCAGGGCGTGACCGACGTGACGCTGGCGATCGGCTATCGCGGTGACCAGATCGAGGCCGCGCTCGGGGCGCGCCGGGGCAGGCTCGCGCTGCGCTATGTCGTCGAGAGGGAACCGCTCGGCACCGGCGGCGCATTGCGCCAGGCGCTGGCGGCGGCGGACGGGTTCCCCGTCTTCGCCATGAACGGCGACAGCTACCTCGCCTGCGACCTCGCCGCCATGCTGTGCGCCGCCCGCGAGACCAAAGCGCGCCTCGCGGTTGCGGTGCGGCGGGAAGCGAATACCGGCCGCTATGGCACGGTCGTGATCGAGGGCGGGCGGATCGTCGGCTTCGCCTCGGATCGCCCGGGGCGTCCCGGCTGGATCAATTGCGGGCTCTATCTTTTCGGCGAAAATGTTCTCGCCGATCCGGGTCTCCCCGACAAATTTTCGTTCGAGAGCGATTTTCTCGCGCCGTGCGCGCCGGTGCTCCGGCCGCTCGCCCATGCGGTTTCCGGCTATTTCATCGACATCGGCGTCCCGGAGGATTTCCGGCGCGCCCAGCGGGAGCTTCCCGCGAGGCTCCACGTCAATGCCGAACCGCGATCCTAGACCCGGCCTGATCCTCGACCGCGACGGCGTCGTCAACGAGGATTGCGGCTATCTCTGGCGCGTGGCCGATTGCCGCTTCGTCACCGGCATTTTCGCGATGACGCGGGAATTCGCGCGCCGCGGCTTCGCCGTCGTCATCGCGACCAACCAGGCCGGCATCGCCCGCGGCTACTACGGCGAAAGCGACTTTCACACCCTGATGGACTGGATGCGCGCGGAGTTCCGGCGTCACGACGTGACCATCGACGCGGTCTATCATTGCCCCTACCACCCGACCGAGGGCATCGGCGACTACCGCCGGACGAGCGCGTGGCGCAAGCCGGAGCCGGGAATGCTGTTGCAGGCGGCCCGCGATTTCGGGCTCGACCTCGCCCGTTCGTGGTGCGTCGGCGACAAGGCGACGGATATCGAGGCGGGGCGCGCCGCCGGCGTGGGAACGCTGGTGCTGCATGACCCGGCGCAGCGCGAGACCCAGCGCCGCGGCGACCATTGGGTCGTCCCCGATCTCGCAGCGGTCACGCGGCTGCTCGAAGGGTCATCGCACGAGGCGCGCCCGCGATGATCCGCCCCGGCATGCCGCCGCGAACCGTTAAGGTTTCCAACGCACGGAATTGCGTTGCCGCGGGCTCGTTTCGCTTGCCCGGCGGGCCGCGAAATGGTTCAGTGGCGGCGCGACGGCGATGGAATGGCCCGTGCCGCGCGCGCGTTGACGAATGCCCCGCACGATCGCCCGCTTCCGCTCCGACCCGCCCCGCGGATCTGCCATGACCCGGCCGCCGCGCCGCAAGCGCTTCGTTCTCGTCGATCCCAGCCTCGTCGCCAAGGACGGCGACAAGTGGCAATACGCCGTGCTGTTCGCGAAGTCGGCGGCGGCCAACGGCTTCGATTTCGTTCTGCTGACGCATCGCGATGCGCCGCTCATCGGGCGCATCGACGGGCACGTGGTGGAACAGCGCGGCGTCTTCACCGCGACGTTTTTCGCCCATGCCGACATCGTCGCGCGCCATGTCGGCGATGCGGCCGCAGCGGCGAAGGCGCGCGGCGGCAAGCCGAAGGGAAAGGCGCCGTCCCGCGGCGCGACCGCGACGTCCTCCCCGCGCGCGAAGCGGCAGGAGCCTGAAGCGGCGCTGCGCCTGCGCGTGGATGCCGGCGGCATCGCGGCGCCGTTCAATCGCGACGACTTCGCGATCGCACTGGCAGCGGAATTGCGCGCGCTCGATCTGCGCCCGGGCGATCACGTCTTCTTCCATACCATGACCTACGGCATGCTGGAGAGCCTGTGCGAGGTCACCTGCGCGCTCGATCTCGACATGCCGATCGACGCTGACGCGCACTTCCTGTTGCATTTCGGCATCGAGGCGTCCGACGCCCGCACCTTTCTCGACCGCTATTACCAGTATTCGCATGTCGAAAGCCTGAGCCGCCGCCTGCGTTGCGGTGCGCCGTTCCGGCGCCTGCATTTTCACGCGACCAATCCGGCGCTGCGCGAGGAAGCCTCGCGTCTGCTCGAGGCGCCGGTCGGATTGTTCGAGGGACTGGCCGATCTCGCCGGCTATTTCGCCGCCAATGGCGGGGCGGAAGCGACGGCGCATCGCCGCCGCCGCGTGCACGATGCCCAGGCGCGCCGCAAGATCACGCTCGGCATACGGGCGAGCGACCTCGGCGGCTTTGATTGCCACGCCGTCCGCGCCGGCGTCGAAACCCTCCGGCGCTTCCAATTCGACGCCGTCCTGAAGATTTTCTTCAATCGCAACTCGCTGCCGCTCCTGCGTGATTACGCGCGGCTTCTCGCCGACATCCAGCCGAAATTCGTCGACGTCTCCGACAACGACCAATACATCCGCGAGATCACGCAGACGTCGCTGATGCTGCTGACTTACGACGCGGAGCGCTATGCCAAGCGGGTCAGCGCGGTGCTGCATGATTGTTCGGTGCTGGGGGTGCCGGCGCTGGTGCCGGCGCGGACGACGCTCGCGGATGCGGCGCATTACGCGCGGATTTTCGTCTACCGCGGCGCGGCCGATTTCAGCGCGACCCTGCTCTATGCGGCGCGTGCGCTGTGCCGCGATCCCGAGGCATCCTTCGCCAAGGCACGCGTCGCCCGCGAGATCTATGGCGCCGACGTGGTGACGCGGATCACGGCGAACCCGACCGCATCGCTCGTCGTCGACCGCATCGGGCCGATCGCCAATCTCATCATGCCGTTGTGGGGCCGGGTCGGCAGTTCGTGCATCTTCGAGGCACAGATCGCTTTCCTGCTGTCGCGCGGGTATTTCGTGCAGCAGGTGTTCGTGCTCGACAAGCTCGCCGACAAGCGCGAATCGGTGCCCTATTTCTGGCGCATGCTCTACGAGAACACGCGCCAGATGCGCGGCTCGGTGCAGCGCATCGCCTTTCCGCGCCTCGAGGATCAGGCCCGGGTCGAAGCGGCGGCGAAATCATCGCGCCTCGACGGCTATCAGGCCTATGAAGCCATGCTCGCCGCGAGCGATCTCGAAGACCCGCATTTTGCCGCCCGCATGCGGCGGGCCGAGGTGACGATCGTCAACCATGTCTTTCATGCGGGTTTCGCCTTCGCGCATTCAACGCGCAACCGGATTCTCGAAAGCCACGATATCCAGTCCTACAATCTCGCGCGCCGCCCGCTGAACGATCCCGCGACCGGCGCGCCCGAGCCGCTTAGCCAGATCATGTCATCCGAAATGGCGTCGGTTGCCAAGTTCGACTACGTCGTCAACATCGCGCCCGAAGAAGACGCGGTCCTCGCCATCTTCAATCCGCGCACCCGGCTGGTCATTCCCTATATCCCGCGGATCCCCGCCGCGGCGCGCTATGCCTCGGTGGCGGCCTTCGCGGCGGCTACCGGACTGCGCAAATCCTATCGCAACGTCGATCGCTTCGATTTGGTGTTCGTCGGGGATTCGCACGAGAACAACGTGAATGCGGGGCGCTGGCTGCTGCGCGACGTGTTCAGGCCCCACCTGCTCGAACGCGGCTGCAGCCTGGCGATCTGCGGGCGCGTGTCGGACGCGCTCTACGAGGAGTTCGAGGGCCTCGCCTCGGTGTTCTTCATCGGGTTCGTCGAGGATCTTCCCGCGGTTTACGCGCTGAGCCGCATCGTGCTGCTGCCTGACCAGAACGGCACCGGCATCTCGATCAAAGCGCTCGAGGCCTTCGCGGCGGGCAAACCCGTGATTGCGACGCCGACCGCCGTGCGCGGGTTCAACGCGCGGCTGCCGCAGGACTTTTGCACCTACAAGGACGCCGCGGCCTTTGCCGGCGCGGTCATCGAGGCGCTCGACGACGACGAAAGCTGCCGCGCGCTTGCCGATCTGTCGCGGCGCAGTTATGCGGCGGTCTCGAGCCGGGACGCGGTCGAGACGGCCTGGGACGAGGTGTTTCGCATGCTCGGCATCGCTGCGCCGGCACTTCCCGGCGTCGGCAAGGCTGCCGCGCCGGCGCCATCGCCCCCCGCTGCTGTACGGGCTTTGCAACCGCACCGCACGGTTCGCAAGGCCGGGGACGAGGCCGCCGGCGGCGCGACCGCGACGCTGCTGCACGAACGCTTGAGCCTGCAGCGCGGCGGCGGCGCCACCGGCTGGGAAACCTGCCGCGCGCTGTTGCGCTGGGTGCCCGAGAGCGTTGACGTGATCGCCGCGACCTTGCCGGGCTCCTATCTCGAGCGGCGGCTGCGAGAGAGCGTCAATCACGAACGTCTGTTCATCCACCCGGTCTCGGCGCCGACCGCGTTCAATGTGATCCCGGCGCCGCCGCAGGCGGTCGAGCCGTCGGTCTTCCTGGGCGACCGGGACCGCGATCTGGCGAAGCCGCCGCGTCCGTGGCCGGTGCTGGCGCAGCGCGATGGCGCACGAATCCGCATGCTCGATACGCTCTACGCCCGGTCGCATCGGCCGGGGCTGATCGTGATCGAAGAGGCCGCGGCCGCGCGCGCAATTCTCGCCGGCGCGGATGAGATTCTCCGGCATGTGCCGATCATTCTTATTTGTCTCGCCTCGTCGCCGACGCAGGACCGCGCCGCCCTGTGGCGGACGTGCAGCGAGCGGCTGGCGGGCCGGGGCTATGAATGGGCCGATGGGCTTCTCGCGCCCTGGGCGGCAGCCGATCCAACCGGCGAAGCGCTGACGGGCGGCGCCGGCGACGTGATCTGCGCGCTGCCGCATAGCCTGGTCGAGGCGCGACGGGTCGGCGCCGCCGCGCGTCCAGCGATGCCGGGCGCATGATCCGCGTCCTCATCGCGTCGCCGGTTCCGTCGCATCCTCAGGATCAAGGGAACAGCGCGCGCATTCATGCCTTCGGCCGCATCCTGCAATCGGCTGGCATCATCGTTCATTTCCTCTATCACACGACCGAAGGGCTGACACCGGAACAGCGCGCGGCCATGGCAGCGTGCTGGGACCATTTCCACGCCGTCCCCTGCGCGCCGCGCGCAATCGCCCCGGGCGCGGACGGCGCCTATGCGCTCGATGACTGGTGGGATCCGGCAATCGCGACCGCGGCACGCGAACTGCACGGGCATTGGCGCTTCAGCGCCGTCATCGCCAATTACGTGTGGCTCAGCGCCGTTCTCGAGGCGTTCGGGGACGACGTGGTGAAGGTGCTGGATACGCACGATGTCTTCGGCGGGCGGGCGGATCGCTTCCGTGCCGCCGGGCTCGGCCCTGCGTGGTTCTCGACAACCCCGGCCGAAGAGGCGCGGGGCCTGGCGCGGGCCGACATCGTGCTGGCGATTCAGGACGAGGAGGCCGAGCATTTCCGCCGTCTCGGGCACCGCGACGTGCGCATCGTCGGCCACCTGCCGCCAGCCGCGAAGCGCCGGCCGCGCCCGGTCGCGGCCTCGGGCATCACCGCCGGCTATCTCGCCAGCGGCAATCCCATCAATGTCAATTCGTTCGAGCGCCTGCGCGGTCGTCTTGGCCGCGCCGGCCCGCCCGGCATGACGCTGATGGTCGCCGGCGCGATCTGCACCAAGCTGCCGGTCCATCCCGAACCGTTCGCGGCGATAGGGGGCGTCGACGACGTGGCAGCGTTCTACGACGCGGTCGATCTCGTCATCAATCCCATGACCTTCGGCACCGGGTTGAAGATCAAGTCGGTCGAGGCGGTGTTTCAGGGCCTGCCGCTCATGGCCACCGCCGCCGCCATGACCGGGTTGCCGGCCCGGCATCCCGGTCACCGCTTCACGTCGGTCGAAGATCTGGCCGATGGCCTTGCTGCGGTCGGAACGGACGATCTTGCCGATCTGGCGCAGGCTTCGCGGGTCTGTCGCGCTGAATATTCGGCCGGCGTGCGCGCCGCTTTTCGCGAATTGATCGCCGCCATCGCGCGGTAACCTTGTCGTCGTCAATGTTCATTTGCGCGAATTCTGTCGGAAATTTTTACAGAGTCGGAAATTTATTGTTTTTCCAGGGACTTAAGTCTTTGAAGTCAATGAATTGGCATATGAATTGCAGTCTTTCCCGTGATCGCTGCGCACCCCTCGGCGAGACGCATGGCCGCACGTTCCCCGGTCCCCTGCCGGATCGCGCGCGATGGCGCCGCAAGGCGGGGGACGCGATCTGTGGTAGAGTAAGGAGCCTTCGCCACGGTAGAAGGACCAGCGCTTGACTTACACAACTGACGCGCGCGATCGGGCGCCGAGCACCGCGCTCCACGCCATCGCCGTGGTGGCGGGAAGGCTCGGGATCGACACGACCGTCGAGGAACTCGCGCGCGCCTATGTTTTTTCGGGCAAGGAGCCGCCGAGCAGCAGCCTGATGGCGATCGCGCGCGATCTCGGTCTGGAGGCGCGCCGGGCGACATTGCGCTGGCGCGATCTGCCGCGCCTGCAGAAGGTGCTGCCCGCCATTCTTCGCCTGCGCGACGGCAATGCACTCGTCCTCGAACGCATCCAGGAGAAACCCGAGACCGGAATGGTCGCGGTGCTGCGCGACCCGACCGGACCGTCCGATGCCCTGGTCCTGGTCGACGAGAGCCATCTCGACGGCGTGTGGGACGGCGAAGTCATCCTCGTCAAGCGGCGCTATGGCGTCAACGACGAGGAGCAGCCCTTCGGACTTCCCTGGCTCTTTCATCAGCTTTTGCGCGAACGGCGGCTGTTCGTCGACATCGGCGCGGCATCGCTCGTGTGCACGATCTTCGCGCTGGCGCCGCCGTTTCTGTTCATGATCGTGCTCGATCGCGTTCTGGTGAATCATTCCGTCTCGACGCTGACCGTGCTGCTGGTGGCGGTCCTGGTCATGATCGTGTTCGAGACGGCCCTGACGTTCCTGCGGCGGCTGTTCATCGAGGTGGCGACGACGCGCATCGACGGCCGTCTCAGTCTCTACATTGTCGAGCGGCTGCTCAAACTGCCGATGGATTACTTCGAGCGAAATCCGACCGGCATGATCATGAGCAAGCTCAGCCAGATCTGGCGGATCCGGAATTTCCTGACCGGCCAGCTCTTCGGCGTGGTCCTCGATGCGGTGCCGCTGTTGGCGCTGGTGCCGTTGATGCTCTACCTCGAATGGCGCCTGTCGCTGCTGGTCTTCGCGCTCACCGGCATCATCTCCCTCATCGTCATCGTGTTCATGAGGCCGATGAGCTGGCGCTACTACCGGCTCGTGAACGCCGAGCACCGCAAGGGCGCGCATCTCGTCGAGACCATCTATGGCATGCGCACGATCAAGTCGCTTGCGCTCGAGGGGAGACGGCGTTTCGAGTGGGACGTGCGCGTCGCCGGGGCAAGCGCGGCGCGCTATGATCTCGGCGCGTTCGCCAATTATCCGCAGACGATGACGCTGCCGTTCGAGCGGCTGATCTATTCGGGAAGCTTCATCGTCGGCGCCTACATGGTTCTCGACAACCCGGACATGATGTCGGTCGGCACGCTCGTGGCTTTCGCGATGCTGTCGATGCGCCTCGCCCAGCCGCTGGTCCAGATGGCGCGCATGCTGCAAGACGTGGCGGAGTTGCGCGGCGCGGTCGACGAGGTCGCGTCGGTCATGAACGCGGCGCCCGAACAAGGCCATCACGGCACCGGGCTGCGGCTGCCCATCGAGGGCGAGATCAGCTTCCAGGACGTGCGCTTCCGCTACGGCCGGGCGCGCCGCTGGCGCTTGACGGCGTCACCTTCACGATACCGCGCGGCACGATCTTCGGCATCATGGGGCGAAGCGGCTCCGGCAAGACCACCGTCACCCGTCTGCTGCAGGGGCTCAACGCGCGGCTACGAGGGCATCATCAAGATCGACGGCATGGACCTGCGCGAGATCGATCTGATGCATCTGCGCACCAACATCGGCGTCGTGCCGCAGGAGAATTTCCTGTTCAGCGGCACGATCCGCGAGAACATCGCGATGGCGCGCCCGGATGCCGGCTTTGCCGAGATCGTCCGGGCGGCGCAGATGGCGGGCGCCGAGGAATTCATCGAGCGCCTGCCGCGCGGCTACGACACCATGCTCGAGGAGGGCGCGGCCAATCTCTCCGGCGGCCAGCGTCAGCGTCTCGCGATCGCGCGCGCGCTCATCATCGATCCGCCGGTCCTGATCCTCGACGAGGCGACGAGCGCGCTCGACGCCGAGAGCGAGGCGATCATCAACGCCAATCTGCAGCGCATGGCCCGCGGCCGCACCATCATCTGCATCTCGCACCGCCTGTCGATGCTGGTGCCCGCCCACGCCATCCTCGTGATGGAGCGCGGCAAGGTCTACGACATCGGCACTCACGACGAACTGCTCCACCGCTGCGACATCTACAAGCACCTGTGGCATGTGCAGAACCGCAACAGCGAACGAAGCGCACCCCATGTCCAATTTGCCATCGCTCGCGCGCCCGAGGCGTGACGTTTCCGTCAACGTCCTCGTCAGCGCCTTCGAATCGGAGACGGCATCGGTCTTCGCGCGCACTTCGCCCACGAGCGAGCACCTCGTGCTTTATGTCATCATGGCGATGATCGTGGTGGCGCTGGCGCTCGCTTCGGTGACGAAGCTCGACGCGTCGTCTCGGCCAACGGCAAGGTGATCTCGTCCGAGGGCTCGCTCTACGTGCAGCCGCTCGACCAGGCCATCATCCGGTCCATCGCGGTCAAGGTGGGCGACGTGGTGAAGAAGGGCCAGGTGCTGGCCACGCTCGATCCGACCTTCGCCGGCGCCGACCTGGCGCAGGATCAGGAGAAGCAGGCGAGTACCAAGGCCCTGGTCGCGCGGCTCGAGGCCGAGCACGCCCATCGCAACTACAGCCCGGCCGACGGCGACCGCTACCAACTGCTGCAGCAGACGATCTTTCAGCAGCGCCAGTCCGAGTTCAACGCCTCGCTGGCCGATTTCGATTCGCGCATCAACAATGCGCAGGCGAAAATCGCCGGCCTGCAGCAGGATGTCGCGACCTACCGCCAGCGTCTCAAGGTCGCCTCCGACATCGAGAACATGCAGGCGAAACTCGAACACGACGGCTGGGGCAGCCGGCTCAAGACGCTGACCGCGACCGACACAAGGGTCGAGATCGGCCGGCTCTTGTCCGAGAGCGAAAGCGAGATCAAGGAGACGACGCAGACGCTGCAGGGCGCCCAGGCGCAGCGCGCGGTCTATATCGAGAAATGGCGGTCCGACATCGCTTCGCAACTGGTGACCGCGCGCGACGCACTCTCCAAGATCGACGAAGACCTCAAGAAGTCGCAGAAGGTCAATCAGCTCGTCAGCCTCGTATCGCCGGCCGACGCGGTCGTGCTCAAGATCGGCAATGCCTCGACCGGGTCGGTCGTCGGGCCGTCGATCGACGCAAGCGGCGGCGCGCTCTTCACCCTTGTGCCGCTCGATGACAAACTCCAAGCCGAGGATCCGGATCGATGCCCGGGACGTCGGTTTCATCCGCGTCGGCGATCCGGTCGTGCTGAAGCTCGACGCCTACGACTTCCTGCGCCACGGCACGGCCAAGGGGGTGATCAAGACGATCAGCGAGGGCTCATTCACCGATGGCGATGGCGGTACGGTTCGTTCACCCTATTTCAAGGCGCGGGTCGCTTTCAGCGATGTGCACCTGCACGATGTGCCGTCGAGCTTCCGTCTCATTCCGGGCATGACCCTCGTCGGCGACGTGCGCATCGGCAAGCGCACGATCCTGTCCTACCTGGTCGACGGGGTTATGCGCACAGGCTCCGAGGCGATGCGGGAGCCCTGAGCCGGCGGGGCCGACAGCCCGTGGTCGCGGCTCCGCCCGCTACCACTCCAGCGTCGCGGGCGGCACCGCCCAGTTCCCCATCTGGTCGCGGAAATCCTTGGTGATCGACGCGGCATCGGAATCCGACGAGACCACATAGGGGGTGATGAAGACCAGAAGCTCCGTCCGGTCGTTTGAGACGGACTGGCTCTTGAACAAAAGGCCAAGCACGGGAATGTCCTTCAGGTAGGGCACGCCCTCATTACTGTCGTTGCGGTTTTGCTGGATCATTCCGCCGATGACGACCGTCTGACCGTCATGCAGGGACAGGTCCGTCTTGATGGTACGATTCTGGATCTCCGGACTCTGAGGTCCCGTACTGAGGATCGGGAGCGCGGAGCTCACCTCTTGATCGACGCTGAGATCGACGCGATTTCCGGAGTGGACCACCGGACTGACGCTGAGCAAGACGCCGGTTTGCTGATATTCGATCGACTGGAGAATGCCCGACGTGCCCCCCGTCGAAATCTCGCTCGAAGTCGCTTGGGAGGTGACGATGGGTACCTGGGTTCCGACCTGAATGGTGGCCTCGGCACCGCTCTTGGCCAGAATCCTGGGTGTCGAGAGGATATTCACATGGTTGTTTGACGCCAATGCAGTGAGGGCAAATCGCACCTGGCCGATCCCGTTGAGGAGCGTGTAGTTAAGGCCGCCGCTGAGAAGCCCGGGAGCGGCGCCAGTGCCGCTGCTCACGCCCTGTTGGTAACCGTTGCCGATCGTATTATTGAGATCTCCATTCGACGCCAAGACTTGTCGAATTGGTGAGATCGAGTTCGGCGACCGTGACTTCGATCAGCACTTCGAGCGGCGGCACGTCCAATTTTGTCAGGAGCGGGCGGATGCGCTCATATTCCTGCGCCGTTCCGACGATAATCAGCGCATTGTTCACGGAATCGACGATGACGCGTGTTCCGCTTGGCAGTGTCGTGGCGGACGACGTCTCTTCGCCCGCTCCCTGGCCGCCGCGCGCCGCCCCGGCCGAGCGGCCGGGAAACGACCCGCCGGAAGATTGCGTCCCGGGCGTCTGGGGCGTCTGGGGCGTCAGGGCCCCCATCAGAGCGCTCTGCGCATTCTGCCCGCCGCGGGTTGCTCCGGCCTGTTCGAGCCGGGCTCCGGTCGGAGGAGCGGCTGCCGACGGCGCGGCGCCGAGCACGCCGATAACAGTCTTGCCGAGAATTGCGGCCGTGGTGTTGCGCACGGAATAAACGAAGATGTTGCTCTGCGGATCGACGCTTGCCGGTTGGTCGAGCTCGGTGATCCAGTCCTTCGCATGGGCGAGGAGCTTAGGATCCCGCGCGAGCACGATGACGGAATTGTTGGCTTCGACCGGTATCACCATGATCGCCGCCGCTTGCGACGCCGCCGACGTGGCCGCGTCATAACCCTCACCCTTCAGCAACGTGACGAGTTGATCCGCGAGCTTGGAGGCGGACCAATAGACGGGATTGACGCGCAGGCTCAGGCGCCCCGCGAGCCGGCCCTGATCCAACACATGAACCGCCGCCACCGCACCCCGCACGTCCTCCGGCAGGCCGAACAGCAACAGCGCATTCGCTTTCGCCGACGGAAAGATTCTCACCTTGCTGCCGTAAACGTTGGACAACAATGTCGACATATCCGTCGCCGACGTCTGCTCGAGATCGACCACCTGAAAGATCGGGCGCATCGCGATCGGCAATTCCGGCAACGCGCGCGAGCGGATGATGTCCGGCATCTGCGACATCAAGGCGTCGTTGGGGACGATGTTGAGCACGGACCCGTCCCAGGCCGCCGAGATTCCATAGCTGGACAGAATCTTCGTCGCCATCTGGAACAGATCTTCGGCCGGCAACGGCTTTCCGGTGCTGAGCGTCACGAGGTCGGTGCGGCCCATGACCCGCTGATCGGTGTGCACGGTGAGCTTGAGCGCGCGGGAAAAGACCTCGTTGACGAAGGTCGCCAGATTCACCTGTTCGAGGTTGAGCGTTTCCGCCACCCCCTTGAGCGTCGGCGCCGATGTCGGCTTGAAGGTGCTGGCTTCGGCGCTGGCCGCCGGCGGTACCGGCCCGGGCGCGATCTGCTCCCGCGGCTCGGCCGGCGGGCCCGGGGCCAGCAACGGCCCGGCGGACGCCTCCTCGCCCGGCGGCTTGGCCGAAAAGGTCGGGGTCATGGTCGGCGAGGTGCTGGCCGGGACGGTACAGGAAGAGCAGAGCAAGGCTGCCGTTGTCCAAGCCCCGCCGATTCGGACGAGTCGCGTGAAGAACGCCATTGGCTATTTTTTCTCAAACAGTCGATAGGTGCGTGCTTCGGAAGGGGAGGCACCGCGCGGGGCCGACGAGGAAGCTGGCGAGGGCGGTGAAGTCGGGCGGGAGGCGGACGAGGATGCAGGAGCCGAGTGCGATTCCGTCTTAGCACCGTCCGCCGTGATTTGCACGAGGATACTGCCATCGGGAAGAGATTTACCGATGCGTCGATATAGGATTCTCTGTTTGAACGCGGGCCCCACCGCGATGATCGCATACTTCTCATCGCCGCTCTCGATGATGCCGGCAAGACGCCACTGCGGGGGCCGTAAGTTTTCCGGCCGCTTCGCCTGCGCAGGACCGCTCCAGGGATGAAGCGACGCGAGGACCGCAAGGTCCTTGGCCGGGTCCTCGCGCCGGGGCGGCGTTACCGACCATTTCTCCTTCGCGATCGCCGCCGCGGGCGGAACATCGATCTGGCCGGCCCGCCAGCCGAGGGCGACGCCGCTGCCGACCAAGAGCATGGCGGCAACCGCCAACCGCAAGAGCGTACGCCGCTCCGCCAGGCGCAGTCTCGTCATTTCGCCGCGGCTCCTTGCGAACCGCTGATCTTCGCGTAGGTCACCAGCGTCATCTCGAGCAGATAGGGTCGGACCTGCACATGCATCGACCGGACCACGAACAGATGCGGATCGCGTTCGATTTTCGCGAGAAATTTTTGCAGAGGCTCCTCGGTTTGGGACGCGGTGATCGTCGCCGTGAACTGAAAAATATTCGCCCCGAGACCCTTCGGCCGCGCCACATCGATCTTCGCCTGAAGCTTGCCCAGGCCCGCGTCCCGTCCGGCCGCATTGATCCAATCCTGCAGATTCGCGAGCGCCACCCCTTCGGTGTCGAATTGCCACATCTCTTTCTCGAGGGCGTTGCGAAAATTCGTGCTCGTCTTGGCGCGCGCCGGCCAGTCCTTGTCCGCGCTGATCGCGAGCGAGCGCCGGGTCTCGGAGATCTGCTGGCGATAGGCGGCGCGCTGTGCGTCAATGATATCGTCGAGAACGAACACGCCGTAGAACGCCAGAAGCGCGGCGATCACGATCACGCCGCCTGCCGCGCGGCGATTCGTGCCGAGCTGCTCCCACAGCCGCGCGGCCGGTCCGGTCAGCCGTCCGGCGCCCGCGCCGGTGGTCGCCGGCACGCTCATTTCGGCTCGACCGTCAAATGGAGGCGCAAGGTGTTCTCGCCGATCGAACGCTCGGCCGACACGTTCGTGAACCCGCGGACGCCTTCGAGCGATTTGACGTAATAGACGGCGTCAAGCGAGCGCCGCGCCGCAATCGTCACCTGAAGCTGACCGCGATCAAATGTCCAGTCGGTGAAGAAAGCCTCGTTGCGCGGCAGCACCTTCGCAATGCGCGCCATGAGAGCAAGCTGCCCCGGCATCGTATCGAGCTTTTGCAGCTTGTCGATGGCGGCCTCGTTGGCCAGTGCCGTCGAGCGCGCCTCGATGATCGGCGCGACTCGGCGCAGGACTTCGGCACTCTCGGCACGGGCGCTCCGGGTGTCGAGCGTCAGGCGCAACCACGCGGCACCGAGATAACCATAAACCATCACGATCAGCACCGCGGCGACGGCGGCGACCAGCCGCATGTCGGTTTCGGCCAGGGCGCGTGCGCCATGGGAGGGCATCCGCGTCCAGGGCCGATCCAGCCAGCCGAGACGGAGAGGCGTCGGGATCGTCGCGGTGATCTGATCCGGCGGCAGGGCGGCGCCGCGCTGAAACAGCACCCAGGAACGTTCGTCGGGCACCGTCGGCCACCACCGGCTCGCGGCAAGATCGCCGTGGCTCCAGCTCTGGCCCTCGACGCCGTTCACGGTCGCGACCAATCGCGCGCCGGTGCCGCCCCTGGGCAGGAGGGCGGTCTCCGGCACCACCCGCATCCCGTCGAGGTCGACGCCGGTGGCTTCGGCCGCGGCGCGCGCGACGCTCTCGTCCCAAAGCCACAGGGAGATGAAATTGGTACCGAGGTGAAAGTGGTGCCCGGTCTCACCAAACGGCGACTGGCGCTCGATTTGCAGCGCGAGCGCGTCGAGTTGCTGCCTGACCGTGGCTTCGGCCATCAGCGGAATCTGGAAGAACCGACAAAGCTCGCGTGCCACGATCCAGTAGCGCGGCCCGCTGCCGCCGACTGGATCCCGCACACCGTCTTTCGTGTGGAGATAAAGCCGGGGGGCTCGCCTGCGCCAGGAGATCGGTGAACTCATCGGCTTCTCGATGCCCCTCGCCGCATTGACAAATTCACTGCTGGTTGCCCTGCGGCCCGATGGCTGAGGACATCATTTTGTAGGGCCCTCCGGTGAGATGATAACCAAGCTTGACGACATCGATGGGCGCTATGTCGTGATCATCCGGGAAACTGAGCGTGACGTGATAGAGCGCGATGTTGAACCATCCGACACCGGCAGGATAGCGGCTGCTTGGCCGCACCTTGTCGATGGGCTGCGCGACCCAGTGGATGTTGTAATGGCCCACGTCGAAGGTCCCTTCCGGCGTTTCCATGGGATTGATGTTCTTCGCGAGCTCCAAAGCGTTGGCGTGACGGTCGTAGGCGACGGCGGCCGCCTGAATTCGGCCGGCGCTGTTGAGCGTCGTCGAAAGAAAGTCATAAAACCCAATCAACGACCCTGACAGAATGACGAGTGCCACCATCGCTTCGATGAGCGTAAAGCCGCCGTCTTTCGCGATGTGATCAGCTTGTGGCAGCATGGCCGATTTCAGGACGGCAGAGAGGCGCCGACAGCTTGTAGGTCACCGACAGTGAGGCCACCGAGAACACCACCTCACCGCCATCACATATGCCATTGAAATGGTAAATGATTGGTTTCGGCACTTCCATGGTCCAGCCGGGCGGCAATTGGAGGTGCAGCGTCTGCCACGCTTGCGGCATCGGGCCGTCCGGCGGGGGCGGATCCGTGGTCGCGCCGGGATCGGTCAGGACGGCATCGCGCCCGTCGCCGCGCACTCGCACCGGCAGGACCAGCAGTTGACGTTCGACATCGTCGCGATCCATCGCAAAGCGCGCCCGCGCATAGACATGGCTGAAAATCGGCGTCGCCACCGCGAGCAGCACGGACATGATCGCCAACACGACAAGCAGTTCGATCAGCGTGAAGCCCGCTGCCGTCACCCGGATGGAATTTGGCCGCACTGTCGCGCGCTCAGCTCTGCGGCAACACGCCAATTCCCTTGACGGGACCGTCCCCGCTCGGCTTGCCTTCGGCGCCGTAGCTGTAGAGCGCGTAAGGCGGATTGCCGGTGCCGGTAAAGGCATAGTTGTAAGAATGGCCCCACGGATCATTCGGCAGTGCGTCTTCGAGATAAGGTCCCCGCCACCGCGCCCGCAGGTCGGGGTCCGTGGGCGGGGTCACCAGCAAGGCCAGCCCTTCTTCGGTCGTCGGGTATCGGCCAATGTCGAGCCGCAGCGTGTCGAGCGCGGTTCTCAGGTTGTGCACCTGGACCTCGGTGGTCGTCACCTTCGAGGCATCCAGCCGATCGAGCAGGCGCGGCCCGACCAAGGCCGCAAGCAGGCCGATGATGACGAGCACGATCAGCATCTCGAGCAGCGTGAAGCCCTGCGCCGCCGGCGCGGCGCGCCGGCCCAGGTAACGTCGAAGCGGTTCGAGCAGAACGGAAATTGCGGGTTTGTTCATTGCTGAGTTTTTACGCGTTGGTGAGACGGTCCGGTGCAACGCTGCCGGCGATCACCCAAGTCTCGCGTGTCGTCGCCCTGATCCATTCTCGTCGAAACGATTGATCACGGGCACCGACCGCACCCAGGATTGCACAAGAACAAACTTATCGCCAATTTCTACACAATGCAAGTTCTTCGCACGTCCTCGCCGATCCTTCGAAACCAAGGTAAACAGCTTTTTAACAAAAAATTAAGCCGTACCGAGATACTTGGTTTCTTCACGGTAGGGCGCTATGATGAATTTCCTAGCCGAGCCGTTGTTCGAGCTGATGGGGCCCGTCGCAACAATGTCTGGTCCCTGGAGGACATGTTCTCATTTCGCTCGCCGATAGAATGAACGACGCGGACTTGCAGCCACCGATCCTTCGAACCTCTGCGCCGAACGCGCTCGGCGTTCCGATCGGCCAACTCCTGTTGCAGCGCGGCTTTCTCAGCGAGGCCGATCTCGAGCGCGGCCTCGAGTTCCAGGCGCAGTTCGGCGGACGGATCGGCACGGTACTGGTGCGTATCGGGGCCTTGGCCGAAACCAATCTGCTGAGCGCGCTTTCCGAGCAATTGGGTTTGGCGATCATCGCGGCAGACGCCATCCCGACCGACCCAAGACAAATGCTTGCGGCGATCGAGCGGACGGCACAACCCGTGGAGTGGTGGCTCGACCAGGAAGCGCTGGTATGGGAGCAAGAGCCCGGCGGCCCCATCATTTGCATCGCGCGCGATCCCTTGCTGCCGAGTTTGAACGAGGCAGTCGAGCTCGGCTTCAGCGAACATCAGGTAGTTCATTGGTGCCTGGTCTTGAATCAGGATCTCGACCGCGCCTTGGACATGGTCGAGCAAGAACTGAAACTGGACCGGCGCAGCGTCTCCGAAGAGGTCAGCCATCTGCGCGAGTTGGCCGAGGAGGCGCCGATCGTCGAGCTCGTCAGCAACACGCTGTCGCAATCGTTCAACGAGCGCGCGTCGGATATCCACATCGAACCGGAAGAGCGGAATTTTCGCATTCGGTACCGCATCGACGGTGTTCTGCAGACCCGTCTTAGCCTGCCGCGCGAGCGGTTCGACGCCGTCGCCTCGCGGGTCAAGCTGCTGAGCGGGATGGACATCGCCGAGCGCAGACTGCCGCAAGACGGCCGGACCACGCAAAGGATCAATGGCCAGGAGGTCGATATCCGGGTCTCGGCGCTGCCCGGGACCTGGGGCGAGTCGCTGGTGCTGCGCCTTTTGCCCAAGGAGCGCCAATCGCTGCGGCTCGAAACGCTCGGCATGGAGGCGGATCATCGCGACATTTTCACGAAGATGATCCGCGAGCCGAACGGGATCATTCTGGTGACCGGACCGACCGGCTCCGGCAAATCGACGACGCTCTATTCGGCGCTCGAGGCGATCAACGACGGCAGCACCAAGATGATCACGGTCGAGGATCCCGTCGAATACCACATCAAGGGCGTCAACCAGGTCCAGGCACATTCGGAGATCGGCTATACTTTCGCGCGAGCGCTGCGCTCGATCCTGCGCCAGGACCCCGACATCATCATGATCGGCGAGATCCGCGACCTCGAGACGGCGCAGATCGCGGTGCAGGCGTCGCTGACCGGTCATCTCGTCTTTTCGACGCTCCACACGAATGATGCGATCTCGAGTTTCACCCGGCTCATCGACATGGGATTGGAGCCGTTTCTCGTCGCCTCGTCGCTGCGTGGCGTCCTTGCCCAGCGGCTGGTCCGCCGCCTGTGCCCATCGTGCAAACGGCCGGCCAAGCCGCCCTTTCCGCAGATCCTCGCGGAATTGCGGGCGGCAGGCGGCGCCGAGCCAGGCCAAAAACTGCACTGGGAAAGCGCGGTCGGTTGTCCCGAATGTCAGGGAACCGGCTATAAGGGGCGGCTCGGGATCTATGAGTTGATCGACGTCAACGATCCGCTGAAGGAGGCGATCCTGCGGCGCCTGTCGACGCACGAGGCGACGGAAATGGCCCGCAGCTCAGGCTTCCGTTCCTTGCGGCAGGATGGGCTCCTCAAGGCCGCTGCCGGCTTGACCTGCGTCGATGAGGTGATCCGTGTCACCGGGCTCAAGCTCGAGGACTGATCGCGGGATCGGGACCTCGCGCCGGAGGCCGCGGCGCGCCGCCGCGACCGGCTTCACCCTGGTCGAGATCCTGGTGGTGCTCATTATCGTCTCGCTCATCAGCGGGATCGTGTTCTTCGCATTTGAGCGCGTTCTCGACGCGCGGCAACGGCTTGCCGAGTTTCTCGATGGCACCGACACCCCCAACCTGATCGCCGCGTGGTTCCGCGATGATGTCGACGGTATCGTGCCGGATGCCAAAGGCGGCGCCGATATCTTCAGCGGCGCGCCGCGGCGATTGACCGGCCTGTCGGTCGCGCCGCTCAACGGCATGGCCGGCGTGCCCACACGCGTCACCTGGGAGATCACCTTCGATCCGAGCTCCGGGCGGACCTATCTTCGCTATCAAGACGCCGATGCCCAGGTCCTGACGATCGCGTCTTGGCCCGAAGATCGCGGCAATTTCCGTTACTGCGGCACGAATTTGTCGTGCTACGAGACCTGGCCGCCGCCATCGGGCCAGGCTTCCGAGGTGCCTTCGCTCATCGTTCTCAACACCGTCAAGGGCACCGAGGACTGGACCATTCTCGCGGCTCCGACAGCCGCTCACGATCCGCCGCCGCCGCCGCAGCGGTTCGGGAATCCGCCGCAATGAACCGCCGCCGCCAGGACGGTTTCGTACTGATCGCCGTGATCTGGTTCGTGGCGCTGATCGCGCTGGCGGCGACGATCATCTCGGGCTGGCTGTCGGACAGTCTGCAACGCGCCAGCGCGCTCAAGGACCGCATCGTCGGAGAGCAGGCGTTGATCAGCGGGACCGATGAGGTCGCGTTTCTGCTGACGAGCGGCTACTTCACGCAGAACAGCCTCGTGCATATCGGCGCCGCCGACGCCAAGGTCGCGGTGAGCCCGTTGGGTTTCACGCCGCCTTCGGGAGCGCCCATCACGGCGCTCGACGGGCGGCCTTATCGCTTCGGCACCGGCGTCGTCGAACTCCAGGATCGCAAGGGCCTCTACAATCTTACGTCCATCAATCCCTATACATTCGAGCATCTCGTGGGATATTTCGGCATCTCGCCTCAAGATGCCTCCGGCCTGCTCGACAAGCTGCTGGACTATGAGCACGCCAACACGACGCTTCAGCATCTCAACGGCGCCAATCTCGGCGATTATCGCGTCGCGGGTCTGGCGCCGCCACGGAACGCTCGATTGATCACGCCGTGGGAGGTCTATCGGGTCTTGAGCTGGGACCGCTATCACGCGCTGTGGAGCGGCTCGGTCGGGTTCGGAGATTTGACGACGGTCGACCCGGACACGCAGGGTTTCAATCCGAACACGGCGCCGCCGGCTTTGCTGCTCGGTCTGCCGGGCATGAATCAGGATGGCGTGAACAAGGTGATCGCGTATCGCGAAAAACAGCCGATAACCAACTTGCTGGACTTGGAGGGAGCGGCCGGATTGGTCCTCCCCGTCGAGTTCACCAGTGTCTCTGCCTTTCCGGCGAACGGCGTGCGCGCCACCATCGCATTTCCGAACGACCCCCTGGCGCGCGAGGTGGAGTTCACGCTGCCGCCGGCCAGCGCCGTGCCTTACCGGATCGACTATGCGGTGGATGTGCCGCAAGAACCCGCGTTGCGCGCCGCGCTCGCGACGCCCGACCTCCCGCCATTTCCGGATCTGCTGTCGGCGCGGTGACGGCGCGAGCGTCGCGCCGCCCTTCAGCCGCCACCGCTGCGCAGCACGACCAGTGACGTAGCGGGCAGCGGGATTTCCGCGTCGGGTTGATAGCGGCGGCCGGCGCTCACGGCTCCCGCGGGAAACGCCGCCACGGTATCGAAGGCCGCGCCCGCCGGTGCCAGCGCGTGCAGATCGAGCCGTATGACGCTTGGGACGGCGGAGAGATTCACCAGCACGACCATGAATCTGCCGCCGCTCGAAAACGCCGCCGCCGCGAACCCGGCGCGGCGCGGCGCTGACGGGAAGACGGTGGCCCCCATGGGCAAGGTCGCGAAAACACTCTCGAGCGCCTTGGCGACGGGTCGCGCCCGGCCGTCGACATCGAGCAGTCCGAGCGTATCATGCGACCATGTCGGGTCTTCCAATTGCCAGTCATAGACGGAAGACGCGCCATCCGAGATGAGCTGCACGGCCTCGCCGGCAACGGCGACGGCGTAAGGCACGGAGTTGACAGCGCTGTGCGCGCTGCCGCGTTTCGACGGGTCGGAATTGTATGGCGGCCGGGCCCATTGCGGCCCAACGCTGCTGAATTCCGTCACGTAAATGGGCAGCGCTCCAAGCTGCGACCGCAAGTTCCGCGGCAATCCGACGAGGCCCGCGGGCGCCGGGGTCGGCGATGGTGTCGTAGTCGTGGACGGAGACACGGCCCAGGAGTGTCAGCCGCCCGCTGCTGATGAGTTCCGCAAGATAGGGACCGATGTCGTACACCTTGCTCGTGCCGGGACCCTCGATCAGGATATCGCGGAGGCCGTTTTCGTCCATGGTGCGTCGCGTCGCCTGAACAAGCTCGCCATATTGCTGCGGCGTGAAGTACGTGTTCCAGCCGCCGTCCGGCTCGTTCGTCAATTCGACGGCTGCCGGGCGCAGACCGAATTCGCGCGCGAACAACAACTGGGCGGCAATCCAATTGGCATAATCCGGTATATGCGCGGGAACGCAGCGCCATTGCCGGTGGCCGGGCGGGCCGAAGGCGTCGGTCCATTTCTGGGGCATCCCCCAGTAAACGAAATCCATGGCGACGCCGAGCGCGGCCATCTCGTCGCGAAAGCCGTCCAGGATCCGCGTGCCGTCGGGCGTCCTGGTCGCCTGCATCGCGGCGACCAGCGCCGGCACCGATGCGTGATCGTCGAGCCGATCATCCGCAACCTGCGCAACGATGCTGACCCGAACATCGCGCATGTCGAGTGCGCGCATCAATCTGTCGCGTGCCGTTTGGTGAGGGCTCACGGCCCAGATTTGAGCGCCGAGCCCGCTGAACACATGGGCGCCGGCGGCTTCGAACCGCACCGTCGCCACCGTCGCAGCGCGGGCCGCCACAGAACTCGCAAGCGCAAGCAAGCAGATTGCTAGTATCAAGCAGCGCGCGGGGTTGCTGCCGGTGCGACGGAAGGCATGACGCGCTGTTCTTTGCCGCGATCTTTCGCCGCCGCCCGAGAATTTCATTAACCTGAAATATTCATCGGCGCGGGCGCGCCAAGACACCGCGTTTTTTCGTTCCATATCACCATTAACCAAGCGCTTAAGACCCTAGCAACCTTAACGTTTGCGCCGTCATGACATGAATGCGCCCATTTGCGGCCAATGATGTCAAATTGAGGCTATTTTTGGGAGAATTTGCTTTGACAGCCTCATTCACCATTCATAGCATCCCCGCACCAGAACCATCTGGTGAAATGAAGATCCGCAAATTCGCCCGAATGGAGCGAATCTGGGTCAATAGTTTAACCTCTTGGAGGAGAGCAACATGTCTTCGAAGAAACTTTTTGCGGGGGTCAGCCTCGCAGCATTGGCAGCCTGCGGGCTGTCGGTGCTGTCGTCGCCGGCCTTCGCCACCCCCGCCGGCCCGGGGATCGAATGGGCGGTGGTGACCGGACCAGGCTCGACGCCTGTGGCGGGCGAGGCGCCGGTCTATGCGGAGCAAGCGATCAAGACCGCGACCTCCGTCACCATTCCCGGCTACTCGTCGGGAGATGCCAGCCCCTATGGCGGCATCACGTGGCTGGACACGGCTTATCCCGGCGTTACCGGCGGGACCGGCGTGACGCTTACCTTCACCCTGCCGGTTGGCGACAACGTCACGTCGTGCAAAGGTACGGGCGGCGTTGATGGCACTTCTTTCAGCGCCATCACCGGCTTCACGACCAGCGCCAACGTGATCACCGTGGTGCTCACGGCAAGCTCGAACAGCAGCACCAATGCGTGGTACCAGCTCCCGCCCTGCACCGTCACCGGACTGTCCGGGACCATTCTCGCGTCGTACACCGCCAATGGCGGCGCGGCGTCTTTCGTCGAGAATTGCCCGGCCGGATCGAGCGCCGCCGCGTGTATCATCAGCGCGTCGTCCAGCGAGAACTATACGACCACTGGCGAGTCGACTCTGCTGATTTCGAGCGGCAACTTCCTGTCTCTCGCCACCAACAACCAGAGCAATCTCATCTGCATCGATGTGCTCTCGGATTCGCAGCCGGGAACCGAATTCCAGCAGCCGTGCGGCGGAATTGAAGCCAATCAGACCGTCTGGGGTGACCCCACGAATAAGGACGGCAACTCGAATGGATCGCGGGTCACCGCGACCATCAACGATCCGGCGTGCAGCAGCGCGGCTTCCGAACCGCAATGCGGGAACGGGACCGTCACGGGTTCGGTTACCAATTACGATACGTTGACGGCGGACAAGGGTACTCTCATCGTCAACGAGACCATCCTGCTCAGCTCCGATGGCCTCAGGAACTACACGTGGGCCAATGGCTTCTCCAACCCGCCATTCGTCGTCACTCTCACGGGCCTGTGCGCGGGCCTCGAGGGCCCGATCGAGAATATCGGGAGCGTGACGGCCAGTTGCGGCATGCTGCCCTTCTCCGGCGAGACCTATGTTGGGTTGACCCCGGTCAGTTTCTCCGGCACGGGTCCCTATAACGCTTCGAACGAAAACACTGGCTATGCGTTTACCGACGAGAACCTGTGTCCGAAGGGCGATGACTTCGGAACCACGGGCGATAGCGCAGGTCAGGTCGTCGGGTCAATCGTCCCCGTCTCCGGCGGTGCCCAGGCCACCTTCAACATGCCGGCTGACGGCAGGTTGGAACTCTCGAAGCTTACCGTTTCGACTCCCTTCTCAACGTCAAATCCTGCGAACTTCCTGAACGCCTACTATGAAGTGTGCGACTATGCCTCGGGCAACAAGATCCTTGGCCCGGTCTCCGCGTTCTATGTCAGCGTGACGTTCGACGGCAGTGCCAACTGCGCCACGAAAACTGCCACGGACTGCACTTCGCTCGCTGACGGCGGCAATACACCGCTTCCGCTGAAGGGCCAGCCGGCGGATGCGCTCCTGACCTACGCCTTCAACGGCGAAGGGCAGCTCTTCCAGTACACGAACGGCAACAGCTATGCGGCCTACCTCCGCGTCGTGAACCTGATGCAGGACTACAATCCGAGCAGCAGTGCGACCGGCACGGGGACCAGTGGCTGTACCGCGTTGGATGCGGCCAGCGGACCCTGCGAGCCCATGGGTGCGGTGGTGTGTAAGATTTGGGGTGACGACGGCCAGAACGCCTACGTGACGCTGTGGCCGAACGCGTCCCAGACCCAGACCCCGGTTCAGGACGGCGAGACCACGGGTACCAACTACAACTACCCGGTGGCTTCGCTCTTCGCTCAGGGCGGATTCACGGCCAGCGCAGCCAACCCCTACTTGCTCGGCTCGTTGCTGTGCTTCCACAACGACCAAATCCATATCACTCAGTGGTGGTTCGAGCCGAATGGCACCATCCTGAACATGCAATAATCACGCTTCAACCTCTGACGAGGGGGCCTTCGGGCCCCCTCTTTTTTTGTTCATTACGACAGGGTCGACGAATTCCGGCGCAGCGACGATCCGAAGCAGCGCCGCCATGCACGCGAAACCGGGCGTGGCCGCCCCACACCAGCGGACCCGATGGGCGGCACAAGCGAGAGCATTAATAATCACTAAATATTAACATAGAAGTTAATCCACTCTGTCCGGTTTTCTTACAGTCATTTGGTGAATCTTCCTGCAGAAGCGGCCAAATCATTGAACTAATTGCCTTGGTCCGGTTCTTGCTCTGTTGAGCCATGGCTCTTAACAGAGAGCAACATGGTTTCGAAACGACGACTTGCGGGGGCCGGCCTCGCAGCTTTGGTAGCCTGCGGGCTGGCAATGCTGTCGTCGCCGGCGCACGCCAATAATCCGGGGCTCGGCTGGTTCGACGTTCCCAACAGTGGCAACCCTGCGCTCTCGCCGGGCTATGTATGCGAGGGCTCCTATGCCACGACGTGCACGCCGCCGGCCGCGCCCGTTTTGACGTCACCGCCGCTTTACGCGGAGCAGGCGATCGTCCAGGCGATCGCCAACCAATCGACGGTGAAGATCCCGGGCTGGGGCTCGGGCAGTCCCTATGGCGGTCTCACCTGGTACGACCGGAGCTATACCCCCAACCCCTCCGGCCAAGTGCAGCTCATTTTCACGTTGCCGAGTAACGAGTATCTCGCGTCCTGTCCGACCGCGTTCGGCGGTGTTGACGGTACGTCCTTCGTGCAAGTTCTCGGCCTCCAATGTAACCCGGCGAGCAACCCGAACACGCTGACGGCGGTGATCCAACTGAACCCGGCATCGACGAGTTCGACCGCGTGGTATCAGCTTCCCTCTTTGACCATCGCCGCCACCAGCCCGGGCCTCGCGGTTCTTGCCACGGAAACCGCCAACGGGGGCACGGCGGCGACATTCGTCACGAATTGCGCGCACCCAAACCCGACCTGCAGCATCGAGGCAACGTCCTCGGGGGCCGGCAGCAATTTCGGGAATGGCTTGGGAACGATCTTGGCGATGAGCGGCAACGAGCTTTCGCTTGCCACCTTCAATGCGAGCCAGCTCATCTGCATCGACCTGCTCGAGGATCAGCAGCCGGGAACCCGTTTCGAGCAGCCGTGCGGCGGGACGATCGGTTCCAATCCGGGCGCACCCACCAACACGGACGGCACGGTCGCCGGTTCGGTCAATACGCCGACGGTGAACGATCCCGCATGCACGGCCGGGGCGGTGGAACCGCAATGCGGGACCGGCACCGTTTACGGCGCGATGGCGCCGAGCGCATCCCCCGATACGATGGTCGGGGACACCGGCACCATCGCCATCGGCGAGACTTTCATGCTCGGCCCGGACGGCATCCACTATGCCGTTTGGCAGAGCCGGTCCGCGGCGCGCGCCGTCATTACTCTCACCGGCTCGTGCGCCGGCTTGGCGGGGCCGATCGAGAATGTCGGGAGCGTGACCGCAAGCTGCGGTCTCGCGCCCTTCGCCGGCGAAACCTATGTCGGGTTGACTTCAGTGGCGTTCGACCCGACGACCGGCATCGTCACCAATCCGGCGGGCTCCGGCCCCGCCTTGTGTCCGAAATTGGACGACCTTCCGGCCAGCGCCGGCAATGGCGGCATCGGCGGCGTCTCCGGCGGCAGCCAGGCGATCTGGGGCACCAACCTCGATACCATCAACGCCATCGTCCTGCCGGACCAGAGCGGGACGAAGGCCACCACGACCGGCGCCAGCTTCACCGCCACGGGCAGCCCGACGACCTACTACGAGGTCTGCGATTATGCATCGGGCAGCCAGACCCTCGGCCCGGTCAGCAGTTGGCATGTCAGCGTTTCGGTCGACTGCGTTCCGGGTCAGTACCCCGACTGCACCACGCTTGCGGATGGCGGCACCTCTCCGGCGCCGCCCAGCGGCCAGGCGCCCGATGCCCTTCTGACCTATGGCTTCAACGGCATCGCCGACCTCTTCCAGTACACGAACGGCAACAGTTATGCGGCCTTTCTCCGCGTCGTGAACCTGATGCAGGATTATAATCCGGTCGACGGCAGTTGCACCGCGACCGATGCCGCCGTCACCTCGCCGTGCGAGCCTTCGGGCGCGGTGGTGTGCAAGATTTGGGGCGACGACGGCGCGAATGCCTATGTCACGCTGTGGCCGGGCGCCGCCGGGGCCGCCCCGGTCCTGGGCGAGACCACCGGGACGACCTACGACTACCCGATCGCCCAGCTCTTCCAGCAAGCCGGGGTGAACCCTTCCGACGCCAACCCCTACCTGCTCGGCTCGCTGCTGTGCTTCCACAACGCCAACATCCATCTGACGCAGTGGTGGTTCGAGCCCAACGGAACCATCATCAACATGCAGTAATGGCGCAAGTCGTGGCGCCGATCGGCGCGCGCCACGTTCGGCTTCCACCCGCGAGGCGTGACATGCCAGGCGTCGCAATCGACCGGTCCGCACCGTCGTTAAAGTCGCGTAAACGTCAAATCCCTGGCGCCCGATGGCGCACGGCTTCGGGCGTTTTTGCTTTGGCAACGTCGCTCTGTTAGGATGACCAAGTATTCCCCTGCTGTTCGCCTGGCCCTTCCGCACGAGGCCGCGAGGATGAAATTTCAGTTTCGAGCCTTGCGGCCGGACGGTCGCGAGCTCGTCGGCCAGATCGAGTCGGCTTCGATCCGCAGCGCGCATCGCGACCTGATCCGGCGCGGCATACAGCCGATGACCATCGCCCCCGAAATGGTGCGGCGCGCCAAGACCGCGCGCTCGAAGCGCAAGGCGCGGCGCAGCGACTACATCTATGTCGTCAAGGAATTGCATGCGCTGATCGCGGGCGGCGTGCCGATGGCGGAAGCGGTGTCCGCGCTGGTCAACGCGACCGAGAATCCCGTTCTCGTCTCCGCCTACGCGGATCTTAACGCGCGCCTCAGGCGGGGCGAGAAATTTTCCATCGCGTTCCGCGGCTGCTTCCCCAATTATCCCATCTATATCCATCGGATTATCGAGGCGGGCGAGCTCTCCGGCCGGCTCGCGCAGGGGCTGGCCGATGCCGCCTCGGAGCTGGAGCACGAGGCGCGGATCGAGACCGAGATGCGCAATGCGCTGGTTTATCCCGGCTTCCTGATCGGCTTCGGCGTTCTCGCGATCCTGTTCATCTTCCTCGTCGTCGTGCCGCGCTTTGCCGCGATGTTCCGTGGCCGATACAACGAAATACCGCTGCTTTCCTACGTCGTCATCGTCGGCGGGATGTGGTTTCACGATCACCTGCTCTTGTCCTTTGCACTGCTCGCGGCGGCAGCGATTACCGTGGTCTACGCCTTCCGCGATCCGGAAATGCGCACGCGCGCCCGCGAGGCGGCGGCGCGCCTGCCGTTCCTCAATGCCTGGATGATCGAGGTCGAAACCGCACGCTGGGCGGCGGTGCTGGCGCGCCTCATGGAGAATCGCGTGCCGCTTCTGCAGAGTCTGGAGCTGGCGCGGACGGTCATGCGCAGCCGCGACATTCAGCAGCGCCTGGTCCAGGTCGAGCGCGCGGTGCGCGCCGGCAATGCCTTTGCCAAGGGGCTCGAAGAATACCGCTTCCTGCCGGCGACGGCGCTGACGCTCGTGCGCGTCGGCGAGCGTTCGGGCAATCTTGCCGAAATGATGCGCAGTATCGCCTCGATCTACGAGGACATCGTCCGCAATCGCACCAAGGCGTTTCTCACGCTCGTCGAACCCGTTGCGATCGTGCTCATCGGCGGGATCATCGCCCTCGTGGCGGTGGCAATCTTCCTGGCCATCACCAGCATCAACAAGGTGCCGGGCCTGTAACGCCGTCGATCCAAGGGATGGCGCACCGATGCGACAAATGGCCTCTCGCGCCGTCGGAGACACGCTGATGCGCCGGGCGTCTTGCGCGCGTTCGCGAATTCCGATAAGCGGCGGCGAGGAGGATTTCGACCATGCCCGATGATGCGCCGCCCCCTGCGATCGCGGCCGCCGCCGTCGCGCCGGCGATGGGACGCACCGCCTATCCCGCGCTCTTCGCCGCCCGCGTCGCCGGCCGCGAGCGGCGCGTGCTCGGCGATTTTTTCGGCCTTGCGAATTTCGGCGTCAACCTCACCCGGCTCGTGCCTGGCGCGATGTCGGCGCTGCGCCACGCGCATAGCCGCCAGGACGAGTTCATCTATGTCCTCGAAGGGGAGCCGACGCTGATCGTCGACCGCGGCGCGTTCGTGCTGCGGCCCGGCATGTGCGCGGGGTTCCGGGCGGGATCGGGCGAGGGGCATCATCTCGTCAACCGCACTGCGCGCGACGCCGTCTATATCGAGATCGGCGACCGCAGCGCCGGCGACGAAGTGATCTATCCCGACGACGACATCGCCGTCGCGCCGTCCTCCGACGGACGCGCGCGGCGCTTCACGCGCAAGGACGGCACGCCATTGCCATGAGTGATGATGCGGCACGGGCCGCGGCGCTGCTCGCGTTCTGGTTCGGTGCGCCGGGCACGCCCGAGCACGACGCGCGGCGGGCGATCTGGTTCAAGGCCGATGCCGCATTCGATGCCGCGCTGGGCGCGGAGTTCGGCGAGGACCGGCGCCGCGCGGCTGCGGGCCAATGCGATCACTGGTGCGGGGAACGCGATTCGGCGCTGGCGCTGGTGCTGCTGCTCGATCAGTTGCCGCGCAATCTCTATCGCGGCCAGGCGGGCGCTTTCGCCACCGACGCCCAGGCCCGGGCGGCGGCGCGGCAAGCGCTGGCGCGCGGCTTCGACCAGGCGGTGCCGCCGGTGCGGCGCGGCTTCTTCTATCTCCCGTTCGAGCATAGCGAGGCATCGGCCGACCAGGATGTGGCGCTGGCGCTCTTCGCCGCCATGCCGCGCGGGCCGCACTACGAGAGCCAACTCGATTACGCCCGGCGCCACCATGCGATCATCGCGCGCTTCGGCCGCTTTCCCCATCGCAACCGCGCCCTCGGGCGCGTGACGACGGCAGAAGAGGCAGAGTTCCTCAAACAGCCGGGCTCGTCGTTCTGATCACGCCGTGCGGGTTTGCAGGACCGGGCCGCGGCGGCGGAACCGGTCGAGATAGGTGGGCAGGATCAACTCGACCGCCGTCGGCGCAATCCCCAGTTCGGCGAGGCCCGGCATGCCCGGCGTCACCACATTGTCGCGTTGCAGCATGCGGACCTGGTCGCGGGTGAGCGGCGGCACCGGCAGCACTCCCAAGAACGCCGCCTCGATGCTGGCCACAGCGAAAGGCACGGGCACCAGCAAGCGTTTACGGCCGATGGTGCGCAGCACGATTTCCATCAGCGCGCGAAAAGTGAAGATCTCGGGACCGCCCAGCTCGAAGATGCTGGCCTCCGTTTCGGGCGCGGCGAGCGCCGCCATCGCCGCATCGGCGACATCGCCGACATAGACCGGCTGGAACCGCGTGGTCCCGCCGCCGATTAGCGGCAGTGCGGGCGATACCCGCGCCAGGGCGGCAAAGCGGTTGAAGAACGTATCCTCGGGACCGAATACGATCGACGGGCGCAACACCACCGCCGTCGGAACGGCGGCGCGGAGCGCGCTCTCGCCCGCCGCCTTGCTGCGGCCATAGGCAGCGGGCGAATCCGGATCGGCGCCGATCGCCGAGACATGGAGGATCCGCCGGATCCCGGCCGCCCGCGCCGCCGCGCCCAGCCGCGCCGGCAGGCGATGGTGGAGCGCATCGAAGCTCTGGCGACCGCGCTCGTAGAGAATGCCGACCGCGTTCACCACCGCGTCGGTCCCGGCGATCACCGCAGCGAGCGCGCGGTCGTCGCACAGATCGGCGTCAATGCACGCGATCTGACCGACATCGCCCATGGGCTTGAGGAAGCTGGCGCTGTCGGCATGCCGGCCGACCGCCGTGATGACGGCGCCGGTCGCCGCAAGACGCCGCACTATGTAGCGTCCGACGAAGCCCGATGCGCCCAGAACCGCAATCCGCCGATAGGCCATGGCAAAGCTCTATACAACGGCGGGGGCGGCCGGGCCAGCGCGCTCGCGCCGCGGTGGCAAAGCTGCCATTGACAGACGCGGCCCTCTTGCCTAAGCACACCCCATGCCCTGGTGGCGGAATTGGTAGACGCGCTAGATTCAGGTTCTAGTGGCCGAAAGGTCGTGGAAGTTCGAGTCTTCTCCAGGGCACCAAGGCCCTCTTTGCCGCGCCCGGTGGGTGCCGGCCTCGGTGATCCCGGTTGAACATTCATCTCCATCACGGCGATCTGCCCGCGGGCCTGGTGTGGGGCGACAGCGTCGCCATCGACACCGAGACCATGGGCCTCAATCCGGCCCGCGACCGGCTGTGCCTGGTGCAGCTCTCGGCCGGCGACGGGGTTGCGCATCTGGTGCAATTCGCTGCCGGAAGCTATGACGCGCCCAATCTCCGCGCGCTGCTCGCCGATCCGCGCATCCTCAAGCTGTTCCATTTCGGCCGCTTCGACATCGCCATGCTGCGCCGCTATCTGGGCGTGCTGGCGGCGCCGGTCTATTGCACCAAGATCGCCTCGAAGCTCGCGCGCACCTTCACCGACCGGCACGGGCTCAAGGATCTGTGCCGCGAGCTGCTCGGCGTCGAGCTGTCGAAGCAGCAGCAAACCTCCGACTGGGGCGCCGACACGCTGACCCCGGAACAGCTGCGCTACGCCGCCGCCGATGTCGAGCATCTCCACGCCTTGCGCCGGCGACTGGACGAGATGCTGGTGCGCGAGGGACGGGCCGAGCTGGCGCGCGCCTGCTTCGCTTTCCTGCCGATCGCGGCCGCGCTCGACCTCGCGGGCTATGCCGACGCCGAGATTTTCGAGCATTGAGCGGCGTGCACTGCCGTTCATGCCTCGTTCCGTTGACCCGGCAGGGATGCGGCGCCATAGTCGCGCCCTATAACCGGCGGATGCATTCACGCCCAGGGGGAAATGAACGCAAGTAACGGACCCGCCTTGCGGCGCGCTGAGCGAGACCTCGGACATCGCCGTCGCCCGCCGGGTGCTGCGCACCGAGATCGCCGGGCTCGAGGCGCTTGCGGGCGGAGCTCGACGGCAGCTTCACCGAGGCGGTCGATCTGCTCGCCGCGGCGACCGGCCGCGTCATCGTCACCGGCATGGGCAAGAGCGGCCATGTCGCGCGCAAGATCGCCGCGACCTTCGCCTCGACCGGCACGCCGGCGCAGTTCGTCCATCCCGCCGAGGCGAGCCACGGCGATCTCGGCATGATCGCGCCGACGCGACGCCATCCTGGCGCTGTCCAATTCGGGCGACACCGCCGAGCTGGCCGACATCCTCGCCTATAGCCGGCGCTTCCGCATTCCGCTCGTCGCCATGACGCGGCGCGACGGCAGCGCGCTCGCCGAGGCCGCCGACGTGATGCTGCTGCTGCCGGCCTCGGCCGAGGCCTGCCCGATGGGGCTCGCGCCGACCACCTCGACGACGATGATGCTGGCGCTCGGCGACGCGCTGGCGCTGGCGCTGCTCGAGCGCCGCGGCTTCTCCGAAAGCGATTTCCAGCGCCTCCATCCCGGCGGGCAGCTCGGCCGCCAGCTGCTCAGCGTCGCCGACATCATGCATGCCGGCGACGCCGTGCCGCTGGTCGCGCGCGGCACCGCCATGGCCGAGGCGATCCTGGTGATGACCGCGAAGAGCTTCGGCTGCGTCGGCGTCATCGATGCGCGAGGGCCGGCTCGACGGCATCATCACCGACGGCGATCTGCGCCGCCACATGGGCGACGCGCTGCTGCGCGCGCCGGTCGAGACGGTGATGAGCCCGCAGCCCAAGACGATCCGGCCGCAAGCGCTCGCCGCCGAGGCGCTGGGCCAGATGAACGCGCTGGCGATCACCAGCCTGTTCGTGCTCGACGGCGACGCGCCGGCCCGCTCGGCATCCTGCATATTCACGATTGCCTGCGCGCGGGCGTGGCATGAAGGCGCGCCGCGACGGCATGATGGCCAGCCGCATGCCGGCGCGGCCGCGCAATCGGTCGTCGGCCGGCCGCCGCTACAGCCGCTTCGTCGCGCTGACCAAGCGGCGTGCTGCCGGCGCTCGCGGTCGGGCTGCTGCTGCTGATCGCGGCGTGGCCGCGGCGTCGAAGCGGCGCTCGCAGGCGCTGCGCTTCGCCGATGCCGCGCCTCGATCTGAGCGACGCGCGCGACCTGCAGCATGGTGAAGGCGCGCTACACCGGCATCGACCGCGAGAACCGCCCTTTCGTCATCACCGCCGACGGTCGCGCGCCAGAAGCCCAAGCTCGACGATCTCGATCACGCTCGAGCGGCCGAAGGGCGATCTGACGACGCACGAGCGGCAACTGGCTCGAGCTCTCCGGCGATACCGGCTTCTATCAGCCGCAGCCGCAGCTTCTCGACCTGTTCGGCAATGTCGCGCTGTTCCAGGACAAGGGCAACGAGTTCCACTCCGCCAGCGCCCATGTCGACATGGTCACCGGCACCGCCGAGGGCGACGACCCGATCACCGGCCAGGGGCCGTTCGGCAACGTCGCGGCCGAAGGCTTCCGCATCCTCGACCGCGGCGACACCGATCATCTTCACCGGCCACACCACGCTCGATCATGCTGCCGCGCGAGCAAGGCGCGGACCAGTGAAGACGGGCGCGGCGGCGCTGTCCTCGCCGCTGGTCGCGCTGCGGCGCGCCGGCGGAGCCTTCGGCGCCAAGGCCCAGCTCGCCGGCTCCTCGGCGCCGCAGGACAACGGCAAGCCGATCGACATCGAGGCCGATAACGGCATCGAATGGCAGCAGAACAACCGCGTCTATATCGCGCGCGGCAACGCCAAGGCGACGCGCGGCGACGACACGCGTCGTCGCCGACACGCTCTACGCCTATTACCGCCCGGTCGCGCGCCGAGCGACCAGCCCGCGCGCCGGACCGCGCCGGCGCCCGCCGCCAAGAACGGCGGCGCCGACGCCGTTCGCCGGCGGCTCGACCGAGATCTACCGGCTCGAGGCCGACGGCAATGTGCCGCTTCACGACGCCGACCCAGACCGTCTACCGGCGATCATGCGCGTCTATGACGTCGACCAGGCGGTGCTGGTGGTGACCGGCAAGCGATCTGCGGCTGGTGACGCCGCGCGACACGATCACCGCGCGCGACAGCCTCGAATGGTACGACACGAAGCAGATCGGCGTGGCGCGCGGCGATGCGGTCGCCGTGCGCGCCGACCGCCGCGTCCGCGCCGACGTGCTGACCGCGCATCTTCGACGAAGCCGGCCAACGGCGCCGTCGCACATCAGCCGCATCGACGCCAACGGCAATGTGATCGTGACGTCGCCCGGACCAGATCGCGCGCGGCGACGCCGGCGTCTATAATCTCGATACCGGCATCGCCACGCTTGCGGGCAATGTCCGCCTGACGCGGGGCGAAAACGAATTGCGCGGCCGCTATGCGGTGGTCGATCTCAACACCAATGTCAGCCGGCTCCTGAGCGCGCCGCCCGGCGACGCAGGCTCGCGGGCGAGCACGCGCCGCGGGTCGAGGGGCTGCTCGTGCCGCGGCGCAAGCCCGCGCGCGACACGGAGCACTATGGCCGCACGTCCGCCGCCGCCCGGCGAACGCATGCCGGCGCCGCGCTGCCGGCGACGGACCGCCAGCGCCTGCGCGACGCGCGGCGCCGCGGCTCGTCGCCGACAATCGCGGCCTCGCCGCCTTCAATCTCGGCAAGAGCTTCCGGCGGCGGCCGGTGCTGCGCGCGGTCAACATCTCGGTGCAGCGCGGCGAGGCGGTCGGGCTGCTCGGCCCCAACGGCGCCGGCAAGACCACCTGCTTCTACATCATCACCGGCCTGATCCGGCCCGATGTCGGCACCATCACGCTCGACGGCGAGGACATCACCGATCTGCCGATGTATCGCCGCGCCCGGCTCGGCATCGGCTATCTGCCGCAGGAGGCGTCGATCTTCCGCGGCCTGACCGTCGAGCAGAACCTCCGCGCCGTGCTCGAAGTGGCCGAGCCCGAGCCCGAGGCGCGCGAGGCGACGATCGACGCGCTGCTCGCCGAATTCTCGATCACGCCATCTGCGCCGCGCGCCGGCGCTGGCGCTGTCGGGCGGCGAGCGGCGGCGCGTCGAGATCGCCCGCGCGCTGGCCTCGCAGCCGCATTTCATCCTGCTCGACGAGCCGCTGGCCGGCATCGATCCGATCGCCGTCGGCGACATCCGCGATCTCGTCGCCCATCTGAAGGACCGCGGCATCGGCGTGCTGATCACCGACCACAACGTCCGCGAGACGCTCGAAATCGTCGACCGCGCCTACATCCTGCACGAGGGCCAGGTGCTGATGGAGGGCGCGCCCGACGAGATCGTCAACGACGCCGATGTCCGCCGCGTCTATCTCGGCGAGCGCTTCAGCCTCTAGCGCTGCTTCGCATCGTCCGGCAGCGATTTACGCCCGGATTTACCGGCTTTAACGCGATCCGGCGAGTTGGTACGAAGTTTGCATGACCGGCCCGTTCGGATTATAAATCCGATCATGGCGCTGTCCCAGAGGCTCGATCTCCGGCAGACCCAGGCGCTGGTGATGACGCCGCAGCTGCAGCAGGCGATCAAGCTGCTGCAACTGTCGAATGTCGAGCTCGCCGACCTATGTCGAGGGCGAGCTCGAGCAGAATCCGCTGCTCGAGCGCGACGACCGCCCGGCCGAGCCCGGCGCCGAGCCGGCCGCGCCGGAAGCCGCCGAGCCCGCCGACGTGGCGAGGCGAGCGAGCTGTGGCACGAGGTGGCCGGCAGCGAGGGCGAGGGCAATCTCGATTATGCCGGCGATCCCGAGGCCTGGCGCAGCACGCGCCGCGCCGGTCGGCGACGACCTGCCGGGCCTCGACCAGACGCTGGTGCGGCCGGAGACGCATGCGCGAGCATCTCCTGGCGCAGCTCGCGGTCGAGATCCACGAGCCGGCCGACCGGGTGATCGCCGCCCACCTCATCGATCTGGTCGACGAGGCCGGCTATCTCACCGCCGATCTCGACGGCCGTCGCCGAGCTGCTCGGCTGCGACGGTCGCGCGCGTCGAGGCGACGCTGGCGCGGCTGCAGCGCTTCGATCCGCCCGGCATCTTCGCCCGCAACCTCGCCGAATGCCTGGCGCATGCAGCTCAAGGAGCGCAACCGCTACGATCCGGCGATGCAGCGCCTGATCGAGAACCTGCCGCTGCTCGCGAGCCGCGACGCGGCGCAGCTGATGCGCATCTGCGGCGTCGATGCCGAGGATCTCGCCGACATGGTGGCCGAGATCAAGGCGCTCGATCCCAAGCCGGGCCTCGCCTTCGACGCCGCCGCGGCCGCAGCCGGTCGTGCCCGACATCTTCCTGCGGCCGCAGGCCGACGGCGGCTGGGTCGGTCGAGCTCAACAGCGAGACCCTGCCGCGCGTCCTCGTCAACAACCGCTATTACGCCGAGGTCAGCGGCGCCGCGCGCAACAAGGAGGAGCGCGACTATCTCGCCGAGCGCTATCAATCGGCCAACTGGCTGGTGAAGGCGCTGCATCAGCGCGCCACCACCATCCTCAAGGTGGCGCGCGAGATCGTGCGCCAGCAGGACGGCTTCCTGCGCCACGGCGTGCAGCAGCTGCGGCCGCTGGTGCTGCGCGACATCGCCCAGGCGATCGGCATGCACGAGAGCACCGTGAGCCGCGTCACCACGAACAAATACATGCAGACGCCGCGCGGCATCTACGAGCTGAAATATTTCTTCACCTCGGCGATCGCCGGTGCCGAGCGGCGGCGACGCGCACTCGGCCGAGGCGGTGCGCTTCCGCATCAAGGCGCTGATCGACGGCGAGGCCGAGGACGTGCTGTCCGACGACCGGATCGTCGCGATCCTGATCAAGGAGGGCGTCGACATCGCCCGCCGCACCGTCGCCAAATATCGCGAGGCGATGCACATTCCGTCCTCGGTGCAGCGCCGGCGCGAGAAGTCGCTGCAGCTGTGAGGCGACGCCCCGTCTTGACTCGCTCGGAGCCCCTCCCTAAGCTTATCGCGGCGCGTGAGGCCGTGCGGCGCGGATGATTCGTCCGGCGCGCGGCGGAGACAGTCGATAGAGCCCATGCAGGTCACCGTCACGGGCAAGCAGATCGATGTGGGCGACTCGCTGCGCCAACACGTCGCAGCGTCGACATGCCGCCATCGTCGAACGTTATTTCGGCAAGGCGACCGAGGCGCATGTCGTGTTCGGCCGCGAGCGCCACCTCGTCAAGGCCGAGATTTCGGTGCATGCCGGCCGCGGCCTGTCGGTGCAGAGCAGCGGCGACGGCCGAGGATCGCCTATGTCGCCTTCGACAGCGCGGCCGAGCGCATCGACAAGCGCCTGCGGCGGCACAAGCGGCGCCTGCGCAACCACCACGCGCACGCCAAGGATGGCGCCGCCGCGCCGGCCGCGCAGGAGGCGACCGCCTATGTCCTTGCCGCCGAGGAGAGACGCGGACGCGAGCGCGAACGGGCGAGGGCGAGCCGCTCGTCATCGCCGAGATGCGCACCAGCATCCCCGAACTGAGCGTCAGCGAGGCGGTGATGCGGCTCGATCTCGCCGACCTGCCGGCGCTCCTGTTCCGCAACAGCGCGCGCGGCAATCTCAATCTCGTCTATCGCCGCGCCGACGGCAATATCGGCTGGATCGATCCCGATCTCGCCGCGCCCGGAGCGGCGCGCGATGGCGCGAAAGCGCCATGATGGACATCACCGAGCTGATCACGCCCGCAGAGCGTCGTGCCGGGCCTGCGCGTCGCCAACAAGCGCAGCTTCTGCAGGAGCTGGCCAAGCGCGCCGCGCCGCTCGTCGGCCTCGACGAGAAGCGCGATCTTCGACACGCTGCTGGAGCGCGAGCGGCTCGGCAGCACGGGCATCGGCAGCGGCACCGCCGTGCCGCACGGGCGGCTGCCGAACCTGACGCGCATGTTCGGCCTGTTCGCGCGGCTCGAAAAGCCGATCCCGTTCGAGGCGGTCGACGACCAGCCGGTCGATCTCGTCTTCCTGCTGCTGACGCCGGACACTGCCGGCGCCGATCATCTGAAGGCGCTGGCCCGCGTCTCGCGCCTGCTGCGCGACCGCGCGATGTGCGCCAAGCTGCGCGGCACCGACCGCGCCGACGCGCTCTACGCGCTCCTCACCGACCGCACCGCGAGCCACGCCGCCTGAGGGCGGCGCTCAATGCACGCTGACCGGCTCGAGATCGTGCTGGCAGAGCGCCGCCACCGCCGTCGCGCGGTCGCGCAGCACCGCCATCGGCGTGCCGTCGGCGGCGTGGATCGCGAAGGCCGGCTGCGTCGTTGATCGACGACGCGCTTGACGTAGGCGATGTCGTTGACGCCGAGATGGGCGAATTCCTGGGCGGTGAACTGCGGCGCAGCGTTCGGCTGGAGATTCATGATCGCGCTCCCATTGCCGGTGCCGGTTCCGCTGGCGCGCCGGCGCCGGATCGCGACCCGGCGCACGCGCCCTTCGGCGGCGCGCCGCACCAGATCGATGTTCAAGAGCCCGTTGTCGAGCCACGGCGCCCGCCACCTCGATGCCCTCGGCGAGCATGAAGCTGCGCTGAAACTGGCGCGCGGCGATGCCGCGATGGAGATAGACGCGGTCCTTGTCGTCGGTCTGCTTGCCGCGCACGACGAGCTGGTTGCCCTCGACCTGGACCGACGAGGTCGTCCATGGTGAAGCCGGCGACGGCAAGGGTGATGCGCAGCGCGCTCTCGCCGGTCTGCTCGACATTGTAGGGCGGATAGCCGTCGGCGCGCCGCCTTGGTGACCTGGTCGAGCGCCCGCTCGAACTGGTCGAAGCCCAGGAGCAGCGGCGAATTGAACAGCGAAAGACGCGACATCGACACCTCCTCAAGCATCTGAGCGAGGCGATGATGGCGGGCCCCCGAAGGCACCCGACACACCGCGGGCGATCCAACGGCACCGCCCGTATCTATGTGGGGGCCGGCCGGCGGCGATCAAGCCCGGCCGGTCGCGCGGCGCCCAGTCGGGCCGCGGCATGGCGCGATAGGCATCGCGCAACGCCTCGGACCAGCGCTGCGGATCATGGCGAAATAGGGGTCGTCCTCGGTGATCCGGCGCCGCAGTTCGGCGTCGCATCGCGTCGCGGCGATAGACCAGGAGATCGATCGGCATGCCGACGGTGAGGTTGCTGCGCAGCGTCGAATCCATCGACACCAGCACCAGCTTCACGCCGTCATAGAGGTCGGTGTCGTAATCCATCGCGCGGTCGAGGATCGGCTTGCCGTATTTGTGCTCGCCGATCTGCAGGAACGGCGTGTCGGGCGTCGCCTCGATGAAATTGCCGGCGGCATAGATCTGGAACAGCCGCATGCTGCGGCCGCTGAGCTGGCCGCCGAACAGGATCGAGACGTCGAACGTCACGTTCTGCGCCTGCAGCGCCGCGCCGTCGGTGCGGATAGACGCGGCGGACGGCCTCGCCGACGAGCTGGGCGGCGCGGAACATGGTCGGCACGGTGTAGAGCGTCTCGATGCCGCTCGCCGCGTCTCGATGCCTTCGTGCAGCATGTTCACGACCGCCTGGGTCACCGCCGAGATTGCCGGCGGTGAGCAGCACGATGAAGCGCTCGCCCGGGATCTGGAAGACATGCATCTTCGAGAAGGTGGAGATGTTGTCGACGCCGGCATTGGTGCGCGTGTCCGACAGCAGCACCAGCCCGTCCTTGAGATAAAGCCCGACGCAATAGGTCATCGACGTTCCCCCGCTGGGTCCGGCGCTCACGGCTCGGCATAGCGCGCCCGCACGAAGAGTGCACGCGCGGCGGCGGTCATCAGACCGGCGCGGCAGCCGGGCTGCGTCCGCAGGCGCAGCCGGTAAGCGTCAGGTGAGAGTAGAGGGCGACGATCTCGTTGCCGCAGCACGATCGAGCGGTCGATGAAATCGGTCAGGAATTCGTGCAGGCCCGCACTGGAAGATGTCCTGGATCCGGCCGTAGCGCAGCCGCGCATGCATCTCGCCGGCGAGGCGGTGGCATTCGCCGCGCTTGCCGCCATAGGACCTCGGCCGATGAGCTCGAGATAGCGCGTGATCTGGTCGTAGCAGGCGAGCAGCGAGCGCGGCATCTCGGGGCGCAGGATCAGGAGCTCGGCGATGAGCCAGGGCTGCAGCCGCTCATGATAGACCCAGTGATAGGCGCGCAGCGCCGAGACCGAGCGCAGGATCGATTGCCACTGGTAGTAATCGAGCGCGCCGCCGACGCCTTCGTCCTGCGGCAGCAGCACGTAGTATTTCACGTCGAGGATGCGCGCGGTGTTGTCGGCGCGCTCGAGGAAGGTGCCGAGCCGGGTGAAGTAGATAGGCGTCGTTGCGCAGCATGGTGCTGTCATAGGCGCCGTTGAAGAGCTGCGAGCGCTCGCGCACCCATTCGAGAAACGCGACGGCGCCGTATCGCGGCGCCGTCGCTCGCGGCGCAGCTCGCGCGCGCCTGAGCCAGGTCTCGTTGAGCGCATCCCACATGTCGGCGGTGAGCGCGGTGCGCACCGCGCGCGCATTGCGCCGCGCCGTCTCGAGGCAGGAGAGGATGCTCGACGGATTGTCGGGATCGCGCACCAGATAGTCGATCACCGCGGCCGGCGCTCGCCTCGGCATATTTGGCGAAGAAACCCGGCTCGCAGCCGGTGGCGATCAGCGTCGACAGCCATTCGTTGCCGGCGCTGCCCGAGCGAGCGCGCCATGCTCGCCATGCGATGGCCGACCGCGACGATGCGCGCGATGTTCTCGGCGCGCTCGACATAGCGCGCGAGCCAGTAAAGGCTGTCGGCGGTACGGCTCAGCATCGCGCGCTCATCCCTCGAGCACCCAGGTGTCCTTGGTGCCGCCGCCCTGGCTCGAATTGACGACCAGCGAGCCCTCGCGCAGCGCCACGCGGGTCAGGCCGCCCGGCACGATGCGGATGTCCTTGCCGCTGAGGACGAAGGGGCGGAGATCGACATGGCGCGGCGCGATGCCGCTCGTCGACGAAGGTCGGGCAGGTCGAGAGCGCGAGGGTCGGCTGGGCGATGTAGTCGTCGGGCCGCGCCTTGAGCTTCGCGGCGAAGACCGTCGCGCTCGGCGCGCGGTCGCGTGCGGCCCGACCAGCATGCCGTAGCCGCCCGAGCCGCGCGCCTCCTTGACCACCAGCTCGTCGAGATGGTCGAGCACATAGCCGAGATCGCTCGGCCTCGGCGCAGCGATAGGTCGGCACGTTGTTGAGGATCGGCTCCTCGCCGAGATAGAAGCGGATCATCGCCGGGCACGAAGGGATAGATCGACTTGTCGTCGGCGATGCCGGCGCCGACCGCGTTCGCCAGCGTGACGTTGCCGGCGCGATAGGCGTTGAAGAGGCCGGGCGTGCCGAGCAGCGAATCCGGCAGGAAGGTCAAGCGGATCGAGATAGTCGTCGTCGATCCGGCGATAGATCACGTCGACCCGCCGCAGCCCTCGGTCGTGCGCATGAAGACGATGTTGTCCTCGACCACGAGATCGGCGCCCTCGACCAGCTCGATCCCCATCTCGTCGGCGAGGAACGAATGCTCGTAATAGGCGCTGTTGATAGGCGCCCGGCGTCAGCAGCACGATCGTCGGCTCGCCCTCGCAATGCGCGCGGCGCCACCGAGCGCAGCGTCTCGCGCAGCTCCTCGGGATAGTGCGAGACCGGCGCGATGCGGTGGCGCGCGTAGAGATCGGGAAAGAGCCGCATCATCGCCTCGCGGTTCTCGAGCATGTAGGAGACGCCCGACGGCGTGCGGCAATTGTCCTCGAGCACATAGAATTCGTCCGGCCCGACGCGCACCAGGTCGATGCCGGCGACATGGGTATAGACGCCGTGCGGCCGGCGTGAAGCCCTGCATCTCCGGCCGGAAGCCCTCGTTCTGCAGCACCAGCGCCTCGGGCATCGGGCCGGCGCGCAGGATCTCGCGCTCGTGATAGACGTCGCCGATGAAGGCGTTCAGCGCCCGCACGCGCTGCGTCAGGCCGCGCGGCAGGACCGCCCATTCGGCGGCGACGATGACGCGCGGGATGATGTCGAAGGGGATGAGCCGCTCGGGATCGCCGCCCTCGGTATAGACCGAGAAGGTGATGCCGATGCGGCGGAACAGCAGCTCCGCCTCGCGCCGCTTGAGCGCGAGCCGCTTCGGGCGGCGTGTCCTCGAGCCAGCGCATCACCAGCGCATAATGGTGAAGTCCGGGAATTGATGCCGCCGGTCTCGTCGAAGACCCGAGCATAGTCGGACCCGATCCGCTCACGCCACCTCCGACTCGGCGGCCCGGTGGGGCCGTCAGCGGAATAATCTGCAATCCGCGCGCCAAGTCCATCCGGCAGTCCCGACGCGAAAGCGTCATGGGTTGATTACTCGCTAAGCGATCGGGACGTCGGCCGGGCGGGTCTGCACAAAAATTTGGCACGCCGCGGGCGGCGGCCAGGGTTGGCCGGGTCTCTATTCGCTGCGCGTCGGCGCCGGGTGGCGTTAGGCCGACTATCCCGGGTGTCGCCGGGTGTTCGCGGACACCGCTGCCTGGGCGCCGTGGCGCCGGCTGCGCCGCGTCAGCGCGGAGGATCGCTCGGGCCGTTGTTCAGCTTGGCGGGCGTGGTTTCACTCGCGCACCGGCCGAGGCTGAAGGCCACCGCATGCCCGGCCGGCGCGCCGATGAACTGTCCCTGGAGAAGATGGATGCACGGGGACATCGTAATTGCGGACGACGTCGATGCAGGTGTTGCAGACCTGCTCCATCCGCGCCAGCAGATATTCGGATCGCGACGGTCACGTCATCCGCGGGATCCGCAAACCGGTGCGCATGCAGGACCTGCCGCACCGCATCCTGCTGCTCGCGGTTCGGTTCGGCAAAGCCGAACTGGGGATCGTTGCGGTGACGAACTTGGTGCCGGTCCGTGATTTTTCCAATTCCGGAACGACATATGTCGAGACATAGCAACTGATGGCCCATTCCAGCGCATTGAACTGGAACAGGTGAAAGACCGTGACACCGCGCCCGCGGAAGCGGGGGCGATTCGGTCCGGCTCGCCCCAAATTCGCCATGTGAAGCCCACCGACCCTGGCGCGCGCCGGTCAGCGCCGTCGAGTCTTCGTGCTACTGGCAAACGATGACGAAATTGCCCATCACCCGGGTCGCCGCGGTTGACGTGCCGCAGGAGCGAACGCTACCGGATCGTGCCCGCCCGCGCATCGGGGCGGCCAACATAGGCGCAGACTAATGCTTGCTATCATATCATCTTCTACGCTGCATAGAGAGTGGCGCGAGGCTAAGCGCCCGAGCCGCGCCGGGTCCCGGCGAGAGCCGGCAGCCTCTTGTATGGCGGGCCGGTCGCAGGCAGAGTGGCAGCACCCTGCAACCGGAGCCCGCCGGAGCCCGAATGACCATCAAGGGCAAGGCCTATATCGCCGGCGCTTTCGAGCATCCGACGCGCAAGGCGGATGACAAGTCGGTGGGCCAGCTTCACGCCGAATGCGCCCAGGGCGCGCTCACCGATGCCGGGCTCACGGTGGACGACGTGGACGGCTATTTCTGCGCCGGCGATGCACCGGGGCTGGGTGCGCTCAACATCGCCAATCATCTCGGCCTGAGGCTCCGCCACATCGATTCGACCGATTGCGGCGGCTCGTCCTACATTCTTCATGTCGGCCATGCGGCGCAGGCGATCGCCGCGGGCAAGTGCCGGGTGGCGCTCATCACCCTCGCCGGCCGGCCTCGCACCGACGCCAATTTCGGCGCCGTGATGCGGGCCCAGGCGGCAGCCTCGCCGGATTACCAGTTCGAACACCCCTTCGCGCCGACCACGCTCAACATGTACGCGATGTGCGCGATGCGCCACATGTACCAGTTCGGCACTTCCGCCGCGCAACTCGCCTGGGTCAAGGTTGCAGCCTCGCACCATGCGCGGTGGAACCCCAACGCGATGCTGCCCGAGATGGTGACGGTCGAGGACGTGCTCGCCTCGCCGATAGTGGCCGATCCGCTGCATCGCCTCGATTGTTGCGTCATCAGCGACGGCGGCGGCGCGATCGTGGTGACGGCCCCGGAGATCGCGCGCTCGCTGGCACGCCCGTTGGTGCGGGTGCTGGGCGCGGCCGAGGCGCCCAAGCACCAGGCGGGCGGCAAGATCGATCTCAGCTTCTCCGCCGCCGCCTGGTCGGGGCCGGCCGCTTTCGCCGAGGCCGGCATCGCGCCCGCCGACATCGACTATGCTTCGATCTATGACAGCTTCACCATCACCGTGGTGATGCAGCTCGAGGATTTGGGTTTCTGCGCCAAGGGCGCGGGCGGACGCTTCGTCGCCGACGGCAATCTCATCGCCGGCACCGGCAGGCTGCCGTTCAATACCGATGGCGGCGGGTTGTGCAACAACCATCCCGCCAACCGCGGCGGTCTCACCAAGGTGATCGAGGCGGTGCGCCAGCTTCGCGGCGAGGCTCATCCCAAGGTGCAGGTGGCGAATTGCCGGCTGGCGCTCGCCAGCGGCATCGGCGGCTCGCTCGCCACCCGCCACGCCGCCGCGACGCTGATCCTGGAACGCGCGTGAGCGATGGCCGAGCCGCGCAAGATCGCAGCCCCCGCGCCCGATGCCGAGACCAAGCCGTTCTGGGACGCGGCGGGCGAAGGCAAGCTGCTCTTGAAGCGTTGCCGGGCCTGCGGCGAGGTGCATTATTATCCGCGCGCGATCTGCCCGTTCTGCTTCAGCGCCGACACCGCGTGGATCGCCGCCGCGGGCCGGGGCGTGATCTATTCCTACAGCGTCGTGCGCCGGGGCCCGAGCCGTTATGCCATCGCCTATGTGACGCTCGACGAGGGCGTGACGATGATGACCAATATCGTCGATTGCGATGTCGATCATCTGGCCGTCGGCCAGAACGTACGCCTGGTGTTCCGCCCGAGCGAAGGCGGCCCGCCGGTGCCGATGTTCACGCCGGCTTAGTGCCGCACGCGCCGGCGGCGCTCAGTGCATGTGGCCGAGGAGCACCATCGAGATCGCCGGCACATAGGTGATGACCAGGAGCGCCGCGAAGTTGATGGCCATGAAGGGCAGCACGCCGAGATAGATGTTGCCGAGCGGCGTTTCGAACACGGCCTGCGAGGAGAACAGGTTGAGGCCGAAGGGCGGCATGTACATGCCGATGCTGAGATTGACCGCCATGATGATGCCGAAATGGATCGGGTTCACGCCCGCGTGTTCGACGATGGGAAGCAGCAACGGCGTCAGAATGAGGATCGCCGGCGCCGGCTCCAGGAAACTGCCCGCCCCGAGCAGCCCGACATTGATGTACAGCAAAAGCTCCCAGCGCGGCATATGCAGCGCCTCCATCGCGGCGACGATGTGCTGGGGCACGCCGCTCGTGGTCAGGAGCCAGCCATAAATTCCGGCCGCAGTCACGATCAGGAGAATCTGCGAGATGAGGAAGGACGCGCTCATCAGAATGCGCCACAGCCCGGCGAAGTCGACTTCGCGATAGATCACCATGGTGACGAAGAGCGAATAGACCACGGCGACGCCCGCCGCCTCGGTCGGCGTGAAGACGCCGCCATAGATGCCGCCGAAAATCACCACCAGCGTGCCGATCGACCAACCGGCATCCTTGGTCGTCTCCCAGATATTGACCCAGCGCGCCTTCGAGGCGAGCGGCACGTGCTTGAAGTGGGCATAGGTCATGACGTAGGCGGCGTCGACGATGCCGATGAGAAGGCTCGGCAGCACACCCGCGGTGAACAGGTACACCGCCGATTGCTCGGCCGACATCGAATAGAGGATCATCGCGATCGACGGCGGTATGACGACGGCGATCGCGCCCGAGGACGCGATGAGCCCGACCGAGAAGCGCTCGTCGTAGCCGGCTTCGCGCAGCGAGGGATAGATCATCCGCCCGATCGCCACCACCGTGCCCACCGCCGTGTGCGCCATCGCGCCGAAGAGCTCGGAGGCCGCGACCGTCGTGACCGCCAGCGAGCCGCGCACCCCGCCGATCAGCGCCATGACCCATTCGATCACGCGCCGGGCGATGCCGCCTTGGGCCATGATCTCGCCCGCGAGCACGAAGAACGGCACCGCCAGTAGCGGAAAATTGTCGAGGCTGCCGAACATGTAGGTCTGGATGGTCGTGGTCGGCACGCCGGCGATGAACACCACTGCGGTGATCGACGCGATCAGCAGGATGAGGAAGATCGGGAAACCGAGGGTCAGCAGGATCGCCGGCAGGACGAAGTAGATTAGAGTGCTCGACATGGCGGCGACGTCTCCGCGTAAATCGGTTCGATCGCGATCTCAGCGATGGGATCGGTCCGCGGCCGCGCCGCCGCGGGAGTGTGCGCGGGTCAGAAGCCGCACGACGACCATGATCGCCATCAGCGAGAGCCCGATCGGCACCAGCCCCTGCGGGATGACAAGGGGAAAATTCGCCGCTTCGCTGCGCTCGTCATAGGCAGCAAGGTCGACGATGACCGGCCACGCGAAGATCGTAAGCGCGACGGCGGTGGCGATGAAGGCGAGTTCGGCGAAGAGGTTGAACGCCTCGCGCGCCTTCGGGGGCATCATGCCGACGATCACGTCCATGCGGATCTGCCGGCCCTGCCAGGCGACGGCGATGCCGCCGAAGAACACGCAGGCGACCATGAGAAACAGCATCGCCTCTTCCGCCCACGAGATCGACACGCTGAAGAAATAGCGGCCGACGACGTTGGCGAAGTTGAGCAGGACGCTGGCGAAGAGCGCGATCGCCGAAACGGCGCGCGTAACCGCCAGGACGGCGCGCACGCACTTGAGAACGATGTCGATCATGACGATGCTCCTGGCTCACTCACCTCGCTGCGGCCGCTGCTCGCCCCCATCCACCCTGCCGTCACTGCGTCGCGGCGGTGCGCCGCGCGGCGGCGACAAAGATCTCGTAGGCCGCATGCAGTGCCGGCTTCGACTTGGTCTCGTCCGCGCCAATGGTCGCGAGCGTCGTCATCATCGATGATTGCTCAGCCTTCGGCAGTTGGATCAGCACGCCGCCTCTGCCTTGCCACAACTCGCGCTGCTGGGCATAAAATTTGATCTGCCACGGGATCACCGCTTCGGTCGCCTTGTCGGCGTCCGCGGTGACGATGCCCTGCAGGTCCTTGGGCAGCGCGTCGAACCATTTCCGGCTTAAGAACGCCATCGAGAAAATGAACGGCTGTCCGGTCTCGGTGACGTATTTCGCGGCGCCCTGATATTGCATCGTGGTGTACACCGTCATCGCCGCCACCGCGCCGTCGATCGTTCCTTGCTGGATCGCCGGCAGCACGTCGGCGAGGGTCATCGCCACCGGTGTCCCGCCCAGGCGGCGAACCATTTCCTCCTGCATGTTTGCGGCCAGCACGCGCAGCTTCTTGCCCTTGAAGTCGGTGAGGTGGCGGATCGGTTCGCGGGAGATGACGGAAGAGGGCTGAGAAATGAACAGCGCGGCGCCGTGAATTCCCTTGTTGCGGCCGAGACCCAGCATCAGATGTTTGAATGGGGCGTCGTGGACCATGCGCGCCGCCTGGTCCATGCCGTCGACGAAACCCGGCGTGGACGGAATCTCGTAGCGCTCGTCAACGCCGGAGAGGAATTCGGGTGGCCCGACATAGCCCTGGATCGAGCCGAACTGGACGCCCTCGACCTCGCGCGGGATCGAACCCAACTGGCTCGCCGGATAGATCTCGCCCTTGATGCGGCCGCCGGAATCCTTGTCCACCGCGGCAACAAAAAGCTTGCACCATTCGTGCTGGGAATCGTTGACGGTGGCGAGGCCCAGTTTCATCACATAGGGCTGGCCCTCCGCTGCGGCATGGGCAGGTGCCGCGGCGACGGCGGCCAAGCCCAGCGCAAAAGCTGCGGCTGCCCACGGAATCGCCACTGATCGCGTTGTGTGCATGCATGCCTCCCTGACTCCGGACCTTCGCGGGTGCCTAGCTCCGCGTGGCTCGGTTTTTTTCGACCAAGTGACAGGCGTGCCTGCCGCTTGGCCCGATGAAACCATAGGCCTGTTCGCTTGCGCTTGCAACCGGAACAGCCGCGGCGGCGGCCATTACCGGGGAGGACGGTTGGTTTCGGCCAGGGTAGCCAAGGCCATTCCTTGCGCCGCGCCCGCTCGGTCCGCCGCGGCGTTCAACGTGTCCGCTTTTCCGCCGCAATCAACGTCTCGTAAGCCGCATGCAGTGCCGGCTTCGACTTGGTCTCATCCGCGCCGATGGTCGAAATCGTATTCATCATCGATGCCTGCTCGGCTGGCGGCAGTTCGATCAGCTTGCCGCCCTTCGCCTGCCACAGCGCGCGCTGCTGGGCATAGAATTTGAGTTCCCACGGGATGACCGCTTCGGTCGCCTTGTCGGCGTCCGCGGTGACGATGCCTTGCAGGTCCGCGGGCAGCGCGTCGAACCACTTCTTGCTGAAAAACGCCATCGAGAAAATGAACGGTTGTCCGGTCTCGGTGACGTATTTCGCGGCATCCTGGTAATGCATCGTGGTGTCGACCGCGATCGCCGCCACCGCGCCGTCGATCGTGTGCTGCTGGATCGCCGGCAGCACATCGGCGAGCGTCATTGCCACCGGCGTTCCGCCCAGGCGACGAACCATCTCCTCCTGCATGTTCGCCGCCAGCACGCGCAGCTTCTTGCCCTTGAAATCGGTGAGATGACGGATCGGATCGCGGGCGATGACCGAAGACGGCTGGTAGATGAACAGCGCGCCGCCGCGGATGCCCTTGTTGGCGCCCAGGCCGAGCATCATCTCCCTGAACGCGCTATCGTGGACCAGGCGCACCGCCTGATCCATGCTCGTGACGGCGCCCGGCGTCGACGGAATCTCGTAGCGCTCGTCGACGCCCGAGAGGAATTCGGGTGGGCCGATATAGACCTGGATCGCGCCGAACTGGACGCCCTCGATCTCACGCGGGATCGAGCCCAACTGGCTCGCCGGATAGATCTCGCCCTTGATGCGGCCGCCGGAATCCTTTTCCGCCGCGGCGACAAAGAGCTTGCACCATTCGTGCTGCGCGTCGTTGACCGTGGCGAGGCCCAGTTTCATCACATAGGTCTGGCCTTCCGTCGCAGCCTGGGCGGGCGCTGCCGCGACCGCGGCCAGTCCCAGCGCAAACACGGCGGTCGTCCACCGCCCTGCCGCTGCTCGCGTCGTCATCATCGTTTTCTCCCCGGTCTTGGCCTGCGCGGGGGTCTATCCCGCGCGGATCGGTCGTTTCCCGACCAACGCGAAAGGGCCTGAAGGCCCGCCGCATCGGCGATGAAAAACCATAGGCTTCTGCGCCTGTTCTGGCAACGGGCCCGCCCGCGCCCGCCCGCGTCGCCGGGGCGGTCATTGGGTCCGTTTCGCCGCCGCCACCAACGTCTCATAAGCCGCATGCAGCGCCGGCTTCGATTGCGTCAAGGTCTCGCCGATGGTCGACAGCGACTTCATCATCGCCGCTTCCTCGGCGGGCGGCAGGCTGATGAGCTGCCCGCCGTTGGCGACCCACACCTTGCGCTGCTGCTGGTAGAACGTCACCGCCCACGGCGAGACCTCGGGGCCCAACTTGGCGCCGTCGTCGCGGATGATCTTCTGCAGATCCGGCGGCAGCGTCGCGAGCCATTTCTGGCTCATCTCGGCGACCGAGAAGATGTAGCGCTGGTTGGTCTCGGTCACATACTTGGCGGCGTCGTAATAATGCATCGTGGTGAAGATCGCCACCTGCGCCACCGCGCCGTCGATCGCCCCCTGCTGCAGCGCCGGCAGCACGTCGCCGAGCGACATCGCCACCGGCGTCGCGCCGAGCCGGTTGACCTGCTCGTTCTCGAACTTCGAGGCAAGCGTCCTGAGCTTCAAACCTTTGAACCCGGACAGATCGTGTACCGGCTTGTGCGTCACGATCGAGGTCGGGGCGGAGATGAACAGGCTGATGCCGACGAGCCCCTTGTTGGCGCCGAAGCCCAGGATCAACTTGCTCAGCGTGGGATCATCGGCGGTGCGGATCGCGTGTTCGGGGTTCTTGAACAGCCCGGGCGCGGTCATGATCTCGAACCGCTCGTCGACGCCGATGAGGAATTCCGGCGGCCCGATCCAGCCCTGGATTGCACCGAACTGGGTGCCCTCGATCTCGCGCGGGATCGAGCCGAGTTGGCTCGCCGGATAGAGCTGCGCCTTGATGCGGCCGCCGGAATCCTTCTCGACCATGGCGGCGTAGCGCTTCATCCATTCGTGCTGCGCGTCGTTGAGCGTTGCGGTGGCGAGCTTCATCACATAGGTCTGGCCGTCCGCCGCGGCCGCGGAAGGCGGCGCCAAGGCGGAACAGGCCACGAGTGCGCCTGCCGCGACGGCCGCGCGCACAAGCGAAAATGCTGAAAGTCGGTGCATCATTTCCTCGTTGCTGGATGGATGGGGTGAATTACGTCGAAATCGGCGCCGATCCCGACGCTTCGGCGCGGATCATGTCGTCGAGGATGCGGCGGACCTGAAGCTGCGCCGCGTCGGTCGCGACATCGATGAGCCCGTCCAAGTCGCCGCCCCGGAGATTGCGCTGCTGCGCCTCGAGCATGACCTTGTCCTCGAGAAACGTGTCGCGCGAGCCCTCGAAGAGGAGGCGCGACATGGCGGCGTCGTCGAGGCTGAAGTTGCGGGCGAAGCCGAAATTGTAGTGGCAGCTCGTCTCGGTCTCCGGCGTGACGAGATGGCTCGACCAGATCGAGATGCCCTGGCTGCGGTCGCCTTCGGGCGCGCCGGAGCCGTGCCGCGCGCAGCCGACATCGATATAGACGATCGAGGGCGGCTTCCACGTCGCAAACTGCCAGCGATCGACCCGGCCGTTGAAGCCGCCCGCTTTGGCGAAAAGCGGCGGCGGGTCCATGTCGATCATCCACCGCCCGGTGCGGATCCCATCCGGAAGCCGCTCCGTCCGTGTGGGAATCCGGGCCTCCCGCGGATCGCCGGCGATGGTCCGGAGGTGGACGTAGCTGACATGAGTGAAGTCGAGGAGGTTGTCGATCAGGAGCTGGGTGTTGGCCTCGATGCGGATATAGCCCGGCGTCGCCGCCCAATCCGGGCTGTCGAGCCAGGGAAGCTCGGGGATGAGCGCCGCGTCGGCGCCTGCGGGATCGCCCATCCACACCCATACCATGTTCCATTTCTCGTGCACCGGATAGGCGCGCACGCGCGCCCCGGGCGGCACCTGCGTCTGGATCGGCACCTCGATGCATTGCCCCGCGGCATCGAATTTGAGGCCGTGATAGCCGCAGCGCAGCCCGTCGCCCTCGACCGTGCCGCGCGACAGCGGCGCCGCGCGATGGCAACAGCGGTCCTCGAGCGCCGCCGCACGGCCGCCCGTGCCGCGGAACAGCACCACCTTCTCGCCGAGAAAGACGCGGGCGACCGGCTCCGCGCCAAGGTCTCGCGTCCAGATCGCCGCATACCAGGCGTTGCGCACGAACATTACGGCGTTTCCCCCGTCGTACCGGTTGGAACGATAAGGGCATTCGCGCGCGCCGGCAAGTTGACGCGCCGGCCGCTTCGGGCCAGTTTCGTGCGGGGGGAGGGAACGATATGCCGCAGCAGGCCTATGATTACATCATCGTCGGCGCGGGGTCGGCGGGGAGCACGCTCGCCAACCGGCTCACGGCGGCGGACGGGGCGCGGGTCCTGGTGCTCGAGGCGGGCGGCTGGGACCGCGACCCGTTGCTGCACGTTCCGCTCGCCTGGGGCTGGATGCTGCTGCACCGCATGCATGACTGGCAGTATTTCGCCGAGCCCGAGGCGACAATGGGCGGCCGCGCCATCGAATGCGCCCGCGGCAAGGTGATCGGCGGCAGTTCGTCGATCAATGCCATGGCCTATGTCCGCGGCAACCGCGGCGATTACGAGCGCTGGGCGGCCGCAGGCCTCGATGCCTGGTCCTATGCCCATGTCCTGCCCTATTTCCGCCGCCAGGAATCATGGGAAGGCGGCGCCAGCGCCTTTCGCGGCGGCGACGGACCGCTGACGACGACGCGCACGCGGTTCCAGGATCCGGTCGTCGACGCCTTCACCGCGGCCGGCGTGGCCGCGGGCTACAAGGTCACGGACGACTATAACGGCGCGCAGCAGGAAGGCTTCGCGCCGCTGCAGAATACGATCCGCGACGGCAAGCGCTGCAGCGCCGCGGTCGCCTATCTGCGGCCGGCGCTGGCGCGCGCCAATCTTGCGGTCGAGACGGGGGCGCTCGTGACCCGGATCGTGCTCGAAGGCGGCCGCGCCGTCGGCGTCGCGTACGCGAAGGGCGGCGCCACCCGCATCGCCCGGGCCGAGCGCGAGGTGATCCTCGCAGGCGGCGTCATCAACTCGCCGCAACTGCTCATGCTGTCGGGGATCGGCGATCCCGACGCGCTGCGCGCACAAGGCATCGCCGTCGCGGTACCGCTCCAGGGCGTCGGCCGCAATCTTCAGGACCACATCTCGGTCGGGGTCGCCTATGCCCGCGCGGCGCCCGGCCCGATCCATGCGAAGCTCCGCATCGACCGCGTCGCCGTCGAGCTGGCGAAAACATATATCAGCGGCACCGGCATCACCGCCGACGTGTTCGGCGGCGTGATGGCGTTCCTCGACAGCGGCCGGGGCGCGAAGCTGCCGGACATCCAGCTTCTCTTCAACGCCGCACCGATGACGGCGGGCCCTTATCTCAGCCCGTTCCGCCGCCCCTATGACGACGGTTTCGCTTGCCGCGCCGTGCTGCTGCGCCCGGAGAGCCGCGGCGCCGTAAGCCTCGCCTCGCCCGATCCGCGCGCCGCGCCGCGCATCCGCCAGAATTTCCTTGCCACCGACGGCGATTGGGCGACGCTGCGTGCGGGCGTGCGCATGGTGCGCGACATCGGCCGCCAGGCGCCGCTCGCGAAATTCACCGCGTCCGAGCTCGCGCCCGGCCCCGGCGCCGACAGCGACGCGGCGATCGATGCGCATATCCGCGCCACCGCGATCACCGTGCACCACCCGCTCGGCACCTGCCGGATGGGACCCGATTCCGACGCGATGGCCGTGGTCGATCCCGAACTGCGCGTCCGCGGCGTCGCGGGGCTCCGGGTCGTCGATGCCTCGGTGATGCCCGATCTCGTCGGCGGCAACATCAATGCGCCAGTGATCATGATCGCCGAGAAGGCGGCGGACCTCATCCTCGGGCGAGTTCCGCCCGCCCCGGTCAACGTCTAGAAGGCAACGCGGCGATGAACCCAGGCGACATGACCAACCGGGCGGGTGCGGCGGCGGCGCTCGGCGAAATCCTGATCCGCAGCGAGACGATGGCGTGGCACGAGAAATCGCTTGCAGGCGTGTTCGAGAAGATGCTGTGGCGCGACGACGGCACGGGCGCCTCGGTCGCGCTCATCAAGTTCGCCCAGGGGGCCGGCATCCCGGCGCCGCACCGCCACGCCTCGAACCAGTTCATGTTCTGCCTCAGCGGGCGCTACGAATATACCGCGACCGGGGTGGTGCTGACGCCGGGTTCGTTTTATTGCAACCCCAAGGGTCATGTCCACGGGCCGGCCGTGGCGCACGAGGAGACCGTGGTGTTCGAGATCTATGACGGGCCGCATTATCCCGAGCGGCCGTCCTTCTACAGCAACGATGAGGATGCACGCTGATGCCCAAGCAGCAGATCGTCTCGGACAAGATCAGCCGGCCGAGCGGCCATTTCTCGCAGGCGACGGTGATCGAGGCCAAGGGCCGCATCGTCTTCATCTCCGGCATGACCGCGCGCCGGCCGGACGGCACCATCGCCGGCATCGGCGACATCGAGGCCCAGACGCGCCAGGTGTGCGAGAACGTCAAGGCGGCGGTCGAGGCGGCGGGCGGCACCATGGACGACATCTGCCGCGTCGATGTCTATGTCCGCAACATGGAGCATTTCGACGCCATCCACAAAGTGCGGCGCGAATATTTCAAGCCGCCCGCGCCGGCCTCGACCATGGTCGAGGTGTGCAAGATGACCTCGCCCGAATATTTGATCGAGATCAATGCCATCGCCGTGCTGGGGTGAGGCGTGCGGCGGTGGCGTTGACGGGGCGCGGGAGCGCGATGACAATGACCGGCAACAGGGAGCAGGGATGGCGCCATGCCGGTCCGTGACACCACGAGCCGCGAGCGGACCTCGATGGGCAACCGCAACCGCCTCAAAATCGGGCTGTTCGGCTCGAACTGCTCGTCGGGGCGCGCCATAACGCTGGTGCCCGAGCGCTGGTCGGGAAGCTGGGCCGACAATCTCGCGGCTCGCCCGGATCGCGGACGCGGCGGGGATCGATTTCATGCTGCCGGTCGGGCGCTGGAAGGGCTATGGCGGCGACACCGACTATCAGGGCGCGACGCTCGAGACCGTGACCTGGGCCACCGGGCTCCTGGCCAACACCAAGCGCCTCGTCGTCTTCGGCACGGTGCATGCGCCGCTGTTCCATCCGCTCATCGCCGCCAAGGAATTCGTCACCGCCGACCATATCGGCGAGGGACGCTTCGGCCTCAACATCGTGTGCGGCTGGAACGAGGGCGAATTCGACATGTTCGGCGCGACGCTGCGCGACCACGAGACGCGCTACGACTACGCCCAGGAATGGCTCGACGCGCGTGCGGCTGGCATGGACGCGCGAGGACGAATTCGATTTCGCCGGCGCGTTCATCAAGCTGAAGCGGGTGCGCGCGTGGCCCAAGCCCTATGGCGGCGCGCGGCCGCTCATCATGAATGCCGGCGCCTCGGCCACCGGCCAGGCCTTCGCGATCCGCAATTGCGATGCGCTGTTCATGTCGACGCAGCTCGCCACGCTCGAGACCTATTCCGCCAACGTGCGCAAGGTACAGGCGCAGGCGCGGCAGCGAGGGGCGCGAGCTCGACTTCTATACCGTCGGCGTCATCACCTGCCGGCGCACGATGAAGGAGGCGGAGGAATATTATCGCCACTGCATCGTCGAGCATGCCGACTGGAACGCGGTCGATCAGCATCCTGGCGATGAAGGACATCACGCCCCACAACCATTCGCGCGAGCAGTTCGAGAGACTGCGCAGCGAGCGGGCCAACGGCATGGGCGGGCTGCCCATCGTCGGCGACCCCGATTACGTCGCCGAGGTGCTCGCGACCTTGAGCGCGGCGGGGCTCACCGGGATCGGTGTATCCTTCGTCAACTATGCCGACGAATTGCCGTTCTTCTGCGACGAAGTGCTGCCCCGGCTGCACCGCCGCGGTTTGCGCGAACCACGATAGGAGGAACCATGGCCGACGGCGCGATCGAACCTGGCGTGCGCCAGCGCCACCCCACGCCGGCGCGCGTGCCGTTCCAACTCCCCGAACGGCTGCAGCAGATGCTCGACCGCGGCAAAGCCGAGCTCGCCGCGCCGTTCCAAGGCATCACCAGCGACGGAACCGTGCGGCCCGGCCTGTTCCGGGTGGAGAAGACCGGCGTTTCGCCGCAGCCGGTGATCGACGCGGCCAACGCGTTCCTCGCCGCGCTCTCGCCCGAGCAGCGCCGCGCCGCCACCTTCCCGGTCGACAGCGATGCGTGGCGGTCGTGGAGCAATATCCATCCCTTCATGATGCGCCACGGCGTCTCGCTTGACGCCCTCGACGGTCCGCAGCGCGAGCGCGCGCTCGCGCTGTTGCGCGCGAGCCTTAGTGCCGACGGCTACCGCACCGCGCGCGACGTGATGAAGCTCAACGAGACCATTCTGGAGATCACGCGGAAGCCCAGCGAATACGGCGAATGGCTCTATTGGGTGAGCGTGATGGGCGTGCCGTCGGCAAGCGAGCCCTGGGGCTGGCAGATCGATGGCCATCACCTCATCGTCAACTGCTTCGTCTTCGGTGATCAGCTCGTGTTGACGCCGATGTTCATGGGATCCGAGCCGGTCCATGCGCTAAGCGGCAAATATGCCGGCACCCGCGTCTTCGAGGAGGAGGAGCGCAAGGGCTTCGTGCTGATGAGCGCGCTCACGCCCGAGCAGCGCGCCAAGGCGACCATCGGCATGAACCTGCCCATCGACGTCATCACCACCGCCTTTCACGACAACATGCGATTGCCCTATCAGGGCATACGCTATGCCGAGCTCTCGCGCGAGCAGCGTGAGCTGGTCGAGCGGCTTCTGGGGCTTTATTGCGGGCGCATCCGGCCGGGCCACGCCGAGCTCCGCTTCGCCGAGGTGAAGCGCCATCTCGACGACACCTATTTCGCTTGGATGGGTCATTGCGACGACACCAATCCGTTCTATTACCGCCTGCACAGCCCGGTGGTGCTGATCGAGTTCGATCACCAGCCCGGCATCGCTCTCGATAACGACGAGCACTCGCGCCGCCACATCCACACGGTGGTGCGCACGCCCAACGGCAATGATTACGGTAAGGACCTGCTGCGCCAGCACTACGCCGCCTTCGACCATAACAATCCGGGCTCTCCGCACCGACAGGGGAGGATCTAGGATGAAAGCCACGCATCACCCGATATTGGACCGCCGCGCCGACCGGCGCCGGGGGCATCGCCTGCGTCTCGGCCGCCGGGCCGCTTGGAGCGTCGTGGCGTGCGTTCTGGCCGCGGCGGCTGCGCTGCCGGTGCGCGCGCAGGACGGCGCGGCGAAGTTCTATGCCGGGAAGAGCCTCGATCTCTATATCGGCTCGACCGCCGGCGGCGGTTATGACAGTTATGCGCGGCTCGTCGCGCGCCATCTCGGCGCCCATATTCCCGGCCATCCGACCGTCGTTCCGGTCAACATGCCCGGCGCCGGCAGCAACAAGCTCGCCTATTACATCTATGCCGTCGCGCCCAAGGACGGCACCGCCATGGGCGCGCTCTTTCCCGGCGCGGTCGTGGCGACGCTCATCGGCGACAAGCCGGTGAAGCACGATCCGCGAAAATTCAATTATGTCGGCAGCGCCAACAACGAGACCAATGTCTGCATCGCCCGCTCGGACGCGCCGGTAAAGACCTTCAAGGACGTGTTCACGCACGAGCTGCGCCTCGCGTCGAGCGCCTCGGGCGGCTCGACCCGCGACTATCCGGCCGCGCTCGACAATATTCTTGGGGCCAAGTTCAATCTCGTCAGGGGCTATCCTGGCAGCCGCGAGATGATGCTGGCGCTCGAGCAGGGCGAGGTTCAGGGCATGTGCGGCATTGCGGTCTCCTCGCTCGACGAGGCCGAGCCCAGTTGGCTCCCGAGCGGCAAGATGGTTGCATTGGCGCAAGAGGCGCTGACGAGCAATCCCGAGTTGAAGGGGGTGCCGCTGGCGCTCGATTTCGCCAAGACCGACGAGCAGAAGCAGCTGCTCGAAGTGCTCTATAGCGAGCAGGTGTTCGGGCGCCCGTTCGTGCTGCCGCCCGCCGTGCCGGCCGATCGCGTCGCGGCACTGCGCACGGCCTTCATGGCAACGATGCAGGATCCGGCGCTGCGCGAGGATGCCAAGCGCGTGCGGCTGGCGGTCGATCCCGTATCCGGCGCCGACGTGCAGGCGCTCGTGGCCAAGCTCTATGCCACGCCCAAGCCCGTCATCGACAAACTGAAGCAGGCGATGATCTACAAATCGCCGTAAGCGGCGCCGTGCCGTCCCGCGCCGCGTGGGCGGCTCGCCGCTGATGCGCTTGGAGCATTATGTCGCGTCGTTTCGGCGGGTCATCGCCGTCGACTGGTCGCAGCTCAACTTCGGCGCGGCGTGCGCGGTTGTCGCCGGCGCTCGCCGTGGTGCTGTCGGCGGGGCTGATCGGCGGCGACCCCGCCGCCGCCGCAATCGCCACGGCGGGGGCCTATGTCGTCGGCTTCGGAACCTATCAGCAATTCACCCGGTCACAAGCCGCGCCGATGGTGTTTGCCGCCATCGGGATGACCGCCTCGACCTTCCTTGGCACGCTGGCCGGCACGACCACCGCGACGATGACGCTGGTGGCGCTCGTCTATGGCTTCTTCTGCGGTCTGCTGCCGGCGGTGGGCATGGGCATATTCTGGATCGCCCAGCAATGCGCCGTGTTCCTGCTGATCGCCGGCGCCTATCCCGGCGGCTTCGGCGCCGCGTTCGGCCGCACCGCGCTGATCAGCGCCGGCGGGGCGACGCAGATCGCGTGTTATGCCCTCATCGTCGTTCTGGTCGAAGGCACGATCCGTGCCCTGCCGGTCGCGGCGATCATGGCGGACGCGCGCCTCGCGCTGGCGGGTCTGCGTATTCAGGTCCACCGGCGCTCGCCGCTCTTGGGCTTCGCCATCCGCTTCGCGTTGGTCCTCGCGGCGGCGGTGCTGACCGAGCGGCTGCTCGCGATCCCCAACGGCTATTGGGTGGCGATGACGGCGCTCCTGCTGATGCGGCCGGATTTTCAGGACACGCTGGCGCGGAGCGTCGGCCGCGTCGTCGGCACGATCGCCGGGGCCGCCACCGCCACCGTCGTAAGCTACGTCATCGGGTCGGGCGCGGTCGCGCTGGCGGCGCTCGTCGTGGTTTTCGCCTTCCTCGCTTATGCGACGCTGCGCCTCAATTACGGCGTGTTCTCGTTCTTCGTCACCGGCTATGTCATTTTCCTGCTGGTTCTGGCCGGCCTGGCCGAGCCGCGCGTCGCGGGTGTCCGGATCGTCGCGACGCTCATCGGCGGCGCATTCGCCGTGGCGGCGCATGTCGATTTCTATCGCCGGCGCCACCCTGCCGGCGGCACCAAGGCGTAGCGGGCGCGATGCCGCGCCTCAGGCGACGTAGTCCGGACGTGCCGGGGCGAAGACGTCGAGGTTGAGCGCGGGCGTGTCGCCGACCAAGACCGCGTGATGCATGACGTTCGGCGGCACCACGGCGAGGCCGCCCGGCCCCAGCCGCACCACCGCGTCGCCGACATGAAAATCGACCACGCCCGCGATGATATAGACGATCTGCTCGTGCGGATGGGAATGCGGCGCCAGCGCGTGCCCCGGCGAGATGCGGTGGAGCGCCAGCGTGGCGCGCTCGCCGGTGAAGGCTTTGCGCTCGATGCCTTCCCGCACCGTGCGCCATTCCATCTTGTCCCAATCGACCGCGTGAACCTGCATGATGCCCCTCCAGGCCGGGAATCCGCCGCGGCCTGTTACGGGCCGGCGGCCGCGCGTCAACCGGCCCGCGGCGCCGGCGTCCATTCGTCGCGCAACAAAGCGAACAGCACGTGATCCTGCCAGCGCCCGTCGATGCAGAGATAGGCCCGCGCATAGCCTTCCTCGCGAAAGCCGCTGCGCAGGAGCAATTGCCGGCTCGGGACGTTGTGCGGCAGGCATGCCGCCTCGACGCGGTGCAGCCGCGCGCGCTGAAAGGCAAAGGTGAGGACGAGCTGCAGCCCGTCGGTCATGTAGCCCTTGCGCGCGTGGCGCTCGCCGATCCAGTAGCCGAGACTCGCCGTTTCGGCGACGCCGCGGCGCACGTTGCTGAGGCCGATGCCGCCCAGGAGCGCGTCGTCGCCAAGACGGTAGAGCAGGAAGCTGTAGCCGAGATCGGCGCGCCAATCGGCGGCATAGCGCGCCAGGCGGCGGTGGAAGGCGGCCCGGGTCAAGGCGTCCGCCGACCAGGTCGGCTCCCACGGGGCCAGGAATGGGCGCGACTCGCCCCTGAGCTCGGCCCATTCCTGCCAATCACGCCGCTCCGGCGGACGCAGCACCGTGCTCCGTCCGGTCAGCCGGAACGCCGGCGGGACGGAGCCGAGAAGCCGAAGACCCGGGAGTTCGATCGGCACGCGCTTGCCTCAGCCGGCGAGCCGTTCGGCGAGCCGGTCATAGGATTTCGAGCCGGCCCACCGGACCCAGCGCGGTGAGCGTCGGCGGCTCCGAGGCGATGCGCCGCGCCACGCGCGCGACCGCGGCCGCATCAACCTCGTCGATCCGCGCGATGAGCTCGCTAAGTTCGAGCGGCCGGCCGAACACGAGCATGTGCGCCGCCTGCTGCTCGCAGCGTGCCGCCGTACCTTCGAGGGACATCAGGAGACCGGCCTTGAGCTGCGCCCGTGCGCGTTCCAGCTCGGGCTGCGTCAGGCCGGCGTCGAGCCGGCGGATCTCGGCGCAGAGCGCCGGCATCAGCTCGGCCGCCTCCTCTTCGCCGGTGCCGGCATAGACGCCGAACACGCCGCCGTCGCTATAGGCGTGGGTGAAGGAATAGATCGAATAGACCAGCCCGCGCTTCTCGCGAATCTCCTGAAACAGCCGCGACGACATGCCCCCGCCCAACGCCGTCGACACGACCGAGGCGGCGTAATAATCGTGGTCGCTGAACGCGAAGCCGGGAAAGCCCAGCAGGACGTGCACCTGCTCGAGATCGCGAAGCTGGCGCAAATCGCCGCCGACATAGCGCGCCGGCTCGGTCCGGGCCGTGGCCCCGACGGGCAGATCGGCGAAGGCGCGCTGCGCCAGATCGACGATGGCGCCGTGCTCGAGATTGCCGGCGGCGACCAGCATCATCGCCGGCGCGGCGTAGTTGCGACTGAGATAGCCGGCCACGGTCTCGCGGTCGATGTTGCGGATGATCTCGGCCCGTCCCAGCACGGGCTGGCCCATCGGCTGGTCGGGAAACGCGCGCTCCTGGAACAGGTCGTAGATGATGTCGTCGGGCGTGTCGTTGGCCTGGCCGATCTCCTGCAGGATGACGGCGCGCTCGCGCTCGAGCTCGCGCGGGTCGAAGGTCGAGTGCTGCAGGATGTCGGCGAGGATGTCGATGGCGAGCGGCACGTCGGCCTTGAGCACCTTGGCGTAATAGGCGGTGTGCTCGCGCGAGGTATAGGCGTTGACATGGCCGCCCACGGCCTCGATCTCGGCCGCGATCTCGAGCGCCGAGCGGCGCGGCGTGCCCTTGAACGCCATGTGCTCCAGCACATGGGCGACGCCGTTGATGAGCGCAGGCTCGTGCCGTGTGCCGACGGCGACCCAGACGCCGATCGATACGGTCTCGACCGAAGTCATTCGATCGGTGAGCACGCGCATGCCGTTCTCGAGTCGGGTGAGGCGGACGGTCATGGGGTCGCTACCTCCTGCGGGCGCCGCGCCCGGTCGCGCACGAAGCGCTCGACCGCGGCAAGCTCGTTGGGAAGAACGGTGATGCGCTCGGGCCGGCGCAGCAGCGCCTCGAGCCGCGGCGGCGGCGTGGCCGGAAATCCGACCGCGCTCGCCACCGCCTCGGGGAATTTCGCCGGATGGGCGCAGGCGAGCGCGACCATCGGCACCTTCGGGTCGCGCCGCGCGGCGCGGGCGGAAGCCACCGCCACGGCGCTGTGCGGGTCGAGAAGTTCGCCGGTCGCGCGCCAGGTGTCGCGGATGGTGGCGCGCGTCTCCTCGTCGTCGACCCGGTGCGCGGCGAAGAGGGCGCGTGCCTCCTGCCACAGCGCCGGGGTCGTCGGCAGCGCGCCGGTCCCGCGGAAGGCGCGGAACGCCGCCGCTACCGCCGCGCCGTCGCGGGCGACCAGCTCGAAATAGAGCCGCTCGAAATTGCTCGACACCTGGATGTCCATGCTGGGGCTGAGGCTCGGCTCGACCGCACCGATCGTCATCCGCCCCTCGTTGATGAAGCGCGCCAGGATGTCGTTGCGGTTGGTGCCGATGACCAGTTCGGCGATCGGCACGCCCATGCGGCGCGCGACATGCGCGGCATAGACATTGCCGAAATTGCCGGTGGGGACGGCGAAGCCGATCGGCCGCTCCGGCGCGCCCAGCGCGACCGCCGCGGCAACGTAATAGACCACCTGCGCCATGATCCGCGCCCAGTTGATCGAATTCACCGCCGACAGGTTCATCCGGGCGCGGAACGGGCCGTCGGCGAACATCGCCTTCACCAGGTCCTGGCAGTCGTCGAACGTCCCTTCGATGGCGACGGCGTGGACATTGGCGGCGGTCACCGTGGTCATCTGCCGGCGCTGCACGTCCGAGACCCGGCCCTGCGGATAGAGAATGAAGATGTCGATGGCGGCGCGGTCGCGGCACGCCTCGATCGCCGCCGAGCCGGTATCGCCGGAGGTGGCGCCGATCACCGTCACGCGCTCGCCGCGTCGCGTCAGTACGGCGTCGAACAGCGGCCCCAGGATCTGCAGCGCATAGTCCTTGAAGGCAAGGGTCGGACCGTGGAACAGCTCCATCAGCCACAGATTGGCGGCGAGCTGTTTCAGCGGCGCCACCGCCTCGTGGCTGAAGCCGCGATAGGCTTCCGCGACGAGGCGCCGCCACGCGTCGCGGGCGAGCGTGCCCTCGATGAAGGGCTCCATCACGGTGGCGGCGATCTCGGCATAGCTCTTGCCGGCGAGCGCAGCGAGCGCGGCGGCATCAAGACGCGGCCACGCCTCGGGCACGTATAGGCCGCCATCGGCGGCGAGCCCGGTGACGAGCGCGTCCTCGAAGGAAAGGCGCGCCGGCGGCGCTCGCCCATCACGGGTAGAGATGTAGGCCACGTGCGTCCAGGGAATGGAAAATCGAAACGATGACGCAGGCTAGCGCCCCCCGCAGCGCCCCGCAACAAGGCAGAAATGTTAATGATTATAAATAGTTAATAGAATTATCCCCAAGCCCCGCCTAGGCCAGGTAACGGGCGCGGAGGTGCGCTTCGAAGACGGAAGCGTCGAGCGGACGGCCGGTGGCGCGGGCGATCAGCTCGCCGGTCGTGTAGCGCGAGGCATGGGCATGCACGTTGGCGCCGAGCCAATGCAGCAGCGGCGCGAAATCGCCCTGCGCGATGGCGGGCACGATGGCAGGGTCGGCGCGCTTGGCGGCGTCGAAGAGCTGAGCCGCCGTCATGGCGCCCAGCGTATAGGTCGGGAAATAGCCCCACGCGCCGTCGTACCAATGCACGTCCTGGAGGCAGCCGAGGCGGTCGTCGGGCGGCACGATGCCGACCAGCGCCTTCATGCCCTCGCGCCACGCCTGCGGCAGGCCGCGGGTCTCGAGCGTCGCCGGCGATCATCGCCCGCTCGAGCCGGTAGCGCAGGATGACATGCGCCGGATAGGTCACCTCGTCGGCATCGACGCGGATGAGGCTGCGCTCGACGCGGGTATAGAGGCGATGGAGATTGTCCGCCTCCCACGCCGGCGCCGTCGCCGCCGAAGCACGTCGCGCAGGAGCGGCGCCGCGAAGGCGAGGAATTCGCGCGAGCGGCAGACCTGCATCTCGATCAGCAGCGACTGGCTTTCGTGGATGCTCATGCCGCGCGCGGCGCCGACCGGCTGGCGCCGCCACGCGGCCGGCAGGCCGCGCTCGTAGAGCGCGTGGCCGGTTTCGTGCAGCACGCCCATCAGCGCGCGGCTGAAATCGGTCTCGTCATAGCGCGTGGTGATGCGCACGTCGTCGGGCGTGCCGCCGCAGAAGGGATGAAGGCTGATATCGAGCCGGCCATGCGCGAAATCGAAGCCCAGCTGCGTCCATCAGCCGAATTCGCCGCCGCGCGCTGCGCGGCGATCGGAAATGGGCCGGGCGGAAGTTCGGGCGGCGTCGCCCGCCTGCCGCGCGAGCGCGTCGTCGATGAGGCCGGGCAGAATGCGCGGCGAGCCGGTCGAACAGGCGGTCGATCTCGGCGGTGCTGCCGTCCGGCTCGTATGCGTCGAGCAGCGCGTCGTAGGGGCTCTTGCCGAGCCGCGTCCGCTTTGGCGGCGGCGACCTCGCGCACCAGGCCCAGGAGCCGTTCGCAGCGACGGCAGGATCGCGGCGAAATCGTCGGCGGGGCGGGCCGGGCGCCACGCCATCTCGCAGGCGCTCGCCGGCCTTGGACGAAGCCGCGACGAGGTCGGCTCGGCAGCGCGGTCGCGTGCAGCCACTGCCGCCGCATCTCGCGCAGATTGGCGCGTTGCCAGTCATCGAGATCGTTGTCGCCTCGGCCGCCGGCGAGAGATCGGGCAGCGCCGGATCGGTCAGGATCTCGTGGCAGACCACTTCAGCGTCGCCAGCTGCTCGGCGCGCGCTCCGGCGCCGCCCTCGGGCATCATCGTCGCCGTGATCCCAATGCAGCACGCGGCCGGCCTCGCGCAAGGCGCCGAGCCGGCCGAAACCGCGCTTCGAGCGCCTCGATACGGGGCATCGCGGTCACGTCCGTCCTCCGCGGTGCCGGCGGCGCACGAGCATGATGTAGAACACGACCAGCGCCGCCGCCAGGGCATACCAGGTGATGGCATATTGCAGATGATCGTTCGGCAGGTCGATCAGCGTCTGCCCGCCGATGCGGGTAGCCGCCGGGATTGGGGGTCGCATCGGCCTCGATATAGAACGGCAGCACGGGCCCGATCATGGGCGGCGGCGGCCATCGCCGGCAGATCGATGTAGAACCAGTCGTTCCGCGCGGGGTCGTTGTCCGGCACGAACCAGCCGGCGCGCCGCGTCCGGCAGGCGCAGGAGCCCCGTGACGCTGCGCTCGCCCGGCGCATCTGGCCGGCGGCGCGCGTGCGCCGGCGCCTTGCATGTCCGTCGGGCACGAAGCCGCGATCGACCAGGACGCCGCCGCCGTCCGTCGAGCGCAGCGGCGTGACGATGTGATAGCCGGCCGCGCCGTCAGCGGCGATCGCATGGAGATAGAGCTCGTGGTCGTTGAGGAATTCGCCGTCGGCGCGGACGCGGTGGAATTCGAGCGCGCGCGCCGCCGCGAGCGTCGCGGCAGCGGCGCCGGCGCTGCCGTGCAGCGCTGCCTCGCGCGCGGCGATGAGCCCTTCTTTCCACTTGCAGCCGCTGCACCTGCCAGGTGCCGAGCCCCAGCAGCAGGATCATGCCGAAGAGGGTGAAAGCGTCGGCCGAGAGGGACTTGCGGGCCATGACGTTCTAACGCGGCGTGCATGGCCGACGCCACGGGCGCCGCGGTTGCTCGGAACCTAATCGGGTTTGTGGCACCTTGCGGCGCGGGTCATCGGGCTGGGCTTCCGGCCGGAGCACGTCCGGCTCCCATCATGAGGCGGGGTCGCTGCCAGGCCGCGGTGGCGGTATTGCAGCGCGATGAGCCCCGCCTTCAGGGGACGCAGCATCAGGATCGCGCCGCCCAGGATCACCGGCGTCCACAACACGAGATGCACCCAGAGCGGCGGCGCGAACAGGATCTCGACCAGGATCGGCGAGCCGACCACGACGGCGCCGAGAATCAGGACGACGAAGCACCGCCGGTCCGTCGCCCGCATCCTGGGCCGCGAGATCGAGACCGCAACGGGAGCAGCGCGGCGCGACCGTCAGCAGCCCGTCATAGAGCTTGCCCTTGCCGCAGCGCGGACAGCGGCAGCGCCAGCGCAGCTGCGCGACCGGCGGAGGCGCACCGCCCGTCATCGGTTATGCGGCGCCGGCTCATCCACGCGCAAGGTCGCGCCGCTGCCGCCCCACCAATAGACGCAGATGAACAGGAACAGCCACACCACGTCGACGAAATGCCAGTACCACGCCGCGGCTTCGAAGCCGAAATGGTGGTCCGGCGTGAATTGGCCCTTGATCGCGCGGAACAGGCAGACGGCGAGGAAGATCGGTGCCGATGATGACGTGGAAGCCGTGGAAGCCGGTCGCCATGAAGAAGGTCGAGGGAAGATGCCGCTGGTGAAGCCGAAAGCGGCATGGCTGTATTCATAGGCCTGCAGCGAGGTGAAGCAGAGGCCCAGAGACACGGTGACGGCCAGGCCGCTGGATGAGATTGCGGCGGTTGTTCTCGAGCAGCGCGTGATGCGCCCAGGTCACGGTCGTGCCCGACAGCAGCAGGATCAGCGTATTGAGGAACGGCATGTCGAACGGATTGAACGGATGGATGCCCTTGGGCGGCCAGACGCCGCCGATCGCCGCGGTCGGAAACAGCGCCGCGCTGAAAAACGCCCAGAAGAACGCGGAGAAGAACATCACCTCCGAGGCGATGAACAGCGCCATGCCATAGCGCAGGCCGATCTGCACGACCTTGGTGTGATGGCCGCTGGTAGACCGCTTCGCGGATGACGTCGCGCCACCACACCGCCATGATCGCGAGCACGCACAGGAAGCCGAGCGATCATGATCCACGGACCGCCGCCGTGCATGAACACGACGGCGCCCGCGAACAGGATGCCGGCCGCGATCGCGCCGATGATCGGCCACGGGCTCGGATCGACGAGATGATAGGGATGCTTGCGGCTGCGGCGTGGCTCGGGGCTGGATGCATGATCTGTCGATCTCGGCTCTGTCAGTTGACGGGCTGGCGGTCGGGCGGCGCGGCGCTTGCCGCCGGGCCGCTATCGTCCTTGCGCGCGGAACATGGTGTAGGACAAGGTGATGGTGTCGACGTCGGCGGTGTCGGGATCCTTGACGATGTCGGGATCGACGAAGAACGACACGGTCAGATCGGCGCTCTGGCCCGGCTTCGAGATGCTGCTTCGAGAAGCAGAAGCATTGCAGCTTGTCGAAATAGAGCCCGGCCTTGTCGGGCGTGACGTTGAAGGTCGCGGTGCCGGTGATCGGCTCGGCCGAGCGGTTGACGGCGCGATAGGCGATGATCTTCTCCTCGCCGGGATGGACCTCGACCTGAAGCTGCTCCGGCTGGAACTCCCACGGCAGATCGGGCGCCGTTCGGCGTTGAAGCGCACGGTGATGAGTGCGGTTCTTGACCTCGTGTCGCGGCGCGGCGCTCGCGCGCTGCGTCGTGCCGCCATAGCCGGTCGCTGCGCAGAAGAGGCGATAGAGCGGCACCGAGGCCGCGACCAGCCCGCCCATCACCGCGACGACCGCCAAGCAGCACCCAGCACCGTCACCGCGGTTGCGTCGCCGCGTTCATTGCCACGCCCCATGCGCACCAGCGTGATGACGTAGAACAGCGCGACCACCGCCACGAGCACGGCCAGGAGCGCGAGGTTCTTGGCGCGAGCCGGCGCTGCCGGTCGTCCAACGCGAGCGTCCGGTTCATGATCCCACGACGCCCGCCAGGCCGGGCGCGCGGTCGATGACCATCAGCGCGAAGAGCAGGAAGAGATAGAGGATCGAGAAGCCGAACATCTGCCGCGCGCTGCGCTCGCCCGGATCGCGCATGCACGCGCACCGCCGCAGCCGGTGAAGAGCGCCGACAGCGCCAGCGCCGCCCCGCCATAGACCCATCCGGTCACGCCGAGCAAGGTCGGCGCCAGCGCCAGCGGCCACAGCACCAGCGTATAGAGCAGCATCTGCCGCTTGGTCTCGGCCGCGCCCGCCACCACCGGCAGCATCGGCACGCCGGCGCGCGCGTAATCGTCGGTGCGATAGAGCGCCAGCGCCCAGAAATGCGGCGGCGTCCAGAAGAAGATGAGCGCGAAGAGCGACGAGCGCCGGCAGGCCGACGTCTGCCCGTCGACCGCGGCCCAGCCGACCAGCGGCGGAAAGGCGCCCGCCGCGCCGCCGATGACGATGTTCTGCGGCGTGCGGCGCTTGAGCCAGATCGTGTAGACGAAGACATAGAAGGCGATGGTCAGCGCCAGCAGCGCCGCCGCCGCCCAGTTGACCGCGAGGCCCATGACCAGGACCGAGGCGCACCGCCAGCACGCAGCCGAAGCCGAGCGCGTCGCCCGGCGCCATGCGGCCGGCCGGCAGCGGCCGGTTCGCGGTGCGCTGCATCAGCGCGTCGATGTCGCGGTCGTACTACATGTTGATGGCGCCGGCCGCGCCCGCGGCGACCGCGATGCACAGCACCGCGACCGCCGCCAGCACCGGATGGAGATGCCCCGGCGCGAGATAGAGCCCGACGAAGCCGGTGAAGACCACGAGCGACATCACCCGCGGCTTCAACAGCGCGAGCGTAATCCCCGGCCGACGGCGGCGGACGGCCGTGCCCGGCGCGTGGCGAGTCGGAGCGGCGACTGTCGCTCACGCGCGCTGGCCTCAATGCGCCGCCTCGGCGCGCGATCACCGGCAGTTCGTCATAGGTGTGGAACGGCGGCGGCGACGACACGGTCCATTCGAGCGTGGTCGCGCCCTCGCCCCAGTGATTGGCGCCGACGCGCTTGCCGGCGAACAGCGTGTGGAAGACGATGAAGATGAAGAACAGCGGTCGAGGCGCAGGAGATGAAGGCGCCGATCGAGGCGACCATGTTCCAGCCGGCAAACGCGTCGGGATAGTCGCTGATGCGGCGCGGCATGCCGGCGAGCCCGAGGAAATGCATCGGGAAGAAGGTCAGGTTGACGCCGATGAAGGTGGTCCAGAAATGGATCCGGCCGAAGGTCTCGTTGTACTGCCGCCCGCTCATCTTGCCGATCCAGTAGTAGAAGCCGGCGAAGATGCCGAACACCGCGCCCAGCGACAGCACGTAATGGAAATGCGCGACGACGTAATAGGTGTTGTGCAGCGTCATGTCGACGCCGGCATTGGCCAGCACCACGCCGGTGACGCCGCCGACGGTGAACAGGAAGAGGAAGCCCATCGCGAACAGCATCGGCGTCTTGAAGGTCGATCGAGCCCTCCCACATGGTCGCGATCCAGGAGAAGATCTTGATGCCGGTCGGCACCGCGATGACCATCGTCGCGGCGGTGAAATAGGCGCGCGTGTCGACGCTGATGCCGGTGGTGAACATGTGGTGCGCCCACACCACGAAGCCGATCACGCCGATCGACACCATCGCATAGACCATGCCGAGATAGCCGAAGATCGGCTTCTTCGAGAAGGTCGAGATCGACCTGGCTGATGATGCCGAAGGCCGGCAGGATCATGATGTAGACTTCGGGGTGGCCGAAGAACCAGAACAGGTTGAGGAACAGCAGCGGATCGCCGCCGCCGGCCGGATCGAAGAAGCTGGTGCCGAAATTGCGGTCGGTGAGCAGCATCGTGATCGCGCCCGCCAGCACCGGCAGCGACAGCAGCAGCAGGAACGCCGTCACCAGGATGCCCCACACGAAGAGCGGCATCTTGTGCAGCGTCATGCCCGGCGCGCGCATGTTGAAGATGGTGGTGATGAAGTTGATCGCGCCCATGATCGAGGACGCGCCGGCGAGATGCAGCGCGAAGATCGCCATGTCGACCGACGGGCCGGGATGGCCGATCTTGGCCGGAGAGCGGCGGATAGAGCGTCCAGCCGACGCCCGCGCCGCTCGCCGATGAACGGTCGAGCCCAGCAGCAGGCAGAAGGCCGGCACCAGCAGCCAGAAGCTGATATTGTTCATGCGCGGGAACGCCATGTCGGGCGAGCCGATCATCAGCGGCACGAACCAGTTGCCGAACCCGCCGATCAGCGCCGGCATCACCACGAAGAAGACCATGATCAGCCCGTGCGCGGTGATGATCACGTTGTAGAGCTGATGGTTGTCGTGGAAGAGCGGATCGCCCGGCTGCATCAGGTTGGCGCGCATGATCACCGAGAACGGGCCGCCGATGAGCCCGGCGCAGATCGCGAACACGCAGATAGAGCGTGCCGATGTCCTTGTGGTTGGTCGAGCACAGCCAGCGCATGAAGAAGCCCGGGCGGTGGCTGTCGTGCCCGTAGCCGTGAGCGGTCGCTTCGTGTGCCATGTTCGTCCTCGCGAAAATCTAAGTGCGCCGCGGCGGCGGCAAGCCGCAACCGGGGACGTCATTATGCGCGAATTTCTTTTTCGCGGCCGCCGACCCATTCGTCGAAATCCGCCTTCGACACCGCCTTGATCTCGATCGGCATGAACGGGTGGTTGACGCCGCAGATCTGGTTGCACTGGCCGTAAATAGGTGCCGACGTGGTCGACGCTCATCCACGACTTCGTTGGTGCGGCCGATGATGGCGTATTCCTGCACGCCCATCGACGGCATGAACCAGCTATGGATGACGTCGGTGCTGGTGACGAGGATGCGGACCACCGTGCCGACCGGCACGACCACCGGGTTGTCGACCCCCAGGAGTCGCGGCTCGCCCGCCTTAACATCGTCGGCGTCGGACAGGATGTTGCTGTCGAAGGTCAGACCGGCCTGATCGGGATACTCATAGGTCCAATACCACTGATGTCCGGTGACCTTGAGCGGTCATCGCCGGATGCGCCGCCTTGTCCATGTAGTAGAGCAGCTTGAAGGACGGGTATGGCGATCATGACGAGGATCAGCATCGGGACCACCGTCCAAATCACCTCGATCAGCGGTGCGTGCGTCGTCTTCGACGGGACCGGGTTGCGCTTGGCGTTGAAGCGCACGATCACATAGAGCAGCAGCCCGAGCACGAACAGCGTGATCAGCGTGATGATGACCAGAATCTCGTTGTGGAGCGCGTCGATATGCTCGCGCACCGGCGAGGCCGCGGTCTGCATGCCCATCTGCCAGGGCAGCGGCTGCTCGATCGTATCCGCGCGCCCGGCCGGCATCGCCGCGAGCGCGAGGAGGAGCGTCAGGCCCGCGCCCTTGAGTTTGCTGCCGGCGGTCCCGATCACGCCACTCCAAACCATGCGACCTGCCCCCGATGTGTCAACTTCCGCCCGCCCGCATCGCAACCTACACGAAAGCCCGTGCCCGCCTCAACACCGCTGGGCCACCGCCCCGTCATACCGCCCGGTGCAGCGCCGCGCCAACCGCATCTTTGCGACTTTATGCCGCATAATCCGGGCAATGCCGTGGCGACCTAAGGCCGCTCGGCGACGATCAGCTGCTCAACAGGCGGCCGTCCGCGAGGCCGGTCACCCGGTTGCGGAAGCGGACCGGGAAGTCGTCGCCGCTGACGACCTCGTTGGATTGCTGCGGGGTCTCGCCGCTGGCGGTGCGGCGCGCCATTTCGCGTGCGGCAGCGAGGCTGTCCGCGGTCTGGTCGATCTGTTCGATGATCCGCAGCCCGCCGGCCTCGAGCGCCGCACGCATCGCCGCCGGGGTGGCGAGGAAGCTTGCGGTCGGGTCGGTCGCCCATGGCAGCGGAAAATCCGGCGCCCCGGCCGGGCCTTGGGCGACCTCGACCGCGGAAAACCGCCCGCCCGGCCGCAACACCCGCGCCACCTCGCGCGCCAGCCCGGTCTTGTCGGCGATGTTCATGGTCACGTTGTGGCACCACACGTGATCGAACGCGGCGTCCGGGAACGGCAGGGCCAGCGCACTCGCCTGGTGGAACGCGATGCGGTCGCCCAGTCCGCAGCGTTCAGTCAGCACGCGCGCGGTCGCGACGAACTCGGGCGTGAGGTCGGTCGCCGTGACGCGGCAGCCGCGTTCCGCCGCCAGATAGCGCGAGGCGCCGCCGATGCCGCAGCCGAGGTCGAGCACGTCCATTCCGGCGCGGAGGCCGGCAAGGTCGGCATGCTCGCGTGTGGCGATGATGCCGCGGCTATGGAGCTGGTCGAACCGCCACAAATCGCCATAGGAGAGCTTCCCGGGATCGAGCCCGGCCTGCTCGAGCGCAGCGCTGATGCGCGCCAGTAGCGGACGGCCGCCGTAAAAGCGTTGCACCAGCGCCTCGGTCTCGCGCATGGACGTCTCCCGTGACAATGCCGCGCCAGTGTAGGGCGCCAAGGCGGCATCGCAAGACACGGCTTTCCGGCGCCGCCGTCGCGTCCCATATTCCGCTTGGTCCCGTCGCCCGTGCCCGGCATCGTGGCGGGCAGCACAAGGAGTTCCCGATGACCGATCTCGCCCGCACCGACGATCTCTTCTTCACCCGCACCGGCATGGACCGCGGCCGCGTCGAGGGCATCGTCGGCGAGGCGCTCGCCGGCATGGATGACGGCGAACTCTTCCTCGAATGGAGCCAGTCGGAGAGCCTTACTTTCGACGACGGCCGCATCAAGAGCGCTTCTTTCGACCAGAGCCAGGGCTTCGGCCTGCGGGCGCTGTCGGGCGAGTCGTGCGGCTATGCCCATGCTTCGGAGCTGAGCGAGGACGCGATCCGCCGCGCCGGGCGCACCGTGCGGGCGGTCAAGACCGGCACCGGCGGCGTCATGGCCGCGCCGCCGCCGGGCACCAATCGCCAGCTCTACACCGAGATCAATCCGCTCGGCGGCTACGACTTCGCGGCGAAGTCCAAGCTGCTGGCCGACATCGACGCCTATGCCCGCAGCAAGGACCCGCGCGTGCGCCAGGTCTCGGCCTCGCTCGGCGGGCTGTGGCAGGCGGTGCAGATTCTCCGCCCCGACGGCTGCCGCGTCGGCGACATCCGGCCGCTGGTGCGGCTCAATGTCAGCATCGTCGTGGGCGACGGCGACCGCATGGAGCATGGCTCTGCCGGCGCGCGGCGGACGCGTCGAATATCACCGCTACTTCGATCCCGCGCAGTGGCGCGAGAGGTCGACGAGGCGCTGCGCCAGGCACTGGTCAATCTCGGCTCGGTGCCGGCGCCGGCGGGCGAGATGACGGTGGTGCTCGGTCCCGGCTGGCCCGGGGTGATGCTGCACGAGGCGGTAGGCCACGGGCTCGAAGGCGACTTCAACCGCAAGAAGACCTCGGCCTTTGCCGGGCTGCTCGGCCAGCGCGTGGCGTCGCCGGGCGTCACGGTGGTCGATGACGGCCTGATGCAGGATCGCCGCGGCTCGCTCACCGTCGACGACGAGGGCACGCCCACCGGCACCACCGTGCTGATCGAGGACGGCATCCTCAAGGGCTACATGCAGGATCGCCTCAACGCGCGGCTGATGGGCATGCGCCCGACCGGCAACGGCCGCCGCCAGGGCTTCGCCCACGCGCCGATGCCGCGCATGACCAACACCTACATGCTGGCCGGCGACAAGGACCCGCAGGAGATCATCGCCGGCGTGAAGCGCGGGCTCTATGCCGTGCAATTTCGGCGGCGGCCAGGTCGACATCACCTCGGGCAAGTTCGTGTTCTCGGCGTCCGAGGCCTATCTCATCGAGGACGGCAAGGTCGGACCGGCGGTCAAGGGCGCGACGCTCATCGGCAACGGCCCCGACGCGCTCACCAAGATCACCATGATCGGCAACGACCTCGCGCTCGACCACGGCGTCGGCACCTGCGGCAAGGACGGCCAGAGCGTGCCGGTCGGCGTCGGCCAGCCGACGCTGCGCATGGACGGGCTCACCGTCGGCGGCACGGCTGCATGATCTCGGCGCGGGCCGGGCGCATCGGCCCGGCCGCCGCGCTCGCTCTGGCTCTGCTCGCGTTCGCCGCACCGGCGGGTGCTTGCGAACTTGCGACCGCGCCGACGACGCGCTGGACGATCGACCAAGCGGCGGTGTCGCGTGGCTGCGGACGCCATGCGGCGACCGCTTCCTCGCGATCGGCGTCAATGTCGTCGATGCCGGCGAGTCGGGCGACGATGTCGATCGGCCGCATTACGACTGGCGCCGCTTCGCGCGCTCGCGCGCCGCGTGGATCGCGGCGGCACAGCGGCGGCTGAACGACTGGGGCTTCAACTCGGCCGGCGCGTGGTCGCTCGCGCCGCAGGCGCTGGGGTTGCCGACCGTGATCGATCTCGAACTCGGCCGGCTTGCCCGCTTCCACTGGTTCGATCCCTTCGCGCCGGCGATGGCGCAGCGCATGGATGCCGAAGCGCGGCGCCTGACCGCGCCCTACCGCACGACGCCGCTGCGTCTTGGCTATTTCTCCGACAACGAGGTCGGGTGGTGGCGCGGGGCGCTCTTCCAGTTCTTCTCGCGCAAGCCCGCCGCCAATTACACCAAGCAGCGCTGGGTCGCGCTGCTGCGCACGCTCTATCACGGCGATTGGCGCGGCTTCACCGCCGATTTCGTGCCGCCGCCGGGCGTCACGTCGTGGGCGGGGCTGTTGCGCGCCCGGACGGCGACGCGTCTGCGGCCCGGCGGCAACGGCAGCGCGGCGGTGCAGCGCTGGACCGCAACGGTGGCCCGGCGCTACTACACGCTCGCCGCGGCGGCGATCCACAAGGCCGATCCGGACGCGCTCTATTTCGGCGACCGGCTGCCGATCTACTACGATCCCGACGCGGTGCGGGCAGAGGCGCCCCAGGTCGATGCCATCGCCGTCAACGACAACGTCGACAGTCCCGAGGGCTGGGTCGCGCCCTATTTCTTCGACGGGCTGCGGACGCTGAGCGGCGCGAAACCGGTGTTCGTCTCGGAATGGTTCTTCGCCGCGCGCGACAACCGCAGCGGCAACCGCAACAACGGCCATCTCATGACGGTTGAAACCCAGGCCGAGCGCGCGCGCGGCGCGGCGGCGGCGGCGGCGAATTTCGCCGCCTTGCCCGACCTCGTCGGCCTCGACTGGTTCCAGTATTACGACTATCCCCTGGGCGGGCGCGCCGACCACGAGGATTACGATTTCGGCCTCGTCGACATCAACGACCGGCCCTATGCGCGGCTGGTGGCCGCGTTGGGCGCCGCCAACCATGCCTTGCCGCGGATTCATGCGGCGGCACGCCCTCCGGAACGCGCGCCGCTCGCCGATTTCGCCGTTCCCTATGCGCGGATCGACCCGGCACGGCACTCGCTCATCGACTGGCCGAAGCCGGCCTCGCTGCTGCCCCCGCTGCGCACCGCGCCCGGCGACGTCGCCTTCGGCGAGGCCTATCTTGCCTGGAGCAATGCCGGCATCGCCATCGCCACCATCGGCCAGGATTATTATGATCCCGATCTCCTGGCCTATCGCGGCACGTTTCCGCTGCGCGAGGCCTATCGCCTCGAACTCGACCTCGATGCCGGAACCGGGCCGCGGCGTTTCACGCTCTATCTCGTGCCGCCACCGCGCGGCGAGCGGCACGCGCCGATGAAGGTTGCGCTCTGCGCCGGCGCGCCCGACGGCAACCGCTGCGCCGCGATCCCGGGCGCCAACGCGGTCTATCTCGGTGCCAATCAGCCGCGCGTCATTGCCGAGGCGTTCATTCCGTGGTCGGCGCTGGGCCGTGACGGGGCGCCCGGCGACCGCCGCGTGCGGCTCGAGGTTTCGTCGCAGAGCTGGTATCGGGCGCGGTGGATGTCGCTCTCCGGCTTACCGCCGGATCAGGGCGCGGCCGATCCCGCGCGCTGGGCCGTGGTGCCGCTGGCGCCGCCGCTGCCGTGAGCGGCGCCGTTCAATAGGCGAGTTCCTGGTAGATGGGATCGACGCTGCCGCCCCAATTGGCGGCGAAGCGCTCGAGCAGGTATTCCGCCGACGTGCGGCCCGATTGGGCGATCTCGTACAGGGTCGCCAGGAAGTGGCTCTCGTCCTGGCCGGTGCTGTCGAGCCGGGCGCGGCGACGCAGCCCGCCGCGCGCAATCTCGACCACCGTCAACGCCACGTCGCGCAGCTTGCGGCCGCGGAACGGCGTCGCGAGGCCGAGCCGCGGCACGTCCACGTGCAGCGTTTCGCGCTCCGCGTCGGTCCAATCCGCCGTAAGCGCAGCGGCTTCCTCGAGCGCCTGCTGATCGTAGAGCAGGCCGCTCCACAGCGCCGGCAGCGCGCAGATCTGCTCCCACGGCCCGGCATCGGCGCCGCGCATCTCGAGAAAGCGCTTGAGCCGCACCTCGGGAAAGACGGTGGTCAAATGGTCGCTCCAGTCGCTCATCGTTGGGATGGCGCCCGGCAGACCCGGCAGGCGGCCGGCCATGAAGTCGCGAAACGACTGCCCCGCGACATCGATGTAGTTGCCGTCGCGATAGACGAAATACATCGGCACGTCGAGCATGTAGTCGACATAGCGCTCGTAGCCGAAACCCGGTTCGAACACGAACGGCAACATGCCGCAGCGGTCGGGATCGACATCGGTCCAGACATGGCCGCGATAGCTGAGATAGCCGCTCGGCCTTCCCTCGTAGAAAGGCGAGTTGGCAAAGAGCGCGACCGCGATCGGCTGCAGCGACAGGCCGACGCGGAACTTCGTCACCATGTCGCGTTCGCTGGCGAAGTCGAGATTGACCTGCACCGTGCAGGTGCGCAGCATCATGTCGAGTCCCAGCCGGCCCTTGGTCGGCATGTAGCGACGCATCACCGCGTAGCGCCGCTTCGGCATGAACGATACGTCCTCGCGCCGCCACTTCGGCAGGAAGCCGAGTCCCAAAAGGCTGAGGCCCAACTCGTCGCATACCGGTCGAAGCTGACGCAGATGCTCGCCCACCTCGCTGCAGGTCTGATGCAGATCTTCGAGCGGCGCGCCCGACAGCTCGAACTGTCCGCCCGGCTCCAGCGATATCGAGGCCGTGCCGTCGGACAGCCCGATCAGATTGTCGCCGTCGCGGACCGGTTGCCAGCCGAACCGCATCATTCCCTCGAGCAAAACGCGAATGCCGTCGCGACCGTCATAAGGGACGGGATGCAGATCGGCACGGCGGAACACGAATTTCTCGTGTTCGGTTCCGATACGCCACGCCGGCCGCGGCTTTTCGCCGGCCGCGATATAGGCGACGAGCTGCCGCTTGTCGGTGATCGGCTCACCGCCGGAAAGCGAAGGACCGGACATGACGCGGTGTTGACCCCTTCGACGCCTGCCTAGGAAGACGGAGCGGCCGCAATGGCCGCCCGCCGCCGACGCGCCGCGCCCCAGTCGCCCCCCATCGCCTGGACCACGGCCAGCCCCGCAAGCGCTGCCGTATCGCTGCGCAGCACGCGGGGGCCAAGGCCGACCGGGCAAACAAACGGGAGTTTCCGGAGGGCGTCAAGCTCGGATTCCGCGAAGCCTCCCTCCGGCCCCACCAGCACGGCCAGCGGGCCAGGCGAAAGCGCCGCCAGCGCTGCGGCAATGGGCGCGGCCGCGCCGGTCTCGTCGCATAGAATCAGGCGGCGCTCGGGTGGCCAGGCAGCGAGGCAGGCGGCGAGCGGCCCGGCCGGACGGAGCTCGGGCAGGGTCAGCCGCTCGCTCTGCTCGGCGGCTTCGCGGGTAATGGCGTGGAGCCGCGCCGGGTTGAGCCGCTCCACCGCGGTGTGCGCGGTGATGACCGGTAGGAGCGCACTCACCCCAAGCTCGGTCGCCTTCTCCACGAGGACATCGAGCCGCGCCCGCTTGATCGGCGCGAACACCAGCCACAGATCGCCGTCGTCGGCCTGGGCGCGAAGCCGCTCCTCGGCCGTGACCGTGCCGGTACTGCGGCCGAGGGCGTTGATCCGTGCGCGCCATTCCCCGTCCCGTCCGTTGAACAGCGCCACGACATCGCCGGGGCCGAGCCGCAGCACGGTGCGCAGGCGATGCACCTGTTCGGGCGAGAGCGCGACCGCGCCGCCCGCGGCCAGGCTACTCTCGACATAAAGACGCGTGGCCCACGGAGCCGGCATGGGCACAGCTTAACCGAAGGCGGCCGGGTGCAGAACGACGCTATGCCTTGGTCCAGCGGTCTGCGGCCTGATCGTCGGCAGTCTGCGCCTCGACCCAGCGCGGTCCCGCCGGCGTCTCTTCGAGTTTCCAGAACGGGGCCTTGGTCTTGAGCCAATCAACCAGGAACTCGCAGCTCGCGAAGGCGGCTGCCCGATGTGCCGACGCGGTCGCGACCAGCACGATCCGCTCGCCGGGCTCGAGCCGGCCGTAGCGATGAACGATCAGCGTCGCCTCGAGCGCCCAGCGCCGCTGGGCCTCGGCATCGATCGCCGCGAGCGCGCTTTCCGTCATGCCGGGATAGTGTTCGAGCGTCATCGCCGTGATGCGGTCGCCGCCCGCGGCATCGCGCACCAGGCCGACAAAAGAGGCGATACCGCCGATGCCCGGTCGTCCGCGCGCCAGCGCCGCGATCTCGGTGCCGACATCGAAATCCTCGCGCTGGACCCGGATCATCTCAGCCGCCCGTCATCGGCGGGAACAGCGCGACCTCGTCGCCCGGTGCCAGTTTGTGGTCCCAGGCGACATATTCTTTATTCACCGCGACGCGCACGAGCTTCAGGTTTTCGAGCGCTTCGGAGAAGCCGGGGCCGCGCGTTTTGAGCCATTCGATCAGGCCCGCGACCGTCTCGACGCCGGCGGGCGGGTTGATCGTCTCCTCGGCCGCGCCGATCCGGGTCCTGAGCCAGGCGAAATAAAGCACGCGCATGTGTGCCTCCGGCCCTTGAGCTAACCCTTCCGCGGACCGCTTTCAACCCGTCGCCGTCAGGCCAGCACTTCGCTGAACGGCAGGAAATCAACCGCCATGCCGGGCACAACCCTCGTGACGCCGGCGCCGATCGCGACGAGCCCGTCCGCCGCCACCAGCGACGACAAAATGCCGGCGCCGTCGCGCGGATATTTCTGGGCGATCCAGCCGCCGGCGGCGTCGGGCTCGAGGCGGGCGCGGAGAAACTCGGCGCGGCTCGCCTTCTTGTCATAGGCGAAGCCCGCGGCCACGCGAAAGAGCCGCGGCGCGATGGCGGTCGCACCCTGCAGCCGCAGGATGAGCGGGCGCGCCAGCAGCACGAACGTGACCATCACCGCGACCGGATTGCCCGGCAGCCCCAGGAACGGCACGCCGCCGACCTGTCCCATCGCCGCGGGCCGGCCGGGCCGGATCGCCAGGCGCCAGAAATCGAGCCGGCCCAGCGCCTCCACCGCCGCCTTCACGTGATCCTCTTCGCCGGCCGATACGCCGCCCGAGGTGACGACGAGATCGTGCGCCGCGGCTGCCGCGGCGATCGCCTCGCGCACCGCGTCGGCGCGGTCGGGCAGGATGCCGAGATCGCTCACCCGGCAACCGAGACCTTCGAGCAGCGCATGGAGCACATAGCGGTTGACGTCGTAGATCGTCCCCGGCGAAAGCTCCGTGCCGGGTTCGCGCACCTCGTCGCCGGTCGACAACAGCGCAACGCTCAGGCGGCGATAAACCGGGAGGTCGGTGCGGCCGAGCGCTGCGGCGAGCCCGATCTCCTGCGGCCGCAGCCGCATGCCCGCAGCGAGCGCGATGCTGCCGGCGGCGATGTCTTCGCCCCGGGCGCGGCGATTGGCGCCGCGCTTGATGCCGGGCGGCAGGCTGACGGTGACGCCGCTGGCGCGGCAATCCTCCTGCATCAGCACGGTGTCCGCACCCTCGGGCATCGGCGCGCCGGTAAAGATGCGGATCGCCTCGCCGCGCCGCGCGGCACGGCCGAGCGGGTGGCCGGCGGCGGCGCGCCCGCCCACCGGCAGTTCGGTCTGCCCCTCGGCGCCGAGATCGGCAAAACAGACGGCATAGCCGTCGACTGCGGCGTTGTCGTGAGGCGGCACGTCGCGGGATGCGGTGACGGGCGCCGCGAGAACACGCCCGGCCGCGCCCTTGAGCGGCACGGCTTCCACCGCCGGCAGCGGCAGCGTCGCGGCGCGGATGCGCTCCAGCGCCGCTTCCGCCGACATCAACGCGCCGCCAAAGGCGAAGCAGTCATCGCTCAATTGCGCCATGGACGGCCTCCAGGCGGCAATGGGCGATGATGAAATCGGCAATGGCGTTGGCGTCGCCGAGCGGCAGCAGCGGCACGCGCAATCCGGCGATGGTTTCGTCCGAGGCAACGGCGACGACATCGGGATCGTCGATGCACAAAAGCGGCTTGCCGATCGCGGGGCGGTGGATCTCGATCTTGGGGTAGGCGTCGTGCTTGAAGCCTTCGATCAGCACGAGATCGACCGGGCTCATATGGGCGATGAGCGCGTCGAGGCCCGGCTCGCGGGCGCCGCGGTGCTCATGCATAAGTGCCCAGCGCCGGGCGGACGCGACCAGGACCTCGCTCGCCCCGGCCTGGCGGTGTTTCCAGCTATCCTTGCCGGGCTGGTCGACGTCGAATTCGTGATGCGCATGCTTGATCGTCGACACCGTGATCCCGCGTGCGACCAGCGCCGGAATGAGACGCGTCAGCAGCGTGGTCTTGCCGCTGCCGCTCCAGCCGGCGAGGCCGAAAATGCGTATCCTGCGGGCGCTCACGTGACGCGGCTCGGCTTTGCCGCCTTGATGGGAGGGCGTTCCTCCTGCATGTGGCTCAGCCCGGCGCGGAGATAGTCGTAGCCGGTGACGATGGTGAGGGCGGCGGCGATCCACAGCAGCATCTCGCCGGTAGCACGAACCGGCAGCACGGCGGGGCCGGCATCGCCCACCAGAAGCACGCCGATGGCGACCATCTGAATGCCGGTCTTCCACTTGGCGAGTCGGGACACCGGCATGCGGACGCGCAGCGATGCCAGATGCTCGCGCAGGCCCGAGACGAGGATTTCCCGGCACAGGATGACGAGCGCGGGAAGGATGGTGGGGGACGACATGCGCCCCATCACGGCCAGCATGAACAAGGTGGTGGCGACCAGCAGTTTGTCGGCGATGGGGTCGAGGAAGCGGCCGAGCTCCGATTGCTGGCTCCAGGCGCGCGCGAGCCGCCCGTCGAGCCAATCGGTGACCCCGGCGAGCGAAAACAGACCGCAGCCGAGCCACGGACCGGCCGGCACGGGCAAGTAGAAGGTGACGATCACCAACGGGATCGCGACGATGCGCGACAGGGTCAGTAGGTTCGGAAGCGTCGTGAACATATGGAGAAGCCCGGTCCGCCGTACCGCGAACGCCATCGTGCCGAGTTTAGCCTTCGGCATGGAAATGGTCATAAACCTTTTTTGCGACGGTTCGACTAATTCCGGCAACTCGTTCGAGATCGGTGAGCCCGGCGCGGGCCACGCCCCGCGCCGAACCGAAATGATGCAGGAGGGCGCGCTTGCGCCGCGCGCCGATGCCGGGGATTTCGTCGAGCGGCGAAGCGCCGATGCCCTTGGCCCGTCGCGCCCGGTGGGTGCCGATGGCGAAGCGATGCGCCTCGTCGCGCAGCCGCTGCAGGAAGTAGAGCACGGGATCGCGCGGCTCGAGACTGATCGGCGGCAGGCCGGGACGGAAGAAGCGCTCGCGCCCGGCATCGCGGTCGGGTCCCTTGGCGATGGCGACCGCCGGCACGTCGGCGATGCCGAGCTCGGCAAGGGCGCTCTGCGCCGAGGAAAGTTGACCCGCGCCGCCATCGAGGAGGATGAGATCGGGCCAGGTGCCGTTGGCGCGCTCGGGGTCTTCCTTGAGCGCGCGCGCAAAGCGCCGGCCCAGGACTTCGCGCATCATGGCATAATCGTCGCCGCGCGTTGCAACGGCGGCGGCGGTCGCGCCTTCCGGCACAGGGACCGCCGCGGCGGGGCCGCGGATGTTGAATTTGCGATAGGCATTCTTGATGAAGCCCTCGGGGCCGGCGACGATCATTGCGCCGACCGCGTTGGTCCCCTGGATATGACTGTTGTCATAGACCTCGATGCGCTGCGGCGGCGCCTTGAGGCCGAACGTCTCCGCGAGCCCGGCGAGGAGCTTCAGTTGGCTCGAGCTTTCGGCAAGCCGGCGCCCCAGCGCCTCGCGGGCATTGACCAGAGCGTGCTCGATCAGCTTGCGCTTGTCGCCGCGCTGCGGCGTCAACAGCTCGACCTTGTGCCCGGCCCGCGTCGACAGCGCCGCGGCCAGGAGGTCGCGGTCGGCCGGCACGTGGCTGGTCAAGACCGCGGGCGGCGGTGGCTTGTCGTCGTAGAACTGGCCGATGAAGGCGGCGAGCACCTCGTCGAGGCCGAGCTGTTTGTCGTGGCTCGGGAAATAGGCGCGATTGCCCCAGTTCTGCCCGCCGCGGAAGAAGAACACCTGGATCGCGGTCTGTCCGCCGGCCTGATGCGCGGCGATGACGTCGGCATCGCCCAGATGCTGGACGTTGATGTCCTGGCGCCCTTGGACTTGGGTCAGGGCGCGGATACGGTCGCGCAGGAATCCGGCGCCTTCGAATTCGAGCCGATCCGCCAGGGCCTGCATGCGCCGGGCGAGTTCTTGTTGCACGTCCTTGCTGTGGCCTTTGAGGAAGGCACGCGCCTCGGCCACGAGCTTGGCATAGCCGTCGCGGTCGATGCGGCCGACGCAGGGCGCGCTGCAGCGCTTGATCTGAAAGAGCAGGCAGGGCCGGCTGCGGCTGGCGAACATGCTGTCGCTGCATGATCGCAGCAGGAATGCCCGCTGCAAGGCGATGAGGGTGCGGTTGACCGCACCGGCCGAGGCAAAGGGGCCGAAATAGTCGCCGACCTCGCCGCGGGCGCCGCGATGCTTCATCAGCCGCGGAAAGTCGTGATCGCCGGTGACGTGGATGTAGGGAAACGACTTGTCGTCGCGGAGCAGCACATTGTAGCGCGGCCGCAGCCGCTTGATGAGGTTGCATTCGAGCAGCAGCGCTTCGACCTCGGTATGGGTGACCACCACTTCGAGCGCATGGGTCTCGGCGACCATGCGCAGCAACCGGTTGGAGAGATTGGCCAGATGCGTGTAGTTCGCGACCCGGTTCCGAAGGTTCTGCGCCTTGCCGACGTAAAGCGCGTCGCCTTTGGCATTGAGCATGCGGTAAACGCCGGGGGCCGGCGGCAGGGTGCGCAGCGCCGTGCGAATGGTCGCGACGCCGCGCGCCAGCACGCTGTCTTCGCCGGGCTGGGGCGCGACCGTCGGATCAGGGTTCTCGTCGGTGGTCTCGGTCTCGGCCATATCGGGCCTTCACGTGGCTTGCTGGCGGCCGGCCGTCAACTCCGCCCGATGTCGAGCCGGTCTCGCGCCGCGTCGCCACCGGCACGGCCATGGATATCCACGGCGGCTGTGGAAAAATCTGTTGGAAACCCCATGCGGCGGCATACTGTCGCAGCCTAATCCGGCCCTTTCAAGTTCTTGCCTAAAATTTAGTCAAATAATGTAAGTCCCTGGTTTGTAAAGATGTTTTATGTGACGGCTGTATGTCATTGGTAACAGTGCCTTAACATTGCCAGATTTCACGCAGGGGCGGGCGAGGCACGGCGCGCTGTGAACAACTGGCGCTCGCCGCGGACGGCGGAAAGCCCGGCGAATCCGTCGCTTAAGGGCCACTGCCTATTCCGGATGTGAGTAACCGACCCCGGGCGGGGCCCAGCCGAGATGCTGGCCGCCGTCGAGCGCAATCATCTGTCCGGTCATCGCCGGGGCCGCGAGAATGAAGCCGACCGCGGCGGCGATCTCCTCTGGCGTCGTGCCGCGCCGCAACGGCATGGAAGCGCATTGGCGCCGGAACTCGGCCTCGCTTTGGCGCGGACTCGGCAAGGTCGGGCCGGGGCCGATGCCGTTGACGCGGATGCGCGGGGCGAGCGCCAGCGCCATGGTCTGGGTGAGGGTCCACAGCCCGGCCTTGCTCAGCGTGTAGCTGACGAAATGCGGCGTGAGGTTCCACACCCGCTCGTCGAGGAGATTGACGATGGCGCCGGCGCTGTCGGCGGGAAGCTGGCGCGCGAATTCCTGCATCAGCACGAAAGGGGCGCGGAGATTGCACTCGATGTGGCGGTCCCAGCTCGCCCGCGTCGCCTCGAGCGCTTCGTCCCGCTCGAACACCGCGGCATTGTTGACGAGACCGCCGAGCGGACCCAGAGCCGCCGTTGCCGCCGGCACCAGCGTCGCCGTCTCCGCCTCGCGCGCCAGATCGGCGCCGAGCGCCACCGCCTTGCCGCCACCGCGGCGAATCTCGTCGGCCAGCGCCTCGGCGGCGGCGCGCGCGCGGCGGTAATGCACCGCGACCGCCCAGCCGTCGCCGGCGAGCTTCAGGACGATGGCGCGGCCGATGCGCTGCGCGCCGCCGGTAACCAGCGCCGTGCGCGGCATGGGGTCGGCGCGATCCGTTCCGGTCACGGGCCCCGCCGCCGCCGCGCCTTGGCCTTGGCCAGCTCCTTGGCCGAGGTGCCGGCCCGGCCGGCCTTGGAGCGGCCGCTCGGCCGCGCGCCGCCGGCTGCCGCGTCGAGGCCGAGATCGTTCTGCTCGAGGCGGTGGATTTCGTCCCTGAGCCGCGCCGCCTCCTCGAATTCGAGATCGGCGGCGGCGGCACGCATGCGCTTTTCGAGGTCGGCGATCACCGCCTGCAGGTTCGAGCCCTGGTAGTGGAGCGCCGCATCGGCGCCGGTGTCGACGGTGACGTGGTCCTTTTCGTAGACGCTGTCGAGAATGTCGGCGATGCCGCGCTTGATGCTTTCGGGGGTGATGCCGTGCGCGGCATTGTAGGCCTGCTGTTTCTCGCGCCGGCGGTTGGTCTCGTCGATCGCGGCGCGCATGCTATCGGTGACGCGGTCGGCATAGAGGATGGCGCGCCCCTCGACATGGCGCGCGGCGCGTCCGATGGTTTGAATGAGCGCGGTGCGCGAGCGCAGATAGCCCTCCTTGTCGGCATCGAGGATGGCGACGAGCGCGCATTCGGGGATATCGAGTCCCTCGCGCAGGAGATTGATGCCGACCAGCACGTCGAACACGCCCAAGCGCAGGTCGCGGATGATCTCGATGCGCTCGATGGTGTCGACGTCGGAATGCATGTAGCGCACGCGCAGGCCATTCTCGTGAAAATACTCGGTGAGCGCCTCGGCCATCTTCTTGGTGAGCGTCGTCACCAGCACGCGCCGCCCGGCCTTGGCGCAGTCGCGGCATTCGGCCATGAGGTCGTCGACCTGGTTCTCGACCGGGCGCACCACCGGCACCGGATCGACGAGGCCGGTGGGGCGCACCACTTGCTCGACGAAGATCCCGCCGGTGCGTTCGAGCTCCCACGGTCCGGGCGTCGCCGACACGCACACTGTCTGGCCGCGCATCGCGTCCCATTCCTCGAACTTCAAGGGCCGGTTGTCGATGCAGGACGGTAGGCGGAAGCCGAAATCGGCGAGCGTCGACTTGCGTGCAAAGTCGCCGCGGAACATGCCGCCCAGCTGCGGGATGGTGACATGGCTCTCGTCGACGAAGACCAGGGCATCCTGAGGCAGGTACTCGAACAGCGTCGGCGGCGGCTCGCCCGGCCGGCGGCCGGTGAGATAGCGCGAATAGTTCTCGATGCCGGCGCAGCTCCCGGTCGCGGCGATCATCTCGATGTCGAACCTGGTGCGCTGCTCGAGCCGCTGCAATTCGAGCAGCTTGCCCGTCGCCTCGAACTCCTTGAGGCGGACGACGAGGTCGCGCTTGATCTCCTCGATCGCTTGATTGAGCGTCGGCTTGGGCGTGACGTAGTGGCTGTTGGGATAGATCTTGATCGCCTCGAGCGACGCCGTCTTCTCGCCCGTCAGGGGGTCGAATTCGTGGATCGCCTCGAGTTCGTCGCCGAACAGCGACAGGCGCCAGGCGCGGTCCTCGTAATGGGCCGGGAACAGCTCGATCGTGTCGCCGCGCACGCGGAAGGCGCCGCGCACGAAATTGGCATCGTTGCGGCGATACTGCAGCTCGACGAACTGCGCCAGAAGACGCGTGCGATCGATCCTTTGCCCCGCCGCGAGCGTCACCGTCATCTCGGAATAGGTCTCGACCGAGCCGATGCCGTAGATGCACGAGACCGAAGCGACGATGATGGTGTCGCGGCGCTCGAGGATGGCGCGCGTCGCGGCATGCCGCATGCGGTCGATCTGCTCGTTGATCGACGATTCCTTCTCGATATAGGTGTCGGTGCGCGGGACATAGGCCTCGGGCTGGTAGTAGTCGTAATAGGAGACGAAATACTCGACCGCGTTGTCCGGGAAGAAGCTGCGGAACTCGCCATAGAGCTGTGCCGCCAGCGTCTTGTTGGGCGCAAGGATGATCGCCGGGCGCTGGGTCGCGGCGATGACATGGGCCATGGTGAAGGTCTTGCCCGAGCCGGTGACGCCCAAAAGCACCTGTTCGCGCTCGCCTTCGCCGATGCCGGCGACCAGATCGTCGATCGCCTGCGGCTGGTCGCCCGCAGGCTGGAACTCGGAGCGGATGGCGAACCGCTGGGCGACATCGTCGAGTGGCCGGGCGGCGGTGAGTAGCGGCATGGCGATAAGATAAGCCGGCGGTTCGCCCCGCGCCAGAATCGGCTGCGACTGGATGCAGCGTGCCGAGCGGTGCCGTCGCGTGACATGCGCCGGAACCGCTCCCATACGATTTTTGCTTTAGAGTTATTCTAGCCTAGCGAAAGCGATGGCGAGCGACGAGAAGTTGACGCGTTCGGCCGGAATTCCGGTCGCCGACAACCGCAACAGCCTGATCGCCGGGCCGCGCGGCACGCTCTGCATCGCGCCGCGCGCGATCCCAGAACGGCAGGTCGCGCATTTCGCCAAATGCGACCCTGCCAAGGGCGCCGGTGTCGCCCAAAGGTCGGGTCTCGCGCCGGTCGCCGTGGTGTCACATATTGGGACCTAGCTTGGAGCAAGCGGTTCCGGCCAGGAGGGAGAAGGACGATGGCGAATTATCCGACCAAGAACGATCTCAGTGCGAATGCCAAGCAGGTCTCGATCGCGGTTCTCAACGCGCGGCTCGCCGATGCGATCGACCTGGCGCTGCTCACCAAGCAGGCGCATTGGAACATCAAGGGGCCGCAATTCATCGCGCTCCACGAGATGATCGACGGCTTCCGCACCGAGGTCGACGGCCATGTCGACACCATCGCCGAACGCGTCGTCCAGCTCGGCGGAACCGCGCTCGGCACCACTCAGGTCGTGGCCAAGGCGACCACGCTCGCGGCCTATCCAACCGACATCTACCAGTCGGGCGCGCATCTCGCGGCCCTGATCGATCGCTATGGCAAGGTCGCGAACGCCGTGCGTGCCGCGATCGAGGAAACCGGCAATGCCGGCGATCTCGACACGGCCGACCTCCTGACCGCGTTCTCGCGGGCGCTCGACAAGTCGCTGTGGTTCCTCGAGGCCCATGTCCAAGAGCCGCGCTGACGGGCTCCGGTCATCGCGAAAAGCGTGGCGACGAAGCGATCCCCCGGGAGATCGCTTCGCTGCGCATGCGCTGACAATGGTTAATGCCGCGCCGGCCGATCTTGCGCCGGCGCGCCCGGCGCCCTAATTTACGCGGCCTTTTCCGGGGACCGCCATGGCCTTCATCGCCGACCGACTGCAGCGGATCAAGCCGTCTGCCACCATCTTTATCGCCAACAAGGCGATGGCACTGAAGGCGGAAGGCCGCAACGTCATCGGGCTGGCCCAGGGCGAGCCCGATTTCGACACGCCACAGAACATCAAGGACGCGGCCAAGCGCGCGATCGACCGCGGCGAGACCAAATATACCCAGGTCGACGGCACGCCGGCCTTGAAGGCCGCGGTGTGCGCCAAGTTCAAGCGCGAGAACGAGCTCGACTACGCGCCGCAGCAGATCAGCGTCGGCACCGGCGGCAAGCAGGTGCTGTTCAATGCGCTGATGGCGACAGTCAATCCCGGCGACGAGGTGATCGTGCCGGCGCCCTATTGGGTCTCATATCCCGACATCGTGCTGCTGTGCGACGGCACGCCCGTCGCCGTGACCTGTCCGCAGAACAACGGCTTCAAGCTCCGGCCCGAGGATCTCGAGGCGGCGATCACGCGCAAGACCAAGTGGCTCATCCTCAACTCGCCGTCCAATCCGAGCGGCGCGGCCTATACCGCGGACGAACTCAAGGCGGTGGCGGCGGTGCTGATGCGTCATCCCGATGTGTTCGTCCTCGCCGACGACATGTACGAGCATCTCGTCTACGACGATTTCGTCTTCACCAGCCTCGCCCAGGTCGAGCCCCGGCTTTACGGCCGCACGCTCACCTTGAACGGCGTGTCGAAGGCGTATTGCATGACCGGCTGGCGCATCGGCTATGGCGGCGGCCCGACCGAGCTGATCAAGGCGATGGCGGCGCTGCAGTCGCAATCGACCACCAATCCCAGCTCGATCAGCCAGGCCGCCGCGGTCGAGGCGCTCAACGGCCCGCAAGACTTCATCCCGCGCAACAACGCCGTGTTCAAGCAGCGCCGCGATCTCGTGGTGGCGATGCTGAACCGCTGCAAGGGAGTGCATTGCCCGACGCCGGAAGGCGCCTTCTACGTCTATCCGTCCTGCGCCGGCACGCTCGGCAAGCGCACGCCCGAGGGCAAGACGATCGAGACGGACCTCGATTTCTGCACCTATCTGCTGGATTCGGTGGGGATCGCGGTGGTGCCGGGCACGGCCTTCGGGCTCGCCCCGCATTTCCGCATCTCCTACGCCACCTCGACCGAGGAGTTGAGCGAGGCCTGCACCCGCATCGCCCGCGCCTGCGAAGCGTTGGCATAAGCGCGGGCGGACGGGGGCAGGGCAGGGCTACTTCGCCAGCACGCCCTTGCCGTCGACGAGCTGGAGCATTACCAGGTCGTAGGTGGTGGTGTGGTTCTCGTCGATCGACATGGTGCCGTTGCCGAGGACCGTCGGGAAATCCTTGAGGTGGCCGATCGCGGCGCGGATTTTCTCGCGGTCGGGATGGTCACCGGATTCCTTGATGGCGCGGGCGGCGATCATCACCGCGGCATAGCCGCCGGCGGCGAACACGTCGGGCGGTGTCTTCATCTTCGCCTCATAGGCCGCGACGAAGGCCTTGTTCTCGGCCGTCGGGATCCCGGCGAAGTAGTCCGAGGTGTAATAGGTGCCATCGACGGCCTTGCCACCGATCCGGGTGTAGGCGGGCGACGCCATGAAGCCGATCCCGACGATCTTCGTGGCGGGATCGAGACCCGCCTGACGCGCCTGGATGACGACATTGGCGCCGATCTCCGGCGACGTCGCGAGGAACAGCATCCCCGGATGCAGATCGACGATCTTGGTGGCGAGCGGCCCGAAATCGGTGTCGCCGAGCTGTGTTCCCTCGTCGGACAGGACCTTGATGCCCGCCTTGACGAGGCGAGCGTGCAGATCGTCCCTGATGGCGGCCGAAGCGTCGTTGCCGCGATCATAGACGAGCACCGCGGATTTCACCTTGAGGTGATCGCTGGCGAAGTCGCCGATCGCCTTGGCGGTCGCCCGGGCGCGCATATAGGCCTTGTAGGCCCAGGGGTGGTCCTGCACCAGCGCGGCGCTATAGGCGATGATGATGATCGGAGTCTTGAGGCTGTCCGCAACCGGCGCCGCCGCCGCCCCGAGCACCGTCGTGGCGGGGCCCAGGATCACCGCGACCTTGTCTTGCGTGGCGAATTTGGTGGTCACCGCGATCACCTGCGTCTTGTCGCTGGCGACGTCCTCGGTCAGCAGCTTGAGCGTGTGCGGCCCGGCCAGGTGCAGCGCGTTGGCGCGGTCGACCCCGACCTCGAATCCGGCGCGCAGATTGGGTCCGATATAGGCCGCCATCGGCCCCGTCAGCGCCACCTCGGCACCGAGCGTGATCTCGTCGGCCTGCGCTGCCATCGCGCCGCCAAGCGCGAGCGCGCCGATCGCGGCGGCCCAGCGCAGTATTGTCATTGCAGGCATGTGTTCGGTCCTCCCTTGGTTTGCATGGGGGCGCCGTCGCGCGCTTCCGTGCGCCCGGCGCCGAGATAATGCGTGATTACCGCTTCGTCCCGACGCAACGCGTCGCTGTTGCCCTCGCGCACGATCGTGCCGTGCTCGATGACATAGGTATAGTCGCTGAGCTCCATCGCCTTGCGCGCATTCTGCTCGACCAGCAGGATGGTCAGGCCTTGGCGATGCAGCGTCGCGAGTATCTCGAACACCTGCCGCACCAGGACAGGCGAGAGGCCGAGGCTCGGCTCGTCGAGCAGCAGCAGGCGCGGCCGGCCCATCAGCGCGCGGCCCAGCGCCAGCATCTGCTGCTCGCCGCCGCTCAATTGTCCCGCCGCCAGTTTTTGCCGCGCGCGCAGGATCGGAAAGAGCTCGTAAACCCGCGCCAGATCGTCCCCGCCGTCGCGGTCCCCCGCCGCCAGCCGGCCGAGGATCAGATTCTCCGCGACCGAAAGCGGGCCCAGCACCTGCCGTCCTTCCGGCACCTGCAACAAGCCGCGCCGCGCGATGCGATAGGGCGCGAGCGCGGTGATGTCCGCGCCGTCGAACAGGATGCGCCCGTTCTGCGGCCGCAGAATGCCGCTGATGGTGTTGAGCAGCGTGGTCTTGCCGGCGCCGTTCGAGCCGATCAGCGATACGATCTGGCCCTGGCGCACGGCGAGGCTCGCGCCGCTGACGGCGACGATCCCGTCATAGGTGGTGGTGATGGCGCTGACCTCGAGCATCGCCTAGCCCCCGAGATAGGCGTCGATGACCGCCGGATCGCGCGCCACCGCGGCGGGCGCTCCCTGGGCGATGATCCGGCCCGTGTTCATCACGTGGATCGTCGTGCACAGGTCCATGACGAAGGCGACATTGTGCTCGATGAGCAGGATGCCTATGCCATCCGCCGCCAGCATCCGGACGATCGCGCCGAGATCGTCGGCTTCGACCTGGTTCATCCCGGCGACCGGCTCGTCGAGCAGCAGAAAGTCAGGCGCGGTGGCGATCGCGCGCATGACCTCGACGCGGCGCTGGTGGCCATAGGAAAGCGAGTCCGCGCGCGCCTCGGCGAAACGCGCCATGTCGAAGCGCTCGAGCAGCGCCCGGGCGCGCGTGCGGAAGTCGTTGCGTTCGCGCCAAGCGGCCGGCAGCCCCGCCAGGTTGGCGAAGAGCGATGTCCTCTCGTGGCGGTGGAAGCCGACGACGATGTTGTCGAGCACGCTCGCATCGTGCAACAGGCGGATGTTCTGGAACGTGCGCGCCACGCCGCAGCACGCGATCGCCTCCGGCCGCGCGCCGGTCAGATCGCGCGCGCCGATCGCGATCCGTCCGGCGGACGGCTTGAGGATGCCGGTGATGACGTTGACCACGGTAGTCTTGCCGGCGCCGTTCGGTCCGATGAGGCCGGTGATCCGACCCTGCGGCACCGCCAGCGACAAATCCGCGACGGCCACGACGCCGCCGAAGACTTTGCTCACACCCTCGAGTGCCAGCGCGCTCATGTCGGGCGCGTCCGCGCGGCTGCGTCGGCGGCCACCGTCCGGCCGCCGCGGCGGCGCGCCTGCGCCGTTTCCCAGCGCCGCTTGAGCGTGTCGACAATGCCCTGCGGCAGATAGGTAATGAACGCGATCAACAGGGCGCCCTGCAGGAGAAAGCGGTTCTCGGCGAGCGGCCGCGCCAGCTCCGGCAGGAGCACGAAAATCGCGGTGCCGACGATCGGGCCGAACACCGAGCTGCGGCCGCCGAGGATGACCGCGCCGACCGCGAGCGTCAGCAACTGGAACCCGAATTGCTGCGGATCGATCGTGTAGGTGTTGAAGGCCGAGAGCGCGCCGCCGATGCCGGCGATGCCGGCGCTGAGCGCGAAAGCGAGGCGGTGATAGCGGGCCACCGACACGCCGAGCGAGCGCGCCACGATGTCGTCCTGGCGGATCGCGCCAAAGGCGCGGCCGATCCCGGTGCGCTCGATGACGGCGATGAAGCCGGCGATCGCGGCGACGGCCAGCACCAAGGCACCGGAGCCGACGAGCTTGGGGATGCCATTGATGCCGGCCGGCCCGCCGGTGAATGTCTCGAAATAGAGCGCCAGCGAAACGATGATCTCGACAAAGCCGACGGTCGCCACCGCCTGGAAATGGCCGCGCAGCCGGGCGAGCGGCAGCGACAGCAGCAAGCCGCACGCGACCGCGACGGCGGCGGCCAGCAAGATGGCCGCGCCCGCCGGCACGGCATAGCGCATGAGCGCGATGGCCGCGGTATAGGCGCCGATCGAGGCGAAGCCCGCCGAGCCCAGCGAAAACAGCCCCGCCCGCATGGCGATGAACTGGCTCAGTGCATAGATGCTGCCGATGCAGATCGCATCGCCGTAGGGGAGATAGGAGGAAATCGCGCTCATCGCCCTAGGCGCGCCGCTGCTCGATGTCGAAGCCGTGGAACAGGCCGGTAGGCTTGACCAGAAGCAGCAGGATCAGCACGCCGAACATGATCGCGTCGCTCAAGGCCGACGACGAGTAGGCGACGGCGAGCGCCTGCACCACGCCAAGGACAAGCGCCGCGACCACGGCGCCGATCACGCTGCCGAAGCCGCCGAGCACGATCACGACGAAGGCGCGGAGCATCAACGGCTCGCCCATGCCGTAGCTCACCGAGTTGAACGCGATCCCCAGCATCACCCCGGCGGCGCCGGCCATCGCGCCGGCGATGAAGAAAGTCTGCATGAAGACCGCCTGCGGCGCGATGCCGAGCAGGACGGAGGTACGCTCGCTCACCGCCACCGCCCGCACCTCGGCGCCGAAGCGCGTCGCGAACAGATAGAGCGCCAGCGCCGCCACCAGCGCCGCGACGCAGCCGAGTATGACGATCGTCTGCAGCGACACCACCAGGCCCGCGACGTGATAGATGTGGATGGGGAACGTGCCGAAGGGGAAGCTCTCGATCTGCGAGTTGGTGGCCTGCTGCGCCAGATTGACGAGAATGAGATTGGCGCCGATGCTCGCGACCAGCGTGCTCAGATCATCGCCCTTGCGCCGCCGCAATTGGCGGAAGGCGACCAGCTCCAGGCACACCCCCAAAAGCCCCGAACCCAGCATGGCGAGCGCGAGTGCCGCCCATAGCGGCAGGCCGAGCACGGTGACGGTGTAGAGCCCGATCATCGCGCCCCACATGAACACGCCGCCATGGGCGAGGTTCAGGATTTTCTGCACGCCATAGACGAGCGTGAAGCCGAGCGCGAACAGCGCGTAAACCGCGCCGACCACCAAGCCGTTCAGGATCTGCTGCGCGATCATCCGCGACTGACGCTGGCGAAAACGCGTCTCGCCAACGGGGCCTCCCGGTCCGATTGTATTTGCGGGCACTCTTTCATCGGCGCCGGGGCAAGTCAATCGTCGCCGGCGCAATGATTTTTATGTCTGTTGCCCACGCCGGCGCCAGCGGCGCGCGCGCCGGCTTGCGAGTGGGCACAGAACCGGCTGCGCCGACGATGCCTGCCGCGCGCCTTCCCGTCGCTTCAGATCCGCGGGTCGGGACAGGGGAGGCCGAACAGGACGGCGCCGTAGGCCGAGCCCTGAATGTCCCAGGAGATGCCGAAATGATGCGAGATGGCGCGCAAATCGCGCCAGCCGCGCTGGACCGGATGGTCGCTCATCAGACCCTGCGCGCCGAGGATCGGGAACAGGCGCTCGACCGCGCGCACGCAAGATAGCCCGGCATAGCCAACGTCACGGCGCCAGCGCACGCGCTCGAGCAGCGGAAAATCCGCGCCGGCGCGGGCGCGCGCCACGATCTCGTCGCGGGTGCGAAAGACGAGCGCCGATGCCGCCTCGATCTCGGCCAGGCTTTCGGCGACGCGGAGCTGAATGCTCTGGTGCTCGGAAACCGGCACGCCGCGGCGCGTGCGCTGCGCCTGAAGCCCTGCAACGATGGTCTCGGCGATGCCGCGCGCGACGCCGAGCCCATTGCCGATGAGATTGTAGGTGAACGGCGCGAGCAGCGGCATGCGGTAGAGATAGTGGTCGTTGACTTCACTGCCCGGGGTGGGTCCGCCCTTTACCGCCTCGATGTCGAGGAGGCGGTGGTCGGGCACCAGCACATTGTCGACGACGATGTCGTTGCTGCCCGAACCGGCAAGACCGACCGAATGCCAGACGTCATCGATCCGGCATTCCTCGAGCGGCAGCAGCACGAAGGCGGCGTCCGAACCGCTCTCGCGCCGCGGCAGCGGCAGGATCGCGATCGCCCAGTCGCAATGGTCGACGCCGCTCGAGAATTTCCAGCGGCCCGAGACCCGCCACCCGCCGGCGACGCGCTCGGCGCGCGGCGCCACCGGGAAAAACGAGCTGGCGATCGCCGCGTCTTGGTTGCGCCCCCAAATCTCTTCCTGCGCGGCGCGGGGAAACATCCCGGCAAGCCACGCGTGACAGCAGATCACGGTCGCGACCCACGCGCTCGAACCGCAGCCGCGGCCCAGTTCGACGCCCAACTCCGTCTGGGTCCCGAACTCCAGCTCGTAGCCGCCGAAAGCCCGCGGCTGCATGATCTTGTAGAACCCTGCCGCGCGAAACGCGCGGTTGGTGTCGTCGGGGAGGCGGCGCAGCGCCTCGGCCGCCGCCGCACGCTCGCGCAGCATCGGCACCATGGCGCGGGCGCGGGCGATGATCTCGGTTTCGCTGGGACGTGCTGCCATCGCTTGCTCCGGCGCACACCATAACCGGGCGCAACGCCCCCGTCGACGGCGCGCCAGCGCGGGGCGCGCGCCTTGACCCCCGCCGGTCGCAATGGTGTAGTACGCCAGTTCCGACGGAAGGCGCCCGGGTTCAGCGCCGTCATGAGGAGCATGCGGATTCGATCCGGTACGTGAGCGGCAGGAGGCTCCGATGGCGAAGAATGCGGCGCGGTTCATCGGCATCGACAGCGTCGTCTTCGGCGCGCCCGATCTCTCCGTCCCGCGCCGGCTCTTCGCCGATTGGGGCTTGAAGAAAGTCCAGGACGGCAAGTCGGGACTGGCCTTCGCCACCGAAATCGGCAGCCGCGTCGTGATCCGCCCGGATGCCGCCAAGGGCTTGCCGCCGCGGCTTTCCGGCGGTTCCGAGTTCCGCGAGGTTGTGTGGGGCGTGGCGAGCGCCAGAGCAGCTCGACGCGCTCGAAGCCGAGCTGTCGCGCGACCGCAAGGTTATGGCCGACGCCGACGGCACGCTCCACACCGTCGACGATTGCGGCATCAATATCGGCCTGCGCGTGTGGCGCCACGGCCGGGAGCCGGCGCGCGCGACGCTGCCGCTCAACGTGCCGGGCGCCCGCGGCCGCGTCGACAAGCCCAGCCCGATGTACGAGCGGGCGCGTCCGTTCCGCATGGGCCATATCGTTTTCGCCGTGCCCGACGTGCGCGCGGGCGAGGCGTTCTATGTCAAGCGTCTGGGGTTCTGGCTCTCCGACCGCTATGCCGGCGGGGCGGCGGTGTTCCTGCGCTATGCCGCGCGCGCCGACCATCACAATTTGTTCCTGCTGAAGCGGCCGGGCGGCACGGCCGATCTCCATCACGTCGCGTTCGAGGTGCACGACATCCACGAGGTGTTCGGCGGCGGCATGCATTTCTCGGCGGCGGGATGGGATACCGCCGTCGGTCCCGGACGGCATCCGATCTCGTCGGCCTATTTCTGGTATTTCCAGAACCCGCTCGGCGGCACGATCGAGTATTTCTCCAATCCCGACTTCGTCACCGAAGCGTGGAAGCCGTCGAATTTCCGCGTCAACCACTTCTCCGAATGGCATCTCATGGAAGGCCTGCCGCGGCCGGAGCAATCGCTCGGACCGGCCGTCGCTCCAGGCCGCGCGGGCGATGAACTGAAGGAGGATCGGCAATGCGGCTCGTGTCCTATCACACGCGCGACGATGCCGGCGTCGGCGTCATGGTCGATGACTGGCGCTTCGTCGCCCTGAACCGCGCCGCGCCCGAGCTTGCCTTCGAGCCTCAGGGCGATCATCGAATCAGGCGCGCTGCCGGCGGCGGCCGCGGCCGCGGAGGGGCGCGATCCCGATTATCGTTTCGACCAGGTGACGCTCGATCCGGTCATTCCCGATCCGCACGCGATCTGGGCGCTCGCCCTCAATTTCAAGGCGCATATCGAGGAGACCGGCCTCACCACCTCGAAGGACTATCCGCAGATCTTCATGCGCATGCCGTGCAGCCAGGTCGGCCATCTGCAACCCCTGTGGTGCCCCGATCCGCGCGTCGCCGAGACCTTTGACTACGAGGGCGAGCTCGCGGTCGTCATCGGCACGCCGGGGCGGCACATCCCGGTCGCCCATGCGCTGCGTCACGTCGCGGGCTATGCCTGCTACAACGAGGGCTCGGTGCGCGAATTCCAGGGCCACAACCGGCAATTCGGGCTGGGCAAGAATTTCGAGCGCTCGGGCGGTTTCGGGCCGTGGCTGATGACCGCCGACGAGTTCGGCCTGCCGCCGCGCCACAGCGTCATCACCCGCCTGAACGGCGTCGAGAAGCAGAAATCGCCGCTCGACGACATGCTGTTCTCGGTCGAGCAGGTGATCCACTACCTCTCGACCGGCTATCTCCTGCGCGCGGGCGACGTGATCGTGATGGGAACGCCGGGCGCGCTCAAGCCGCCGCCGGGCCATCAGCCGACGCCGTGGGATTCGAAGCGCATCCCCGGCCGCACCCGGATGAAGCCGGGCGATGTCTGCGCGGTCGAAATCACCGGCCTCGGCGTCCTCAGCAACCCGATCGTGGCCGATCCCACGCCGTTCGAATGACGCGCCGCCTCAGTGCTGCGCCAGGCGCTCGAGCGCGATCTGGCGCAGCCTGAATTTCTGCACCTTGCCGGTCGCGGTGCGGGCGAGCGGCTCGAAGATGACGTGGCGCGGGCATTTGAAATGCGCCAGCCGCGTGCGGCAGAAGGCGATGATGGCGCCGGCATCGACGCCCGCGGCGCCGGGCTTCAGCTCGACGATCGCGCACGGCACCTCGCCCCAGCGCTCGTCGGATACGGCGACCACCGCCGCCTCCTTCACCGCCGGATGGTCGCACAGCACGTTCTCGACCTCGATCGAGGAGATGTTCTCGCCGCCCGAGATGATGATGTCCTTGGAGCGGTCCTTGATCTCGACATAGCCGTCGGGATGGACCACGGCCAAATCGCCGCTGTGATACCAGCCGCCGGCAAAGGTCTCCTCGGTCGCCTTCTTGTTCTTGAGATAGCCCTTCATCGCCATGTTGCCGCGCATCAGCACCTCGCCCATGGTCTTGCCGTCATGGGCGACCTCGGCGAAGGTCGCGGGGTCGGCGACGATCTGCTCCTCCTGGACGATGCAGCGCACGCCCTGGCGCAGCATGCGGCCGATCTTGTCCTCTTCGGGCAGATGGTCCCATTCCTCCTGCCATTGGCACAACGTCGTCACCCCATGCATCTCGGTCATGCCGTAGACGTGGAGCGGATCGAAGCCGATCGCGCGGATCTGGCGCAAGATGGCCGCGGGCGGCGCCGCGCCGGCGGTCATGAGGCGCACCGGCCGGGGCACGGTCCAGCCCTCGGGCCGACCCTCGTTGAGAATGCCGAGCACGGTCGGCGCGGCGCAAAAATGGGTGACGCCGAGCCGGTCGATGGCGTCATAGACCACATCTGCGGCGACCCGCCGCAAACACACATGGGTGCCGCCTAGCGCCGCCACGGCCCAAGAAAAGCACCAGCCGTTGCAATGAAAGAGCGGCAGCGTCCACAGATAGACCGGATGGTCGGTCATGCCGAAGCTCAGGATTTGGCTCAGCGAATTGAGATAGGCGCCGCGATGGTGATAAACCGCGCCCTTGGGATTGCCGGTCGTGCCCGAGGTGTAGTTGAGCGCGATCGCGTCCCATTCGCTTTTGGGCCAGCGGATCGGCGCGGCCGGATCGCCGGTGCCGAGAAATGCTTCGTACTCGATCGTGCCGGCGCGGCCGCCATCGCCGGCTTCGGGATCGTCGATGTCGATCACCAGCGGCGCGCGGCCCAGCCGGGAGAGCGCCTCGCGCGCGACGGCGGCGAACTGGCGGTCGACCATGAGCACGCGCGTCTCGGCATGATCGAGGATGAAGGCGATGCCCGCTGCATCGAGGCGGATGTTGATGTTGTTGAGCACCGCGCCCGCCATCGGCACGCCGAAATGCGCCTCGAGCATCGCCGGGGTATTGGGCGCCAGAACGGATACCGTGTCGCCCGGCTGGATGCCGGCCGCGATCAGCGCGCCGGCAAGGCGGCGGCAGCGCTCCGCATGCTCGCGCCAGGTGAAGCGGCGGTTGCCGTGGATCACCGCCACCCGGTCCGGATACACGTCCGCCGAACGCAGGAGAAAGGTGAGCGGCGTCAGCGGCTGGTGATTGGCCGCGCAAGGTTCGAGATCCAAATCGTATTTTCCTGCCACGAGCGTCCTCCCGTTCGAGCGCGATGGCGCGCCGCGTCGCCCGGCGCGGCGGCACAATCTAAACCGATCGCCGCTTCATCGAAAGCGTGCGCGCGATGAAGGGCACCGAAAGCGAGATCGTCAGGAACCGCGCGAGATGGTGCGCGCCCACGAACACGGGATCGAGATGCAGCGCCAGCGCCAGCAGCATCATCGTGTCCTGTGCTCCCGGCGAAAAGGCGATCACGATGTCGGCGGGCGGCACCGGCAAGGTCGAGGCCGCGAGCAGCATGAAACAGACCGTGACCGAGATCGAGACGGCGAAGGAACCGAAGGCCGCGCCGACATAGCTCATCAGCATCCGCCGGTTCGTGCCGGCAAAGCGCGAGCCGTTCACGGTGCCGAGCGCCACCATCACGACATCGGCGATCCACCACGGCAGGCCGCCCTGGACGATGCCCTCGCCGTGCAGCAGCCCCGACCCGATCATCGCGCCGAAGAGCAGGCCGCCGGGAAAGCGCAGCTTCTGCAGTACCAGCGCCGACGTCACGGCCGCCGCCACCAGCAGCACCAGGCCCGTGGCCGAGACCGCCTGCACCGTGGCGGGCCGCGCCGCCGTGCTGGCAAGGCCGAGCAGCGTCAGGCCCGAGGGTATGCCCACCGCCAGCACCACCACCCGCATCGTCTGAACGACGACGATCGCGCGCACGTCGGCGCCGGTCTCGACCGAAAGCACCATCATCTGGGCGAGCGCGCCGGGACTGGCGCCGAGCAGCGCCGAAAGCGGGTCCCAGCGGTGCACGAAGCGCAGATAGATCCAGGTCGCCGCGATCATGCACACGGTGCAGAGCGCAAGGATGGCGACGCTGAAGGGATAAGCGGCGATGCTGCGCAGCGTCTCGGGCGACACGGCCGAGCCGAGCGCAATGCCCGAGAGCACGAAGATGACCCGCGTCAGCCCCGCCGGCAGCCCGAGCGGTCGTCCCGCCAGCGACACTGTCGCTGCCGCCAGCACCGAGCCGGAAATCAGCCCCGCCGGAAACCCCAGGAGGTTCAGCAGCGTGCCGCCGGCCGCGCCGACGAACAGGGTTTCCGCCGTCTGGCGGAGCGCGCGCCGATCGACGGCGAGGCGGATCATTGAAAATTGCCGCGACTGTGCTCTTTTTGGGCCGCGGGGGCTTAGGGCGCGGGTGCCGGGCGGTCAAGCCTGCACCTGCCAGGGGAGGAACGGCGATGAGCGAACTCCGGCAGAGCTATGTCCACGGCGCGTCGAGCGTGCCGTTGATCGGCGCGACCATCGGCAATTTCTTCGACGAGGCAGCCGCGCGCTGGGGCCAGTGCGACGCGCTGGTGGTGCGGCATCAGGACGTGCACTGGTCCTATGACGAGTTGAAGCGCCGCGTCGATGCGCTCGCCGCGGGCCTCGTCGCGCTCGGCCTTGAGCCCGGCGAGCGCATCGGCATCTGGTCGCCCAACAACGCCGAATGGGTGGTGACCCAGTTTGCCACCGCCAAGGCCGGGCTCATCCTGGTCAACATCAACCCCGCCTATCGCCTGACCGAGCTCGATTACGCGCTGAACAAGGTCGGCTGCCGTGCGCTCATCACCGCCGATTCGTTCAAGTCGAGCGACTATGTCGGCATGCTGCGCGAGCTGGCGCCGGAGATCGACGCGCGGCGCCGGGCCGGCTTGCGGCGCAGCGGCTGCCGGCGCTCACCGACCCTCATCCGCATCGGCGCCGGCGAGCGCCGCGGCTTCTATCGCTTCGACGACGTGCTGCGCATGGGCGGCGACGGCGAGCGCCGCGCGCTCGCGGAGCTGGCGGCGAAGCTGCAATTCGACGACGCCATCAACATCCAGTTCACCAGCGGCACCACCGGCGCGCCCAAGGGCGCGACGCTCACCCATCACAATCTCCTCAACAACGGCTATTTCATCGGCGCGGCGATGCAGCTTACGGCGCGGGACCGCGTCTGCATCCCGGTGCCGCTCTATCATTGCTTCGGCATGGTGCTGGGCAATCTCGCCTGCATCACGCATGGCGCGGCGATGGTGTTCCCGTCCGCGGGGTTCGATCCGCTGGCCACGCTCGAGACCGTCGCGGCCGAGCGCTGCACCGCGCTCTACGGCGTGCCGACCATGTTCATCGCCGAGCTCAACCATCCCGAGTTCGCGCGCTTCGATCTGGCCTCGCTGCGCACCGGCATCATGGCGGGCTCGCCCTGCCCGATCGAGGTGATGAAGCGCTGCGCCGCGCGAGATGCACATGAGCGAGGTCACCATCGCCTACGGCATGACCGAAACGAGCCCGGTCAGCTTCCAGACCGCGTGCGACGATCCGCTCGAGCGCCGCGTCGCGCACGGTGGGCCGCATCCATCCCCATGTCGAGGTGAAGATCGTCGATGCCGAGGGCCATGTCGTTCCGCCCGGCGCACCCGGCGAGCTGTGCACGCGCGGCTATTCGGTGATGCTGGGCTACTGGGACGACGAGGCAAAGACCGCCGAGGCGATCGACGCCGCCGGCTGGATGCACACCGGCGATCTCGCCACGCTCGACGCCGAGGGCTATTGCAACATCGTCGGCCGCATCAAGGACATGGTGATCCGCGGCGGCGAGAACGTCTATCCGCGCGAGGTCGAGGAGTTCCTGTTCCGCCATCCCAAGATCGAGGCGGTGCAGGTGGTGGGCGTGCCCGATCCCGCCTATGGCGAGGAGCTATGCGCCTGGATCAAGCTCAAGCCGCGGCATGACCGCCGCCGACCGCGGAGATCGAGGCGCTTCTGCCGCGGCCAGATCGCGCACTACAAGATCCCGCGCTACATCCGCTTCGTCGACGACTTCCCGATGACGGTCACCGGCAAGGTGCAGAAATTCGTCATGCGCGAGGCGATGATGCGGGAGCTGGGGCTGGCGGAGCATAAGAGCGCCTAGGCGCCGGCCGGCCAAGGATCGTGTCGGCGGCCTTCTCGGCGATCATCAGAACGCAGCCGTTGATGTTGCCGGTGACGAGATCGGGCATTGCCGAGCGTCGACGACGCGCAGGCTTTCGCACCGTGCACGCGCAATCCGCGCGTCGAGCACCGCCGCGGCGTCCTTCCCCATGGCGCAGGTACAGGACGGATGATGCGCCGAGCGCGCGGTGCGGCGGATCCACCATCGATCGTGGCGTCGGTCGCGACCGCCGCCCCGGGCGCCTTCTCGACTGCGCGGAACGCATCGAGGGGCTTCTTCTGCGCCACCGCGCGGGCGATGCGCAAGCCGGCGCGAAGCGAACGCATGTCGCTTTCGCCGGCAAGGAAATTGTGCACGATCCTGACCTTGTCGCCGCGGATCGGCCGAGCGCAGGTAAACCCGACCGCGCGCCTCGGGATGGAGCAGCACCGGCGACAGCGAGAACCCGTCCTGGTAGGCCGGGCGTATGCCCGGAAACCACAGATCGGCTTCGACCGCGGTGCCGCGGCTGAACAACTGGATATCCGGCACGGCGAGGCCGGGCTGCGTCCGGAGAAAGGCCGTCACGCCGCCCGGAAGGATCGTCGCCGGTCCGGTGCCGAAGAGATAGGCCTGCGCCACCGCGACTGCGGCGCGGTCGGCGCGCATCAGCGCATGGAACGGTCCCGGCGCGCGGCCGAACGAAGCTCAGCGTCACCGCAAGATGGTCTTGCAGATTGCCGCCGACTCCCGGCAGATCGAGGAGCGGCGCGATCCCCATGTCGCGCAGATGATCGGCCGGCCCGATCCCCGACAGCATCAGGAGTTGCGGCGTGTTGAACACGCCGGCCGAAACGATGACCTCGCGCTCGGCGAAGACCTGGTGCGTCGTGCCGTTGCGGCGATATTCGACGCCCGGCGGCGCGCCTTCCCGTCATCAAGATGCGGGTGGCGTGCGCGCGGCGATAGAGCGTGACCTTGCCCCGCGCCAGCGCCGGGCGCAGGAACGCCACCGCCGCGCTGCAGCGGCGGCCGTCGCGGATGGTGGTCTGGCCGCGCGCGAAACCGTCCTGGCTCGCGCCGTTATAGTCGGGCGTGATCGGGAAGCCCGCCTCCTCGGCCGCGGCGAGCAGCGCGTCGAAGAACGGGTCCCGGGTCGCGAGGCGGCTCACCGTCAGCGGCCCCAACCCGCCGCGCCACTGGTCCTCGCCGCCCTCCCAGCTTTCATAGCGCCGGAAATAGGGCAGAACCTCGTCATAGGACCAGCCGGCACAGCCCGTTCGCCGCCCAGCGGTCGTAATCGCCGCGATTGCCGCGCACATGCGTCATCACGTTGATCGAGGACGAGCCGCCCACCACCTTGCCGCGCATCGATTCGATGGCGCGGCCCGCGAGCCCGGGCTCGGTTTCCGTGTCGTAGCCCCAATCGTGCAGGCGCCGCTTGTGCATCCGGCCGATGCCGATCGGCACATGGATGAGCGGGTCGCGGTCCTCGCCGCCGGCCTCGATGACGCAGACGCTCAAGCCAGGCGCGCTCAGCCGGTCGGCCAGAAGGCACCCCGCCGAGCCCGCGCCGACGATGACGTAATCGAACCGCTTGCTCATGGAGCGATCCATAGCACCGGCGCGGCGCCGCGTTAAGGATCGGATCGGTTGCCTTGGCAAGGGCGCGCGCTTAGAATGACTGTAACCCAGTTCTCGATGCGGGAGACCGCGCATGCGCATCATCGATTCGCATTTCCACTGGTGGCCGCGCTCGGTGTTCGAACGTCTGTGCAAGCGCAAGGCCTATCCCCGGACCGACGGAACCCGAAGAACGGCGGCTACACCTATTGGCGGCGCGAAGGCGTCGAAACCCCGCTCGGCGGCTGGGCCGAATGGTTCGATCTCGACGAGCAGCTCGAGCACATGGACGGGCTCGGCCACCAGGTCGACGTGGTGTGCTCGATCGGCCCGTTCTCGGTTCATTTCTCCGACATCCCGCCGGACGAGGGCCGCGACGCCGCGATGCAGTGGAACGAGGAGATGGCCGGCGCGCAGCGCAGCTATCCCGGCCGCCTCTGGGCGAGCGCGGCGGTGCCGCTGGTCGACACCGCGATCGCCATCGAGGTGCTGGATGACGCGGTCAACAGGCTCGGCCTGATGGGCGTCAACCTGCCGGGCAGCGTCGGCAGCGATCCGCGCATCGATGCCGAGCGGCTCGAGCCGTTCTACGATCGCGTCGAGCAGCTCGGCGTGCCGCTGTTCCTGCATCCGACCGATGCGGTGTTCCAGGACATGCTCGACGGCTATGACGGCGCGCTCTATCTGAGCCTCGGCCGCGTCATCGAGGTCAGCGTCGCGGCGATGCGGCTCGTCCTCTCGGGCATCATGGAGCGCCATCCGAACCTGAAGCTCGTCATGTCGCATACCGGCGGCGCGCTGCCCTATCAGTCCGGCCGCATGGACAAGAACGGCAAGGCGGCGAAGCTGCCGCAGCCGCCGAGCACCTATATCAAGCGGATGTACACCGACACGGTGTCGCCGCACACGCCGGGCATGAAATTCGCGATCGAGTATTACGGCGTCGATCACGTGATGTACGGCAGCGACTATCCGTGCTGGAGCCCGGCCGCGGCGCTTGGACTTATTCGCCGAGATCGGCCTGTCGCCGGCGGATCAGGAGAAGATCCTCTATGGCAATGCCCGGCGCATTCTCGGCCTCAAGGACCCGCTGCCGCGCGACGCCCCGCAAAAGGCGCGCGAGACCGCCCCGGCCTGAGCGCGGGTCGCCGCCCATGGACACGCTTCAAACCGAACGCGAAACGGCCGCCGAGCAGCGGATCGCGATCATCGATGTCGGTCCCTATCTTGCCGGCGCGCCGGGCGCGCTCGAACGTACCGCCGCTGCATTGGGCGAAGCGAGCGAGGGTTTGGGATTCTATTTCATCCGCAATCATGGCGTGAAGCAGTCGCTGGTCGACCGCGTTTTCGCCGAGGCCGAGCGCTTCCATTCGCTCCCGCTCGAGCGCAAGATGGCGGTGAAATGCCTCGAGAAAGTGGTGGGCTATCTCCCGCTCGGCGGCCAGACGCAGCGCCTCATTTACAAGGGCGGCAAGCACCCGGACCGCAGCGCGTCCTTCTACATCAAGGCCGAATATCCGCCCGACCATCCTTATCGCCGGGCGAAGCACGAATGGGTGTTCGACAACCGCTGGCCCGAGGATCTTCCTGGCTTCCGCGAGACCTGCCTCGAATATTATGGCGCGATGACCGATCTCGCGCTGAAACTTTTGCCGCTGCAATCGCTCGCGCTCGGCATGAACGCGGATTATTTCTCGCGGCACGAGGCGTTCAATCCCGGCGTCAACACGCTTCGGCTCTTGTGCTATCCGCCGCGGGACGAGGGTCTCGACGGGCAGTTCGGCATCAGCCCGCACACCGATTACGGCTTCATGACGCTGCTGGCGCAGGCGAAGAAGCCCGGCCTCGAGATCGCCACCACCGACGGCAAATGGATCGAGGCGCCGGCCCTCGATGGCTGCTTCCTCGTCAATCACGCCGATATGTGCCGGCGCTGGACCAATGACCGCTTTCGGTCCGCGCCGCACCGTGTCACCAATCTGCGCGGCGCGACGCGCTATTCGATTCCGTTCTTCGTCGGCACGCGCTGGGACGTGAAGCTCGACTGCCTGCCGACCTGCGAGGGCCCGGGCAATCCGCCGCGCTATCCCGCCATGTCCTTCGGCGAGTACATGGCCGAGCTCACGCCCAAGATCTACGACGCGCTCAAGCAGCAGACGGACTGAGCGCGTTCACCCGTTCGCAGCGAGGATGCTGCGGATGCGAGCGCGCGCGGTGTCGTGCTGCTCGCGCATGATGGCGAGCGCCTCGGCATTGAGCCACTGGGCGACCCCGGTCCGGTAGCTCGGGCGCGCGAACAGGCGTTCGGCCCATTGAGCGAGGCGCGGCCGCGCCGCAATGGTGTCGGCAAAGCCGATCTCCATGTACCGGATCATGTACGGCGCATAGGCGAGATCGGCGAGCGAGAAGGCCTGGCCAGCAAGATAAGGGCGTTCCGCGAGCGCCGCATCGAGATCGGCGAGAAGTTTGGCCAAGCGCCGCACCGCCGGTGCGAAAGCGGGCGCATCCATTCCCTGCGCCAGCGCCTGCTTCAGACGCTCGCGCCGCTGCGGATCGACGAGGCGGCTCATATAGGTCTCGATCGCTGCTTCGCCCCGGCGCAGGAACTGATGGCGAAAGGCGATGCACAGGCTGATCGTGCCGGATGCGCCATGCACCCAATCGTCGAGCAGCTTCATCCAGAGCCGCAGGCGCGCGCGCTCATAGGCGTCGGCGGGGCGCAGCGGCGGGGCGGGCCAGGCATCGTCGATATATTCGCAGATAATGTTCGATTCGATCAGCACGCGCCCATCCTGCACCAGCGTGGGAACGAGCTGATTGGGGTTGAGCGCGGTATAATCGGCCCTCTGCGTGTCGCCGGCGCGGAGGTCGAGATGCACGCCGGTCCACGCCACGTCCTTCTCGGCCAACGCCATCCGCACCTTGGCAGAGCACACCGACATGTCGTTGTGGTAGAGCGTGATCTCGCCCATGCGCACCTCCCGCGGCGAATAGCCCCTTGTATCGCAAAAGCCCGTTTCCTACCATGCCAAGGCAATTCTCTGTGCGAGGTGCCATGACCGCCCCCACAATTCACAATGCCGCCGAGGCGAAGGGCGCCTACCGCGACATGCTGCTGCGTCTGATGACGCGGCAATTCTACGCCGAAACGGCGACGGCCGAGGTGTTCGGCCGCTCAATCGGCTGCGCGCCGACGCTCAGGGAGAAATTCCTCGCCGCCGAATTCGCGCGCGAAGAAGCCGACCATAGCGAGCGGTTGTGCAATCTCTTCCGCGATCTCGGCGTCGATCCCGAGGACGTCCAACGCGCCCGCCCGCCGGCGGCGCAGTTCTGGTCGCTCGACCTCGATAACTGGATTCACATCGCCGTGTTCAATTTCACGGTCGATCGCGCCGGCAGCCACCAGATCATGGAATACCGCGATTCGACCTACCGGCCCTGGGCCGACGAGATGGTCTCGGTCCTCGCCGATGAGGAAGGCCATTACGGCAACGGCGTCGAGAATCTGCGCGAGTTCGCGCGCGACCCCAAGGTATTCGCCGAGTTCCAGCGCACCTATTACGGCATGCTGCCGGTCACCGTGAAGCGGGCCTTCGGCCGGCCGGCCGGTCCCGACAACGATTACTGCGTCGAGGTCGGGCTGAAGCGCCACTCTACCGAACAGGTCGTCAACCGCTATCTCGAGGAAATGCTCGGCTATATGCGGGAGTGCAAGCTCAAATTCCCGCCGCTCGCCGAGTTCGACCGCATTGGCGCCGAGCTGATGCCGAGCACGCGCGCCATCATCCTGTCGAACCAGTGACCATGACCGACAACCCGATCCTCAATCCGAACTACGCCTACAAGGCGGTGACGGTCGCGCGACGCGGTCCGGTGCTCGAGATCACACTGAACCGGCCGGAACGGCTCAATACCTTCAACGACGAGATGCAGCGCGACTTCACCGCGCTTCAGCTCGCGATCGAGCGCGATCCGGAGCTGCGTTGCGTCACCATTTTCGCCGCGGGCGACCGCGCCTTCGGTGCCGGCGCCGATCTGTCGTGGTTCGAGCAGGACTGGTCGGCACAGCGCTTCCGCACCGAGTATCGCTGGATTCACGATTTCTTCGATGTGCTCGAACGCGTCGAGCTGCCGATCATCGCCGCCGTGTTCGGCACCTGCGCCTGCGGCGGGCTCGAGCTCGCCATGGCTTGCGATTTCCGCATCGCCGCCGACGATACGCGCTTCGGCTTCACCGAGGGCAACATCAATCTCGTGCCGGGATCGGGCGGCTGCTCGCGGCTCGTCAAGATGATCGGCCCGTCCTGGGCCAAGGAGCTGGTGCTTGCCGGCGAGTTCGTCGACGCCGTTCGCGCGCAGCAGATCGGCCTCGTGACGCGCGTCGTGCCCAGGGCGAAACTCAACGAAGAGGCGCGCGCGCTCGCCGACAAGCTCGTCAAGAAGGCGCCGCAGGCGCTGGGTGCGGCCAAGGCGCTCATCAATACCTGCCAGCAGATCGACGCGACCTCGGGCCGGGTGCTCGAGCGCATGGCGCAGAGCGCACTCATCCTGTCGCAGGATCACAAGGAAGGCGTAAAGGCCTTCCGCGAAAAGCGTCCGCCGCAATACAAGGGGCGATAATCCGCCGCTATGGCCTAAGCCTTGGTCTCGGCGCGGCGGGTCCAGGCCTCGCGCAACGCGTCGCGGCGCACCTTGCCGCGGTCGTTCTTCGGCAGCTCGGCGATGAAGACGATCTGCTTGGGCCGTTTCGGCAGCGGCAGCCGGGCCGCGCACCAGTCCAGGACGGATGCCGCGTCGACGCCGCTTCCTTCCTTCGCGGCGACATAGCAGACCACCTCCTCGCCATAGATCGGGTCCGGCACACCGACCGAGGCGGCCTCGCGCAGGCCCGGATGGGCGAGCAGGACCGTGTCCACTTCGAGCGGCGAGATGTTGACGCCGCCGCGGATGATCAGGTCCTTGGTGCGCCCGGTGACGGTGACGAAGCCGTCCTCGGCCATGACGGCAAGGTCGCCGGTCTTGAAGCGCGTGCCGCGGATCGGATCGAGCGTCGCGTCCTCGCGCAGATAGCCCAAGGCGGTCTGCGGCCCGCCGCAAGTCACCTCGCCCTCGGCCCCGGCGGGGCAGCGGCGGCCGGCGCTGTCGACGATGGCGAATTCCTGATGCAGCGCCGGACGGCCGACCGTGCCGATGCGGCGGTCGTCATGGCGGTTGCCGCACACCCAGCCGGCCTCTGACATGCCGTAGAGCTGCAGCAGCGTGATGCCATACATCGCCTCGAAGCGCCGCCACTGGTCGCCGGTGAGCGGCGCAGTGCTGCAGGTCATGCAGCGCAGGCTCGGGATGTCGGCCGATGTCGCGCCCAGCGGCGTGTTGAGAAGCATGTTGACGACCGTCGGCACGCCCGCGGCGAACGTGATCTCGTGCCGCGCGATCCAGTCGAAGAACCGGCTGTGCGAAAACCGCCGCGCGATATGGAGCGTGGCGCCGGTTTCGAGAAACGGCATCAGCGTCAGGATCTGCGGCAATTCCCAGCCGAAGGAGCGATATTCGAGAATGCGGTCCTGGTCGCTGAGGCCGACGATGTCGATGGTGGAAAGCCCGCTCAGCCAATAGAAGGCATGGTCGAGGACGACGAGCTTGGGCTTTGCCGTCGTGCCCGAGGTGCAGATGATGGCGGCCCTATCGCCCGCCGCGTTGCGTTCGGCGAGGGCGACGCCGTTGCCGCCGCGGGGCATGGCGGCAAAGAACTCGTCCTCGGCATCGCGCCGCGTCGGATCGGCGAAATAGGTGCCGAAGCGGATGCAGGGTGCCGCCTGGCCGCCCACCAGCGCCGCGCGGTCGAGGCCCGTTTCCAGGAGGATGAGCTGCGGCGCAATGCTCGCGGTCAACTCCGCCATGTGCTGCGCGTTGAGCTCGATGTTGAGCGGACAGACGATGGCGCCGAGGCGCCAGATGCCGAACCACAGCAGCAGCTTTTCGAGCCGCTCGTCGGCGAGCAGCAGCACGCGGTCGCCATGCCGGACGCCGAGCGTGCGCAGGTGAAGCGCGATGTCGGTCGCCGCCTGGTCGAGCGCGCCGAAGGTGATCGCGCTCTCCTGGTCGAGATCGACGATCGCCGTCTTGTCGGGATTGCGCGCCCGGTAGTGCGCGAGCAGCTCGCCCAACGGCCGATAGGGCACCGCCAGTTCGTGCCCGGCAAAGACGTCGATCATGGCCCGCGCGCTCCGGCGGTTACCGCCCGGTTCGCGACAGAAGCTCGGTCCACCCCTTGAGGCGACCCATGACGTTGGCGATCTGGTCGCGGCTCAGGAAATCCTCGAGCTTCACCCGGTCCACCGGATAAACGGGCCGCATGAAATCGTCCTCATAGCCATAAGGGACGGTCGCATCGATGCCCATGCCGCCTTCATAGCGGGTATTGGCGGCGGTCCATTCGCGGTTGCCGGCGGTCATGCGCTCGGACGGCATGAAGGTCTGGCCGCGGCCGCCCGGGACGGGATTGAGGATGTCGGTGTGCGGATTGACGCGCGTCGTCAGGCACCACATCACCTCGTCCATGCTGTAGATGTTGGTGTCCTCGCTCACCGCGATGGCGAGCCGCATGCCCTGCGAGGTCGAAAGCAGCGCCGACAGGAACGAGCGCTGCCAGCCCTCTTCGAGCCGGTTGCGCTTCTTCACCTGGATGATGACGCCGCCCCAGTCGGTCATGCAGTAGGGGATGTTGACGTCCTGGACGATGCCGGGCTGGAGCCGGTTACACAGCTCGAACATCGCCGCTTCGCGGATGGTCGTGTCGATGTTGTGCTCGTCGAGCGTGTGCGCTCCCAAGGCATAGATGATGGGTTTCGACTGCGGCGCCCGCATCGTGACGGCGGTGACGTGCAAGGTCGGCGCCTTGTAGGCCTTGCCCATGTAGCCGGCCCATTCGGGATGGAAATGGTGCTTGCCCTGGGTGCGGTCGGCCTCGGCCTCGGCGGTCTCAAAGCGCGTGTCGCGCGGATCAACATAGCCTTCGAGCACGACTTCCGCGTCGGCAAGCGCCCAGGCATCGACGGTGCGCGCCTTCACCACCCGCACCGGGAATCCCTGCACCGCGCCGGCGATGCCCAGCTCGTCGCAGCCATAGGGCATGATCACGTAGTCGAAGGCGCCGCCGGCGAGCAGGGTGCAGGCTGGCGGCACGCCGAAGCAAAAGGTGATCGGCACGCGCTCGTTGCGGCGATAGGCCTCGCTCACCACCTGCCACATGTGCGAGCCGGGCGAGATCTGGAACGTGCCGACATTGCCCCAGCGGAAATTCATGCGATTGTAGCCGACATCGGAGCCGTCGCCGAAGGCCTTGCCCGATACGACGCGGATGCCCGAGCCGACCGTCAGTTCCTTTTCCAGCGCGGTGTGGCGAATCGGCACGAGATACTGATTCACGTCGTTGGGGTTCTCGATCACGATCTCCTGCGCCGGCGCGGCGGAGGCGGCGACCTCCTGCGGTGCCAGCGGACGCGACAGAGCGCGCGCCAGTTGCCGCGTCCGCTCGGTGTCGTCGGGCCAGCCGAACATGCGGTTGACCACGTTAATGTCGCCGAACAGGTTGGTCAGAACGCGATGGTTGGGCTTGCCCTTGACGTTTTCGAACAGAACCGGGCAGCCGCCGTCCATCAGCTTCTGCAGTCCCGTGACCTCGAGATCCGGATCCACCGGCTTGTCGGTCTCGATCAGGTCGCCTTGCTGTTTGAGCAGCGCGAGCGTACTGCGCAGGTCCTTGAGATGCGACTTCGATGGCGTGTGGCTGTCCATTACGGGCTCCGGTGCGAGTGTGGGTTGGATGAAGCGAGCATACCGCCGCTGCTGCGCCGCTTGTAGCGGTAGATGCCCGAGGCATCGCGGCGGTGCTCCATGCGCCCCAGCGCGACGAGGTGATTGAGATGCGCGATGGCCTCGCCCATGGCGAACCCCATCTGGTGCCCGTCGAGGGCGCGCGGGAACAGGACGTCGATGAGATCGGCTGCGGTGATCGCCGCCGCTGCGGTGTCGAGGACGAGGTTCAAGCGCTCGTCGTGGTGGTGGATCAACTCGTCGAGGCGGGTTCGCACGTTGCGGAACGGCCGGCGGTGCGAGGGCAGCACCAGGGTCGCGGGATCGATGAGGCCGCGCAGGCGCCGGCACGAGCGCAGGAAGAGGGCGAGCGGATCGGCCTCGGGCTCGCTCGGATGAACGCTGATGTTCGTGGTGATGGTCGGCAGGATCTGGTCGCCCGAGATGAGGATCCGGCGGGGCGCGCAATAGAGCGCCGCATGCTCGGGCGCGTGGCCCTCGCCGACCACCACGGTCCAGGGCGCGCCGCCGATGTCGAGGACGTCGCCCTCGCGGATGCGCCGGTATTCCGGGGGAAGCTCCACGCCGGCGGAATAGGGCACCACGCCGTTGACGAAGGTATCGATGCGCGCTTGGCCGAGTCCATGTGCGCGGAAGAAATCGGCGCGCCGCGCCACCGTGTCGATGTAGCGGTCGGCGAGGGCGAGGTTCGCGGCGAACCATTCGCCCTGCGTCAGCTCCGGCACAAGCCGCCAGCGCTCGGCGATGAAGCGCGAATTGCCGGTATGGTCGGGGTGGAAATGGGTGATGACGAGCCGCGTGATCGGCCGTCCGTCCAGCGCAGCCGCCCAGGTCGCGACGAGATTGTCGCGCGACACCGCGTCGCCATAGCCGCAATCGACCATGGCCCAGCCGTCGCCGTCGCGGATGAACCACAGATTGACCTGTTTCAGCCCGACAAAAGGCAGCGGCGACGACATCCACAGCACGCCGTCGGCGACCTCGATTGCGCTTCCCGCTTCGGGATGATCCGCGAAGGGATAGTCGAGCGCCGCGGCGACCGCGCCTCCCGTTGGGGTCACGCAAGTCTCCTTACGAAACCGGCCAGCGGAGCTGGACCATTTCGGCGAGCTTGAGGCGCTGGCCGAAGCGGGCGACGGTGCGCGGTATCTCGCGGTAGAGCGCCTCCTCCTCGAAGCGGACGAGGCGGCCGCTGCGCACGACTTGCTCGCCCGCCACGAACACGTCGCGCACCGAATCGCCGGTGGCGCTGTACACCAGATTGGCGACGGGGTTGATGAGCGGCTGCCATTCTGGCCGCCGGGTGTCGAACAGAACGATGTCGGCTTCCTTGCCGGTCTCGATGCTGCCAATGCGCTCCGCCATCAGCGCCGCGCGCGCGCCGTTGATGGTGGCCATCTCAAGCGCGGTTTCGGGCGGCATCACGCGCGGGTTGAAACGCGTTTCCTTGTAGCAGCAGGCGGCGAGCCGCATTTCCTGCACCATGTCGACGATGCCGGAGCTCGCATGGTCCGAGCCCAAGGCGACGGTGACGCCGAGCGCCATCAACTCCGGCAGGCGCCCCACGACGAAATTGCCGTAGCCGTTGTGCAGGCTCGAACTCGGCGCGCATACGACCGACGGCTTGCGCTTGGCGATGAGCGCCACCTCCTGCGGCTCGAGCCAGCCGCCATGCACGATCAGCATGCGCTCGTCGAGCACGCCCAAGGCCTCGAGCCGCTCGATCTCGGCGAGCGCCGACCGCGTAATGCTGGCATCATGCGTCGAATAGCTGAAGCAGGCATGGGTCTGGAGCAGAACGCCAAAGCGATCGGCGAGCTCCTTCAGGCCGGTGATCAACGCGTCCGAGGCGTTGTTGAGGCCGCGGAAGCAGGCGCTGGCGCCGATCCGCGGATCGGCGGATTTCGCATACTGCTCCAGCACCGCCTCGGCCCGCTCCAGCGCCATCTCGGTGGTTTCGATCATCCGCCCGGGCAGGAGTCCCAGCACCGATTTGGTGAGATCGAAGGACGAGCGCGACACGACCATGCGAATGCCGGTGGCGGCCGCACCGGCGGCCGACTCTTCCGGATGGTAGTTGCCGGGATCGACGAAGCAGGTGACGCCGTGCCGCAGCAGCTCGAGCGCGGCGAAGGTGGCGGCGACGCGCACATCCTCGCCTTCGAGCGCCGCCTCGTAGGGATACATGCGCTCGAACAGGAAGGCTTGCGCATTGGCCTCGTCCGCGAGCCCGCGCGAGAGCTGGAACGACGAGTGGAGATGGCAATCGACGAAGCCCGGCGTCGCCACCGTGCCGCGCCCGTCGACGGTCTGCGCGGCGCGGTGGCGCGGCGCGATGTCGGCGGATTTGCCGACCGCGACGATCTTGCCGCCCGTGACCGCGACCGCGGCGTCGCGCAGGATGCGTCGCCCAGAATCCACGGTGACGAGCCAGTCGATGTCGCGGATCAGGAGATCGACGCTCTGAGGCGCCCCGTCCGTCACTTCTTCGTCTCCCGCTGTTGGTGCGCGGCATCGAGCACCGCGCGGATCAACCCTTCATAGCCGGTGCAGCGGCACAAATGCCCGCTCAGCACGTCGCGGACCTCGTCTTCGCTGGGATCGGGATTGCGGCCGAGATAATCGGTGAAGGACATCAGGATGCCCGGCGTGCAGAAGCCGCATTGCAGCGCGTGGTGCTCATGGAACGCGGCTTGCAGCGGGTTGAGCACGCCGTCCTGCGCCAGCGCCTCGACGGTGGTGACGGACCGGCCTTCGACCTGCACCGCGAAAGTGAGGCAGGCGCGGCACGCCGTGCCGTCGATCAGCACGGTGCAGCAGCCGCAAACGCCGTGCTCGCAGCCGACATGGACGCCGGTCGCGCCCATCACTTCGCGCAGGAAGTCGGTCAGCAGCAGCCGCGGCTCGGCCTCGCCTGCGGCGGCGCGGCCGTTGAGCGTGAAGCGGATGGTGGCGCGCTCGTCGCGGGTCAGGCGGCGCATGCCAGGGCCTCCTCGATCACCAGCGGGCCGAGCCGGCGGAGCAGGTCGCGCCGATAGCGCGGGCTGGCGTGAATGTCCTCATAGCCGCCCAGCTCGACCGCAAGCGCGTCGATGGCGTCGCGCCTTGCGCGCGGGCTCGGATCGAAGGTCCGCACCGCCGGCCGGTCGGCCATCCCGCCGACGCCGAGCCGGACCGCGCCGGCCTCGTCCACCGCCGCTGCGACGGCGATGATGGCGAAGTCGCCGTGACGGCGCGCGACCTCGCGAAAGGCGCAGCGCCGATAAGCGGCCCGGGCCGGGAAAGCGCACCGCGACGACCAACTCGTCGGGCGCGCGCGAGGTCGCGAGCATGCCCTGCTGGAAGTCGGCGGCGGCGGCGACGCGCATGCCGCGCGCCGAGCGCAGCACCACTCGCCGCCGAGCACCGCCAGCGCCAGCGGGATCTCGGCACTGGGATCGGCATGCGCGACCGAGCCGCACACGGTGCCGCGGTTGCGCGTCTGGAAATGCCCGACCCAGGGCAGCATGCGGGCCAGCAGCGGCACCTCGCGCGCCAAGTCCGAGATGCGCCAGCAAGCGCGTTCTGGGTCACCGCCGCGCCGACTTCGAGCGCGCCCTCGCTCATGCGGACGGAATCGAGCTCGGCGATGCGCGCGATGTCGACGAGCGCGCCGGCTCGAACAGGCGGAAATTCAGCATCGCCACCAGCGACTGGCCGCCGGCGAGAACCCGCGCCGCCTCGCCACGTGCGGCGAGCGCCTCGACCGCCTCGGCGACCGAGCCGGGCGCGATATAGTCGAATGCGCGCGGCTTCAACGATGCGGCTCCGGCCCGGCGATCAGCGCGTGCAGCCGTCGCGGCGTCGCCGGCAACGGCACGTCCTTGAGGCCGAGCGCATCGGCGATGGCGTTGGCGATGCAGGCCGGCACGCTCATGCAATTGCCCTCGGCCAGTCCCTTGGCGCCCAGGGGCGTGAAGGGCGACGGCGAATGGATGTGCAGGATCTCGAGCGCCGGCACCTCCGACGCGGTCGGCACGAGATAATCGGCGAAGGTGCCGGACAGGAAGGCGCCGGATTCGTCATAGACGAATTCCTCGTAGAGCGCGGCGGCGAGCCCCTGGACGAAGGCGCCGCGCACCTGGCCTTCGGCGATGAGCGGATTGAGGATGCGCCCGGCATCGTGCATCGAGATATAGCGGTCGACCCGCACCGCGCAGGTGACCGGATCGATCTCGACGCCGCAGATGTCGAAGACGAAGCCGTAGGTGAGCGAGGTGTTGATGCGATCGTCGCTGGCGGGCGGCTCGAGCTCGGGCGGCGACCACACCGCGGTCTCGCGCAAGGCGGGCGCGACATCGGCAGGGAGCAGCACCGGCGACCAATGCGCGGTGCCGGCGACGCGGGCAAAGGACAGCGCGTTGTCGGGGTTGCTGCGGCTCCGGATCTTGCCGTCGGCGAACTCGATATCGTCGCGCAGCACGTTGAGCTGATTGGCGGCGACGCCGGCGAGCTTGTCGCGCACCTGCCGCGCCGCGAGATGCGCCGCGACCGCCGTTCCCGGCGAAAACCGGCAGGAATAGGTGCCGGCCGCGATCGACCACGCGTCCTTCGCCGTGTCGATCTCGAGATTGACCGCTACATCGTCGAGGCCGAGGCCCAATGTCTCGGCGACGATCTGCGCGAGCACCGTGGCGTGGCCCTGGCCCTGCACCGGCGCGTCGGCCTGACGCTGACCGCGCCCAGCGGATCGACCGCGACGGTCGCGTGCGAGACGGCGCCGTTCTTGGGGCCGGCGCGCTCGCGCGCCTCGGGCGTCAGCAGCGTCGAGAGATAGCCCATGTTGGACATGCCCGGCTCGACCACGGCGGCGAAGCCGATGCCATAGGCGCGGCCTTGGGCCCGCGCCGCGTCGCGCCGCCGCTCGAGTTCGGCAAGCCGTCCCTCGCCCACCGCCTCCGCTATGGCGCGCGGGTAGTCGCCGGAATCGTAGAGGCCGCCCGCCGCGGCGCGATAGGGAAAGGCGCCGGCGGGAACGAGATTGCGCCGGATCACCTCGAGCGGATCGAGCTTGAGCTCGACCGCGATGCGCTGCATCAGCCGCTCGAGCGCGAGATAAAGCTGCGGCCCGCCGAAGCCGCGGATGAGGCTCGCCGGCATCTTGTTGGTGAGCACGACCCGGTTCGTCACCGCGAGATTCTGCCACGTCATAGGCGCCGGTCATGGCGCCGTGCATGCGGTAGAGCGGTCCGGGCATCGGCGCCCGCAGGAAGGCGCCGTAATCCTCGAGATTATCGAAGCGGAAGGCGAGCACGCGGCCCTCGCGCGTCACCGCGGCTTCGACGGTGCTGACGCGATTGGGGCCGGAACTCGCCGCCTGAAGATGCTCGAGCCGGTCCTCGACCCATTTCACCGGCCGCCCGACGATGCGCGAGGCGAGGCTCATGAGGACGATGTAGGGGAAGACCGAAAGCTTGATGCCGAAACTGCCGCCGCTTGCCGGCGGCGTGCGCAGGCGCAGCTTGGGCCCGACGACGCGCAGCGCGCGCGCCATCACCGGATGGATGCTGAACGGCCCCTGAAAATTGGCGAGGACGTCGTAGCTTCCGTCCGCCGGCGAATGCTCGGCGACGACGACGAAACACTCCATCGGCGTGAACGAGTTGCGCGGATATTCGACGGTGAGCGACACGCGCGCCTCGGCGCGGGCAAAGGCGCCGTCGGGATCGCCATAAGCAAAATGCCGGGTCGAGACCTCGTTGGTCCCGGCTTCGGGATGGATGAGCGTCGCGCCTGCAGCCGCTGCCGCGCGCGGATCGACCACCGCCGGCAGCGGCTCGTAGACGACCTCGACCAGCTCGGCCGCGTCCTCGGCGAGATAGCGGTTGTCGGCGACGACGAGCGCGACCGGCTCGCCGACATAGCGCACCCGCTCGACCGCGAGCGCCCATTGCGGGATCGGCGCCTTCAGTGCGACGAGGAACGGGTCGGAGAGCTTCTTCACGTCCTCGCCGGTGATGACGGCGTGCACGCCTTTGCGCGCCCGTGCCGCTGCGGCATCGATGCCGCGAATGACGGCATGCGCGTGCGGCGAGCGCACGACATGGGCTTGCAGCGTGTGGCGGCTCACCGGGAAATCGTCGACATAGCGCCCGCGCCCCATCAGCAGCGCGCGGTCCTCGATGCGCCGCATCGGTCGGCCGAGCAGCCGCGCCGCGGGCGAGGTTTCGGGCGAGATATCCTGTCCCTTGCCGCCGTTCATCTTGCGCACGAACGGCCAGATGGTGATTTGAGAGTCACGGAACGCATAATCGTTGCACCATCACAGAACATCATGGCCGGGCTTATCCCGGCCATCCACGCCAATTTCGGCACGCCGCCAACGCATCGTGGGTGGCCTGGTCTCGGTCTTCGGCCGGCCCGGCCATGACGGGTTGAGACTGGCGCGAGAGGCGCGGCCACACGGCTGGCCGCCGCGCTTTCGTGCAGGGCAAACGGTAGCATCCGACCCTGCGCCGCGCAAAGCTATTCTCCGCCGCCCGCGTCTCCGCTATGACAGGTGCGGAGGTGGAATCGATGCCAATCGAGCGCGAGTGTGCGGTGTTCGGCGATCTGCGCGGCTGGATCGAGGCGCTGCGGGCGTCGGGAGACATCAAGGCGATCGACGCGACGGTCGATTGGAACATCGAGCTCGGCACGATCCTGCGCCTGGCGCAGGGACAAGGCGATGGCCCGGCGCTCCTGTTCAATGCCATCAAGGGCTATGACAAGCGCGAGAGCCGTTGCCGGCGCATCTTCGGCAACGGTCTCGGCAGCTTTCGCCGCGTCGCCATGACCTTGGGGCTGCCGCCCGACACGCATCCGCGCGATCTCGTCAAAATCTGCCGCACGATTTTCGGCGAGCGCCTGCCGCCCAAAATCGTGGCGACGGGACCGGTAAAGGAAAATATTTTACGCGGTGCCGATGTCAATTTATGGGAATTTCCATCGCCGCATTGGAACCGGGTCGATGGCGGGCGCTACATCGCCACTTACGCCGGTTGCGTCACCAAGGACCCCGCGACGGGGGTCATGAATGTCGGCATCTATCGCGGCATGGTGGCGAGCCGCGACCAGATCCCGATGTTGATCTGGCGCGCGCAGCATATCGGCCATCATCTCACCGCTCACGAACAGTCCGGGGCGAAGACGATGCAGATTGCGCTCGTCATCGGCTGGGAGCCGAGCCTCGGCTTCTGCGCCGGCGCGCCGGTGGCGAAGGGCGTGTGCGAATATGACGTGATGGGCGCCATTCGCGGCGCGCCGGTCGAACTGGTCAAATGCGAAACGGTGGATCTCTATGTCCCCGCGACGGCCGAGATCGTGATCGAGGGCGAAATCAGCCTCGATCCCGCCGACTTCGTCATGGAAGGTCCCTATGCCGAGTTCACCGGCTATGTCGCCGGCGACCGCTCGCCCAAGCCGACGATCCGCGTGAGTTGCATCACCCACCGCGACGATCCGATCCTGCGCGGCGCGATCGAGGGCTCGCTCCCGGGCAGCTTCTCGGAGAACGCGGTGTGCAGCTCGGTGATTTGCTCGGCGGTCGCGTGGAACGTGCTCGACCGCGCCGGCGTGCCCGGCATCACCGACGTGTTCTGTCCGCCCGTTCATGCCGGCATCAACCTTCTCATCCGCATGCAGCAGAGCTATCGCGGCCAGGCCAAGCAGGCGGCGAACGCCGTCTGGGGCAGCTCGGCCGCGCATGTCCGCTACAAGCACATCACCGTGGTCGACGACGACATCGACATCCACGACTATGCCGCGGTCGATTGGGCGATCGCCTATCGCGTCAATGCCGGCGAGAACGACATCGTCATCATGCCGGCCACCTTCGGCGCCGGGCTCGATCCCTCGGTGCGCCGCCGCGACCGCAACCCGGCGCTGTTCGGCACCGGCAAGTGGAACCGCGTGCTCATCGACGCCACCATGAACCTCGATTACGATCCCGATCCCGATCTGGGCGGCGCCCGCTTCCCGCCGCTGGTGTGGCCGAACGCGGACGATGTCCGCGCGGCGCACGCCCGCTGGCGGGAACTCGGTCTCGACGAACGCAAGGATTGAGACGGCATGGGCTTCGCTTTGCCGGTTCCGCACGCCATCATCGATCTGCCGATGGAAGACGGCGCGCGGCTCAGGCTCCGGCGCCACGGCAATCTCGCCGGCGCGCGGCTCGTCATCAGCCACGGCAACGGCTTCGCCGCCGATGCCTATTTTCCGTTCTGGGGACCGCTCCAGCGCGACTTCGAACTGGTCGTGTTCGATTTCCGCAACCACGGCCAGAATCTTCCGTCCGATCCGGCGCATCACAATTATGCGCAAATGGCGCGCGATCTCGAACGCGTGCTGGACGGGGTCGAACGGGCCTGGGGTCCGCGCACGAGCATCGGCGTGTTCCATTCGATGTCGGGTCGCACCGCGATGAAACATGCAATCGAGATCGGCTGGCGCTGGGATGCGCTTGCCTTGTTCGATCCGCCGAATTTCCCGCCCGTGGGCCATCGCCTCTACGATCCCATGCTGAAATTCGAGCGGCGTCTGACGGCGTGGGCGCGCGGCCGCCGCGCCCGCTATGACGATCCGGCGCAGCTCGAGCAGGAATTCCTCGCCTCGCGCGCGACGGCGCATTGGGTCGAGGGGGCGCATGCGCTGATGGCGCGCGCGGTGTTGCGGCGCGACGAGGCGGCGGGCGGCTGGGTGCTGAGCTGCGCACCCGAGCTCGAGGCGCGCATCTATGAAGAGGCGACGACGCTCGATCTGTGGCCGAAAGGCGCGGATTTCGCCGGTCCCACGAAGCTCATCGGCGCCGATCCCGCGCTTTCCGGCGGCCCGCCGACCGCCGCCGCGAACCAAGCCCTGGCGCAGGAGAACGGCATCGATTATGTCGCCGTTTCCGGCGCCGGCCATCTCCTGCAGATTGAGCGGCCCGATGCCTGCCGCGAGGCGCTGCTCGCTTTTCTCGCCGCCCACCGCATCGCGGCTTGAGCCGCCATGACATCGCTCATCGGCGTTTCCGTCCTGCGCATGGAGGACGAGCGCCTGCTCACCGGACGCGGACGCTTTGCCGACGATCTCGCGCTTCCGGGGCAGCTTTTTGCGGCGATCCTGCGCTCGCCCCACGCGCATGCGCGCATCGCTGCGATCGACGCGTCCAACGCCGCCGCCGCGCCGGGCGTGTGCGCCGTGCTCACCGGGCGCGACTGGGCGGCGGACGGGCTCGGCGGGGTGCCGCACAACCCTGTCAGCGCGGATCATCTCGATCCCACCCAGCCGGCCTTCAAGCCGGACGCCATTGCGCATGGCGCGCTGCCGCTGCCCTTGCCGCTGGCGCTCGACCGCGTCCGCCATGTCGGCGAGGCGGTGGCGCTGATCGTGGCCGAGACGCTCGATGCGGCGCGCGACGCGGCCGAAGCGGTCGCGGTGGAATACGACGTGCTGCCGGCGGTGACGGATGCCGGCGCCGCGCTCGCACCGGACGCACCTCGTCTCTTTGCCGACCGGCCCGACAATCTCTGTGTCGCCGCGGCGAACGGCGACGCGGTGGCCACGGCGGCGGCCCTGGCGCGGGCGGATCACGTCGTGCGCCTCGCCCTTCGCAACCAGCGCATCAGCGGCACGCCCATGGAGCCGCGCGCGGCGCTCGCCGATTACGATGCGGCGGCGGGAACGTTCACGCTCTACGCGCCGAGCCAGGGCGTGCATCGCCTCAAGAACGGCCTCGTCGCAGCCCTGCGGCTCGACCCCGCGCGGGTGCGCGTCGTCACCGGCGATGTCGGCGGCGGCTTTGGCGTGCGCTCGCCCTGCTATGGCGAGAATGCGCTGGTGTTATGGGCGTCGCGGCGTCTCGGCCGCCCGGTCAAATGGATCGCGACGCGCGCCGAGTCTTTCCTGGCCGATTTCCAGGCCCGCGACTTTCACGTCGAGGGCGCGCTCGGGCTCGACCGCGACGGCCGGTTCCTCGGCCTTGCGCTCGACTATATCGGCAATCTCGGCGCCTATCCGGTCTCGTTCGCGGTTCTCTCCAACCTGCTGCGGATGGCGGCCGGGGTCTATGACATTCCGGCGCTCCATGTCAGCGTGCGCGGCGTCGTGACCAACACGCTGCCGGTGGGCGTCTATCGCGGCGCCGGGCGGCCGGAATCGACGCACATTCTCGAGCGTCTCATCGATCTCGCGGCGGCGGAGATGAAAATCGATCGCGCCGCGCTGCGCCAACGCAATCTCATTCCCGCGACGGCGCTGCCCTACCAATCGCCGCTCGGCCATCGCTATGACAACGGCGCCTTCGCGGCGAACATGGCGAAGGCGATGCGCCTTATCGACTGGGACGGATTTCCCGCGCGCCGCGCCGCAGCTGCGTCACGGGGCCTGCGCGCCGGGATCGGCATCGCAAACTACCTCGAAGCGCCGACCGGCTGGCCCGAGGAGCGGACCGATCTCGCGGTCCTGCCCGAGGGGCGCATCACCGCCGTGATCGGCACGCAGGCCTCGGGCCAGGGCCACGAGACCAGCTTCGCCCAGGTGGTCGCGAGCGCGCTCGAAATCCCCATCGCCCAGATTGCCGTCGCGTTCGGCGACACAGCCGTCGCCAAGAGCGGCGGCGGCTCACATTCAGACCGGTCGATGCGGTTGGGCGGCACGGTCCTCACGCACGCCAGCGCGGCGGTGATCGCGCGCGGCCGGGCGATTGCCGCCCATACGCTCGAAGCCGCCGCGGCGGATATCGTCTATGCGGCCGGACGCTTCACCGTCGCCGGCACGGATCGCGGCATCGGATTGTTCGAAGCGGCGGCGCTCGCGCTCGATCCGGCCATGCCCGAGCCGTTGCGCGGCGCGCTTGCCGCCACCGCACAGGTGTCGCAGCGCCTCCACGCGCATCCGACCGGAACGGCGGCGTGCGAGGTCGCAATCGATCTCGAAACCGGCGCCGTGCGGCTCGTCCGCTATGTCACGGTGGACGATGTCGGCCGCGTCATCAACCCGATGATCGTCGCGGGCCAAGTGCATGGCGGCATCGCCCAGGGCGTGGGCCAGGCGCTGTTCGAGGAATGCGTTTATGACCCGGATTCGGGCCAGCTCGTTTCCGGCACCTTCATGGATTACGGCCTGCCGCGGGCGGACGATCTGCCCTCGTTCATTGCCGCAAGCGAGGGCGTGCCGGCGCCGAGCAATCCCCTGGGCGTCAAGGGTGCGGGCGAATGCGGCACGACGCCGGCGACGGCGGCGGTCATCAACGCGATCGCCGACGCGCTCGGCATCCGCCATCTCGAAATGCCGGCGACGGCCGAGCGCGTCTGGCGCGCCATCCGCGACGCTCAGCTCCAATAAGGCGGGTCGCCGGAATTGCGCTCCTCGGCGGCGAGGCGGCGCAGCATGGCCGGCCATTCGAGCACGCCATAGGGGCGGCGCGTGCCCGGCTGATAGAGATGCGCGGTATGCTGCAGCACGTTGTCGGAGGGCACGATCAGCTCGGTGCGCGCCGCCATGGCGTCGACCTGCGCGCGGCAAGACAATTCGAGCTGATACATCGTGTTGAAGGCCTGCGGGACCGATGCGCCGCAGGTGAGGAGCCCGTGCGAGCGCAGGATCATGGCGTCGTGGGGCCCGAGATCGCGCACCAGTAGCTGCCGCTCGTCGAGATCGATCGCCGGGCCTTCGTAGTCGTGATATCCCAAATGGCCGACGAAACGCATCGCGGTCTGATTGAGCGGCAGGAGGCCGCATTTCATCGCCGACACCGCCATGCCGGCGCGCGTGTGGGTATGGATGACGCAGGCGACATCGGGCCGGGCCGCGTGAATGGCGCCGTGGATGACATAGCCGGATTTGTTGATGCCGTAATCGGTGTCGGGCTTCCACAGCAAATTGCCGTCGCGGTCGATTTTCACGAGGCTCGAGGCGGTGATCTCGCGGTAGAGCAAGCCGTAGAGATTGATGAGGAGATGGTCGGTGCCGGGAATGCGCGCGGTGATGTGGTTGTAGATGAGATCGGTCATGCCGTAGGCGTCGATGAGGCGATAGCACGCCGCCAACTCGACGCGCGCCTGCCACTCCGCTTCATCGACCGTGCCGCGCAACGAGGCGAAGGCGGTGGTGTAGGCCATGCCCGGCTCAGCGCGCCCGGCGCGGGCGCTCGAGATTCGGCAGGAACCAGGTCAGAAGCCCAATGAGCGGCAGGAACGAGCACACCGAATAGACGTAACGGATGCTGGTTTCGTCCGCGAGCCAGCCGAGGATCGCCGCGGCGATGCCGGCCATGCCGAAAGCGAGCCCGAAGAAGAGCCCGCCGACCATGCCGACGCGACCCGGAATCAGTTCCTGTGCATAGACCAGGATGGCCGAGAACGCCGAGGCCATGATGACGCCGATCAGCACCGTCAGAACCCCGGTCCAGAACAGATCGGCATAGGGCAGGGCGAGCGTGAACGGAAACACCCCCAGGATCGAGCCCCAGATCACCGCCTTGCGGCCGAAACGGTCACCGATCGGCCCGCCGATGAGCGTCCCCACCGCAACCGAGGCGAGAAACGCGAAGAGATAGATCTGCGCCGTCGCCACCGGCAGCTTGAACCGGTCGACGAGATAGAAGATGTAATAATTCGTGAGCCCGGCCGTGTAGAAGAACTTCGAGAAGATCAAGGCCAGCAGCACCGACAGGGACAGCGCGACCTTGCGCGAAGAGAGCTGCGCGATGCCCTCGAGCGTGAGGACGCGGCCACGGCTATGAAGGGTGCGGTGCCGCGCCTTGTACCATGTGCCCACCCGCGTCAGCACGATGATGGCGAGGAGCGGGGCAAACGTGAACCAGGCGATGCTGCCCTGGCCGCGCGGGATGACGATGAACGCCGCCAGAAGCGGCCCCAGCGACGAGCCGGCATTGCCGCCGACCTGGAACAGCGATTGGGCCAGCCCGTGCTGGCCGCCCGAGGCCATGCGGGCGATGCGCGAGGATTCGGGATGGAACACCGAGGACCCCAACCCGACCAGCCCGGCGGCGCCAAGCACCATCGCAAAGCTCGAGGCCCGCGACAGGAGGATCAGCCCCGTGAGCGTGAGACCCATGCCGCAAGCGAGCGAATAGGGCTGCGCGCGGCGGTCGGTGTAGATCCCGACCAGCGGCTGAAAAATCGAAGCGGTGCATTGATAGGTGAGGGTGATGAGCCCGACCTCGGCGTAATCGAGCGCGAAGTTGTTCTTGAACAGCGGATAGATCGCCGGCACGAGCGAGGCGATCATGTCGTTGAGGAGATGGCAGAAGCACAGCGCCCACAGGATGGCGAAGACCGCGCCTTCGCCCTGGGCCGCCATCGCCGCGCCTGGAACCGCTGCGGCGGTCCCCTCGACCGCTTCGCGCGTCGCCACCTTCATCCCGAACTCCGCCTGTGCCGGCACGTCTGTTAGCAGAATCGGCCGCGACGGGCATCGCCCGTTTCGGAATGGCACCCATTCCCGCGCCCCGCCGGCCCCATTTGGCCGGTAGAAGGGTTAGGCGAGGGTGAATGGCGCCCCGTCGAAATCCTCGGCGCGGTCAACCTTGATGAGCACCGCGAACCCTTTCTTCTCCGGGTCGCGGTCCTTCTCGGGCTGGATCAGCCGGCGCCACACCTCATCATAGACCGGCCCCGCTTTGTGCAGTGCAGCGATGCCATAGAAACGGGCGACGCCGCCTTTGGGCAGCGTCCCATCCGCGCGCAGCGCGGGATTGCGAAAGAAAACGGTAACCTTGGTGCCGTCGTCGAGATTGGCGTTGGTCGTGCCCTTGCCGCGCTCCCACAGGGCCAGGTGCTCGTCGTCATAGACCATGGTGCTGCCGCGCAGCGTCACCTGTGCGAAGCCGTTCGGCAACACGCTCGCGACCAGGCACACATGGTCGGGGAAGGCGCCGTTGATGTGCGCTTGCAGCGTCTTGGGAATTCTGGCCATGGGCTCCTCCTTCGCGCCAGCAAGATAGACGGGCCGGCCGCGCCGCCGCAACCGTTGCGGACTTGACCGCCGTCCCACCCGTCTAGCGATGCGGCAGGAAGGCTTCGGTGGAGAGCCGGGCCAGGTCGGGCGCGGCGGCGACCATGCCGATATCGACCAGCGAGCGGGCCAGCACGGCCATGGCTTTGGCGGAAAAGCGGCCATCCGGCGAATACATCGGCATCTGGCGGTCATAGACCGCGGCGGCGACGGCATGATCGATGCGGAGAAGCCGGGCCATGTCCGCGATCGTTTCGGCACGGTGGGCGCGGGCGAAGGCGATGGTGGCGAACCAGCCGCGCAAGAACGCGCGAACCGCGTCGGGACGGGCGGCGATGACCCGGTCGGTGGCAAAGATGATGTTGTTGTGGATGTCCGTCACGTAATCGCCGAAGCGCACCAGGACGCGCCCCCTGCCTTGAGCCGCGAGTTGCAGCGCGGTGACCATGTCGCTGGCGGCGGCGTCGATCTGCCCGGCCTGCAACAGCGCCATCGCGCTGGTGGTGGCGCCGGTCGGGATCACGCGGATGGCATTGCGGTCCCAGCCCTGGCCTATCGCGACCTCGCCGATCTGCCAGGCGGCGAGCGAGGTGAGCGAGGTCACCCCGACCTTTTTTCCCTTGAGGTCGGCGGCGCTCCTGAGCGGCGAGCCGCGCATGACGAAGATGCAGGTGTCGAGCGGCGGCCCCGCCATCGCGGCGATCGCCTTCTCCGGCGCGCCCTTGGCGGCGAAGCCGAGATCCTCGCCGGTGCCGAGGCCGATATCGATCGCGTCCGCCGCCAGCGCCTGCTGCAGCCGCGCCGGACCGCCGAAAACGAACACGTCGAGCGTCAGCCCCTCGGCCGCGAACAGGCCGTGCCGGATGCCGAAATCAAGCAAGCGGAAGGTGAAGGAGCGCGGCACCGCCTCGCCGACATGCAGCGATGCAGCCGCGGCCGGCTGCACCGCGAGCAGCGCGGCCACGAAGGCGACGGTGCGCATGATACCGCGTGCGGTCATTGCGGCCCGGTCGGTCGCTCGGGGGCGAGGCCGCGCGGCAGCGGCGGGAATTGCGGCGAGGGCGGCGCCGGAATCGCCGCGCAGCCGCCCGGACGCTGCGCCAGGCAGACCTTGCCGTGACAGGATTTCCGGATGAAGCCAAGCCGCTCCGGCAGCGCGCCGCGATGGACGACGACATTGAAGCCGGGCGCATCGGCGGCGAGGTCCTGCGGCGTGACCGGAAGATAGAGCCGTCCGGGCTCATTCATGTAAGTATAGCCGCCGCTCAAATCCCATTTGACGCCCCACAAACCGACGCCGCAAACGCCGGCGAGCCGCGACACATCGAGCGCGGCCGCGAGTTCGTGCGAGGCGCCGTCCCAGCGCGACATGTAGCCCGCCGACGCCGCCTCGCCGAACGAGAAGACGGCCCAGAATTCGATCGCGGCGAGGACGCAGGCCGCGGTGACGCCAAGCCGCGAGGCATCTGGCGCGAGATGCGCCGCCGTCCAGGCGACGATCCGCGCCAGTCCCAGCGCCGCCAGGACAACGACGAACAGGATGCCAAGATAGATGAACCCGATTTCCTTGTGCGGGATCAGCGAATGCTGCAGCACGACGAGGGCGGCGGCAGCCGGCAGCAGCGGCAGCCGCGTGCTTCCGATCACCGCCAGGAACAGCAGGACCGCGGCGCCGGCGCCCCAATACCAGGCGAGAGCGACGAGATAGGCATACCACGGCGTGACGCCATAATAATCAGCCACGCCATATTCCGCGTTGATGACAAGGTTCCGCCAGATCGACTCGAAGGGATAGCTCCAGGTGATGCCGTCGAGAAGCCCGCCGAGGACAACGATGATGACGCCGCCCGCGACGAGCGGCGGCAGCCGCGACCGCGGTGCGCGCAGGCCCGTCCAGAGCATGACGAGAGCGATCGCCGCGGCATACTCGAAGCGCACAAGGAACGCCAAGCCGAACAGCGCTCCCGCGAGGAACAGGCGCCGCTTCGACGCCGCATGCCATCCCGGCTCGCACAGATATGTCGCGACGAGCACGACATGGGCGGCGATGACTTCGGGCGCACTGCGCGCGCCGTAATAGATCGCATCGACCGACAGCGCCACCGCCGCCGCGGCAGCGATCCCGCCGCCGACGCCGTCGAAGCGCTTGCCCCACAAAAAGGCGATGACGACGCTTGACGTCGACAGCGCCGCCCACAGCGCGGCGATCAGCGGCAGGTAATATTCCGGTCCGTCGCCGAGCAGCCGCGCCGCCTCCATCACGCCGGCGAGCAGGCCCGGCAGCAGCCAGGAACGCGCGCCATAGACGAACTCCCACGGAACCACGCCGGTACCGTAAACGATGCGATGCGCCTGCTCGATGGTCTGGAAGATCGCATCGGGGCGGTAGATGTTGGGCACGGCGACAACCGCTGCCAGCCGGAGGACGAAGGCGACGGCGCAAATCCCGGCGACAAGCGCCGTCTCGTGGCGAAGGATTGCCGCACCGATCGGGGGGCTTTCTTCGGCGCGATCCGACGCCTCGGCATAGGTCATGGCGTGGCGGCTTCCCGCGGGTGATGGTCATGGCCGAGCGCCGCGATCGGCGACACCGAAAGGACGATCGCGCCGGGACAATTATCGCGCTGGGGCCGAGAATTGTAAAGCATTGGAACTATTGACAAACCATCGCCTCGCGCCTGATTGCCGGCGGAAACGTCTCCCGGCGTCCGACCTTTCGATCTATAGTCGCCGCGCCCTCCCGTGGTCGGTCCTGGCCAGCCGGACATGAATCTCCTGACCTTTTCCAAGCTTTATCCGAATGCTGTCCAGCCGTCGCATGGCATCTTCGTCGAGACCCGCCTCGCTCAGCCTCGTCGCCGGTGGGGCGTCAAGACGAGGGTTGTAGCGCCGGTCCCCTACGCTCCCGATCTGCCGTTCGTTCCCCGTCCTATCGCATGCTCGCGGGCGTTCCCGCCTGCGAGGAACGCTTCGGCATTCCGATCCTTCATCCGCGGTGCCTCGTCTTGCCGAAGATCGGCATGACCGTCGCGCCACTGCTGCTCTATCTGGCCGCGCGCGCCGCCGTGGCCCGGCTGATGCGGGACGGGTATGATTTCGATCTCATCGACGCCCATTATTTCTATCCCGACGGGGTCGCTGCGGCGATGCTGGGGCGGCATTTCCGCAAGCCCGTCGTCATCACCGCGCGCGGGTCCGACATCAACCTCATTCCCCACTATCGGCTGCCGCGCGCGATGATCCGTTGGGCGGCGCGGCGAGGCCGCGGCGATCATACCGTCTCGGCGGCGCTGCGAAGACGCGCTGGTGCGAGCTCGGCGCGCCCGCGGGGATAAGATCCGGGTCCTGCGCAATGGCGTCGATTTCGCGTTGTTTCATCCGGGCGACCGCGCGGCGCTCCGTGCCAGGCTCGGCGTTGCCGGTGTCACGCTGTTGTCGGTCGGCAATCTCGTCCCGCTCAAGGGCCACGATCTCGTCATCCGCGCCTTGCCGCTCTTTCCCGAACGCACAACTGGTGATCGTCGGTGCGGGCCCGCAGGACGCGGCGCTGCGCGAGCTCGCCCGTCGCCTCGGGGTCGCGGAGCGTGTGCGGTTTCTCGGCAGCATGCCGCAAAGCGCGCTCGCCGAGATCTATGGTGCCGCCGACATTCTCGTGCTGGCGTCGAGCCGCGAAGGCTGGGCCAACGTCCTGCTCGAGGCGATGGCGTGCGGGACGCCCGTCGTTGCGTCGAACGTCGGGGGCTCGCCGGAGGTGGTCGCCTCGCCCGAGATCGGCGAGTTCGATGGCGAGCGCACTCCCGCCGCGCGTCGCCCAGCGCCGTCGCGCGCGCTCCTTGCGCGCGCATCCCGACCGCGCGCGCGTGCGGGCCTATGCGGAGCGGCTTCAGCTGGGACGCCACGACCGCAAGGCCAGATCGAGCTGTTCGAATCGATCCTGCATTCCCGGCGGCAGTCGCAGATGATCGTGCGCGAAGAGCCGGATTTCGCGCAGCCTGCCCGGCGCGTGTGCCGCGCTTTTCGCCGCCTCCGGCGAGAAGAGCTTTTTCGCGCAGGCTGCGTGGTACGATTTGCTGTCGCGGCATGTCGCGGGATCCGGGCGATCGCGGTGCGGCTCTATCTCGACGCAGATCAGCCGCGCGCGGGAGCGGTCTGCCGCGCCGCGCCGTCGCCGCATGATCGCGCTCTCAACGGCTTCGCGAATTTCTACAGCCTGGAGCACGGGCCGCTTGTCGCCAGCGCCGACGGCGACGGCGGCGTTCTCACGCGCCTCGTCGCCGCGATCGGCGGCGAGCGTCCCGATTGGACGAGTGTCGGCATCGACCGCGCTCGATCCGCTTTCCGCTTCGCCGGGCCCTGGTCGACGGGCTGCGAAGCGGCGCGGCTGCATCGTGCAGACCTATTTCCATTCCGGCACGTGGTTCGAGGATACGCGCGGCCTCGATTTTCGCCGCTATTTCGACGCGCGCCCGGCCGCCTTGCGGAACACCTTCGCCGCAAGGCGAAGGCCGCCCAGGGATCGGGCATCGCATATGAGTTCAGCGAGCCCGGCTCCGACATCGAGTGGCCTCATCGCGGATTACGAGACCGTCTATGCCAATAGTTGGAAGGAGCCGGAGCCCTATCCGGCGTTCATTCCTGCGCTGCTCCGCATGGCGTTCGACCGGCGGCGCGCTGCGTTTGGGCATCGTCCGCGTCGGCGGTGCAGCCGGCGGCGGCGCAGTTCTGGATCGTCTGGCGCGGCCGCGCGGTCATTTACAAGCTCGCGCATGACCGGCGCTTCGACAAGCTGTCTCTGGGCACGCTGCTGACGATGCGCATGATCGAGCGCGTGCTCGAAAGCGACCGGCCGGCCGAGATCAATTTCGGCCGCGGGGACGATCCTTACAAGAGCTGTGGCTGGTCCCAAGCGGCGCGAGCGCTGGGGCATTCTCGCGGCCAATCCGCGCACCTTGCGCGGGCTCGGCGAGGCGGCGCGCGTCATCGCCGCCCGGATCCGCGGACGTCTCCGCCGCGAGTGATCATTCGCGCGGCGAAGGGGCCTCGGCCGCCAAGCCATGCAGATAAGGATGGAGCGGCGGCGCCTGCGCGAGGAAGCGTGCCAGGACCGCGGCGGCGGCGGCGCGCGAATCGGTTGCATCGGCGGCCACGGCGACGAAAGCGGTCACGGGGCTCTCGTGGCTCACCAGGCCGCGCAACTGCGCCAGCTTCGCCGCGGTCCGTCCCGCGAAGATCGCGTCGCCGACGACGTAGAAATCCCAGATCAGAAGGCGGCGGACATTGCTTTCGATCACGGTCGTGCCCACGACGGCGTCCTTGCCGTCGATCTTCGCCGGTGTTTGCCCCTGCGCGACGAGACGCCAATGTTCGAAATCCGCGATCTCGTTGTAGCCGCGACCGAGATTGTTGTGCAGACCGCCCACGGCATAGAGCGCGACATAGCGGATGACGTGCGCGCTGCCGTCGCCGAAGCCCTGGAGATAGGCGCGATCGGGATTGATGACGACCGGCTGCCACGGCTCGGTGACGGGCGCCGCGCGCCACGCGCTGGCGACGCCCGGCGCCGGTGCCGCGGCGAGATCGATCATGCCGGCGCGGCGGTCGAGAAGACGGGCATAGCCGGGCCCGACGGCCGCGAGCACAAGGCTCAACCCCGCGACCGCGGCGAAGGTCCACGCCGGCACCGGCGCGACGGCCGCCCGCAGCGGCGGGCGTCGCGGCACGTCCGCTCTGGCGTCGCGGTCGGAAAACGACTTGCCGATGAAGATCAGGACGAACGTCACGAGGGTGAAGAACACCCAGCCATAGATGATGTGGTCGGCCATCACCATCGACGCGCTGCCGGAGAGCTCGGCCAGGACGAGGAGCCCGAATGCGCGCAGCCCGTTCGCCACGATCGGAATGATGACGGACAACGCCACGAAGCCCATCCAGCGGATCCGGCTCTTGTACATGAGAGCCGCAAAGAACACGCCGAACGCGACCGAGGCGATGAGAAAGCGCAGGCCGGCGCAGGCCTCGGCGACGACGAACTGGCCGGCGGGAATCTCGATCAGCGTCCCGTCCCAGAACACGGGGATGTGCACCAGCCGCAATCCCAGGACGGTGAACCACGCCGTGAATTGCTGCAGCGCCGGCACCAGGAAATAGCCGGTCGGGACGAGGAAGTAGAGATAGAGAAAGGGCGTGAGCATCGCGCGATAGACCGCCCCGCCGACGAGCGCCAGCGCCGTCACCTGGAACATCGTGACGACGAGGAGTTGTTGCGCCTCGAGAATGCTGAGCATCGCCGCCACCAGCCAGGCGAGCGACAGCGGCAGCAGCAGGATGAGCATGCGGAAATCCGGTCGGGGCGCCAATTCGCGCAGCGCTTCACGCCGCTGCCAGGCGAGGTAAAGGGCGACCGGCAAGATCAGGAAGCAGTGGTTATAGGCGGTCGAGCCCAGCCATACCCCATACGCACCCTCGACTTCTGCACGAAAAAGCCCGCCGAGCACCACCGCAACCAGCACGAGACAGGCGCCGGCCGCGAGCCATATCTGCCGCGCCGTCGGACGCGGGCGTCCGACGGCGTCGATCGCTGCGGAATGGTCCTGTGGAAGCAACAACATCGCGACTAGCTCGGCCGCCTTGAACGATGGTGATGAACGCTCGTGCGCGGCAGTTCGCGCCGCCGGACACGCGATATTATCCTATTCGACAAGTTAGTATTCCAATAATTAACTTATTGCCTCCGGCAACTCATCCCGCCGCGGCGACTTCGCGCGTCCCACCCATCATCCGGTCGAGCACCGCAAAGTCCCAGCGATGGTGTGCCAGCACGCACTGTCTTGCCCTGGCGCCAAGCTGCTCGTGCTCGCCGGCGAGGATTGCGTGCACACGGTCGGCGAATTCAGGCGCCGTCCGCGCCGTCAGCACCGCGTCCGCGTCCGCCACCGCGATGCCGGCGCAGGCCTCTTGCGTCGCCACGATCGGCTTCGCCATCGCCATCGCCTCGAGGACCTTGTTGAGAACGCCGCGCGCGATCCAAAGCGGCGCGACCACCGCTGCGGCGTGGCCGAGATAGGGGCGGATGTCATCGACCCGACCGGTGACGACGATGCCCTCCAACGTGCCAAGCTTGCGCACCGCGGCATCGGGATGGGCGCCGACGATCCAGAATTCGAGGCTCGGCCAGCGGCGGCGGATGAGCGGCATGGCCTCGCGCGCGAACCACGTCGCCGCCTGGATGTTGGGCCAGTAATCCATCGCCCCGGTGAAGACGATGACGGGCGCGGGGCGCGGGAAAGGGTTCGGGTAATCGCGCTTGGGCTGGAAGTATGCGGCGTCGATGCCGTTGGGCATGGCCTGCACGCGGTCGGCGGCCTCGGGCGCGAGGCGCCGGAAAAAATCGGCCTCCGCCGCGGACGCCAGCAGCGTGCCATCGAACGCATCGGCGATCCGGCGCTCGAATTCGCGCAGCCTTTTTTGCTCGCGCGCATAGACGGCGCTCATCGGCCAGGCCCGGCTCGCCGCATATTGTCCCCACTTCTCGGAATCGACATCGACAAAGTCGATGATGCGCCGGGCGGCGCGATAGTTCATGACATAGGGCGCGACGGCGGAGCAGTACACGAAAACCTGGGACGGCGCGTATGCGCGAATCGCGGCATCGACCCAGCGCTGCAAGCGCGCATCCATGAAATAACCGAGCGTCAGGGCCTCGCCGCGCGCGAGCCGCTTGAGGCTGCGCAGGCGCGCGCGCGCCGGATGCAGCGGCAGGCAGCAAACGCTGGCGCAGACCGTCTCCAGAAACGGAATATGCCGCTGATCCTCGGCGGCGTCGTAGAAACAGCCGAGATGCACGTGATGACGGCGCGCCAGATGCTGCAGGATGCGCCACGAGCGGATCTTGTCGCCCTTGTCCGGCGGATAGGGGATGCGCTGCGTGAGGAAGAGGAGATGCTCCATGTCGGTTACTTTGCGGCCGCCAGCGCGGGCGCGAATGCCTCGTCCATGCGGCCCCAGGACAGGTCGGCAAGCAAGCGCCGCAACCGCGCCTCGGTCCGCCCCAGATTGAGGTAATGGCGGAACCGGGATTTCCAGGGCGCTTGATTTTGCCGCGGCTGATCGGGATCGATCTCCCAAGGGTGTAGATAGAACGCGCAGGGCAGGCCGTCGGCGCGATTGACGTGCCGCATCGCGCGCCATGACAGGGCATAGGGGAAAAGGCGAAAATATCCGCCGCCCGCGCACGGGAAATTGTGCCCGAGGAGGCGCAGCGTGGTGAGCGGAATCTCGATCAGGCCGGAGTGCTCCTCGCGAAACGGCGCACGCGGGCCGTTGGGCATGCCATAGAGATCGTGCGCGATCGGATTGAGGCTCGAGCTATAGCGGTATCCGGCCTCCGCCAGCACCTCGAACGCCCACCAGTTGCGCGGCCCGATCGAGAAGGTGGGCGCACGATAGCCCTGCACGGCCGCGCCGCCCTTGTCCTCGAGGATGGATTTCGTCCTGACGATGTCGGCGCGGAACGCGTCCGCCGATTGCTCGTCGGCGCGCTGATGCGCATAGCCGTGGCTCGCCAGTTCGTGCCCTTCGGCGACGATGCGGCGAACGAGGCGGGGATGCCGCTCGGCCACCCAGCCGAGAGTGAAGAACGTGGCCTTCACGCCCGATGCGGCGAAGATGTCGAGCAGACGGTCGGTGTTCCGCTCCACCCGGCGCGGCAGCGTTTCCCACGCCTCGCGCGCGATGACGCCGGCAAAAGCCTGAACCTGGAAATAATCCTCGACGTCGACGGTCATGGCATTGAGGAGGCGGGAACGGCGCGAAGCGGACGCTGCGCCCGCCGCCGCAGCCGCGTCGCCGATGCGCGGCGTTGACAGGATTGGGCTCGCCTGCTGCATGTTAGGGGGTTCCGCGGACGTAGTTGGCGATGATCTCGATGGTGCGGCGGATGGCGCGCTCGTGCTTGGTCATGGCTTGTTCGAGGGCGCCGATGCGGGTGACGATTTCGGCGAAGGCGGGGTCGGCGCCGTTGCGGTGGGCGGCGAGCGCGGGAAGCGCGGCGCCATCGACGGGGGCGAGTTCGGCGCGAAGCTCGTCGGCGACCTGGGTCACGGCGGCGCCGTCGATGGCGTGGCGCTCCTCGAGATAGCCCCACAGCAGCACGCGTGAGCACAGCGTGTTGATGCGGCGGGGCACACCGTCGGATTGGCGGAAGATGGCGGCGAAGGCGTCGTCGGCGAGGCTGGGGTCGTCCTGCCAGCCGACGGTCTTGAGGCGGTGCCTGACATAGGCGGTGGTCTCGGCCTCGGAGAGCGGCCCGAGATGATAGGAAGCGATGACGCGCTGGCGCAGCTGTTCCAGTTCGGGGCTCGCCATGGTGGTGCGGAACTGCGGCTGACCGACGAGGAAGCTCTGCAGCGGCGCGGCGGCGCCCTTGCCGAAGTTCGACAGCATGCGCAGCTCCTCGAGCGCGGCGATCGACAGGTTCTGGGCCTCGTCGATGATGAGGAGGGTGCGCTTGCGCGCGCGCATGTTGGCGGTGACGAAGTCGTCGATGCGGCGCAGCATCGCCGCCTTTTCCATGCCCGGCGCATAAAAGCCGAAGGCGGCCGCCACCATGCGCAGCACGTCCTCGCCGCCCAATTGGGATGTCACGATCTTGGCGGCGGAGAAGGCTTGGGTGTCGAGCTGCGACAACAGCAGGTCGACGAGGGTGGTCTTGCCGGTTCCGACCTCGCCGGTGATGACGATGAAGCCCTCGGCCTGGTGGAGGCCGTAGGTGAGGTGGGCCATGGCCCGGGTATGGCCGGCGCTGTTGAAGAAGAATCGCGGATCGGGAGTGAGTTGGAAGGGGAGGCCGCGCAGCCGGTAGAATTCGGTGTACATCGGCGGTCTCAGAAGGTCTTGCGCAGGGACACGCTGACGATGTCGACGAGGATGGCGCCGCCGCTGCCGCCGGTCTGGCGCGAGAGGGCGTAGTTGGCGCCGGCGGTGAGGGTGGGGGAGAGGGTGACGGTGACGGCGACGCCGAAGGTGAGGGCCTCGGTGGTGGCGGCGGCGGCGCCGGCGCCGTTCGAGCTGGTGGCGGCGTAGCCGGCGCTCATGACGCCGCTGGCGTCGGGGGTGAGGTCGCGGCCCCAGCTGAGCACGCCGCCATTGGTGGTCTGGCTGAGGCTGCCGGCGCTGAGGGCGGTGTCCTCGCTGCGGTCGAAGGAGGCCGAATAGCGGTTGCGCTCGCGGCTGACGGTGAGCGCGGCCTGGAGGTTCCGGGCGCGGAAGATGCTGTTCTGCAGCGCCAGGTTGGGGTTGGTGATGGCCTGCGGCAGGCCGGTGGTGGAATTGATCGGGCTTCCCGGGGTGAACTGGGTCGAGGCCCCGAGATTTTGCAGGATCTGCTGCTGCGCGCTCGAATTCTCCTCGGAATAGGAGGCGCTCAGGACGGCGTCGCCGGTGACGGCGTAGAGCATCGAGCCGGTGAAGGCGTTCTGGCCCTCGGTCTTGCCATAGGTCAAGGTGATCTGCCGGTCCGCGCGCGGCTGGTAGCGCCCGCCCACGCTCCAGTCCGGCCCGGAGAAATCGGCCTGCGGCAGCTGCGGGTAGGTGAGCTTCTCGTAGCCGCCGCCGAACAGGGCGGAGAAATAATCGGTGACGGCGTAGGTGCCGGTCGCGGTGCCGAGGGCGTGGCGCGAATTGAGCGCGCCGTTGCCGCTGATGAACTGGACGTAGCTGCCGAGGAAGCTGAACTGCAGGCGGGAGAACGCTGCGCCGGTGTCATAGGTGAAGGTGCCCGCGTGCTGCGTCGCGTTGGACAGCGCGCCGAGATTCTGGCCGGTCAGGCTGTCGGTGACCGGGCCGGTATTGCCGCTGAAATCGGTCTGCGCGAGGGTGTAGCGCAGCTCGGCGTCGCCGTCGTCGCCGAAATGGAAGCGCAGATAGGGCGAGCCGGTATAGGCGATGGTCTGGGTGCTCTGCGAGGTCGGGATCCTGGGCCGTGTTGTCGAAGCCGCGGCCGCCCAGGCGCGACTGGTTGGAGATCGAGGCGCTGGCGTCGACGAAGAACAGATCCGGCACCGCGGTCAGCGTGCCGTTGCCGAACAGGTTCTCCTGGATCTGGTCCTGGCTGGTGTTGTCGGCGTATTTGATCAGCTGGGGACTGTAATCGAACACGCCCTTGAGCCGCGCGCTCGCGCCGGTGGCGAAGAAGTCGGGCGCGAGCGTGGTGATGAGATCGGCGCGGCGCTGCGTCGCGGTCGAGAACACGTTGTCGGTGAGGGCTTCGTCGAGCGCGACCGAGGGAATGAAGGTCCAGGCGGGGCCGCGTTCCGCCGCGCCGGGGGCGGCGGCGCCCGGCGGGCCGAAGGTGGCCGCGCCGGGGGCGGCGGTTTCGCCGGTGCCCGGCGCCGGGGTGCCGCCCGTGCCTGCGGCGGCGGGGCCGGCTTGCGTGCCGCCGCCGGGGGATGGCGCGGCGGGTGTCTGGGCGAGGCCGAGCGGCGCCCGCGCCAGGGCGATCACCGCGACCGCGAGGCCGAGATAGGGAAAGAAGTGATGATCCCCCGCCGGCCGCGCTCTGGCCCGCGCCGCCTTGCCCCGTTCTTCCACCCCGGCCACCGGTCCCTCTCAGTAGTAGCCATACGACCCGAAATGTTCCGACGTCGTCCCTTCCATCTTGTTCAAGACCAGGCTGATGTTCGGGCACGCGCTGATGAGGCGCAGCGATTCCTCGATCTCCGCCTCCTGCGTCCGGTTGGCCTCGACCACGAACACGATCTGGCCGACCATCGACGCCAGGATCGACGGATCGCTGGTGGCCAGGCACGGCGGCGCGTCGATCACGATATAGCGGTCGGCATAACGGTGCTCGATCTCGGCCAGGATGTCGCGCATGCGCCGGCTCGACAGCAGCTCCGGCACCCCGGGCCGCTTGCGCCCGGCGGGCAGCACGGTCAGGTTCGACACGTCGGTGCGCAGCAGGATGTCGCGCATGTCGAGCGTGTCGTCGGCGATGAGATCGACCAGCCCCTTGTCCGGCTCGATCCCCAGGACCGAGCTCATCGACTGGCGCTCGACGTCGCAATCCATCGCCAGCACCCGGAAATCGAGCTGCGAGGCGATCGCCAGCGCGATGTTGATGCTGGTGAAGGTCTTGCCCTCGCGCGGGCGCGCGCTGGTGATCATGATGAGCCGCGAATTCTCCGCCGGCTCGCTCGCCGCCTTGGCCAGGATCTGGCGGATGATGATGCGGAATTCCTCCGCCACCCGCGAGCGCTCGGTATTGGTGAAGATGATCCCCGCCTTGGCCAGGCGCTGGCGGTCGATCTTGATCTCGCGGCTGACGCGCTGACCCGCGTCCGCCGCCGCCGCCGCCACCGGGGGCGGGGGCGCAACCGCCGCCGCCGCCGCCGCCGGGCCGAGCGCCGGCTGCTGCTGGCGCAGCCGCTCCGCCGCCCGTTGGATGAGCCCGATCGGCCGCTCGTTCATCGCCTAGATCACCCGGTGGATGGCCGTGTAGTTGGCCAGAAGCAGCGCGCCATAGATCATCAGCAGCGCAAACACGCTCGCCGCCAGCCCCGTCGCCTGCTGGATCGCGCGCCGCCGGCTGCCGAAGAGATTGACCCGGGAGATCGAGCCCAGCACCGGCAACCCGAAGCTGCGCAGGCTGGCCAGCGTGGTGAACGAGCGGTCGAGCTGCACCAGCAGGAACGCCGCGCCCAGCCCCGGCGCCCAGCCCCGCCATCAGCACCGCCGAATAGAGGATCGGCCGGTTGGGCGAGATCGGCAGTAGCGGCACCTGCGGCGAGTCGACGATGCGGAACTGGACCTTGTCGGCCTGGGTATCCGCCGCCTGCGCCATGTTCGCCGCCTCGCGCCGCGACACCAGTTCCTGGTAGTTCTTCTTCAGCACGTCATAGTCGCGGTCGAGGTTCTGCGCCTGCAGGTCGATCCCCGGCGCCGCCTTCACCGCCGCCGCGACACGCTCCTCGTCCTGCTCGGCGAAGGCGAGCTGGCGCTGCACCGAGGCGATCGTGCTGTCGGCGTCGACGAGACGCATCTTGAGCTGCTCGTAGACCGGGTTCGGGACCTGGCTGCGGCGCTGCGCGTCGGGGCCGGTGCCGGACTTCGCCCCTTTCTGGTCATCGGCGAGCTGGCTCTTGAGCGAAGCGATGTCGCGCTTGAGCGCCACCACGTCGGGATAGTCATCGGTGAAGCGCGACTGGAGATCGGCGAGCTTGCGCTGCGCGTCGTCGAGCTGGAGCTGCTTTTGCGCCGCCGGCGAGCCGCCGTTGCTGATGATGATGGAGGCGGCCTGGTCGATCGAGAGGAATTGCGTCGTCACCGCCAGCTCCTTGGCGATCGACGCCCGCCGCGCCTCGGCATCGTCGAGCTGCAGCTTCACCTTCTGCACCTGGTCCTGCACCTGCTCCAGCCGCGGCACGTTGGCGTCGGGCAGGATCTTGCCGTAGGTCTCGCGGAACTGCGCGCGCCGCGCTTCCGCCGCCCGCAGCTGCTTCTCATAGCTCGCGATCTGCTCCTCCAGGAACCGCCGCGCATTGTCCATGTCGGCGCGGTTGTTCCCGGCCGAGGCCTCGGAAAACACCGTCAGCACCGCCTTCACCACGTTCTTGGCCGCGACCGGGTTGGTGTCCTGATAGGCAATGTTGAACAGGTTCGCCCCTTGCAGCCCGACATGGACGTCGCGCGCCAGGCTGCTGAGCAGCCCTTCCTTGTCTTCCGGCGTCCGCGCCTGGTTATCGAGATCGGCCAGGTGGATCACCTGCTCCAGGTTCGGCCGGCTCAAGAGCGTGCGCTGCATGTAGTCGAGTTGCTGCAGCGGATCGGTCTCCACCGCAATCCCGCGCAGGAGCGGCGTCAGCAGGCTGTCGACGTCGACATAAACGCGCGCCGAGGATTCATAGATGTTCGGGATGCGGAACACCGCCGGCCAGCCGATCGCGCAGACGAGCCAGCAGATCCCCGCCGCGACCCACTTGCGCCGCCAGATTCCCTGCAAGTAGAAAAAGATCAGCTTCCTGTCCATGGCGTCTCGGTCTCGCCTCTGGCCGGATGACGGCGACTGCCGGTCGAGCCTAAAAAGCGCTCTGCGGAATGATCAGCGTGTCGCCCGGCTCCATCCTGAAGTTGTATCGGATTTCGCCGTCCTTGATCAAGTTGTCGAGCCGCACCGGAAAGGTATCCTCCTGGCCCTTTACTTTGCGAATCAGCACCGCGCCGTTGCCGTCCGCAAACTTGGTCAGACCGCCCACCTGGATCATCACATCGAGCAGCGTCATGTTCTGGCGATAAGGCACCGCCCGCGGCTGCACCGCCTCGCCGATCACCCGCACCTGCTGGCTGAAATCGCCCACGAAGCCCGACACCATCACCGTCACGATCGGGTCGCGCACGAACTTCTTCAGCCGCCCCTCGAGCGTGCGCGCCAGTTCCGTCGGCGTCTTGCCCACCGCCACCACGTCCTCGACCAGCGGCGTCGAGATCCGCCCGTCCGGGCGCACCGGAACCGTCGCCGACAATTCCGGATTGCGCCACACGAAGATGTTCAGATTGTCGCCCGGGCCGATCAGGTATTGCGCGTCCATCTGGTCCGCCGTCGCCGCAGGCGGAACCACCGCCGTACCGGAGCACCCGCCAACCACAACCAACGCCGCAACCACAAGGGCGCGTATCGTCACACCGCTCAATCCGCCCTCCACGCTCCGTGACCCGGAAAAGCAAAGCCGCCCCGGCCAAAAGCCCAACCCGACCGGACCCCGACCGACAACGCCATTACCCCACCATGCAATTACCACGAACGACAGAAACTTGCTAACGATATAAAGGTCGGCGCCCGCACACAGATTCCGGCATACGGATGTATGGGACGGCCGTTTACTGCTCGTGCCTCATTAATCTTACGAAGAAACATGTCTTTTGGATTAACGGTTCGGTCAACGACCGGCGCGGCGCTCGTGATTTCAGGCGCGCGCGTCTGCCGTGCAACGGTTGGTCCGAAGCGGCCCTTGCGGCGTATCAGGAGCGGCAACGGGCCGATCACGGGCACCGCGCAAGGGGGCGAGGGTCGCGTCCCATAAACCCCTTTTTGATCCCCCACGGGGCATTCTGGGCACGGCATAATCGCGGCTTGATCAATGCGCTAGGGTTCCTGCATGGCACATTACCTGGTAACGGGCGGTTGCGGCTTCATCGGTTCCCATCTTGCGGATGCGTTGATCGGCCGCGGCCACCGGGTGCGCATTCTCGACAACCTCTCCAGCGGCAGGCGCGAGAATGCGCCGGGCGAGGCCGAGCTGGTGATTGGCGACATCACCGATCGCGCCACGGTGCGGACCTGCGCGGCAGAGGTCGATGGCATATTCCACCTCGCGGCGATCGCGTCGGTCGAGCAGAGCAGCCGCGACTGGCTCGGCTGCCACGCCGTCAATCTCACGGGCGGCATCAACATTTTCGATGCCGCGCGCCGCGGCTCAGGCCCGGGGGTGCGGGTCGTCTATGCCTCGAGTGCGGCGGTTTACGGCGACGCCGACGCCGTTCCGCTCCGGGAGACGGTGCTGCCGCGTCCGACCAATCCCTATGGCGCCGACAAGCTCGGTTGCGAGTTGCACGGCCGCGTCGCCAGCCTGCTCTACCAAGTTCCGACGGTCGGCCTGCGCCTATTCAATGTTTACGGTCCACGTCAGGATCCGGGCTCGCCCTATTCCGGCGTGATCTCGATCTTCGCCCTGCGTCTGAGACGCCAAGCGCCGTTGGCGATCTACGGCGACGGCCGCCAGGTGCGTGATTTTGTCGCCGTGTCGGACGCGGTCGCTTTCTTCATCGCCGCGATGGAGGCTGGGGAAGCGGCCGGCGAGGCCTATAACGTCTGCACCGGGATCGGCACCACGATCGGGGAACTGGCGGCGCTGATGGGGGATCGCCTGGGTGTCACGCCGGCCTTCGAATACGGGGCAGCCCGGGCCGGCGATATCCGCCGCTCGATCGGGGATCCCGGACAGGCGGCGCGCCATCTTGGCTGCACGGCCCGGCTCCCGCTTCGCCAGGGCCTGGGCCTCTTGTTCGACGATCCCGTCGGCACGTGCCCTTAGCGCGCCGTTTGCGGCGCTCGGTCCGCTACCGCCAGCAGCCGACCTGACGGACGAAACCGTTTGCCTTTTTGAGAAGCTGTTCGGGTGCAAGCCCGCGCGATGGCAGTGCCGGCAGGAATGCGACGGCGCTGCGATGCAGAAAGTCGAAGACGGTGCGGTTGGCGATGGCAACGCCAATATTGTCCACGATACGGCCCGTCTTGCGATAGATGGCGACCGTGTCGACCTTGGCCGAGACGATGCCGACGACAGCGCCGGTGTCGTCGAGCACCGGGCTGCCGCTATTGCCGGGCTGTACCGAGCCATGAAAGAAATAATGCCGGTGCGCCGCCGTGAGATCCTGCTCGCGTGCCGAAATCGGGCTTAATTCGGCCTCGAGTACCGCGAGGCCGTGCGCGGGATATCCCACCACCGCAAGGTCTGCGCCGGTTTCGGTGTAGAGCGCTGTCTCGAAGCGGGCCGGTTTGCCCATCGGGGCGGCGGTTTCGATGACGGCAAGATCGTCGCTCGGGCTCCTGGCAACGAGCTTCGCCTCCACCTCTTTGCCCTCGATCCCGTTTCCCACGGTCAGCGCCGTGCAGATGCCGGCCACATGATAATTGGTCAGGACCTTGTCGGGCGCGATGAAAAACCCGGTGCCCACGCCGACTTCGCGGCGTCCCTTCAATCCGGCCGGCGGCGCCCGCGTGAGGGCGCGCTCGATGTATCGATCGCGCTGTTCCTCTGCCCTGGTCTCGCCCGTCGCCGGCATCGGTGCGGCGACCGCTGGCGCCGCGGCCGGCGGCGGTCCGGGCAAAGGACCGGCGGCGCATCCCGCGATCCCCAATCCCGCAAGCGTCAAGAACGTCAATCTTGCCGCACCGGCCGGCACCACGCGTTCTCCTGGCTCGGAACGATAAATCCCGCAATGATTGTGGCGCGCCGACCCGATGACGGTTTCGAAACTTTCGTATTTTTTCGGCAACGTCCAGGCAAAACCTCAGACAACGCCGCGGCACGCTCCAAGTTCCGATTATATATTTGATTTTGCGAACGGGAACCGTATTATTCTTTCCTGCGCGCTGCCTTTGAGGCGTTGTTTGGAGATGCGGTCGGCGAAGCCGAAATCGCGAACCGCGCCGATGCCGGGCGCGCATTCCTGGCTATTGCAAGTCGGAATGGCGTCGGCTTTGCTGACGCTCTCGCTTGCCCCCGCAGAGGCGGCGCCGCTCCTTCCCACGCTTGAGCCGGAAGCGCCGCGGATCGAAGCCGCCGATCCGGCGCCGGCCCTGGGTACGTTGACGCTTCTGCCGCGCACCGAGCCGGTGATCGACCGCGTCACCGCTGCCGGTCAGACGCAGGACAGTCTCGCCTTGAACACATCCGCTATGGAGGCCGCGCTTGTGCTCGATCCCGCCGAGGAGGGCCGCGAGGCCGTCACTCAGACGTTACAGGAGAGCGACGCGGTGCGCCGGATTCTTGGCAGCACCTTGGCGATCGGCGTGCCCGGCGCGACGTCGCAGCCGCAGACCGCACCCGATTCCGACAACGACGGCGGGCTCGCCGTGAACGATCCGGGCTTCGCCGACGGTGCCTCGGTTCTGCCGGCCACGACACGCTCCTCCGCGCCCGGGGCCGCGCCGCGGCGCGCGGCGCAGCAGCGTCCCGACCCCATGGCGATGCACGACGTGACGCTGGTTCAGGATGACGGTCCCACGTTGCGCACCGTGGCAAAGTCGATCGTTTCGGTGCGGCGCCCGGATCAACGCCAGCAGCCGCAGACAGTGACGCAATCGGTCGCCTCGGCCACCGACGACGTGAGCAGCGCGAATTTCAGCCTCAGCGAGCAGCTGCTCGACAGCCGCATGCTCGGCGACGCATTGCAGACGGTGGTGCGGCCCACCGCCGCCTATGGTCTCGACAACAGCTTCTCGATTTTCGGCCAAGGTCGGTTCGAGCTGCAGCTCGACCTTTCCGCGACCATGGGAAGCATCAACTTCACCGAGGCCTCGACCGGCGCATCCTTGTCCGTCCCGCTGGAAGACCGCGTCACCGGTAGCGAAAAAGTGCGAACCGATCCGCCGGTGAAGCTGAATGTCGTCGAGGTGGTTGTCAATTTTCTGACCAGCACGACCGGCATATTCATGTCGTTCATCGCGGGTGGCCTTTTCCTGCTTCTGGCAATGTTCCGCGCCGCCCTGGCGGTTCGTCGATAAGCCGAGCGACGCGCCGATGGGGTCGCGCTGCGGACGCGGCGTGCGGCCGGTGAAGCGGCGCGGCTATTTCTGGGGAAATTGCGTTTGACACGATCGATGTTGCGTTATATAGGGCATCAAGGGAGTAAAATTGTGTCAATTTTCGAGCATTTCCTGTTCATTACGCCGGAGACACGCGTGTTTCTGCCAAGCGGCGAACTCTGTTTCATAGATTTACTGCATTGTTAGCGATTTCTTAACAGCATTGATTTGAATTTGGGTGCGACGCGGCAGACAGAGACAACAGAAGGGGGTCGAGGATTGACGGTAGCTTGTGAATCCGTTCGGGCGTGCGCGTGGCGGTCCGATCGGGTGACGGAGCGTCGCCGCCTCACCTCAATGACTTTAGATCGGGCATCGGCCGCGGCGCTCTCAGCTCGCCCTGGCCGACCTGCGCGCCGAGATCGGCGACGTCTGCGTGATCATGGCCGACCTGTGCCTGTGCGAGTACACCGACCACGGCCATTGCGGGCGTGCTCGACCGGCCGGAGGTGACGTCGAGAACGACGCCACGCTGGAGCGTTACGCCGCAGGCGGTGGCCCAGGCCGAGGCGGGCGCGCACCTGGTCGCCCCGAGCGGCATGATGGACGGCCAGGTCGGTGCGATCCGCGCGGCGCTGGACGCGGCCGGGCTTCGGCGACTGCGGATCTGAGCTCGCGGCGAAGTACGCCTCCGCCTTCTACGGCCCGTTCCGCGAGGCCGCCGAGGGCGCGCCGAAGTTCGGCGACCGGCGCAGCTACCAGCTGGACCCGGCCAACGGCGGCGAGGCGCTGCGGGAGGTCGCGCTGGACGTCGCCGAAGGCGCCGACATGGTGATGGTCAAGCCGGCGCTGGCCTACCTGGACATGATCCGGCGGTCGCGGAGAGCGTCCCCGTGCCGGTGGCGGCCTACCAGGTCAGCGGCGAGTTCGCATGATCAAGGCGGCGGCGGCCAACGGCTGGCTGGACCGGGAGCGGGCATCATGGAAACTCTGACCGCGATCCGCCGCGCGGGCGCCGGCATCATCCTCACCTACTGGGCGGCCGAGGTGGCGCGCTGGCTGCAGAGTTGAATTCGCGGGCAACATGTGCGCAAAACGTGACCGTATCGGCCTGCCCACGTAGTTTAATGGTCCGAACGGAACGTGGTGTAAGCCTTACGTCAGGTAATCAAGCACACAAGGGAAGGCCAGGGTCCGATGGTCGACGTAGCGCGGCGCCGTAACGGACGGGGCCGCGGCCGGGCGGCGGAACGTCATCAGCCGCTCGGGGCCGCGGCGGAGCAGTACGCGCCGCTGGGCTGGCCCGTGTGCCTGGGCGCGCACCCGCTACCGCGGCGGCCGCGGGTCGGTCGAGCCGGGACGCGCGTGCTCCTGTGACCGGGTTGGCTGCCCGGAGCCGGGCGCGCACCCGGTGTCGCCCGCCTGGCAGATGCAGGCCACGGTCGACATCAACATCATCGTGAGCTGGTGGGAAACCCGGCCGGAGGCGAACGTCATACTCGTCACCGGCCGGGTTTTTGATGTGCTCGACGTGCCCACCTCGGCCGGGTCGTCCGCGCTGGCGCGGATGGAGGCCGCCGGGGCGGCGGTGGGGCCGGTGGCCGCGCCTGGGCGATGACCGGATGCTGTTCTTCGTGGTGACCAGGGGCTCGCCCGCCGACGAGGACGAATGGTGGTCGTGCGGCCTGGACTGCGAGCCGGAGAGCGTCACCCCGGGCTTGCGCTGGCACTGCCGGGACAGCTTCGTGCTCGCCCCGCCGTCGGTGTACGGGACCGGCGGCCGCGCGCTGGCTCCGCTCCCCGCAGGAGCACCCGCTGCCCGACGCGCTGCGGCTGCTTGAGTACCTGGTCGACGCCTGCGAGGCGTAACTTAGTCGTGACGAGTCGAAGCGAGAGCTGTTTGCCCGCGCCCGCGAGGTTATCCCGGGCGGGGTGAACTCGCCGGTGCGCGCGTTCGGCGCGGTCGGCGGCGTGCCGCGGTTCATGGTCCGCGGGCGCGGGGCCTACCTGACCGACGCGGACGGCCGCGAGTACGTGGACCTGGTGTGCTCCTGGGGCCCGATGATCCTCGGCCACGCGTATCCGCCGGTCATCGCGGCGGTGTCCGCCGCGGCGACCGCAGGGCACGTCGTTCGGCACGGCCACGCCCGGCGAGGTGGTGCTGGCCGAGGAGATCGTGGCCCGGACCCCGGTCGAGCAGGTCCGGCTGGTCAACTCGGGCACCGAGGCCACCATGTCCGCGGTCCGGCTGGCCCGCGGCTTCACCGGGCGGCCGCTGGTGGTCAAGTTCTCCGGCTGCTACCACGGGCACGTCGACGCGCTGCTGGCCGCGGCGGGCTAGGGCGTGGCCACGTTCGGGCTGCCCGACTCGCCCGG
>CAVRKF010000010.1:0-134419 GCA_963721625.1 uncultured Alphaproteobacteria bacterium
AGCATCGCCACCGGCAATTCAAGACGAAAGCCGCAATGCCCCTGCCGCTTGCCCGCCGCCGCCAGATCCTCGCGATAAAGCGACGCGACGGTGCGGTCGATGCGGTCGTCGCCTTCGTAGAGCTCGACGATCACGGGACGATCGGGCGAGCATGGGCTCCACGCCCAGCCGATCAGAAACCCGTCGCGGAACTGGTCGACATAGCCCTCATAGGAGCCGCGCTCGAACTCGAGGAGAACGGTTCGAGCTTGGCCGGATCGTCGACCGACAGCGGCGCGCCGAGAATGGGGCCTGCCTCGTCCTTGAGCGTCAACGCCACCGGGTAACGGCCCTGCGACGCCCGCGTCGGCTTGATGAGGAAGCCGGGAATGCCCGGCCCGACATGATGGCGCACCGAGTCATGATCGAACAGATCCGCAATGCCGGTTCCGATAACGACATCGCCGCTGGTGACGACGGCGGTGACGGCGCGGGTCGGGTCGGCTGGATCCCAGGCCCAGCCCAGAATGCCGTCGCCGTCGACCGAGATCAGTCCGCCTTCGACAGTCGCCTTCTCCCGCGCGCGGAGCGCGGAGCCGGCGGCAATGGCGCCATTCGCCGGCGGCGGCTCCTGCAACCGCGGGGAGAGAAAAGACGCCGCAGCACCCGTTTGCTTCGGCGTTGCCTTGCGCTTCGATGCCACCTCGGGTCCCCCCTCCGCCCTATGCCCAGAGCGGGACGCGGTCGTCGCCATAAGCTTCGGAATAGCCGTCGCTCATGATGACTTCCTCGACCACGTCGCGCCAATCGCGCTCCAAGAGCGCGATCGCGAGCGCCTTGATCTGCTCGGGAGACGGGCGCTTGATCATTGCAAATCGCAACAATAGCCGTCGCGCCAGCTCGTTCGGCGACTGATTCATTACGAACTTCTCGCGAAACTCTTCCGACGCACAGAAGCGTATCACGATATCGCGAACGGTTTCATAGCCGTGCAAGAGCTGACTGACGTTGTAGTCGTATCCATCCTCATCGCTGTTCCGTGCCAACAAGCTCCCGTAGAGCTCCCCGCCACGATGCAGGCTTCGTCGTAAGGCCAAGTTTTGGCCATTTTCTTCTCACAAAACCCCTGGATGAAAATTTGTGACATGAGCCCGTCACCCATCCCGGCAAACCGGCCATGCGCACGGCCCCGAAGCCGATTCAAGACGCGTGGCATGTTCGCAGTGCGGCGATTATGCGGCATTCTCGCTAAATGCACAAGATACGCGGCGATTTGGCGCGTGCGCGTGTAGAAATGTCCAGATTATGCGGCCGAGGTTAAATGCTGATTAGCCACGCCGACACCCGCGCCCGGCGGGGCGAGGGGACACCGCCTTGGGCGGGACGGCGGCGATGCAAAGCATGCGCTCGCACGCCCGGAAAACATCGCCGACCGCGAGCCCGGTAAGGCAAGCAAGGCCGCGCGGACAATCCGCTGCGGTTTGCAGATAGCAGGGCGCGCAGATCATGTCGCGCCACAGCGCCACCGCGTTCGGTCCGAGCGGGCCCCATTCGACGCAATCGACGATGCCGGAATGATCGCCTACGGTCGGCACGCCGAGTCCCGCGGCGATATGCTTCGGCCCGCTATTGTTGCCGACGAACAAGACGCAGCGCGTGAGCAACGCCGGCAGGTGCGACAGCGCGAACTTGCCGAACAGCGAGAATACTGCCTCGCGCCGCTCAACCTTTGCGAGAACCGCTCGTGCGACGGGCTGCTCGTCGCGCCGTCCGATGAGCGCGACGTGGACGCCGAAGCGTTCGACCAGGAGATCGATGAGCGCGGCAAACTGGCCTTCCGGCCATTGGCGCAGCGGATTGCCGGCCGCCGGATGGACGCAGACGACCGGCTTGGCGAAGAGCCGCGGGGGCACGCCGGCGAGGCGCCCGCGCGCGGCCGGCGCGCGGGGCAATGACCTGGCGGTCAGGCTCGCCCGCAGCGGCGACCGCATCGACCAGGTTCACGAGATCGTCGCTGACATGTTGGCGTTTGGCGACGAGGGCGTGGTCGCCATCCCATTCGAGGGCAATGTCGAGCCACGGGAACTGCCCGCCATATTCGAAACCGGCCAGCCAGCGAGCGCCGGCATGTTGCAGGATCGGGCGCGTGTCCGGGATCTTCCGCAGATCGAGCGCGAGATCGAAGCGATAGGGCGCCAGTCGCGCGCCAAGACGCTCGAAGTCCCGGTCCGAGACGGCGCGCGCGCCGCGGCCCGAGATCGCGAAGTAGAATTCGAACTCGATCACCTCGTCGATACACGGCTCCAGCGCCCACACCGCCTTTGCCCAGGGCCCGGACAGGACGCTGAGTCGCGCGGCGCGGGAAAATGCTGCTTCAGCCGGCGCAGCGCCGAAAGCGCCATGACGCAATCGCCGATATGGTCGAGCTTCACGGCGAGGATGCGCTTGACCTTGTCTTTGGCATAAATCGGATGCCCGGCGAAAACGGGCGCGGCCGGCTCGGGCTCGGGCGTCATGTCGTCTGACCTTGGCGACAGTCGCGGATTGAAGAACGGGTCGCCGCGCTGAAACACGCTGCGCCAGCGCTGGGCGAAGGCGCGGGCGTCGCCGCTCTTTTCCCCTGCGGCCGCCGGGCCGCTGGCGTGATCAACCAGGCGCGCGTGCGGCGTGTAGAGGCTGCTGAGCCCGCGCCGCCACAGCCTCAAGCCGTAATCGAGATCGGCCTGGCCGCCGGCGTGGCGCTCGTCGAAGCCGCCGTTTGCTACGAATGTCTCGCGCCGCGTCAGCACACAGGCGGCGGGAACGGCGATGACGTTGCGCTCCGTCTGCGCCAGGCCGAAATAGCCCGGATCGTCCGCAGCGCGGCCGCGAAAAGCGTGGCGCACCTGGTCGGGCGCGGCGAGAAACAGGCCGGCATGGCGGATCCGGCCGCCGGGATCGAGGATCAGAGGACCCACGGCGCCGATCTCGGGCCGCTGTCCGTGTTCGAGCAGCGCCTCGAGCCAATCCGGATCGATCACTTCCAGGCGCGCCTCGAAGAAGAGAAGATAGGCCCCCCGCGCCTGCGCCGCGGCGAGATTGGCGGCCTTGGGCCACGGCGTCGGCGCGGCACACGGAATTACCCTGTCGGCACCCAGGCCGCTGCCGTTGGCCGCGTCGCCGCGACCGCCGACCGCGATGATCTCGTAGGGGCGATAACCGGTGACCGCGCGCAGGCGCGCGATGCAGGCGGCGAGCACGTCCTCCGGCGCCGCCATGGGGATGATGATCGAGACCAGCTCGCCGCCGGCAAGCGGCCGCCGCACGCGATGGGTTTCGGGGAGCCGGCCGGGCACGGCCCGGGCCTTGATCCCGCGGCGAACCAAGGAAGCGGCGATGGCCGCGCGCGCCCCGGGATCGGCGCGGCGCCGCGGCGCCTCCTCGTGCAGAACCGCGTCGACATGGCACACCGAATTGGCCGTTTCCGTACAGCGCAGCACGGCATCGTAATCGCCGTACGCACGCAGCGTTTCGAGCGTGACGCCGGCACGCGCCAGCAATGGCGCCGCGGCGCACCAGAAGCGTCCGATATAGTTGGTCGCGAGCAGCAGATCGGGCGACCAGTCCGGCTTGAAGAACGGCCCGATCGCTTTGCCCCTATCGCCGCGCCGGTCGTCGCCATAAAAGAAATCGGCGTCGCGATCGCGGCCCGAAGCGAGCGCGAGTTCCATGAACGCATCGCAGCCGAGCACGTCCCCGGCGCGCAGCAGGCACACCAGAACCGGCCGGCGCGGCGCTTCGCGCACCGCGGCGCCGAGCGCGATTTCCTTCGCATCCCGCACGATCGTGACGCGATCGGCAATGTCATCGAACCCGTCAAGGGCTTCGACGCTGCGCGCATTCCTGCCGCGTGCCGCCAGCAGCAGAACGCGAAAATCGTCGTAGATCTGGCGCCGCAGCGACGCCAGCGTCGCCCGGATCCGAGCGGCTTCCGCCGCGCCACCATCCGCCAGCAGCACGACGCGAAAGATCGGCCGCCACGCCAGGCGCGTCAGCATCCGCCGCGCGAGATCGGCCTCCGCTTCCGTCATCTTGTGCCGCAGCCGCCCCGGCCCGGCACGCGCCGCCGGCGCGGCGACATCGACGGCGAAAGTGACCGTGGTCTCGGCGCCGGCCGTGTCGCGCAATGTGAGGCCGACCGCGTGCCCGCCTTGCCCCAGGCTGCGATTGGGGATCGTCGCGGCGAAGCCGCTGTGCCGGGCGTCGTTCCAGCCGGGATAGGCCGCGGCCACGTCGCGGCGCTCGAGGCCGTATTGCGCCGACAGCAGCCGCACGCCGTCGATGGCGATGTCGATCGCGGCAACACCGCGCCGCGCCAACGCCCAGCCGGCGATCGACAGGCTGCGTTCGATGCGGATCGGCTGGGAAGCCTCGTCCGCGCGCGGCAGGTCGACATAGAGCTTCAGCTCCTCGTCCGGCGCGTCATGCCGCCGGCGCGTGCGCGCCAGGCCGCGTTCGGTGCCGATGGTGATGTAATGGAACAGCGGATTTTCCGGGTGCTCGCCGCTCCGGGCGCATTGCTCGAGATAAAAGCCGGCATCGAATTCGGGATGCGGGTCGCGGCCACGCCGGGCGCCCTCCTCGATATAGTGGAGGAGCGGATCGAGATTGGCGGCCGCGACCTCGGGATTGCGCGCGCGATAGTAATCGGGATCGAACAGCCCGGAGCGCGCCAGTATTTCGTAGACCTCGAATAACGACGCCACGAACTTACTCCAAGTCCCCGCGGCCGCCCCCATACCGTGCCGGACCGCTGTTGTTGCACCTGCTAATGGCGACAGGTTGACGATCGTTCAGCCAGTGCCCGCCGCGGCCGCGCGCCGGCGCGGCACCGCGTCCGCGCGGCGCGGGCCGGATTAACCGGGCCGGCTGACGGCATCTTTTACACTTGCCGGCTTGGTTCGAAGTTAAGTTTAGAAAATTCAACGGGTTAATTAATTGGCATGACGATTGCTTTCGTTCTGTTGTCGCGGCGCAGTTGCGATCGAGAGATGAGCGGTCCATTGCACATGAAACCAAATGCGACGTTCTTCGATTTGACCATGCCTAGAGTGACCCGGGTCGGGCGGCCTTCGTCTCAGGGACCCATTACCGCAGCCATTCGCTCTCTCGTCGCCGAGGGCAAATTGCCTAACAAACTTTCGCGCAAGCAGAACATAGAGCTTGTACGGGTTCGCGTGCACGCGCTCTTTCCTGGCCAGTTCTCCGGCGACAGCGGTCTCGCGCGCGAGACCATCGCGAACTATCTCGCGCACGAACTGGCGGTTCCGCACCGGGTCAGAGCGGCGGTCGAGGGCTGAGTGCGAGCGCCACCGTCTGCGCCAAGGGGCAATCCCGGCGCCGGTGGCCAATTCCTGGTTCAGTCCAATCACACTCGCCCAGCGAAATCAAGCGTCCTGTCGCCGGCGACGATGGCCGCAAGCCGCGCTCCATCAACGCCGCGTCTTGATCGCGCGCGATCGATCGCGTGTGTCAGCGGATTTCGCGAGGGGTTGGTGGAGCCGAGGGGGATCGAACCCCTGACCTCGACAGTGCGAACGTCGCGCTCTCCCATCTGAGCTACGGCCCCGGGAACGGCGCGGAATATGGGAGCGCGCGCCGTGTCCTGTCAAGGCTCGCCGGCCGCCCTTGCGCCTCTCGGACACGCTCGCTACGGTACCGCCGCCTGAGGCGAAAGCGGGGTCGGACATGGGTGGTTTCATTGTGCCGATCATCGATGTCGTGATCGTTCTCCTCAATCTCTATTGGTGGGTGATCATCATCGGCGCCGTGGCAAGCTGGCTGATCGCGTTCGGGGTCATCAACACGCGCAACCCCACCGTCAGCAGCATCATCGGCGTGCTCTACCGCCTGACCGAGCCCGCGCTGCGCCCGATCCGCCAATTCCTGCCGAGCTTCGGCGGCCTCGACATCTCGCCGGTCATCCTGCTGTTGGCGATCTGGCTCATCGAGCAGGAGCTGCGGCAGCTCGAATACCAGATCTACCGGCTGTGAGCGCCGCCGCCTCGTCGCTGCCCTATCGCGGTCGCGCGCGACGGCATCCGCCTCGCGGTGCATCTCGTGCCCAAGGCGGCGTCCGATCGCGTCATGGGCTGCGCCGCCGCGGCGGACGGCACGGCGCAGCTCAAGGTCGCCGTGCGCGCGGCGCCCCATGCCGGCGCGGCCAATGACGCGCTGCTGCGGCTCGTTGCCGATCTGCTGCACCTGCCGCGGCGCCAGGTCACGCTGGCGCTCGGCGCCTCCCAACGCCGCAAGCTCGTGCATGTCGCCGGCGATCCGGCCCAGCTCGAGCCCCTGGTCGCGGAGATTTTCGCCCCATGGCTGAAGCAGCCCTGATCGACGGCAAGGCCCACGCGGCATCGCTGCGCGTCGCCGTCGCCGCCGCTGCCGCCGCGCTCAAGTCGCGCCACGGCGCGGTGCCCGGCCTTGCCGCCGTGCTCGTCGGCAACGACCCGGCGAGCGAGGTCTATGTCCGCAGCAAGGGCAAGGCGACGCGTGGAGGCGGGTCTCGCGAGCTTCGAGCATCGCCTGCCCGCCGACGCGAGCGAGGCCGAGCTGCTCGATCTCGTCGCCCGCCTCAATGCCGATCCCGCGGTCGACGGCATTCTCGTCCAGCTGCCGCTGCCGCCGCAGATCGCCGCGCAGCGCGTCATCGACGCGATCGATCCCGGCCAAGGACGTGGACGGGTTTCATGCCCGTCAATGTCGGGCGGCTGTGGAGCGGCGGCGAGGCGCTGGTGCCGTGCACGCCGTGGGGCTGCCTGATGCTGCTGCGCGCGAGCGCTGGGCGCGCTCGCCGGCGCCGAGGCGGTGGTGATCGGCCGCTCCAACATCGTCGGCAAGCCGATGGCGGCGCTGCTGCTCGCGGAGAACTGCACCGTGACGCTGGCGCATTCGCGCACGCGCGACCTCGCCGGCGTCGTGCGCCGCGCCGACATCGTGGTGGCGGCGACCGGGCGGGCGGAAATGGTGCGCGGCGCCTGGATCAAGCCCGGCGCGACGGTGATCGATGTCGGCATCAACCGCATCGCCGCCGGCGACGGCAAGAGCCGCCTGGTCGGCGACGTCGCGTTCGCCGAGGCGGTTCAGGTCGCCGGCGCCATCACGCCGGTGCCCGGCGGCGTCGGGCCGATGACCATCGCCTGCCTGCTGCGCAACACGCTGATCGCCGCCTGCCGCCGGCGTGGCTGGCCGGCGCCGGCGTTGTGAGCCGCGCGCTCGCGCGCGTTACTTCCCGCCGTCCTTGGCGCGCCGGCGCGCGCTGGCGAGCCGCAGGCGGAGCGCGTTGAGCTTGATGAAGCCTTCGGCGTCGCGCTGATCGTAGACCGCGTCCTCCTCGAAGGTGACGTGGGCGAGGCTGTAGAGCGAGTTCGGCGATTTGCGCCCGACCACGCGGACATGGCCCTTGTAGAGCTTGAGCCGCACCGTGCCGGCGACGTCCTCCTGGCTGCGGTCGATGAGCGCCTGGAGCATGGCGCGCTCGGGCGCGAACCAGAAGCCGTTATAGATGAGCTCGGCATAGCGCGGCATGAGCTCGTCCTTGAGATGCGCGGCGCCGCGGTCGAGCGTGATGCTCTCGATGCCGCGGTGGGCGGCGTGCAGGATGGTGCCGCCCGGCGTCTCGTAGACGCCGCGCGACTTCATGCCGACGAAGCGGTTCTCGACGAGATCGACGCGGCCGATGCCGTGGCGCCCGCCCAGCTCGTTGAGCCGCGCGAGCAGCGCCGCCGGCGACAGCGCCGCGCCGTTGACCGCGACCGCATCGCCGCGCAGCGAATTCGATCTCGACATATTCGGGCTCGTCGGGCGCGTTCTCGGGCGCGACGGTGCGGCTGTAGACCAGCTCCTCGGGCTCGGCCCAGGGGTCCTCGAGGATCTTGCCCTCGGCCGAGATGTGCAGCAGGTTCGCATCGGTCGAGAACGGCGCCTCGCCGCGCTGGTCGCGCGGGATCGGGATCTGGTGCCGCTCGGCATATTCGACGAGGCGCGTGCGCGAGGTGAGGTCCCATTCGCGCCACGGCGCGATCACCTTGATGTCGGGCTTCAAGCGCGTAATAGGCGAGCTCGAACCGCACCTGGTCGTTGCCCTTGCCGGTGGCGCCGTGGGCGACCGCGTCGGCGCCGACCGCGTTGGCGATCTCGATCTGGCGCTTGGCGATCAGCGGCCGCGCGATCGAGGTGCCGAGGAGATATTCGCCCTCGTAGAGCGCATTGGCGCGGAACATCGGGAAGACGAAATCGCGCACGAATTCCTCGCGCAGATCGTCGATGAAGATCTGCTTGACGCCCATCGCCTCGGCCTTGCGCCGCGCCGGCTCCAGCTCCTCGCCCTGGCCGATATCGGCGGTGAAGGTGACGACCTCGCAGCGATAGGTCTCCTGCAGCCAGCGCAGGATGACCGAGGTGTCGAGCCCGCCCGAATAGGCCAGCACAATCCTTTTCACTTCGTCCGCCATCGCGCGTGCCCCGGTCGAGGGAAGGGCGCTTCAAATCGCGCCGCCGCGGGCTTAGCATGGCGGCCTTCGTCCCTCAAGGCCGGCCCATGGACGTGACCCTCTATCACAACCCGCGCTGCGCCACCTCGCGCAAGGCGCTGGCAATCTTGCGCGCGCGCGGCATCGAGCCGCGCGTCATCGAGTATCTGAAGACGCCGCCCGACGCGGCCGAGCTGAAGCGCCTCCTGAAGATGCTCGGCCTGAAGCCGCGCGAACTGTTGCGCAAGAAGGAGGCGAAGGAAGCAGGCCTCGACAGGCCGAATTTGAACGACGAGCAAATCATCGCCGGGATGGCGAAGCACCCGATCGTCATCGAGCGCCCGATCGTGGTGAAAGGCGCGAAAGCCGTCCTCGGCCGGCCACCCGAAGCGGCGCTGAAGGTGCTTTAGCCGCGCCTGCAGCGCCGGCCGGCGCGGCGCTGCATTATCGCTTCGTCACGGCTGGGCGATGTGCCAGGCGTTGTTGAGGAAGCCGTCGCCGGTGATGTCGCCGGGCTTCTGGTCCTTTTTCCAGGTATAGAGCGGCTTGCCCTTATAGGCCCACTGCTTGCTGCCGTCCTGGCGGGTAATGATGCTGTAGTCGCCTTCGGCCTTGGCATCGGCGGCGGCCATCAGCGGCGGCCAGTTTCCGGTGCAGGGGCCGTTGCAGGCAGACTTGCCGCCGGCATCCTTGTCGAACGTATAGAGGGTCATGCCGCTATCGTTGGTGAGCACCTTCCCTTTGGCGCTGTCTCCGGTCTTGACCGGCGCCATCTGTGCGAAGGCGACCGAGGCAAAAACCACGGCCACGACGGCGATCGCCGTCATCCCTATCTTGGTCATCGGATCCCCTCCCCTTGGTTGCAAGTTGCGCCGGCGATCTTGGTCCCCTGGGCGATCGGATCAAGCGCTTTCCCGCGCCAGGTTCATCACGCCTGCGTGACCGCTTTGTGTGAGTTCAGCCGCGCGAGCGGCCGGTGCTGGGGCGGCGCTGCTTCGGTTTCGGTCCCGGCGGGCGCGGACCGGCAACCGGCTCGCGCCCGGCCATCACCCGGCCGCCGCCGCGAGCCGCAATTGCGCGCTCTTGCGGAGCTTTACGCTGTCCGATTTGAGCTGGCCGCAGGCGGCGAAGATGTCGCGGCCGCGCGGGGTGCGCACCGGCGAGGCATAGCCGGCCGCGTTGACGATGTCGGCGAAGGCCGCGATCGCCCCATCGCTCGAGCATTCGAAGGGCGCGCCCGGCCACGGGTTGAAGGGGATGAGATTGACCTTGGCCGGGATGCCGGCGATGAGCCGCACCAGCGCGCGCGCCTCGGCCGGGCTGTCATTGACGCCTTTCAGCATCACGTATTCGAAGGTGATGCGCCGCGCGTTGCTGAGCCCCGGATAGGTCGCGGCACGCGTCGAGCAGTTCGGCGAGGGGGTATTTCTTGTTGAGCGGCACCAGCTTGTCGCGCAATTCGTCGTTCACCGCGTGCAGCGAGATCGCGAGATTGACCCCCAGTTCCGCGCCGCAGCGAGCGATCATCGGCACCACGCCCGCGGTCGAGAGCGTGATCTTGCGCCGCGACACCGACAACCCCTCGCCATCCATGACGATCCCGACCGCCTTGGCGACGTTGTCGTAATTGTAGAGCGGCTCGCCCATGCCCATGAGGACGATGTTGGTGATCTGGCGCTCGTCCGGCGGGCGCGGGCCATTCGCCGAGCGCGTCGCGCGCCGCCATCACCTGGCCGACGATCTCGCCGGCATCGAGATTGCGCACCAGGCGCTGCGTCCCGGTATGGCAGAACTTGCACGTCAGGGTGCAGCCGACCTGGGCGGAGACGCAGAGCGTGCCGCGCTCCTCCTCGGGAATGTGGACGCATTCCGCCTCCTGGCCGTCGGCGAAGCGCAGGAGCCACTTGCGCGTGCCGTCCGCCGAGCGGAGCGACCGCGCCGCCGCGGGCCGCGCCACGACATAGCGCCGGGCGAGGTCGCCGCGAAATTCCTTGGCGAGCGAAGTCATCGCCGCGAAATCGGTGACGCCGCGGTGATAGACCCAATGCCACAATTGGCGCGCGCGGAAGGCGGGCGCGCCGATCGCCGCCATTTCGGCAGCCAGCTCCGCGCGGCTCAGTCCGACCAGGTTCTTGCGCGTCTCGGGCGCGCTCGCAACGCCATCCATAGCGGCAAGATATAGGCGCGCGCCGGCCCCGAGGCAAACGCGACCGCCGCCGCTACCGCTTGACCCCGCAAGCCTTGTCGGTGGCGGCGAGCGCGTCGCTGAAGCCGTCGAGGGCGTAGGTGTCGGTGGCGACGACGCCCTGCGCGGTCGTACCCTTGAAAATCGCGCGCTTTCCCTTGGCCAGCGCCGCGGTCACCGTCTTGTCGGTCGCCGCATTCTGGGTCCAGGCCGCGTCCTTGCTGGTGAAGAGGGTGAATTTATGCCCATCGATATCGAGCTCGGCATTCGAATTCGCCTTGAAAGCATAGCCGGCGTCGAAATTCACCACGTCGAAGGATTTCTCCTTGGGGCGCTGGGTCACGAGCGCATCGACCCGGCCGCGCTTGAGATTCGCAGGCTCGCTCTTTTCCGGATGGCCGACGAGATAGCACACTTTGCCGGTTTTATCCGTGAAGCTGTAGGCGTCCCAATGAGCGGCCCCGCCGATCCGCACCGGCGTCGCCGTGTCGGCCGCGCGTGCCGCTGCCGGCGCGGCAAGCGCCGCTACAATCCCCAGAAACGCGCACGCCGCGCGGAAGTTCGATTTGCGCATGGCCATACCATAGCGACTGGACCGCCGCCGTGCCAAGCGCGCGGCGCGCACGCGTCAATGAAATTCGTGAAAGGATTGCGCCGCCGTCAGGCCGCGGACGCGGGAAGCCGCGCCGCGGCCGCCAGCGGCAGCCGGATCTCGACGCGTGTCCCCGCGCCCACGGCGCTGGCGACGGCGATGGTGCCCTGGTGCTGCTCGACGATCTGCTTCACCGTCGGCAGGCCGAGCCCGGTGCCGAAAGACTTGGTGCTGAAGAGCGGCTCGAAGATACGGTCGAGCACCGCCGGCGGCATGCCGGGTCCGGTATCGGCGATGACGATTTCCGCCGCGATGGAAGCCGATGTCGTGACGACGACGCGCATCGCCGCTGCGCCGCCGTCCTCGGCCAGCGCCTGGATCGCGTTCTCGAGCAGATTGTTGACGACGCGGCGGAAGCGTTCCTCGTCGAGCGCAACGACCGTGCCGAGGGCGCCGAACCGGCGCTCGATCGTGACGCCGTCGGGGATGCTCTGGTCGTCGAGAACCTCGCCGAGCCAGGCGTCGAGGCTGACCGGCTGCGTCTTGATCTCGCGCGTACGGGCATAATCGAGGAGGTCGTTGATGATGCTGTCGCAGCGCTTGATATTGCGCTCGATTCGCATCATCGGCCGCTCGAGCGACGCGCCGCCGCCGCTGAATTCACGAATTGCATAGACGCTGTTGCGGATGGCGCTCAGGGGATTGCGCAATTCATGCGCCACTGTGGCCGTGAGCTGGCCCAGCACCGAAAGCCGCTCGCGCTTCAGGAGCGCGGCCTCGGCAACCGCCCGCGCCCGTTCGGCCTCGGCCTTCTCGGCGCGGATCTGCGCCATGTTGGCGTGCGTCTCGACCTGGCGCGCGGCGAGCGCCATCTGCTCGTCGTGCAGCACCTGGTGGGTATGCTCGGTGAAACGGCGTTCGCGGTCGACTTCCTCGTAGGCCGCGTCGACCAGCGCGATGAGCGTCGCCAGATCGACCGCGCCGTCCGCCTGCGCCTGGCGGAGCTGGCGGCGCAGCAGCTTGTGCAAGACTACACCTCCGCGAGCGTGGTGATCGTCATGGTCTGGTTGTGGAGATCGCACAGCGACGACGCCTCCATCGGAGCGATCTCGCCATAGGAATAGAACCCGGTCGTGCGGCAGCCTTCGCCCAGTACGTCGGCCACGGCCTCGACCTCGTCGGCGATACGCTGGCCCAGCAACAGCTTGCGGCCGATGCAGCTCACCAGGATCGCCACCTTGGCGCCGGGGATGGCCGCCTTTTCGGCGGCGCGCCCGGCCCCGGCGATGAGGCGGTCGAAATTCCCGAGCATGATCTGCGCGACATGGCCCTCGGGAATGGTCCCGGCGAAGATCATCGCCTTGCGCGCTGTCGTCGACCCCGACGACGGTGCGCACGACGCTTGCCGCCTTCTCGCCCGGGGGATGGATGCTGCAGCGGAAAAAGCAGCGCGCTCGCCGGCAGGTTCGCCGCCTCGGCCCCGAGATACTGCTTGTAGAGATCGAGCGCCGGCGCGCCGTCGAGATCGAACAGCGTATTCCCGTCGGCGCGCGTGACCCGGCGCTCGGGACCGACCGCGTCCCAGCCGCCGACGCTGCCGCTGCCGAGCCGGATGCGGTCACCATAGAAGCCGATGGCGGCGATGCGGCCCGGTTCTGGATTGGCGTTGAGCCCGACCCGGGTGGTCCGGAAGCTCGCGCCGTCGCCGGCGAGCCCGCCGGTCAGGTGCACGTCGCGGCCCAGCACATGTTGGATGCCGGCGACCAGCGCCGTGCCGTTGACGCGGGTGCCGTCGACAACAGGAACACGCCGCGCAGACCGTCCGCGGCAGCGCAGCGGCAAGCCGCGCGCCGGCGTCGAACGAGTTCGCTTCCGGCGCGACCCGCTCTTCGGCAAAGCGCAGCCGCCCGTGATCGAGCGCGATGGCCGTCGCCGTCACCGCGCCATCATGCACGTCGATGTCGATGATCTCGCCGCCGGTGGTGCAACCGATGAGCGCGGCCCCGGGATAGATCGCCGACAATTCTTTGAACCGGGCGCCGTCATCGAGCATGCCGGGCGCAGCGAAGAACAGCACCACCGCAGGCGAGATCGGACCGTCGCCCGCCACGACGCGCCAGTCACGCGAATTCTGCCACAGCCGCTGTTCCACCCGCATGACCCGCTCTCCTGCCACCCAAGGCCGGAGCAGGAGACGACATATCTCCTTAAGGTTCGGTGAAATGCCGCGGGAATGACGCGGCTCAGGCCGTTGGCGGGCGGTCGAGGCGGACGATGTCGGGCGTGCCGGGAAGCGCGGGGAAGCGCTGCGACCACCTCGGGATCGTGGCCGGGGATGATGTGGTCGGGGCCGTCCGCGAGCTCCTCCATGAGGCGGAAGCCCTCGAGCATCTTGCCGACATCGAGGACGAGCGGGAACGGATGGCGCTGGCGCAGATTGGCCCAGTAATGCGCGGCGTCGCTGGCCAGCACGACCCAGCCGCGCGACGTCGGCACGCGCACCACCTGCATGCCCGCGGTGTGGCCGCCGACGAGATGCAGCGTCACGCCCGGCGCGATCTCGCCGCTGCCGTCGTGGAACCGGACGCGGCCCGCATAGACGTGGCGGACGGTCGTGAGCACGTCGTCGATCTCGGCGCGCGCGGCGAAGAACGGATGGGTCATGTAGCGGCCGGTGCGAAACGCGATTTCGGCGTCCTGGACGATGGAAAGTCGCCTTGGGGAAAAAATCGGTATTGCCCGAATGGTCCCAGTCGAGATGCGACAGCACCACGATCGCGCGTCGTGCGCGGCATCGATGCCGATGCGGCTCAGCGCCGCGTCGGGCGCATCGAGCAGCTGCCATTCCGGCCGCCGCCGCGCCGCCACCGCGGCCTTGAAGCCGGTATCGACGATGATGGTGTGGCTGTCGCCGCGGATGGCCCAGACATAGAAATCCATCGCCAGCGGCCCGTCATGCGGATTGGGCAGCAGGAAGGTGCGGATCGCGCTTTGCGGCGCATGGGCGTAGCGCAGCGCATAGACTTCGTATTCCGGTGTCGCGCTGGACATGGGCGTTCCTCCTTCACCGCTTGGTTCGCGGTTCGATATCGGTAACCCCGGAGCGAGGCAAGAGGTGAAGCGATGGAGAGCCTGCTCCCGGTCCTGGTCGAAGTCACGCGCGGCGCGATGGTGGAAAGCCGCCATCGCGGCGCCGCCGTGGTGACCGATGCGGCCGGCCGCATCGTCATGGCGTGGGGCGACGGCATGAAGCCGATCTATGCCCGCTCGGCGCTGAAGCCGCTGCAGGCGCTGCCGCTCGTCGAAAGCGGCGCCGCGGACGCGTTCGGCCTTGGGCCGCGGGAACTGGCGCTGGCGTGCGGCTCGCATCACGGCGAGGCGGCGCATGTCGCCGCAGTCGCTTCGTGGCTCGCGCGCATCGGGCTCGGCCTCGCGCGATCTCGAATGCGGCGCTCATCCGCCGATCGATCCCGCCGCAGCCGCAGGCGCTTATCCGCAGCGGCGAGGCGCCGTCGCGCTGCACAACAATTGCTCCGGCAAGCATGCCGGGCTTTCTCACGACCGCGCGCCATCTGCGGCGAGCCGACGCGCGGCTATATCGCCGCCGAGCATCCGGTGCAGCGCCGCGTGCTTGCCAACGCTCGCGGCGATGACCGGGCTCGATCTCGTCGCGCGCGCCGCGCGGCATCGATGGCTGCGGCATTCCGGTGATCGGCGCTGCCGCTGACCGGCCTCGCCCGCGCCATGGCGCGGATGGGCGACCGCGCGGGCTTGCCGCCCGCCGCGCCGCGGCGGCGCGCCGGCTCCTCGATGCGATGGCGGCCGAGCCGCTGATGGTGAGCGGCAGCACCGGCTTCGCCACCGCGTTCCTGCGCGCCGCCGGCGCCGGGTGCGGGCGAAGCCCGGTGCCGAGGGGGTCTATGCCGCGGCGCTGCCGGGGCTTGGCTTGGGACTCGCGCTCAAGATCGAGGATGGCGCCGGCCGCGCCGCCGAGGTGGCGCTGGCGGCGATCCTGCAACGCATCGGCTCTCGAGGGCGCGCTCGCGCGCTGCCGGACGCGGGCGACCCGAATTGCGCAATGTCGCCGGCGCTGCGGTCGGCGAATCCGCCCGGCGGACGCGCATCGGCTCCGCCGCCGGGAGCGGCGCGGCGGACGTGGCCGCCATACGCGCCGTCGTCGGCGATCTCGGCAATCCGGTGTCGAGATCGCTGCGCCGCTGCCCGCGTGCGCGCGCCGCGATGATCCGAGGCCGCGGCGAAATGGCCGTCGCGGCCGCGCCAAAATTCTCCCCAATCGCGCCCTCGCGATTATGATGGGGCACAGGAGGGAAGGCGGCGATGAGCCTGGTCAGGCCCGGACGTCTGGTCGACGCGGAAGCGATCGCCCGGATCGAGGTCGAGACTTGGCGCACGACCTATGCCGGCATGCTGCCCGACCGCGTGCTGCTCAACATGTCGGAACGGCGCCAGACCGCATCCTGGGCGAGCTTTCTGCGCCATCGTCCGGACGATACGCGGGTCGCCTGCAACGCCAAGGGAGCAATCGTCGGCTTCGGCAATTGCGGCGCGCAGCGCGACAGCACCGTCGAATACGGCGGCGAGATCTATACGCTTTACGTCACGCCCGATGCGCAGGGCCAGGGCACGGGGCGGCAGATTCCTGCTGGCGCTGTTCGCGCGCCTCGTTGCGACCGGATACAGCTCGGCGCTGGTCTGGGTCGTGCGCGCCAATCCGGCGCGGTATTTCTACGAGCGGATCGGCGGCAAGCAGGTGATGTACCGGCCCATCCCGGTCGGCGGCCAGCCGGTCGAGGCGGTCGCCTATGGCTGGCGCGACCTCGCTTCGGTGCTGGGGCGGCACGCCGCAGCGGCGACGGTCTCGCCGGCGACCGCGGCGGTAGCGGCCGGTTTCCGACAATGAAGGCTCAGACGACGATGCGGGCGCGCGGCTCGGGCGCGTCTTCGTCTTCCTCGAACAGCTCGGCGAGTTTCTCCAGCATGGTGCCGCCCAATTGCTCGGCATCGACGATGGTGACGGCGCGGCGATAGTACCGCGCCACGTCGTGGCCGATGCCGATGGCGACGAGCTGCACCGTCGCGCTGCGCTCGATCGGCAGCGATCACCTCGCGCAGGTGGCGCTCGAGATAATTCCCGGGATTGACCGAGAGCGTGGAATCGTCCACCGGCGCGCCGTCGGAGATGACCATGAGGATGCGGCGCTGCTCGGTCCGCGCCAGGAGGCGGCGATGCGCCCAGGCAGCGCCTCGCCGTCGATGTTCTCCTTGAGGATGCCCTCGCGCAGCATCAGCCCGAGCGAGCGCCGCGCGCGCCGCCACGGCGCATCGGCCTCCTTGTAGATGATGTGGCGGAGATCGTTGAGGCGGCCGGGATTGGGCGGCTTGCCGGCGGCGATCCATCTCTCGCGCGACTGCCCGCCTTTCCACGCGCGCGTGGTGAAGCCGAGGATCTCGACCTTGACGCCGCAGCGCTCGAGCGTGCGCGCGAGGATGTCGGCGCTCATCGCCGCGACCGTGATCGGCCGGCCGCGCATCGAGCCCGAATTGTCGATCAGCAGCGACACCACGGTGTCGCGGAACGTCGTCTCCTTCTCGCGCTTGTAGGACAGCGGATAGGCCGGATTGGTGATGACCCGCGCCAGGCGCGCGGAATCGAGAATGCCCTCCTCGAGATCGAACTCCCACGACCGCATCTGCTTCGCGAGAAGCCGCCGCTGCAGCCGGTTGGCGAGCCGGGCGATCACGCTTTGCAGATGCGCCAGTTGCTGGTCGAGCAGCGCCCGCAGCCGCGTCAGCTCGTCGCCGTCGCACAGCGCGTCGGCCGAGACCTCCTCGTCGCATTCAGTGGTGAAGGCGCGATAGACCGAGGGATCGTCGTTGCCGCGCGGCTGCCGCGGCAGCACGCCGGGACGGCCCGGGCGGCCGGGGTCCTCGTCGCCCGCGCCGGGCATCAATTCGCCCTGCGACCTCCTCGCGCGGCCTCGTCGCCCTGCTCGCCGTCCTCCTCGGGCACGCCGCCTTCGAGCGCGCCCTTGCGTTCCCGTGGCCGCGCCCTCGCCGCCCTCGTTCTGGCTCTCGCTGTCCTCGTTGTCCTCGCCTTCGCCGTCGGCCGTTCTCGCTCTCGTCGCCCTCCTCGGGCTCGCCGAGATCGAGATCGAGATCCGCATGAGTTGGCGCGCGACCTTGCCGTAGGTTTCCTGGTCCTCGATGTGGCGGCCCAGCTCGACGAGGTCGCGCCCGACCCGCTCTTCGAGGAAGGGCCGCCAGGTGTCGACGACCTGGCGCGCGGCGCGGCGGCGGCGGCGCGCCGGTGAGCGCCTCGCGCGCCAACAGCCGGATCGCCTCGGCCAGGGTCACGTCGTTGCGCTCGACCATGTGCTCGTAGCCCTGGCGGCGGTAGCGCTCCTCGAGCATGGCGGCGAGGTTGGTCGCCACGCCGGTCATACGGCGCGCGCCCAGGGCCTCGACCCGGGCCTGCTCGACGCCCTCGAAGATCGCGCGCGCGGTCTCGCCCGCAGGAGCGCGGCGCGCATGAACGGCGGCGTCGTGATAGCGCAGGCGCAGCGCCAGCGCGTCGGCCGCGCCCCGCACCGGCGCCGCCTCGCGCTCGCTGAGTTCGCGCCCCGGCAGCGGCAGCCGCACCCGCGGCGCCCGCGGCGCCCGGCGGGCTCGGCGCCATAGCTCACGGTCACGTCGTCGCGTTCGGCGATCGCCCGCAGCGTCGCGGCGGTGGAGCGCTTGAACGCCTCGATCGGGGTCTCGGTCTCGGCCATCGACGTCACGCCGCTGCGGCGCGGACCCCGGTTTCCTTCAGCTCGCTGCCGAAGCAGCGCTGGTAATATTCGGCCACGGTCGCGCGCTCGATCTCGTCGCACTTGTTGAGGAAGGTGACGCGGAAGGCAAAGGCCACGTCGCCGAAGATGCGGACGTTCTCGGCCCAGGTGATGACCGTCCGCGGCGACATCACGGTGGAGATGTCGCCGTTGATGAAGCCCGAGCGCGTCAGTTCGGCCAGCGCAACCATCGCGCGGATCATGCGCCGTGCCCTCGTCATTGTCGTAATAGGGGGCCTTGGCCAGGACGATCGCGATCTCGGCGTCGTGCGGCAGGTAGTTGAGCGTGGCCACGATATTCCAGCGGTCCATCTGGCCCTGGTTGATCTGCTGCGTGCCGTGATAGAGCCCGGTGGTGTCGCCGAGCCCGACCGTATTGGTGGTCGAGAACAGGCGGAAATAAGGGTGCGGGACGGATCACCCGGTTCTGGTCGAGGAGCGTGAGCTTGCCTTCGACCTCCAGCACGCGCTGGATGACGAACATCACGTCCGGCCGGCCGGCATCGTATTCGTCGAACACCAAGGCCATCGGATGCTGGATCGCCCAGGGCAGGAGACCCTCGCGATATTCCGTCACCTGCTTGCCCTCGCGCAGCACGATCGCATCTTTGCCGACGAGGTCGATGCGGCTGATATGGCTGTCGAGATTGATGCGGATGCAGGGCCAGTTGAGGCGCGCCGCGACCTGCTCGATATGGGTCGACTTGCCGGTGCCGTGATAGCCCTGGATCATCACGCGCCGGTTATGGGCGAAGCCGGCGAGGATGGCGAGCGTGGTGTCGCGGTCGAAGCGATAGGCTTCGTCGACATCGGGCACATGGGCCCCGGCGCGGGAGAACGCGGGAACCTGCAGCTCGCTGTCGATGCCGAAGGTCTGGCGTACGGAAAGGGTGATATCGGGCGCATCGAGGGGAAAGATTTCCGCGCCGTTTGTGGTGTCTGACATCGCTCGCTCGGTCGTTGTTGTGGTTCGGTCCTTCGGCTGCGCTGGCGCGCACGATCAGGGGAAATAACTCGCTTTCAGGGTGGCGAAGGCTAGATTGACGATCTTGAGCCTCTCCTCGGCGGCCCGGTCGCCGCCATGCACGTCGGGATGGTGCAGCTTCACCAGTTCCTTATAGCGGGCCTTGAGCCCGACCAGGGTGAAGGGCGGTTCGAGATTGAATATGGCAAGCGCATGCTCCTGTTGCGAGAGCGGACGGTGGCGCGGCGGCTCGCGGCGGCGCTCCTGCGGCACTTCGTCCTCGTCCCCGAACAGGCCGAAATCGCGAAAGCGTGGCGCATAGCGCATTCCGGCGCGGGATCCCATCGGCCAGGTCGGGCGCTGCCACACGGTGTCGCTGCGGATCTCGCGCTCCACCTCGGCCGCGCTCATGCCGACGTAATAGTTCCAGCCGGCGTTGTAGGCGCGCACGTGATCGAGGCAGAACCAGTAGAAGGTGCGAAGCGCCGCGCGCGACCGTGGCGCGCGATACTCCCCGGCCGCGGCGCAGCCGGGATGGTCGCAAATCCGCGCCGGATCGGCGGTCGGTTCACTCTCCTCCTCCAGGCGCATGCGAACCATGGCCGCAGTATGAGGGTTGGTCCGAAGGCTGACAAGGTTCGCAGGTCAGCGTTGTACAATCCTTCACCGCTGCTGCCCTTGATCGCTGCCGCCCTTGACCGCTGCGCCGCCGGGCGGCAACGTGACGATGCCATGACCGTTGCCGATCGCATCCGTTCCCGGCTCGCCCCGCTCCATCCGGTGCGGCTCGCCATCATCGATGATTCGCACCGCCATCGCGGTCATGCCGGCGCCCGGCCTGGTGGCGAGACTCATTTTCGCGTCGAGATCGTCTCGCCCGACTTCGTCGGCAAGAGCCGGCTCGAGCGCCAGCGCAGCGTCTATGGTCTCCTCGCCGAGGAAATGGCCGGCACCGTCCATGCCCTTCAACTCGTGACGCTGGCGCCGGACGAAGATCAAGCAAGCTGAAATACACGCGATGATTGTATTCGCTTGGTGACTACGCGAAATTGTTGCAATCGGTTAAAATCCCCTTAACGTAGAGTCATGGCAGGAGATGCTCTCCTCATACCTTGTGCGCGGGGGGGAAACCGCCCGCGCACCTTCTAGCCTGATCAGCCGCAACGTGACCGTAGCGGGGCACCGTACCAGCATGCGTCTCGAACCGGCGATGTGGGACGCGCTCGGCGAGATTTGTCGGCGGGAACACGCCTCGCTCGCCTAGATCGCGACCGTCGTCGGGCGCGGGCGGTCGGCCTCGAGCCTGACCTCGGCGGTCCGCCTCTTCATTTTGGATTATTTCTACGTCGCGGCGACCGAGGACGGGCACCGTCGCGCCAGCCACGGCACGCCGGACAATCTTACTGCCGCCGAGCCGCTACCGGCGGCAGACGGGCATCACGCGCCGGTGTAGAACGCGGGAAAGAGCTGCTTCACCACCTCGCCCGTGCTCGACCAGCCGTGGCAGGTGTCGATAAAGGGTGGCCGCTTCGTCGCCGGGCGGGGCTCGCCTTGGGCGCGGCGCAGCCGGTCGCGATAGGGATAGATGGTCTGGTAGGCCGTGGTGGCGATCGGGCCCAGCATCTCGACGAGATGGGTGCAGCCCTCGACGCCGCCGAGCAGTTCCTTCACCTTCATATAGAACCCGGGCCGGATGTGGAGGCCCTTGAGCCGGGCGAAATTGACGGCAATGGCGGGGCAGATCGGGAATGGGCTGTAATCCGTCACGGCCTCGACGTCGCGGATCACCAGTTCGTCGTCGACGGTGAGCCGGACCCACATTTCATGCACGGGGGAGCCGGCCGTGACCGCGCCGCGCAGGCGCGATTCGAAGTCGTAGCTCTTCACGTCGGTGAGATGACCCTCGATGTCCCATAAGCCGTCCGCGCGATGGAAGCCGCTGCACACGACGTGGCGAAGGTGAATCGGCTCGCGCGGCGCGGACGGTGAAAGCGGCATGGCGGACAATGCCCCGAAAGGTTGAAGGCGCTCTTGTTTAGACGGCGCCGACCGGCCGGGAAAGCGCTTTTGCCGCCTCGGCCGCGAGGAATTCGCGCAGCACCCCTGCCGGCACGTCGGGGCTGATGAAGGCTTGACCGATGTCGCGCGCGAGAATGAGGGTGATGCGGCCGTCGCGAACCTTCTTGTCCCGCTGCATGTGCGCGAGCAGCGCCGCCGCCGCCGGCGGCCGCCCATTGGCGATGCCGCCGAGTTCGACCGGTAGCCCGACCGCGGCGAAATGACGGCGCACGCGCTCGGCTGAATCCGGCGGACAGAGGCCGAGCCGCACCGAAAGGTCGAAGGCAAGCCGCATGCCCAGCGCCACCGCCTCGCCATGCAGCAGCGCATCGCCGAAGCCGGTTTCGACCTCGAGGGCATGGCCGAACGTATGGCCAAAATTCAGCAGCGCGCGCTCGCCGTCCTCGCGCTCGTCGGCGGCAACCACCTCGGCCTTGGCGGCACAGCTCGCGAGCACCGCCCGCCGCCGGCTCGCCGCATCGCCGCCCACCAATCCCCCGCCCGCCGCCTCGAGCCATTCGAACAAGGCGCGGTCGCGGACGAGGCCGTATTTCACCACTTCGGCATAGCCGGCCAGCAGCTCGCGCTGCGGCAGCGTCGCCAGCACGTCGATATCGGCCAGCACCAGCACGGGCTGGTGAAACGCGCCGACCAGGTTCTTGCCATATTTCGTGTCGATCGCGGTCTTGCCCCCGACCGAGCTGTCGACCTGGGCGAGGAGCGTGGTCGGAATCTGGATGTAGTCGAGCCCGCGCAGCAGGGTCGCGGCGGCAAAGCCGGTGAGATCGCCGACGACCCCGCCGCCCAGGGCGACGAGCGCCGTGCGCCGCTCGATCCCGAGCGCGAGGATGTCCTCGACCAGCTTCTGGAAGTGGGGAAAATCCTTGGTCTGCTCGCCCGGCGGCAAGACGATCGTGTGGTGTGCCAGCCCGGCCTTGTCGAGTCCCGCGGCAAGCGGCGCGAGATGTAGCGCCGCCACCGTCGCATCGGTCACGACGACGACGCGGGGCTGGCGCAGCACGGCCCGCATCAGCGCACCGGCCTGTTCGAGCAGCCCGCTGCCGACGACGATGTCATAGCTGCGTGCGCCGAGCGCGACATGGAGACGCTCGGTGGCGGTCACGACGCCTCCGCGGCAACGCCGAGATGCGCGGCCAGCGCCGCCACCACGCGCTCGAGCGTCACTTCGGGCGGACCGTCGAGCGTATCGACGATGATGTCAGCCTCGACATAGATGGGGTAACGCTCGGCGATGAGCCGCTCGAGCACCGCGCGCGGTTCCCCGGCCTTGAGCAGCGGCCGGTTGTTGCGCCGCGTCAGCCGCGGCAGCAGCAGCTCGAGCTCGGCCCGCAGCCAGATCGAGATCGCCCGCTCGCGCAGCAATGCGCGCGTCGCCGGGTCCATGAAGGCGCCGCCGCCCGTCGCCAGCACCTGGATCGGGCCTTCGAGCAGGCGGGCGATCACGCGCCGCTCGCCCTCGCGGAACGCCGCCTCGCCGTGGCGCTCGAAAATATCCTCGATGGTGACGCCGGCCGCCGCTTCGATCTCGGCATCGGCGTCGGTGAACGGGAGCTTGAGTCGCTGCGCAAGTCGCCGGCCGATGCTCGATTTCCCCGCGCCCATGAGGCCGACGAGCGCGATCGTCCGCGGCACGGGAAACGCCACGGCCTCGTTCATGGCGCCCGCGCATGCCGGCAACGCCGCGTTGAGCCGCGGCCGACACTTCCGTTGCAGGGTCCCAGAGAAGCCATAAAGGCAGCCTACCATATCTGGTGCTATAAATCGTCTTTCCGCCGGCTCGCGGACGGCGGCGAATTGTGGCTTGGGATTCTGGACTGCAATGGGCAAAGCTGTTCTGATCGGCGTGGCGCTGCTGGTTTTGGTGATCGCCGGCGGTGTGGGGTTCCTGATGATGTGGAACATTCCGGCACCGGCGCAGCACGTCGAGCGCGTCATTCCCGATGCGCGCTTGCCGCACTGACGCGCGGTGCCGTGCCGGCCTTGGCGCCGTTGCGCTGTTGACCGCGACGCTTGCCGGGGCGGCGCCTGCGGCGGCCCAGGCGGGAGCGCCCGTTCCCCTCCTGCCGCCCGCGCCGGGGCCGTCATCCGGCAGCGGTGCGGGGGCGACGGCCGCGCCGGATAATGATGCCGAGCCTTCGGCCGTGACGGTCGCGCCGCTGCCGCCGGCCGATGCCTCGTGGATCGGTGTCCTGAGTGAAGACCAGGGTGCGTTTCCGCGGACGATGTGGCAAGGCACGCCGCGTGCGACGGTCGCCGCATTGCTCCCGCTGCTCCAGCCGTCGATTTCCCCGGTGCTGCAGGACCTGGCACGGCGGCTGCTCTTGAGCAATGCCGCGGCGCCGGCCGGGCGGGATGTGCCGGACCGGGCGCCGCTGGCCGAGATGCGGCTCGACCGTCTGCTGGCGCTCGGTGATGTCGCGGGCGCGGTGGCAATGATGGACCAGTTGCCGCCGGATCCGAGCGGCGACGCGCTCGACCGCACCGCGGTCGAGCTTTATTTTGCCGCCGCCGACGAGAGCAGCGCCTGCAACAAGGTCGAGGCGCTGATCGCCCGCAACCAAAGCCCGTGGTGGCAGCGCGCGCTCATCGCCTGCCAGGCGCTTGCCGGCGACGGCGCCAAGGCCGCGCTCGGGCAGTCGCTGCTCCGCGAGCAGAGGGCGCCTCCCGATCACGTTTTCGATGCCTTGATCGACGCGCTGGGCGGCCAGTCGCGCCGGATCGACAAGCTGCCCGATCCGAGCCCGCTCCACCTCGCCTTGCTGGCGGCGGCGAAGCGGCCGCTACCGAACGCGGCGCTGCTGGCAGCCGGTCCGGCGGCGCTTCTTGCCTATGCGACCGGCGTGGGGCCGCCGCTGGAGCGGCGCCTGCCCGCGGCCGAACGCGCCGCCCTTTATGGCGCCATGCCGGCCAGGCGGCTGGGTACGCTCTACCAGCAGGTCGCACCCAAGCCCGGGGAAGAGACGGCTTCGATCAAGGACGGGAAGCTGCCCGAGGACGCGCACCAGCGCGCCATCCTCTATCAGGTGGCGCGTTCGAGCGCGCCGGCCGAGACGCGCGCGGCGGCGATCGCGGCGCTGCTCGCCGACGCGAAAAAGCGCGATGCTTTTCCCTTTGCGGCGCGGCTCCTGACCGCGGCGATCGGTGAGCTTCGACCGCAGGACGGGGCGTCCGATTTCGCCGGCGATGCGGCGCGCGCGCTCATGGCGGTCGGTGAAGGCGATGCCGCCGCGCCATGGATCGCCGCCGCGAACAGCAAGGAGCTGGAGGCGCTGAGCACGCTGGTGATCCCGCCTTCCGGCGCGCAGGACGCGGCCGCGCTGCTGCATGACGGCATCGCCGAACTGGTTGGGCGCGACCCGCGTGCGGCGCCGGCGCAGGCCGATTTGCTGGTGGCGCTGCTCGCCGCCTTCGACGCGCCGGTCGGTCCCGCCGATGAAGGCGTGCTGCTGGCGCCGCCGCACGCGGCCGAGATTCCCAGCGCGGCATTGTGGATCGATCAGCAGCACGCGGCGGCCGGCAAGCGCATCGGCGAAACCGTGCTGACCACCATTCTGCTTGTGCAAGCGGGCGATCGGCTGTCGCTCGAGCCGGTGGTGCTTGCCCGCGCGATTGCCGGGCTGCGCGCGATCGGGCGCGAGGCGGACGCACGCAAGCTGGCCTTCGAGGCGGCGATTGACGCGGGCCTCTGAGCGTCCGGCGTCGCGTCACGTCGAGGCTTTCCTCGATATGCTGTCGGCCGAGCGCGGCGCCGCCGTGCTGACGCTGGCGTCCTATCGCAGCGATCTCGCCGACTTCGCGCGTTTCCTCGGCGCCGCGCGTCCCGTCGCGGCGGCGACGCAGGACGATCTCACGCGCTATCTGCGAAGCCTCGCCAAAGCGCGGCTCAAGCCGCGCACGGCGGCGCGGCGGCTGTCGGCGCTGCGCCAATTCCACCGCTTTCTCGTGCTCGAGGGGGTGCGCCGCGACGATCCCACCGCCGATCTCGATGCGCCGCGGCTCGGGCGGCCGCTGCCGAAAATCCTGGCGGCGGACGAGGCGGCGGCGCTCATCGCCGCGGCACGCCGGCACAAAGGCGCGGCGGGCAAGCGGCTGGTTGCCTTGGTCGAGCTGCTTTACGGCGCAGGCCTCAGGGTCTCGGAACTGATGGGGCTACCGCTCGCCGCGGCGCGGCGCGAGCCGCGCTTTCTCATCGTGCGCGGCAAGGGCGGCAAGGAGCGCATGGTGCCGCTGGGCGCGCCCGCCCGTGCTGCGCTGACGGATTATCTGGCGGCGCGCCCGCGTTTCCTGCGGCCGCGCCAGGCGTCGCCGTTTCTCTTCCCCTCGCGCGGCCGCGAGGGGCATCTGACGCGGCGGCGCTGCGGCCAACTCCTGAAGGAACTGGCGGTGGAAGCGGGCCTCGATCCCGATCGGTTGTCGCCGCACGTGCTGCGCCACGCCTTCGCCAGCCACCTCGTCGACGGCGGTGCCGATCTGCGCAGCGTGCAGGACATGCTCGGCCACGCCGACATTGCGACGACGCAGATCTATACGCATGTACAAGGCGAGCGCCTGCGGCGCCTGGTGACGGCGCACCATCCGCTCGCCCGCCGGAAATAGCGCAACCGGGCGGCGGCGGAACGGCATTGAAGGGATTTTCGCCATGCGTCACTTCCTCGATTTCGAGCGGCCCGTGGCCGAGCTCGAGAACAAGATCGAAGAGCTGCGCCATCTCGCCACCGGCGGGGACCTCAACATCGCCGACGAGGTCGGACGGCTCGAGGCCAAGGCGCACCGCCTGCTGCACCAGACCTTCGCCAAATTGTCGCCGTGGCAGAAGGTGCAGCTCGCGCGCCATCCCGACCGCCCGCATGGCGGCGATTACCTGGCCGCGCTGCTCGATCGATTTCACGCCGCTCGCCGGCGATCGCGCCTTCGCCGAGGACCGCGCCATCGTCGGCGGACTGGGCCGCCTGCGCGGCGTCTCGGTGGTGGCGATCGCCCATGAGAAGGGCGCCGATACCGAGGCACGGGTGCGGCACAATTTCGGCATGGCGCGGCCCGAGGGCTATCGCAAGGCGCGCCGCCTCATGCTGCTCGCCGAACGCTTCCGCTTGCCGGTCGTGACGTTCGTCGACACGGCGGGCGCCTATCCCGGCGTCGAGGCCGAAGAACGCGGCCAGTCCGAGGCGATCGCGCGCGCGATCGAGACCTGTCTTTCCCTCACCGTGCCGCTGGTCGCCACCATCATCGGCGAAGGCGGCTCGGGCGGCGCGATCGCGCTCGCCGCCGGCAACACCGTGCTGATGCTTGAGAACGCAACCTATTCGGTGATCTCGCCCGAGGGCTGCGCCGCGATCCTGTGGCGCGCGCCCGACAAGGCCGAAGAAGCCGCCGAGGCGTTGCGCCTCACGGCGCAGGACCTGATGCGGCTCGGCATCGTCGACCATATCGTGCCCGAGCCGCTGGGCGGCGCGCATCGCGACAAGGACACGGCGATCGCCGCGACCGGCGATGCGGTCTGGGCCGCGCTCGCGCCGCTCCTCAAGCTCGATGGCGCCGCGCTGCGGCAAAGCCGGCGGGAAAAATTCCTGGCGATGGGAAACCGCGCCGCCTGACCCCATATCTGCGGCAATGAAGGCGAGGCGAGGCATGTCATGACGCCGCAGGAACGCGATCTCATTCTTTCGCTGCTCGGCCGGTTGCAGCAATCGGCCAACCAACCCAAGGACCGTGAGGCCGAGGACTTGATCCGGCAGGGCATCGCGACCCAGCCCGATGCGCCCTATCTCCTGGTGCAGACGGTGCTGATCCAGGACATGGCGCTGTCGGACGCGCATAGCCGCATCAAGGATCTGGAACAGCAGCTCGCCGCGGCGCGCAACGCAGCACCGCCGCAACAGCAGCCGCCGAGCAGCTTCCTCGCGGGCGCGCGGGCGAGCGTGCCAGCGTCGGGTCCGTGGGGGGCGCCGCCGCCGGCAGCGCCCGGCCCGGTCTGGACGCAAGCGGCCGCGATGCCGCCCGCCGCCGCTCAGCCGGCACGGCCATCGCCCCTGGCATCGCTGGCGATGCCGAGCGCGAGTTCGGGCTTCCTGCGCCAGGCGGCGACGACCGCGGCCGGCATCGCCGGCGGCGCCCTGCTGTTCCAGGGCATCCAGTCGCTGTTCGGCCCGCATTACGGCGGCGGCTTCCTGTCCGGCATGCCGTCCCAGCCCGGCATCGGCGAGACCGTGGTCAACAACTACTACGACACGCCGGCGCCCGGTGGGCCCGACGTCAATCAGGCCGATGCCAACTGGAACAACGACCCCGGAATGAGTTCGGCGGATTTCGGCGCGGATCCGAGCGGCCAGGATGTCGGGTCGGACCAGGATTTTTCCGGCCAGGACTTCGACTCCGGCCAGGGTATGGACGACGGCAGCGTGGACGTGTGAAGCGTCGGCTCAGCCGGGCGGGCGCAGCGTGTAGCCGGCGCCCCGCACGGTGTGGAGCAAGGCGTGCTCGAAGCCCTTGTCGATCTTCTGGCGCAGCCGGCTCACATGCACGTCGATGACGTTGGTCTGCGGGTCGAAATGGTGATCCCAGACCCTTTCCAGCAGCATGGTCCGGGTGACGATGTGGCCCTCGTGCCGCATCAGGTATTCGAGCAGGCGAAACTCGCGCGGCAAGAGGTCGATGACGCGTCCGGCGCGCGTCACGCTGCGTGAGATCAAGTCCATTTCGAGGTCGGCGACCTTGAGCCGCGTTTCGGCGCTGACGCGGCGGGTCAGCGCTTCGAGCCGCGCCAGAAGCTCGGAAAACGCGAACGGCTTGGGCAGATAGTCGTCGCAGCCCGCGCGCAGGCCCACGACCCGGTCCTCGACATCGCCCAGCGCGCTCAGCACCAGCACCGGCGTCTGGTCCGAGGCCGCCCGGAGCGCGGCGACGATGCTGAGGCCGTCGAGCTCGGGCAGCATGCGGTCGATGATCATGGCATCGAAGCGCTCACTGCGCGCGCGCTCGAGCCCGGAGCGTCCTGCCTGGGCGAGATCGACGCGATGGCCGCTTTCGGTGAGGCCCTTGACGAGATAGGCCGCTGCCTCGCGATCGTCTTCGATGAGCAGGATGCGCATCGCCAACTCCGCCGCGCGGGCGGGAGGGACCGGTGGTCCCTCCCGCGCCGGATCAGCCCTTGTTGCCGCCTCCGATCGTCAGCGCGACGTACTGGTTGACGCCCTGGCGATTGATCAGGAACAGCAGGTTCTTGCCGGCGCTCTTGCTGCGCCACCTCGAGCTTGGCGGTCGCCTCGTGCGGCGAGTTGACCGGCTCCTGGTTGATCGCCTGGATCACGTCGCCGGGCACGATGCCGAGCTGGGCGAACGGGCTGGAATTGGACACCGCCGTCACCACCACGCCCTTGACGTGTTCGGGCACGTGCAGCGCCCGCCGCAGCTCCGGCGTCAGCGGCGCGAGCTTCAGCCCCAGCGCGCTCGCCGCCAGCGGCTGGGCCGGGCGGAGCGGGCTCATTGCTTGCCACTTGCCCGAGATTGGCCGGCATTTCGGCAATGACCGGTTGCAGCGTCATCTCGTGGCCGTCGCGCCAGACCGTCAATCTGGGCGTGGCGCCGACCTTGGTCTCGGCGACGGCGAGCGGCAGGTCGCGCATCTTGGCGAGGTCGTGGCCGTCATAGGACAGGATCACGTCGCCCTGCTTGATGCCGACCTTGGCGGCGGGGCCGCCCGCGGTCACGTCGGCGACGAGCGCGCCTTCCGCCTTGGCAGGCCGAGGCTCTTGGCGATGTCGGGCGTCACGTCCTGGATCTGCACGCCGAGCCAGCCGCGCTCGACCTTGCCGTGCTCGCGCAGCTGCTCGATCACCGGCTTGGCCAGGCTCGAGGGAATGGCGAAGCCGATCCCGACCGAGCCGCCATTGGGCGAGTAGATCGCCGTGTTGATGCCGATCACCTGGCCGTCGAGGTTGAAGGTCGGGCCGCCGGAATTGCCGCGGTTGATCGAGGCGTCGATCTGCAGGAAATCGTCATAGGGCCCGGAATGGATGTCGCGGCCGCGCGCCGAGATGATGCCCGAGCTGACCGTGCCGCCGAGCCCGAACGGATTGCCGACCGCCAGCACCCAGTCGCCGACCTGCGCCGCGTCGCTGTCGCCCCAGGCGACATAGGGCAGCGGCTGCGGCGCATCGATCTTGAGCAGCGCCAGATCGGTCTTGGGGTCGCGGCCGACGACCTTGGCCGGATGCTTGCTGTCGTCCTGGAAGATCACCGTCACCTTGTCGGCGTTCTGCGACGACATGGTTGTTGGTCACGACATAGCCGCTGGGATCGATGATGAAGCCCGAGCCCGAGCGCCATGCGCTTCAGGCTGCGGCTCGGCCTGGCCCGTTGCCGCCTTGGCCGCTGCTGCTGCTCGAAGAAGCGGCGCAGGAATTCGTCGAAGGGCGAGTGCGGATGCCCTGCTGCGGCCCCATCTGGTCCTGGTCGCTTGTCGCCGTTGTCGCTCTCGTCGTCCGTCCTCGTCGGTCGCGGGCTCGCCGGCCTTCATGGTCACGGAGACATTGACCACCGCCGGCATCACCTTCTTCACCAGCGGCGCGAGCTCGGGAGCTGAACGATGCCGGCGCGGCCGGCGCGGCGCGTCTGCGGCCAGAGCGAGCGGCGCCAGCGCGACGCTGAGACCGAGGCCTGCGGCGAGCGCCGCGACGCGGCAGCGCCAGGGAACGCCGACCGGACGGGGCGTGCGGAGCGGGGAAGACATCGGGAGACCTCTTGGCAAGGGAGAATTCCATACCTTGAACACGCGCACCGCGCGCCGGCATCGCACGGCTCGCGACATGTAGCATTGAGCAGACGCGCCTTACGCGGCTCCTTCCTCCGGATTAAATATCTGTAACTTTCGCCGCGATTCCAGCGCCCGCACCATGAAGCTGATGCCGCGGCCGCTGCCGGCGGGCGGCTCAGCCGCGGCCGTGGCAGTGCTTGAATTTCTTGCCCGAGCCGCACGGGCAGGGCGCGTTGCGCGGCGTGCGCGCCCAGGGCGCGGCGGCCGACCGCGCGTCGGCGCGCCGCCGTCGGCGCGCGCCATCGCCGCGTCGCCGCCGGTTCCGGCGCCGGGTCCTCGCGGCTTTCGACCATGCTGCACGCGGCGGCCGCGGCGCCAGCTCCTGCTTCCGGCCGCTGCACCCGCAGCTCGACATGGCAGAGCACGCTGGTCACCTGCTCGCGCAGACTGTCCAGCATCTCCTGGAACAGCTCGAAGGCCTCGCGCTTGTATTCGTTCAGCGGATCGCGCTGGCCATAGGCGCGCAGATTGATGCCCTGGCGCAGATGGTCGAGCGCCAGCAGATGCTCCTTCCAGATCTGGTCGAGGAGCTGCAGCAGCAGGCTGCGCTCGGCCATGCGCATGATGTCGGCGCCGTAGTCGCGGCCTTCTGCGCCATCTTGGCGTCGGCCGCCTCGATGATGCGCTCGCGGATCTCGCTCGTCGGCGATGCCTTCTTCCTTCGCCCAGTCGGCGATCGGCAGATCGAGGCCGAGGACGCGCCGGCACTCCGTCGTGCAGCCCGGCGACGTCCCATTGCTCGGCATAGGCGTTCGGCGGGATGGCGCGGTCGACCAGGTCGTCGATCGACCTCGTGGCGCATGTCGACGATGGTCGCGGCGACATCGGTCGGCGCTCATGATCTCGCGGCGCTGCTCGATAGATCACCTTGCGCTGGTCGTTCATCACGTCGTCGAATTGCAGCAGGTGCTTGCGGATCTCGAAGTTGCGCGCCTCGACCTTCTGCTGCGCCTTCTCCAGCGCCTTGTTGATCCAGGGATGGATGATCGCCTCGCCTTCCTTGAGGCCGAGCTGCTGCAGCATCCCGTCCATGCGCTCGCGAGCCGAAGATGCGCATCAGATCGTCTTCGAGCGAGACGAAGAATTTCGAGGCGCCGGGATCGCCCTGGCGGCCCGAGCGGCCGCGCAGCTGGTTGTCGATGCGGCGGCTCTCGTGCCGCTCGGTGCCGATGACGAAGAGGCCGCCGGCCTGCGCGCACCGCTTCGCGCGCCGCGTCGATCTCGGCGCGGATCGGCGTCGATGCCGGCCTCGCGCGCGGCCGGCGTCGTCGATGTCGCGCCAGCTCCTGGCGCAGCGCGCATGTCGAGATTGCCGCCGAGCTGGATGTCGGTGCCGCGGCCGGCCATGTTGGTGGCGATGGTGACGGCGCCCGGCCGGCCGGCCTGGGCGATGATGTAGGCTTCCTGCTCGTGATAGCGGGCGTTCAGCACCTGGTGCGGGACCTTGCGCTTCTTGAAGCAGCTCCGACAGCGCCTCGGATTTCTCGATCGAGACCGTGCCGACCAGCACCGGCTGCTCGCGCGCGCGGCATTCCTCGATCTGCGTCGAGGATCGCGTCGTATCTTCTCGCGCCGCGGTGCGATAGACCTCGTCGTCGTGGTCGACGCGGATGCACCGGCACGTTGGTCGGGATCTCGACGACGTCGAGCTTGTAGATCTCGGCGAACTCGGTCCGCCTCGGTCATCGCCGTGCCGGTCATGCCGGCGAGCTTCGGGATAGAGGCGGAAATAATTCTGGAAGGTGATCGAGGCCAGCGTCTGGTTCTCGTTCTGGATCGTGACGCCTTCCTTGGCCTCGAGCGCCTGGTGCAGCCCTTCGGAATAGCGCCGGCCTTCCATCATGCGGCCGGTGAACTCGTCGATGATGACGACCTTGTCGTCCTTGACGATGTAGTCGACGTCGCGCGCGAAGAGCTTGTGCGCGCGCAGCGCCTGGTTGACGTGATGGACCAGCGAGACGTTGTGGATGTCGTAGAGCGTGCCGTCGCGTCAGCAGGCCCGGCCTCGCGCAGCAGCTCCTCGATCTGCTCGACGCCGGCTTCGGTCAGCGTGACGGTGCGCTGCTTCTCGTCCTTCTCGTAATCCTCGGCCTCGAGCTGCGGGATGAGCTTGTCGACCTGGCGATAGAGCTCGGAAGAATCCTCGGCCGGGCCGGAGATGATGAGCGGCGTGCGCGCCTCGTCGATCAGGATCGAAGTCGACCTCGTCGACGATGGCGAAGTTGAACGGCCGCTGCACCATGTCCTCGAGCCGGAACTTCATGTTGTCGCGCAGATAGTCGAAGCCGAACTCGTTGTTGGTGCCGTAGGTGATGTCGGCGGCATAGGCCGCGCGGCGCTCGTCGTCGTCGAGGCCGTGGACGATGCAGCCGACGGTGAGGCCGAGGAAGCGGTAGATCTGGCCCATCCAGTCGCTGTCGCGCTTGGCCAGGTAGTCGTTGACGGTGACGACATGGACGCCCTTGCCGGCGAGCGCGTTGAGATAGACCGGCAGCGTGGCGACCAGCGTCTTGCCTTCGCCGGTCTTCATCTCGGCGATCATGCCGCGGTGCAGCACCATGCCGCCCATGCAGCTGCACGTCGAAATGGCGCTGGCCGAGCGTGCGCTTGGCCGCCTCGCGCACGGTGGCGAAGGCTTCGGGCAGGAGATCGTCGAGCGTTTCGCCGTCGGCGAGCCGCTTCTTGAAATCGGCGGTGCGCTGCGCGCAGCGCCTCGTCGGAGAGCGCGGCGAGCTCCGGCTCGAGCGCGTTGATCTCGTCGACGAGCGGCTGCAGGCTCTTGACGAAGCGGTCGTTCGCGGAACCGAACAGTCGCCGGGCGAGGGCGCCGATCATCAATACCTCGAGGCGATGGAGGGCAGGGCGGGTGCAGTCGCTGCGAGCGACAGCATCAGAGATAGGGAGATCGCCCGTCCTGTCAATTCACGTCACTGCCGCGACACCGTATTACCGCGTCACGCGGCGCTTCGCGCTTGTTCCGCAACGCCCGATATGCTTGATGAGCGACCTCGGCGATGCCGTAGTCTCCGGACGCCCTCTCGTAAGGAACCCTCCATGCCGTTTCGCTGCGATGATCGTCGCCCTCCTGCTGCTTCGGGGTCGGCGCGCTGCCGGCCGACGCCGCAAGAGCTCGAAGCGCAAATCGGCCGCCGCGCACAGAGAAGGAACCCGCCGCGCCAAGCACGCCGGCCGCGCCGCCGGCGACCCGGTGGTGGCGCGCGTCAACGGCACGCCGATCCACCGCTCCGACGTCGATGGCATTGCGCGCGACGCTGCCGCCGCAGGCCCAGCAGCAGCCGATCGACCAGCTCTATCCCCGGCTCGTCAACCAATTGGTCGCCATGACGCTGGTCGGCAGCAGGCCGCCGCAAGGCCAAGCTCAACGACGAGCCGCGGGTCAAGAAGATGATGGCGATCGCCGACGAGCCGATCCTTCAGGATGCCTATTTCGACGGCATCATGAAGCGCGAGATCACCGAGGCCAAGCTCAAGGCGCGCTATGACGAGTATCGTGAAGAACGCCGCCCCGCACGCGAGGAGGTGCACGCGCGCCACATCCTCGTTCCGACCGAGGCCGAGGCCAAGGACGATCATCGCCGAGCTGAAGAAGGGCGCCGATTTCGCCAAGCTGGCCAAGGAAAAGACCACCGATCCCGCCGGCAAGACCTCGGGCGGCGATCTCGGCTATTTCACCAAGGACGAGATGGTGCCGGAATTCGCCAAGGCCGCCTTCGCCCTCAAGAAGGGCGAGTTCACCCAGACCCCGGTCAAGACCCAGTTCGGCTGGCACGTCATCAAGGTCGAGGATCGGCGCCAGGGCAAGGCCGCCGACCTACGAGGAGATCGCGCCGCAACTCGCCCGGCAGATGGCCCAGGAAATCTATGCCGCGCGAGTGCAGGAGCTGGCCGCGACGGCCAAGATCGAGGTCTTCAACCCCGACGGCAGCCGCTCGCCGCAGCCGCCCGCGCCGCCGGCGCGCTGCCGCAGGCGCCGCGTCCGGCCGCCCCGGCGCCGATCGCCGCCAACTCATTCCGACCGGAGAACGGCGGCGCGCCGGCGGCCCGCCGTCCATGGGCGGTCCCCCGACGCTGGCGCCGGGGACCGAAGGGCTCGGCAAATAAGCGCCGGGCCGAGAGGGATGGCCGCCGCGGTCTCGCCGCTCGCGCCGGAGCGATTTCCCGATCTGCCGCCGATCGCCGGGGTGCGGCTCGGCACGGAGCGCTGCGGCATTCGCTATCGCGACCGCCGCGATCTGATGCTGGCGATCGCTCGATCCGGGGACCGCGGTCGCCGGGGTGTTCACCCGCTCGCTCACGCCGGGGGCGCCGGTCGACTGGTGCCGCCGCTGCCTGCCGCGCGGCACGGCCCGGGCCATCGTCGTCAATTCCGGCAATGCCAACGTCTTCACCGGGCGGGCCGGGCACGACGGCGGTCGCGGCGACGGCGGCGGCGGCAGCGCAGCATCGTCGGCTGCGATCCGCACGAGGTCTATGTCGCCTCGACCGGCGTCATCGGCGAGACGCTGCCGGTGGCGAAGATCCTCGCGGCGCTGCCGGCGGCCCATGCCGGCGCGCGCGCCGACGGCTGGGCGCGGCGGCCGAGGCGATCATGACCACCGACACCTTCCCCAAGGCGGCCACGCGCCAGCGCGACGATCGGCGGCAGCACCGTCACCATCAACGGCATCGCCAAGGGCTCGGGCATGATCGCGCCGGACATGGCGACGATGCTGGCCTTCGTCTTCACCGATGCCGCCATCCCGGCGCCGCTGCTGCAGGCGCTGCTCGCGGCGGCGAACGACGCGCTCATTCAACTGCCATCACCGTCGACGGCGACACCTCGACCAGCGACACCGTGCTGCTGGTCGCGACCGGGCAGGCGCGGCATCCGCCGCCGTGCCGCCGCGAGCGACCCGCTGCTCAAGGATTTCCGCCGCGCGCTCGAGGCGGTGATGATCGACCTGGCGCAGCAGATCGTGCGCGACGGCGAGGGCGCGGAGAAATTCGTCACCATCACCGTCACGGGCGCGCGCTCGGCGCGCGCGGCGCGGCGCGTCGGGCTGGCGGTCGGCAACTCGCCGCTGGTCAAGACCGCGCTCGCCGCCGGCGACGCCAATTGGGGCCGGATCGTCATGGCGGTCGGCAAATCCGGCGAGGAAGCCGACCGCGACCGCCTGGCGATCACGCGTCGGCGGCGATCCGGATCGCCGCCAATGGCGGCCCGGTGCCGGGCTATGACGAGGCGCCGGTCGCGCGCCACATGGCCGGGCGCGACATCGAGATCGCCATCGATCTGGGGCTGGGGCACGGCCGGGCGACGGTATGGACCTGCGACCTGACCCACCGCTATATCGACATCAATGGCAGCTACCGCAGCTGAGCCGCTCACCGTCGTCGCGGTCGCGCTCGTCGATGGCGACGGCCGCGTGCTCCTGGCGCGCCGGCCCGAGGGCAAGCCGATGGCGGGGCTGTGGGAGTTTCCCGGCGGCAAGCTCCAGCCCGGGCGAGACGCCCGAGGCGGCACTGATCCGCGAGTTGAAGGAGGAACTCGACATCGACGTTTCGGCGTCGTGCCTTGCGCCTTTGACCTTCGCCTCGCACGCTTACGAGAGTTTTCACCTGATCCTGCTGCTTTATGTATGCCGGCGCTGGCAGGGCATGGTCAGCGCGCGCGAGGGCCAGGCGCTCGCCTGGGTGCGGGCTCGGCGTCTCGACGACTACGCGATGCCGCCCGCCGACAAGCCGCTCGTCGCCACGCTGAGGGGGCTGCTGTAGCCGCGCAATCGCCGCCGCCTCATCGGCTGATGGACTTCAACCCGGCCCTTAGTTCGTCGAAGGTGAAATAGCCGCGGTGCTTCACGTCGATGTCCTCGAAATGGATGGCATCGATGAAGTCGAGGCCGGTGAGATAGCCCTTGTGACCTTGATCGGCCTTGTCGAAGAAGGCGCGCGACAGGCCGGTGTCCTGGTAGTAAAGCCGCGTATCGTCCGGGATTCTTGTGCTCGCGGAAGAAGAAGGCGTCGATCTTGTAGGCTTCGAACTCGAGCTTCGTCACCTTGCCGTCGTGATTGCCGTCGAGGATGCCGAAGATCTCGTGCGCCTCCTTGTCGGTATAGGCGCGCGCCGCGGGCGCGGCAAAGGCGAGCACGCCCACAGCAAGCGCGATCGCGCAACATCTTGCGGTCGAAACCCGGCGCGTCATGCCTTGCCTCCCATGCCGATCGGCGCCCTATAGCACGGCGGGCGGTACCCGTCCCACGCTCAATCGGCGCCGGGCGCGTGGAATTGCTTGGCCAGCGCCAAGCCCTGGTTGAGATAGGTCGAGCCGATCGCGGCGCCATAGAGCCGGTCCGGGCGCGCCATCATCCGCTCGTAGCGCAGCCAGCCCACGGTCTGGCCATGCTCGAGCATGAACGGCACCTCGTGCGAGCGCACTTCGAGCACCGCCTTGCTGGTCGCCGCCCGAGGTGTCCCAGCCGAAGCCGGGATCGAAGAAGCCGGCATAATGCACGCGGAACTCGCCCACCGCGGTGTCATAGGCGACCATCTCGGCGGCATAGTCGGGCGGCACGCGCACCGCCTCGCGCGTCACCAGGATGTAGAACTCGTCGGGATCGAGCACGATCGTCGGCTGGCGCCGGAAATGGAGCGGCTCCCAGAAATCGAGCGGCTCGTAATGCGCCGATGCGGTCGATATCGATGCGGTCGGTGTGCTTCTTGGCGCGATAGCCGATGAGCGCGCCCGCGCCCCGCGCCGTCGAGGTCGATGGTCGACGCCGACCAGCTTCTCGCGGATGTTGCGCCGTGCATCTTCGGCAATGACGAGCTGGCCTTCCTCGTGCAGGCGCTGGATCTCGGTGACGGCGATCGCGGGCGAGCCGCGGCGGAAGCGCACCTGGTTGAGCCGCGTGCCGGCGCGCACGACGATGCTGAAGGTGCGCGGCGCGATCTCGATATAGAGCGGCCCCTGATAGCCGCGCTCGATCTGGTCGAACGCCTCGCTGCGGTCGGTCGATGAGCCGGGTCAGGATGTCGAGCCGGCCGGTCGAGCTCTTGGGATTGGCGAAGCCGGTGAGGCCGCTCGAACTCTGAGAGCGCGAGCTGCTCCATCAGCGGCACGACATAGACGCAGCCTTTCTCCAGCACCGCGCCGGCGCTGAGGTCGATCGCATAGCCGTCGAGCTGCTCGATCCGTTCCATGCACCGTCGCCTGCCGTCCGGGCAGGAAGCTCGCGCGGACGCGATAGGCGGTGGCGCCGAGCCGCAGATCGAGGCTCGCCGGCTGCACCTGATCGGCGCGGATCTCCGCGGCCAGCGACGACGATCTCGTGCTCGCGCAGCATCGCGCGGATCTGCTGATAGGGCAGGATGCCGGTGCGCGACGCGGCAAGCGCGCCCGGATCGTGGCGCCGCCGGGAACAGGCTCTGCGTCGCCTCGGTCATCGCGCTCTCCTATCGCGTCGGCGAATGAGGCCGCAACCGCGCCGGCAATGCAAGCGCGTAAGGTTCATTATCCCGCTTCTTCTTCGCCCCGTCTCATCCCCAGGGCCGCGACCGTCAAGCGCCGCTGGCGCCGGCCCAATCGGCTTTGTCCCCGTAATTCACAGCGATATGCACAGCCGCCATCCCCAGGCGCGGCACGTCACGGCTTCGCCTTGTCGCCCGCGGAATGCTCGGCGGTGCCGAGCGCGGCGGCGAGGCGGGACGCAGCGCTGCCCGGGCGGAGCGGCTGCGGCTGGTCGCGATGCGGCGCCCAGGCGGTGAGCGTGACGAGCGCGAAGGTCGCGGGAATGCGGCCATCCGCGCGCCCGAACTCGCGCGGCATAGAGCGCGCAGGCGCGCGCGAGCGTGGCGCGGCGGGTGAAGCTGCGGCGGCGCTCGATCAGCGCGTTGCTCTCGCCCATGGCGCGCAGATCGCGCATCAGGGCAAGCGCGTCGGGATAGGTCACCGCGATCGTGTCGGCGTCGACCACCGGCAGGGCAAACCCGGCGCGCTGCAACAGCCCGCCGAGATCGCGCAGATCGGCGAAGGGCGAGACGCGCGGGCTCGCGCCGTTCTCCTCGGCCGCCTCCGCCGCGAGCCAGCGCCTGGCGCAGCTCGGTGAGCGTGTCGCCGCCCCACAGCGTCGCCAGCAGCAGGCCGTCCGGCCGCAGCATGTGCCGCACTTGCAGGAGCGCGCCCGGCAGGTCGTTGGTCCAGTGCAGCGCGAGGTTGCTCAGCACCAGATCGAATGAATGCGGCGCGAAGGGCAGCGCCTCGGCCTCGGCCGCGACCGCGGGCGGCGGCGCCAGGGCGGCGCACGCCGCCGCCGCATCGGCAGACACCAGGAACTCGACGCCGCCGCGGCCCTGCAGCGCGCGCGCCATCGCCCCGGCGCCGCAGCCGAGATCGAGCGCGCGCGGAAAGCGGCGATTGATGTCGGCGAGCCGGTCGGCCAGCCGCTCGGCCGCCTCTTCCATGAGGAAAACCGCGTCCCGACGCGGCGCCGCCCGCGCACGATGAAGCCGCACGGTGCGCGCATCGAAAATCTGCAGCGGCGACGGAGCGGCCATGCCGCCAATATGGCCCCCGCGCCGGCGGGCCGGAACCCCTCGCGGCTCAGGATCGCGCCCGAGACACGACCGACGCGTCTGTCACCCGCCTCGGGTGCCGCCACAGTGTGAAGCTGTAGAGGATGAGAGCGAGCGGCCGGTCGTCGATCTTCTTCCATATCCGCGGTCCGGACCATGGCGGCGTCGGGCAAATGGAATTCGAGCATGATCGACCCGTTCGACGGAATGGCCGATCGCGGAATGTCGAAGACAAGCTCGCGACGGTGAAGGACTCTGCATGATTCCGGAGTATACAGCGTGGCCGTTGGCGACAATCTCCACGCGCTGCATCGACACCCAGTGACTAACATGGCCACCGGCGGCAAACATGCAGCGGATCGCGCCGACGCCGGCAAGAGCATGATCAGGCACGCGGAAGGCGATGCTTGCATGGACGAGGATAGACCAGACATGCCCAGGTTCAGGCGCGCCCCACCCGGCTTCGAGCGCGGCATTTCCCTCCGCCGCCCTCGCCAAAGAGATAGGTTTTGCCGGGCTCCAGCGTAAAGGGGGCGGGCGGCACCGCGCGCCGTTCCTCGGCCGGCGGCGGCACCGGCCACGTCCGCGGCGCAGCAAGGCGATTGCGGAAATCGTCGATCTCACGCCTGCACATCGCCGTGCAACGCCCCAGGATCCGGGGCGCGTGATTGAGGTTGATCTTGCGTGCAAACAGATTTTGGGTGGAGAAGAGCTCGACATGGATCGCGTCGGTGATGTGCACCGGCTCGCCCAAGCGGAACCGCAGATTGTCGCACGAGATCCTGGGGTCCTCGGCGACGTCGCCGTGGTCCGCTGCCATCGTCTGAAAGAACGATTCTGTCCGACAGCAGCAGCGACGACATGCACGACACGACCGCGGCGAAATCCGGATGGGCAAAGAGTGCCCGCGCCCAGTTGCGACTGATGCAATGCCACGCCCGGCCCCGCCGGAACGGGCGCCTTTTGAACAGTGCCTTGCGGGCCAGCGCTTCACTCTCGAGGAGGGGGCGGACGATGATCCGCTTGTCCGGCGTATCGTCGAACGCGAAGACGCCGTATCGGTCGAAATACGGAAACTCGCCGGCTTCGAAGACAGGCGCGATCCGCCGGTCGATGACGAATGCTGACTCCGGACCATGACCGCCACACGTGCGGCGCCTCGCCCGGCGCCATCTGCTGCGTGTGATACCGCACGCGGGACATGTCGTCCGGCGGCTCGAAACTGAGGCACGCCTCCACGCCCTGTTTCGACAGTGCGGCCAGTCGGGACATGATATCGGATTGCGCCGCGAGTGGCACGTCAGCGCCGCTGATATTGACGAACCATGAATAGCGGGCGGGGCCATCGACGGAAGCAGCGCAAGCCGACGATCGTGGTGTTGAGGAGACTGGCGCCGCCCCAGTAGTGACGGACCGGGTCCGGTCAATTTGGATATTATCAAGACGGGCGGCGGCGTCGATCAGCGGGGTGAGGTCCGCACGCGATGCAGTATCGACCGAGACATAATAGTAATTGTCGGGGCTATAGATCATCGACAGCAGGTGAAGGCAGTACTCGAAATTCTCGTGTGCCTGGATGTGATCGAAGATCATGTGACCGCCTAGGCCTGCCACAGCGTGACACTATAGAGCACCACGGCGAGCCGCCGTCCGTCGACCTCTTTCCTGTCCACGGTCTCGACCGGGGCGGCATTCGGCAAATGGAATTCGAGCATGATCGTCCCGTTCGACGGGATCACCGCACGCGGCACGTCGAATATGAGCCCGGGCGATGAGGAACCCAACATGATCCCCGCATAGACCCGGTGACCATTGGCGACGATGTTCACGCGCTGCATCGTCGCCAGGTACTGATATGGGCGCCGACGGCGAATACGCAGCGGATCGCGCTGGCGCCGGCAAGAGCGTGTTCCGGCACGCGAAAGGTGATGCGCGCATAGTCGGCGACCGACCAGACATGCCAAGGTTGAGGGCCGCCCCACCCCGCTTCGAGCGCGGCATTCCCCTCGCCGCCTTCGCCGAAATGATAGGTTCTGCCAGGCTCGAATGTGCAGGCGGCCAGCGGCTCCCCGCGCTGTGCCTCCTTCTGCAGCGCGTCGGGCCGGGCCTGCGGCGCGGCTGCGCAACCGCTGAAATCGTCGATCTCGCGCGCGCACATCGCCGCGCAATGCGCGAAGAGCCGCGGCGCGTATTGCGGATCGAATTTGCGCGCGAAGAGCGCGTTCCTCGAGAACAGCTCGTCAAAGAACGCGTCGGTGATGCTTACCGGCTCGCCCCCGCGGAACCGCAGGTTGTCGCGCAGGATGCTTGGGTCCTGGTCGAGGTCGTCGCTGTCCGTGGCCAGCGTCTGAATTAACATCTCTTCCGGCGCCAGCAGCGACGATAAGGCCGCGACGACCGCCGGGAAGTCGGGATGCGCGAAGAGCGCTTGCGCCCAGGCGCGGCTGAGGCAATGCCAGGCCCAGCCGTCGCGCATCCGACGCTTTGTGAAGAGCGCCTCGCGCGCCAGCGCCTCGATCTCGAGCAGAGGCCGCGCGATGATCTCTTTGTGCGGCGTGTTGTCGAACAGAAAGACGCCGAAACGGTCCTTGAACGGGAGCTTGTCGCCGAAGAGCGACGCGAGCCCTCGCTCGACAATGAAGGAGATGTCGGGACGTTTCTGCCATATGTAGGGCGCCTCGTGCGGCGTCTTCTGCTGTACGTGATACTGGATTTGGGACATATCTGCGCCGGATGGAAATGGACGCAGGCCTCGACGCCCTTTTTCGATAGCGCCTCAAGCCGGGACATCATCCGCGATTGCGGCGCAAGCGGTACGTCAACGCCGCTGATGTTGATAAAGCCAGGAGTAGTGGGGCAGGACCGTCGGCGAAGCAGCGCAAGGCGACCACCATCGCATTGAGGAGGCTCATGCCGGCATAGGTGACGGACTTGGTGTGATCGATCTGAACGTTGTCGAGACGGATGGCCGCGTCGAGCAGCGGAGAGGGGTCTTCGCGCGACGGCGTGTCGATCGAGATGTAATAGTAATTGTCCGGGCTGTAGATCATCGACAGCAGGCGCCGACAGTAATCGAAGTTCGCGTGCGTCTGCATGTGATAGAAGATCATGCGATGCCTGCCCGGCTGAGGCGCCCGCCCCAGATCACCCGATCGCGCGCGAACGTCCATGCCGCGTCGCGCTGCTGATGGCAATGGTCATGAAAATGCGGGTCTCATTCGTCGCCCCGGTCAGTCCGGAACCTAGCATGAGATAATCGAACGACACCGCCGTCAACCCCCGAACCCGCCGACGCCTTCTCCATAATTGCGTTCAACCGTTTACTATCCGTTAAGCGCGTTTGCGCCGTACCTGCCGCTTGCGCATCTTCCGGGCTCGAAACGCGTCGCTGCGGTTGTCCATCGGGACCCGGAAAGCAATGAATGGCGAAACGAGAAAGCTCGCTCTTGGCCTTGTGCCGTCGCACATCAATGCTCGCGAAATATCCGGCCAGGGATTGGGTTCTGTGCCATGGGCGAACCTGCACAGCATGTAAACCGACAATGGCACCGCTCGGCGCGATTCGATCCATTCCCGGCGCCGACGTCCCGGCGGGACGCCCTACACGTCGCGGTCGAGAACGACGACATGGTCGCCGGTGTAGTCGAAATAGACGTAGGAATTGAACCCGTCGTGAACGAGGAAGCGGACCATGGAATCAATATCGGGGCGGCCGCAAGCCCAGTAATGGGTTTCCATGACGATCAGCCGAATGCCCGATAAATCGGCGCCGGTAAGGAGGTCCGCTTCTCCGCCCTCGATGTCGCACACCAACACGTTGGCGCGCCGTTCGGCGATCTTGTCCTCGGGCAAGCAGGGGGATTTTCACGACCCTGGTGATGTCCGGACTGTCGGCGCTGGCATGAGACGGGAGGCCCAGAAATCCCGCGCGACGAAAGAAATCGACCTCGAATTCCTCGGCCGACCAGCGGCTCCAATTCTGCATCACGCAACATGGGCCGAAAATCTCGCCCAATCCGTTGCCGGCAAAATTGCGCCTGGGCATCGGTGATGACCACCGGATTGGCGTCATAGGTCGCCACCTTCGCCGGCCCGGTGATGGCAGCGATGGTCATGGTCACGACGCCGATCGCGGTTCCGATCTCCGGCACCCGGTCCGTGGGCTGGACCGTGGCCTTGATGATCAGGCGTTAACGCCCTTCTAGTTCGCGGACTCCAACGCACGAACGAGGCCGGCAATAGTTGTCAAGGTCCACGAAGACGTCGTGAAGTCCGATCTTCACGATGTGTCCGCGCCGCCCCGCCGCGATTTCATCTCGCCACGCTGCTCGCGCGGTTAAGCGCGAGCGTCTGGGCCGCCGGCGAGAATGTTCCTCGGGGCCGGGGCAATAGCCGATAACCTCGCATTCGCGGAAATGCAGGCAGCCGGCCTCATCCAGCCTGATGCGAACGAACCGGCCGATGAACTGCGTCTCGGGGGTGATGACGAAGGGGAGGTCATTGTCGCTTCCAAAGACCCTTGGATTCCGTTTGGTAATTTCAAGCCAACTGCCCGGCTCGCCGGTCGGCGAGATCAGGGGCCGTGAAATGCTTCAGCCGATCGGAGTTATCCTGCGGTTGAAGAATCACAAATCTGCGTGATTGCGAATCGTTCTGCAGATCGACCTGACACCACGGGGCATGCTCGCGGTCGGTATGAACGACGGCGTCGATCGCGGTGTCCCCGTTGGTGGCGATGCTCGAGTCGGGTTCGAAGGTGTATCCCGCAGACCAATCCGACAACGAGCTCTGAATTGTCGGCTTGTTCAAGGCAACGTTGATCATGCGCGTGGCCCCGTCATGCATCGCGGAACATTATGAGTTTACGCCTCCGTCAACGGCGTCCGGCTGTTAGGGACGAGCCCTTTAAGTCCACCTGCAAGCCAACCTGGTCGATCGGGTGGTACCACATGATAGGTCACTGCACTGGCGCGGGCAATCCGTTACACGACCGGGTCGCGGCCCATGTTTACGGCGCCGTCTGGATTGGGAACAATGAGCGGAACACAGATTTCCTGGCATTGCCGTCCTCCTCCGACGCCGCGGCGCCTGAAGTTGTCGAAGAATTTCATTAGGAAATCCTCCAGTGAATCGACAGTCCGGGGATTGACCCGGCGTCGGAAGTCGAGTTCGATATCATTGGGCTTTTTCGGCACCACAGAGCTCCGCCGGTCCCTGCAGGCCTGCAAATCTCCTGCCGAGAAAACAGCCGCTTGTGCAGAAATTTTTGCGGCCGCGGCGAGGGCCGTTTCCGTTGGCGTGAGAGCTGGAAACGCGGCGCCCGACGCGCGGACGATGGGGTGACCGGGGTTGACAATGGTCGCCCGCCGAGCTCCCATCGCGGATGCTCGCCCTCGCCCCTGGGCCGGTCGTGAGCGCCTTGCCGGCGCGGCGCTCGATCTGCTGCTGCCGCCGCGCTGCCTCAGTTGCGGCGCGGCGGTGCCAGCGCCCGGGCGCGCTGTGCGCGGCGTGCTGGCGCGGCATCACCTTCCTCGGCGCGCCGTGCTGCGCCTGTTGCGGCCTGCCCTTCGACTTCGATCTGGGCGCGGATGCGCTGTGCGGCGCGTGCGCGCGCAGCGCCCGCCCTTCGTCGCGCGCGCGCGCGGCGATGCGCTATGACGAGGACAGCCGGCGGCTCGTGCTGGCGTTCAAGCATGGCGACCGGCTGCATCTCGCGCCGACGCTTGGCGCCTGGATGCGGCGGGCCGGCGCCGACGCTGCTGGCCGAGGCCGATGTGGTGGTGCCGGTGCCGCTGCATTGGACCCGGCTCTTCGCGCGCCGCTACAACCAGGCGGCGGTGCTGGCGCATGCGCTGGCCAAGCGGGCGGGCCGCCGGTCGGCGCCGATTGGCTGGTGCGCCGCCGCCGCACGCCGTCGCAAGGGCAAGCGCAACGCGTCGGCGCGCCGCCGCAACGTCGCCGGCGCCTTCGCGCTCGCGCGCGCGGCCGCACGGTCGCCGGCAAGCGCGTTCTGCTGGTCGACGATGTGTTCACCACCGGCGCGACGCTCGACGAATGCGCGCGCGTCCTGCAGCGCGCCGGCGCGGCGCGGGTCGATGTGCTGACGCTCGCGCGCACGGTGCGCGAGGACGGTTGACGGCGGGACGCCGATCCCCAGATGAGGGCTAGCGAAACGACGGAGGCGGTAGACCATGGCGAAGGTGGAGATCTATTCGACGCTGTTGTGCGGCTATTGCGCGCGGGCGAAGGCGCTGCTTGGAGCGCAAGGGCGTCGCCTACGAGAATATCGACGTGCTGAGCCGATACCGTCGCGGCGCGACGAGATGGTCGAGCGCGCCGGCGGCCGCACCACCGTGCCGCAGATCTTCATCGACGGCGTCCATGTCGGCGGCTCGGACGATCTCGCGCGCGCTCGACCGCGCCGGCAAGCTCGACGCGCTGCTCGGGCTCGCGCCGCGTGAGCGCAGCTTCACCGCCGCCTGCATCCAGCTCAATTCGGGCCGCGAGATCGCGCCCAACATCGCCGCCGCCGCCGATCTGGTGCGCCGCGCCCGCGACCTGCGGCGCCGATCTCATCATGACGCCCGAGGTCAGCGACATGATCGAGCCGCGCCGCGCCTTGCGCCTGCGAGAAGGCGCGGGCCGAGGCCGAGCATCCGATGCTCGCCGCGTTCCGCGAGCTCGCGCGCGAGACCGGCGCCTATCTGCTGCTTGGGCTCGATCGTGGTGCGCGACGGCGCCGACGAGCGGCTTGCGCAACCGCTCGTTCCTGATCGCGCCCGACGGCGCGCATCGTCGCAGCGCTACGACAAGATCCACATGTTCGACGTGGCGCTCGACGGGCGGCGAGAGCTATCGCGAATCGGCGGCCTTCCGGCCCGGCGAGGCGGCGGCGCTGGCGCCACTGCCGTGGGGCGTGCTCGGCATGAGCGTGTGCTACGATCTGCGCTTTCCCCATCTCTATCGCGCGCTGGCGCAGGCCGGGGCGCAGTTCCTGTCGGTCCCGTCGGCCTTCACCGTGCCGACCGGCCGCGCCCATTGGCACGTGCTGCTGCGCGCGCGCGCGATCGAGAATTTCTGCTTCGTCTTCGCGCCGGCGCAATGCGGCGAGCATGCCGAGGGACGGCGCACCTATGGCCATTCGCTGATCGTCGCGCCCTGGGGCGAGATCCTGGCCGAAGCCGGGGACGACGGCCGGGTTCATCCTCGCCGAGATCGATCCGGCGACAGGTCGCGGAGGCGCGCCGCGCCGTGCCGTCGCTGGGCCACGACCGGCCCTTCGCCGCGCCGCCGCAACCGAAGGAACGCGCCGCCGGGTGACGGTCAGGCAAGGCGGGGAAGCCGTCCTTGACCGCGGCAAGGCGCTGGACCGCGGCCGCACGGGGCGCGGCCACCATTGCCCTGCTCGAAGGCCATCACCGCGAGCCGGCCGCGATAGGCATCGAGCAGCTCGTCTCGGACGCAGCAGGAATTCGGGGTTGCTCGGCTTGCCGAAGCGCTCGTTGCCGACCATGAAGGTCTCGTAGATGAGCACGCCGCCCGGCGCCAGCGCGGCGGCGAGATCGGGCAGCAGCGGGCGGTGCAGGTAATTCGCCACGACGATGCCGTCGAAGCCGCCGCCGAGCGCGCCACGGGCCGCGCCATCCTCGAGGTCGAGCGCGACCGACGCGGCAGCGCGGCGTCGGCGGCGAACGGCGGCGAGGCCGGCGGTCGCGCGGTCGGCCGCCACCACCGACGAACCCGGCATCGAGCAGCAGCCCGGTGTGCCGGCCGCCGCCGGCGGCGAGGTCGAGCACCGTGCCCGCCGGGGCGGAGGACGAAGAGGAAGCGTTGGACCCAGGCCGAGGGCGGCGCCCGGGCCGGGCGGATTCATAAGCCCTTGACCCTGATCAGTGCTAAACTTATGTCCTCGGATCGAAACCCGAGGGTCAATGGATGGTTAGCCTGCCGACCATGATCCTGTTCAAGCTCCGCTGCGCGGCCGAGCCACGAGTTCGAAGCGTGGTTCCGCGACAACGCCGCCTATGACCGGCAGCATGCGCGCGGACTGATCGCCTGCCCGGAATGCGGCGATGACGCGGTCGAGAAGGCGGTGATGGCGCCGCGTCTGGCCGCGCACGCCGCAAGGACAAGGCGCCGCCCACCCCGGCCGAGATGCGCCGCGCGCTCCAGGAGCTGCGCAAGCAGGTCGAGACCAATTGCGACTATGTCGGGCCGCGCTTCGCCGAAGAGGCGCGGCGCATCCACAAGCGGCGAGGCCACGGCGCGCGGCATCTACGGCGAGGCAACGCCCACCGAATCGGAAAAGCTGGCTGAGGACGGGATCGAAGTCGCTGCGATTCCCTGGGTCCCGCTCAGCGACGCCTGAGCCGGGAGCCGGACGCTCCCGCCATGAGATTTCTGACGCTCGACGACATCGACCTATGCCGGCAAGACCGTGCTGCTGCGCGCCGACCTCAACGTGCCGATGCAGGACGGCAAGGTGAGCGACGCGACCCGCATCGAGCGGCTGGCGCCCACCATCAACGAGCTTCTGCGCCAAGGGCGCCCGCGTCGTCGTCATGTCGCATTTCGGGCGGCCCACGGGGCTACGATCCGGCGCTGTCGCTGCGCGCTGGTCGCGCCGGCGCTGTCGCAGGCGCTGGGCGGCCGCGCGGTCGCCTTCGCCGAGGACTGCATCGGGCCTGCCGCCAAGCGCGTCGTCGCAGCGCTCGCGCCGGGTGGCGTGGCCTTGCTCGAAAATCTGCGCTTCCATCCCGAGGAAGAAGCGAACGATCCCGGTTTCGCACGGGCGCTGGCGGCGCTCGGCGATCTCTATGTCAACGACGCGTTCTCGGCGGCTCATCGCGCGCACGCCTCGACCGAGGCGATCGCGCATCTCCTGCCGGCCGCGGCCGGGCGGCTGATGCAGGCGGAGCTCGAGGCGCTCGCCGCCGTGCTCGAGACGCCGGCAGCGGCCGGTGATGGCGATCATCGGCGGCGCCAAGGTCTCGACCAAGCTCGACCTGCTCTCCTTTCATCCTCGGCAAGGTCGACGGTGCTGGTGATCGGCGGCGCGATGGCGAACACGCTGCTTGCGGCGCAAGGGATCGAGATCGGCACGTCGCTCGCCGAACGCGACATGGCGCGAGGCGGCCGCGCCGGCTGATCGCGCGCGCCAAGGACGCGGGCGTCGACCTGATGCTGCCGCGTCGATGCGGTGGTCGCGGAGAAGCTCGCGTCCGGCGTCGTCGCGACGGTGGTGCCGATCGACCGCGTGCCCGCGCGACCGCATGATCCTCGATATCGGCCCCGAGAGCGTCGCCGCCATCGTCGCGCGCCTCGCGCCGCTGCCGCACGCTGCTGTGGAACGGGCCGGTCGGCGCGTTCGAGACGCCAGCCCTTCGACGCCGGAACAACGGCGCTGGCGCACCGGGTCGCCGCGCTCACGCGCGCGCGGGACGCTGACGAGCGTCGCCGGCGGCGGCGACACGGTGGCGGCGCTCGCGCATGCCGGCGTCGCCGATGCGCTGAGCTATGTCTCGACCGCCGGCGGCGCGTTCCTCGAATGGCTCGAGGGACGCGAACTGCCCGGCGTCGCCGCCCTCGCGCGCACCGCGCGGCGTTAACCACGCGCATCATGGCGATTGCATAAAAAATCGATAAAATGCTATATTTGCCGCGGCATTTAATGGAGCGTGCCGCGTGCGTATCGTTAACGGAAGCGAGGTCGTCGTGTTGCCGCCGCGCAAGCGAAGCGGGCGCGCGGTTGCGGTGCAGCCAGTGACGACGGCGTCGGCACGTCCTGCCCCGCACTGGTCGCTCGGGAACGAGCGCCTCGCCGCGACCTTGCTGCGCGGCCGGGTCCTCGACATTCTGATCTAGCGTCCGATCGATTGTTCCGGAAAAATCCCGTCGCCCACGTGCAAGCGGGGACGGCGAGTTGATCTGATTCCACCGGAGCGTATTGCCCCAGCGCCGGCGGTTCGCCATGACCCGTCCGATCGAGCACCTTTGGCGCTTTGTTGCCTGTGCAATGCCCGCCGCCTATAGTGTGTGCCGGCCCGGTACACGCCTTAAGGTGGCGCCGGTGCCGGTGAGGGAGGAGGGAGAATGCAAAAGACACCGTGGGTGCTTCCCGTGATGGCCGCGGCGACGCTGGCACTAGGTGCGGCGGCGATGCCGGCCGCAGCGCAGACCGTGAAGGTCGGCGTGATCAACACGTCGTCCGGCCCGACCAGCGCCGAAGCGGCGAGATGCTCGAGAAGGGCCTGCAGCTCTACTACAAGCTGCATCAGAAGGACCTGCCGCCGGGCGTGAAGATCGAGCTGGTCGAGCGCGACGACACCGGCGCCGTCCCCGAAGTCGCCAAGCGCCTGGCGCAGGAGCTCGTCACCCGCGATCACGTGCAGATCCTCGACCGGCTTCGTGTGGTCGCCGAATTTCATGGCGGTGGCGCCGGTGGCGACCCAGGCCAAGATGCCGGTCCTGTCAGCATGAACGCGGCGGCGACCGAGGCCGTGAGCCTGTCGCCCTATATGGCGCGCGTCTCCTTCACCTTGCCGCAAGCAGGCCTATCCGCTCGGCAAATGGGCGGCGAAGCAGGGCTACAAGAAGGCCTATACCGCCGTGACCGATTATGCGCCGGGCCATGATGCCGCGCGACGCCTTCGCCAAGGCCTTCAACGCGGCGGGCGGCAAGGTGGTCGGCCAGGTCAACTTCCCGGCGCCGCCGACGACGCCCGATTTCGCGCCCTTCCTGCAGCGCGTCAAGGACGCGCAAGCCCGACGTGCTCTACATCTTCGTCCCGGCCGGCGGCGAGGCGACTCGGTGATGAAGGCGGCGAGCGACCTCGGCCTCAAGAGCGCCGGCATCACCCTCGTCTCGACCCAGGATCTGGTGCCCGACGAAGAGATGCCCAACATGGGCGAGCCAGCGATGGGCCTCGATCACCTCGGGCGACCTATTCCGCCGATGCGACGCGGCCGGCCAACAAGGCCTTCGTCGCGGCCTGGGACAAGGAATACGGCACCAAGCTGCGGCCGGACTTCGTGTCGGCCGACGCCTGGGACGGGATGGAGGCGATCTTCGACCTGGTCGAGCAGACCAAGGGCAAGTTCACCGGCGACAGGCGATGGACGTTCTTCAAGGGCTGGAAGGATGCGCGAGAGCCCGCAGCGGACCGATCATGATCGACCCCGAGACGCGCGACATCGTCCAGAACGTCTATATGCGCCGGGTCGAGAAGAAGGACGGCAAGCTCGTCGATGTCGAGTTCGAGACCATCGGCATGGTCGAACGTCGCACGGGCCAGGTGCGTCGAGCAGCGAAGTAGCCGTGCCACATCGCCCTGGTATCGCTCCTCTCCCGCGTCGCGCGGGAGGAGGACGCACGGCAGCTGCAGGATCGCATGGCCGAGGCCCTCTCCGCCGACCATCAGCATTCTGTTCCACGGCCTCGCCTTCGCGATGGTGCTCTACCTCGTCTCGGTCGGGCTGTCGGTGACGATGGGGCTGATGGGCTTCGTCAACCTCGCGCACGGCGTGTTCGCCGGCGCTCGGCGGCTATGTCATGACGACGCTGATGAGCAGCATGGGCGTGCCGTTCGCGCCGGCGGTCGGCGCTGGGCGTCGTCGCGGCGATGATGCGCGAGCGTGCCGCTCGAGCGCGATGCTCTATCGCCGCCTTTACGGCGCCGACGAGCTCGACCAGGTGCTGCTGACCGTCGGCCTCGTCTTCATGTCGGTCGCGGCGGCGAAATTCATCTGGGGGCCGCTGGCGCAGCCGTTCCACCCGCCGCCGGCGCTGAGCGGCCAGATCGAGCTGGGCTTTCGCGAGTTTCCCACCTATCGCAGCTTCCTCATCGCCAGCCGGCGCGGTGCTGGTGACGGCGCTGTGGCTCGGGCTCGAGCGCACGCAGTTCGGCGCGCAGATCCGCGCCGCGGTCGACAACCGCCGCATGGCGCAATCGGTCGGCATCAACACCTCGCGGCTGTTCACCCTCGCCTTCGCGCTCGGCAGCGGGCTCGCCGCGCTGGGCGGCGGGCTCGGCGCCGAGATCCTTGCGATCGAGCCGGGCTATGCGCTCGAGCATCTGGTCTATTTCCTGATCGTCGTCGTCGGTCGGCGGGCTCGGCACGATCCGCGGCCCGTTCTTCGCGGCGCTGCTGCTCGGCGTCGCCGATACCGGCTTCAAATACCTGCTGCCGCGAGTTCGGCGCGTTCTTCATCTATGCGCTGACCCTGGTCGTCCTGCTGTGGCGGCCGCACGGCCTGTTCGGGCACGCATGACCGTCGAACCGCCAGCTCCGCGTCGCACGCGGCGAGCGCCGTCGACGATCTTCGCCCGCCGCCATCGCTTCCGCGCGGCCGAGGCCGTGCCGTGGGTGGTCGCGGTCGCGCGCCTATTTCGTCTTTCCCGATTATCTCGCGCTTGGCGCGCAGATCTCGCCACGATCGTGTTCGCGCTGTCGCTCGACCTCATGCTCGGCTATGCCGGCATCGTCACCTTGGGCCACGCCGCGCTTCTTCGGCACCGGCGCCTATGCCGCGGGACTGCTGGCGGCGCATGGCTGGGGCGAGCCGATCACCGGCCTCGTCGTCGCGGCGCTCGGCGGCCGCGCGTCGTCGGCTGCCGTCAGCGGCGCGGTCGTGCTGCGCACGCAAGGGCCTGACGCTGCTGATGCTGACGCTGGTCGTCGACGCCATGCTCTACGAGGCCGCGAACAAGGCGAGCGTCGATCACCGGCGGCGCGGACGGGCTCGGCGGCATGAATGTGTGGCCGGTGCTGGGCTTCCGCTTCGACCTCTACGGCAGGACCGCCTATTGGTACTGCCTCGCCGTGTTGTTCGTGTGCTGGCTCGTCGCGCGCGCGATCGTGCATTCGCCGTTCGGGCGCTCGCTCACCGGCATCCGCGAGAACGAGCGGCGCATGCACGCGATCGGCTCGCCGGTGTTCTGGCGGCGCCTCACCATCTACACGATCTCGGCGGCGATGGCCGGCGTCGCCGGCGCGCTGATCGCGCAGACGACGCGCCTTCGTCGGGCTGGACGTGCTCGAGCTTCGACCGCTCGGGCGACGATCCTCATCATGCTGATCCTGGGCGGCGTCGGGCGGCTGTACGGCGCGCTTCATCGGCGTGCCGCTCTACATGATCGTGCAGGACCGCTTCGCCGAGATCGATCCGGTCTACTGGTATTTCTGGATCGGGCTGCTGCTGGTGCTGGTCGTGGTGTTCGCGCCGGGCGGCGCGTTCGGGCTGGTCGACCGGCTGCTGCGGTCGCGGCGGAGGCGGCGATGAGCGACGGCCGGCGCTCGAGACGCACGGCCTGTCGATGAGCTTCGGCGCGCTGCGCGTCGCCAACGCCATCGATTTCCGCCTCGAGGCCGGCGCGCGCCACGCCCTGATCGGCCCGAACGGCGCCGGCAAGACCACCTTCGTCAACCTGGTGACCGGCGCGCTGACGCCGAGCGCCGGGCGCATCCTGCTGGGCGGCAGCCGACATCACCGCGCTCGCCCAGGCGCAGCGGGTGAAGCGCGGCCTGGTGCGCACGTTCCAGATCACCGCGCTGTTCCGCGGCCTGACCGTGCTCGAGAACGTGACGCTCGCGGTGGGCGAGCGGCTCGGCGTCGCCGGCGACATCGTGCGCGCCCGCCGGCTCGCGCCGCGTCGTGATCGAGGAGGCATTCGCGCTGCTCGAGCGGCTCGGCATCGCCGACGAGGCGCTGCGGCCGGTGCGCGAACTGGCCTATGGCCGCCAGCGCCTGGTCGAGATCGCGGTCGCGCTCGGCCTCGATCCCAAGGTGCTGCTGCTCGACGAGCCCGCGGCCGGCGTGCCGTCGGCCGAGAGCGGCACGATCATCGACGTGATCGAGCAGCTGCCGGCGGAGATCGCGCTGCTCATCATCGAGCACGACATGGACCTGGTGTTCCGCCTCGCGCGGCGCATCACCGTGCTGGTGCAGGGCGCGGTGCTGGTCGAGGGCGCGCCGCCGAGATCGCCGCCGATGCGCGCGTGCGCCAGGTCTATCTCGGCGAGCGGGAGCACGGCGTGAGCGGCGGCCGACAGCGACGGGTCTCGATGGTCGAAGGCGTGCGCGCCGGCTATGGCGACACCGTGGTGCTCGAAGGCGTTTCGCTCGCGGTCGCCGGCCGGCGGCACGCTCGCCATCCTCGGCCGCAACGGCGTCGGCAAGACGACGCTGCTCGCGACGATCATGGGCCACACCACGCTGCATGGCGGCGCGATCCGCTTCGCCGGGCAGCGCGATCGGGCCCTGGCCGCCCTATCGCCGCGCGCGGCTCGGCATCGGCTTCGTGCCGCAGGAGCGCGAGATCTTCCGGTCGCTCACGGTCGAGGAGAATCTGCTGGTCGCGGCGCGGCCGGGGCGGTGGACCGCTGGCGCGGGTCTACGATTTCTTCCCGGCGCTGGCCGAGCGCCGGCGCAATCGCGGCAACGAGCTGTCGGGCGGCGAGCAGCAGATGCTCAGCATCGGCCGCGCGCTGATGGGCAATCCGACCCTGCTGCTGATGGACGAGCCGCTCGAGGGGCTGGCGCCGGTGATCGTCGAGGCCGTGCTTGCCGGGCTTGGACCGGCTGAAGCGCGAGGACGATCTCGCCATCCTGCTGGTCGAGCAGCATGCCCGCATCGCGCTCGAATTCGCCGACCGAGGCCATCGTGCTCGACCGCGGCCGGATCGTCCATGCCGGGCGCGAGCCGCGAGCTTCTCGCCGCGCCCGAGCGGCTTGGCGCGCTGATGGGCGTGGCGCGCGGCGGGGTCGCAAGTCTGGCGCGATAGCGGCCGCCGTCACCGAAACGTGATCGGAATTGCGGCGGCGTTCTCATTTGATCGATGCCGTATTACCTATGTAAACGTGACGGTCGTGGCGGGGGTGGCGCGAGGGAGAATGTCGCGCCGATGGAGATTGCATGACACGGATCATGGTCGCGGCGCTCGTCATCGCGGTCGGCGCGCCCCTGCTGGCGGGATGCGTCGCACCGCCGAACGCGCCGGCCGGTGCCACCTATGCGCCTTACGACGAGGAATCGAACCCGTTTTGCGGCGCGCTCGGCACTTGCGCGCCCCTCGATACGCGCCCATACCCGATGCACGGAAATTCCCCCTCAGGGTGAGACCCATGAGCATCTTAAGACGCACTGTTCTGTTGGTTCTGCTCGGGCTTGCCGCCTGCGCGCCGCAAGGTCCGCCCTTCGCCAGCGTCGCCGCCACGCTTCCACCCTTGCCGCAAGGGATGGCGCGCATTTATTTCTATCGCTGGCTCGAGCCTTACGAGACGGTCGCGCCCACGACCGCCTATCTCAATGGCAAGCCCGTCGGCGTCACCGAGACGGGCGCGGTCTTTTACCGCGACGTCGTCCCCGGCCAATACCTGATCTCGGTGCAAAGCCAAGGCGTCTATCCCAATCAATTCAAGACGGTCGTTCTCAGGCCGGGCGAGGTGGATTATGTCCGCATCGAGTTGCTGGTGAATTGGTGGCCGTGCGGCGGCAGCGGCAGCGGCCTGGGCGGCGGCGGCGGAGCCCAGGGCTGCGCCGATACCTTCGTCGTCGTGCTCATGGACCCGGCGGTCGCTCGCTACGAGATGAGCGGCCTGCGCTTCGTCCAGGGATAGCCTCAAAGAAGAACCCGCCAGCCTTGCGGCTGGCGGGTGACGAGACGAGACGGCGAAGCGGTTAGAACGAGAACAGCGCTTGGCCCTTGATCCGGTTGTCGCCGCCATGGGCGCCCGACCACACCGTGCGGTGCACCCACTCGTATTCGAGGCCGAGCTGCACGCCCGCAACCGGCGTCCACAGCAGGTTGCCCGTCGCCGTGTAGTCATGATGTGCGAGCGTGGACAGGCCGCCGCCGGCGGTCGCCGCAAGCCAATCCCCGGCCGCGTTCGGCTTGCTCACCTGGTCATAGCCGAAGGCGAGGCCGCTGCGCCACGTGTCGGTCCACCAATGCGAGTAGCCGACATTGACGCCCATGACGCGCGGCTGCGAGCAGACGACCGAGTTGGTCGCCGCCGTCACCGAGCAAATCAGGCCTTCGTCCCATTGCGTGGCGAAAGCGCTTCCCGCCCAGGTGTATTGCGAGGCGCCCTGGCCATACGCCAATTGCCAGGTGAACTTGTCCTTGCCGATCGTGTTCAAGTGACCGGTAAAGCTGGTCTGATAGCCCCACGCCGAGAGATGGCCGCCGTTCGGAAGGGTCGTGTCGGTGGCTGCGGGCGGGAGGCCGGAACTCAGACCGAGAACTCCTGAACTCTTCCTCGGCCACCGCGACGTGGAAGGCGGCGTGGCCCCAGGGCTGATCGATCCGCACCGTGCCGGTGAGGGCCGGCAGACGCTCGGAAAAGCTCGAGGAATTGAAGTCGTTCCAATTGACCGGTCCGGCGCCCGAATGCGCGGTGGCGAATTCACCCGAACTGGCAAAGGACTCGACCGATCCCGACGCGCTGATGCCGCCCGGGAAAAGCTGCGTATAGCGGATCTGCGGCTGCCGGAACTCCGCCACCCCCATCTCGCCGCCGGCCTCGACCGGGGCATCGAGCGTGTCCGGCCATGCTGCAAGATCGGCGAAATTGGACGCGGCCTGGCCGAACAGCCACGGACCCAGGGTGCCGTAGGCCTGTTTGAGGCGGGCTCCCGTGAACTGGCTGACGGGAGCCGAGAGGGTGCCGGTCGCGGCTGTCGCGGTGCCGTTCACCCCCGAGAGGCTGCCGACGCTGCCGCCGAAATCCATCTCGATGAAGGTCTTGATCTCGCCATAGGGGCTCGGCGTCCGCGTCTCGAGATCGACCCGCGAGTTCTGCGCCGTCCACCGCCACGCGCCGTGATTGGTGTGGCCCGCGGGATTCCCGGCAATGCCGGTGCCTTCCAGTTCGGTCGAGGTCACGCCGAAATTGTCGATCGCGCCGATCGACGAGGCATTGCCGAAGGCGCTGGTGTCGTAATAGGTATCGAGTTCGACGAACCCGCCGACATGCAGCGACGTGTTCGTGCCCGGCACGATGAAGGAGTTCGGGAACGAGCCCGCGCCCGACAGCGCCGCCCCCGGCGCCGGCGCCTGGGCTTGAGCGTGCGGCACGCCAGCGAGCAGGGCGGCGGCGGCGACCAGGCCGCCCAACGCCAGCACCGGCCTCGAGCTGCAAATCTTTTTCATGTAACCCCCAGCAAAAAAGGTTCCGCGGAGCGCGGACGAGCAGGCCCGCTGCCCTCTGTCTTGGCCGTTAAGCTTAATCCGGGCAAGCAAACCGATCGAAACTGCTTGTGATTTGCTTAGTCATGTCGCATAAATACCACATTATAGTGACATAAAAAGCATATATAAGATATGTGTATTGCAACGAACACGGCAATTTGATGTTCAGAAATGAATTTCTGCTAGGGATGCGCCACGAACAGCGCGCCTAGCACCTTGGCGTAGAGGGGATTTCCCGAGACCGCCGGATGCTACGAGGCTTGCTGGCAATGCCAGCTGATTCTCCAGCCGATTCGATTGAAGTGCCCGCCGCCGAGCCGTCAGCGGCGGTGGAACAGCGCGCTTTGCTTGCCTGGCACGTGATCCGTCTTGCCACCGCGGTCCGGCGCGCGGCGACACAGCGCTTTCGGCGCATGTTCGGCGTGTCGATGGTCGAATGGCTGGTCATCGCGCATCTTGCCGCCGAGGCGCCGGTATCGCTTACGGTTCTGGCGCGGAGCGCCAGTCTCGACACGCAGCGCACGGCGCTTGCGGTGGGTCAACTGGCCAAGCGGGATCTGGTGTCGCGGACGAGAAATCCCGCCAACCGCCGTGAGGCCCAGGTCGCACTGACGTCCCGGGGCCGCGCCGTGTTCAATGCGATCATCGAGAACTGGCTCGACCAGGAGCTGACGCACGGGCTCAGCGCCGTAGAGCTTGCATCGGCCTACGATCTCGTCAACCGCCTCGCCGACCGCGCCGAGCAGATGCTGGCTCGCGAGCTCAAAATCGGCGGCATGTAAGGCTCGCGCGGTCGCCGCCGAGCACGGTTTGCCATTTGGCAGCCTGAGATATCAATGCTACTCTCAAGCAAAATAATAGCCTGTGGGCAATTAAAAGCCGTAATGCCATGGGACAGGGAATGCGCTGTGACCGATTGCACAAAACTGAGGGAAGAGGCGGCAATTTGCCGTGATCTCGCACGCGAGATAACGGACCCGGCCTCGATCGCCATGCTGCTGGACAGGGCGCGGCAGCTCGAGGCCCGTGCGCAGGCGATCGAGGCCGCAAAGCGACGCTGCGAGCCTTCATCGGAAAGCGCCGCCGTCCGCAGGGGAGCCGTTGGCGCTGCACGTGGAGAAGGGTGAGGCAGTTCGCCGCTCGTTGGTAGCCTTGCATCGCCCTTGGCGACCGCGGCCAAAGAAGAACCCGCCAGCCTTGCGGCTGGCGGGTGACGAGACGAGCCGGCGAAGCGGTTAGAACGAGAACAGCGCTTGGCCCTTGATCCGGTTGTCGCCGCCATGGGCGCCCGACCACACCGTGCGGTGCATCCACTCGTATTCGAGGCCGAGCTGCACGCCCGCAACCGGCGTCCACAGCAGGTTGCCCGTCGCCGTGTAGTCATGATGTGCGAGCGTGGACAGGCCGCCGCCGGCGGTCGCCGCAAGCCAATCCCCAGCCGCGTTCGGCTTGCTCACCTGGTCATAGCCGAAGGCGAGGCCGCTGCGCCACGTGTCGGTCCACCAATGCGAGTAGCCGACATTGACGCCCATGACGCGCGGCTGCGAGCAGACGACCGAGTTGGTCGCCGCCGTCACCGAGCAAATCAGGCCTTCGTCCCATTGCGTGGCGAAAGCGCTTCCCGCCCAGGTGTATTGCGAGGCGCCCTGGCCATACGCCAATTGCCAGGTGAACTTGTCCTTGCCGATCGTGTTCAAGTGACCGGTGAAGCTGGTCTGATAGCCCCACGCCGAGAGATGGCCGCCGTTCGGAAGGGTCGTGTCGGTGGCTGCGGGCGGGAGGCCGGAACTCAGACCGAGACTCCTGAATTCCTCCTCGGCCACCGCGACGTGGAAGGCGGCGTGGCCCCAGGGCTGATCGATCCGCACCGTGCCGGTGAGGGCCGGCAGACGCTCGGAAAAGCTCGAGGAATTGAAGTCGTTCCAATTGACCGGTCCGGCGCCCGAATGCGCGGTGGCGAATTCACCCGCACTGGCAAAGGACTCGACCGATCCCGACGCGCTGATGCCGCCCGGGAAAAGCTGCGTATAGCGGATCTGCGGCTGCCGGAACTCCGCCACCCCCATCTCGCCGCCGGCCTCGACCGGGGCATCGAGCGTGTCCGGCCATGCTGCAAGATCGGCGAAATTGGACGCGGCCTGGCCGAACAGCCACGGACCCAGGGTGCCGTAGGCCTGCTTGAGGCGGGCTCCCGTGAACTGGCTGACGGGAGCCGAGAGGGTGCCGGTCGCGGCTGTCGCGGTGCCGTTCACCCCCGAGAGGCTGCCGACGCTGCCGCCGAAATCCATCTCGATGAAGGTCTTGATCTCGCCATAGGGGCTCGGCGTCCGCGTCTCGAGATCGATCGCGCGAGTTCTGCGCCGTCCACCGCCAGCGCGCCGTGATTGGTGTGGCCCGCGGGATTCCCGGCAATGCCGGTGCCTTCCAGTTCGGTCGAGGTCGCGCCGAAATTGTCGATCGCGCCGATCGACGAGGCATTGCCGAAGGCGCTGGTGTCGTAATAGGTATCGAGTTCGACGAACGCCGCCGACATGCAGCGACGTGTTTGTGCCCGGCACGATGAAGGAACGCGGGAACGAGCCTGCGCCCGACAGCGCCGGCCCGGGCGCCGGCGCCTGGGCTTGAGCGTGCGGCAGGCCAGCGAGCAGGGCGGCGGCGGCGACCAGGCCGCCCAGCGCCAGCACCGGCCTCGAGCTGCAAATCTTTTTCATGTAACCCCCAGCAAAAAAGGTTCCGCGGAGCGCGGACGGATCGCTCCATCCACTGGGGCGCCATTGAAAAGGATAGAGGGTCCGCGGCAAGCGTGGCGGCCGTTTCGCCGACATATAGTTAATTGATGTGCTTTTTATAACACACTTGGATCGATGTCACGCGCGCCCGGCCGCGCCGGCCTCCTCCGCCCGTCCGCGGCGAGCGAAGAGGCTACCGAGGATGGACCTGGGCGAGGGCGTTCTCCGGGCCGCCCGGTGCCGCCGGGCAAGTCGAGGGGAGTTCATGCGACGACAAGACGAAAGAGGGAATTGGTTCGTTTCGGTCGGATTGCCTGGCACGGCCGGCCATGGGATGCTGTCGCGCGACGTTCCGGCACGCCACAAATTGCTGGAACGACGGGGGCGACCCGGAGACGGCGGGAATGGCCAGGCCAACGCACGCCGCTCCATCGCCTGGCAACAGTGGCAGGGAGGACCATACTTGCATGATCGGCACAATGACGTTGCGGTTGCCCATTCTCGCGCTCACAACTGCGATGCTGTGGGGCTGCGGCGCTGCCGGCAGCCCGTGGTACCAATCGCCGCCCGGCCTTGCCGCCGCGAATGGCGCCACGGTCAGCATGAGCGCCAATCAGGCCGGCGGCACCGTCCCGGACGGCGACACCCGCGTTGTCACCGTTGACGGCCAGACGGTCAGCCCGATGGAATGGGACAAGGTCGTGCTGCCGCCCGGCCCGCATACGCTGGGCGTCGAGTACAACGGCGTGGCCGCGATCGCGACCGTACCGATCCGGGCGATCCTGCGCCCCGGCCATAGCTACGAGGTCAAGGGACTAAGGACCGGCCCCTGCGATGCCGATCTATGGCTGGAGGATCACGGCTCGAATCCGGCGCCGAGCGCCAAGCTTGAGACGCACCTGACGGTCAAGCCGTCCCCGTACGGGTCATCGGTCTTCGCCGTCGCCTGCGACTAGCTTAGCAGCCCGGGGACATGCCCTCGCCTCAGGGTAGGAGTTCATCTCGGCAGACGCGGCGCTGACCGGGTCGGAGCCGGCCCTGACGGCGGGACGGTCGCGCCGATCAGGCGTGCCGCCGCCGCAGGAACCGGAGGTTGCGCCGGTCTTGCGCCTGAATAAGCTTGCCGCGCCACCGCGAGAGGGAGGATCGCCATGAAGCCGCACGAGCGCGCGCCTTTTTCCGCCATCGTCGACCGCCCGCCGCTGCGGCTGCCGGCAGGGCTGCGCCTCGTCGTCTGGCCGATCGTCAATCTCGAAGTGTGGGAGATCGAGCGGCCGATGGCGCGCCAGGTCCTGCCGGCGCCGACCGGCGTTGCGGTCGATCCCGACGTGTGCAATTGGAGCTGGCACGAATACGGCATGCGCGTCGGCGTGTGGCGCTTCTTCGCCGCGCTCGACCGCGATCGCGGCGCGGGCGACGCTGTCGATCAACGCCGACGTCGTCGACCGCTATCCCCGCGTCGCCGGCGGCCGCGCGCGAGCGGCAGCTGGGAGTTCATGGGCCACAGCTACGTGCAGATGCCGATCCACCAGCTCGCCGATCAGCGCGCCACCATCCACCGCGCGCTCGACCGGCTCGAGGCCTTCACCGGCAGGCGGCCGGTGGGCTGGCTCGGGCCCGGGCCTCACCGAGACCTACGAGACGCCCGACCTCCTGGCCGAGGCCGGCGTGCGGTATATCGGCGACTGGGTCTGGGACGACGAGCCCGGCCGCGATCGCCACCGCGCACGGGCCGCTGGTCACGCTGCCCTACACGGTCGAGCTCAACGACATTCCGCTGGCGATGGTGCAGCACCATCCGTCGGACATGTTTCTCAAGCGCGCCTGCGACCAGTTCGACCGGCTTTATCGCGAGGGCGCGGCGCGAGCCAAGATCCTGTCCTTCGCCATCCATCCCTACATCACCGGCGTGCCGCACCGGATCAGGTATCTCGAGGAATTCCTCGCCTATGCGCGCCGCCACGAGGGCGTCGCGTTCTGGACCGGCGACGAGATGCTCGACTGGTACCGGCAGCGAGACCGGCCTCCGGTCGCTGACGCTCAGTTCCCGAACAGGCCCTTGAGGAGCGAGCCAGGGTTGGGCGCGGCCGCTCGAGCCGCCGCCGCTGCTGCCCGGCGGCGAGCTTCTTGAGCTGCTCGAGCGCCTTGCCCGGCTCCTGTACCGCACCCTTCAGCATGCCGCCGACATCGGGCCGATAGCTCAGGTTGTCCCATGGGCCGGTCACCAGCACCGGCACGCCGATGGCGCCGGCGAGGCTCACGGTGACGCGATAATTGACGGTGCGGGCCGGCAGGCTGACGGTGCCGGCGCCGGTGATCGGGACGAGGCCCGATTTGAGCTGCAAATCGTCGTTCTTTGCAGCATGCCGTTGGTGATCGACGAAGGTCCCGGTGAGCGAGCCGAAATCGGTCTTGCTGTCGCTCGCGCCGGTCACGCCGCGGTCGGGTTCTCGGCGAGCGCGATCAGATTGACGCCCTTGATCTCGCCATTGGCAAGATCGAGCGCGCCCTTGCCGTCGAGCGTGCGCGACGAGCGCGCGCTGGCTCTTGCCGCTGCCGGCGACGTCGAAGCGCAAGCTTGCCCGTGCCGCTGAAGCCGGTCGGTGTCCGCCGCCGCCTGGAGCAGCGGTTCGATCTCGAGCCCGGCGAGATTGAAGGTCATCGCCATCGCCGGCACCGCGCCGCTGCCGTCGAGCGCGACCTTGCCGCTGCCCTTGCCCTGGTAGAGCGAGAGCTGGCTGAGATCGGCGGTGAGCTTGCCGCCTTTGAGGTGGAGGGCGAGCGCGCTCGGGCCGATCACGATCTTGCGATAGAGGATCGCGCCGGCGCTCAGGGCGAAATCGGCGTCGGCGGCGCGGAGCGCGGAGAGATCGATGGGCGCGTCGCTCCAGCCCGCCGCGGCCGGCGCCGGCGCCGCCGTCTTGCCCGGTGCGGCTGCGCCCGCTGCCGGCGTCGTCGCACCCGGCGCGGTCTCGGGCGGCAGATACGGATTGAGGTCGAGCTTGTCGATCTGCAATTGACCGCTGAGAGCAGGGGCGCGCGCCGCCGGTATCGAGCGCAACCGCCCCCTTGCGCGTTGATCGCGTCGAGCGCGATCGCGGCATCGGAGAAAGCGATCTTCGGGCCCGGCCATGTCGATCCGGCCCTTGATGGCGAGACGTCCCAGGCCGCCGCCCGGCGGCAGCGGCGAGCCCACCCATTTGCGCCAGGGCCGCGCAGCGACGGCACGGCGAGATCGACCGTGCCGCCGAGCCGCGCCGGCGGCATGCCGGTCGCATCGCCGGTGAAGCTGAAATTGATCGGCTTGGCCGCCACGCTCATGGCGAGGCCGCTCGGCTTGCCGTCGAGCAGCGCGCGCGGCTTGGCGACCGATACCGAGAGCGTCAACTTCTCGCCGTTCCACACCAGCGACCCATCGCCCTTGAACGGGCTGTCGAGACCGGGCAGCGACAGCTTCATGTTGACGCTATCGACGCGCTGCGCCTTGCCGGTGCGGTCGTCGCGATAGCTGATCCGGCCGTCGACGATGCGGACGTCGTCGAGGCGCAGCTCGGAGAGCGCCGCGCCGCCGCCGGACGATGCGGCCGCGGGCGGCGGCGCAGCGGCCCCGGGCGGCGCCGGCGCAGCGGCGGCGGCCGGCGTCATGACCCAGTTGGGGCGGCCCTGGCGATCCACTTCGAGCGCGATCACCGGATCGGTCAGCACGAATCGGCCCAACTCGATCGCGCCGTGCAGCAGCGGCAGCACGTTGAGCTGCACCTCGAGCTCCTTGAGGCTGCATCATGTCGGGCTCTGCCGCGCCGGGAGCGATTGGCGAACGTCACGTCGCTCGCATCGATCGCGAGCTGCGGCAGCAGCGACAGCCGCACCGGTCCCGCGATGCGAAGATCGCGGCCGGTCGACTGCTTGACGAGGGCGATGAGCCGGTTCTTGTAGGTCGCGGTCGGAATGAGGAAGGGCGCGGTGAACGGCGACCGCGACCACGACGACGATCAACACAAGAAATCCGATCAGCAGCTTTTTCATGATCGCGAGGTCCTCAGCCATTTCGCGCAAAGGGCAGCGCCTCGGGTCGATACTGCCCTCGGTCGTGGCAAGGCGGCAACACCTGATGCCGCGATTTCGGTTCCATCTGTAGCAACTCTCGGATGGCTTCGCCATGGCAAGCGAATTGCAACGTGCGCTCCGAAACCCGCAGGCGGCGGGCTTTCCCGCGAAGGTGCAGGCGCATTCTTGAGCACGCCGCCCACAAATTGAGCAGCGGGGTCGCATGTTGATCGGACACTCGAAGAAGGGGCAAAACCTATGAATGTTAAATCGTGTGCTACCGCGGCGATTTTACGCTGTGCTGCATTTGGCTCCGCGGTCGTAAGCCTCGCGCTGCCGATGGCAGCACAGGCCCAGCAAGCGGCGGCGCCCGCGGCACCGGCCGCGCCGACTTCCAATGCGATGGCGTCGCCGGCGATGGCCGGGCCGCTCGCGGCCAATCCGAACCCGTACAGCATCGATCTCGGGCCGCGCTCGGCAAAACCTACGTTACCGGCGTTCTCAGCGGCATCGGCTTCGGGCAGACCAATCCGGTTCCGGCCGGCGTGCCGTTCAACCGGACCTGGGATGCGGACGTCTCCAACGGCCTGGTCGCCATTCAGAAGACCGACGGCGTCTTCCAGTATTTCCTCCAGGCCGGTGCCTACTCGCTGCCCGTCGTCGGTGTCCCCTACACCGACGCGGCGCATAGCAACAGTGCGCTGTACGGGCCGCTGCCGCAGGCCTACGTGAAGATCGTGCCGAACGACACTTGGTCGATCGAGGCCGGCAAATTGCCGACCCTGATCGGCGAGGAATACACCTTCACCTTCGAGAACCTGAACATCGAGCGCGGTCTCTTGTGGAACCAGGAGAACGTGTTCAACCGCGGCCTCCAGCTCAATTACACGATCGGGCCGGTGGCCCTGGCGCTGTCATGGAACGACGGTTTCTATTCCGATGATTTCACGTATCTCACCGGATCGGCGACCTGGACGGCGACCCCCTCGGACACGTTCATCCTGGCCGGCGGCGGCAACACGACGACGACCACGGTTTCGACGTCGGCCACGCCGGGGCTCGCCAACAATCAGCAGATGTATGACCTGTCCTGGACCCACACGATGGGGCCATGGACCTTCAACCCCTATATCCAATATACCCACGTCGATGCCATTCCCCAGCTCGGGACGACCACCAGCGGCTCGACCTATGGTGCCGCGCTCCTCGTGAACTACAGCTTCGATTCGTCGGCCATGGTGGGCGGCATGAGCCTCAACGGGTTCAGCCTGCCGTTCCGCCTGGAATACATCTCGTCGGATGGCAGCGTGACGACCGGACCGAATCTCCTGGGCTACGGCGCCGGCAGCAAGGCCTGGTCGCTGACGATCACGCCGACCTATCAGTACAAAATCTTCTTCGCGCGGGTTGAGGCGTCCTATGTCGGGGTCGACAGATCCGTGCCGTCCCTCGCCTTCGGGTCGCTCGGCAACGACAAGTCGCAATTCCGCGGCCTGGTCGAAGCGGGCTTCGTGTTCTGATGCCGCTCGGATGAGGCCCGGCCTCGTCCGACCCTTCGCGGCCAGCGTTGCAGGCGGCCGGCCCCCGACAAGGGCCGGCCGCTTCGTTTCGCCGCCGCCTATTGCGCCCTGGCGCCAGTGCCCGTGCGCGTCGGGCACACATTGTCGGTGAAATCCGCGGTGACCGCGCTGCCCGAGAATTTGCCCTTCGAGTGGCCCTGGCCGCCGGGGCTGGTCAAATCGAACGTGCCGTCCGGCGCGAGCCTGCCGAACAGGTGAAAGGTGAATTTGGCGGTGCCGGCCACTTCGGCGACGCGTTGGCCGGTGACGGTGATGTGGACGTTGACGGACGGACAGCGGTCGGAAACCCCCTGGATCGGCACCATCCAATTGCCGTCATAGGAATTGGCGCGGCACGCGCCGCCCGCGGCGATCATTCCAGCGAGAGCGATGGCGCCCGGCAGCGTCTTCGACCACATCGACCCCTCCATGCCCGCAACGGCCGGCTCATGCTACAGGCCGTGCGGGGGATGTAAACGGCGTGAGCCGAACCGCGGCGCTGCCGGGGCAGCCACCGACACTTGCGCCATAACACCGAGATTTGTCGAAAATTTTACGCGAATTTAACGCGCAAGCGACAGGCTTCACTTGCCCTTTCGCAGGAGAGCGCAGGATGAAGGCTCGCCTTTCGCCACGGCCGATCGAGACGCGCGTCGCGGACGATGCGCCGTTCCGCTATTGGGGGCCGGCGCTGGTCCTGGCTGCGGCGGGCGCGTGGACGCTGGTGCTGGGCGCGGTGTGGCTGTCGCGGGCGCTGATCTGACGCCGCCCGCCGCGCTTCGGCTCAGCGCGCGCCCTCGTGGAAGAGGATGACGCGCACGGTCTGAAGCAGGATCAGGATGTCGAGGAAGAGCGTCCGGTTCTTCACGTAATAGAGATCGTAGCCGAGCTTCTGGCGCGCGTCGTCGAGCGAGGCGCCATAGGGAAAATTGACCTGGGCCCAGCCGGTGATGCCCGGCTTGACCGAATGGCGCTCGCGATAGAACGGCACGCTCTTCGCGATCTCCGCTACGAAATAGGGCCGCTCCGGGCGCGGCCCGACGAAGCTCATCGAGCCCTCGAGGACGTTGATGAGCTGAGGCAGCTCGTCAACGCGGAAGCGGCGCAGCAGCAGCCCGATCCGGGTCACGCGCGGATCGCCGTTGCGCGCCCATTGCGGGGTCCCGTCGTATTCGGCGTCGGCGCGCATGGTGCGGAGCTTCAACAGCGTGAAGCACCGCCCGAAGCGGCCGATCCGCTCCTGGCGATAGAACACCGGCCCGCGATCATCGAGCTTGATGGCGATGAAGGCGGCCAGCAGCACCGGCACGACGAAGGCGAGAAGGATGGCGCTGACGGCGAGGTCGAGCGCGCGCTTGGCGGCATCGATCACCACGCCCTGGCGGAACCCGTCGGAATAGATGAGCCAGCTCGGCTGGAGCGATTCGAGTTCGACCTTGCGCGTCGCGCGCTCCCAGAAGGTGAGGTAATCAACCACGTTCACGCCGGCGATCTTGCAATGGAGGAGCTGCGCCACCGGCATGCCGCGGCGCTCGTCGGTGGCCACCACCACCTCGCGCGCGCCGGATTGGGCGGCAAAGCGGCTCAAGGCGTAATCGTCATCGCTGCGGTCGAGATCGAGCCCCGAGCCCATGACGAGGCGCAGATCGCCCGCCGCATGGACATAGGCCGCGACCGCGAAGGAATGGTTCTCGCCGCGCGCGACCAGCTCGGCGATGCGCCGCGCGCGCACGCCCGTGCCGATGACCAGCACCGGGCGGCGGAAGAGCGCCGAATTGACCAGTTTGAGAAACACCGCGCGCGTCACCATCACCAGCGCGACCCACGCGACGCTCGCCTTCAATGCCCATGACGCCCAATGAACGTCGCCCGCGGCGGCGCGCGAATAGACGATGCCGATCGCGGCCACCGCCGGCGCCACCAGCAAGAACGCGGCCCCGACCTTGATCGCCATCAGCCTGCCGTCGAGGAAGACCTCGTGGTGATAGAGCCCGACCGCGGTCATCGCGACGAGCGCCAGCGCCGCGATCCCGAACGCCAATTGGGCCGGCACCGGCTGGATCTCGAGATGCGTCGCGGCCATGGGCGCGTTGACGAGATAGAACGCCGTGCACAGCAGGAGCAATTCGCACAGCCCGAGCGCAAGCGCCGGCAGCGGCACGAAATGTCCGAAAATGCGCAGCACGCCGCCCTCCGCCGCCACGAAACTGCGCGCCGGTATAATCAAAGAAGATTGCCAAACCGCAAATTAGGGTTTCGCGCACGTCAACGGTGACCAGGCCGCCCTGCTTGGGCTAGACTTGGAGCAGTGTCGGGCGCCGAGGAGGAAGCGATGGATTTCGGGTATTTCACGCTGAGCGACAATCACTATATCGACAATCCGCGCGGTGCGAATTCGTTCATCGCCGACATCCTCGACGAGGCGCTTTACGCCGAGACCCTCGGCCTGCATTCAGCCTGGATCGGCGAGCATCATTTCTCGAGCCTCGGCGTGCTGTCGTGCCCCGATCTGGTGCTTGCCTATGTCGCCGCACGCACCAAGAACATCCGGCTCGCGCCCGCGGTCACGGTGCTGCCGCTCCATCACCCGATCCGCGTCGCCGAGCAATGGGCGACGCTCGATCTCCTCTCCGGCGGACGCGTCGATTTCGCCGCCGGACGCGGCTATGACCGGCGCGAATACCAGCCCTTCAAGGTCTCGTTCGACGACAATCAGGCGGTGTTCGAGGAGGGCATGGAGGTGGTCCGGCGCCTGTGGGACGCGGACGGACCCATCACGCATCAGGGCCGCTATTACCAGTTCGAGGATGTCGTCATCACGCCCAAGCCGGTGCAGCGGCCGCTGCCGGCCTATGTCGCGTCGTTCTCGCAGCCGTCGATCGAACTGGCGGGACGGCTCGGCTGCGGTCTCATCGTCGCGCCCTTCGCCGCCGCCATGACCTTCGGCGGCCTGAAGAAGGTGGCCGAGCTCTATCACGCCACCTGCGCCAAGTACGGCAAGAAGCCGGGCCGGCTGATGTGCAGCTACTTCACCCATTTCGCCGACGACGCGGCCGCCGACGCCGCGGCGCGCGCGCGCCAGATCCGCTACTACAAGGAATGCGTCGTGGCGGCGCTGCCGGGCGATGCCAAGACGGCGCCGCCGAGCTATCGCTATTTCATCGACATGGTCGCGAAGCTGAAGAATTCGCGGCCCGAGGACCTGACCGAGAACGCCGTGCTGTTGGGACCGCCGTCACGGATCACCGAGACGCTCAAGAAGGTCGAGGCGGCCGGATTCGACGAGGTCATTCTCTATTTCAACGTCGGCCTCAAGCCGCACGCGCAAGTCAAGGGCGAGATGGCCCGCTTCATGGCCGAGGTCGCGCCCGCGTTTGCGCGCAAAGCCGCGTGACGCGATTGCTTCGTCGCTATCGCCTCTTGCAATGACAACAATTGCCATTGCGAGCGGCGCGGAGAAATCTCCTGGACGAATGAAGCGACGCTAAGCGCGCTTCTCCAGTTCCTTCAGGACGGCATCGCCCATCGCCGTGGTGGAGACGCGCTGGGTGCCGGGCTGGAGGATGTCGCCGGTGCGCACGCCGGTCTCGAGCGCGCCCAGCACCGCGGCCTCGAGCAGCTTCGCCTCCTCCTCGAGATCGAAGGAATAGCGCAGCATCATCGCCAGCGACAGGATCGAGGCCAAGGGATTGGCGGCGTCCTTGCCGGCGATGTCGGGCGCGCTGCCGTGCACGGGCTCGTAGAGCGCCTTGCGCCGGCCGCTCGCATCGGCCGCCCCCAGCGAGGCCGAGGGCAGCATGCCGAGCGAGCCCGTCAGCATCGCAGCGCAATCCGAGAGGAGGTCGCCGAAAAGATTATCGGTGACAATGACGTCGAACTGCTTGGGATTGCGCACGAGCTGCATCGCGCAGTTGTCGGCGTACATGTGCGTGAGCGCCACGCCGGGGAAGGCCTCGTCGTGCAGCGTCTGCACCTCCTCGCGCCACAGCACGCCCGATTCCATCACGTTGGCCTTCTCGACCGAGCACAGGCGGCCGGCGCGCTTTTGCGCGAGCTCGAAGGCGACGCGCGCGACGCGGCGGATCTCGGCGGTGGTATAGACCTGGGTGTTGATGCCGCGGCGCGTTCCGTCCGGCAAAGTCTCGATGCCGCGCGGCTCGCCGAAATAGACCCCGCCCGTCAGCTCGCGCACGATGATCATGTCGAGCCCCTCGATCACCTCGGGCCGCAAGGTCGAGGCACCGATGAGCGGCTTGAACACCAGGGCCGGGCGAAGATTGGCGAAAAGGTCCATGTCCTTCCTGAGGCGCAGGAGGCCACGCTCGGGCTTGACCGCGAACGGCAGCCCGTCCCATTTCGGGCCGCCGACAGCGCCCAGCAGCACCGCGTCGGCCGCAATCGCCTGCTGCATGGTGTCGTCGGTCAAGGGCGTGCCGAACTTGTCGTAGGCGCAGCCGCCGACCAGGCCCTCGCTCACGTCGAAACTGGCGATGCGGCGGCGGTCGTACCATTGGATGACGCGCCCGACCTGGCGCATCACCTCGGGCCCGATGCCGTCGCCCGGCAGAAGAAGAAGCTTTCGGTTCGCCGCCATGGTGCCGCTCAAACCCAGGGCTGGCCGGCGCGGCGCTTGGTCTCGAAGGCGGCGATCTTTGCCTCCTTCTGCAGCGTGATCCCGACATCGTCGAGCCCGTTGAGGAGACAATGCTTGCGGAAGGGATCGATGTCGAACTTCACGGTCGTGCCGTCGGGCCGGGTGATGGTCTGCGCCGCGAGATCGATGGTGAAGCGCGCATTGGCGCCGTTCTGCGCGTCGTCCATGAGGAGCGCGATGGTCTCTTCCGGCAGCTTGATCGGCAGGAGGCCGTTCTGGAAGCAATTGCCGTGGAAAATATCGGCGAAGCTCGGCGCGATGACGCAGCGTATGCCGAAATCCTGGAGCGCCCAGGGCGCATGCTCGCGCGAGGAGCCGCAGCCGAAATTGGCGCCCGCGACCAGGATTTCGGCATGGCGATAGGCCGGCTTGTTGAGCACGAAATCCGGATTCTCGGACCCGTCCGGACGGTAGCGCAGCGTCTCGAACAGGAACTTGCCGAAGCCGGTGCGTTCGACCGATTTCAGATGGCGCGCCGGGATGATCTTGTCGGTATCGACATTGATAAGCGGCAGCGGCGCGGCAATGCCGGTCAGGACCGTGAACTTTTCCATGGCGGGCCCATGATGCGCGAGACGGGGCGATGGTTAGCGGAGTAGGACGGCGATGGCAAGCATGCCATCATGGCGGGCGTCGGGGCGTCGCAGCCCTTTTGCGAGGAGCGGTGCATGTGGGGGCGTGAGGGCGTACGGACGGCGGCACTGGCTGCGGCATTGTTGCTGGCAGCGGCCGGTTGGGCGGCGGCCGCGGATTTGCCGTGGCGCCACGGCGTCCTCGAGGCGAAAAGCGATGCCGGCATCTACGTGATGGTGAACCAGGGCTTCGCGCAGAAAGACGGCGTGACGCCCGACCTGGTGCAGTTCAAGAGCGATTCGATCGCGCTCAGGGCGCTCATCGCCGGCGCTATCGACAGCTATGACGGCACCTCCGCCGACACCGTTTCGGCGCGCGCGCACGGCAGCGATCCCGAATTGTCGCTGCCGATGGACAAGATCAACTGGATGGCGACGGAATTGGTGCAGCAGGGCATCCTCAAAGAGCCCTACGACATGACCAAGATGATCGATCCGAGCGTGCGCGAAGCGGCGTTGAAGCGGCTCGGCAAGTCGTGACCGCGCGGCGAGGGTTGCAAGGGCGGCGCGGGGGCCACACATAGGCCCCATGCATCATCCCGATGACGACGACCGCCGCCCGGGCGAGATCGAGATCATTCCGCCTGGCCGCCCGCGCCGCGACGATCCCCGGGGGCGCGAGGACGGCCCGGTATGGGTCTCGCGCCAGCGCATCTACATCGCCCGGCCGGGCCCGTTCGGCATGCTCCTCGGCCTCGTCGGCCTCGCCGCGCTTCTGGCCGTCGGGTTCCTGGTCTTTCTCGGCCTGTTCGTGCTGTGGCTGCCGCTCCTCGGCATCCTCGCCGTGGGCGTCATCCTGTCGGCCTTCCTGCGCGGGCCGCGGCGATCGTGAGCCGGATCGTTTCGCGCTGAAACGTGGCGCCAATGAGAAGCGCGGCGCCGCGCCTCACCCCAGCTTGCGCACGTCGGTGAGCGTGCCCGCGACGGCGGCGGCGGCGGCCATGGCGGGGCTCATCAGGTGGGTGCGCCCGCCGGGACCCTGGCGGCCCTCGAAATTGCGGTTCGAGGTCGAGGCGCAGCGCTCGCCCGGCTGAAGCTTGTCGGCGTTCATGGCTAGGCACATCGAGCAGCCCGGCTCGCGCCATTCGAAGCCGGCGGCGAGGAAGATCTGATCGAGGCCTTCTTCCTCGGCCTGGTGCTTGACCAAGCCCGAGCCCGGCACCACCAGCGCGTTGACGCCGGCTGCCACCGTGCGGCCTTTGGCCACGGCGGCGGCGGCGCGCAAATCCTCGATCCGGCTGTTGGTGCAGGAGCCGATGAACACCTTCTGCACCGCGATCGCGCTCAAAGGCGTGCCCGGCTTCAGCGCCATGTATTCGAGCGAACGCTCGATCGAGCGGCGGCGGTAGTCGTCCTTCTCGTCGGCGGGATCGGGCACCGCGCCGGTGATCGGCAGCACGTCCTGCGGGCTCGTCCCCCAGGTCACTTGCGGGATGATGTCCGCGGCTTCGAGCACGACCTCGCGGTCGTAACGCGCGCCGGGATCGGAGGGGAGCGTGCGCCAATAGGCTTCGGCCTGCTCCCACGCCGCGCCCTTGGGCGCCATCGGCCGCCCTTTCAGATAGGCATAGGTGGTGTCGTCGGGCGCGACGAGGCCGGCGCGCGCGCCGGCCTCGATCGACATGTTGCAGATCGTCATCCGCCCTTCCATCGACATCGCCCGGATCGTGCTGCCGGCATATTCGATGACGTGGCCGGTGGCGCCCGCGGTGCCGATGCGGCCGATGATCGCCAGGATCACGTCCTTGGCCCAGACCCCGAACGGCAATTCGCCCTCGACGCGGATGAGCATGTTCTTGGACGGGCGCTGGATCATGGTCTGGGTCGCCAGCACGTGCTCGACCTCGGTGGTGCCGATGCCGAAGGCCAAGGCGCCGACCGCGCCGTGGGTCGCGGTATGACTGTCGCCGCACACCAGCGTGGTGCCGGGCAGGGTGAAGCCCTGCTCCGGCCCGATGACGTGGACGATGCCCTGGCGCATGTCGGCCATGTCGTAATAGGTCAGGCCGAACTGGCGGGCGTTGCGCTCGAGCGTATCGACCTGGAGCCGCGATTCCGGCTCCTCGATGCCGTGCGAACGGTCGGTGGTCGGCACGTTATGGTCGCACACCAGGAGCGTCGCCGCGGGCCGGCGGACCTTGCGGCCGGTCATGCGCAAGCCCTCGAAGGCTTGCGGGCTCGTCACCTCGTGGACGAGGTGGCGGTCGATATAGATGAGGCAGGTGCCGTCATCCTGCTGGTCGATGAGATGGCTCTGCCAGATCTTGTCGTAGAGCGTGCGCGGCGCGGCCATGGCGGTCACTCCTCGGCGGCGGCGGCCGGTGCGGCGATTTCCTCGACGACAACGTCGCGCGCGCGCTCGGCGATGCGCGCGGCTTTGCCGGTGAGGCCGCGCAGGTAATAGAGCTTGGCCCGCCGGACCGCGCCGCGGCGCACCACCTCGAGCGCGGTGATGCGGGGCGAATAGAGCGGGAAGACGCGCTCCACCCCTTCGCCGTAGGAAATCTTCCGCAGCGTGAAGCTCGAATTGAGGCCGGCATTGCGGCGGGCGATGCACACGCCTTCGAAGGCCTGGATGCGCTCGCGCTCGCCCTCCACCACCTTGAGGCTGACCTTGACCGTGTCGCCCGGCCGGAATTCCGGCACCGGCCGCTGGGCGAGCAGTTTCTGCACCGCCTCCTGCTCGAGCATCTGGATCTGGTTCATCGACCTCGGACCTCCGGCCTAGCTCTCGTTCCCGCCGTGGTGGGCGAGATAGCGTTTCCACAAATCCGGGCGCCGCTCCCGCGTCGCCCGCTCCGCCTCGGCCTCGCGCCAGCGGCGGATCAGCTCATGATGCCCGCTCACCAGCACCTCCGGCACCGCGCGTCCCTGCCAAATCTGCGGCCGGGTGTAATGGGGATATTCGAGCAATCCGCGCTCGAAACTCTCCTGCGCCAGCGCCGTCTCGTCGCCGACCACGCCCGGCAGCAGCCGCACGCAGGCGTCGATGAGCGCAATCGCCGCCGGCTCGCCGCCCGAGAGGACGAAATCGCCGAGGCTCACCTCCTCGATCGCGTGCGCCTCGATGACGCGCTGATCGATGCCCTCGAAGCGTCCGCACAGGAGCCTCACCCCTTCGCCTGCGGCCAACATCGCGACCCGCGCCTGATCGAGCGGCCGGCCGCGCGGGCTGAGGCAGACGAGCGGCCCCGGCGCCGCCGTGCCGGCGATCGCCGCATCGACGATGTCGGGCCGCATCACCATTCCCGGCCCGCCACCGAACGGAGCGTCGTCGACGGAGCGGTGTTTATCGCGCGTGAAATCGCGGATGTCCACTGTTAGAAGCCGCCACAGACCCTCCGCCAGCGCCTTGCCCGCGAGCGAACAGGCCAGCGGCCCCGGGAACATCTCGGGGAATATGGTCAGCACGGTCGCCTGCCACGGCATGAGGCTCAGCCCCGCGCCGCCATGTCGGGACGCGCCGGCGCCAGCACGCCTTCGGGCGGATCGACGACGATGCGGCCGTCCTTGATCGCGACCTCCGGCACCGCGGCGCGGGTAAAGGGGATCAGCACCGGCGCCGCGCCGTCGCGCGCGATCTCGATACTGTCGCCGGCGCCGTAATCGTGCACGGCGCGCACCCGGCCCAGCACCGTGCCGTCCTTCAGCGCGGCGACGAGGCCGATGAGATCGGCGTGGTAGTATTCCTCGGCCTCGGGCTCGGGCAGCGCCGCGCGCGGCAGATAAAGGCGCAGGCCTTTCAGCCGTTCCGCGGCGTCGCGGTCGCCGACGCCCTCGATCCGCATCAGCAGCACGCCCTTGGCTGCACCCACGAGCGCAAGCGCGAGCTTGCGCCCGGCTTCGTCCTCGAGCGGGCCATAGCGCGCGAGCGCCTCCGGTTCGGCGGTAAAGCTCTTCACCCGCACCAATCCCCTGACGCCATGCGGGGCGGCGACGACGCCGAGGCAGATGCGCAGCGGCACCGGCATCGCCCGGCCGCGTCACGCCGCCGCGGTCACGCGCCGCCGCCGGCGGCGGCGGTAGCGGCGGCGGCGGTCTTGGCGCGCTCCTGCGCCTTTGCCTTGGGCGCCGATTTATGCGGCGTGTCGTGGCGCTCGGGCGCGGCGGCAAGCCCGGCATCGCCGAGGAACCGCGCCACCCGGTCGCTCGGCTGCGCGCCCTTGGAGAGCCAGTACTGAATGCGCTCGGTCTTCATCACCAGGCGCTCGGTGTGGCCCCGGTCGAGCATCGGGTTGTAGGTCCCGACCTTCTCGATGAAGCGGCCGTCGCGCGGGCTGCGCGAATCGGCGATGACGATGCTGTAGAACGGGCGCTTCTTGGCGCCACCGCGGGTCAGGCGAATCTTGAGTGACATCCGGTCTCCTTCGGGGTCGGGATTGCGATCAGCGGAAGCCGCCCGGCAACAGCGCCTGGATCCCGTGCCGGGACAGGCCCTTTTTTCCGAGCTTGTTCATCCGCTTCATCATCTGCGCCATGTCCTGATACTGCTTCAGGAGGCGGTTGATCTCGGGCACCGAGGTGCCCGAGCCGGCGGCGATGCGGCGCCGGCGCGAGGCGTCGAGCACCTTCGGGCTGCGCCGCTCGGACTTGGTCATCGAGCCGATGATCGCTTCCTGGCGTTTCAGGAGCTTCTCGTCGAGCTTGGCCTCGTCCAACTGCTTCTTGATCTTGTTGACGCCGGGAAGCATGCCGAGCACGCCGCCCATGCCGCCCATCTTGCGCAGCTGGCGCAGCTGCGCCGCGAGGTCGTCGAGATCGAAGCTCCCCTTGGCGAGCTTTCGGGCGAGCTTCTCGGCCTCCTCCTGGTCGATGGTCTCGGCCGCCTTTTCCACCAGGCCGACGACGTCGCCCATGCCGAGGATGCGCCCGGCGATGCGCTCGGCGTGAAACGCCTCGATCGCCTCGAGCTTCTCGCCGGTGCCGATGAAGACGATCGGCTGGCCGGTGACCGCGCGCATCGACAGCGCCGCGCCGCCGCGGGCGTCGCCATCGACCCGGGTCAGGACGATGCCGGTGATGCCGATGCGCTGAGCGAAGGTCCGGGCGACATTGACCGCGTCCTGGCCGGTCATGGCGTCGGCGACCAGCAGCGTCTGCGCCGGGCGGGTGGCGTCGCGCACCGCCGCCACCTCCTGCATCAGCGGCTCGTCGATATGCAGCCGGCCGGCGGTGTCGAGAACCAGCACGTCATAGCCTTCGCGCTTGGCCTGATCGAGGGCGCGGCGCGCGATGCCGACCGGGCGCTCGCCCATGACGATGCTGACGGTCGGCGCGTCGATCTGGCGCCCAAGCACGGCTAGCTGCTCTTGCGCCGCGGGTCGCTGCACGTCGAGCGAGGCCATCAGCACCTTCTTGCGCTCGCGCGTTTTCAAGAGGCGCGCGAGCTTGGCCGAGGTGGTGGTCTTGCCCGAGCCCTGCAGCCCGACCATCATCACCACCGCCGGCGGCACCGCATTGAGGCTGAACCCGCCCGGGCCGTCGCCGCCCAGCATTTCGACGAGATGGTCGTGAACGATCTTCACCACCATCTGGCCCGGCGTCACCGAATGGAGCACCTCGTGGCCCACCGCGTTGGCGCGCACGGCATCGACGAAATCCTTGACCACCGGCAGCGCCACGTCGGCTTCGAGCAGCGCCACCCGAATCTCGCGCAGCGCGGCCTGGACGTCGTCCTCGCTGAGCGCGCCGCGCCGCGTCAGCCGGTCGAAGACGGCGCCGAGGCGTTGACTGAGGCTTTCGAACATCACGGGCTCCAAGAACAAGCGGGCCAGTGCGCGACACTCGCGGACTGACCAGCCTCGGGGGCAACAGACCAAAACCGCTTCCGGGGAAGCGTCCTATAGCTAGGGCGAGGCCGGGGACGAGTTAATCCGCGGCGGCCTCAGGCGGCAGGCTCAGGCGACGCTGCGCCCGGCGTTGCGGTCCCAATCGGCGGCGTGCAGCGCTTTGAGGACGCGGCGCTGCGTTTCGCGATGGCTCGCCTCGCTCAAGGCGCGGATGGTCGGCGGGAACGGCTCGGCCGAGCTGCACAGCATCGCCGTCAGCGCGATCGCGGGATCGGCACCGCCTTGCGCCAGCGGCAGCAGCAATTGCTGCACCTCGAGCCGCCGGTCGCTACCCCAGGCGAAGACGCTGGTGGCGTGCACGGGCGCGCGCTCGCAATAGACGAGGCGGTGAAGCGCCGCCACGAGGTCGAAGAATCCGCCCGTCTCCTGATCGAGATAGCGTCCGGTCGGATCGAAACCGAGCCGCTTCACCACCACCGTGCCGACGAGGCGGAAGCGCGCGCGCGTGCCGCGGTCGAAGAGATCGCACAAGGTGAGATGCGGCAGGAGAGCCGGCGCCATCTCCAGGGGGTCGATGTCGCGCCGCTCGGGCAAGAGCCGTCCCCTGCGCTTATCCTGCCAATAGGCGAGGAGCGCGGCGAGCATCGGATGATCGAGAATGGGGGCGGACATGCGACGGCGAGCGGTTACCTGCCGGTCACTCCGCGCGGCGCCAAGTTAATTTTCTGCTAACGCATGCCAAGAAAGCGTTAACCGCGCCGCAGCGGCCGCATCCGGGCCGCTTTCGCCGGTTTCCGGCCATCGTTTCGGCCGCTCGCAGCGCCTTTCGCGCGGCGAGTTGCAAACCTCAATCATCGCCGCAGATGCGCCGCGCCGCCTCGGCCGGAAAGATGACGCGCTCGGGCGGCAGCCACAGCGTGGCCGTGGTGCCGACGCCCGGCGTGCTGTCGAGCTCGAGCCGGCCGCCGTGCAGTTCAGCGAGCGATTTGGCGAGCGGCAGGCCGAGGCCCGTCCCCTGATATTTGCGCGCGAGGCGGCTGTCGATCTGGCCGAACGGGCGCAGCGCGGTCTTGAGGTCGGGCGCGGCGATGCCGATGCCGGTGTCGGCGATCGCAACGCGCAGTCCGGTCGCATCGGCCGAAGTGGAGAGCGAGATCGTCCCGCCCGATGGCGTGAACTTCACCGCATTCGACAGGAGGTTGAGCACGATCTGTTTGAGGCGCAGCTCGTCGGCCTGAACCAGCGGCAGGTCGGGCGGCACCGACTGGGTGATGGTGAGGCCGGCATTGGCGGCGCGCTCGCGCATCAGCCGCACGCACGCGGCGACCACGTTCGCCATGTCGACGGTCTCCTCGGCCAGCGCGATCTTGCCGAACTCGACTTTCGAGACGTCGAGCACGTCGTTGATCAGCTTCAGGAGATGGAGGCCGCTGTCGTGGATGTCGCCGGCATAGTCGGCATAGCGCCGGTCGCCGAGCTGGCCGAACACCTCGCCGCGCAGGATGTCGGCGAAGCCGATGATGGCGTTCAACGGCGTCCGCAGCTCGTGACTCATATTGGCGAGGAACTCCGACTTGCTGCGGCTCGCCAGTTCGGCCTCCTCCTTGGCGCGGCGCAGATCGGCCTCGACCCGCTTCTGCGCCGTGATGTCGAGATAGGTCGCGATGACGCCGCCGTCGGGCATCGGCATGAGGCGCATCTCCACCACCTTGGTGGGGAGATGGATTTCGCGCGCCTCGGGCTCGCGCCGCTCGATCCCGCGGCGGAAGAACGCGATGCTCTCGCGCGACCGCTCCGAATCGTCGCCGACCGCGGCCATCACCAGGTCCTCGACCGGGCGCCCGGTCCATAAATTTTCCGGCCCGTGATCGAACAGCTGCCACAGCCGGTCGTTCCACAGCCTCACCCGCATCGCGCTGTCGAGCACCAAGAGGCCTTGGCCCATATGGTCGAGGGTCGCCCCGAGCAGCGCGGAGTTCTCGGCGAGTTCCTGCTCGCGCCGCTTGAGCGCGGTGATGTCGGTCTGCACCACCACCGCGCCGCCCTCGCGCGTGCGCCGCTCGCTCACCTGGAACCAGCGCTCGCCGATGCGGCATTCCTCGACGGCGCCCGCTTCCTGCGACACGCCAGGCGGGACCGCGCCCCGCGCCGCGCTCGCCGCGGCAAGATCGGCACGCCCGGTGCCCGGCGCGAGCCACGCCGCCATCGCTTCGTTGATTTCGCGATAGCGGCTGTTGCACAGCACCAGCCGGTCCTCGGCGTCGCTGAGGAGAAATCCCGCCGGAATCGACTCGATGGCGTCGATGAGGCGGCTTTGCGCGGTCGCCGCGTGCGCCTCGGCGCGCAGCAGCAGGGTGAGATCGCGGCCGATGCCGCGATAGCCGGTGAAGGCGCCGGCATCGTCGAAGACCGGAATCCCGCTCAGCGACATCTGCAGCGGTCCGCCGCCGTCGTCGCAGCACCGGAGCCGCACGTCGCGGAACGGCAGCCGCGCCTCGAGCATCTCCACCAGCGACTGACAATCATCGCCCGGAGCGTCACGGCCGTGGACCTCGCCGATCCGCCGGCCGATAAATTCGGTGCAGGAATGCGTCTCGGGCAGCTGGGTGCTCGCCGACATGCGGGTGAAGCGCAGCGCCTCATCCATTTCCCAGAACCAATCGGCCGCCGCCTCGGCATAGTCGCGCAGCCGCTGCGCGTCCTCGCGCGCCATCGCGGCGCAGCCCGCGGCGGTTGGCGCCGTTGCCACGCTTATGTCGGCGCGTGTCGCGACGGGGATTTCCCGTCCCGACGCGCCTTTTCCCGCCATACCCTGCTCCGGCCGCTAGAGCCCCGTATCAGGATGGATGGTAGCAAGGCGAAGGTTAAGGAATTCGCCAATTCCCGCGCGTCACCCCGGCGTCAGCATCCGGCCCAGCTTCCGGCCGCCGAAAATGTGGACGTGGAAATGCGGCACTTCCTGGTGACTGTTGACACCGTGGTTGGCGAGGATGCGATAGCCGTCGGCGGCGAGGCCGAGCTGGCGGGCGATCGCGCCCACCGCGGCGAAGAAGCCCGCGATCTCGGCGGGGGTGGCAGCGGCCGTGAAATCGTCGAGCGAGACGTATTCGCCCTTGGGGATCACCAGCACGTGGACCGGCGCCTGGGGATTGATGTCGTGAAAGGCGAGGACGTCGTCGTTCTCGAACACTTTCCGGCACGGCAGCTCGCCGCGCAGGACGCGGGCGAAGACGTTGTTGCGGTCGTATGCCATCGTCGTCCTCCTCGTGCCTAGCCTCGGACGCGGCTGTGCTTCTCGGCGATGCCCGAGACGCCCATGCGCGTCTCGAGCGCGGCCCAGACATCGCCCGGCGCGATGCCCGCATCCTCCCACGCCACCAGAAGATGATAGAGGAGATCGGCGCTCTCGCCGACGAGCGCCGTGCGATCGCGGGCGACCGCCGCGATCACCGTCTCGACCGCCTCCTCGCCGAGTTTTTGGGCGATGCGCGCCGTGCCCGCTTGCTGGAGCTTGGCCGTGTAAGAGAGTGCCGGATCGCCGCCGCGGCGGGCCGCCACCACGGCAAAGAGTCGGTCGAGCACGCTGCCGTCGATCGCGTCCATGTCGTCCTCCGCAGGCGGCGGGAAGCCGTAACAGAAAGGGGGCGCGCTGTCATCGGGCTCTTGGCACGGTGGTACTTCGGCGCCGTCGCCGGGCTGCGGCAGCCGACGGTCTGAGCGAGGCTCACAGCCTGACCGGGATGCCGGCCGCCGCCAGATAGGCCTTGGCGTCGCGGATGCGGAAGGTGCCGAAATGGAAGATCGAGGCGGCGAGCACCGCGCTGGCATGGCCGTCGCGAATGCCGGCGACGAGGTGGTCGAGGGTGCCGACCCCGCCCGAGGCGATCACCGGCACCGTCACCGCGTCGGCGACCGCGCGCGTCAGCGCAATGTCGAAGCCCTGGCGCGTGCCGTCGCGGTCCATCGAGGTGAGCAGGATCTCGCCCGCGCCAAACGCCGTCATGCGCCGCGCCCATTCGACCGCGTCGATGCCGGTGCCGCGCCGGCCGCCATGGGTGAACACCTCCCACCGCCCCGGCGTTGCGGCCTTGGCGTCGATGGCGACAACGATGCACTGGCTGCCGAATTTCTCCGCCGCCTCGCGCACGAGTTCGGGGCGCTCGACCGCGGCGGTATTGATCGAAGCCTTGTCCGCGCCGGCCAGCAAGAGGCGCCGGATATCCTCGACGGCGCGCACCCCGCCGCCCACGGTGAGCGGCATGAAGCATTGCTCGGCGGTGCGCGCGACCACGTCGTAGAGCGTTGCCCGCGCCTCGTGCGAGGCGGTGATGTCGAGGAAGCACAATTCGTCCGCGCCCTCGGCGTCATAGACCTTGGCCTGCGCCACCGGATCGCCGGCATCGACGAGATCGACGAAGTTGACGCCCTTCACGGTGCGGCCGTCCTTCACGTCGAGACAGGGGATGACGCGCACCTTGAGCATGCTCAGCCGCCCGCCACGGCCAGCGCCGCGCCGAGATCGACGCGGCCGTCATAAAGCGCGCGGCCGACGATCGCGCCGGCGATGCCGTCCCTCTCGCAAGCCTTGGCCGCCGCGATGTCGGCAAGCGATGCGATCCCCCCGGAGACGATGACCGGCGTATGAAGCTGCCGCGCCAGCGCCGCGCTCGCCGCGACATTGGCGCCTTCGAGCGCGCCGTCGCGGTCGATGTCGGTATGCACGATCGCCGCCGCGCCCGCGTCCTCGAAGCGGAGCGCGAGCGCGAGCGCGTCGATCTCGGCCGTCCGCGCCCACCCCTCGACCGCGACGCGGCCGCCGCGCGCATCGATGCCGAGAACGACGCGGCCGGGAAATTCGCGACAGGCCGCCTTGACGAGCTCCGGATCGGTGAGCGCCGCGGTGCCGAGCACGATCCGCGCCACGCCGCGCCCGAGCCAGAGCGCGATCGCTGCGCGCGAGCGAATGCCGCCGCCCAACTGCACCTGCGCGCCGGTCGCGGCAAGAATGGCTTCGACCGCCGTGCCGTTGCGGCTCGTCCCGGCGAAAGCGCCGTCGAGATCGACGACATGGAGCCAGCGCGCGCCGGCGGCAGCGAAGCGCCGCGCCTGCGCCGCGGGGTCGTCGTTGAAGACGGTGGCGGCGTTCATGTCGCCGCGCAGCAGACGCACGCAGCGCCCATCCTTCAAATCGATGGCGGGATAGAGGATCACGGCCGCCACCGGAGAAAGTTCTCGATCACCTTGAGGCCGGTCGCCTGGCTCTTCTCGGGATGGAACTGCACGCCGACGAGATTGTCGCGCCCGACCGCAGCGGCGATCGGGCCGCCATAATCCACGGTCGCAAGCACGTCGGCGGCGCGTTCCGCCACGAACCGGAAGCTGTGCACGAAATAGGCATGCGCGCGCGGCCCCAGACCGTCGAACAGCGGATGCGGCACGCGGATGCTGAGCTCGTTCCAGCCCATATGCGGAATCTTGAGCGCGGGATCGGCAGGCGCGATCGGCACGACCTCGCCCGCGATCCAGCCGAGTCCGTCGGTGGTCGTGAATTCGCGCCCCCGCGTCGCCATGAGCTGCATGCCGACGCAGATGCCGAGAAACGGCCGCCCGCGTTCGATCACCGCCTCGCGGAGCGCCGCTTCGAGCCCCGGCACTGCCTGGAGACCGCGCCGGCAATCGGCAAAGGCGCCCACGCCCGGCAGGACGACGCGGTCGGCGGCCCGCACCGCCCCGGCATCGCCCGTCACCGTCACCGCGAAGGCGAGCCCCGCCTCGTGCGCGGCGCGCTCGAACGCCTTGGCGGCCGAGCGCAGATTGCCCGAGCCGTAGTCGATGACCACGGCCGTCGCCATCACAAGCTGCCGCCGAGCACGCCCTTGGTCGACGGCACCGCGTCGGCACGGCGCGGGTCGATCGCCACCGCCTGGCGCAGCGCCCGGGCCAGTCCCTTGTAGCAGGACTCGACGATGTGATGATTGTTCTCGCCGTAGAGGGTCTCGACGTGCAGCGTCACGCCCGCCGATTGCGCGAAGGCCTGAAACCATTCTTTGAACAGCTCGGTATCCATCTCGCCGAGCTTGGGCCGCGAGAACGCAACCTTCCAGATGAGATAAGGCCGGCCGGAGATGTCGAGCGCGACGCGCGTCAGCGTCTCGTCCATGGGGATGAGGGCATCGCCCCAGCGCGCGATGCCGCGCCGGTCGCCCAGGGCCTTGGCCACCGCCTCGCCGACCACATAGCCGGTGTCCTCGGTGGTGTGGTGGAAATCGATGTGCAGATCGCCCTCGGCCTTGAGCGTCAGGTCGATCAGGCTGTGCCGCGACAGTTGCTCGAGCATGTGGTCGAGGAAGCCGATGCCGGTGGCGATGTCCGAGCGCCCGGTGCCGTCGAGATTGACGACGGCGCCGATCTCGGTCTCGCGCGTCTTGCGTGTGACGCTCGCCTGGCGGCCATCGCTCGCTCGGGCCTTGGGCACATGCTCCTCCTCGCCAATATCGGCCGGTGTTGTAGCAATTCCAGCCATTTTAGCCAATCGCGCCACGATAATGGGGGTCTCGACCCCGCGCGGGGGCACCGGGCTTAACGAACGCGCAACCCTCGCCCGCCACGATGGCGGCATGAAAAAAATGCTCCCCTCGGCGCTTGCCGCCCTCACCGTTGCCGGGCTCTCTCTGGCGCATGCCGGCGAGCCTGACCGCTCGGCGCTGTCCTACGAGGACAACGTCACCATCAACACCGCCTGCTTCGACGCGCACAAGCAGGGCGATGGCGCGTTCGACCAATGCGTCGAAGCCCAGCTCGCCGCGCTCAAAAAGCATCCGGCGCCCAACCGCGCGATGCTCGACGCGCGCCGCGCCCGCGCGATCCAGGAAGATTGCGTCGGCCTGCGGCGTGACGGGGTCGCCCCCTATAACGACTGCCTGACGCGGGAGGTCGCCGCCGCCGCAGCAGGGCCCAACGCCACCGCCGACAAGGATACGCTCGCCAGCAACGTCGGGCTCGCCCGCGCGCTGACCGACAACGAGACGCCGTCGCGGCTGACGACGCCGGTCGCGGCCGAAACGCTCGCCCCGCCGCGCAAGGTGCTGCCGCGCCTGCCGGGCCGCGTCACGCGGACGGATCTGTCGCCGGAGGCGCTCTATCGCAAGGTCGAACGTTCGGTCTTCGTCGTCGGCGCGGCACGCTCGCCGGGCGATGCCCGCGCCCGCGACATCATGCAGGGCTCGGCGATCGCCATCGCGCCGCATCTCCTCCTGACCAATTGCCATGTCGTGCGCGACCGGCCGCTGATCGTGCTGCTGCAGAACCGCGAGATCTACCATGCGACGCTGATCGCGGCCGATGACGCGGCCGATCGCTGCGTGCTGCAAAGCTCGGGTCCGGCGCTCACCCCGGTCGCGGGCGTGCGCTCGTTCACCGATCTTGCCGTAGGCGAGCCGGTCTTCGCCATTGGCGCGCCGCGTGCGCTCGAGCGCACCTTCACGGAGGGCCTCGTGTCCGGGCTGCGGCCGGAGCCGGGCCGCAACTTGATCCAGACCTCGGCCCCGCTCTCGCCCGGCTCCTCGGGCGGCGGGTTGTTCGACTCGCGCGGCAATCTGCTCGGCATCACCACGCTCGCCTCGCTGCCGGGCTCGCAGAACCTCAATTTCGCGATCGCCGCTTCCGACTTCTGGGAGTGACAGCGCCTCCCCTGGGAGAGCCGGCCGCACCGGCGCGGTATTTCCCGCCGTCACTGTGAGCACAGCGAAGCAATCTCGCCCCGCACGGCGAGATTGCTTCATCGTATCCGCCCCGTGCCGCCGCCCGTCCCGGGAACGACACCGTTGCCAAGGCCGTCCGCGCGGCCGATGATCGCGTGTTGCATCGGCTGGTGACGGGGGAAAAAATGTTGAAGTGGTGCGCGGTCGCGTTGGCTCTGCTGGTCCAGGCCGTTCCGGCGCAGTCCCAGACCAAGCTCGACCATGTTTCGGTCGGCGTGGTCATCAGCCTCGCCAATGCACCTTATTTCGTCGCGCTCGCAAAGGGATATCTCAAGGACGCGGGGATCGAGACCGATTCCGGAAGCTTCAAAGGCGCGCAAGACATGACCTCGTCGCTCGCCACCGGCCAGCTCGATGTCGGCCTCGGCGCCTTCAACGCCGGCTTCTTCAATGCCGCGCATGAGGGGCTCGATCTGCGCGGCGTGGCGGCGTTGGGATATCAGCCGAGCCCGGTCATCGCGACGCCGCCGCTGGTACGCAAGGATTTGTGGGACAACGGCACGATCCGCAGCGGCAAGGACCTCCGCGGGCACAAGGTCGCGGTCAACACGCCGGGCGCGACGCCGGAATACACGCTGTCGCTCATCCTCCAGAAATACGGCATGACGCTCAAGGACGTTGACGAGACCATGCTCAGCTTTCCGCAGATGGTGATCGCGCTTGAGAACAAGGCGGTTGATGTCGCCTTCGTTTCCGCGCCGTTCCACACGATCGCCTTGCAAGCGGGCACCGCCGTGCTGCTCAAGCCCGAAGCGGGCGTCACCGCCGGCGACATCACCACCGTCGTCTTCTTCAGCGGCAAGTTCCTGCGCGAGCGGCGCGGGGTCGGCATCCGCTTCCTGCGCGCCCTGGTCCGCGGCGCGGGCGAGACGGGGCCGGGCTATACCAAGGACCCGGCGACCGCCGCGCTCCTGGCCAAGGCCACCGGGCTCAAGCTCGCGCTCATCGAGGCCAGCATCCCCTTCGCCTTCGATCCCCATCTCGACATCGTGCGGTTCGAGCCGAGCATCCGGCGCCAGGAGACGCAGCACGGCAAGGACGGCAGGCTCAACTACAAGGGCCATGTGCCGATGGACAAGATGATCGATGCCAGCCTGCTCAAGGCGGCGGTGAGCGGCACCAACTGACGATTAGGCGAGGGTTAACCCCGGCGGGCGCAGGCTCGCCCGATGGAGAGAACGGAATGCGCGCTCGCGCTCGGCGACGCGCTGCCGCCATGCGACGACAAGATCGCGGCGATCCATCGCTACTGGTGCGACATCCGCCCGTCCGGCCGGGCAATGCCGGGACGGCAGCATTTCGACCCGGTGGCGGTCCCGCGGCTGCTGCCGGTGATGCGGCTCTATGACGTTCATCGCCAGCCCTGGCGTTTCCGCTACCGCCTCGTGGGCACCGAGCTCGTGCGCCAGACCGGCCGCGACCTCACCGGCACGTGGTTCGACGCGGACGGGCCGACGCCCCATGTCACGCGCAGCTTCGCCAATCTGGTCTTCGTCGCCTCCGGCCTCGGCATCGCCTATCATCGCGGCTTTCCGATCTTCAGCGCCACCGGCAAGGACCATCTGACCTCCGAGCGCATCATGCTGCCGCTCGCCCGCGACGGCATCACGGTCGATATCATCCTCGCCCTGACCGTCTTCCAACCCGTCGCCAGCGAGGCGGCGCTGCAGCATAATGCTTGACGCTCTCTAATTCTGCATTATAGTGCAGGAGAGCGAGGCGGCGAGGGAGGCGCCGATGATTACCTTCGACACCGATCCCCGCGGCTACCGCCATTGGCGCTTGGCCGTCGCCGGGAACGTGGCGACGCTGGCGCTCGACGTGGCCGAGGCCGCGGGGCTGGAGCCGGGCTATCGCCTCAAGCTCAATTCCTATGATCTCTCGGTCGATATCGAACTCAACGACGCCTTGAACCGCATCCGGTTCGAGCATCCCGCGGTCGGCTGCGTCGTCATCACCTCGGCGCGCGAGCGGGTGTTCAGCGCCGGCGCCAACATCTACATGCTCGCCGCCGCGGCGCACGGGTTCAAGGTCCGGTTCTGCAAGTTCACCAACGAGACCCGCAACGGCATGGAGGATTCGAGCCGCTTCGAAGGACTGAAATTCCTCGCCGCGGTGAACGGCGCCTGCGCCGGCGGCGGCTACGAGCTGGCGCTGGCCTGCGACGAGATCGTCATGATCGATGATCGATCGAGCACGGTGAGCCTGCCCGAGGTGCCGCTTCTGGGCGTGCTGCCGGGGACCGGCGGGCTGACCCGCCTGATCGACAAGCGCAAGGTGCGGCGCGACCGCGCCGACATGTTCTGCACCGCGGCCGAGGGCGTGCGCGCCGACCGGGCCAAGGAATGGCGCCTCGTCGATCACATCGCTTCGCCGCAGCGCTTTGCCGCGACCGTGCGCGAGCGCGCGCTGGCGCTGGCCGAGGCCGGCGGCCGGCCATGCGATCGCCGCGGCATCGAGTTGGCGCCGCTCGAGCGGCGCAGTGACGAGCGCGGCTATCACTATCGCTGGGTCGATGTCGCGTTCGACCGCGCCGCGCGCGCCGCGACGCTGACCGTGCGCGGGCCGGAGCCGGGCGACCCGGTGACGCCGGGCGCGGCATGGTGGCCGCTCGCGATGGCGCGCGAACTCGACGATGCGATCTTGCTGCTGCGCTTCAACGAACCCATGCTCGGGACGCTGCTGCTGAAGACGCGCGGCACGGTCGGCGCGGTGCTGGCGAGCGAGCGTCCCCTCTTCGCCGCGGGCGACCCGGCTTGGCTGATGCGCGCGACCGTCGGCCTGCTGCGGCGCACCTTCGCGCGGCTCGATGTCGAGGCGCGCAGCCTGATCGCCGTCATCGACCGCGAATCGTGCTTTGCCGGCATCCTGCTCGAGCTCGCGCTCGCCGCCGACCGCACCTATATGCTGGCGCTCGAGGCGGACGACAGCGCCGCGCCGCGCATCGCGCTCTCGCCGGCGAATTTCGGGCTTTTCCCCATGCCGCATGGGCTCACGCGACTGCACAACCGCTTCTGCGGCGAGGCAGCGCCGGTCGCGGCGGCGGAAGCGCGGACGGGCGAGGCATTGGCCGCGGACGCGGCACTCGCGCTCGGCCTCGTCACCAGCGCGCCTGACGCGCTCGACTGGGACGACGAACTGCGCCTTGCACTCGAGGAGCGCGCGAGCCTGTCGCCCGACGCGCTCACCGGCCTCGAGGCCAATCTGCGCTTCGCCGGCCCCGAGACCACGGCGACGCGCATCTTCGCGCGGCTTTCGGCGTGGCAGAACTGGATCTTCAATCGGCCCAATGCGACCGGTCCCGAGGGGGCGCTCAAGCGCTTCGGCACCGGCTCGCGCGCCGGGTTCGATTGGGAGAGGATTTGATCCGATGGCGCTCGATTATCTCGACCGCATTCCCAACAATGTCGGCCTCGCCGACAACCGCACGCTGCAACGCGCGCTCGAGCATTGGCAGCCGCGCTTCATCGAATGGTGGCGCACGCTGGGGCCGACCGATTTCCTCGACGCCGAGACCTATCTGCGCACCGCCATCTCGGTCGACCGCGAGGGCTGGGCGCAGTTCGGCTGGGTGCGCACACCCGAGTATCGCTGGGGCATCTTCCTCGCCGAGCCCGAGCCCGACCGCCGCATCGGCTTCGGCGACCTCATGGGCGAGCCGGTGTGGCAGCAGGTGCCGGGCGAGCACCGCACCGCGCTGCGCCGCCTGATCGTCACCCAAGGCGACACCGAGCCGGCCTCGGTCGAGCAGCAGCGCCTCCTCGGGCACAGCGCGCCCTCGCTCTACGATCTGCGCAACCTGTTCCAGGTCAATGTCGAGGAAGGACGCCATCTCTGGGCGATGGTCTATCTCCTCCACGCCTATTTCGGCCGCGACGGGCGCGAGGAGGGCGAGGCGATGCTGGCGCGCCATGCCGGCGACGCCGACCGGCCGCGCATCCTCTCGACCTTCAACGAGCCGATCGCGGACTGGCTCGCCTTCTTCATGTTCGCGTACTTCACCGACCGCGACGGCAAGTTCCAGCTCAAGAGCCTGGCCGAGAGCGCGTTCGATCCGCTGTCGCGCACCTGCCATTTCATGCTGACCGAGGAAGCGCACCACATGTTCGTCGGCGACAGCGGCATCGGCCGCGTGATCCGCCGCAGCTGCGAGGTGATGCGCGAGCTCAGGTGCGACGATCCCGCGCGCGTGCGCGCGGCCGGCGCCATCGATCTGCCGACGCTGCAGCGCTACATCAATTTCTGGTTCACCTCGTCCATTGATCTGTTCGGCGCCGAGGTCTCGTCCAACGCGGCAAGCTATTTCGCCGCCGGCGTCAAGGGCCGGCCCGACGAGAAGCGCTACCAGGACCATGTCTGCCGCGACGGCACGCTCACCATCGACACGCCTCAGGGCAGCGAAGAGGTGGCATTGCGCAACGCCATGAACGAGGTGACGCGGCGCGCCTATGTCCACGACTGCGAGAACGGCATCAGGCGCTGGAACCAGATCATCGCCAAGGCGGGCCAGGAATTCACGCTGCGCCTGCCGAGCCTGCGCTTCCGCCGCTCGATCGGGGCCTGGGCGGGCGTGTGCTGCGCGCCCGAAGGCGCGCCGCTCGCCGACGATGCGTTCGAGCGCCGGCGCAGCGAATGGCTGCCGTCCGATGCCGACCACGAATTCATCCGCAGCCTGATGCAGCGCGTCACCGCGCCGGGCAAGATGGCGGCCTGGATCGCGCCCCCCGAACGCGGCATCAACGAGCTTCCGGTCGCCTACGAATATGTCCGGCTCTGATTCGGACGATCGCTAGAATTCGCGGCAATTCCAATACCTTAACCGGGGCCGCCTTCAGCTTCCCTTCATCCGGGGCGGCGATAGTTGCGGGCGCAACCCGCGAGGTAACGCCCGATGCCGTGGCGGAAGTGGCGACCGCTTGGCGTGCAGCTCCTGGTGATCGTGCCCGCCGGTCTCGTCCTGGCCGCGGCGCCAAGGGCGATCGGCCTCGCCGGCTTTGCCGTCGCGGTCGCGCTGTTGCGCAGTCTCAAACGGGCGCTCGCCGAAGTTGCGTGCGAGCCGGCGAGGCTCGACCGCCCGCTCGCGCGGCTCGGCAACGCCGTGCAGGAATGGCACGCGGTCGGCGATGCGCTTCATGATGCCGCCGCGCGCGCGGCCGAACCGCCGCCGGAAGCGCGGAGCGCCGCATGAGCGCGACGCAAGCAGAGGCCGCGTGTCACGGCGGCATCGCGGCGCTGATCGAGCATGTCGTCGCCGCGGGTTGCGGCTATGCGCGCCAGGCGGGCATCGTGCGGATCGATTGCCGCCATGAGGCGCCCGCGGGCGGCGTAACGCGGCGCTAGGGCGCCGTCCCCTCCCATTCGGCGCGCAGCTCGGGATCGCTCTCGCCGGGCAGGTGAGCGGCGGCGAGCGCGGCGAATTCGGCCGCGCCCGCAAGCCGGCGCAATGCCCACACCGCCATCGCCCGCACCAGCGCCGCCCCGTCCCCAAGCCGCGCCGCCGCCGCCGGCACAAGGCGCGCATCGCCGCTGTTGCCGATGGCGATGAGCACGTTGCGGACGAAGCGGTCGCGGCCGATCCGCTTGATGGCCGAGCCCGCGAAGAGCGCGCGGAAGCCGGCATCGTCGAGCGCCGCGAGCGCCGCGAGCGATGGCGCGGCGAGCGCGGCGCGGGGGGCCAGGCCCGGCACCGCGGCGGCGTGTGCGAACTTGTTCCACGGACACACCGCGAGGCAATCGTCGCAGCCATAGATGCGGTTGCCGATCAGCGGCCGCAGCGCAGCGGCAATATGGCCCTTGTGCTCGATCGTGAGATAGGAGATGCAGCGCCGCGCATCGAGCCGGTAGGGCGCGGGAAAAGCGGCGGTCGGACAAACCTCGAGGCAACGTTGACAGGAGCCGCAATGATCGCTCTCGGGCGCGTCCTGGCGGCAGTGCCAGCGCAAGATAGATCTCGCCGAGGAAAAGCCACGAGCCGAAGCCGCGCGCCACGAGATTGGTGTGCTTGCCCTGCCAGCCGAGCCCGGCCTGGGCGGCGATCGGCTTTTCCATCACCGGCGCGGTGTCGACGAAGAGCTTGAGCGCGCCCGGCCAGCGCGCGGCGATGAATTGCGCCAGCCGCTTCAGCCGCGACTTGACGAGGTCATGATAATCGCGCCCGCGCGCATAGACCGAGATGCTGCCTTGCGCCGGCGCGTCGAGGAGCGCGAGCGGATCATCGGCGGGCGCATAGCTCAACCCGACCGCGACGATGGTCTTGACCTCGGGCCAGAGCGCGCGCGGCGCGGCGCGTTCGTCGGCGCGCGCGGCCAGCCAGCCCATGTCGCCGTGATAGCCCTGGGCCAGAAATGCGGCGAGATGCGCGCCCGGCCTCGCCTGCGAGCTCGGGCGGCGCAAACCCCACCGCATCGAAACCGAGCGCCAACGCCTCCTGCCGGATCGCCGCCTTGATCTCTTCGGGCGCGTCGTTCATCCCCGGCCGCGATACGGGGCGACGCCCTGGTCGGGAAGCCACAGGCCTTCGGGCGGCGCGCCGGTCTGGTAGAACACGTCGATCGGCATGCCGCCGCGCGGGTACCAATAGCCGCCGATCCTGAGCCACACCGGGTCGAGCGCGGCGACGAGACGGCGCGCGATCGTCAGGGTGCAGTCCTCGTGAAAGGCGGCGTGGTTGCGGAACGCGCCGAGATAGAATTTCAGCGACTTGCTCTCGATCAGCCGGTCGCGCGGCACATAGTCGATGACGAGATGGGCGAAATCGGGCTGACCCGTGACCGGGCACAGCGTGGTGAATTCCGGGCAGGTGAAGCGCACGACATAGCGCGCGTCCCGGATGCGGGTTGGCGACATGCTCCAGCACCGCCGCCTCGGGCGAGGCAGGACGCGCGGCGTCGTGGCCCAAAATCGTCAGCCGGTCCTCTGCCATGCCGCCTCTCACCGCGCCGCGATGTCGCCCGCTGCTTGCGCGCGCGCGAAGTCCAGCGCGAATTCCGCGAGCTTCCCCGCCGCGATCGCCGCGCGCAGTCCCGCCATCAGGTCCTGATAATAGCGCAGATTGTGCTCGGTCAGAAGCATGCTGGCCGAGGATCTCGTTGCCGCGCACGAGATGATGGAGATAGGCCCGCGCATAGGAGCGGCAGGCGGAGCACCCGCATTCGGCGTCGAGCGGCCGTCGGATCGTCGAGATGGCGCGCATTGCGGAGGTTGACCGTGCCGCGCCGGGTGAACGCCTGGGCGGTGCGCCCGGAACGGGTCGGCAGCACGCAGTCGAAGAGATCGATGCCGCGCCCGACCGCGCCGACGATGTCCTCAGGCTTGCCCACGCCCATGAGATAGCGCGGCGCATCCTCGGGCAGTGCCGGCACGGTCGCGTCGAGCACGGCGAACATCGTCTCGCGTCCCTCGCCGACCGCCAAGCCGCCGACGGCATAGCCGTCGAAGCCGATTTCGCGCAGCGCCGCCGCCGATTGGCCGCGCAGATCGTCGTGGACGCCGCCCTGGACGATGCCGAAAAGCGCATGGCCCGGCGCGCCGGCAAAAGCCTCCCGCGACCGCGCCGCCCAGCGCATCGAGCAGCTCCATCGACGTGCGCGCCTCCTCCGGCGTCGCCGGGAACGGCGTGCATTCGTCAAACGCCATGGCGATGTCGGCACCGAGCAGGCGCTGGATCTCGATCGAGCGCTCGGGCGTGAGGTGGAACCGCGCGCCGTCGAGATGCGAGCGGAAGGTCACGCCGCTCTCGTCGATGCTCGCGCAGCTTCGCCAGCGACATCACCTGGAAGCCGCCGGAATCGGTGAGGATCGGGCGGTGCCAATTCATGAAGCGGTGCAGCCCGCCCAGCGCGGCGATCCGCTCCGCGCCCGGCCGCAGCATCAGGTGATAGGTGTTGGCGAGCACGATCTCGGCGCCGGTCGCGGCGACGTCCTCGGGCCGCATCGCCTTCACCGTCGCCGCCGTGCCGACCGGCATGAAGGCGGGCGTCTCGACCGCTGCCATGTGCCGCGATCATGCGCCCGCGCCGCGCCGCGCCGTCGCGCGCCAAGAGCGCAAAGGCGAAGCCCGCGCTCATGACACCGCGCGCGCGGGCGCGATCAGGCAGGCATCGCCATAGGAGAAGAAGCGATAATTCGCGGCGACGGCATGGGCATAGGCGCGCTTCATCCGCTCGAGCCCGGCAAAGGCTGCGACCAGCATGAACAACGTCGAACGCGGCAGGTGGAAATTGGTGAAGAGCAGATCGACCGCGCGGAAGCGATAGCCCGGCGTGATGAAGAGCGACGGTCGCGCCGGCGAAGGGCGCGATGCGGCCGTCGATGCCGGCGGCGCTTTCGAGCAGCCTGCAGGCTGGTGGTGCCGGCGGCGACGATGCGGCCGCCTTGCGCGCGAACGGCATTGAGGCGGTCGGCGGCAGCGGCCGTAACGATACCGTGCTCGCTCGTGCATGCGGTGGTCGGCGGTGTCGGCGACCTTGACCGGAAGAAATGTTCCGGCGCCGACATGGAGCGTCACCGTCACCGCGCTCGATGCCGGCGGCATGCGAGCGCGGCGACGAGGCGCGGGGTGAAATGCAGCCCGGCGGTCGGGGCGGCGACCGCGCCGTCGCTGGCGCGCGAACATGGTCTGGTAGTCGCGCTGGTCGCGCGGATCGCCCTGCGGCGGACGCTTGATGTAAGGCGGCAGCGGCATCCGGCCGAAACGATCGAGCGCCGCGCGAAACCCGGCGCCGGCGCGATCGAACCCCAGCGTCACGTCGCCTTCCTCGTGCTTCGTCGAGCACATCGGCGGCAAAACCTTCGCCGAAGACGATGCGGTCGCCGGGCGCGAGCCGCCGCGCCCCCTTGGCGAAGGCGCGCCACTGTCCGCCGCCGAGGTCGCGATGCAGCGTCACCTCGATCCGCGCCGCGCCGCGCTGGCCGACGAGGCGCGCGGGGATGACGCGGGTGTCGTTGAACACCATGGCGTCGCCCGGCCGCAGCAGACGCGGCAGTTCGGCGACGATGCGATCCGCGAGCGTGTCGCCGATGACCAGCAGCCGCGCCGCATCGCGCGGCTCGCACGGCCGTTCGGCCACCAGATGCCGCGGCAGGGGGAAATCGAACGCGTCGACGCGCATGGCGGGCCGGTGTAGCGGGAACAGCGGTTGCGGGAAAGACCGCAAAGCCGGCGTGTGCGGCGGCACGGTGTCGGCGTGGCTTCGATGTCAGCCGGGACCGAGCCGGCCGCGTTCTGCTATGATAGTGCCAGATGTCGCAGCAGGAACCGCATCCCCTTGGTGCCGCAGCGCGGGCCGCGTGGCGGCTCGATCCGGGCGTGACCTATCTCAATCACGGCGGCTATGGCGCGACGCCCGTTGCGGTGCTGGCGGCGCAGGAGGAATGGCGCGCCCGGATCGAGCGCAATCCCACGGCGTTCCTGGCGCGCGCGCTGCCGGCGGCGCTGCGGCAGGCGGCGGCGACGGTGGCGGCGGCGCTGGGCGCCGCGGGCGACGATCTGGTCTTCGTCGACAATGCCACATCCGGGATCAACGCGGTGCTGCGCGCGCTGGAATTGGCGCCGGACGACGAGATTCTCATCACCAGCCTCGCCTATCCCGCGATCCGCAACGCCGCGCGCTTCACCGCCGCGCGCGCCGGCGCGCGCCTGGTCGAGGCGCCGCTGCCGCTGCCGATCCGCGATGAAACGGCGGTGATCGCGGCGGTCGCGGCGCAGCTCGGTGCGCGCACGCGGCTCGTCATCCTCGACCACATCGCTTCGGCAAGCGCGCTGGTGCTGCCGGTGGCGGCGCTCATCGCAGCGGCGCATCGCCATGGCGCGCGCGTCCTCATCGACGGCGCGCATGCGCCGGGGCAGATCGCGCTCGACCTTCCGGCGCTCGGCGCGGACTGGTATGTCGGCAATCTCCACAAATGGTATTTCGCGCCGCGCGCCTGCGGCGTTTCTGTGGGCGGCGCCGGCGGTGCAGGCGGCGCTCCATCCGCTGGCCATCTCGCACGGGCTGGGCCAAGGCTTCGCGGCCGAGTTCGACTGGACCGGCACGCGCGATTTCACCGCCTTGCCTCGCCGCGCCCGCCGGCATCGAATTCCACCGCGGGCTCGGCGGGCGCGGCGCTGATGGCGCGCAATGCAGCGCTGGCGCGCGAGGCGGCGGCGCTGCTGGCGCGCGCCTGGGGCACCGAGCCACGGCGGCGCCGCTGACGATGTTTGCCGCGATGGCAACGGTGCGGCTGCCGGTGGCGGGCGCGGCGCACGCTGGCGCGCGCGCAGCGCGTGGTGCGCTGGCTGGCCGAGACGCACCGCATCGAGGCGGCGGTGTCGGCGGAGAGCGGCGCGCTGTGGCTGCGGATCGCGGCGCAGGCCTATAACGAGCGCGCCGATTACGAGCGCCTGGCGGCGGCGGTCGCGGGCGCGGCGCTGCCATGAGGCGCTGGCGCGACGCGCTCGGCGCTGTTGCCGCCTGGCGGCGCTGTGGCTGCTGTTCGTGCCGAGCGTCGATCCGGCCGATCATCATCTCGTCGCCGATTTCCGCCCGCCGGCGATCATGCTCGCGGCGCTGGCCGCGGTCGCGGCTGCTGGCGCTCATCGGGCGCCCGTTGCGCCCGGCGCTGCGCTGGACGCTGGCGGCGCTCATCGTCGCCGCCGCGTCTGCTGCAGCTCGCCGTCGGCGCTGGTGCTGCGCGTGTCTCGACCGCGCCGCTCGATCTCTATTTCGACATGCCCCAGCGTGCCGTCGCTCTTCGGGCTGTTCACGCGATGCGGTCGGGGCCGGCGCGCGCCGCCATGGCGTTCGCGCTGGCGTTCGTCGCCGTGACCGGCGGTGCTGGCCGGCGATCGCCTGGGCGCTGGCGGCAGCGGAGCGCGCGCTGGCGCCGCGCCGGCGTCGCCGCGGCGGCGGTGCTGGGCCTCACGCTGGCGGACTGGCGCTCGGCGCGCTGCCGCTGCGTGCGGGCGCGCGGCCGGTCGCCGATCGCGGCGCGCCGCGGCGGTCGCCGACCAGGCGGCGCTGCATCTACCGCGCGGCGCTGGTGATGTCGGGCCGCGACCCGCGCTACGCCGCGGCGCTCGCCGCGCCCGAGCCCAAGGCGACCGATCTCGCCGCGCTGCGCGGCCACGACGTGTTCCTGGTGTTCGTCGAATCCTATGGCACCGCGGTGCTCGACGACCCGCGCTTTCGCGCCGTGGTGGCGCCGGCGCTCGACGGCATTCGCCGCGGCGGCGCGCGGAGCGCGGGCTATGCAACTGGTGTCGAGCCGCCTCGTCTCGCCGGTGTTCGGCGGCGGCTCGTGGCTGGCGCACGGGACGCTCGAGAGCGGGCTCAAGCTCGATCCGCTTCCTCGACCGCTTTCTGACTCGAGAGCCGGCGCAAGACGCCTGGCGCGCTATCTGCGCGCGGCCGGCCACGCACCGTCGCGGTCATGCCCGGCATCAAGAAGCCGTGGCCCGAAGGCGCGTTCTTGGGCTTCGAGCGGGACTATTTCGCCGCCGATCTCGGCTATCACGGCCCGCCCTTCGGCTGGTTCGACCATTCCCGACCAATACACGCTCGCGCGCTTCGACGCGGCCGAGCTGGCGCCGGGCCACGCGCCGCTCTTCGCCCAGATCGTGCTGGTGTCGAGCCACACGCCGTTCGCGCCGGTGCCGCCCTATGTCGCCGATTGGCGCGATGCCGGCCCCTATCAAGTCGATCGCCCAGGCGGAGTGGCGGCGGATCTATCGCGAGCCCGACTGGCAGCATCTCGACGCGCCCTATCTCGCCAGCATCGCCTATGATCTGCAGCACGCTCGCCGGCTGGCTCGCGCGTCTCGACGGCGACGGCGCTCGTCATCATCCTCGGCGACCACCAGCCGCCGGGCATCGTCTCGGGGCGCGACCTCGCCCTGGACGGTGCCGATCCACGTGCTGTCGCGCGATCCCGGCGCTGCTCGCGCCGTTCCGCGCGTTCGGGCTATGTCGACGGCGCGTTGCCGCCGGCGGATGGCAAGGTTAAGGGAATGGAAAGCTTCCTCGGCGACTTTCTCGCGGGTTTCTCACGCGGAGGCGCGGCGCGCGCGGGCTCGTGATGGCGGATGCGATCGCTCCGGCGCTGCAGCACTATTGCGATCAGGGCTATGCCGTGGTGCGGGGATTTTTCGCGCCCGCGGAAGTCGCGCGTCGCTGGCCGAGGCCTTCGACCGGCACTGGCGGATCGGCATGGCGCACCGCGCAAGCTACCGCCACGGCAACCTGTTCTATCGCCAGGGGCAGGATGCGCGTCTCGGGCGCATCCTGCGCCTGGTGCAATGGCCGGCCTATGTCGATCCGGCGCTCGAGGCGGTGCGGCGCGATCCGCGCTGGCTCGCCTGCTGGCGCCGCTGATCGGCACCGACATCAAGCAGATCATCAATCAGCTCCACTGGAAGCCGCCGGGGGCGGCCGGAGCGGAGTTCGCGTTTCACCAGGACGTGCGCTTCCGCCGGCCGCGCACGGCCTATCGCGACCTCGCCCATTCCTATGTCCAGACCGGCATCGCCATCGATCCGCACCGGCCGGAAAACGGGGCGATGCGGCTCCTGCCGGGCTCGCACCGCCTGGGCGAGTGCGACGCGGCCGGTCCGGGCCCGGTGCTCGACCAGGCGATGGCGAGGAGCGGCTCGCCGCTCTGCGGGCTCGATCCCGCGGGGCTCATCGATCTCGCGCTCGAACCGGGCGACGTGGCGTTGTGGAATCTCTATCTCATCCACGGCTCAGGGCCGAACCGCACCGCCGGCGACCGGCGCTTTTATCTCAACGGCTATGTCCGGGCCGCGGATTGCGACCGCGGCGAATGGGCGTTCCGCGGCGGCGTGCCGGTGCCGCTCGGCGCGCCCGTGCTGGTCCATTACGAGGAGCTTTCGACCCGCCCGGAGCCGCATTATGTCGACGATTGAGCTCAGCCCGGCTCGGGCGCGAGCGCGGCGGGATCGATGAGGCGCTGCATGCGGCTGGCGGCGATCCGAGCGAAGCGCAGGGTCAGCGCCTTGCGCCGCGCGCCCGCGAGCGGGATCGCCAGCGCCCTCGCGCAGGACGAGCGCGCCGAACGGGTCCGCCACGATGAGGCCGCAATCCTCGGGGATAAGCGCCTGCGGAAAATCGGCCGGCACGGCAAAGGAGAGACGGTCGCAGAAGGCGCGGTAGTCGGGCCATTTGCGGTCGCTGCGGAAATCGGCAAGGGACGATTTGACCTCGACGATGAGCAGGATGCCGTCGCGGCCGAGCGCCAAAAGATCGGCGCGGCGGCCGATTGGCGAGCGGGACCTCGGCCAGCGTGGCGAAGCCGCGCTGCGCCAGCGCCCGCGCGACGCCGCGGGCGAGTTCCTTGGCAAGGTCGCGGGCATCGGTCATCGCAAGGTCCATGGCGCAATGAAGGAGTTTCGGTGATGAACGGCGGAACGCGAGGCCTCATCGCCGAGGCATGGCGGCTGTCGTCGCCCTATTGGCGCTCGGACGAGAAATGGCGCGCCTGGGCGCTCTCGTCGCGGTCGTCGCGCTCAATCTCGCCAATGTCTATATCGACGTCCGCATCAACCAATGGAACAACGCCTTCTTCAACGCGATCCAGAACCGCAACGCGCCCGAATTCTTCAAGCAGCTCGGCGTTTTCAGCCTGCTCGCCGCCGCCGCCATCGCGATTTCGGTCTATGCGCTCTATCTCAACCAGATGCTGCAGATCGGCTGGCGCCGCTGGCTGACGCTCGCGCTACGTCACTGCCTGGCTCAGCGACCGCGCCTATTTCCATCTTCAGCTCCAGGGCCGCGACACCGACAACCCCGACCAGCGCATCTCCGAGGACCTGAACCAGTTCACCAGCTACGTCATGGGACTGGCGCTGGGGCTCCTGACCTCGGTCGTGTCGCTGGTATCGTTCCTGTTCATCCTGTGGGGCCTGTCGGGGCCGGCGGAAATTCCGCTGTTCGGCTGGACCACGCTGCATATTCCCGGCCTATCTGGTCTGGACCGCGATCGTCTATGCCGGGATCGGCACCTGGCTCACCGTCAAGATCGGCCGGCCGCTGGTGCCGCTCAGTTTCGCGCAGCAGCGCTTCGAGGCCGATTTCCGCTTCAGCCTGGTGCGGCTGCGCGAGAACGCCGAGAGCATCGCCTTCTATCGCGGCGAGGCGCCCGAATCCGAAGTGTTCCACCGCCGCTTCCGCCACGTCTTCGACAATTTCTGGAAGATCATGATGCGGCGCAAGCATCTCAACTGGTTCACCTCGGGCTATGGCCAGATCGCCGTGATCTTTCCCTATCTCGTCGCGGCGCCGCGCTATTTCGCCGGGCAGATCCAGATGGGCGGGCTGATGCAGGTGGGCGACGCCTTCATCTCGGTGCAGAACTCGCTGTCCTTCATCATCAACGCCTACACCGACATCGCCGCGTGGCAGGCGGTGACGCAGCGGCTCTCGACCTTCGACCGCCGCATCCAGGCGATCGCCGACCAGGCCCGCGCCCCGCAGCGGATCGTGGTCGAGCATGGCGGCACCGGGCTTGCGGTCGAGCAGCTCGATCTCGACCTGCCGGACGGCACGCCGCTGCTGCGCGGCATCGACTTCACGGCCGGGGCGGGCGAGGCGGTGCTGATCGCCGGCCCGACCGGGGTCGGCAAGAGCACGATGATGCGCGCGGTCGCCGGATTGTGGCCGTGGGGCAGCGGCCGGGTGCGCCTCGGCGCGGGCCGGCATCTGTTCCTGCCGCAGCGGCCTTATCTGCCGCTCGGGACGCTGGCCGATGCGCTGCGCTATCCCGATATCGGCGCCGGGATCGAGCCGGCACGGCTGGCGGCGGTGCTCGAGGCAGGCGGGGCTGGGCCGCTTCGTCGGTTCGCTCGACGAGAACGACCACTGGTCGCAGCGGCTGTCGCTCGGCGAGCAGCAGCGCCTCGCGTTTGCCCGCGTGCTTCTGGTCGAGCCTTCCATCGTCTTCCTCGACGAGGCAACGTCAGCGCTCGACGAGGCGGCCGAGGCGGCGCTCTATGGCCTCCTGCGCGGCACCGCGTGGCGGCCGGCGGTGGTGAGCGTCGGCCATCGCAGCACCATGAAGGCGTTCCACGACCGCACCATCGACGTCGCCCGTTTCAGCGTGCGCGGCCGCGACCTGATGCCGGCGGCGGAGTGATCCGGCCCGCCATCGCTTGCGAATTGCCGTCGAGGCGTTAGAAAGCCCGGCCGGACGGGGATTGTGCGGGACGAGCGACATGGCGGAGGAGCGCGAAGAAGAAGAAAACCAGTTCCGCGCCGCGCGCCTGGCGAAGCTCGACGAACTGCGCCGGCTCGGCTGCGATCCCTATCCCAACGAATTCGCGCGCACCGCCATGGCCGGGGACCTCGAGCGCCGCTATGAAGCGCTCGCGCCGGGCGGCGAGACCGAGGACCGCGTCGCCGTCGCCGGCCGCATTCGCGCCGTCCGCAACAGCGGCATGTTCATCGACCTCCATGACACCTCGGGCAAGATCCAGGTATTCAACCACAAGACCAACCTTGCGGCGGAGCAGTTCGCGCTGGTGCGCCTGATGGATCTCGGCGACATCATCGGCGTCGAGGGCTTCGTGCGGCGGACGCCCAGGGGCGAGCTCACCGTCAACAGCCGGCGCGTCGTCATCCTGGCGAAGGCGCTGCTGCCGCTGCCGGAGAAGTATCACGGCCTCGCCGACCTCGAGACGCGCTATCGTCAGCGCTATCTCGATCTCATCATGAGCGAGGAGAGCCGCACGACCCTGCGCCGGCGCAGCGACATCATCGCCGCGCTGCGCCGGCGCCTCCTGGCCCGCGGCTATCTCGAGGTCGAGACGCCGATGCTGCACGCCATTCCCGGCGGCGCCTCGGCCAAGCCCTTCGTCACCCATCACAACGCGCTCGACCTCGATCTTTACCTGCGGATCGCGCCGGAGCTGCACCTGAAGCGCCTGCTGGTCGGCGGCCTGTCCGAGAAACTGTTCGAGATCAACCGCAACTTCCGCAACGAGGGCCTGTCGCCGCGGCACAATCCCGAATTCACCTCGCTCGAGCTCTACGAGGCCTATGTCGACTACCGCGCGATGATGGGCCTGGCCGAGGAGCTGATCGCGGGCGCGGCCGTCGACGTGCTGGGCACGACGCGCATTACCTATGGCGGCCGCGACATCGAGCTGGCGTCGCCGTGGCCGCGCCGCGCCATGGCCGAGCTGGTCCTCGAGCGTACCGGCATCGACTTTCTTGGGATCGATGACGACGTGGCGGCGCGGCGCGCGGCGCGCAGCCTCGGCGCCGAGGTGCACGAGACTTCGGGCTGGGGCCGCGCCCTCGAAGCCGCGTTCGGCGCCACGGTCGAGAGCGATCTCATGTCGCCCATCCATGTCACCGGCTTCCCGCGCGAGGTCTCGCCGCTCGCCAAGGCGGACCCGGCCGATGCGCGTCTCACCGAGCGGTTCGAGACCTATATCAACGGCTGGGAGGTGGCGAACGCGTTTTCCGAGATCAACGACCCGCAGGACCAGCGCGCCCGCTTCGCGGCGCAGATGCGCGACCGCGCCCAAGGCGACGAGGAGGCGCAGCGTCTCGACGAGGATTTCGTCGCCGCGCTCGAATACGGCATGCCGCCGGCGGGCGGGCTCGGCATCGGCATCGACCGTCTCGTCATGCTCTTGACCGACAGCCCCTCCATCCGCGACGTGATCGCCTTCCCGACCCTGCGGCCCAAGGGGTGAGAGGCCGTCACGCCGCCGGCTCGACCGCCCGCTTCTGAAGCATGGCCCGGTAGAGCGCAGCGCAGCCAAGCGCGGCGAGGAGGATGGCAACGCCCATCGGCACCGGCGTACCGTCATAGAAGGTGTTGACGAGATAGCCGCCCAAGGCGCCGCACAGCATCTGCACGATGCCGAGCAGCGCCGAACCCGTTCCGGCCATGTGCTTCAGCGGCTCCAGCGCCGCGGCGACGGCGTTGGGCATCACCAGCGTCTGACCGAAGCAATAGATGACGAAGCCGATCATGAGGGCGAGCGGCCCGCTCAGCGGCGTCAGCGGAATGGAAGCCATGGCGATGCCGCCGGCGACGAGCAGCATGAAGCCCAGGCGCAGCACGCGCGCGCCCTCCATGGTCCGCAGCAGGCGCTTGTTGGTCGCCGCGCCGACGATCAGCGTCACCGCCAGGAGCGCGAAATAATAGCCGTAATGATCGGGCGCCACGCCGTAATAGCCGACGAACACGAACGGCGAGGCCGACAAGAAGGAAAAGATCCCGACCCAGCACAGCCCGTTGACGAAGGCGAATCCGATCGTCCTCCGGGTGGTGAGAAAGGTGCGGTAATTGGCGACGAGCCGCGCCGGGCGCAGCGCCTCGCGGTCGGGATGCTTGAGCGATTCGCCGAGCCCCAGCCAGGCCGCGGCCACCAGCGCCACCGTCCACGCCGCGATGAAGACGAAGATCGACGGCCATCCCCAGGCCACCACCAGCCAACCGCCAATGATCGGCGCCAGCAGCGGCCCCATCGCGAACACGGTGGTGAGCGACGACAGCATCTGCGCGGCCCGGTCGCCGCCGACATGGTCGCGGACGATGGCGCGCACCACCACCGGCCCGCCGCAGGCGGCGATGCCCTGGATCACCCGCGCCGCCACCAGGAAGTCGATCGTCGGGCTCGCGGCGCAGGCCACGGTCGCGAACGCATAGATCGAAAGCCCGACGAGGAGCACGCGCCGCCGGCCGAAGCGGTCGGCGAGCGGCCCGACCACGAACTGTCCCGCAGCATAGCCGACGAGATAGAGGCTGAGGGTGAGCTGCACCGCATCGGGCGCGGCGCCGAGCGCATCGCCGATCGCCGGCAGCGCCGGCAGCGTCATGTCGATCGAGAGCGAATTCACCATCATCAAGGCACCAAGCAGGACGATGAACCCGCGCGATTCCGGTGCGATCATCGCCAAGCGCCGCACGCGTGAGGGGCGTACCGATGCCATCGCCGTTGCGTTCCACTATTCCGTCGTCGCCGCGAAAGCGGGGACCGAGGGGAAGCGGCGAGCCGGTGAACCCGAAGCGGCCATGCGGATCCATTCTCGCGCGCCGCCGGACGACACGCCGGTTGCATTGCCGTGGCGCGTCCTTCGCCGACGCGGCCTGCGCCCGCTTCGCGCGAGATGAGGTCCGGCTTTGATGGCGTGCAGCAACACCCTCTTCCCGCGCGAAGCCCCGGAGCGTGACAATGGGGCGCAGTCGAAAGAGGCACCGGAGCCATTCCCATCGCGGTTGGTGTCAGGGGTTTTCGAGGCTCAGGATGCCGCTGTCGTAATCGTAGGCGAACAGCTCGGCATAGCGGCCCCAGTTGATGACTGTCTCGAGGACGCGCTGCGCCTCGTCCTCGGAGAGATGGTCCTCGAGCTCGGCGAGGAAGCGGCTCTCGGGCGCGCTGTGGCCGGGGCGCTCGTCGAGCACCTTGCGGATATGGGCGATGAGCGGGAGCGAGCGCAGGATGTGCACGGCGAAGATCTGCTTGCGGTGCAAGAGATCGGCCGCGGCGAACGAGCGTCCCGCCGGCAGCGCCTCGATGTCGCCGCCGCCGACCTGGGCGAAGCCCAAAAGCTGCAGCGTCTCGGTCAGCACCACGAGGTCGTCGGTCGAGAGATGCTCGCTCTCGGCGAGCTGCGGCAGATCGGCGTGGCCGCTATAGGGCGGCGCCGACAGCGCATCGAGCAGGCCGGCAAGCTGCTGGATCGAGGCATCGGGCAGGCGATAGGCGATGCCGATGGTCTCGGGCCGCGCGCCGCGCTTGCCGCCTTCGCGCCCCGGCACGGTGGTGAGCAGGGTATAGACCTCGTCGACGATGCGGCGGAACGCCGGCGTGTTGAAATCGCGCGGCCGCGGCATCGGCACCGGGATGTCGGCGCGGATCACCGCCGGGTCGCTGCCGAAGATGATGATGCGGTCGGCGAGCTCCACCGCCTCCTCGATGTTGTGCGAGACGATGATGATGCCCTTGGTCGGGACGCGGCGCTCGAGCCACAGATCGATGATGTCGCCGCGCAGCGTCTCTGCCGTCAGCACGTCGAGCGCCGAGAACGGCTCGTCGAGCAGCAGCACGTCGGGGTTGACGACGAGCGCGCGGGCGAAGCCGACGCGCTGGCGCATGCCGCCGGAAAGCTCCTTGGGATAGGCGGATTCGAAACCGTCGAGACCGATGAGGTCGATCGCCGCGATCGCGCGCCGGCGGCGCTCGGCGCGCGGCACGCCCTGGGCTTCGAGCCCGAGTTCGACATTGCCGAGCACGGTGAGCCAGGGAAAGAGCGCGAACGACTGGAACACCATGGCGATGCCCTGCGCCGGGCGATGCACTTCCTGGCCGCGGTAGAAGACGGCGCCGCCCGAGGGCGCGGTGAGCCCCGCGAGGATGCGCAGGAAGGTCGACTTGCCCGACCCCGATTTGCCCAGGATGGCGACGATCTCGCCTTCGCCCAGCGCGAAATCGATGTGATCGATGACCAGCCGTCCGGCATGGTCGGGGGTCTGATAGGTCTTGCTGATCGCGGTGGCGGCGATGAGGCTTTGCGCCTGGGACGGGCGCGGAGGCGAGGACTGCGCCATCAATCGAGCCGCAAGCACGCATTATATGTCAATGACATGCGTGCCATGCCCCCGGCCATTGCCCGAGCGGTGCGCCGGGACAAGCGGGCGCGCAGCGAGGCGGCTTCGGAGGTTGGTGCGGTCGGCAGCGGCATTCGGCGGCTTAGCAGCGCGGCCCCGCCGGTGGCAATGCCGAAAAGGGGCTGCGCTGAAGCAGCGGACGGGAATCCGACGCGCGCTCTCCGGCCGATTTTCAATCCTGCGACGCCGGCCGGAGTGCGCGGCCGAGCGACCGGTCAAATGTCGGCGCGGATCGCGCCGGTCCCTTCGGGGGAAGTCCCGGCAGCCGTCGGCGAATGCGGCGATAATTCTTTGGCAAATCTGAACTGCTACACGGGTCCAATAAAGCACGGTCATCGGCAGCGATCGGGTCAGCCCGATCGCCCTTTGTCTGCGGGTTTGGAGGCGGATTGTGGTCATCGAGGCGATCTTTGCGCATGCGCGTCAGGCGCTCAACCGGACCGCCATCGTCTATGACAACAAAAAGCTGTCCTATCGGTATTTTGCCAGGCTTATCGATGCCTCCCGGCGCTACCTGGCGGCACAGGGACTGGGTGGCGAGGGCGTTGCGGTTCTGCCGATCGGCTCCCTGCTCGACGCCTGGATTGTGGGCTTGGCGCTGCGCAGCCTCGGCTTGACCACGGTCGTCGTGCACTCGCCGGAGGAGATCGACCAGCTCCGCCTGCCCGACATCCGCTGCATTGTCACCACCGAATTCGAACCTCACACGGACATCGCCGCCGCTTGTACGGCGTCCGGCCGGCGCTATGTCAGCGTGCCGCGGGCAGCCTATGCCGACGCTGCGGCAGGCGCCGTTCCGCGAACGCCCGGCACGCCGGCGACGCGCGGCGGCAATATCCTGCTGACCTCGGGGACCACCGGCCGCTACAAGAAACTCCTATTCGACGCCGCTTACGAGCGTGCTGACCTCGAACTCCGCAAGGAAACGCACGAAATCTCCAAGCGATCCGTCGTCAACCTGTCCAATTTTGGCGGTTGGACAGCCGTGGGCTATAAGATAGCACTTGCCACGTGGGACGCAGGCGGCTGCGTGGTGATGGATCAGGGTCCAAACCGACACGAAGCATTCCGGCACCGCGGCATCACCCACACCATTATGACGCCGCAGATGGTGGCGGAGCTGCTCGCGGCACCGGCGGGTGCATTGCGCCGCGACGACGCCATGCGGCTGTTTGTGACCGGAGGTCCGCTGCCGCCGACCCTGGCGTGGAAGGCGAAGGCGCAACTGACGTCGCGCATCTATACCTGTATCGCTTCAACCGAGGCCTCGACCATTACCGTGACGCCGCTCGAGCAGGCGGAGGATTTGCGCTGGCATCGCATCGTCGCTTCGCGCACGGTCGAGATCGTCGATGCGGAAGATCGGCTCGTGCCTGCCGGTCAGGTGGGGCAGGTACGCATCCGCCCGATCGGCGGCGTGAACGGCTATCTCCACGACGAGGAAGCCGCGCGCGCTTTTTCCCGCGAAGGGTATTTCTATCCCGGCGATCTCGGCGTCATCGGTCCGGACGGACGTTTGGCGCTGCACGGCCGCGTGACCGACGTCATCAATATCCTCGGCCAGAAAATTGCCGCAGGACCGGTCGAGGAGGCGCTGCAAGACGCATTGCATGTCACGGGGGCCTGCGTGTTCTCGATGCAGGACGAGAACGGCGAAGAGATCCTCCATGTGACGATCGAAGCGCCCCGACCCCTGGCCTTGCCCGCGATAACCGCCGCGCTGGGCAAGTTGCTGCCCGGCCAATACCGGACGCAGATCGATTTCGCCGACGCCTTGCCGCGCAACAGCATGGGCAAGATCCAACGCGACGTCCTGAAGCAACGGCGGCGCATGCCGACCTAGCGATTGACGTCCTCGCGGCCGATCGACCGGGGCGCAAGGTGCCGATGGCGGGCGCGGTCGGCAGTCCTGGCCGGCGCCTCAATCGAGCCGCAAGCGTTCTTCGGCGAGGCGATAAAGGCGCCGCCACAAGAGCCGGTTGAACATCAGGACGAACAGGCACAGCACGGTTATGCCGAGCGCAATGCGGGGGAAATCCCCCTTTTGCGTCTCGATCGCGATATAGGCGCCGATCCCGGTCGCGGTCAGCGTCGTGTTCCCCCAGCGCGCGATCTCGGCGACGATGCTCGCGTTCCACGAGCCCCCCGAGGCGGTAATCGCTCCGGTCACGAAAGCGGGGAAGATGCCCGGCAGAGCGAAACGCCACCACCACAGCCAGCCGCCGACGCCGAGATTGCCGGCCACGAGCTGATAGTCGGTCGGCAGCGCCATCGTGCCGGCGATGACGTTGAACAGGATGTACCACTGCGTGCCCAGGATCATCAGCGGCGAGAGCCAGATTTCCGGGTTGAGCTTGAATTCGACGATCGCGCTCACCGCGAGCGGAAAGAACAGATTGGCGGGGAAGGCGGCGAGGAACTGGATCCACGGCTGGACCGCACGCGCGAGCCGCGGCCGCAAGCCGATCCACACGCCGACCGGAACCCAGACGAGCGCCGCGAGCGCGATCAGCACGACGACGCGCACAAGGGTGATGGCACCGAGAACGAAGACATGGGCGACCTCGCGCCAGCCGACCTCGTTGCGGACGACGTCGTAGATCGCGACGAGCCCGACCACGCAGCCGAGCACCAGCATGCCGTTCCAGGTCCAATCAACGAGCACCCCGCGCCACGGCGGCGCCGGCGGCTTGATCCGCGTCCGCCGCGGCGCGAGACGCCGCAACTTGCCCGCAACCGCGCCGGCCTCGTCGGCGGCAAAGCCCAAGAGACGGAACAGCCGCGCCCGCTGCAGCATGACGAGGAACCACGGCGGCTCGATCTCGTCGCCGCCGATCTCCTCGACCTTGAAGCGCTGCACCCAGGCGAGAAGCGGGCGGAACAGGAGCTGGTCGTAGAGCAGGATCAGCACCAGCATCGCGAAGATGGCATAGAACACGGCGCCAAGGTCGCGCCGGTCGATCGCGACCGCGATGTAGGAGCCGATGCCCGGCAGGAGCACGGTCTTGTCGGCGACGCTGATCGCCTCGGACGCGACCACGAAGAACCAGCCGCCCGACACCGACATCATCATGTTCCAGACGAGCTGCGGCAGCGCGTAGGGCACTTCGAGCTGCCAGAAGCTCTGCCACGGCGACAGATGATACATCCGCGCCGCCTCGCGCAGATCGTAGGGCACGCCGATGAAGGACTGGTACAGGCTGAACGTCATGTTCCATGCCTGCGACGTGAAGATGGCGAAGATCGCGGCACATTCGTAGCCGAGCAGCCGCCCGGGAAAGAGCGCGACGAAGCCGGTGACCGTGATCGACAGGAAGCCCAGGATCGGCACCGACTGCAGCACGTCGAGGATCGGAAGAAGCACCTTCTCGGCGCGCTTGCTCTTGGCCGCGAGCGCCGCATAGGCGAGGCTGAACACGAGCGAGCAGATCAGCGCCAGCCCCATCCGCAGCACCGTTCTGAGCCCGTATTCCGGCAGGTAGAGCGGGTTGAGCGAGATCGGCAGCGCCTCGCCCGGCCGATAGGGCAGGTTCATCTGCCGGCTCGCCCACGCGATCAGCATGATGGCGCCGATGACGAGCGGCAGCGCCACGCCGTCCCAATAGCTGGGCCGGAGACGCTGCGACCAGGCGATGGAGGGCAACTCCCAACGCTGCGGCATGGGCCAGGCGCGAAATTCCTGTTGTGCGGCAAGGATGTGTAGCGCGATCCGCGGCCCGGGGCGACGGAAAACCGCCCGCCGCGACGGCAGCACGGCGATGGGTTTTCCGTGACCGCGTCGCCCCCTATGCTGGCGGCTCGCGACCGGGAGGAGAAGATGGAATTCGACATCCGCCAGGGCCTGGAATACGCCCGCCACGACGGCGCCGCGCTCTTCGGCGATCTCTACGCGCCCAAGGCGAGCGGCCAGCGCCATCCCGTCATCGTCGCCGTGCATGGCGGCGGCTGGCAGCTCGGCGCGCGCGACAGCTATCGTCACTGGGGCGCGTTTCTCGCCCAGCGCGGCTATGCGCTCTTTTCCGTCGGCTACCGCCTGTCGAAGCCGGGCGAAAAGAGCTATCCCCAGGCGGTTCACGACATCCGCGCGGCGGTGCAGTTCGTCAAGGGCAACGCCGAGGCGATGGGGCTCGCTGCCGCGCGCGTCGCGCTCATGGGCGATTCAGCCGGGGCGCATCTTGCCGCGCTGGTAGCGCTTGCCGGCGACGGGCCGCTCTTCGCCGACGCCTATCGCGACGACCCCTATGCCGCGCTTGCGACCAAGGTCAAGGTCATGATCGGCGTCTACGGCATCTATGACCTGCTTCAGCAGTGGAACCACGATCTGGGGCCCCGGCTGCGCGATTCCATCGTCGAGAAGTTCCTCGGCACGGCGCCGATGGAGAACCGGCGCATCTATTTCGACGCCTCGCCGCAGAGCCATGTCACCACCGACAACAACGCGACCGCTTTTCTTCTGGGATACGGGCTCGAGGACGATATCGTCGATCGCGCCACGCAGTCGGAGGCCTTCCTCAGGGCCCTGAAACAGGCACGGTTCTATGTGCGCACCGTCGCGATCCCCGGGGCCGGGCATTTCTGGATGACCGACCCGATCGAGGAAACGGGCAGCCATACCGCGCAATTCGCGCCCCGCCTGTTACGGTTTCTGGCCGAGAAACTGTAACACCCGTGCCCCATTGAAGTGGCATTTGGGTGACGCGGCTGGACTTTTCATCATTGGTTAATCGGTTTGCCCGAGGATTGCGCCGACGGTTGCACACCACCGCAGGTAATTATGCACTCCTCCTCCGGCATGTCGCGCTTTTTGCGCACCGCATCCGGCCAGGGCTTGCTGCTCTATCTCGTCTTCGCGGCGGTGCTGTCGGGCGCGGTCGGGTACGGATTTTACATTTCGAGCGTGGATTCGTTCCGCACGCACAAGACCGAAGAGAAGGCGACCGCGCTCAGGCTGGTCGAGGCCTTCGTCAATAATTATTCGGCGCTCCGCGCGAAGTTGGGATCAACCGCGCCGGTGCCGGCGACATTCCGCGCCCATTCCATCGACCTTTACAACAAGGCGGCGGGAGCGGACGGCGAGCTGCGGCTGCAATGGGTCGGGCGCCCGAACCGCTCGATCGCAACCCCGCCCGCCGACGCGGCGATGGCCGCGACCATCGAGTCGTTCGTCGACGCGAAGAACCCCACGGCGAAATCGCAGTTCCTGCAGGTTAACGGGCAATTGGTGTTCCGGACGGTCTATCCGTCCTTCGCCAAGGAGCGGAGCTGCGTCGATTGCCACAATATGATCCAGCCCGATTTGCACTGGAAGCTCGGCGACCTGATGGGCGCGTTCTCGATCGACGTGCCGGCAGGGCCCTTCCTGCGCGCGAGCGCGCTTCAGGGCGGCGGCCTGGGCCTGGCCTTGCTGCTCGCGCTCGGCGCGGTCGGCAGCGTCGTGGCCCGGCTCCACTATCGCCAGACCAGCGAGCGCGAGGCCGCCCAGGCATCGCTCAAGCAAAGCGAGGAACGCTTCCGCGAGTTCGCCGAAACGGCCTCGGACTGGTTCTGGGAACAGGACGAAAATTTGCAGTTCACCTTCGTCTCGAACGGCTCTCCCGACGGCGACGGCAACAGCGTCATCGGCAAGACGCGGGATGACCTCGTCATGGGCGGGCGCCATTTCGGCATCAGCGAAGACCAATGGCAGGCCTACGAGTCCGCGATGCGCGAGCGCCTGCCGTTTCAAAGTCTGCGCTTCCAGCGCAAGGGCGCCGACGGCAATATCCATCATATCAGCGAGAGCGGCCGGCCCATCTTCGACAGCGCCGGGCGCTTCCGCGGCTATCGCGGCACCGGCCGCGACGTCACCGGCGAGATCGCGGTCGAGCTCGACCTCGGGCGCCGCGTCGAGGAGCGGACCGCCGAGCTGCGCCAGGCGCAGGGCGAACTCCTGCGCAAGGAGCGGTTGTCGATCCTGGGCCAGCTGACCGCGACCGTCGCCCACGAGCTGCGCAATCCGCTGAGCGCCATCCGCAATACCGTCTTTGCGCTCAAGGAGACCATTTCGAGCGCGGGCCTCAACGTGGAGCGGCCGCTGTCGCGGGTCGAGCGCAACATCGAGCGCTGTGATCGCATCATCACCGAGCTGCTCGACTTCACGCGGATGCGCAAGCTGAACCGCACCGAGATCGATGCCGATGTCTGGCTCGAAGAGGTTGTCGCCGATCAGCGGCTGCCGCAGCACGTGAGGTTGCGCTGCGACTTCGGCGCGCGAGGCGGCCGCGTCAGCCTCGACACCGAGCGCATGCGCCGGGTCGTCATCAACCTCACCGACAACGCGGCGCAGGCGATGGCCGAGACCGCCGCGAGCGGCGGCGACGCCGTCGTCACCGTCAGCACGCGCATGAACGGGGATTGCTATGAGCTCGCGATCGAGGATACCGGACCCGGCATTCCGGCCGAGGTCCTGACCAAGGTGTTCGAGCCGCTCTTCAGCACCAAGAGCTTCGGCACCGGACTCGGTCTGCCGACGGTGAAGCAGATTGTCGAGCAGCATGGCGGCACGGTGCAGATCGCATCCGAATCCGGCAAGGGCACGCGGGTGCTGGTCCGCCTGCCCCATCGCGAGACGAAGGAGTTGGCGGCATGACGCTGCGCGTTTTCATCATCGACGACGACCGCGACCACGCGGAAAGCATCGCCGACGTCTTGTCGATGCGCGGCTACGACACCGAACTCGCCTTCAGCGGCGAGGCGGGGCTCGCCCGCTTCCGCGAGGCGAATTTCGATATCGTCTTCATGGACGTGAAGCTGCCGGGCATGAACGGCGTCGAGACGTTCTTCGAATTCCGCAAGATCAGGCCCGAGGTCAAGGTCATGCTGATGACCGGCTTCAGCCTGGAGCAGCTCGTCGCCCAGGCGGTCGAGAACGGCGCGCTCGGCGTGTTGCGCAAGCCGTTCGAGATTCGCGACCTTCTCGACGTACTGGAGCAGGTGAAGCCACGCGGCATCGTCCTGGTGGCCGACGACGATCCGGAATTCACCGCGAGCATCGAGCCCATTCTCGTGCAGCACGGCTATCGCGTGCGAATCGTCACGTCGGGACGCGAGGTGATCGAGAAGGCGACCACCGAGGGCGTGGACTGTCTCATTCTCGATCTCAAGATGCCGATGCTGTCGGGCCTCGAGGCCTATGTCCAGCTGCGCGCGGCGGGACGGGCGGTGCCGACGATCTTCGTCACCGGCTTCCTCGGCGAGCGCAACTTGGCGCTGGCGCAACTGCAGCAGCCCATCGACAACGACGTCCTCATGAAGCCGTTCGACCCCGCCGATCTTCTCGGGGCCATCGAGGCGATAACCAACGGCAAGAATGCCCGCAGAAGCGTCGCATAACGCGCCCGCCGCGGCGCGGCCGCAGATCCTGATCGTCGACGACGATCAGGAGTTCGCCGAATCGATCGCCGACATCCTCGCGCCGGCGGGATACGACGCGGTCATCGCCGACCGGGCCGAGACCGCCACCGCCGCGCTCCAGCGCCTGGCGATGCCGGTGGCGATGCTCGACATCAGGCTCGGCCGCTCCTCCGGCGTCGATCTCCTCAGCCATTTGCGGGCGCAGCGCGCCGATCTCATCTGCGTGATGATGACGGCGCATGCCGACACCGAGACCGCCATCGCGGCGATGCGTCAGGGCGCCTACGACTATTTCGACAAATCGTCGGAGCCGGCCGAGCTTCTCGCCGTGCTGCACCGCTGCTTCGAAACGTGCCGGCTGCACGAGGAGAACCGCCGCGCCTACGATGCGCTGCGCGTCGCCAAGGAGGCCGCCGAGAAGGCGAACCGCGCCAAGTCGGAGTTCCTCGCCAATATCAGCCACGAGCTGCGCACGCCCTTGAATGCCATCATCGGCTTCTCGGAGGTGATGATGCAGGGCATCCTCGGCCCGATCACCAATGCGAGCTATCTCGGCTATCTCAAGGACATTCACGACAGCGGCATCGATCTGCTCAATATCATCAACGACATTCTCGATTTGTCCAAAGCCGAGGCGGGCAAGCTCGAACTGTCCGAGCAGGCCGTCGACGTCGCCGGCGTCATCGATGCGGTCTGCCGCCTGATGACGACCAAGATCGAAGGCGCCGGGCTCACCGTCGAGACCAGCATCGCGCCCAAGCTCGGCCTCCTGTTCTGCGACCGGCTCAAGCTCAAGCAGATGGCGCTCAATCTTCTGTCCAATGCGGTCAAGTTCACGCCGCACGGCGGCCGCATCGAGATCAGCGCCACCTCGGACCTCGAGCGCGGCCTGGCCATCGTCATCCGCGACAACGGCATCGGCATCGCCAAGGACGATATTCCGCGCGTTCTCCTGCCGTTCGAGCAGGTGGAGAGCTCCTTGAGCCGCACCCATAACGGCACCGGCCTCGGGCTGCCGCTCACCGCGGCGATGATGATGCTGCATGGCGGCAGCATCGACATCGACAGCGAGATCGAACGCGGCACCACCGTCGCCCTGACCTTCCCGCCATCGCGCCTCGTCGATACCTGCACGAGCGAGGCCGCGGCGGAGATCGCCGCCGAGTCGGACACCGCGCCGCTGGTTCGTCTCGGCTACGGCTGAAACGCCCCCGCGGGGTTCAGGGCCAGAACCGGCGGGTGGCGATGCGCGCGCCTTCCGCCATGGCGGCGAGCTTGGCCCAGACCACGTCGGGATCGACCGCGGCCTGACCCACCCAGGTGCCATAGCCGCAATCGCTGCCGGCGATCACGTTCTCCCGACCCACCAGGTCGGCGTAATGGGCGATGCGCTGGGCGATGAGCTCGGGATGCTCGATGAAGTTCGACTTCGATTCGATCACGCCCGGGATCAGGAGCTTGCCCTCGGGCAGCTTGACCCGCTCGAACAAAGTCCACTCGTGAGCGTGGCGGGGGTTCGCGGCCTCGAATGACAACCCGGCCGGGCGCGCGGCCAGGACGATGTCGATGATGTCGGCGAGCGGCACGTCGCAATGATGCGGCCCTTCGTAATTGCCCCAGCACAGATGAATGCGCAGGCGGTCGGGCGGCAGCGCCGCAACCGCACGGTCGAGCGCCGCGACATGCAGGCGCACCATGGCGCGGAATTCGTCGAGGCCAAGCCGGGCAAACTGGATGTGGCGTCCCATCGCCAGATCGGGACAGTCGAGCTGCAGAACGAAGCCGGCGGCGACGATCGCCTCGTATTCGGGCCGCATCGCCTCGGCGATCGCCTCGAGATAGGCTTCATGCGTCGGATAATGGCCGTTGTGGAAGAACAGCGAGACCAATCCCGGCGAGGCGGCAGTGACGAACATTTCCGCCGCCCCGGCGCCGGCGGCGCGGAGATTGGCGATGTCGGCCGCCACGGCGGCGCCGTCGCCGGCGCGGACCGGGCCATTGCAGCCCGGGGTTTTGCGCCGTGCCCGCCCGGGATCGCCGAAGACGCGCCGCTGCAGCGCGGGGAAGGCCACCAAATCCTGGTATTGCAACGGGTGGCTGGTGCCGCCGAAGCCGTCGAGCCGGTCCTTGATGTAGGTGGCGTAGCTCGGCTTGCTCATCTCGCCGTCGTTGACGACGTCGACCCCGGCCCCCATCTGCCGGGCGACGATGTCGGCAACGGCGGAGCGAACCCGCGCCGCCAAGGCCGCGGGATCGACCGGAACCCCCTCTTCCTTGGCGAACATCGTGCGGATCAGGTCCTCGGGCCGCGGCAGGCTGCCCGTGTGGGTGGTCAGAAAGCGTTCCCGGCTCCGAAGCATTTTCTGGACCTCTTGCCCCGGTCCGGCCGCCAGGCCTGCGCCGCGCGCGACCGAGCCATTCCGTCGCAGAGTTTCTCACGCGCCGCGCTTGAGTGCTGCGGCGTCCCAGTATATATACACCCCTTAACGGACTGGCTGGCGGTCCCCACATTCGTCCGGGCCGCCGGGCGCTTCCATTCCCGGTCAGCACGAGAGAGATTATTGCATGCGGGCGAGCTTTGCCGGCGCTTTTGCCTTGGAGCGGCAGCCGGCACAAGATGCCGCGCTGCCCGCAGAGGGCGAGCGTAACGAGGAGCGGACTGCTGAGGCGACCGCCCCGGCAGGCGTGGTGCTGCGTTCCAACCTGCCGGAAGAGGCGGGAGGGGCGGGCGATGCGCTGCGCCGCTATCTGCGTGAGATTTCCGGCGCCGAATTGCTCACCCGCGAGCAGGAAGTGGCGCTGGCGCAGCGTATCGAGGCCGGGCGCGCCGTGCTGTTTTCGGCGCTGTGCCGCAGCCCGATTTTCTTTGCCGAGATCAAGACTTGGCGCGGCCGGCTGGCCGAAAGCGCCATGCTCATGCGTGAGGTCGTCGACATCGCGGCGACGCGCCAGCGCGTGAAGGGCGGCAGCGGCGGGCTCGAGGACGCCGTGGTTGAGGACAGTGACGACGAGACCGGGTCCTCGCTCGCGCGGATCGAGGAAGAGCTGATGCCGACGGTGCTTGCCGCTTTCGCCCGGGTGACGCGCCGGACGGCGCGGGCCGAGGCGGGGCTGCACCCGGTCGTGCTCGACGGCTTGGCGGTCGATCGCCTGGCGGCCCGGCTCCGCGAGCTAAGCCGCCGCCTGTCCGAGGCGGAGGGCCGCCTGGCCCGCGTCGCCGAGTCGACAGGCGTCAACCGCGACGATTTCATCGCCAGCTATACCGAGGCGGACGGCCCCGCCGCCTGGCTTGCCACCCTGCCCCGCCGCCGCGCCCAGGGCTGGGCCCGCCTGCGCAGCAGCAAGGGTGCCCAGGTCGCAAGCATCGTCGCCGAGATCGGCGAGCTTCTCGCCACTGCCGGCCAGAAGCGGGCGGCTTTCCGCACCCTTATGGCCGAGCTGCAGCGCGGCAGCCGCGATGCCGAGCGCGCCAAGGACGAAATGGTGCGCGCCAATCTCCGTCTCGTCACCTGGATTGCGCGGCGCCACGTCAATCGCGGCCTGCCGCTGACCGATTTGATCCAGGAGGGCAATATCGGCCTGATGCGGGCGGTCGAGAAATTCGACTGGCGCCGCGGCTATAAATTCTCGACCTATGCGACCTGGTGGATCCGCCAGGCGTGCTCGCGCGCGCTTGTCGACCAGGGCCGACTCATTCGCATCCCCTCGCACATGACCGACGAGGCGCGGCGGGTGATGCGCATGGAACGCCAGTTGGCGAGCGAGCTGCGCCGCGCCCCGACGGAGGCCGAGCTGTCGGTCCGGCTGGGCCTGCCGCTGGCCAAGGTGCGAGCCGTGCTCGAACTGGTGCGCGAGCCGGTAAGCATGGACGCGCCCCTGGGCGAGGACGGCGAGGCGACCATCGGCGACCTCATCCCCGACGATCGGGCGGTGCTACCGCTCGACGCCGCGGCCGATTCCGAACTGCGCCAGGCGACGGAGGAGGCGCTGTCGCAACTGACCCCGCGCGAGGCCGACGTGCTGCGCCTGCGCTTCGGCGTCGGTACGGCCAGCGAACACACGCTCGAAGAGGTCGGCCGCAAGTACCAGGTGACGCGCGAACGCATCCGCCAGATCGAGGCGAAGGCGCTCAAGAAGCTCGGCCGGCGCGGGCACGGAAGGCGGCTGGCGAGCTTCATCGAACGCTGAGCGCGGGACGAGAACGCATTTTTTTGTTCCGTGCTGCCGCGAATTGCGTCAGAAATAGTTGTCGATAAGCCTGAGGAGGACTCCCCAAATGAAGAAGCAAGCCTCGCTCGCGGTGATCGCGGCGGCCTGCGCGGCACTGTTCGCCGTGCCGGCGTTCGCCCAAGGCATGCCCAGGGCCAGAGCATGCCCCCGGGGCAGAGCATGCCCCCTGGGCAGAGCATGCATAATGGCGGCGCGGCGCCCACGAAGTCGCATGCGGCGCCCAAACACCACGCGATGGCCCACGCCAAAAAGCCGATGAAGAAGATGAAGATGGCCAAGGCCCGCCATATGAAGCGTTCCTGCATGGACTATGCCTGGGAGTCGCAGGACATGAAGGATTGCCAAGCCGGCAAGACCAAGCCGCCGCACTGGCGCTGACGCCGCGGCGCGGCCGATCTGCCGCGCCGATCCTAACGCCCTGCCTCGCCGTTCTCAGCTCAGCCCGACCACCGGCAGGGCCGCGCCGTGGATGGCGCGCGCTTGCGTCGAGCATAGGAACAGGATCACGTCGGCCAGCGCTGCCGGCGCGACCCAGCGGCGGAAATCGGCGCTGGGCATGCTGGCGCGGTTGGGCGGCGTGTCGATGATGCTTGGCAGCACGCAATTGACGTTGATGCCCTTCTCGCGCAATTCGGCCGCCATGCTCTCGGTGAGGCGGATCACCGCGCTTTTCGACGCGGCATAGGCACCCATCAGCGCCGCGCCGGCGAGGCCGCCCATGGCGGCGACATTGACGATCTTGCCCGACCCGGCGGCGATCATGCCGGGAACGACGGCACGGGCGGTGTGCATGACCGAGCCGGCATTGAGCTCGATCATGCGGTGGAGCAGCTCGTCCGGCGTCTCGTGTACCGGCGGTCCCATGCGGAACCCGCCGGCGATGTTGCACAGCATGTCGATGCGACCGAACCGGGCGAGCCCGCGCTCCGCCGCCGCCGCGACCGAAACCGCGTCCTCGAGATTCGCCGCGGCATGGAGGCGGGTGTCATCCTCGGCCCCATAGGCGGTCGCGAGCGCCCGCGCGTCGAGGTCGAGGAGAACGAGCCGGGCCCCTTCGGCCGCGAACGCCGCGGCCGTCGCCCGGCCGAGATTGCCTGCCGCTCCGGTAATCATCGTCACCTGGCCGTTGAACCCCATCGGCACCTCCCTAAGGATGAGCGACCACCATGCGGCGCAACTTCGCGCCGGCTGTCAACGCTCGCTTGCTCACATCCTTGCGAGCGCGGCGGGGCGAGCGGCGATGCCGGCGGCGCGGCGGACGGCCGCCGTGACGCGCGCCAGCGCGGCGCCGGTATCGACGCGCTGCCAGGCGATCGGTCCGGGATCGCCGGCGAGCTGTTCGTCCAGCACCGACAGGGTGGCGTCGGACGCGTCGGCGGCGCGCTGCGCGATCCGCGCCGCCATGACCTCGCGCTTGGCGTCGAGCCAGATCCCGGTGAACGCCACGCCCGCGTTCTGGGCGACGAGGGCGGCGGCGGCACGCTCGGCCGGTTCGAGGAATGTCGCGTCCATGATGACGCTCGCGCCCGCGGCGAGCGCGCGCGCCGCCTGGTGCTGCAGGGCAGCGTAGATCTGCTTGCTCATGGCGTGGCTGTAAGCGCCGGGCGGCAGGCGCGTCTCGGGCGGCAGGCCGAGCAGCGCCTTGCGCAGCACGTCGCTGCGCAGCACGCGGGCGCCCGGCACCGGCGGCAGATCGGGGGCAAGGGCGAGCGCGAGCGTCGACTTGCCGCTGCCGCTGCGGCCGCCGATGGCGACGAGGCGCGGTGGCGGGGGCGGCAGGAGCGACGCGGCAAGCGCGAGATAGCTTCGCGCCGCGTCCTCGCGCTGCCGGCGCTGCCGCGCGTCCGGCTGCTGCGCCACCGCAGCGGCCGTGACATGGGCACGGATCGCCGCCCGCACGGCGAGAAAGAGCGGCAGCGCCTTCAGCCCCTCGTCGTCCCGGGTCAGATCGAGATAGCGATTGAGAACGAAATTGGCGCCGGCGCCGAGCCCGCGATGCACGAGGTCCATCAGCAGGAAGGCGAGGTCGTAGAGCACGTCGATGCAGTAAATCTCCTCGCTGAACTCGATCGCATCGAACAGCGTCGGCTTGCCGTCGAAAAGGCAGATATTGCCGAGATGGAGATCGCCGTGGCAGTGCCGCACCTTGTCCCCGGCGCGGCGGCGATCGAGCAGCGCGGCGCATTGCAGGAGCGCGGTGTGCGCCTCGGTGGTGACGCGGAGGACGGCATCCTGATCGATGACCGCCCCCGCGTCGCGAAGGTTCTCGGCATTGCCGGCGATCACGCGCGCGATGCCGGCGCTGCCGCCCCAGTTGCGCGCGCTCTCGGCGGCGGCGTGGAAGGCGGCGATGGTGTCGGCGAGTTCGCGCTGCAAGTCGCGGGTGAGGCCGCCGCTGTCGGCAAGGCGGTCGAACAGCCCCGCGGTGGCGAAGCGGCGCATCTCCACCACCCAGTCGACCGCTTCGCCGTCGCCGTCGAAGCCCAGGCCCCCATCCGCCCGCTGCCGGATCGCGCGGACGCCGAGATAGAGCGCGGGGGCGATGCGGCGGTTGACGGCGAACTCCGCGCGGCACGCGGCCTCGCGCAGCGCCACGGTCGAATAGTCGAGATAGGAAAAGCGCACCGCGCGCTTGAGCTTCAAGGCGCGGTCGCCGATGAGAAAGACGGCTGAGACATGAGTGTCGATCCGCTCGACCGTCCGGCCGGCGAGCCCGTGGCTCGCCGCGTCGGCGAGAAACGCCATGACCGCGTCCTGAGCGCCCATCGTCCCATTGTACCCCAACGCCGGACGCGGGGAAGGCGGCGGCAGGTGGCGCTTGTCGCAAAATCCGAGCGCTTTGAACACGCATCATTGACAATTGCCACACGTCGTTCGGCGCCCGCGCATCGAGCGCCAAACCGGTTGATCGCGCCCGGTCTCCGCCACACAATGAAGGCGTGGGAGGCGCGGGCGATGAACGATAAGCCGGGAAACCATTCCGGCCGGCGGATGACGGCAATAACAAATCGTCCTGCGTCTGGCGCAGGGGTACCCGGCACGGGACATATCGCCGTGCGCGGGCTCACCAAGCGCTACCATGACCTGACCGTGTTTTCCGGCATCGACTTCGAGGTGCGCGAGCGCGAGATCGTGGCCCTGGTCGGACCATCAGGCTGCGGCAAGACCACGCTGCTGCGCTGCATCGACGGACTCATTCCGGCAGAAGGCGAGGTGTGGATCGACGGTCGCCGCGTCGTCGCGCCGCCGCCGGGCGTCGCCATGGTATTCCAGCATTTCGGCCTGTTCCCGTGGAAGACGGTTTACGACAATGTCGCCTACGGCCTGCGCATGGCCGGCGCCGGCGCAGCCGAGATCGCAGCGCGCGTGCCGGCCTTCATCGGCCTCGTCGGCTTGACCGGATTCGAGCGCGCCTATCCCTATCAGATGTCGGGCGGGATGCAGCAGCGCTGCGGGCTCGCCCGCGCGCTCGCCATCGAGCCCAGCGTTTTGCTGATGGACGAGCCCTTCGCGGCGGTCGACGCGCAAACGCGCGAGATTTCTGCAATTCGAACTGCTGCGCATCTGGGAAAGACGACCGACAACCATGCTTTTCGTCACCCATTCGATCGAAGAGGCAGTGCTGATGGGCGACCGCGTGGTGGTTTTGACGGGCCGGCCGAGCCACATCGATCGCGACATCGCGGTCGACCTGCCGCGGCCCCGCAGCCGCGAGACCTTGGGCCTGCCGCGTTTTGTCGAGCTGCGCGAGACGGTATGGTCGAACCTGATGAACGAGGCGCGGAGAGCCGAATTTGCCGTCGAGCCGTAACCGGACCGAAAACGACCGCGCGACGATGATGCAACGGAGGACGCGTTATGTACCGCAAAACTGCTTTTGCCTTGGCGACACTGATTGCGGCGCTGTCGGCGCTTTGCGCGCCACCGGCCTTTGCCCAGGCGCCCGCGATCGTCCTCGCCCCGCCGGGCGTTCCGCCGATCTTTGGCTCGATCATCGTCTTCGTGGCGCAGGAGCAGGGCTTCTTCAAGAAATACGGCGCTAATGTCACCTTGCGCCCCTTCGACAACGGCACCGCCGCGTCGCGCGCCGTTGTTTCCGGCGATATCGACGCCTCCATGTCGCCGACCCCGCTGCTGATCAGCCAGATCGCCAATGCCAATGTGCCGCTGGTGGCGATCTACGGATTTCCCAAACCCGACTTCGAACTCGGCACGACCGATACCGCCAAAACCACCTGCGCCGATCTCAAGGGCCAGCAGGTTGGGGTCGACACGCCCGGCGGCGCCCGCTCGATTGCGTTGAGGACCATCTTGTCGGGCGGCTGCCACATGTCGCTGGACGATGTTCAGCAGGTGGCGCTCGGCTCGAACACCGCCAGCGCGATGATCGCGGGCCAGATCAAATATGGCATCCTGCATCTCGACGATGTCCCCGACATCGAAAGCCACGGCAAGAAGGTCGCGATCGTCAAGACGCTGCATGAAAGCAGTCCGATCTCGCATTGGATCGTGATCGCCGCGCGCCGGGACAGGCTCGCGCAAAAACGCGACGGATTTGTCCGCATGATGGCCGGCATCATCGCGGCGGGGCGCTACATGGAGGATCCGAAAAACGCCGAGCGCGTGGCGACCATTGCCGAGGTCACCGGCCGCACCCATGCGATCGCGCTGGGCGCACTCCGGAACTATCTCCACTTTGGTCTCTGGGCGGTCGACAATGACGGGCTTCCCAAGCCGCTGCTGGAAAAGCTCACCGCGTTCCTCGTCAAGGTCGGAAGCATCAAGCAGGGCAAGACGCCGCCGACCTTTGCTCAGCTCGTCGATCCCACGATCTGGCGCGATGCCAATGCGATGGTGAACGCCAAGAAGTAACCGCGGACCGATGCGCGCCCTTCTCACGCGGCACGGGTTTTTCTGGGTCAGCCTCTTGGGCGGTTTTGCCCTGTGGGAGATCGTCGGCCGGAATACCAGCGCCGCCTTCATGGCACCGTTGTCCGCGACGCTCGTCCGCCTCGTCGAGCTCGCGCGCGCCGGCACGCTCGGCCGGGAAGTGGCGAGCTCGTTGACGCTGTTCGCCACGGGGTTCGCGGGCGCCGCCATTGTCGGCATCCCGTTCGGGCTCGTGCTGGCGCGCGTGCGTCGGCTGCGCGAGGCGCTCGATCTCTATCTGACGATTCTCTACGCGATGCCCATGGTCGCGCTCATCCCCTTCATTCTCTCGCTGATGGGATTCGGTTTCGCGCCGAAAGTGCTGGTGGTCTTTCTCTTCGCCGTGTTCCCGATCATCTACAACACGCTCGAAGGGGCGCGGAGCATCAAGCCGGAGCTTCTTGAGGTGGCGCGATCGTACCGTTCCGGCGAATGGGCTTTGTGGCGCGACGTCGTGATCCCCTACACCCTGCCTTTTGCCATGACCGGCGTGCGCCTGGCCATCGGCCGGGCCTTCGTCGGCATGGTCGCGGCAGAGTTCTTTCTGAGTGCCTCGGGGCTGGGCGAACTCATCATGACCGCCTCGCAGAACTTCGACACGGCCGGCGTCTTCGCCGCCATGTTGATCATCGCGCTGCTCGGCTTGGCCTTGACGCGCCTCGGCAGCATGATCGAGGCCCATTTCGCACGGTGGCGAGGTTGAGCCCGTGAGCGTCGCCACGCCCGCCATCGCTGCCGCGCGCGCCCGACGGACGCGCGCCGGCCCGATTATGCCGCGGCTCGCGGCGGGAGCTGCGATCCTGGTTTTGTGGGAGGCGGCGGTTCGCGGCTTCGCACCCGATTTCGTGGCCAAGCCGAGTTCCATCGCCGCGGCGCTGCCGCGAGTGTTGAGCAGCGCATCCTTTCTCCACGCGGCCTGGATCACGGTCGCGGCGACGATCGAGGGGCTTTGCGCCGCGCTCGTCCTCGGCACCGCGATCGGCTTGCTGATGGGACGCAGCGTGGCCGCCGACCGGCTTCTCCGCTTGTGGATCAACTGCTTCAATGCCATGCCGATGATCGTCGTCCTGCCCCTGATGTCGTTGTGGTTCGGCTATACCGGCATGGCTCGCTTCACCACGATCATCTTCGCGGCAATCTTCGCGGTCATCATCAACGCGGCGGAAGGCGCCAAGGCGGTCCCGCGCGATTATGTCGAAGTCGCCGAGGCGTTCCGCTCGTCGCCGCTTCGCGTCGCATTCGAGATCATCTTGCCGGCATCGACGCCTTACCTCCTCGCGGGCATTCGTCTCGCCGCGGGCCGCGCGTTGATCGGCGCGGTGGTGGCGGAATTCTTCACCGCCATTCCCGGCCTCGGCTATTTCATCCTCTACAACTCGCGCACCTACCATCAAAACGAAGCGTTCGTCGCCGTGCTGCTGCTCGCGGCCGTCGGCGTCGGCTTCAACGCGCTGGTCGACGGGGCGACGCGGCGCTATCTGCCGTGGTATCGCCGCGACGAAGCCGGGGAATGACGGACGGCGCCGCCGCGGGTTGACAGCCTCCGCCGCCGCGGGCAACGTCGCCGTCCCGGAGGACGCCATGAACGACAAGCCGAAAGAGCCCAAGATCGTCACCGCCGCCGATATCGACCCGCGCCACGACTGGCAGCGGCCGATCATGGCGCTGGGCCCGACCGCGGTCGATTTCGAGGAGCGCATCGATTTTCGCCGCCTTCATCGCTATCGCCTCGCGCGCACTCGCGCGGCGCTTGCGCCATCGGGACTGGGCGCACTCCTGTGTTTCGACCAGTACAACATCCGCTACATCACCTCGACCGTGATCGGCAATTGGGCGCGCGACAAGTTCACGCGCTATGCGCTTCTGGCCGGCGACGGCGAGCCGCATATCTGGGATTTCGGCTCGGCGGCGAAACATCACCGCCTCTATGCGCCGTGGCTGCCGACGCATAATTGCCATGCCGGCATGCTCGGCCTGCGCGGCGCAGTCCATCCCAAGATCGGACTGATGCGCAAGGCCGCCGAGGAGATCAAGTCGATCCTGGTCGAGCACGGCGTCGCCGCCATGCCCGTGGGCGTCGACGTGGTCGAGCCGGGGATGCTGTTCGAATTGCAGGCGGTCGGGCTCGACGTGCGCGACGGGCAGCAGGTCATGCTCGACGCGCGCGAAATCAAGAGCGCCGACGAGATCGCCCTCCTCAACATGTCGGCGGCGCTGGTCGATGGCTGCTACCAGACCATCGCCGAGGCATTGAAGCCCGGCATCCGCGAGAACGAGATCGTGGCCTTGGCCAACAAGCGGCTCTACGAGCTCGGCTCGGACGATGTCGAGGCGATCAACGCGATCTCGGGCGAACGCTGCAACCCGCATCCGCACAACTTCACCGACCGACTCATCCGTCCGGGCGATCAGGCTTTCTTCGACATCATCCAGTCCTTCAACGGTTACCGCACTTGCTATTACCGCACCTTCAATGTCGGCCGCGCGACCCCGGCGCAGCGGGACGCCTACAAGCGGGCACGCGAATGGATCGACCGCGCCATCGAGATGGTGCGACCGGGCGTCACCACCGATCGTATCGCGGCGTGCTGGCCGACCGCGGAGGAGATCGGCTTCTCGAGCGAGATGGAGGCGTTCGGCCTGCTGTTCGGCCACGGGCTGGGCCTGGGCCTGCACGAGCGGCCGATCATCTCGCGCCTCAATTCCTTCGACGACCCGATGGAGATCAAGGCCGGCATGGTGTTCGCGCTCGAGACCTATTGCCCGGCCACCGACGGCTATTCCGCGGCGCGCATCGAGGAGGAGGTGGTGTGCACGCCCTCGGGCGCGAAGGTGATCACCCTCTTCCCCGCCGAGGAACTGCCGATTGCCAACCCCTACGACCGGCATTAGCGCGCCCATGCCCCGCCGCCGTCGTTGCGAACGACGCGAAGCAATCTCCCCGCCCTCGGAAATCGCTGCGCCGCCGCGCTCGTCGCGATGACCGGCAACTACGCGGTGGCGGTGGGATAGGGGCTCGTTTCGGACAGCGCGAGCATCCGTCGTGCGAGACGCAGCACCAGCTCGGCCCGCAACGTCTCGCTCGCCGCATCGTCCCACAGATTGACCATCTCGTCGGGATCGGCTTCGAGATCGTAAAGCTCGCCCCAGCTCGCGCCGTCATAGAGGCTGAGGCGATGGCGCCCGGTGACGAGCGAGCGCACGCGAATGCGGCCGGGGAAGCCCATCTGGCGGCGCTGACCCTCCTCCTCGATTACCAGGTCGTCATGGTGCGCGCGCGCCGTCCCCGCGATCAGCCGATCGAGCGAGCGTCCCTGGATGCCGTTGAAGGGGGCAACGCCGGCGCGCCCGAGGATGGTCGGCGCGATATCCATGGTGCTGGCGAGCGCGGCCGAGCGCCCGGTCGCGCCCATGGGATCGCGCCAGATGAACGGCGCGGTGACGAGGCCGCGGTAATGGATCGGCCCTTTCAGCAGCAATTGATGGTCGCCCATGTAATCGCCGTGATCGGCGGTGAAGACGACCACCGTGTCCTCGGCCAGCCCCAGCGCCGCGAGCCGCGCCAGAACCCGGCCGACCGCCGCGTCGATGAAGCTGATCGAGCCGTAATTGAGGGCGGTCGCCTCTTTCGCCTCCTGGGCGGTGCAGGCGAAGACCTGCGGCGTATGCTTCACCGCCCGGCCGGCATCACGCTCGGCCAGAAGCTGCGCCAGGTGGGGCGGCGGCCGGTTCGCGGCGTCGCGGAACGAGCGCGGCAGGGCGATGGCGGCAGGGTCGTACATGTCCCAGTAGGCGCCGGGCGGCGTGAACGGGTGGTGCGGCTCGGCAAACGAGCACATGAGGAAGAACGGCCGTTGCTCCGCCGCCGCGGCGGCAAGGAAATCCTCGCTCATCAGCGCGCAATAATTGATCGGGTGGAGCGCCTCCGGAAGGCGCGTGCGCCACGCCTGGCGCGCGGCGAAAAGCGCGAGGCCGGGGGTCGGGATGGCGTTCTCGGGCCCGATCAGGCGGTCGCAATCGGGCAGCTTGGCGCGCAGCCAGCGCCGGTAATGGCCCTCGATGTCGTCGCCGTGATCGACCGTGAGGCGCGCGTTCTCGAAGCCGTAGAACGGCAGGTCGAGGTCGTGGTCGGGCCGGTCGCGCCAGTGCGGGCTTCCATTCCTGGTCATAGCGGCCGCCGTCATCGGCCAGCGCCTCGCGGGCGAGCCGCTCGGCCGGATCGGGCGGCCAGACCGGCGGATTGCCGGTCATGTTCTGGAGATGCGACTTGCCGACGAGGCCGGTGCGATAGCCGGCCGCGCGCAGAAGCTCGACGAAATTGGTGGCGCGGAGCGACAGCGGGATGCCGTTGTGGCGCACGCCATGGAGCGACGGCATCCGCCCGGTCATGAGACTGGCACGGTTGGGCATGCAGATCGGCGAGGCGACATGGAAGCGGTCGGCGACGAAGCCCGCCTGCGCCAGGGCGTCGATATGGGGCGTCCGCACCACCGCGTTGCCATAGCAACCGAGATGGTCGGCGCGCAGTTGGTCGGCGATAAAGAACAGGAAATTCGGCCGTTTCGTCGCTGCCATGCGGCGCCCTCCTGCAACCCGGCACTTGCTGGGCGTTTCCCCGGGGCGAGGCAACCCCCGCTCTTCCTTGACCTTGGCGGCCGGCGCGGGATACTTGCATCGGCCTGCAATGGCTGCGGCTGGCGGAGCGTTTCGCATGGATGTGATCGTCGAAGTGAAGCGCCATGCCTATGGCGAGCTTCACGGTGCTCGAGGATATCGGCCTGCATCTCCGCGCGGGCGAGATCGTCTCGGTGATCGGCCCGTCGGGCTGCGGCAAGTCGACCCTTCTCGGCATCATGGGCGGCATCCTCCAGGCGACCGACGGGCGCGTCTATCCTCGAGGGCGAGCCGGCCGCCGACTGCCTCAACCCGCTCACCTATATCTTCCAGGATTTCGCGCTGCTGCCGTGGCGCACGGTGGCGCAGAACGTGGCCCTGCCGCTGGAACACCACAAGCTCGCCGCGGGCGAACGCGAGCGCCGCGTCCACGACGCCCTCCAGCGCACCAAGCTCGACGATTTCGCCAACGCCCTGCCGAAGCAGCTCTCGGGCGGCATGCGCCAGCGCGTCGGCATCGCCCGCGCGCTGGTGGTGCGGCCGGCGGTGCTGCTGATGGACGAGCCGCTCTCGGCCTTGGACGCCCAGACGCGCGACCTGCTGATGGAGGATTTCCTCGATCTGTGGCTGCGCGAGCGCGTCGCCGGCGTTTACGTCACCCATAATTTCCACGAGGCGCTGCGCCTGGCCGACCGCATCATGGTACTGTCGCGCCGGCCCGGGCGGATCAAGGAAGTGGTCGAGGTCCGGATCCCGCAGCGCGATCGCTCCCTGAAATCGGCCCAGGTCGAACTCGCCGATCTCGGCAACCGGTTGTGGTCGCTGATCCGCGACGAGGCCTCGCGCGCGGAACGGGAGGTGGTCGATGCTTGAAGACACGATGGCTGCGGCGGTCGCTCCGGCGAGCCTGCGCGCCGGCCGGCGCGAGGTGCATTTCCGCGGCGGCGGCTTTCTGCCGGTGCCGCGGCGGCTTCATTCCTGGATCGGCTTCGTCGCGCATCATCGGGCTGTGGCAGGCGGCGATTTCGCTGCACTGGGTCGATCCGGTGTTCCTGCCCTCGCCCGCCAGTATCTGCGAGGCGCTGTGGCAGCCTCACGCGCTCGGGCGATCTCTGGCGCAATCTGTCGACCTCGCTCATGCGCATCGGCTCGGGCTGGATCATCGGCACGGCTCTGGGCCTCATCGGTCGGCGTCGCCATGGGGCTGTCCTCGGTGACGCGCGCGGTCGGCATGCCGCTGGTGTCGGCGATCTATCCCATCCCGAAGATCGCGCTGTTGCCGCTCCTGATCCTGTGGCTCGGCATCGGCGAGGCGCCCAAGATCGACGACCATCGCCTCGGGCGTGTTCTTCCCCACCATCATCGCGACCTTCACCGGCGTCGATTCGGTGCCGCGCAACCTCATCCGCATGGGGCAGAGCTTCAACATGCCGATGTCGGCGATCATCTGGAAGATCATCCTGCCCTCGGCGCTGCCCGGCATTCTTGCCGGCTTCCGCATCTCGGTCGCAACCGCGCTCCTGCTCGTCGTCTCGGCCGAGATGATCGGCGCGCAATACGGCATCGGCGCCTTCCTGCTCACCGCCGGGAACCTGATGCAGACGGACGACCTGCATGGCCGGCGTCGTCATCCTGTCGGTGCTGGGGCTGGGCTTCGGCGCGGTTCTGACGATGCTCGAGAAACGTTCCTTGCTTGGCGTTGAAGCGACGAGCGACCATCGGTCCGGCCCGCCGGCGCCCGGGCGGACGCGGCGACAGCCGTCGCCATCGAGCTGACCGCGGTCATCGTCGCGGTGACGGACGAGGAGCCGCGCATCCTCGCCATCGCCGGCGGCGCAGCGCTGCCGTCGGGCCCGTTCGAGTCGCGCCACCGCACGCTGCAGATCGGCGTGCGCTCGTGGGTCGAGCGGCAGACCCAGCATCCGCTGGGCTATGTCGAGCAGCTCTACACCTTCGCCGATCGCGACCGCACCGGCGGCAGCGGCCGCGTCGTCTCGATCAGCTATCTCGGCCTTACGCGCGAGACCGCGGCGGCGCTGCCGGAGGATGCCGGCGTGGCGCAGCTGGTATCGCTATTTCCCGTGGGAGGATTGGCGCGCCGGGCCGCCGGCGCTGGTGGCGAAGGCGATCCGCCGCGGCTCAGCGCCTGGGCGCAGGCCGCCGACGGGCGCGCTGCGCCGCGACCGCCGCGAGCGCATCGCCGTCAATTTCGCCGCCGTCCGAGCGCGACTGGAACGAGGAACTGGTGCTGCAGCGTTACGAGCTTCTCTACGAGGCGGGGCTCGTGCCCGAGGCCGCGGCCGCGCGGCCCAGTCGCCGACCCGTGCCCGGCACGCCGATGATGCACGACCATCGCCGCATCCTCGCCACCGGCATCGCCCGCTTGCGCGCCAAGATCAAGTACCGCCCGGTGGTGTTCGAGTTGATGCCGGCGAGCGCTTCACCCTGCTGCAATTGCAGCGCACGGTCGAGGCGCTGGCCGGGCGGCGGCTGCACAAGCAGAATTTCCGCCGGCTCATCGAGCAGCAGGGCCTGGTGGAGGAGACGCGCGGCGTGGCGACGAAGACCGGCGGCCGGCCGGCCAAACTGGTGCGCTTCCGCCGCGAGGTCGCTGGTCGAGCGCCGCTTCGCCGGCACCAAGCTGCCGCTCTACCGCTCGGGGTAGGGGATGAAGCCATCACGGCCGCATTGGCCGAAGCGCAAATCGCCGCGTTGCCTAGGATGAGCCTTCCGCGCTCAACGCGCGCCTGATCAACTCGCGCACGGCCGCCGCCCGGCTCGGCATCCGGTGCTTGAAGCGAAAGTCGTCAACCGCCTGCATTTCCTCTTTGCTGAGCATGATCGTCAGACGCTCCGGTCTCCGGAGACGAACGGGCATTCCCCCCTCCGCGCGTGTCGCAGCCCATAGCGATGGTTTAGCGGATGGGAGGGGCTTTGTCGGTAATGTAAATTACCGGCGGGACGGGAGGCTCCCGTTCTACGCGTATGTCTTGGGAAGGTGAAAAGCGGTGCGCGCCCGGACCAACTGATAACATTCGCATGATGCGTCCACGAGGCGCCGCCGATCGAGGATCGTGACCTGCCGCCGGCCGCGCAGAATCAAACCGTCATGTTCCAACTCCTCGGCAGCATTCGTGACGGTTGGCCTTTGGACACCCAACATTTCAGCGAGCAAACCTTGCGTAATCTGCAGTGCGTCATCGTCGCAGCGATCGCGCATCATCAGCAGCCAGCGCGCCAGTCGCTGCTTGAGGCTGTGCGCACCATTGCAGGCGACCGACACCAGGACCTGTTCGAGAAAGGCTTGGACATAGGCATACATGAGATGTCGGAAGGACGGCATCGATGCCATGGCCCTCATGAACTTCGCAAGCGGCATCTTTGTCGCGCCCCCCGGAATCTGGACGAGGAGCCGGACGGAGGAGGTCTTGGCACCGAGAACCGCTTGCACGGCGGTGCAACCCTCTCTGCCGATGGTTGCCATCTCGATGACGCTGCCGTCCGCATAAACCGCCACCGCCGAGATCACGCCGATGTCGGGAAAGAATACATGGTCGAGCGCGCTGTCGGCGTCCATGAGTATCTGCCCGCGGTGGTAGGAAATCTCTTCAAGCTCGGGCGTGATCCGCTTGAGATTGGCGCGCGACAGGTGCTGTAAAAGCCGATTGCGCGGCCAATTTGACGGGACGCTCATGTGTTGGCCGGTGCGCTCGGGTTGCCGGAGGCAACAATGCGACCGCGTCTCGCCCCTGGATAGGTTCGGAAACTACTCACACCGGATTTGGCGGCCCGCAGCATCGGCCCAACCCGTGTCGCTCACGAGGACACCGCCCAGACGCCGCGGCGCGCCGCCGCACGCAGGGCCGGGATGCGACGGCGGCATGGCTCGCCCTTGCGGGCGGCTTGACAACCTTATACTCATCGCTAGCATAACGTCGGGGCCGGCGCCCTTTTATCGGGCCTCTAAAATACTCATTTTGAGTATAAGACGAAGGAATGGACGATGCCTGATCTGCGCACCCGCGACGATGTTCTCGCGCGCACCTGGCCGCTCTACGAGCGCGTCAGCAGGGTGATCCCGCCGCTCGAATGGGCGGTCTTCGCCGAGGATGTCGATGCGATCCTGCGCCTCAAACGTGCCCGCGACGCGGTCATCCTCGCCCACAACTACCAGACGCCGGAGATTTTCCATGGCGTCGCGGATTTCACCGGCGACAGCCTGGCGCTGGCGCGCCAGGCAATGGGCACCGAGGCGCGACGTCATCGTGCTCGCCGGCGTGCACTTCATGGCCGAGACGGCGAAGCTGCTCAATCCCGAGAAGACCGTGCTCGATCCCCGACCTGCGCGCGGGCTGCTCGCTCGCGGCATCGATCACGGCCGCGGACGTGCGGCTGATGCGCGAGCGCTATCCCGGCGTGCCGGTGGTGAGCTATGTCAACACCTCGGCCGCGGTCAAGGCCGAGAGCGACATCTGCTGCACCTCGGCCAACGCCAAGAAAGTGGTCGAATCCCTGGGCGCGCCGCGGGTGATCATGCTGCCCGACGAATATCTCGCCCGCAACGTCGCCGCCACGACCGCGGTCGAGATCATTGCCTGGGCCGGCCATTGCGAGGTGCATGAGCGCTTCACCGCGGCGGAGATCCGCGACGCTGCGCGCCGACCATCCGGGCATCGTCGTGCTGGCGCATCCCGAATGCCCGCCCGAGGTGGTGGAAGAGGCCGATTTCGCCGGCTCGACCGCGGCGATGGCGGATTATGTCGGCGCCAAGCGGCCCGCCCGCGTCGTCCTGCTGACCGAATGCTCGATGAGCGACAATGTCGCGGTCGCGCACCCCGAGGTCGAATTCGTGCGGCCGTGCAATCTCTGCCCGCACATGAAGCGGATCACGCTCGCCAACATCCGCGCCGCGCTGGAGACGCTCCGCCACGAGGTGACGATCGATCCCGCCATCGCCGCGCCCGCCCGCCGCGCGGTCGAGCGCATGCTGGCGCTATGACCCTGCCTCCTCCTGCTTCGGGAGCCAATCCGATGACCGTTCCGCCGCTTCCCGCCGTGATGACCGAGCCGCTGGTGCGCACGGCGCTGCTCGAGGATCTGGGCCGCGCCGGCGACATCACCACCGATGCGATCGTGCCGCAATCGGCCGCCGCCGAGACCGCGCTGGCGGCGCGCCAGCCCGGCGTGGTTGCGGGGCTCGATCTCGCGCTCATGGCGTTCCGGCTGATCGAGCCCGCGATCACTGCCGAGATCGCCCGGCCCGACGGCAGCCGCATCGCCCGCGGCGACATCATTGCCGTATTGCGCGGCCCCGCCCGCGGCATGCTCACGGCCGAACGCGTCGCGCTCAATTTCCTGTGTCATCTTTCCGGCATCGCCTCGGCGACGGCGGCGGTGGTGGAATCGATCCGCGGCACTCGCGCGCGCGTCGTGTGCACGCGCAAGACGCTGCCGGGGCTGCGCGCGGTACAGAAATACGCGATCCGCGTCGGCGGCGGTTTCAACCACCGCTTCGGTCTCGATGACGGCGTGCTCATCAAGGACAATCATATCGCCGCGGCGGGCGGTATCGGCGCGGCGGTCGCCCGCATCCGCGCCGCGATCGGCCACCTCGTCAAGGTCGAGCTCGAAGTCGACACGCTGGCGCAGCTCGAAGAGGCGCTGGGGCTGGGCGTCGATGCGGTGCTGCTCGACAACATGTCGAACGATGACATGCGTCGCGCGGTCGGCATGGTGGCAGGCCGGGCGCTGACCGAGGCGTCCGGCCGGATCACGCCTGCCTCGGCGCCGGCGGTGGCGGCGACGGGCGTCGATCTCTTGTCGAGCGGCGCCCTCACCCACAGCAGCACGACGCTCGATATCGGCCTCGATTACCGCTGAGGCGCCTGCTGCCAGGCGCGATTGTCGACCGTGTTCTCGTAGGTGGCGCCGGCGGGGACAAGGCCCCAATCGCGCGTCCAGCCATAGGTGTGGTCGAACCGTTCGCGGGTATAGGACTCGGGCGGCGCGTTGAGGATGCGCGGCAGCTTCAGGTCGCGCGGCTCGATGAGCCCGCCGGCCTCGGCCACAAGGTAGTGCGCATAGCGCGCGGGGTCCTTGGCAATGGCGGCGGCGGCGGCGGCCTCGGCGCGGAACATTTTCGCGAGCGTCGCCCCGTCGAGTTCGTCGCCGGCGGCCTCGCTGCGCGTCGAATGCGATTCGATGATGACGCGCAGGCCGAGTTTCTCGGCGACACTGATCCACGGCTCCATCACGCTCGCGGCCGCGACCTCGCCCTTGGCGACGGCGTCGAGGCGCTCGCGCATCGTGCCGGCGAATACGGTCTTGATCTGGTCGCGGGCGAGGAAGCCCTCGAGTAGCTTCAAGGTGGTGAAGTGCGAGCCGTTGAAGGGACTCACCGCCACGGGGCGGTTCTTGAGCTGCTCGGGTTCATAGATGCCGGACGAGGGATGCGTCACCAGCGCGAAGGACGACATCGCCGAGCCCAGGGCCACGATCTTGGCCGGGCGATGCCCCGCCTCCGCCATCGATTCGACGGCGCGCTTCATCACCCCCCACTCGCACATGCGGAACTGATCGCACGCGCCCTGGTCGTAGAGCACCTCCATGGTGCGGTCGAAGATGTTGGTGCGCAGCGCCTGGTGGTCGGATGTGTACTGGCCCGAGCCCGGCGTCTTCAGGATCGCGACGTCGAGCCCCTCGTCGGCGAAGAAGTTCTCATCGCGCGCCACCAGCAGCGGCAGGTCGTGGATCGCGTTCATCATCGAGACGGTGACTTTCTTGAGCGCTGCCATCGCATTCCTCCCTCATGTCATGCGCCTGTTGTGGCCGCTATCGCGCGCGGCGATCGGAGCGAAACCCTAGCTCGTCATTGCGAGGCGTGGAATGGCGAAGCAATCTCGCAACGCGATGGGAGATCGCTTCACTCGCAATGACGACGCGGAGACGGATCGCGCGTTAGCGCTGGGCCTCCTTGGCGAGCCGTCGTGCCGCCTCCTTGGCGATGCCGAGATCGGCATATTTCTTGACGTCGAGGCTGGCCTTCAAGAAGCCGAGCTGGTGCTGCGTCTCGACATTGGCCTGCAGCGCGTTGAGATCGGGAAGCCCCGCGGGATTGCGGTAATAATCGCGCTTGGTGAAGACCCAGCCCTCGTAGAGCGCGGGCTTCTGCTTGGTCGCCTCCGCGATGAGCTTCACCGCCTCCTCGTGATGCGCCGGATCCGACAGGTAGCGCAGCGTGTGGAGATAATCCTCCATGAAATCGACCATCATCGCGTGATGCTTCTGCAAGAAGCCCTCGCGCGCCACGCGCATGATCATTTGGGTGCGGCCGATCGCCTCTCTCTGGGTGAAAAGCGGGCGGGCAAAGGAGCGCAGATCGGGATCGAAGCCGAACGGCGCCACCGCCGAAATGAGATCGACCTTGCCTTGGCGCAGCATCGCCTTCTCGTCCGGGAAGCGCACCTCGATGATGGTGAGATCGCGCTTGTCCTGGAGGTGGTGCTTCGCCAGCATCGCCCGCAGCGCCATGTCGATGGCGCTGCCGGTTTCATTGGTCGCCAGAATCTTGCCCTTCAAATCCTCGACCGTGTGAATGGGGCTGTCCTTGCGTACATCGAAGGTGTTGGTGTGGTAGCCCGGAACGCCGTCCATGAACGAGTCGGCGATGACGCGCAGGTCCTGCATCCCGGCGTTCTCGATGCCAAGGGCGAAGGTCGAATAGGCGAGCGCCGCGCAGTCGAGCTGGCCCGAAGCGAGCGCCGTCATGATCGTCGAGGTGCCGGCGAAATGCGTGAGTTCGGGCGTGTAGGTCTTGCCGGCATGGGGCGCGAGGCCGGGCTTCAGGAACATGAGCGGCGCCAGGTCCGACGGCACCACTACCCAGCCGATGCGCAGGTGTGGCGGCTCGGCCGCGCTGGCGGACATGCCCGAAGCCGCGACCGCCCACCCCATCAGCGCAGCGGCAATTATTTTTGCGGACCGCATCTTTTATCCTCCCTGTCCTGATCGCTCCGTCCATGGTGGCCCGCGCGCAACGGCCGATCAACCCTAAATTTCCCGGCCTAAATTTCCTGGCGCGCCGCGTGATCAGGCCGGGCGCCTGATCACGAAAGTGAAGACGCCCCCTGCGGATGTGGATGCGACCAACTCGTTGCCGGTGGCGCGGCAGAACGCCTCGAAATCCTTCACCGCGCCGGGATCCGTCGCCAGGATCTCGAGCGTGCCGCCGGCCGGCACGCCCTTCAGCGCCTTGCGGGCGCGCAAGACCGGCAGCGGGCAGTTGAGCCCTTTCACGTCCAGAATTTCGTCCGCCATGATGCGTCCTCGCTGGGGCTTGGCCCGCTCAGATGAACAGGTTGATGTCGGATTTCAGCGCGGTCTCGATATAGGTGGCGGCGCCGCCGACCTCCGGTCCCTCGATCATATCGTCCAAGCTGTATTCGAACAGGTCCATCGTCATCTGGCAGGCGATCATCCGCACCTCGGCCTCGATCGCCGCCTGGCGCAGTTCTTCGATCGAGGCGACGCCCTTGCGCTTGATCAGGTTCTGCATCATCGCCGTTGCCATCGCATCGACCCCGGGAACGGCGGCCGCGAGGTTGGGCAGGCCCATATGCAGGCCCATCATCGGCATCTTCATCGCCGGGTTGCCGAGCGGGGTGACGCCGAGATCGAGCTTCTTCTTCAGCAGCGTGAGCCCATAGAAGGTGAAGAACATGGTCACCTCGAGCCCCATTGCGGCGGCGGTGGTGGCGAGGATGAACGGGGGATAGGCCCAGTCGAGCGAGCCCTTCGTCACGATCATCGACAGGCGCTTGGTGTTAGGCTTGACGTCGTCGGGCATGCGCGTGCCTCCATTCTCCTGCGGCGCCGCCCCGTCCGCCGCGGCGCAGGCCCACTATGGCGTCTCGGGCGCCGCGATGCGATGGGGCCGCCCGATCAGCAATTTCCTGATGACGGGGCTGCGCCCGCGGCAGGTTTGCCGCGCGCCACCGGCCTGAAAAGCCCGCCGGACGGCTCGGCCGAGGTGTTGCCGTCCGGAAAGAAAGTCGTCACGACCATGTCGATCGAGTAAACGACCATGGCGCCGTCGATCCTGGGGTCATCGGCCGAGCAGACGAGCCCGGCCATGATGCCGACGAGTTTGCCGTCCGCGATCACCGGCCCGCCGGAAAATCCGCGACCCGCATCGCCGCGAACCGCGATGAAGGGGACGATGCCCATGCCGTAGTCCCGTTGGCAGACGCGGCCGGCGCGGCTCGCCTCCTGGCCGGGCTCGGGCGGGCCATAGCATTGCTTGTTGTCTGCGCCGATGACGATGCCGTGGGCGATCCGCGCGGCGCCGCAGAGGCCCGTGCCGTAAAACGTCACCGCCTCGCCCGGCCTGACGACGCCTGAGGGCCAGGGTTTTGCCGCCGGTCCGGCCATGCGGACGAGGGCAAGATCCGCGCGCCTCGCCTCGCCGACCAGATCGTCGGCCGCGACCATCCAATCGGCGTGCGCATTGGTCACGGCCCAACCCGGCGCGATGACGGTTTGCGCCGCGTATTCGCCGACACAGACAGGGGATTCGGTCAGCTTCCGGTAGATGCCCGGAAGCGGGCCGTCGCTGGACGGATCGTAAGCCTGCCCGGCGCCGGCGCATCCGGCCAGGAGCGCGGTCACGACAGCGATCTTCGCCACGCCTTGGTTCAGCTTCGTCATGCGCCCGTTCCGCGCCGCCATCGCGGCGGCGCCGTGGTGATGATTTTAATCCGGGCCTGCGGCTCTCGTCAGCCCGTGCCGCGGCGATCCAAGACGTACGAATTTAAGCGGTTTTTCACCGACCGCCCCTAGGCTACGGGCTTTGTGCCGGATGGTCCCCTGATGGGCAGGCCCCACATGCATGTCATCGCCGTAGCGTCGCGCAAAGGGGGATCGGGCAAGACGACCCTCGCCGGGCACCTCGCCGTCGCCGCCGAGCGCGCGGGGGTCAAGCCCGCGCTCGTCATCGACACCGACCCCCAGGGCAACCTGGCGCAATGGTGGAACGCGCGCCAGGAGAAGACGCCGCTTTTCGCCCGCGCCACCGCCGAGCGCCTCCGCGCCGGCATCGCCCGCATTCGCGATTTGGGGGTGGCGCTCCTGATCATCGACACGCCGCCGGCGCTGGAGACGACGCTGGCCGACGTCATCGGCATCGCCGATCTGGTGCTGATCCCGGTGCGCCCGAGCCCGCACGATCTGCGTGCGGCGGGCGCGACGGTCGCGCTGGTCCAGCATCTGGCCAAGCCCTTCGTCTTCGCCGTCAACGCCGCCACGGCGCGCACGCGGATCGCCGCCGACGCGATCATGGCGCTGTCCCAGCACGGCACGGTCGCCCCTGTCATCATCCACCACCGTACCGGCTTCGCCTCCAGCATGATCGATGGGCGCACGGTGATGGAAATTCCCGGCGACGAGCGTTCGGCGCAGGAGATCGAACAGCTCTGGGCCTATCTCGACCATCGTCTCAACCGCAACTATAGCACCATCCTGCCGGCGCTTCCCGCGCCGACGGAACACACAGAAGACGCGACATGGGCCGCATGAAGCCGGCGTCGCTCGCCACCATGCCGGCCGGACGCCAGACGATCGAGATCGGCGGCAAGGACGGCGACATCACGCCGGTCCTGCTGCTGTGCCGCGAAGTACCGCCGGACGAGCCGCTCGACCCGGCGATGACGGCGGCCGCGCCGCTGCTCGTG
>CAVRKF010000011.1:0-172440 GCA_963721625.1 uncultured Alphaproteobacteria bacterium
ACGCTGAGCGGGGTGCTGCCCGGACCGAAGTGGCTGATCGCGGCGAGCGGCACCATGGTCTCGACCTTGGTGCTGACGGCGGCGCCGGTCGAGGCGCTGCCATGGCCGGTCGCGGCGATCGCGTTGGTGCTCTGGTTGCGAGCGGCGTCGGCGGCGACGGTTGCGGCGGAGCTGGACGCCCCCGGGCCCGCGACCGTCCCCGCCACGGCGTTCGTTCCCTGCATCCCGCCCACGGCCCCGCCCGAGGTGCTGACATAGATGTCCTTCAGCGTTGCGGGCTCTGCCAGAAACGCGGCGCCACCTCCATGATGACATGGTACTGGTTGAGCGGATTGTAGATGGTCGAGACTGGCGCTGGCCGAAGGCGTCGTAGAGCGTGTTGTCGATCGGGCTCGCGCTGATGCCGAGCCGCGCGGCGGTGGCGCGGTCGATCACGAGATCGGACTCGAGCCCCTGGGTCTGCTGGTCGCTGTTGACGTCGCGCAACTCGGGTAGCTGCTGCATCGCCTTCAGAATTCGCGGCGTCCACTGGTTCACGTCCGCGAACTGTCGCCTTGGAGCGTGTACTGATACTGCGCGAAGCTGGCGCGGCCGCCGGTGCGGAAATCCTGCACCGACTGCAGGAACAGCGGGCGCCCGGAACCTGGGCGAGCTTCCGGCGCAGCCGGCCGATGACCTGGTCCGCGGAAAGGCGGCGCTCGGCGAGCGGCTTGAGCGCGATGAACACGAAGCCCGAATTCGCCGAGCTGCCGCCGGTGAAGCCGACGACGCTGTCCACCGCCGGATCCTTGCGCACGATGGCGACGAACTGCGCCAGCTTCTCTCCATCAGCTGGAACGAGATGCTCTGGTCGGCGCGAATGCCGCCGATGATGCGCCCGGTGTCCTGCTGCGGGAAGAAGCTCCCTTCGGAACGATGACGTAGAGATAGACGTTGAGCCCGAGCGTCGCCAGCAACAGCAGCATCGATCGCGAGCGGATGCCGCAGCGCCCAGCGCAGCGAGCGCGCATAGCGGCCGAGCATGGCGTCGAAGGCGCTCGCCAGCGCCGCGGACAGCCGCCCTGGCGGTCCCGCGTCCGCGGGACGAAGGAGCCGGCGCACATCATCGGCGTCGTCGTCAGCGAGACGACCAGCGAGACCAGGATCGCGATGCGACAGCGTCACGCGCGAATTCGCGGAAGAACCGGCCGACGATGCCGCCCATCAGCAGGATCGGGATGAAGACGGCGACCAGCGACAGGCTCATCGACAGGACGGTGAAGCCGACCTCGCGCGCGCCCATGCAGCGCCGCCTGCGAAGCGCGGCATGCCGGCCTCGATATGGCGCGTGATGTTCTCCAGCACGACGATGGCGTCGTCGACGACGAAGCCGGTCGACGATCGTCAGCGCCATCAGCGACAGATTGTCGAGGCTGAAGCCGAGCAGATACATGACGCCGAACGTGCCGATGAGCGACACCGGCACGGCGACGCTCGGGAATCAGCGTGGCGCGCGCCGTTGCGCAGGAACACGAACACGACCAGGATCACCAGGATCGACGGCGATCACCAGCGTGCGCTCGACGTCGCGCGAGCGAGGCGCGGATCGTGGTCGATGCGGTCGATGGCGACGGAGATGTCGATGTCGCGGCGGGATCGAGGCCTGCGAGCTGCGGCAGCAGCGCCTGCACCCGGTCGACCGTGCTCGATGATGTTGGCGCCGGGCTGGCGATAGATGATCGACCAGCACCGCCGGCTTGCCGTTGGCCAGCCCGGCGTTGCGCACGTTCTCGACCGAATCGTCGACCTCGGCGACATCGGACAGCCGCACCGCCGCGCCGTTGCGATAGGCGACGACGAGCGTGCCGGTATTGGCGGCCTTGCGTCGCCTGGTCGTTGGTGTAGATCTGGTAGTGCTGGCCGCCCTCCTCGATCGCGCCCTTGGGGCTGTTGGCGTTGGCGGCGGCGAGCGCGGCGCGCACGTCCTCGAGGCCGATGCCGTATTTGAACAAGCGCCGCGGGTTGAGCTCGACCCGCACCGCCGGCAGCGAGCTGCCGCCGAGTCGACCTCGCCGACGCCGTCGACCTGCGACAGCTTCTGCTGCAGCACGGTGGTCGCGCGCGATCGTAGAGCTGGCCGGGCGTCAGCGTGTCCGAGGTCAGCGCGAGGATCAGGATCGGCGCGTCGGCCGGGTTGACCTTGCGATAGGTCGGATTGCTGCGCAGGCTGCGTCGGCAGGTCGGCGCGCGCCGCGTTGATCGCCGCCTGCACGTCGCGCGCGGCGCCGTCGATATCGCGGTCGAGGCCGAACTGCAGCGTGATGCGCGTCGATGCCGACGCGAGCTCGACGAGGTCATCTCGGTGACGTCGGCGATCTGGCCCGAGATGGCGCTCGAGCGGCGTGGCGACGGTGGTCGCCATGGTCTCGGGGCTGGCGCCCGGCAGTCTGCGCCTGGACCGAGATGGTCGGGAAATCGACCTGCGGCAGCGGCGACGACCGGCAGCTGGAAGAAGGCGACGCACGCCGGCGAGCGCGATGCCCGAGCGTCAGCAGCGTCGTCGCGACCGGGCCGCGGATGAAGGGCGCGGAGATGTTCATCGGCCGGCGCTCCGCGGCGCCGTCGGCGCGTCGCGTCCGGCGGCGCATCGCGCGAGCCGCCGGCCGAGCCGGTCGAAGGCGAGATAGATCACCGGCGTCGTGAACAGCGTCAGCATCTGGCTGACGACAGGCCGCCGACGATGGTGATGCCGAGCGGGTGGCGCAGCTCCGAGCCGGTGCCGGTGCCGAGCATCAGCGGCAGGGCGCCGAGGAGCGCCGCCATGGTGGTCATCAGGATCGGCCGGAAGCGCAGCAGGCACGCCTGGTAGATCGCCTCGCGCGGCGGCTTGCCCTCGTTGCGCTCGGCGTCGAGCGCGAAGTCGATCATCATGATCGCGTTCTTCTTCACGATGCCGATCAGCAGGATGATGCCGATGATGCCGATGACGCCGAGATCGTCGCCGACGAGCATCAGCGCCAGCAGCGCGCCGACGCCCGCCGAGGGCAGGGTCGAGAGGATCGTGACCGGATGGATGAAGCTCTCGTAGAGCACGCCGAGCACGATGTAGACCGTGACGATCGCCGCCAGGATCAGGAACAGCTCGTTGCCGAGCGAGGCCTGGAACGCCGAGCGCCGCGCCCTGGAAGCTGGTGATGATGCTCGGCGGCATGCCGATCTCCTGCTCCGCCTGCTGGATCGCCGTCGACCGCCGCGCCCAGCGAGACGCCCGGCGCGAGGTTGAACGAGATCGTGCGGCGGGAAACTGGCCGAGATGGTTGATCAGCAGCGGCGCCGGTCTGCTACGTCGATCGTGGCGATCGCCGACAGCGGCACCTGGCCGCTCGCCGGTCGACGACGGCAGGTAGATCGATTGCGAGCGAGTGCGAGCGATGCTCTGCAGCGTCGGGATCGGCCTCGAGGATCACGCGGTACTGGTTCGACTGGGTGAAGATCGTCGAGACGATGCGCTGGCCGAAGGCGTCGTAGAGCGCGTTGTCGATCGTCGCCGGCGTGATGCCGAACCGCGCCGCGGTGTCGCGGTCGATCGTCGATGTAGGCGGCCAGCCCGTTGCTCTGGAGGTCGCTGGCGACGTCGTCGAGCTCGCGGCATCGCGGCTGAGCCGGTCGACCAGCTTCGGCACCCACTGCGCTGAGCTCGTCGGGATCGGCGTCCTCGAGCACGAACTGGTACTGCGTGCGGCTGACCGTGGTGTCGATCGTCAGGTCCTGCACCGGCTGCATGTAGAGCGAGATGCCCGGCGACGCCCGGCCGTCTCGTGCTCAGCCGGCGGATGATCGTCGCTGACGTCGCCGCGCGCTCGTCGTGCGGCTTGAGGTTGATCAGGAAGCGGCCGCTGTTGAGCGTGATGTTGGTGCCGTCGACGCCGATGAACGAGGACAGGCTGTCGACGTCCGGATCCTTGAGGATGGCGTCGGCCAGCGCCTGCTGGCGCTCCGCCATGGCGGCGAAGGAGATCGATTGCGGCGCCTCGGTGATGCCCTGGATCAGGCCGGTGTCCTGCACCGGGAAGAAGCCCTTGGGGATGACGATGTAGAGAAGACCGTGAGGACCAGCGTCGCCGACCGCGACCACGAGCGTCAGCGGCTGGTGGTCGAGCACCCAGTTGAGCGCGCGGCCGTAGTCGCGCGATCAGCCAGTCGAACCGCTCGCCGGCTTGCGCGCTCGAAGCCGGTGCCTTCGCGTCTCGGCTGGTGCCGCGCAGCAGCTTGCGCGCACAGCATCGGCACCAGCGTCAGCGAGACGACGGCCGAGATCAGGATCGTGACCGCGAGCGTGATCGCGAATTCGCGGAACAGGCGGCCCGACGACATCGCCCATGAACAGCAGCGGGATCAGCACCGCGATCAGCGAGATGGTCAGCGAGATGATGGTGAAGCCGATCTGCTCCGAGCCCTTGAGCGCCGCCTCCAGCGGCGACTCGCCCTCCTCGACATAGCGCGCGATGTTCTCGATCATCACGATCGCGTCGTCGACGACGAAGCCCGTGGCGATCGTCAGCGCCATCAGCGAGAGGTTGTTGAGGCTGAAGCCCGAGCAGGTACATGACGCCGAAGGTGCCGACGAGCGACAGCGGCACCGAGAGGCTGGGGATGATCGTCGCCGGCAGGTTGCGCAGGAACAGGAAGATCACCAGCACGACGAGGACGACCGCGAGCGTCAGCTCGAACTCGACGTCGTGCGACCGAGGCGCGGATGGTGATCGGTGCGGTCGGTGAGCACGGTCGACGTCGATCGGCGGCCGGCAGCGACTGCCTGGAGCTGCGGCAGCAGCGCCTTGATGCTGTCGACGACCTCGATGACGTTGGCGCCCGGCTGGCGCTGGATGTTGAGGATCACCGCCGGCGTCGTGTTCGATCCAGGCGGCGAGCTTGGTGTTCTCGGCGCTGTTCGACGACCGTGGCGACGTCGGACAGCCGGACCGGCGCGCCGTTCTTGTAGGCGACGACCAGGTCGCGATAGTCGTCGGCGCTCTGCAGATCTGGTCGTTGGCGTTGATCGTGTAGGCGCGCGTCGGCCCGTCGAAATTGCCCTTGGGCGTGTTGACGTTGGCGTTGCCGATGGTGGTGCGCAGGTCGTCGATGTTGAGGCCGTAGGCGGCGAGCGCGCGCGGATTGGCCTGGATCCGCACGGCCGGCCGCTGGCCGCCGCTGATGCTGACGAGGCCGACGCCGGGAAGCTGCGAGATCTTCTGCGCGAGGCGCGTGTCGGCAAGGTCCTCGACCTGCGGCAGCGGCAGCGTCTTCGAGGTGAGCGCCAGCGTCAGGATCGGCGCGTCGGCGGGATTGACCTTGGCGTAGATCGGCGGCGCCGGCAGGTCGGCGGGCAGCAGGTTGCCCGCGGCGTTGATCGCCGCCTGCACCTCCTGCTCGGCGATGTCGAGGCTGAGGTCGAGGCCGAACTGCAGCGTGATGACCGAGGCGCCGGCCGAGCTGGTCGACGACATCTGCGTTCAGGCCCGGCATCTGGCCGAACTGACGCTCGAGCGGCGCCGTGACCGAGGAGCGTCATCACGTCCGGGCTGGCGCCGGGATAGAAGGTCTGCACCTGGATGGTCGGATAATCGACCTCGGGCAGCGCCGACGAGCGGCAGGAACTGGAAGGCGACGATGCCGACCAGCAGAATCGCCACCATCAGCAGCGACGTCGCGACCGGCCGCAGGATGAACGGGCGCGACGGGTTCATGCGCGGGCGAGGCTCACGCGAAGCGACGGCGGGCGGGGCTCACGGCCCGTTGCCGCCCTGGCCTTGGCTCTGGCCCTGCGGGCCGGAGCCTGGCTGCTGCTGCTGCTGTTGCGCCGGGCCGGAGTCGGCGGCTGTCCGGGCTGCCCGATTCCGGCCGCAGCACCACCTTGGCGCCGTCGCGCAGCTGGTCGGCGCCGTCGACGACGACCTTGTCGCCGGGCTGACAGCCCTTGCGTGACCGCGACATTCTCGCCGTCCTGCGGCCCGAGCGTGACCTGCGTCACCGCCACGGTGTCGTCGGGCTTGACCACGATAGACGAAGGTTCCTGGCTGCGCCGCGCTGGACGGCGGCGACCGGGATCACCGTGGCGTCCTGCAAGCGTGTCGACGAGCAGCCGCACGTTGACGAACTGATTGGGAAACAGCAGGTCGTCCGGATTGTCGAAATCGGCGCGCAGCTTGACCGTGCCGGTGGTCGTGTTGATCTGGCTGTCGACTGCCGACAGCATGCCGTCGCGAGCTTGGTGGTGGCGCTGCGGTCATAGGCGGTCACCGGCAGCTTCGCGCCGGCGCCGCAGCCGCTTCATCACCGCCGGAAGCTCGTCTTCGGGCAAGGTGAAGACCACCGTGATCGGCTGCATCTGCGGTGATGACCGCGAGCGCTCGGGCGCTGCCGACTTGGACATAGTTGCCGGGATCGACCTGGCGCAGGCCGACGCGGCCGGTGATCGGCGAGACGATGCGGCAGTAGCCTAGATTGAGCTTGGCGTTCTCGACCAGCGCCTGATCCAGCCGGACGGTGCCTTGGTCCTGATCGACGACGTAGATCTGGTCCTCGGCTTGCTGCCGCGCGATCGCGTTCTGCGCCGCCAGTTTTTTATAGCGCGCGAGGTCGACGCGGTCCTTGTCGAGGATCGCCTGGTCGCGCTGCAACTGGCCGGTATACTGGTCGAGCGCCGCCTGGTAGGGGCGCGGATCGATCTGCGCCAGGAAGTCGCCTTTCTTGACATCCTGGCCCTCGGCGAAGCCGACGCTGACGAGCTGACCCGCGATCTGGCTTTGGACCGTCACCGTCGCCAGCGGCGTCACCGTGCCGAGCGCATTGTAGGTGATGGCGATGGGACCCTTGGTGGCCGTGGCTTCGACCACCGGGAGCGGCCCGGCGGCAGCGGAGCGCCCGCCCGGGAGCCCCGGCCCTTGCCGCAAATGCAGCCACACCGCCAGCGCCGCAACGACGACAATGACCAGACCGATCCACAGCACCGGACGCAGCGACGAACGCTGTCCGCGCGCCGTATCGCCGAGTTCGGGGTGCGGTGGCGGCCGGTCCGCCGCTTCGTGCTTCTCTTCGACCTGGGGATGCAGTTCGTCCATTTCGAGCCGATGCGCGTGGACAGGACGGGAACGGCCGTTGCAGCGGCCGACGGCGTACCACCCTACCGCACCGTCGCGCCGAAAGCATCGGTTCCCGACAGACTTATAGGCAGGACCGCCGGCTCCAATCCCTGCCGCCGCCGCTCGAGCGCGCGGTAGAAGGGCTCGGCCCGCTCGACCACGAGCGCGCGCATGGCGGCGCTCAGCGCCGGGCGCGCGGGATCGTCACCGGTGAAAGGGCGCGAGGCCGGGTCCTTGGCATAGAAGCTCGCCTCGCGGCGCATGCGCGCCACGTCCGCCGCGGTGAGCGCGATGTCGAGGAAGGGCGTGACGCGCTCCCAGACCGCCGCCGGCAAATCGGCATAGTCGAGAAAGAGGGCGCCGCCGGCGATCTCGGTTGCTGCGGCAAGCATCGCCGCGAGCGCATGCACGAAAAAGTCCGCATCGCCGACCGCGCCGGCGGCGCCTTCGAAAATCGTCTCCGCCCAGGCCGCCCGACCGCTTGCGAGCCATCCCGGCGGATCGGCGAGCAGCGACGCCGTGATCGCCGACGGATCGCGGTGCAGCCAGATGAGCTTCGCCGCGGGAAAGGCGCGGCGGAACAAGTCGAGCCGCCGCACGTTCCAGCTCGACAATTTGAGCGCGTAATGGCGCTCGTCGCCGAAGCGGCGCTGGCCGAGCGCGCGCACCAGCCGGCGCACCATCCGCACCGCGTCCGTCCCGTCGCGCTCGGCCGGCGCGGCGAGAAGCAGCGCATTGAGCGGCGGCGGCTCGGCGACGACGAGCACGCCCGGCACCGTACCGAGCAGCCGCGACAGCAGCGTCGAGCCGCACCGCGACGCGTGAAATATTAGGGCATCGGGATCGAGCGACGGCGCCGCGTCGAACGCGGCAAGCGCATCGAGACCGGTGCGGATCAGCGGCGCGGGCGCGCCGCCGGCCCAGCGCTCGACCGTCTGCTGGAAGAACGGCTCGGCGAAGCGCACGCCGCGAAGGTCGCCCCAGTCGAGCGACGGCGCCGCGCCCGCAAGATTGAGCGCGACCGGCGTCCAGCCTGCGGGGGGCGGGGATGCGCGCATCGGCGGCGCCGGCTACGCGGCTGCGGCCGTGGCAAGACGATCGTGGTCGTCGTCGACATAGCGCACTTCGCCGTCCTCGAGCCGCGCGTTGTTGCGGCGGCGGAGCGCTGCATCCTCTTCGCCATAAAGGAACGGCAGGAAGGCATAGCGCCGCCCGCGGCGGATCGGCGTCACCTCGTGCAGGGCGCCGGTGGAGAATACGATCGCACCGCCGACCGGCGCGCGGTAGGTCCGCCGCCCGAATTCGGGAAAGACCAGGTCGCAGCCGTCGTAATCGCCGTTGAGATTGATCGAGACAGCGAAGCGGCGATGCGCCGCGCCGGCATTGATGTTGTCGCGGTGGCGGAAGAAATGGCCGCCGAGTGCGCTGTCGTAGCAGGACACGATGTAACGGTCCATGCGGGTCGCGCGGAACTGGAAATAGCGCTCGATCGCCGGCAGCAGCCGGCGCACCATCTGATCGGCGAGGTTCGTGCGCAGCTCCGGCACGGCGATCACCAGATCCTGCCGGCGCTTCAGGCCGTGGTCGATGACCGTCGCGGTCTTGCCGTCGCGGTCGAGAAGGAAGCCCAAATCCTCGCCGCCCATCGCATCATGCAGCCCGACCAGGAGATCGCACAGCGCGAAGTCGATGACCCGCGGCACGGTGAGCGCCGGCGCGGTCATCGCCACGCCGCAGGACTCGTCCACCGCCGGCAGCGTGCGCAGCAGGCCGCGCAAGGTCTCGGCGTGACGTACCGGATCGTCCCAGGCGATATTGGCGACGGCGCGCAACATTGGATCGAGCACGACCGTCCGCGGGGCGCCGCGCGCGCCGTAAAGCCGGCTTACCGCGCCGTCGTAATCGGCGATGAGCGGCATGGCCCGACCGCAGGGCGAAAGCAGCGCCGCCGTCGCGGGCGGCGCGCCGAGGATGCCATAGGCGACGATCCGGTCGTGGTCGAGACGGTGCGACTCCTCGCCGAGCGGCGCGAGCGCGCAGGCCGCGCGCGGATCGTCGAGCGCATCGATAAAAGCGAGCACGACCCAGCGCCCGGCCTCGACATGCAGATCGATCGAGGCGCCGGCCACGGTGCGCGCGCTGAACCACGGCACCGGGTCGCCGAGACGAAGCGATGCTTCTGCCGTGAGCGCGCTAGGGCACATCATGCGCCGCACCATCGAGACCGTTGGCGGACAAAAGGAACTCCTTCACGCGCCGGGTGCCGTCCGGCACCGCGGCGATGTCGAGCACGTGTTGGCGCTCATCGGGGGTGAGCACGCGCTCATAGACGGCGGTCTGGTTCTCGCGCGCATGCGGCACGTCGCTGGTGGCGGCCTCGCCGTAAAGGAAATAGGCCGCGACCGCGTCCTCGCTCGTGCCGATGCCGCGCAAGGCGCACCAGGCGAGAAGCTCGATGGCGCGTGGATCGCCCACTGCTGCCGCGCGCCGCAGCACGCCGAGATCGCCAGGATCGGGCCGATCGGCCTTGATGCGTGCAGCGATCGCAAGAATGGGGTCGCGCAGGCGCGGCGGTGCGGGCGGCGCTGCGGCGGGCGCGGGGACCGGCGCGGCGCGCGCGCGCGTTTCTGCCGGCGCTACCGTTGGCGGCTGCGGACGCTGTGCCGGCAGCGGCGGCTCGATTGACGGCGTCGCGTCGTAGCAGACGGCGTCCGGCTTATCGAGGCATTGAAAGCGGCCATCGAGCGAATAGAAATCCGCCCGCGCGGGCGAAGCGATCGCCGCGGTGAGCGCCAAAGCGGCGGTGAGGGAGCGCAAAACTCGTGTCATGCCAAGCCATTTGGCAAGGACCGTGCCAGCGATTTTTGCGGCCGATTCCGAGGCTTGGCGCGTTGCGCCTCGGCAGGACTTGCCGGGTCGCAGCCGGTGCAGGCGGAAAAAACCGCCGCGTTTTGGCCCTTTCTGCGCGATCCTGTTGGCTTAGAGCCGACGATTTTGCTAGCCTAGCTGCGGTCCGCATCCAAGAATCACGCCAGACCCACGAAAGAGAAAGACCATGGCAACCAGCAAAGCAGCCTCGTCCAAAGCAGCTCCGTCCAAAGCAGCCCAGGCCACTGTCACCCTGAAGCACCTCGGCGCGCAGCTTGCCGAGGATCACGAGATGCCCAAGAAGCAGGCCGATGCGATTCTCGGCGACCTCGTCGGATTGGTGACGAAGCATCTCAAGAAGGGCGACCGCATCCGCATCGGCGGACTCGGCATTCTTCAGGTGAGGAAACGGGCCGCCCGCATGGGCCGTAATCCGGCGACCGGCGAGCCCATCAAGATCAAGGCCAGCAAAAAAGTCGCTTTCCGCGCTGCGAAAGAGCTCAAGGAATCGATCTGAGCCCGCGCGGACTTCCTGGGGACGCGCCGCTCTCGCATCGCCTGCCGGTTGGCGCGAGTCGCCGGGCGGCGCGCCCATTACACCCTTTCTCTTCGTCATGATGCCGCCTCGGAGCCCGGCGGCTCCCGGGTTCGGGAACGCTGATCCGTCCCCTTGAGTCGCGCGCGGCGGGCGATCTGCGCGCTGGATGGACTGCGATCTTCCGATATGATCCCGACCCGGAGCCCGGCGAACGCCGGGTGCGCGCCGACAACGGCGCGCGGGAGGGGCGATGGCGAAGAATTTCCTGGCGCAGAAGGACGTGGCGATCGTCGCCTATGGCGAGACCAAGATCGAGCGCGCCTCGGGCAAGACCACTTACGAACTTGCGGCCGCGGTCGCGGCCGAGCTGTTCGGCAAGACCGGGCTCAAGCCCAACGACATCGACGGGCTGATGCTGGGCAAGTCGCTGTCCGAGGCGCCCAACACGTTCTACAGCAATTACATGGCCGACTATCTCGGCATCACGCCGCGCTGGTCGCAGGTGAGCGATCTCGGCGGCGCGTCGGCGTGCGGCAATGTCGCGCGCGCCGCGCTCGCGCTCCAGGCCGGGCTGTGCGAGACCGTGATGCTGCTCGCGGCCGATGCGCCCTCGACCGTCAATCGCTCCGATTACGGCTGCTATCGCGCCGAGTTCTGGCATCCGGTCGGCATCCAGGGTCCGCCCGGCGCATTCGGCCTGCTGATGCAGCGCTACATGGCGCAGCACGAGCTCGATTTCCGCGGCCTCGGCGCGCTCGCGGTAGCGCAGCGCCGGGGCGCGGTGCTGAACGACAATGCCTATGAACGCTTTCGCAAGGCGATCACGGTCGAGGACTATCTTTCCTCGCGCCTGGTCTCGACGCCGCTGCGGCTTCTCGATTCGGTGATGTTCTGCGACGGCGCCAACGGCTTGGTGATGATGACCGCCGCGCGGGCCGAGCATCTGGGGCTGAAACGCCGCGTCTATCCCGTCGCCTATGCCGAGATCGCGAACTTCAACGGCGCCGAGCCGGCGCCCGACATCACCGAGACCGGGTTCAGCGTGGTCGGGCCCGAGGCGCTGGCCAAGGCGGGGCTGACGCCGCCCGAGATCCAGCAGTTCCATCCCTACGACGATTTCCTCGTCGCAGTGATGCTGCAGCTCGAACAGATCGGCTTCTGCCCGCGCGGCCGGGGCTCGCAGTTCCTGCGCGACAGCGATCTCTCGCCGGCCGGCGATCTTCCGATCAATACCGGCGGCGGACAGATCGGCGCGGGCCAGCCCGGGCTCGCGGGCGGCGGGCTCAATCTCGTCGAGGCGGTGCGCCAGCTCATGGGCGAGGCCGGCGCGCGCCAGGTGCCTGACCCGAAGAACGCCATGGTAACCGGCATCGGTGTCATTCCCTATGGCCGCAACTGGTGCACCAGCAACGTCCTGATCCTTGCCACCTGAACCGGGGAAAAGAGCGATGAGCGAAGCCAGCGCCAAGAACCAGCGGCCGCTGCCGGTTCCGACCCGGACGACGAAATTCTTCTGGGAGGCGGCGAAGGCGGGGAAGCTCGCCCTGCAATACGATCCGGTGGCCAAGCAATATCAGTTCTGGCCGCGCGCGATCAGCGTCGCCACCGGCCAACAGAATCTCGAATGGCGTATCGTCTCGGGCCTCGGCCGCATCTATTCCTTCACGGTGACGCATGTGCCGACGCCGGGCTTCGAGGATCGCGGCCCTTATCCCGTCGCGCTCGTCGAGCTCGACGAAGGCGTGCGCATCATCGCCAATCTCGTCAATGTCGATCCCGCCGCGCTCGCGATCGGTCAGCGGGTCAAGGTCGCGTTCGAGAAGCTCGGGCCCGATGCCGATTATTTCGCCTTCGAGCCGGCCTCATAACGCGGCAGCGGGCGGGGAGGGGCGGAACGATGGGCGCGTGGATGGTCGGCGTCGATACGGGCGGCACCTTCACCGATCTCATCGCGGTCGAACGGGAGACGCGCGCGCTGCGTCTCGCCAAGGTCCCCTCGGTGCCGGGCGATCCCTCGGCCGCCGTGCACGACGCGCTGAAAAAGCTGTTCGCGGGCGGCGTCGAAGCCGCAGGAGGTAACGCTCTTCGTCCACGGCACGACGGTCGCGACCAACGCGCTGCTCGAGGGCGAGGGCGCGCGCACCGGGCTGCTCATCACCCGCGGCTTTCGCGCCGTCTACGAAGCGCGCGGCTGGTCGCAGCCCAAGGGCAGCGACCTGCTCGACACTTTCTACCGAGAAGCCGCCGCTGCTGGTGCCGCAGCATCTGACCGAGGAGGTGACCGAGCGGCTCGATTACCGCGGCGAAGTCCTGACGCCGCTCGACGAGGCGGCGCTCGCCCGCTCGGTGCGGCGTCTGGCGGACCAGGGCGTCGAGGCGATCGCGGTGTGCTTCCTCTTCTCGTTCCTCAATCCCGATCACGAGCGCCGCGCGGCGCGCATCATCGCCGCCGAGGCGCCAGGATGCCGCATCTCGCTGTCGTCGTCGGTGCTGCCGGTGATCCGCGAGTATCCGCGGCTTTCCACCACCGTGATCGACGCCTATGTCGGACCGAGGATCGGCCGCTATCTGGTGCGGCTCGAAGAACGGCTGCACGCGGCCGGGATGACGACGCCGCAGCTCTTCCTGATGCAGTCGAACGGCGGGCTGATGCGGCTTTCGATCGGCGCGCGCCATCCCAACCAGACGCTGCTGTCCGGCCCGGCCGCGGGCGTCATCGCCGGCGCGGCGCTGGCCGGGCTGGCCGGCGCGACGCCACGTCGTCACCTTCGACATGGGCGGCACCAGCACCGACATCAGCGTCATCGTCGACGGCCGCATGCCCGAGACCACCGAGGGCGCGATCGCCGGCCAGGATATCGGCACGCCGATGCTCAAGGTGCGGACGCTCGGCGCCGGCGGCGGCACCATCGCCGCGATCGGCAAGGACGGGCTGCTCAAGGTCGGTCCCAAGAGCGCCGGCGCCGCGCCCGGTCCGGCCTGCTATGGCCGCGGCGGCGTCGAGCCGACCGTCACGGACGCCAATCTCGTGCTGGGCGCGCTGGCGGGCGAGACCCTGCTCGCCGGCGTCGATGCGGCTCGATGCGGCGGCGGCGCGGCGCGCGCTCGAGCGGCATATCGGTGCCCCGCTGGGGCTCGATGCGCTTGCCGCCGCCAGGGGCGTGCTGCGCATCGTCAACACGCAGATGGCAGTCGATCTCCGCCTCGCGCTGCAGGAGCAGGGACAGGACCCGCGCCGCTTCGCGCTCGTCGCCTTCGGCGGCGCCGGGCCCGCTTCACGCCGCCTATCTCGCGCGCAGCGTCGGCATCCCGACCGTGCTCGTGCCGCTCTATCCCGGCATCAACTGCGCCATGGGCATGCTGCAGACCGCGGTGCGCCATTCCTATCTCCGCTCCGAGGTCGGCGTGCTGAGCCGGTTCCCGGTGGCGCGCATGCGCGAGTTGTTCGCGGCGCTCGAAGCCGAAGCGCTGGCCGAGGCGCAGGAGGAAGGGTTTGCCGCCGCGTCGGTGAAGCTGACGCGCCTCCTCGATCTGCGCTATCCGCATCAGGGCTATACGCTCGCCGTCGAATGCGCCGGCGCGCTCGGCGATGACGCGGACAAGGCGGCGCTGAAGCGCGACTTCGACGCGCTGCACCGCCAGGTCTATGGCCAGTCGGCGCCGCACGAGGATGCCGAGATCGTCACCTTCCGCGCTCCAGGCCGAGATCGCCGTGCCGCGGCTCGAACTGGCGCCCCTGCCCGCGCGGCGCCGGCGCCGGGACGGCGGCGCAGGCGCGCAAGGGCGAGCGCCCGGTGTTCGATGTCGACGCCGGCCGGTTCGTACGATTGCCGGCGTCTATGACCGGCCCGTGCTCGCGGCGGGCGACCGCATCGCCGGGCCGGCGGTGATCGAGCAGTTCGACGCGACGACGCTGGTGCTCGCGGACCAGGCGGCGACGGTCGACCCCTATGGCATCCTGGTGATCGAGGGCGCGCCATGACCATCGATCCGGTGACGACCGAAGTGGTGGCGAGCCGGCTGCGCGAGGCCGCCGCGACCATGGAGCACGCGCTCTATCACAGCGGCTATTCGCCGATCCTGCGCGAATCCAAGGACGGCACCGCCGGGCTCACCGATGCCGAGGGCCGCGTCGTCATCGTCGGCGGCGGCATCCAGTACCACTTCATGCAGTATCAGCTCGCGGTGCAGGCGGTGCTCGCGCGCTATCCCAGCGGCGACGCTCAAGCCAGGCGAAAGCTTCATCACCAACGATCCCTACAAGGCCGGCAGCTCGCACGTGCCCGACATGGTCGCGGTCACGCCCGGATTTCACGACGGCACGCTCATCGGCTTCGGCGTGAGCGTCGCGCACAAGGCCGATATCGGCGGGCTCGTGCCGGGCTCGTCGGGCGCGGCGGCGCGCGAGATCTTTCACGACGGCCTGCTGCTGCCGCCGGTGCAGGTTCCAGACCGAGGCGGGGATCGACGAGGCGGTCGAGGCGATCATCGCCAGCAACAGCCGCATTCCCGACGTCCTGCTCGGCGATCTCCGGGCGCAGGTGGGGGCGACGCGCATCGGCGTCGCGCGGCTCGCTGCGCTGTGCGACGAATATGGCCGCGACACCGTGCTCGAGGTGATGGCAAGCCTGATGCGCCTCACTGCGCTGCGGGTGCGGGCCGAGCTCGCCGCATGGCGCGACGGCACCGCCGAGGCCGAGGGCTTCCTCGACCATGACGGCGCGGTGAAGGACCGGCCGGTGCGCATCCATGTGCGCGCAATCAAGTCAAGGCGAGCATTTGCGGCTCGATTTCTCCGGCTCGTCGCCGCAAACGCTGGGGCCGGTCAATCTCGTGACCTCGACGGCCAAGGCGGTGTCGCTCTTGGCGCTCCTCACCACCGCCGATCCCGACATTCCCGTGAATTTCGGCCTCACCGACGCGGTCGAGTTCGTGATCCCGCCGGGGCTGGTGGTGAGCCCGCGCCATCCCGCGACGGTGAACCATTATTTCCCGACCGCGCATCTCGTCTACAACGTGCGTGCTCGCGGCGCTGGGGCAGCTCAATCCGGCGCGCGCGGTGGCGCCGTCGGGGCTGGGCTCGGGCGCGGTCTCGATCGGCTATCGCCGCGCGCGGACCGGCAAGCCCGCGGTGCTCTACGAGCTGCTCAACACCTCGCTCGGCGGCACCAGCACGCATGACGGCACGGCCATCGTCATGGCGATGTGCCATTTCACGCCGGGCGCGCCGGTCGAGATCATCGAGAGCGAATATCCGCTGCGCGTGCGCGCCTTCGAACTGGTGCGCGATTCCGCCGGCGCGGGCCGCCATCGCGGCGGCGTCGGCTATGCCCGCGAGTTCGAGATGCTCGAGGACAGCGTCCTCACCGTGCGCTCGGCCAATCACCACTTCACCGCCTGGGGCCACAGCGGCGGCGGCGCGCCGCGCGCCGCGCGCGTCGTCCTCAACCCCGGCCGCGCCGACAGCGAGGAGCTGGGTCCGATCGAGACGCGGGCCTTGAAGGCGGGCGACGTCATCCGCTTCGAGCGCAGCGGCGGCGCGGGCTTCGGACCCCCCGAAGAGCGCGCGCCCGAGGCGGTGCGCGCCGACGTCGAAGACGGCTATGTCAGCGCCGAGGCGGCGGCTTCGGTCTATCGCAAGCGCCTGTCATAGGGCGCGATCGGCGCGGTCTTATATGGCCCTTATATTTTCGTACCCATTGTCATCTATCGAATTACTATGCTCCGGCGCGTAACTCTGTTCCGTCCTCAACAACACTGCGGCTCTCTCGGCCCAGGGGCGGAAATATGCGCAACTCGCTTGATCCTGACCAACGGATAAGTCCAATCTCCAGCGACCTTGCCGCTGAGCTCGTCGCGGCGTCGGGCGCTCATGCGACGGACAAGGTCCTGATCGCCGGCGCCGATCAGCTCGATTTTCTCGTCGCACTGATCCAGCGCGGGTTTTCGCAAGTCGCCTGTCAATCTGCCGATTGCGGGCCGCACGCGTCGAAAGGCGATGCCGATATTCTGATTGCGCCGCACGTCCGGAGCGAGACGGATCTTCTTCACATCCTGCAGCGTCTCGGCCGCGTGCTGGGTCCTCGCGGCGTGTTCGTCGCGTACATTGTCACGCCGTCCGAATTCGGCAATGAGCGCCGCTTGCGCCAGATTTTCCTGGAAGCCGGTTTCGGCGCCCTCGAGCGGGCTGCCGAGCCGTGCTGGCATCGGGAATCCGTGGTGCGCCCGCAGGCAGGCCGCTTCCATGGCGTGGGCCGCCTGAGGAGACTGCCATGAAATCCAATGGTCTCGCGTCGCTGTGCGGCTATGCCAGCGCGCTCCCCACGCCCTTCAAGGGAGAGGCGATCGACGAGGATGCCTTCGCTTCGTTCTGCGAATGGCAGATCAGCGAAGGCATCTCGATGCTCGTCGTCAACGGAACGACCGGCGAGGCGCCGACCCTCACCCTCGAGGAGCAGCGACGGCTCATCCGCCTGGCCGTCGAAGCGGCGGATGGGCGGGTGCCGGTCATCGCCGGAGCCGGCTCCAACGCGACCGCGCACGCCATCGAGATCGCGCGCCAGGCGGCCGATGCGGGCGCCGACGGGCTGCTCGTCGTCACGCCTTATTACAACAAGCCGTCGCAGGAAGGGCTGTTCCGGCATTTCGTCGCCGTCCACGATGCGACCGATTTGCCTATCATTCTGTACGACGTGCCGTCCCGCACGGGATGCACGCTCGCCTCGACACGATCTGCCTCTGGCCGAGTTGCCGCGGGTCGTGGGGCTCAAGGACGCGACCAGCGATCTCACCCGGCCGGGAACTCTGCGGCGTGTGCTCGGCGACTGGTTCCGGCTTCTGAGCGGCGATGACGCGACGGCGCTCGATTTCATGGCGCTCGGCGGCAATGGTTGCGTGTCGGTACTGTCGAACGTCGTGCCGAAACTGTGCAACCGGCTCTTTCTCGCCTGCGCCTGCGGCGAGCAAGTCGAGGCGCGGCTGATCGAACGACAGCTCATGCCCCTCACGGCCGCCCTGTTCCTGGAAAGCAATCCCATCCCGCTGAAATGGGCCTTGGGACTGATGGGCCGCATGAGCCCGGAACTGCGGCTGCCGCTGTGCGAGCCGGCCGAGACGACGCGAATCGCCCTTCGCAAGGCATTGGCGCAGCTTGGCGTCCTCGGCCCCAATCTTTTCGTCCGCAATGCCATCCATGCGTTCTCCCGTTGCGGTTGAGGCCGGCGTGGCGAGCCAACCCGAAGCAATCGCGCCATATGTCGTGAACGCGCCGAACGGCAGCGACACGGGCGTTCTGGTCCGGCTGCCGGCCGCTGTCGCGTCGGTCGGCGGGCGCCAGGATGACTACGTCTGGACGCACAGCCCGGCGGTTGAAGGCTTGTTCGTCGTCCTCACCGTTGTGGTCGTGCCCGTCGCCGTCATGCGATGGATGCGGCGCTTGCGCGCGCCTGCTGCCATTTTGCCGCGCGCCGGCGCGGCAATGCCGGCTCCTGAAGAGGTTCGAATGCTTCGCCCCTTGCGCCTTGTTCCCGACAACACGCATATCCGCTTCATGCGCGGCCGGCTCGCCGGTCCCATGGTGTCGGCCGTGTTGAGCATCCTTTCCGTCATCCTGTTCTTCGCGCCGGGCGTCAATTACGGCGTCGATTTTCGCGGCGGCGTCGTGCTCGAGCTGCGGACCGCACGGCCCGCCGATCTCGCCGAGCTGCGCAGCAGCTTCGAAATCGCTGCATCTGGGCGCGGTCCAACTGCAGGGCTTCGGCTCGCCGCGCGATGTCCGCGTCACGCTTCCGGTTGCAGCCGCCGGCGCGGCAGCGCAGAACGCGGTGCGGACATGGTTGCGGCCCGCTTTCCCGGCAGCGAGGTGCGCAGCTTCGAGGCGATCGGCGCCACCGTCAGCGGCGAGCTGTTCCGCCACGGCTTGGAGGCAAGCGGCGCCGCGCTCGCGGCGGTGCTGCTCTATGTCTGGTTCCGCTTCGACTGGCAATATGGCGTCGGCGTGGTCGTCACGCTGCTGCTCGACGTCACGAAGACGGTCGGATTCCTCGCCCTGACGCAGCTCCAATTCGATCTCAACACGGTAGCGGCGATCCTGACGCTCATCGGCTATTCCGTGACCGACAAGATCGTGGTCTACGACCGCATCCGCGAGAACGTGCGCAAGCATCGCAGCATGCCGTTGCGCGAGATCATCGACCTCAGCATCAACCAGACGCTCGGCCGCACGGTGGCGACGTCGCTCACCGTGCTCTTGTCCATTCTGCCGCTGGCGATCATCGGCCACGAATCGATCCGCGACTTTGCGGTCACGATCATTTTCGGCATCGTCGTCGGGACGTCGTCGTCGATTTTCATCGCTGCGCCTATTCTCCTCCATCTGGGCCAGAACAAACTCACCGGCGCACCCCGAGGGCCGGCTGCCGCCGCGGCGTCGCCTTAGCCGGAGTGCCATCGCCGCGCCTGTCATGATGCGTCTTGAAGACAAGCCCGTCGCCACGCCGATCGAGGGATTCCCATCGCTCGCGGAGGCGCTCTATGAAATCGGCCTGATCCTGGTCGTGCTGCTGAGCCTTGCCACAGCAGCCTACGCCGTCTGTGTGTCCTGAGCCCGGGGCCCATGCGCCAGGACGAGTTCAACGGCTGGGTGCCGGACTGGCCGCCGCAGGACGATGAGGGCACCGGCACCGGCGAGCATGAATCGGCAGAACGTCCGTCCTCGCGTGCAGAAATTGTCGCCTTTCTGTTTGATCTCGCCATCATCGCCCTGGGCTTTCTCGGCGTTCTCGCCTTCTTCGCGGTCCTGCATGTGGTGGTCGTGCAACTGATCCGGTAGAAGCGGCCGCGAATGCAAACGCCGCATGATTGATCTGCGTCAAGGCGGATCGTCCCGCGACCGTGCCCAGATAACGCCGTCTCGGCTTCGCGGCTGCGGCTTTATATGCGGCTTATATTTTGATGCCGGCGGAGCGGCCTCGAATTTATATGGGGCACCGCCGATACTTACTGCAGTGCGAAAGGCAGTTCGTGATCCGTTTCGTGAGAGGGTAGGGGATATGCTCGACACCATTCTCGTCGCCGCCGGCGTCGGCTTCTTCGTCGTCGCGGTCCTCTATGTCCTCGCCTGCGACAGAATGTGAGGCGGCCATGCTGTTCGACTACATCCTCGGCGGGATCGTGACCATCGTGATCATGGTCTATCTCGTCTATGCGCTGATCAATCCCGAGCGGTTCTAGGAGCCCGCCATGACTGCAAACGGATGGATCCAGATCGCGCTCTTCAGCGCGATCGTCATCGCCATCACCAGGCCGTTCGGCGGCTACATGACGCGCGTCTTCGCCGGCGAGCGCACGTTTCTGCACCCCGTGCTGCGGCCGGTCGAGCGCGCCGTCTATTGGTGCTGCGGCGTCGACGAGAAGGAGGAGCAGCATTGGCTGACCTATGCGGTCGCAATGCTGTTCTTCAGCGTCGCCGGCTTCGTCACGCTTCTACGCGCTGCAGCGGCTGCAAGGCGTGTCTGCCGTTCAATCCGCAGGGCCAGACCGGCGGTCGAGCAGAGCCTCGCCTTCAACACCTCGGTCAGCTTCATCACCAACACCAACTGGCAGTCCTACGTGCCGGAAACGACCATGAGCTATCTGACGCAGATGGCCGGGCTCACGGTGCACAATTTCGTCTCGGCGGCGACCGGCATCGCCCTGGCGCTGGCGCTGATCCGCGGCTTCGTGCGGCGCGAGGCCAAGGCGATCGGCAATTTCTGGGTCGATCTGACCCGCTGCACGCTCTACATCCTGCTGCCGCTCTCGATCGTCGTCGGCCTGTTCTATGTCTGGCAGGGCATGCCGCAGAATCTCGGCGCCTATGTCGATGCGACCACGCTCGAAGGGGCGAAGCAGACGATCGCGCAAGGCCCGGTCGCCTCGCAGGAGGCGATCAAGATGCTCGGCACCAATGGCGGCGGGTTCTTCAACGCCAATTCGGCGCATCCCTATGAGAACCCGAACGCGCTGACCAATTTCGTCGCAGATGATCTCGATCTTCTCGATCGGCGCGGCGCTGACCAACGTCCTTCGGCCGCATGGTCAAGCGACGAGCGCCAGGGCTGGGCGATCTTCGCCGCGATGGGCCTCCTGTTCCTCGCCGGCGTGACCACCTGCCTACTGGGCCGAATCGCACGGCAATCCCGGCCTTCGCCGCCTTCAATGTCGACTCGGCGCCGAGCGCGCTGCAGGCCGGCGGCAACATGGAAGGCAAGGAGGTCCGCTTCGGCATCGCCGATCTCGGCGCTCTACGCCACGGTCACGACCGACACCTCGTGCGGCGCGGTCAACTCGATGCATGACAGCTACCTGCCGCTCGGCGGCATGGTGCCGCTGGTCGAACATCCAGCTCGGCGAGGTGATCTTCGGCGGCGTCGGCTCCGGCCTCTACGGCATGCTCGCCTTCGCCATCGTCGCGATGTTCGTCGCCGGGCTGATGGTCGGGCGCACGCCCGAATATCTCGGCAAGAAGCTCGAGGCGAAGGAGGTCAAGATGACCATCCTCGCGCTCCTCAGCCTGCCGCTGTCGATCCTCGGCTGGACCGCGCTCGCGACGGTGCTGCCGGCCGGGCTCGCCGGCATCGCCAATGCCGGCCCGCACGGCTTCAGCGAGATCCTCTACGCCTACACCTCGGCGACCGGCAACAACGGCAGCGCCTTCGCCGGGATCTCGGCGCCAACACGCTCTTCTACAACACGACGCTCGCCGGCGCGATGCTGATCGGCCGGTTCATCTTCGTCATCCCGCTGCTGGCGGTCGCCGGCTCGCTGGCGCAGAAGAAGCTGCTGGCGCCGTCGGCCGGCACCTTCCCGACCCACAGCGCCGCTGTTCGTCGGCCTGCTGGTCGGCGTGATCCTGATCATCGGCGGCCTGACCTATTTCCCGGCCGTGGCGCTCGGCCCCGTGGTCGAGCAGGTCGCGATGAACCACGGCACGCTCTATCGCCGGCCCATGAGCAACTGAGAATTCCCAAGGGGCAATCACCATGACCTGACCTCTCCCCGATCACCAGCGTGCCGCCCACGGACGGGCTCTACAAGCGCCAGGTCGCAGCCGCTGTCGCTGTTCGACCGCTCGCTGATCGTGCCGGCGATCTGGGCCTCGTTCCGCAAGCTCGATCCGCGCACCCTGGTCAAGAACCCGGTGATGTTCTGCGTCGAGATCGTCTCGGTGCTGACCACCGATCTTCTTCCTGCGCGACCTGTTCGTCGGCGGCGGCACGGTGGTCGGCAGCAACGCGCTGTTCTCGGGCCAGATCACCGTCTGGCTGTGGTTCACCGTGCTGTTCGCCAATTTCGCCGAGGCGGTCGCCGAAGGCCGCGGCAAGGCGCAGGCCGACACGCTGCGCCGCATGCGCACCGAGACCAAGGCGAAGCGCCTGCGCGAACGCGCAGACGCCGCGACTTCGAGCTGGTCGGCGCCGCGGCGCTTGAAGCCGGGCGACCTCGTGCTGGTCGAGGCCGGCGACTTCATCCCGAGCGACGGCGAGGTCATCGAGGGCGTCGCCTCGGTCGACGAATTCGGCGATCACCGGCGAATCGGCGCCGGTGATCCGCGAGAGCGGCGGCGACCGCTCGGCGGTGACCGGCGGCACGCGCGTCACCTCGGACTGGCTCAAGGTGCGCATCACCGCGGCGCAGGGCTCGACCTTCCTCGACCGCATGATCGCGCTGGTCGAAGGCGCGGTGCGGCAGAAGACGCCGAACGAGATCGCGCTCAACATCCTGCTCGCCGGCATGACGCTCATCTTCGTCTTCGCCACCGTGACGATCCCGAGCTTTGCCGCTTATGCCGGCGGCGCGGTGTCGGTGGTCGTGCTGGTCGCGCTGTTCGTCACGCTTGATCCCGACGACGATCGGCGCGCTCCTGTCGGCGATCGGCATCGCCGGCATGGACCGGCTGGTGCGCTTCAACGTGCTGGCGATGTCGGGCCGCGCGGTCGAGGCGGCGGGCGACGTCGACACGCTGCTGCTCGACAAGACCGGCACGATCACCCTCGGCAACCGCCAGGCGACCGAGTTCATCGCGCTGCCCGGGCGTCGAACGAGCGCGAGCTCGCCGACGCGGCGCAGCTCTCCTCGCTCGTCCGACGAGACGCCCGAAGGCCGCTCGATCGTCGTCCTGGCCAAGGAGAAATACGGGCTGCGCGCGCGCGAGATGGCGCCGCTCGAACGCGCAGTTCGTGCCGTTCTCGGCGCAGACCCGGATGAGCGGCGTCGATGTCGAGGGCCACTCGATCCGCAAGGGCGCGGTCGATGCCGATCCTCGACCATGTCGGCAAGCGCAATGCGCCGCCCGCGCAGCTGCAGCCGATCGTCGAGCGCATCGCGCGCGCGGGCGGCACGCCGCTCGCCGTCGCCAAGGACGACCGCATGCTCGGCGTCATCCATCTCAAGGACATCGTCAAGGGCGGCATCCGCGAGCGCTTTGCCGAATTGCGGCAGATGGGCATCCGCACGGTGATGATCACCGGCGACAACCCGCTGACCGCCGCGGCGATCGCCGCCGAATCCGGGGTCGACGACTTCCTCGCCCAGGCGACGCCCGAGGACAAGCTGCGGCTCATCCGCGACGAGCAGGCCAAGGGCAAGCTCGTCGCGATGTGCGGCGACGGCACCAACGACGCGCCGGCGCTGGCCCAGGCCGATGTCGGCGTCGCGATGAACACCGGCACGATGGCGGCGCGCGAGGCCGGCAACATGGTCGATCTCGACAGCGATCCGACCAAGCTCATCGAGATCGTCGAGATCGGCAAGCAGCTGCTGATGACGCGCGGCGCGCTGACCACGTTCTCGATCGCCAACGACGTCGCCAAGTATTTCGCCATCATCCCGGCGATGTTCGCGGCGTTCTATCCGCAGCTCGGCGTCCTCAACATCATGCGGCTGCACAGCCCGCGAGAGCGCGATCCTCGTCGGCGATCATCTTCAACGCGCTGATCATCATCGCGCTGATCCCGCTGGCGTTGCGCGGCGTGAAATACCGGCCGGCCGGCGCGGCCAGCATTCTGCGCCGCAACCTCTGATCTACGGCGTCGGCGGCCTCATCGTGCCGTTCATCGGCATCAAGCTGATCGACCTCGCCGTCACCGCGATCGGCCTGGCCTGAGGAGGGCCGTCCCATGCTGCAAAGCAAATCCGCCCGGCCATCATGATGATCGTCGTCATGACGGTGCTCACCGGCCTCATCTATCCGCTCGGCATGACCGGCATCGCGCAAGTGCTCTTCCCGCATCAGGCCAATGGCAGCCTGATCGAGCAAGGACGGCAAGGTCATCGGCTCGGCCGCTGATCGGCCAGAACTTCACCTCCGCCAAATATTTCCACGGCCGCCCGTCGGCGACCACCGAGCCCGATCCCAAGGACCCGACCAAGACCGATCGCGGTGCCCTATGCCGCCGACAATTCCGCCGGCTCGAACCTCGGGCCGACCGCCCAGCCGCTGATCGACCGGGTCAAGGGCGACGCCGGCAAGCTGCAACGGGAGAACCCGCCGCGCCCATTCCGGTCGATCTGGTGACGACCTCGGCGAGCGGGCTCGATCCCGACATCACGCCGGCGGGCGCGCTGTTCCAGGTGCCGCGCGTCGCCAAGGCGCGGGGCCTGCCCGAGGACCGGGTTCGCCAGCTCGTCACGGACCATATCGAGGGCCGCACGTTCGGCGTCCTCGGCGAGCCGCATGTCAACGTCCTGAAGCTCAACCTCGCCCTCGACGCGCTGCAGCCGTAACGGCGTCAGCGCTGCCGCCGCGCCGGCGCCGGATCATCGACGGGCACGATGATCCGGCCGATCGGCCAGAGCGCGAGCCCGGCCAGTTTTACATGCGCCCAGGCGAAAGGAATGCCAATGACGGTCGCCGTGAGGACAAGGGCCGTGAGCAGATGTCCGAGGGCAAGCCACCATCCTGCGAGCGCCAGCCAGATGACATTGCCGATCGCACCCAGCGGTCCCGTGCCGAGATCGTCGCGGCCGTAATATTCCGCCCTCGATACCGCCTTGCGGCCGAACGGAAGCAAGGTGTAACCGGCGATGGTGAAGGCGGCGCGCGTCCACGGCAGTCCGACGATGGTGAGCGCCATGACGATCGCGGCGATCGCCCAGGCGAGCGCCATCCAGAGCCCGCCGCACAGCACCCACAGCAGATTGAGGACCAGCCGGACCGGATCCACCGCGCGCTCAGCGCAGATCGCGGAACTTGCGGTGAAGCTCGAACTCGCTCGAGGTGACGCCGCGCTCCATCGCCCGCAAACGTGTTTCGAGATCGCCGAAGCGGCGGCCGAGGGCATGGAGCGTGTCGTCGGGTGCAGCGGCCATGCCGCGCCAGAACGCCTCGTCCTCGCGCGAGGCATAAAGCGTCGGCGGCCGCTTCGGCAGGGCGATGGCGAGGATGACATAGGCGAGCACCGTCGGCGGAAAGAACAGGAACAGCGCGATGACGAAGGCGATGCGCACGGCGATGCGCTCGACGCCGAGATAATCGGCAATCCCGGCGCACACCCCGGCGACGATGCCGTGCGCGGGATCGCGATAGAGCCGGGTCCGCTGGTCGTTCCACATGTCAATCTCCCGCGCGGCCGCGCCAGCCCGGCGCCTCGGCGTCGAGCACGCGCTCGAGCGCCGCGATCCGCGCCTCCATGCGCCGCGCCGTGTCGTTGAGCTCGCCGAGCGAACGCTCGTCTTCCACCGACAGCTTGCGGCTGCGGCGCCAGCGCGTGAAGTAATGCGCGACGATCCAGATCGGCGCCACGACGACGAGGAAGATGACGCCCAGGATGAAGGTGAACATGCCGGGCATCACTCCGGATTCGACCGGGCGTGGAGCCGCGCCTTGAGCGCGGCAAGTTCCTCTTCGACCTGCCCATCGTGCTCGAGCACGGCGAAGGCGGAAGCGTCGGCGGTCTTGCGGCCGAGTTCGAACGCCTCGACCCGCCCTTCCATCTCATCGAGCGCGCGCTCGACCTGCTCGAACCGCGCCAACGCGTCGGTGACGCGCTCGTCATAGAGATGCGTGCGCAGGCGGATGCGCGAGGAAGCGGTCGTGCGCCGCGCCACGATCGCCTTTTCCCGCCCCTTGGCATCGGCGAGCTTTGCCTGGAGCTTGGCGATGTCCTCGTTCTGCTTGTCGAGCGCGAGCGCCAGTTGGGCGTGCTGGCGCTCCTCGCGGGCGAGCGCCTCGGCGATCCGCGCCTTGGCGGTGAGCGCACCCTTGGCCAACTCGTCGCGCCCGCGCGTCAGCGCCAGTTCGGCGCGACGCTGCCACTCCGCCTGCTCGCGCCGCATCGTCTCGACCCGGCGCTCGATCTCCTTGCGCTCGGCGATGCTGCGCACCGTGGACGAGCGCACCTCGACGAGCGTGTCCTCCATCTCCTGGATGATGAGGCGGATGATCTTCTCCGGGTCCTCGGCGCGGTCGAGGATGGCGTTGATGTTGGAATTCACGATATCGGCGAGGCGCGAGAAAATGCCCATGCGATCGCTCCGGGTTGCGTGCTCTCCGTTAAGCATGTCCCGTGCCAACGCGGCGCAAACCATTAACCTATTGATTTCAAGCTATTTTTTGTCAGATGCAAAATACGCTTGGCGAAAATGTGGTTGATCTCGCTATATTCGATCGCGAAAAGAACGAAGATATGGCTGAATCCGCGATCCATCCGCCTGAGCTTCCGCCGCTCGTCGGCGAGGATGCGAGCTTCCAGGCGATGCTGGCGCATGTGTCGCAGCTTGCGCCCCTCGACCGGCCGGTACTGGTGGTGGGCGAGCGCGGCACCGGCAAGGAGCTGGTCGCGGCGCGTCTTGCCTTGCTGTCGCCGCGCTGGGACAAGCCGTTCCTCACCGTCAACTGCGCCGCGCTCGCCGAATCGCTGCTCGACAGCGAGCTGTTCGGGCACGAGGCGGGCGCCTTCACCGGCGCGGCGCGGCGACGCCTGTCGCGGTTCGAGCTGGCCGATGGCGGTACGCTCTTCCTCGACGAGATCGCTGCGGCTTCGCACGCGGTGCAGGAAAAGGTGCTGCGCGTCATCGAATACGGCACCTTCGCGCGCGTCGGCGGCAACGACGTGCTGAGCGCCGATGTGCGCGTCATCGCCGCCGCCAATGTTGACCTGCCGGCGCTCGCCGCATCGGGGCGGTTCCGCAGCGATCTCCTGGACCGCCTCGCCTTCGACGTCGTCACCGTGCCGCCATTGCGGGCGCGGCGCGAGGACATCCCGCTTCTGGCCGAGCATTTCGCCCGCGTCATGACGCGGACGCTGGGCCGGGCTTATTTCGCGGGCTTCACGCCGGCGGCAATGGCGGTGCTGCTGGCCGCATCCCTGGCCCGGCAATGTGCGCGAGCTCAAGAACGCGGTCGAGCGCAGCGTCTATCGCTCGACGCAGCCGCAAGCGCCGCTCGACGCCGTCATCGCTCGATCCCTTTGCCTCGCCGTGGCGGCCGGCGGACGCGGTGGCCCCGGCGCCGCTACCGCCGCCGCCCGAAGCCGCGCCCGATGCGCCGCTTCCTCGAGCGCGTGCGCCGTTTCGAGCACGCGCTGCTGCGCGCGGCGCTTGCCGCCAACAGCAACAACCAGCGCCGCGCCGCCCAAGCCTTGGGGCTCAACTACCACCAGTTCCGGCATTACTTGCGCAAGCACGCGATCGCGCGCGCGGGCGTCATAGCGCGGTCTGGTGGGTGATGAACTTGCTGTTGAGATAGGCCTCGATCGCCTCGGTGCCGCCTTCGGAGCCGTAGCCCGAATCCTTGACGCCGCCGAACGGCACCTCGGGCAGAGCCAGCCCGTGATGGTTGATCGACGACCATGCCGCTCTCGATCGCCTCGCCGAGCCGCGCCGCAGTCTTGGCCGAGCGCGTATAGGCATAGGCGGCGAGCCCATAGGGCAGGCGGTTCGCCTCGCTCACCACCGCGTCGTAATCCTTGAACGGCAGGATCGGCGCCAACGGGCCGAACGGCTCCTCGTTCATGATGCGCGCGTTCATGCGGCACGTCGGTCATGCACCGTGGGCTCGAAGAAGAAGCCCTTGTTGCCGATGTGCTTGCCGCCGGTCTCGATCTTCGCGCCCCTTGGCGACGGCGTCGGCGACGAATCCGTCCATCGCCTCGACGCGGCGGGCATGGGCGAGCGGACCCATGCGCGTCGTCCTTGTCGAACCCGTCGCCGACCTTCACCGCCTTGGCGGCGGCGATGAACTTGTCGACGAACGGGCGATAGACGGTCTCCTGCACCAGAAAGCGCGTCGGCGAGATGCAGACCTGGCCGGCATTGCGGAACTTGTTGGCGGCCAGCAGCTTCACGGCGCCGTCGAGATCGGCGTCCTCGAACACGATCGCCGGCGCGTGGCCGCCGAGCTCCATCGTCATGCGCTTCATGTGCTTGCCGGCGAGCGCGGCCAGATGCTTGCCCACCGCGGTCGAGCCGGTGAACGAGATCTTGCGGATGACCGGATGCGGGAATGAGATATTCCGATATCTTCGGCCGGCACGCCGAAGACCAGATTGACCACGCCCGCCGGCAGGCCGGCATCGGCATAGGCGTGGACGAGCGCGGCGCAGCTCGCCGGCGTGTTCTCCGGCCCCTTGATGATGATCGAGCAGCCGGCGGCGACCGCGGCCGAGATCTTGCGCACCGCCTGGTTGATCGGGAAGTTCCACGGCGTGAAGGCGGCGACCGGCCCGACCGGCTCCTTCACCACGAGCTGCTGGATGCCGTCGGCGCGCGCCGGGATGACGCGGCCATAGGTGCGGCGCGCCTCCTCGGCGAACCAGTCGATGATGTCGGCGCCGGCGAGCGTCTCGAGCTTGGCCTCGAGCAGCGGCTTGCCCTGCTCCAGCGTCATCGTCTCGGCGATGGCGTCGGCGCGGCCGCGCAGGATGTCGGCGGCCTTGCGCATGAGCTTGTAGCGCTCGTGCGCCGAGACCTTGCGCCAGGCGCGAAAGCCCTTGTCGGCGGCCTCGAGCGCGCGGTCGAGATCGCCGCTATCGGCGATGCGGCACGGTGCCGATCGTCTCGCCCGTCGCGGGATTGAGCACCGCGCTCGGTGCGCCCCTTCGCCGCCTTGCACCACGCGCCGTCGATATAGAGTGAGACTTCGGGATACATGGCCGCCTCCGCTCAATGACCGGGTTGCGAACGGTCGTAGCAGGAATGGCAGCCGGATGCTACCCGAAGCGCCCGCGCGGGACGCCGTCGTGCCGGCGGCGTCGATCCCGATGGGTCAGGACGCGCCCATCGGCTTGTAGGCGCCCGCGATCTTTCCGGCGCGCTCGAAAATGTCCCTCGCTTCGGCGGTGGTGAAAGCCTGGGACGTGACGACATCCTGGATCCCGCCGCCGCCGCTTGCGATGAACGCAAGCATGGCGGCGGCCTTCGCGTCCGGCATTTCCGACAAGACGAGGAAATCGTAAGCGCCGAGCGTGAAATGCATCGAGATCATCCGGCCGCCGGCCTGGTCGCAAAGCCGCGCGATCGCCGCTTGGCGGTCCTCGGGCTTGGCGAGACCGCCGCGGATGTACTCGCGCGTGAAGCGACCCTGCGTGACGAAGATAGGCATGGCAAACCCCCTTCGATGGACGACGCAATAATTTGTCTCGGAACGAAGGCACGCTAGCACGCTCGCGGCCGCTGTGGCAACGCAGCAGGCTCCGCCTCAGCGCGAGGCAAATTCCGGCATCACCTCGCGCGCGAACAGCGTCAGCGAACGCAGCGCATCCTCGAGCGCGAGCGTGCCGAACATGAAACTGAAATTCATGGTGTTGACGCCCGTGGCGGCGACCTGGCGGGCGACCGCGGCGCGCACCGTCTCGGGCGTGCCGGCGATCATCTGGCCGCTCGCCAGCGCCGCGTCCATGTCGCCGGTGACGTGGCCGACATAGCGCGGCCCCGACACGTTCTCGCGCTCGAGCTTGGTGAGGCTCTGATACCAGCGCTCGAAGGCCGGCCGCGCGAGGCGCCGCGCGTCCGCGTCGGTGTCGGCGACGACCGCCTGGCGATTGACGCCGATCGCCGCGCCGCCGGCGAATTCCGGCTTCGGCACCGCCGGCCCGCCGCGTTTGGCCAAACCCTGGCGGTAGGAATCGATGCAGGCCTTGGCGCGCTCGACGCTGCCGAGCGTCGAGAAATGCAGGCCGTTCTCGCCGGCCCATCGGGCGCCGGTTTCGTTCGAGGACGGATACCAGAACGGCGGCGTCGGGCGCTGCAATGCGCGCAGTTCCATCGGCACGTTGTCGTAGGAGAAATGCGGGCCGTGATAGGTGAGCCGGTCGTGGGTCAGCCCCGCCTGCACGCAGGCGAAGGCGTCGGCGAACACCGCGCGCGAGGTCGCGGGATCGACCTTGTGGAAGTTCAGCTCGAACGGCGACACGCCGCGCCCGACGCCGACATCGAGGCGGCCGTGGCTGAGATGGTCGAGGATCGCGATCTCCTCGATGAGGCGCAGCGGCGAATAGAGCGGGAGGAGATAGACCAGCGGCCCGAGGCGGATACGCTGGGTCGCGCGCGCTACGGCGCCGAGATAGACCCCCGGAACCGGCACCATGTTGAGCGGCGTCGCGTGGTGCTCGGCGACGTGATAGGCATAGAAGCCGGCCGCGTCGGCCGCGGCCACGTAGCGCAGGCGTTCGTCGAACTGCTGCGCGAGCGGCAGGTCGGAGCGGTCGACGTGATCGAAGACGGCGAATTTCATGCGCGCGACCTGCACAGTTGGCGCAACACATACTAGCCGCCGCGGCCGGCCTCTGCCATCCTGCGCCGCAATGAGACCTATCGACGGGAGGGCGAGATCCATGACGGTGAAACGCATACTCTTCGGCGTCGCGGCCATCGCGGCACTGGCGGCGCCGGCGCAAGCGGCCGAGGAGCACGCCACGCTCGCCATACCCGGCGTCAATGTCCTCTTCCTGGTGCAATACGTCGCCCAGGACAGGCATCTCTGGGAGCACGAGGGTCTCGACGTGAAGGTCCTCTACATCAACGGGATCGGCTCGATGAATGCGGTGATTGCCGGCTCCGCCGATTTCTCCATGTCGTCGGGTCCGTCGATCACGCGCGCCTATGCGAAGGGCCAGAAGCTGGTCGCGCTCGCCACCGCGATCAACCAGTCGGGCCAGGACATCGTCCTGCGCAAGGACGTGGCCGAGGCGCATCATTACGACCCCGGCGCGCCGCTCGCCGTGCGCGCGAAGATCCTCAAGGGGCTGACGATGTCGGTGGGCGGTGCGGCCGCAATTCCGGACGTGGTCCTGCGGGTGGTGGCGAAATCCGCCGGGATCGCGCCCGACGAGATGACGGTGACACCGATGCAGCCGCCCGAGACCATGGCAGCGCTAAAGCGCAAGGCGATCGACGGTTTCGCGGCCGGCCCGCCCTATATCCAGGAGGCGGTGCAGGACGGCAGCGGCATCATCCTGGCCGATGCGGCCAAGGGCGAGCCCAAGGAGTTTTCGCCGGTCTCGGCGGCGCTGCTGCTGGCGCGCGCCGATTTCTGCGCGGCGCACCGTTCCATCTGCACCAAGATGGTGCATGGCGTGCTGGCGGCGACGAAATTCATCCGCGCGCATCCCCGGGAAACGCTCGCCATCATGAAGGCGCATTTCGGCGCCTATGACGACAAGGTGCTCGAAGCCTCCTACGAGATGGTCAAGGCGATGACCGCGGTGCCGCCGATCACCACGCCCAAGATGCTGGCGAACAGCGACGCGATGAACGCGCGCGCCGGCTTCATCAAGCCCGAAGACGAGCTCAAGGATTACGCGCCGCTCATCGACAACGCCTATTTCAAATAGCGCGGACGACGCGCTCCCGAACATTTCGATGAAAGCGATCCGCATCCACGCCCATGGCGGTCCGGAGGTGATGCGCTGGGAGGAGGTGACGTCGCCGCCGCCCGGCGCCGGCGCGGTGCGTATCCGCCACACCGCCATCGCCGTCAATTTCTCCGACGTGAACGTGCGCCGCGGCGGCTTCTACCTGACGCAGCCCGTGCGGTTCCCGGTGATCCTCGGCAACGAGGCCGCGGGCGTGGTCGCCGCCGTCGGCCCGGGCGTGACGGCGTTTCGGCCGGGCGACCGCGTCGCCTATGTCGGCAGCGGCGGGCCGTTCTACGAAGCGACCGGCGCTTATGCTGAAGAGCGCAACCTGCCCCAATCCTGCCTTCTCAAATTGCCCGACCATATTCCCGAAACCGTCGCGGCGGCGCTCCTTCTCAAGGGGCTGACCGCGTCGATGATCGTCAACCGGGTGTTCCGGCCGAAGCCGGGCGAGACCCATCCTGATTCATGCCGCGGCGAGCGGCGTGGGGCTGCTGCTGTGCCAATGGGCGCAAGCATCTCGGCGCCACCGTCATCGGCACCGTCGGCGCGCGCGACAAAGCGCAGGTCGCGTCGGCCCATGGCTGCGACCACATCATCTTCTATCGCGAGGTCGATTTCGTCGCCGCCGCGCGCGCGCTCGCGCCGCACGGCGTCGCTGCGGTGTTCGACGGCGTCGGCAAGGATACGTTCATGGGCTCGCTCGACTGTCTCAGGCCATTCGGGATGCTGGTAAATTACGGCAACGCTTCGGGCCATCCGCCGCCCCTGGACCTGCTGCTGCTGAGCAAGAAAGGCTCGCTCGCCGTGTCGCGTCCCGGCTTCAGCAGCTACATCGCCGAGCCGGCGGCCTATCGCGCGGCGGCGGGCGAACTGTTCGACCTCGTCGGACGCGGCGTCCTCGCGGTCGAGATCGGCCGGACCTACGCGCTCGCCGATGCCGCCGCCGCGCATCGCGACGTCGAAGCGCGACGTCTGCCCGGCGCGCTGGTGCTGGCGCCATGACGGGGACGACCGGAATTTCCGCGCCCGAGCGGCGCATTCCCGTGCTGATCGTCGGCGGCGGGCCGGTCGGGCTCGCGCTCGCGGCCGAGTTGGGCTGGCGCGGCATCGCCTGCGAATTGATCGAGCAGGGCGACGGCGCCATCGCCACGCCCAAGATGAACGAGGTCAATACCCGGACGATGGAGTTCTGCCGCCGCTGGGGCATTGCCGAGGCGGTGCATCAATGCCCGTTTCCGCCGGACTGGCCGATGGACGTGGTGTTCGTCACCAGCCTCGCCGGCTACGAGCTGGGCCGTGTCGCGCGTCCGCCGCGCCGCCTGCAGCAGCCGGGCCCGGCGAGCCCGATGCATCTCCAGATCTGCGCCCAAACCTGGTTCGACCCGATCCTGCGGCGCTTCGCCGGCTCGTTTCCGTGCGTGCGGCTGCGCCATGGCTGCCGGCTCGAAGCCTTCGCCCAGGACGGCGCGAGCGTCAGTGCCGCTATCGTCGATCTCGCCACCGGCCGGCGCGAGCACGTCGCGGTGCAGTACCTGGCCGCTTGCGACGGCGCCAACAGCGCGGTGCGCCGTTCGCTCGGAATTGATCTCGGCGGCCCCGGCGTTCTCGGCCATCCCGTGCATCTCTTCTTCCGCGCGCCCGGCCTGATCGAGCGCTGCGGCAAGGCGCCAGGGACATTCTTCGTCGCCATCGACCACGGCGGACTCTGGGCCAATCTTCGCATCATCGATCCCGAGGCGGGGCTGTGGCGGCTGATGGTGCTCGACACCGACGGTACGCTGACGCCCGAGACGGTCGATCGCGTGGCCTATCTGCGCCGCGGGCTCGGCCGGGAGATCGAGGTGGAATGGCGCGGCGTCAGCGTCTGGAACCGCATGGGCGCCGTCGCCGAGCGCTATCAGGACGGCCGCGTGTTCCTGCTCGGCGATGCCGTGCACCAGCTCTCGCCGACGGCGGCGCTGGGCATGAATACCGGCATCGGCGATGCCGTCGATCTCGGCTGGAAGCTCGCCGCCGTGCTCGAGGGCTGGGGCGGCGCGGCGCTGCTCGAGAGCTACGACCGCGAGCGTCGGCCGATCGGCTGGCGCAATGTCGGCAAGTCGACCGAGTTCCATCTCGAGCAGACCGCCTTCACCGAAGGCCTCGACGCGATCGACGCGGCAGGTCCCGCGGGCGAGGCCTTGCGCGCGCGCCTCGGCCCGGCGGTGCGTGGGCTCGGCCGCACCTTCCGCACGCTCGGCCTGCAACTCGGCTATCGTTATGACGGTTCGCCGATCTGCGTCGCCGAGGACAGCGCGCCGCCGCCGGACGATCCCGAGACCTACAATCCTTGCGCGCGGCCCGGCGCCCGCGCACCGCACGCGTTCCTCGCGGACGGGCGCTCGACCCTCGATCTCTTCGGACGCGGCTTCGTGCTGCTGCGGCTCGGCCGCGATGCGCCCGCCGGCGCCGCGCTGGCAGCCGCGGCCGCCTCGCGCCGCGTGCCGTTGCGGGCGGTCGCGCTGCCCGAGCCAGCGCTTGAGGCGCTCTATGAATGCAAGCTGGCGCTGGTGCGGCCGGACGGGCATGTCGCCTGGCGCGGCGATGCCGAACCGGACGACGCCGTCGCCGTGATCGATCGCGTCAGGGGCGTTGCGCCCCCGCCTGCGTCGCCCGCCACAGCTTGAGGCACATCTCCTCCATGTCGTCGAGGCCGTTCTGGCGCGCGGCGACGGCGGTGTGCGGCATCAGCATGACGTTGCCGTCCTTGAAACGCAGCAGCGGCTCGTCGGGCGGCGTCGGCTCGGCGTAGCCGACATCGAGCCCGAAGCCGGCGAGCCGTCCTTCGGCCAAGGCGGCCACCAGCGCGTCGTGATCCACGAGCTCGGCGCGTGCGACATTGACCAGGATGGCACCGCGCTTGACGCGCGCAAGCTCGGCGGCACCGATGATGCCCCGGGTCGAGGCGTTGAGCGGCAGCGCCGGGACGATGTAGTCCGCCGCCGTCATGATCTCGTCGAGCGCGGCATAGCGCGCGCCGCAGAGACGCTCCTCGAGCGCGCTCGCGCGGCGGCGCTGATGATAGAGCACCGTCATCTCGAAGGCGGCGGCGCGGCGTGCGACCTCGCGCCCGATCTCGCCCAGCCCGACGATACCGAGCACCGCGCCCGACAAGGTCTTGAGGCCGCGGATGCGGGCGAAGTTCGAGTTCCCGGTATAGCGCCGGTCATAGGGAGTGGGATCGAACCCAGCGCCGCGCAGGGCGCTTTCCGTCACGACGCCGTCGAGCGCCGGAAGCCGCTTTGCCAGCGCCAGCATCAGGGCGAACGCCTGTTCCGCCACCGCGACGTTGACGCGCCGACGCTGGATTTCGACGGCGATGCCTTTGCGGGCGCAGGCGTCGATGTCGATATTCGCGGCGACGGCACCGAACTGCTGCACGATCTTGAGACGCGGCGCGTCGGCGAGTTCATCCGGTCCCACGGACAGGCCCTCGACGATGAGCGCATCTGCAGCACCGATGCGGGCGCGGAGCTGCGCCTGATCGCGCACCACTTCCACCGTCGCGGGATAGAGCCCCGGCAGACGCTGCTGCACGCGGCGGCACCAGCCGGCGAAATCGGGTTCGTCGAAGGCGAAGAAATCGGTCACGGCGCGGCGATGCGGCTCCGGCGTCGCGGGGTCGAGAATCACCGGCACCACCCGGAGGATCGCATCTTCCTCGACGAGAATCCGCATCACCGTACCTGTTCCTTCTTCGATTCCGCGTCCCAGGCGTGCTCGTTGCCGAAGCGCCGGCCCGAGAAGGCAATGACGAGCGCCGCCACGGCCGCAACCAGCCCCGGCGTCGCCAGGAGATAGACGGCGTGGCTGGTCGACAGTTTCATCGCGATGAGCATGCTCGCCAGCGCGGGCGCGATGATCTGGCCGGTGCGGCCGACGCCGATCGCCCAGCCGACGCCGCAGGCGCGCATGGCGGTCGGATAGCTTGCCGCCGCAACCGCAACGGCCGCGTTCTGCGCGCCGAGCGCGAAAAAGCCGGCGGCGATCAGCGCGATGCCGACCCCGAGCCCCGCGCCGCCGGCGGCGCCTATGGCGGCGATCGCGATCGCGCCCAGAAATAACGCGCCCGCGAGCACGAGATAACGGTCGTAGCGATCGGCGGCCCAGGCCAAGACGAGGCCCCCGGCGAGGCCGCCGAACTGGCTGAGCGCGGCGATGGTCGCAGCCGCGTCTTCCGACAGGCGCGCATTGTCGAGCACGTTCGGAAGCAGGTTGTTGACGAAGAAGACGGTCACGAGGCTGGTGAAGAACATGACCCACAACAGGACCGTGATCAAAGCGCGGCCTTCGCAGAACAGGAGCACGAGGGAAAATCCGCGCTCACGATGCTCGGAGCTGAAGAATTCGTTGGTGCGCAGGCGGTCGTAGCGCCGGCTGATGCGGATGAGCGTGGCGCGAATGCGCTGATTGCCGCTCTCGCCCCCGCGCACCAGAAAGAGCGGCGACTCGGGGAGAGCCGTCCACAGCACCGGCAGCATGATCATCGGCAAGATGGCGCCGGTGATGAACACCACCGGCCAGTTGTAAATCCGCAGCACGTAACCGGTGAACGGCCCCGCGAGTCCCGATCCGATCGAAAAGCCGAGCCAGACCAGCACGGTCAGCGTCACCTTGTGCCGGCGGGGCATGAATTCGGCCGCGAGTGCGAGCGCGCCAGGCATGATGGCGCCCAGCCCGATCCCGGCCAGAAAGCGGATCACGGCGAGTTGCATTGCCGTCTCGACCCAGGCGGTGATGAGGACGAACAGCGTGGCGATTACCGTTCCGGCCAGGATCACCGGCCTGCGCCCGACCCAGTCCGCAAGCGGCGCGGCGACGAGGATGCCGAGCAGAGTGCCGAATACGCCATAGGTGAAGGCCGGGCCGAGCGCATCGGGAACGACCAGCAGGGAACGCGCGATCGCTGGCGCGGCATAAGGGGGCGTCTGGCTGTTCAGCCCGTCCATGAACATGACGAGCGCGCACAGACCGACGACCTCGAACTGGATTCGCCCGACGCGCCGCCCGGCGAGGATCGCCGCAATGTCGATCTTGAAGGGCGATTCGGCCATCGCCTTGCCTCAACCCCGCTGTCACCGGATTGCGCCCCGCCGCCGCTCGGCGGGTGCGCGCGCGAGCGCCGATCATGCCCTACTCGTGCGGCAGGGTGAAGCGGCGACATGGCGAAAACGTCGTGCGCCGTCGATTGCCGGCCCGCGCGGCTACGCTACACCCTCATCCGCCGAGACGGTCGCGGAAGAACGCGAGTGTGAGGGCCAGCGCGCGGTCGGAATCCGCCTTGCGATAGGGTTTGCCGCCGAATCGCGCGAAGGCGTGGTCGGCGTCGGGATATTTATGGATGGTGACGAGCGGGTTGGGCGCCAGGCGCCGCTCCAAGAGCGCGTTCACCTCGGCCTGCACCCAGCGGTCCTTCATCGCCATGTGCAGCAGGAACGGCCGGTGCAGGTTCTTCGCCTCGCCGATATTGTGCTCGATATAGGTGCCGTAATAGGCGACCGCGCACGCGATGTCGGTGCGGCAGCACAGGAGATAGCACAGCTTGCCGCCGAGGCAGTATCCGACCGCGCCCGCCTTGCCGGTGCATTCCTCGAGCCCGGCGAGGGCGGCGATCGTGTCCTCCATGTCGCGCACGCCGAGGTCGTAGTCGAACTCGTAATAGAGGTCGAACGCCTTATCGACATGGGCGGGGTCGGCGTCGGACAGCTCGACCCCCGGCTGCTGGCGCCAGAACAGGTCGGGCACGAGGCAGGCGAAGCCCGCTTCGGCGAATTCGCGCGCGTGATGGCGCATCGTGTCGTTGACGCCCCAGATCTCCATGATCGCGACGATGCCGGGCGCGGGACGGCGCTCGGGCAGGGCGAGGAACGCGCCCATGGTGCCGTCGCGCAGCTTCACGCGGATGTTGCGAGTCTCGATCATGGCAGCTTCAGCAGCGCACGCGCATTGCCGGCGAGCACGCGCGCCTGTTCCGGAGCGGCGATGTCGAGCGCTTTCACCGCGGCGATCGTCCCGGCGATGAGAGCGCGGCCGCGTTCGGCGTCGAAGGGCGCGTCGGTGGCGAAAAGGCAATGCGGCGTGGCGAAGAAATCGTGGCCGCAGCGCGTGGCCGCGACGGCGCCGTTCAGGGCGGTGTCGGCATAGAGCATCTTGTAGTATTCGATCGGCTTCCGCTTGAGGCCGCGCCGCTCTGCGAGCGGATTGCGCTCGGTGCTGCCGAAGAAAATCTGGCTGAAGCCGAGTTCGATCTTGCCGGCGTAATAGGGGATCATCCCGCCCATGTGATGGGTGATGATCTTCAACCCGGGCAGCTCGTCATAGATGCCGGAATAGATGAGGCGCGTCACCGCGGCGGTGGTCTCATAGGGCCAGCCGAAGGTGAACCAGATCTCGTCCTCCGACACGGTTTCGCTGCGTAGTCGGGGAAGTTGGGGCCGCGGATCGGATGAATCCACACCGGCAGGTCGTGCCGCGCCATCGCCTGGAACACCGGGCGCAGCGCCAGCGCGGAAAGCGGCGCGCCCAGCACATTGGTGAAGATCTGGATGCCGCGCGCGCCGAGCGTGGTGACGGCGCGTTCGATCTCCGCGAGGCACGCCGGCACGTTGTTCATCGGCATCGCGGCGATGAAGGCGGGAAAGCGCGCGGGATATTTGCGGCACAGCGCGGCCAGCCCGTCATTGGCGATGCGGGCGAGCTCGGGCGTGCGCTCGGGCGGACCCATCATCTCGAGCGGCGGGTTGGCGAGCGACAGCACCTGCACCACGTCGTCGAACTCGTCGAGCAGCCTGAGGCGCGCCTCGATGTCCCACAGCGTCGGCAGTTGCCGGAACGCCTTCAAGACCATGTGCCCCGGCAGCAGCATCTCGAGCCGCTCGTAAATTCCGCGCGGAATGAAATGGTTGTAGATGTCGATGATCATGCGTGGTCTCCCGGCGCGTCAGATCGCCCGGATCTGGCCGCCATGCAGATCGACGATGGCGCCGTGCAGCCAGCGGCCGCGGGGCGAGGCAACGAAGGCGACCATGTCGGCAACGTCCTTGGGCAGGCCGAGGCGATTCACCCCCAGCGTCTGGCGATAGCGTTCACGGGCGCCGGCTTCGTCGAGGCCCGCTTCCTTCTTGAGCAAGTCGATGCGGCGCTGCAGGCGGTCGGTATCGACATGGCCGGGGCTGACGACATTGACCTGGACGCCGGCCTCGTTGCCGATCTGCGCGAGCGCCTGGCAGAAAGCGTTGACGGCGGCGTTGACCGAGGCGCCGATGATGGAGTTGGCGGTCGGCTGCTTGCCGGCGGTGCCGCCAATGATGACGATGCTGCCCTTGCGCTCGCACAACAGCGGCCACGCCGCGCGCGCGAGCCGCACATGGGCGAAGAATTTGAGCGCGAAGCCCTCGTCCCAATCGGCATCGGGCAGCGACAGGAAATCGCCGCGCTTGGTCGTGCCGGCATTGTTGACGAGGATGTCGAGCCCGCCATAGGCGCGGCGCACCGCGGCCACCAGCGTGTCCGCCGCATCCGCGCGCCGGAGATCGATGACCAGGCTCTCGGCCGTGCCGCCGAGCCGGGTCACCGCTTCCGCGACCTCGCCCAGCGCCGCTTCGTCGCGTCCGGTCAGCATCAGGCGGCAGCCTTCGGCCGCGAGGCCTTCGGCGATGCCGCGGCCGATGCCCCGGCTCGATCCCGTTACCAGGGCCACTTTTCCGCGAAGATCGAGCTCCATGTCCGTCTTCTCCCCGTTGATCCGGCGCCACGATAGCGCAGACAAGCCGGCGGCCGCAGCCTTCTCGCGGCGGGGCCGCTCTGGCGTCGCCGGCGGTTCTGGGTTATGACCGAAACGGCGGCTGGACGTGACGGGATGGCATTGGCGCGCGGCATTCTCCTCGGTCTGGTGCTGGCGTTGGCGGCGTTCGCCGCGCCGGGGCGCGCCGCCGATCAACCCGACGTCTTCACCGTCGCCGCGGTTCCGGTCGATGCCACCGCGGCCAACGCCGCCGCCGCCCGCGACGACGCGCGCGCCGACGGCGAACGGCACGCCTACCAGCTTCTGCTCCGCCGCCTGACGCTTGCTGCCGACCGTGCCCGCCTGCCGGCCGCGAACGCTGCGGTGCTCAACGATCTCCTCGCCGGCTACGAGGTCGCGAACGAGCGCGTCTCGGGCGTCCGCTATCTGGCGAACTACACCTTCCATTTCCGTCCCGACGCGGTGCGCCAATTGCTGCGGCAGGCGAACATCCCCTTCGCCGAGATGCCGAGCCGGCCGGTCGTCGTGCTTGCCGTCTGGCAAAGCGATAGCGGCCCGACACTGTGGGAGGATCCCAATCCCTGGCGCGAGGCGTGGGGCCGGAATACGCCGCAATGCGGGACTGGTGCCGTTCGTCATGCCCTATGGCGAACTCGATGACGTGCAAGCGATCGATGGCGCCGCGGCACTGGCGGGCGATGCTGCCCATCTTCACGCCATCGCGCAGCGCTACAACGGCGCCGACGTTCTGGTGACGCAGCGCCAAGCTCACCGCTTCGCCGGCGCCGGCGAGCGTCGCCGTGACGACGACGCGCTACGATTCGACCGGCGCGACGGCACCGCAGAGCTGGAACAAGACCTACACCGCCGCGGGCGACGAGAGCCAGGCCGATCTGCTCGCCGCTGCGTCGCGGCACCGCCGCCCAGATCGAGGATGCGTGGAAGACGGCGAATATCATCGATTTCGGCCATGACGCCACGATCACCGTGCGCGTGCCGATCGACGATCTCAAAGCCTGGGTCGCCGTCCGCGGCACGGCTCGCCGGCATCCCCGCGATCGCGGCGGAGCGCGGTTCTGTCGCTCGACCGCAACGAGGCGCAGCTACGCTCGACTATTACGGCGATCCGGAGCAACTGCGCGCAGGCGCTGGCGCAGCGCGACCTCACGCTCTCCGGCGCCGACCCCGACTGGGTGCTGGCAGCTGGCGCCGCGCCGGCGCCCAGCATTGAGCGCCGCGGTGAGCGTCGCCAACCTCATCACGCTGGCACGGCTGTTCTCGGTGCCGCTGGCGATCTGGCTGGTGCTCAGCATCACCATGACCGCGGCATTCTGGCTGTTCGTGGCCGCCGGGCTGTCCGATGCGGTCGACGGCTACATCGCCAAGCGCTTCAATCAGCGCTCGCAGCTCGGCGCGCTGCTCGATCCCATCGCCGACAAGACGCTGCTCGTCAGCCTGTGCGTCACGCTTGGCATTGCCGGCAGACTGCCTAATTGGCTCGTCATCCTGGTGGTCTTCCGCGACCTCATGATCATCGGCGGATATCTCCTCGCCATGGCGGTGTCGCAGCCGATCCGCACACGGCCGCTCGCCATCAGCAAGCTCAATACCGCCTGCTGATCGCGCTGGTGGCGGTGGTGCTGGGCCGGCTCGGTCTCGGCCTCGACGATCATCACCTGTCGCAGGTTCTGATCTACGCCGTGGGCCTCACCACGGTGCTGTCGGGCCGGGATATGTCGTGCGCTGGTGGCGCGGCTTCGACGATGCCGAGCGCGGTGCGTGACGGGCATGGGCCAGTTGCCGCTCGATCTCGGCCACCGCCCGGCGCTCGGCGGCGCCGATTTCCTGGTCGCGCCGTCCAATGCCGCTGCTGTCGCCTGGCTCGACCGCTGGCCCGCATGGCCGGGGCCGGCCCTGATGCTGGTCGGACCCGCCGGCAGCGGCAAGACCCATCTCGCCCAGGTCTTCGCGGCGCGCGCGGGCGCCCTCCGGCTCGGCGCCGCGGACGTGACCGTGACCGACCTGCCCGACCGCCTCGGCGCCGCGCGGGCTGCCGTCCTCGACCGCGCCGAAGCGGCCGAGGCGGAGGCGTTCCTCCATCTCTACAATCATATTGGCCGAGCGCGGCGGCCATCTCCTGGTGGTGGCGCGGCAGGCGCCGGCGCGCTGGGATATCGCTCTCGCCGATTTGCGCTCGCGTCTGCTCGCGGCGCCGGTGGCAATCATCGCTCGCGCCCGACGACGCGCTGCTTTCGGCGGTGCTGGTCAAGCTCTTCGCCGACCGCCAGATCCGGGTCAGCGAGGAGGTCGTGGCCTATCTCCTCGCCCATCTGGAACGCTCTTTCGCTGCGGCGCAGCAGCGTTGTGGCGGCGCTCGACCGCGCGGCGTTGGCGGCGCACCGGCGCGATCACCGTACCGCTGGTCCGCGCCGTGCTGGGCGAGCCCGCGGGCGAAGGCTGAATTCATTCGCCGTCGCGGGTGATCTCCTTGGGGGTGACGTAATGGACCAGCCGGGCCGGGTCGCGGCCGAGCGTGGCCCAGCGCCGCAGCGAGCTCGAAGCCGGCGAGCGCCGCCGGTCGGCATGTTCTCCCTGCAGCCGCCGCGCGAGTCGGCCGCCGGCGTCGTCCAGCAGCATCGCGGCCAGCTCGTGCAGGCCCGGATTATGCCCGACCAGGAGCACGCAGCTCCGGACGGGCTCGACCGCCCGCAGGCGCGCGAGCAGCGCCGACGCTTCGGCAAGGTAGAGCGCGTCCTCGTAAGCGACCTTGGGCTTGGCCGGGCAGCGCCGCCAGGACGCGTTCGAGCGTCTGGCGCGCGCGCAGGGCGCTCGAGCACAGCGCCAGGTCGGGCTGAGTTCCTGCGCCGCGAGCCAGCGTCCGACCGCCGTCGCGGCGCCTGCTCGCCGCGCGCGGCCAGCGGGCGGGCGCGGTCGGCCGCCTCGCCCTCCCTTGCGGCGCGGCCTTGGCGTGACGGAGCAGCAGAGCCAATTCATGGCGTGGGCGTGCCGACCGAAATGCTATGTTCATGGCGTCGTTATAGTCTCTGGGGCCGGGTCCGGGGAATGGGAGGCAGGCCATGGCCGAAGCCGTGCGCGCTGCCGACACCGCGATCGGCGAGCAATCGCCCGACCGCTTCATCAATCGCGAGCTGTCGTGGCTGGCGTTCAACGAGCGCGTGCTGGCCGAGGCCGACAACCCGCGCCATCCGCTGCTGGAGCGGCTGCGCTTCCTGTCGATCTCCGCCAGCAACCTCGACGAGTTCTACATGGTGCGCGTCGCCGGCCTCAAGGGCCAGGTGCTGGCCGGCGTCGCCGACGCCGAGCCAGGACGGGCCTGACCCCGGCGCAGCAGCTCGCCGCCATCAACCAGCGTGCCGGCCGGCTCGATGCTCGACCAGCAGGTGACCTGGCGGGCGCTGCGGCGGGAGCTGGCGGAGGCGGGATTCTCGGTGCTCGGTCCCGAGGATCTCACGCGCCGAGGACCGCGCCTGGCTCGGCGCAGCGGTTCATGAGCGACGTCTTCCCGGTGCTGACGCCGCTGGCCATCGATCCGGCGCATCCGTTCCCGTTCATCGCCAATCTCGGCTTCGGCCTGGCCCTGCAGCTCGACGCGGCGCAGCGACGGCGAGACGCATGGACGCGCTGCTGCTCATTCCCGGCACCATCGAGCCGCTTCATCCGCCTGCCCGGGCAAGGCGATCCGCTTCCTGCCGCTCGAGCAGATGATCGGGCTGTATCTCGACCATCTGTTTCCCGGCTTCGCGGTGGCGGGGCGCGGCATGTTCCGCATCCTGCGCGACAGCGAGGTCGAGATCGAGGAAGAGGCCGAGGACCTGGTGCGGCTCTTCGAATCGGCGCTGAAGCGCCGCCGCCGCGGCAACGTCATCCGCCTCGGCGTCGAGGCGAGCATGCCGCGCGACCTGCCTGAACTTCCTCATCGAGCGGCTCGATGCCTCGCCCGACGACGTGGTCCCGCTCGACGGGCTGCTCGGCCTCGCCGATACGCGCCAGCTCATCATCGACGAGCGGCCCGACCTGGTGTTCACCCCCTACAATCCGCGCTTTCCCGAGCGCATCCGCGATTTCGGCGGCGACTGCTTCGCCGCGATCCGCCAGAAGGACATCATCGTCCACCACCCCTACGAGAGCTTCGACGTGGTGGTGCAGTTCCTGCGCCAGGCGGCGCGCGATCCCTCGGTCGTCGCGATCAAGCAGACGCTCTACCGCACCAGCGAGGACAGCCCGATCGTGCGCGCGCTGATCGAGGCGGCCGAGGCGGGCAAGTCGGTGACGGCGCTGGTCGAGCTGAAGGCGCGCTTCGACGAGGAGGCGAACATCCGCTGGGCGCGCGACCTGGAGCGCGCGGGCGTGCAGGTGGTCTATGGCTTCGTCGCGTCTCAAGACCCACGCCAAGGTGTCGCTGGTGGTGCGCCGCGAGGGCGGCGAGCTGCGCTCCTACGTGCATTTCGGCACCGGCAACTATCATCCCGATACCGCCAAGGTCTACACCGACCTCAGCTTCTTCACCTGCGATCCGGCGCTGTGCCGCGACGCGGCGCGGCTGTTCAACTACATGACCGGCTATGCGACGCCGGCGACGCTCGAGAAGATCGCGGTCGCGCCGCTCAACCTGCGCCAGCGCCTCGTCGAGCTGATCGACGACGAGATCGCCCATGCCCGCGCCGGGCGGCCGGCGCAGATCTGGGCCAAGATGAACGCGCTGGTCGATCCCGCGATCATCGACGGGCTCTATCGCGCCTCGCAGGCGGGGGTGGAGATCGACCTGGTCGTGCGCGGCATCTGCTGCCTGCGGCCGGGCGTGCCCGGCCTGTCCGAGAATATCCGCGTCAAGAGCATCATCGGCCGCTTCCTCGAGCATGGCCGCGATCGTCTGCTTCGGCAACGGCAACAAGCTGCCGTCGCCCGAGGCCAAGGTCTTCATCTCCTCGGCCGACTGGATGCCGCGCAATTTCGACTGGCGCGTCGAGGCGCTGGTGCCGATCGAGAACGAGACCGTGCACCGCCAGGTGCTCGAGGAGATCATGGTCCAATGCTGCGCGACGAGGCGCAGACCTGGTGGCTCGACGCCGACGGCGTCTATCGCCGCGACAGCACCGATCCCGAGAGCTTCAGCGCGCATACCTATTTCATGACCAATCCCAGCCTGTCGGGCCGCGGCAGCGCGCTGCACCGCACCCGGCCGTCGCCGCGGCTGGTCAGCGAGAAGGCCGCGGCTTGAGCGCCACGACCTCGACCCGGCGCGCCGAGCCGGCGCTCGGCGCTCGACCGCGACGGCGCGACAGCGTCGCGGTCATCGACATCGGCTCCAACTCGCTGCGCCTGGTCGTCTATGACGGGGTGCGCCGCGCCGCGCGCACGCTGCTCAACGAGAAGGTGCTGTGCGGCCTCGGCCGCGGCCTCAGCGAAACCGGCCGCCTCAATCGCCGAAGGCGTCGAGCTGGCGCGGGTCAATCTCCAGCGCTTCGTCGCGCTGGCGCGGGCGATCGGGGTGGCGCGGCTCGACGTGCTCGCCACCGCCGCGGTGCGCGACGCCGCCGACGGCAAGGAGTTCGCCGCCGAGATCGAGCGCCGCTTCGGCGTGCGCGTGCGCGTGCTGGCGGGCGCCGAGGAGGGACGCTATTCGGCGCTGGGCGTGCTGTCGGGCATTCCCGATGCGGCAGGCGTCGCCGGCGATCTCGGCGGCGGCAGCGTCGAGCTGGTGCCGATCGGCAAGGGCCGCGCCGGCGCGGCGGCGACGCTGCCGATCGGGCCGCTGCGGCTGCCGGCCGTCGCCGACGACGAGAAGCGCCTGCGCGACACGATCGACCGCCAGCTCGCAACGGTGCCGTGGCTGACGCGCAGCGCGCGACGGCAACTTCTATGCCGTCGGCGGCGCGTGGCGCGCGCTGGCGCGGCTCCACATGGAGCAGACGCAATATCCGCTCCACATCATCCAGGAATACACGCTGGCGCGCGCCGAGGCCGAGAAATATCTCGATCTGGTGGCGCGCCAGTCGCGCAAATCGCTCGAGCGGATCAGCACCGTCTCGCGCAAGCGCCTCGAGGTCGTGCCGCTGGCGGCGCGGCTGCTGCTGCGGCTGCTGCGCCGGCATCGAGCCGCGCGCGAGCTGGTGTTCTCGGCCGCCGGCCTGCGCGAGGGGCATCTCTACAGCCTGCTCGATGCGGCCGAGCAGCGCAGCCGATCCGCTCCTCGCCGCCTGCGCCGAGGAGGCCGCGCTCAATCCGCGCTTCGGCGCCAGCGGCGAGGCGCTCTACGCCTGGACGAGCGCCGCTTTTCCCGAAAGAGCCGCCGGCGCGCCAGCGCCTGCGCCGCGCCGACCGCGCTGCTTGAGCGACATCGCCTGGCACGAGCATCCCGACTACCGCGCCGAGCAGGCGCTGCGCCACGCGCTCTACATGCCCGTTGACCGGCGTCAGCCATGCCGAGCGCGCCTTCATCGCGCTGGCGCTGCACGCCCGCTATGGCGGCCGCGCCACCGTCGATCTGGCGGCGCCGCTCGAACTGCTGGACGAGGACGCGCTCGCGGCGGCGCGCATCGTCGGGCCTGGCGCTGCGGCTCGGCTACACCATCATCGGGCGGCGTGCCGGGGCTGCTGGGCGGCGTCACGCTCGGCCTCGCCGACGGCGCAGTGCGTGCTCGGCGTTCGCGCCGAGCAGCGCCGGCCGCTTCGGCGAGAGCCGTCCAGCGCCGCCTCGACGCGCTCGCCCGCGCCATGGGCCGCAGCGCCGAAGTGCGCGGGGTGTGAGGCCGGCGGCGCGCGGTGCGGTCGAACCTGCGGCCACGCGGCGGCCCACGCGTCAGGATTGTCACCAAAGCGAATTCGACGCAAAATGAAGGCGCTATCAGCTTCGGTCCGGGGACGGAAGGCGCGCCAATGGCAAGCAAGCTGTATCTCGTTGTGGGGGTCGTGGGCTTCGCGCTTGGCCCTGCGCTGGGGGCGCACGCGCAGACATCCGAGATGCAGCAGACGGCGCAGTGCGTCTTGAGTGCGACCAGGGATACGCGGTCGCCGCTGGCGGTACAGATGATCCAGACCGCGTGCAACGACATCGTCATTAACACCGGCACCATGTACGAGCGTCAGCGCGGCTACGATCAGTGCCTGATCGAGCAATTGTCGGGCGCCCAAAGCAATGCGGCCGCCGTGCAGATCCGGACGGCCTGCCGGACGGCCTATCCCTTGTAGTCAGCGGCGGCGCGGCTACTGCGCCGCGTCGATGGCAGGGGCGGGCAGGGGGACGAGCCGCACGCGCTTGCCGGCGGCCGTGAGCGCGAGCCGGCCGTGCTTCAGGTCGAGCGCGTCGCGGCCGAAATCTCGTGGCGCCAGCCCTGGAGGGCGCGGACCTCGGCCTGGTCGTCGGCGGCGATGCGCTTCGAGATCCTCGGCATCGGCGACGAGCCGCTGCGCGACGTCGTTCTCCTCGGCGCGCAGCTTCAACAGCACGCGCAGGAGATCGACCAGCGGCCCGAGGCCCGGCGGCAGCTCGCGCCGCTTCGTCGGGCTCGGGATAGTCGCTTCCGGCAGTGCGAGCGACGCGCTCGACCACGGCCAGGATCTCGCTGCCGAACCGGCTCTCGGCGAAGCCCTTGCCGAGGCCGCGCGTGCGCGCCAGCTCGTCGACGGTCGTGCGGCGCGTGGGCGGCGATCTCCAAGCAGCGCTTCGTCGCGCAGCACGCGGTTGCGCGGCAGGTCGCGCTGCTGCGCCGTCGGTCTCGCGCCAGCGCGCCAGCTCGCGCACCAGCGCCAGCATGCGGCGGTTGTTGGTGCGCAGCTTGAGCCGCCGCCACGCCTCGGCCGGATCGAGCCGGTAGGTCGCGGGATCGGTGAGCGCCGCCATCTCCTCGTCGAGCCAATGGGCGCGGCCCGGTCGCCTGCCAGGCGCTCGGCGAGCTTCTCGTAGACGCGGCGCAGCGGCACGACATCGGCGAGCGCGTATTGAGCTGGCGCTCGGTCAGCGGCCGGCGCGACCAGTCGGTGAAGCGCGAGGACTTGTCGATATGCGCGCCGGCGAGCTGGCTCGGCCAGCGTCTCATAGCTCACCGAATCGCCGAAGCCGCAGACCATCGCCGCGACCTGGGTGTCGAACAGCGGCGCCGGCACCTCGCCCGTGAGGTTGTACGAAGATCTCGATGTCCTGGCGCGCCGCGTGGAAGACCTTGAGGACGTCGCGGATCGCCCATCAGCGCGAAGAGCGGCGCGAGGTCGATCCCTGCGGCCATCGGGTCGATCGCCGCCGCTTCCTCGGGCCCGCGCGATCTGGACGAGGCACAGCATCGGCCAATAGGTCTGGTCGCGCATGAACTCGGTGTCGACGGTGATGAACGCCGGCGCCCTGCCTGGCGGCGGCAGAAAGCGGCCAGCGCGTCGCTATCGGCGATGAGGGGCATGCTGTTTGGCAGGCGTTTCGTCCTTTGCGCCGCTATACACCGAAACCGGCGCGACCAGAAGAGCGCCCGGAACCGGCTCCGCCGCGGCTTGACAAACCGTCCGCCCCATGGGCTTGTCCACGCTTTCGTCGTCGGCCCTTAGCCTGAGCGGATCACGGCAGATGCATGCCTACCGAACGCATACTTGCGGCGCGCTGCGCCTGGGCGATGCGGGCAAGCCCGCGCGGCTGTCCGGCTGGGTCCACCGCAAGCGCGACCACGGCCAGCTGCTGTTCATCGATCTGCGCGACCATTACGGCGTCACGCAATGCGTCATCGACGTGTCGAGCCGCTGTTCGCCGCGGCCGACGCGCTGCGCCTCGAAAGCGTGGTCACGCGTGACCGGCAAGGTGGTCGAGCGCTCGCCCGAGACCGTCAATCCCAAGCTCGCCGACCGGCGAGGTCGAGCTGCAGATCGCCGCGCTCGACGTCATGTCCGAGGCCGAGCCGCTGCCGTTGCCGGTCAATACCGAGGCCGACTATCCCGAGGAGATGCGGCTCAAATACCGCTTCCTCGATCTGCGCCGCGAGCAGCGTCCACGCCAACATCGTGCTGCGCTCGCAGGTGATCGCCTCGATCCGGCGGCGCATGATCGAGCAGGGCTTCATCGAGTTCCAGACGCCGATCCTGACCGCGAGCTCGCCCGAGGGCGCGCGCGACTATCTGGTGCCGAGCCGGCTCCATCCCGGCAAGTTCTACGCGCTGCCGCAGGCGCCGCAGCAGTTCAAGCAGCTGCTGATGGTGGCGGGCTTCGACCGCTATTTCCAGATCGCGCCGTGCTTCCGCGACGAGGCGAGCCGCGCCGACCGTTCGCCCGGCGAGTTCTATCAGCTCGATTTCGAGATGTCGTTCGTGACGCAGGACGACGTGTTCGCCGCGATCGAGCCGGTGCTCGCCGGCGTGTTCGAGGAATTCGGCGGCGGCCGCGCGCGTGACCAAGCCGCCGTTTCCGCGCATCCCCTATGCCGAGGCGATGGCGAAATACGGCTCCGACAAGCCCGATCTGCGCAATCCGATCCGCATGGCGCGACGTCACCGACATCTTCCGCGGCTCGGGCTTCAAGGTGTTCGCCGGCCAGATCGCCGCCGACCCCAAGGTCGCGGGTCTGGGCGATCCCGGCGCCGGCGCGGCGGCAACCGCGCCTTCTGCGACCGCATGAATTCCTGGGCGCAGGGCGAGGGGCAGCCGGGGCTCGGCTACATCTTCTTCCGCGACGGCAAGGGCGCCGGTCCCGTCGCCAACAATATCGGGCCCGAGCGCACCGAGCGGCTGCGCGCGACGCTCGGCCTCAAGGACGGCGACGCGGTGTTCTTCGTCTGCGGCGTGCCCAAGACTTTCCGCCCCTTCGCCGGCGCCGGCGCGGCTGCGGATCGGCCGCGAGCTCAGCCTCGTCCCGGAGCGGCGTGTTCGAGTTCTGCTGGATCACCGATTTCCCGATGTACGAGCGCAACGAGGAAACCGGGCAGATCGACTTCAGCCACAACCCGTTCTCGATGCCGCAAGGCGGGCTCGAAGCGCTCGAGACCCAGGACCCGCTGACGATCAAGGCGTTCCAGTACGACATCGTCTGCAACGGCATCGAGCTGTGCTCGGGCGCGATCCGCAATCACCGGCCCGACATCATGTACAAGGCCTTCGCCATCGCCGGCTACAAGGCCGAGGAAGTCGAGGCGCGCTTCGGCGGCATGCTCAACGCGTTCAAATTCGGCGCGCCGCCGCATGGCGGCTCGGCGCCCGGCATCGACCGCATCGTCATGCTGCTGGCCGACACGCCCAATATCCGCGAAGTCGTCGCCTTCCCGATGAACCAGCAGGCGCAGGATCTGCTGATGCAGGCGCCGGCGCCGGTGCCGCCGGAGCGGCTGCGCGAGCTGCACATCCGGCTGGCGCTGCCGCCGGAGACGAAGAAGCCGGCTGATCGGGCGCGCCGGCGATCAGGCGCTCGGCGCGGCGCCGGCAGCGGCGAGAACGTCCGTGCGGCCGGAGGCTTGGCGGCATCGGCGGCGCAGGGCGTCGCCGCTCGGCGCTTTTCCTCGTACATGGTCATATCGGCGCGGTGCAGCACGGTCTCCTCGTCCTCGCTGCCGTCATAGGCGGCGAGGCCGAAGCTCGCCGAGAGCGGGATGACGAGTCCGTTGATCTGCGGCGCCAGCGCGGCGATGCCGCGGGCGAAGCTGTGCGCGCGGCGCTGCGCGCTGTCGAGATCGGCGCCGATGAGGAGCAGGGCGAATTCGTCGCCGCCCAGCCGCGCCGACCGCATCCATCTTGCGCACGCCGCGCAGCAACAGCGCGCCGACGCTGGCGCAGCACCTCGTCGCCGAAGGCATGGCCCAGCCGGTCGTTCACCGTCTTGAAGCCGTCGAGATCGCAGATCGACCACCACGCCCTTCGGGCCGCCGCGGCGGGCGGCGTCGATGGCGCGGGAGAATTCGATGAGGAAGCCGCGGCGATTGAGCGCGCCGGTCAGCTCGTCGGTGACGGCCAGGCTCTCGAGATGGGCGAGCCGCGCCTCGAGCTCGGCGACGCGGCGGTCGGCGGCGGCGGCGACGACAAGCGCCCAGGCGCGCAGCGCCGACTGGTCGCCGGCCGGCGGCATGAGGCGGACGATCGACGCATGCGGTCGAGCTCTTGCGGCGATGCGGCTCGAGGCGGATCGCCTCGTCGGCCGAAAGTTCGCGCTGTGCCGGCATGCGACATGGTCGACCCCCGTTCCCGTTAACGTTCGTGCTGGCGCCCACGAAGCAATGGCCGTGCCAACGCGAATTGGCCGCGAATGCGCCCAAAATCGCGCCGCCGACGGCAGGAAAATTCTTCCCGCTGCGGCAGAGCCTGCCGGGCAGAGCGGACAGATTCTGCGAAGTCGCGCTACCGCTGCTGCGCTGCGCCATGACATACTGACCCCGCATTTCCCGCTGCGCGTTGAGCGGAGCTCAGGCGATGAGACAATGGTCCGGCCGGTCTTCGGCCCCGCGGTGGCGCTGGTCGCTCGCGCTGGCGCCGGCGGCGCTGGCCGCGGACATCGACCCGCATCGCGCGCTTTACAGCCTCACGCTCGGCTCGGCGCGAAGCGGCGAGCGGCGTGCTCGGCGCGACCGGGGCGATGTATTACGAATGGGGCGAGACCTGCGACGGCTGGACGGTCGAGCAGCGCTTCCGCCTCGCGCCTCGTCTATGCCGAAGCGGGCGGTCGCGATCTGAGCTCGACCCTGGTGACCTGGGAGGCGAAGGACGGGCTGCGCTATCGCTTCAACGAGCGGCGCCTGCGCGACGGCGATCTCGACGGAGGAGCTGCACGGCGAGGCGCATCTCGACGGCCCCGGCAAGGGCGGCAGCGCCGAGTTCGCCAAGCCCGACAGGCGACCACCATCAAGCTCGCGCCCGGCGTGATCTTTCCGACCGCGCACACGCTTGTTGCTGATCGATCGCGCGCTGGCGGGCGATCAGTTCATCGCGCGCTAGGTGTTCGACGGCTCGAGCGTCGAGAACGCGACGCAGATCACCGCCGTCATCGGTCCGCCGTTGAAGCCGGCGCCGCATGCCCGGCGCCGCGACGGCAAGGACAAGGACGACCCGGCCTACAGCCCGCTGCTGCAGCATCGCTCGTGGCGCGTGCGCCTCGCCTTCTTCCCGCCGGATTCCAAATCCGAGACGCCGGATTACGAGCTCGGCATGCGGCTGCTGTCGAACGGCGTGTCGCAGGACATGGAGCTCGATTACGGCGATTACGTCATCAAGGCCAAGCTCGACGAGATCGAGGCGCTGCCGAAACCGTCATGCTGACCGTCCGACGGCGCTTCGTCGGCGCCCCACAGCCACGCCGCGCCGCGCACGCCGCTCGAATCGCCCCAAGCCGGCGGGACCAGCCGGGTCGCCACCGCGGTCGGAGAAGACATAAGCCCCCCACAGCAGCGGCACGCGACGGTAGAGCCGCTCGATCCGGCCCAGGCCGCCGCCCAGCACGATGACATCGGGATCGAGCAGATTGATGACCGTGGCGAGGCCGCGCGCCAGCCGGTCCTCATAGCGCGCCAGCGCCGCCAGCGCCGCCGCCTCGCCGGCCTCGGCCCGGGCCGCGACCGCGGCGGCATCGCTGCCGCCGCCGTCGCGGGCCAGGGCCGGCCCCGACAGAAAGGTCTCGATGCAGCCGTGCCGGCCGCAATAGCAGGCCGGGCCCGGGCGCTCGTCGTCGGCCGGCCAGGGCAGCGGGCGAATGGCCCCATTCGCCGGCAATCGCATTGATGCCGGCGATCACCCGGCCGTCGACGACGATGCCGCCGCCGACGCCGGTGCCGAGAATGACGCCGAACACCACCCGCCCGTCCCGCGCCGCGCCGTCGGTTGCCTCCGACAAGGCGAAGCAGTTGGCATCGTTGGCGAATCTGAGCTGGCGTCCGAGCGCGGCGGCGAGATCGCGGTCGAATGCCCGGCCATTGAGGCAGGTCGAGTTGGCGTTCTTGACGAGCCCGGTCGCAGGCGAGAGCGCGCCCGGGATGGCGATGCCGACGCTGGCCTCGCGTCCCAGCGCCGCCTCGATCCCGCGCACGAGTTCGCGCACCGCCCGGACCGTCGCGGCATAATCGCCGGCAGGCGTAGGCACGCGCCGGCGCAGCGACCACGCCGCCGTCCCGGTCAAGGGCGGCGGCCTCGATCTTGGTGCCGCCGAGATCGACGCCCGATGCGCATGCGGCCTGTCGTCGCGTCAGCCCCGCGTGGTTACGAAATCGTTAACCGACTCTCACTTAATACGATAGCGAGCTGGAGTACCGAGCTTTTAACTTCTTTGCGCCCTAATACGCCAGGCAGCAGGTGGATCAAGGCATGCTTTCAGAAGCGACGGATTTGGAGTCGCCAAGCGCGTTCTCATCGTCGAGGACAACGATCTCAACATGAAGCTGTTCCACGACCTGCTCGAGGCGCATGGCTACGACACGCTGCAGACCAAGGACGGTCTCGAGGCGCTGCGGCTCGCGCGCGAGTATCACCCCGATCTCATCCTCATGGACATTCAGCTGCCCGAGGTATCGGGCCTCGAGGTCACGAAGTGGATCAAGGAAGACGACGATCTGAAGGCGATCCCCGTCATCGCCGTGACGGCGTTCGCGATGAAGGGCGACGAGGAGAAGATTCGCGAGGGCGGCTGCGAGGACTACATCGCCAAGCCGATCTCGGTCGCCAATTTCCTCCAGACCGTCGGGCGCTTCCTGAGCTGAGCTCCCCATGACGGCCCGTATTCTCGTTGTCGACGACGTCGAAGTGAACGTGCGGCTGCTCGAGGCCAAGCTCCAGGCCGAGTATTTCAGCGTCCTTACCGCCAATGACGGCTTCACCGCGCTGCGCATCGCCCATGACGAGCGCCCGGACATCATCCTGCTCGACGTCATGATGCCGCGGCTCGACGGGTTCGAAACCTGCCGCCGCCTCAAGGCCGACGAAGCGACGCAGGACATCCCCGTCGTCATGGTGACCGCGCTGTCCGAGGCGTCCGACCGCGTGCGCGGCCTCGAGGCCGGCGCCGACGATTTCCTGACCAAGCCGGTCAACGACATCGCGCTCTTTGCCCGCGTCCGCTCGCTCGTCCGCCTGCGCCGCACGATGGAGGAGTGGCGCCACCGCGAGGACGTGTGCGGCCGCTTCAGCCTGCCTCCCGACGAGGAACACGAAACGGCGGTCGAAGCGCCGCCGCGCATCCTCGTGTGGGAGGAAAGCGCGTTTGCCGCGAACCGTCTCGCCGACATGCTGGCGCCGCTTGCGGGCGAGCTCGTGCGCCTCGACGCTCCCGAGGAACTGGTGCCGTACTGCGATGCCGCGTCCGATCTCGTGATCCTCAGCACCGCCGGCAAAGTCGATGCCCTGCGCATCGTCAGCAAGCTGCGCGCCAAGGACGATAGCCGCACCGTGCCGATCCTGCTGATCGGCGATCCCGACGAACTGCCGCGCGTCGCCAAGGGTCTCGACCTCGGCGCCAGCGACTATCTGATGCGGCCGCTCGACCGCAACGAGTTGCTCGCCCGCGTGCGCACGCAGATCCGCCGCAAGCGCCTGCAGGACCGGCTGCACGACAATTATCAGCGCAGCCTGTCGCTGGCGCTGACCGATGGCCTCACCGGGCTCTACAATCGCCGCTACCTGTCGGTTCATCTCGACGGCCTGGTCGCGCGCGCGGCCGAGGGCGGCACGGGGCCGGCGCTGCTCATGCTCGACATCGATTGGTTCAAGCGCGTCAACGACACCTACGGTCACGCCGCCGGCGATGCGGTGTTGCGCGAGGTGACGGCACGGGTGTCGCGGCATGTCCGCCCCTTCGACCTCTTCGCCCGCTATGGCGGCGAGGAATTCGTCGTCGTCCTGCCCGAGACCCCGCAGCGCGAGGCCGAGGCGGTGGCCGAGCGGCTGCGGATGGTCGTCGCCGAGGCGCCGTTCGAGATCGGCGATCCGGTGGTGAAATCTGCCGTCACGATCAGCATCGGGCTTGCCGTCACCAACGACGCGCGCGAGACCAGCGCGTCGCTGCTGCGCCGGGCCGATGCGGCGCTTTATGCCGCCAAGGCCGCGGGCCGCAATCGCGTGGTCAGCTATGCGGCCGAACTCCAGGAGCCGGCCGGGGCCGTCGCTTAGGCGTTCATGCAGCCGCACCGCGCGGCGGCGGAACTACTTGATCTTGGCTTCCTTGAAGACGACGTGCTTGCGCGCGACGGGATCGTATTTCTTGAGCTCGATCTTCTCGGTCTTGGCGCGCGGGTTCTTCCGCGACACGTAGAAATAGCCAGTGTCGGCGCTGCTCACGAGCTTGATGAGGACGGTGTTCGACTTGGCCATGGCGACATTCCCGGCAGCGGTGGAGCGCATCCAGGGTAGCGTCGCGCGGATTGGTGTCAACCCCGTGCGGTCAATGGCACGGGCGTTAACCAAATCGCCAAGCCCGTCTTGCGCCGATCCTTGCCGCCGCTGTCAGCCGCCGGCGATGAGCCAGGCGGCGATGCCGGAGCCGGCACCGAGCGCAAGCAGGGCCGCAACCGCGGGAAGGCTCAGGCGCGGGCCGAGGAAGGCGACGGTATAGGCCGCCTTCAACAGATTGTTGGAGCCGGTCGCGATCAGGATGGCAGCGACGGCAGCGGCGCCCGAGAGCGGCGTCGTGCCGCCGGCGGCAATGCTCAGCACGAACGGATCGACGTCGGTCACACCGACCGCCGCCGCGAGGGCATCGAGGCCGAGCGCGCCGTAGCGGTCCCGCGCCCAGCCGGCAACGACCGAAACGAGCACGAAAAGCGCCGCGAAGAGCGCCGCCGCCCACAATTCGAGCGGATTGCGGGGGACGGCATGCGGCATGGCTCCGGCCGTTCCGCGGGCGCGGCGATACTGCACGGCGGCGAGTGCGACGCCGGCCAATGACAGGGCCAGCGCCGCGGGCGCGAGACGGCACGCCAGCGCGAAATTGAAGACCGCGACGATCACGAGGATGCGCAGATACATGATCGCCGTGGCGACGATGATGCCGGCCTGGGCCTGCGGATTGTGGCCGCGATCGGCCGCCGCGTGACGGGCGAGGACGACGGTGGTGGCGGTCGAGGAATAAAGCCCGCCGAGCACCGCCACGGCGAGATCGTTGGCACCCGGCTTGAGGAAGCGCTGCACCAGATAGCTCGCATAGGAGACCGTCGTCACCGCCAGAAGCGCGAGCCAAACCTTGTAAGGCGTGATCGTGGTCAGGGTGGTCAAGGGCTGGTCCGGCAGCAGCGGCAGGACGATGCCGGTCAGGACCAGGAACTTGACCGCGGTGACAATCTCGCTCGAACTCGATCTGGCGCGCCAATCCGTGCAGCCGCTCGCGCGCCGTCAGCAGCAGCACCGCCGCGACCGTAACCGCGACCGCTTCCCAATGCGGCTCGGCAAAGGCGATGGGACCGATGAGATAGGCGAGGACGTTGCACACCGGCACCACCAGCCCGACATTGGGCGCTCCGTCGGGCCCGCGCTCGCGCAGATGCTGCCAGTAATAAACCGCGAGCCATGCGCCGAGGACGACGAGGCCGGCGGCCAAGGGAAGAAGCCGCGCCGGATCGAGGCGGTAGAGAATGCCGCCGCCGAGCGCGAGCAGCGGAAATGTGCGGATCCCGCCCGGCCGGGCCACGCCGCTTTGGGCGTGAAATTCCTCGAAGGCGAGCCCAAAGAACAGCGACAGGCCGAGCAGCAGGACGAAGTCGACGAGGAGCGGTGGCACGGTCATGGCGGCGGCCGGTTGGTCTCGCCGACACCATGGCGCAGCAATGCTTGCCGAGGCAAGGGTGCCTCGCGTCCGGTGGCGCCCACGCCCTGGCTACTGTGCCGCCGCGGCGCTCGTCACGGGATGCAATTCCGCCTTGATCGCGACGAGGTCCTGCTCGTCGAGCGTCTCCTTTTCCAGGAGGAGCTGGGCGCCGTGCTCGAGCACGTCACGCTGTTGCTCCAGCATCGCGACCGTGCGCGCCAGCGCGGTTTCGAGGATGCGCTGCACCGCAAGGTCGATGGCATGCGCCGTCTCGTCGCTGTAGCGGCGCTCGTGCCAGCCCATGTCGCCGCCGCTGCCATTGAGAAATGCGGAGCGCGGCGGTTCGTAGGACACGGGGCCCAGACGTTCGGCCATGCCATAGCGCATCACCATGTCGCGGGCGATCTCGGTCGCCTTGGCAAGATCGTCGGCGGCACCGGTCGAAATGTGCTGAAAGAAGATCTGCTCGGCGGCGCGTCCGCCGAGCAGCACCGAGAGCCGGGTATCGAGCTCTTCGCGCGTCATGATGAAGCGGTCCTCGGTCGGGCGCTGGAGCGTGTAGCCGAGCGCGCTGATCCCGCGCGGGATGATCGACACCTTGTGCACCGGGTCCGCCCCTGCCAGCATCATGGCCATCAGCGCATGACCCATCTCGTGATGGGCGACGACATCGCGTTCCTTGGGCGAAATCACGCGCTTTTTCTTCTCCAGCCCGGCGACGATGCGCTCCACGGCGTTGGTGAAATCCGCCATCGTGACGAAATCGCCGCGCCGGCGCGTGGCGACGAGCGCCGCCTCGTTGACGAGGTTGGCGAGATCGGCGCCGGTGAACCCCGGGGTCAGCGCCGCGATCTTCTCCGGATCGACGTCGGGGCCGAGCGTGTGGCCCTTCAGGTGGACGTGAAGGATCTCGATGCGACCGATCTTGTCCGGCCGGTCAACCAGGACCTGGCGGTCGAACCTGCCGGCGCGCAGCAGCGCCGGATCGAGTATCTCGGGCCGGTTGGTGGCGGCGAGCAGAATGAGGCCGCTGCGTGAATCGAACCCGTCCATCTCGGCGAGGAGCTGGTTCAGGGTCTGCTCCTTTTCGTCGTGGCCGCCGCCGAAAGGATAGGAGCCGCGCGCCCGGCCCAAGGCGTCGATCTCGTCGATGAAGATGATCGCCGGTGCCTTGGTGCGCGCCTGTTCGAACAGGTCGCGGACGCGGGCGGCGCCCACGCCGACGAACATCTCGACGAATTCCGAGCCGCTGATCGAGAAGAAGGGCACGCCGGCCTCGCCCGCCACCGCGCGCGCGAGCAATGTTTTGCCGGTGCCTGGCGGTCCCACCAGCAGCACGCCCTTGGGCACGTGTGCGCCGAGCCGGCTGTACTCGCCGGGGTCCTTCAGGAAGGCGACGACTTCTTCGAGTTCCGCCTTGGCCTCGTCGACCCCGGCCACGTCGGCGAACGTGACCTTGGTGTCGGTCTCGACATAGACCTTGGCCTTGCTCTTGCCCACCGCCATGAAGCCGCCGCCCAGTCCGTCGCGCCCAGCCATGCGCCGGAACAGCAGCATCCACAGCCCGAAGAAAAGGAGCGTCGGCACCACCCAGGACAGGAGTTCGGTGAGAAACGTGCTCTGGACCTGGCCCGAGAACTTCACGCCGTATTTCTGGAGCTGGTCGGCAATGTCAGGGGGCACGCGCGTCGTGACGAAGGCGGTCTGGCCGCCCTTCGCCGGCTTTTTGAGCTTGCCTTCGATGTAGTTCCCGGAGACGCTGACCTCATCGACATTGCCGGCCTTGAGATCGTTGAGATACTCGCTATAGGGGACGACGGCGACCTGTTGGCTTTGCGCCCAAATCTGCTGCAGGATGACGACACCGATGAGCGCGGCGATGACATACCAGACGTGGAACTGCATCCGCTTGTCCATGGCGCGCCCCGGTCTGCCGTGGTGGTCACTTGGAAGATGGGCGGCTGTGTCGCGCCCCGCATCCCTTCGGGGGGAAGCATAGGCGAAAACTTAACCGTTCGGGCATGTAATCTCGGCGGGCGCCGTCGCGGCGTTGACCGCCGCCGCTGCACCGCACCACATTGCGGCCGCGAGGAGACGATGGACTGGGCCCCGATCGCGCGGTTTCGCGCTTCGATCTGCGGCGTCGAGGAGCTGGAAGCGCACAGCACCGGGGGCGTCACCCATGTCCTGTCGCTGCTCGATCCGGGCTGGCCGGCGCCCGCGGCCTTCGACCGTTTCGGCGCCCACGAGCGGCTCGATTTGCGCTTCCACGACGTGGTCGATCCGCTGCCCGGGCTGCGGCCGCCCCTTCCCGAGGACGTGGCGGCGTTGCTGCGCTTCGCGGCCGGGATGACCGCCGCGCCGCAGACGCATCTTTTGGTGCATTGTCAGAAAGGCTTGTCACGCTCGACCGCGTCGCTCGCGCTGATCCTGGCGCAGGCGCGGCCCGACCTTGCGGCCGGCGCCGTGCTGGCCGAAGTGGTGCGGCTCAGGCCGCGGGCTTGGCCCAATTTGCGCATCATCGAGCTGGGCGATGCGCTGCTCGGCCGCGACCGCAGCCTCGTCGCCGCTGCCGCCGCGTGCTATCGCGCGCGCATCGCCGCGCGGCCGCAACTGGCCGACGCCATGATCGAAATGGGCCGCGCGCGCGAACTCAGTTGCGCCCGCGAGACTTAGGCATCGAAGATCGCGACCGCGCGCGTCCACCCGGCCGATGCGCCGCGGATCTTGACCGGGAAACAACTGACGGTGAAGCCGTCGCCCGGCAGCGCCTCGAGGTTGTGCAGCTTCTCGAGGTGGCAATAGCCGATGTCGCGCCCGGCCTTGTGGCCTTCCCAGATGAGCTGCGCGTCGTGGGTCGCGGCGTATTTGTCCTTGGTGTGGACGAACGGCGCATCCCAGCTCCAGCCGTCGGTGCCGGTGAGCCGGACGCCGCGCTCGAGCAGGTAGAGCGTCGCCGCGCGACCCATGCCGCATCCCGCCGCGACATAGTCGGATTGGCCGTAGGCGGTTCCCGCGCGCGTATTGACGAGTACGATATCGAGCGGCTGCAGGCGATGGCCGATGCGCTCGAGTTCCCGCGCCACGTCGTCGGCCGTCGCGACATAGCCGTCGGGGAAATGGCGGAAATCGAGCTTGACCCCCGGCTGCAAGCACCAGTCGAGCGGCACTTCGTCGATGGTGATGGCGCGCTCGCCGCGGTTCATGGTCGAATGGAAATGATAGGGCGCGTCGAGATGGGTGCCGTTGTGGGTCATGAGGCGGATCCATTCGAGTGCCCAGCCCTCGCCGTCGGGCAGATCCTCGGGCTTGAGCCCGGGGAAGAACTTCACCACATCTGCCGTCGAGCCTTTGTGCGTGACATAGTCGATCCGCGGGCCATAGCCGGGCGGGTCGGACGCGACATCGTTCTCGAGGTGCATCGAAATGTCGACGAGGCGGCGAGCCATGACGCGGTCTCCGGTGTTGCCGGGCAGCAAGGCGCGTTCTCTACCACGGCGCGCGGTTTCGGGCGACACGACCGGCGCCGGCGCCATCAGCGGCGGAATTCGCGGCACGGTTGCGGGCAAGGCGCGGCTTGCGGCTTGGGTCCTGGCGCTGGGGCTCGCGGCTTGCGCCGGCGCTGACCAAGGCGGCCCCATGACGGCTGCCAAGGCGCAGCGCGTCTTCACCGAGCAGGGCTATGCCGGCCTGCACAATCTCCGCCCCCAAGACGGCGGATTCGCAGCCGATGCCGTCCGCGACGGCAAGCCGGTCACCGTCGTGATCGACGGCTACGGCATCATCCATACGCAGTAGGATGAAGTCGGTAAAAAGCGGGGGCGGGGCTGAGACGCACTGACGGTCTCACGAACGATCCCGGGAAGTTCGGAGATACTATCGTACGTCGGGCCCCACACGCGCGTGCCTTGGTCCCCCGCAACGGCAAAGTGAGGCGCCGCATCGCCATTGTCAATCGCGGTGCGGGCGGCGCCGCTTTTATTCTCCGCTCAGGGCTTGAGCGTCAGGAGATAGGCGACGATGGCGTGACGCTGGTTCGCGGTCTTGACGCCGTAGAACGGCATCTTGTTGCCGGTCACCACGGCTTGCGGATTCGCGAGGTAGCGATCGAGGGTCTGCTTGTTCCAGGTGATGCCGGAATGCAGCATCGCCGCGGAATAGGAGAATCCTGCTGCCGTGCCGGCCTTGCGCCCGGACACGCCGGCGAGCGACGGTCCGACCTTGTTCTTGCCCGGCGTCGTGTCGTGACAGACGGCGCAGTAGCGGTGGAAGAGCTGCGCGCCGTCATCCGCCGCCGCCGCGTGCGTCCCGCTTGCCGCGGCGAGCGCGCCAAACGCAAGTGCCAATGTTCGTGTGCGCCGATCCATCAATCGCTCTCCACTTCCGCGTTCTGCCGGTGCGGCGGATTATAGGCATTTGCCGCCGCATGTCCCGCCGCGGCACGCGGTTGTCGCCGGGTCGGGGCGCCTGTATGGTCGCCGCGCCTTGAGAGCGGAACGCGGAGGATGGGCGTGGCGGCGCAGCGAAGCCGGCTGTCGGCCGATGTCGGCGGGACCTTCACCGACATTGCCGCGTTCGACGAGGCGACCGGCGCGGTGCGTCTCGGCAAGGCGCTCTCGACGCCGGCGCGGCTCGTCGACGGCATCGAAGCGGGGGTGAGGAAGGCGGGGGTCGATTTCGGCGCGTCGCGTCTTTTCCTCCACGGCACCACGGTCGCGATCAACACCATCCTCGAACGCACCGGTTCGCGTTGCGCGCTGCTGACCACGCAGGGCTTTCGCGACATCTACGAGATCGGTCGCGTCAATCGGCCGGAATCCTACAATCTGTTCTTCCGCCGGCACGAGCCGCTGATCGAGCGGGCGCAGCGTTACGAGATCCGCGAGCGCATCGACGCCGGCGGGCGCGTCCTCATCCCGCTCGACGAGGCGCAGCTCGCGGCAATCGTCGCACAGGCGGCGGCCGAGGGCATCGAGGCCGTGGCCATCCTGTTTCTCCATTCCTACGCCAACCCCGCCCACGAACGCCGCGCCAAGGCGATCGTCGAGGCGGCGCATCCCCGGCTCTTCGTCACCGCCTCGCACGAATTGTCGCAGGAATATCGCGAGTTCGAGCGCACCTCGACGGTTGCCGCCAACGCCTATATCGGCCCGCGGCGTCCGGCGCTATCTCGGCGAGATGGAGACGCATCTGGCGGCGGCCGGCTTCGGCGGCAGTTTCTTCGATGGTGCAGTCGACCGGCGGCCTGTTCGATGCGCGGCGAGGCGCAACGCTCCTGCATTCGCATGCTCGAATCGGGTCCCGCCGCCGGCGTCATCGGCACCAGGATGCTGTGCGAGGGCATCGGCTTGGAGAACGCCATCGCCTTCGACATGGGCGGCACCACCGCCAAGGCCGGGGTCATCCATGACGGCGAGGTGCTGATGACCGGCGGCGCGCTGGTCGGCGGCTACGCCACCGGGCTGCCGATGCAAATTCCGATGATCGACATCCAGGAGGTCGGCACCGGCGGCGGCAGCATCGCGCGCGTCGCCGCATCGCGGCGCGCTCCATGTCGGGCCCGAGAGCGCCGGCGCGCAGCCCGGGCCGGTTTGCTACGGTCTCGGCGGCACCGAGCCGACGGTGACCGACGCCAATCTCGTCCTCGGCCGGCTCGGCGCCGACCGTTTTCTCGGCGGCGACATGCGGCTCGACCGCGACGCCGCCCATGCGCGCGCTCGGCGAACGGATAGCAGCGCCGCTGGGACTCGCGCCGATGGCGGCGGCCGAAGGCATCCTGCGCATCGCCACCACCACGATGTCACATGTGGTGCGCCGGGTCACGACCGAGCGCGGCCTCGATGCTGCCGAGTTCGCGCTCGTCGCCTATGGCGGCGCGGGACCGCTCCATGCCGCGATGGTGGCGCGCGAATTGCGCATCGCCCAGGTGATCGTGCCGCGCGCGCCGGGGCATTTTTCGGCCTGGGGCATGCTGGTCGCCGATTTGCGGCGCGATTTCGTCCATACCTGGTTCACGCCCCTGGCCGCGGCCTCGTTGACGGCGATGGCGGCGATCTACGAGGCGATGGAGCGCGAGGGGCATGGGGCCATGGCAGGGCACGAGGCCGCGCTCGCCGCCGTCACGGTGAGCCGCGCGGCCGACATGCGCTATGTCGGGCAGGAGCACGCCGTCACCGTCGAATTGCCGCTCGACGCTCTTCCGCGACGCAGGACCGCGCCGGCATCAAGCGCCGCTTCGATGCGGTTCACGCGCAGCGCTACGGCTATGCGCGCCGAGAGCGAGCCTGCCGAGATCGTGAGCCTGCAGGAGCGCCGTCACGGGCACGATGGGAAAGCCGCCTTTGGCGCCCATCGCGCGCGGCGGCGACGCGCCGCCCGCCGCCGCGTTCCGCGGCACGCGCCCGGTCTATTTCGCCGAGACGGCCGGCTACGGTGGCGACGCCGACTTATGCCCGCGACGCGCTTTGCGGCGGCAACCGCATTGCCGGGCCGGCGCTGGTCGAGGAATATGCCTCGACCACGGTGGTGCATCCCGGCGACGCGCTCGCGGTGGACGAATTCGGCAATCTCGTGGTCGACGATCGCGCGGCGAAGCGAAGAGCGCAATGGAGACGCTCATGGACGATGCCATCGCTGCAACCGGCGGCACGGCGGCACGGCATCGCGCCGATCCGGTCGTCACCGAGATCGTGCGCAATTGCCTCATCGCCGCGACCGAGGAGATGAAGACCAATCTGATGCGCACCGCCTACAACATGATCATCTACGAAGCGCTCGACTTTACCGTCGGGCTGTTCGATGCGCGACGGCAACACGCTGTCGATCGGCCTCGGCCTGCCGATGTTCATCCGCGGCATGAGCGATACGGTGAAGGCGAAGATCCGGCATTTCGGCACGGACGACATCGAGCCCGGCGACATCCTCCTCACCAACGACGCCTACATCACCGGCAGCCACCTCAACCACATGACCTTCTCGGTGCCGATCTTCCACGACGGCGAGATCGTCGCGTTCTCGACCTGCATGGCGCATTGGGCCGATGTCGGCGGCACGCTCGACGGCGTCACCACCGACATCTATCTCCGAAGGCCTGCAGATGCCGATCGTCAAGGCCTATCGCGCAGGGCGTCGCCAACGACGAGATCTGATCGCCATCATCCGCACCAATGTGCGCCTGCCCGAGCGCGCGATGGGCGATTTCCGCGCCCAGGTCGCCGCGGTCCGGACCGGCGAGCGCCGCTTCCTCGAGATGATCCAGAAATACGGGCGCGACGCGGTGCTGGCGGCGATCGCCGCGATCATGGATCAGAGCGAGGCCGCGGCGCGCGCCCGCGTGCGCGACGATCCCGACGGGATCTACGAGGCCGAATCCTTCATGGACGACGACGGCGTCGCCATCGGCCAGCGCGGTGCCGATCCGGGTCCGCGTCGAGGTCGCGGGCGAGCGCATGACGGTCGACCTCACCGACGTCGCGCCGCAAGTGTCGGGCTTCTACAACTCGGGCGAGACCGCCGGACGCTCGTGCTGCCAGGTGGCGTTCAAGTGCCTGACCTCGCCGCTCGACCTGCCGATCAACGAGGGCCAGTTCCGCGCGCTCGAGGTCGATCCTGCCGCCGGGTAAGCGTGGTGAGCGCGCTGAAGCCCGCGGCGATGCGCATGTGGATGACCTATCCCGATGACCATCGTCGATACGATCTTCAAGGCGCTGGCGCCGGCCATTCCCGACGAGGTGATCGCCGGCCATCACGCCGATCTCTGCGTCGGCGCGGGTCAATGGCCGCCGCCCGCGCGACAACAGCTTCTACATCTATCTCGGCGGCCTGATCGGCGGCGGCTGGGGCGCCAAGCACAACGGCGACGGCGTCAACGCCACCATCGCGCATCAACGACGGCGACACCCATAACGGCCCCTCCGAGCAGGTCGAGGCGAAGTATCCGCTGCTGGTCGAGCGATATGCGCTGCGGCCGGATTCGGGCGGCGCCGGGCGCTACCGCGGCGGGCTCGGCACCGAGCAGGTGGTGCAGGCGCGCCACGACATCCGCTTCAACGCCCAGATCGACCGGGTGCGCTGCCGGCCCTGGGGCCTCTATGGCGGGCTGGCGGCCGAAGGCAACGGCGTCGCCATCCACCGCTTCGGCCTCGACGAGCACCGCTTTCCCTCGGGCAAGGCGCTTAACCAGACGCTCGTGGCGGGCGATGCCTATATCCTGCGCTCGGGCGGCGGCGGCGGGTTCGGCTCGCCGCTCGAGCGCGATCTTGCCGCGGTCGCGAACGACGTGCGCCAGGGCTATGTCTCGACGGAGGCGGCGGAGCGGCTCTACGGCGCCGTGTTCGTCGCCGGCACCGTTAACCTTGATGCGGCGGCGAGCGCGGCGCGGCGGGAGGCGATGCGGGCACAGGGTCTGCCTCGGGACGAGCCGGAGGTGCCCGATACGCCGTCGGCGCAGCCCCAACATCACCCGCATACGCACGGCCACGAACATGATAGTCTCACGCCCGAGGAGCGGCTGGTCCTGGCCATGTCCGGGCGCTGCTGCTCGTGAGGAGAGGAGCTCCCATGGCGCGGCATCCGAATTACATTCCGCAGGGCGTCATTCCCGCCTGTCTGCTGCCGTTCTTCGACGATCTTCAGCATCGACGAGGCCGCCTATCGGCGGCATCTGAGCGATGTCGCCGCCGTCCCGGGCATCAGCGCGATCACCATCAACGCGCATGCCTCCGAGGTCGCGTCGTGCAGCTTCGACGAGCAGAAGCCGCGTACTCGAGATCACCGCAGGACGAGATCGGCGCCCGGCTTCCCATCGTCAACGGCATCTATGCCGAGGGCAGTCTCGAGGCGGCGCGGCTCGCGCGCATGGCGCATGAGGGCGGCGCCTCGGCGCTCCTGGTTTTCCCGCCGGGCCCGTTCACCTTGGGCCAGCGGCCGGAGATGGTGCTCGCGCATTTCCGCCGCGTCGCCGACGCCTCCGACCTGCCGATCATCGCCTTCCAGTATCCGCAGGCGACGCAGGGCTATCCGCTCGACACGCTGTTGCGGCTCATCGACGCGGTGCCGAGCGTGCGCGCGATCAAGGATTGGACGCCCAACCTGCCGCTGCACGAGCGCCACATCCGCACCCTGCAATCGCTGCCGCGGCCGGTCAACGTGCTCAGCACCAACAGCGCCTTCCTGTTCAGCTCGCTGGTGCTGGGGTGCAAGGGTCTGCTGTCGGGTGCGGGCAGCGTCATCGCCGATCTCCAGGCGCGGCTCTTCCGCGCGATCGAGGGCAACGACCTCGCCGAGGCGCGCCGCCTCAACGACCGCATCCACCCGATGGCCGAGGCGTTCTACTGCCGATCCCTTCGTCGACATGCACAACCGCATGAAGGAGGCGCTGGTGCTGCTCGGCAAGCAGCCGCGCGCGGTGGTGCGCCCGCCGCTCGTCAAGCTGCCGCCAGCCGAGATCGAGCGCATCCGCGCCGCCCTCGTCGAAGCGGGCCTGCTCGGCCGCAGCGGCGCGCGCAGCGCCGCGTGAGGGCCTGAGCCGCCGCGCGCCGCGCCGACGGCTGGCCCGGATCGGCGGGGCGGGCACCCGGCCATGACCGTCGCGAGCGAGCGCGTCGCCGCCGGCCTCGTCCTGCGCGTGCTGGCGCCGCTTGCGGCCGGGTTCTTTCTCAGCAGCTTCCTGCGCTCGCTCAACGCGGTGCTGTCGCCCTATCTCATCGCCGAACTCGATCTTTCGGCACGCGCGCTCGGCCTTCTCACCGCGGTCTATTTCTTCACCTCGGCGGTGTTCCAGGCGCCCCTCGGCTTGCTGATGGACCGCTATGGGCCGCGCCGCGTACAGGGCACGCTGCTGGCCCTCGCCACGGTGGGCACCGTGATGTTCGCGCTGGGCCACGATTTGTGGGTGCTCGTCGCCGGCCGGGCGATCATGGGCATCGGCGCCGCCGGCGCATTGATGACGAGCTTCCAGGCGGTAGTGCTGTGGTTCCCGCCGGCGCGCTGGCCTGCGCTCAACGGCTGGGTCATGGCGGCGGGCGGGCTCGGCGCGCTCACGGCTTCGCTCCCGGCCGCACTCATCCTGCACGTGATCAACTGGCGCGGGCTCATGCTCGCCGCCGCCGCGGTCAGCGTCGGCCTTTGCGTCGCCATCCTGGCGATCGTACCCGAGCACGAGACGGTCCGCCGTCCGGGACTTGGCGAGCAACTGCGCAGCTTTGGTCTGATCTATCGCGACCGGCGGTTCTGGCGCCTGGCGCCGGTGGCGATGACGATCTCGGCATCGAACCTCGCCTTCTCCGGCCTGTGGGCGGGACCGTGGCTCAAGGACGTGGGCGGGTTCGGTCCGGACGGGATCGCGGTGAGCCTGCTCTTTCTCACCGCGCTCACCACCTGCGGCTATGTCGGGACCGGCGCGATCGCGTCGTGGCTGGGGCGGCGCGGCGTGCGCCTGACCTGGGTGATCGGGAGCGCCATCTTGGCGTCGATGCTGCTGCAACTGCCCCTGCTGCTGCCGTCGACGGCGGGACGCTGGGTGGTGATGTTCGCCATCGGCGCCTTCAATGGCGCGAGTGCGCTGTCCTATCCGGTGCTCAACGCGCATTTTCCTCCGAGCCTGAGCGGCCGGGTCAGCACGGCGCTCAATCTCTGCTTCTTCATCGGCGGCTTTCTCATTCAATACGCGATCGGCGCGATCGTCAGCCTGTTCCCGCAGATCGCGCCGGGAACCTATCCCGCGAGCGCCTATCAGACGGCGTTCGGCGCCATGATCGCGGTGGAGTTCCTGAGCTGGCTGTGGTTTCTCATCCCGGCGAAGGCACGGGCTTCTGACGCACCAGCGGCAGCGCCAGAAACGTGAACGCCACCACCAGCAGGAAAATGAGGCGCGGCTGGCCGGCATCCATGAGCCAGCCGAACAGCAGCGGTCCGATCACTGCGGCGATGCTGAACCCGGTCGAGACGAAGCCGAACACCGTGCCGAAGGCGCCCGCCGGCGTCACCGCGCGGACGATCATGTCGCGCGATGGCAGGATGATGCCATTGAGGAAGCCCGCGAGCGCCAGCGTCAGCACCAGCAGCACCGTGCCGAGCGGGACGAGGGCGACGACAAGGATCGCCAGCCCGCTGGCGCCGAAGCCGGCAATCGCGACGCGGTCGTGGCGCCGCGCGCGCTGGGCGATGACGCCGCCCGCCAGCACGCCCGCGGCATTGGCGAGCAGAAACGCGGTGAGCGCCAGGTTCGCCGCCGCAAGCTTGGTGCCATAGAGCGCGCCCAGCGCGACGATCGAGAAGCCATAGATGCCCGCGCTCGCGCCCGAGAGCAGGACGAAGAACAGGACGTTGCGCAGGATCGGCGCCGACAGCAGCAGGCGCCATCCGGGCGCGTTTCTGTCGGCGCGACGAGCGATCGAGGCGGCGGCGATGCCCTCGCCCAGCGCCGCCCGCTGCTGCGCCAGCACCAGCGCCGCAACATAGCCCAGCGCCGCCGCCGCCAGCACCGCCCCGCGCCAGCCCCAGAGCTCGGCGAGAAACAGCATGGCGGCGGGCGTGGCCGCGGTGCCCAGCATGCCGAAGAAGGTGTGGAACGAAAACGCCTGGCTGATGCGCGCGCCGCGGATGCGGTCCGACAGAATGGCGTAGTCCGCCGGATGGTAAACGGTATTGGCGACGCCGGCGATCGCCCATCCGGCGACGAGCGCCCAATAGGTCGGCACCAGCGCGGCGAACGCGAGGCCGCTGGCGCCGAGCGCCAGCGCCGACACCAGGAGCGTGCCCGGCGCCATGCGGTCGACCAGGAACCCCGCCGGCGGCTGGAGCAACGTCGAGACGATGTTGAAGGCGGCGATGGCGAAGGCCAAGCCCTCATAGCTCGTGCCGTAATCGGCGCGAATGAACAGGAAGAGCGGCGGCAGGACGATGAGATAGACGTGGCTGACGAAATGGGCCATGCCGATGAGGCCGATGACGCGCGCATCCTTGAGCCGCCCCGCGGCGCCGGTGAGATCCCTGCAATTCACTCGTCTGTGTCATCGCTAGAGCTGGTGATTAAAAACTCACGGTCGGGTCTGCGCGCGTCGATGCTTGCTTGAAGCGATCACGCCAATCTTTCGGTCCCTGTCGTGCCCGCACGGTCGAATGCTATTTCGATGGTTCGAGTCTCGTTATCTTCGGCGAGGGTCCTATCAGTTGAGCCATGCGGGAAAAACAACGGAACATCCTTGTGGACCTTTACGACTATCTTCGTGGCTTTTGCTTTGGTCGCGACATCGATCAGCTTCTCGTAATTCTTGAATTCCAATTCACGTAATCTCTCTCCACGTGTTGAGAGATGCTGATAGACCTGTTTCGCGAGGTACCCAATGCCACCCGTCGTAAAAAGCAACACGACGTCGGGCGTGTCCAGAGTGAAATTTATTTCTACGTTGATTCTCGTAAGATCGCTTATCACGCCCGGTGTTCCGTATTCGCGAACTGGATCGATTTCGTCTGCCATGGTTTCACACTCCCTTGCGAAGCGCGATGCACCTCTCCGTTACCGCGCGCTTCTCCTGATGATGAACCACGCCTGAAGCGATAGCAACGCGCCGCCGGACCGCGCGAGCGGCCCTATTGCAATGCCTCATTGCGCCGCGCAAGCGAGTTGCGCATCACTCGGCGTCGGGCTGGCGCGGCGGTGAGGCGTCGGCGAAGGCGGGGATGGCCATCGCCGCGTCGTAGATGCGGCGGACGCGCGGATAGGGCTCGAGCGGGCATTTGAAAGTCTGCGCCGGAAACACCTGGGTGACGAGACAGATATCGGCGAGCGTGACCGCGTCGCCGTGGCAGAAGCGGCCGCTCTCGCGGTGCTCTTGCAAGAGCGTCTCCATGGCCGCGAGGCCGGTACCGAGCCAATGCTGAATCCATTGCAGCAGTTGCGCCTGGCTGAAGCCCGCCGTCGTGGTGAGATAGTTGCGGATGCGCGGCACGATGAGCGGATGGGAATCGGCGACATTGATGAGGGCGAAGCCGCGGACCCAGGCGCGTCCCTCGGGATCGGCCGGCAACAGCGGCGGCTTGGGGTGCGTCTCGTCGAGATATTCGAGGATCGCCATCGACTGGAACAGCCGCTTGTCGCCGTCGATCAGCGTCGGCACCACCATCTGCGGATTGATCGCCTTGTAGGCGGGCGCGAACTGGTCGCCCTTCTCGAGATGCAGGAACGTATCCTCGTGCGCGATGCCCTTGAGGTTGAGGGCGATGCGCACGCGGTAGCTCGCCTGCGAGCGGAAATAGGTATAAAGCTTCATGGCGACCCTCCCCGACGATGGCCAAGCCTGACACGCCGGGGAATTCCTGTCGATACGGCGGCGATGACGTTGTGCGGAGGCGGCGCGATGCGGCTTTTCGATCTCACGGGCAAGTCGGCGATCGTCACCGGCTCGTCGCGCGGCATCGGTCGGGCGATCGCGGAAACGCTGGCGGCGGCCGGCGCGCGCGTGGTGATCTCCAGCCGCAAGGAGGATGCCTGCGCGGCGGTCGCCGCGTCGATCCGCGCCTCCGGCGGCACGGCGGTCGCCATTCCTTGCCATGTCGGCGACAAGGCCCAGCGCGCGGCGCTGGTCGCGCAAACCCGCGCTGAATTCGGCGCCGTTGACATCCTCGTCTGCAACGCCGGCATCAATCCCTATTATGGCCCGCTCGTCGACATCGGCGACGATGCGTTCGACCGCATCATGGCGGTGAACGTGCGCAGCGTGCTGGCGCTCGCGTCGCTGGTGCTGCCGGCGATGGCGGCACGGCGCGACGGCGCCATCATCATCATCTCGAGCATCGCCGGCTTGCGCGGCACGCAAGGACTCGGCGCCTATGCCATCGCCAAGGCCGCCGACATGCAGCTCGCGCGCAATCTCGCGCTCGAATGGGGTCGGCACAATATCCGCGTCAACTGCATCGCGCCGGGTCTCATCAAGACCGATTTCGCGCGCGCGCTGTGGGAGGACGAGGCGCTGCTGGAGCGCCGTCTCGCGGCGACGCCGCTCGGGCCGCATCGGCGCGCCCGAGGATGTCGCCGGCGCGGCACTGCTCCTCGCCGCCCCCGCCGGACGCTTCATCACCGGCCAGACCATCGTCATCGACGGCGGCGTGACCAGCGTTTGAGAACTCATTCCGCGGCGGCGCGTCCTTCGGGCAGGAGTCCGGCGCGGACCAGGACCGCGTCGAGGCGCTTGGCGAGCTCGGGCGTCGCCGGCACCATCGGCAGGCGATGGTCCTCGTTGGGCAGCATTCCGAGCCGCTTCATCATGTATTTCATCGGGATCGGGTTGGTGTCGAAGAACACCGCCTGATTGAGCTCGTAGAGCTCGTAATGCAGGGCCGCGCGCCTCGGCGAGCTTGCCCGCGGCGGTGAGCTCATAGAGCCGCGCCACCTTGCGCGGCGCGATGTTGCCGACGGCGTTCATCAGCCCGGAGGCGCCGACCGCGAGCATCGGGAAGGACAAATCCTCGAGCCCGACATGGACGCGGAACTCGAAGCCCAGCCGCACCAGCAGCTCGGTGACGAAGTCGAGGTCGTTGAAGGCGTGCTTGATGCCCGACCAGCCGCGGCAGCCGCTCGGCGATCGCCGCCACCGTGTCGACCGTGACATTGACCGCGGCGCGGCCGGGGATGTGATAGATCATCACCGGCAGGTCGGTGCGCTTGCCGAGATCGACGTAATATTCGATCAGGCCGCGCTGCGGCGGGCGGACGAAATAGGGCGTGACGATCAGCACCGCATCGGCGCCCGCCGTCTTGCGCCGCCTCGGTCAGCACGATGCTGTCGGCGTGGCTTTGCGAGCCGGTGGCGGCGACGACGGGAATGCGGCCCTTGGCGGTGCGCACCGCGACGTCGACGAGGCGGATGCGCTCCTCGACGCTCAGAGGTCGAGGGCTCGCCGGTGGTGCCGTTGACGACGATGCCGTGCGAGCCCTCGGCGATCTGGCGTTCGACCAGGCGCGCATAGGTCTCGTCATCGACGGCGCCGTCGCGGAACGGCGTCACCAGCGGCGGATAGGAGCCTTTGAGGAACTTTTCCTTGAGCGTGATCATCGCGCTCACCCCGCCGCCGCCTTGTTGGTGCCGAAGCCCTCCTGCTGTCCCAGCACGGCGAGCGGCATCTTGAGGCTCTCCTGCCACAGCAGCGATTCCATCGCGATGTTGAGCGGCTGGTCCTGCACCGTCAGCTCGTAGACGTAATCGTCGTTGCGAGGCGTGGTTGTGCACCGCCCAGCCCGGCGCCGACAGCATCAGGTCGCCGGCCTTCCACTCATAGACCTTGCCCTCGACGGTCGAGCGGCCGGTGCCGTGGAAATAATAATTGATCGCCGCCGAGCTGTGGCGATGCGGCCGGTCGACGATCTTGGGCGGGCGGATGGTCATGGTGGCGAAGAAGGACGGCGTGCAGCCGTTGGTGCGGCCGGTCATCGGGTTGTAGAGCAGGTAGAGGCGCCGGCCGACATAGTCCTTGCCCAGCGCCTCGAGCTTGTCGAGCTCGGGCTTCACCTTGCGCCCACGGCCAATGCAGCGCCTTCGAATTCGACCGCCGGCGGATTGATCAGCGTCTCGTAGGGCATGAGATAGGCGCCGTCGTCGCTGAGCTTGAAGGTGCCGAAGGGGCTGGTGCGGCGCTTCTGGTCCTCCTCGGACAGCGCCTCGTGCTTCACCGCCTCGACCGGCGGCGGGTTCTCCTCGACATAATGCACGTTCATCATCTCGAGCAGCGCGCGCGTTGGAATAGGTCAGGCGCACCAGCACGTCCTTGCCGTCATTGCCGTGCCAATAGGCGTGCATCGACGGCGTGTTCCACACGTCGTAGAGCGCGACATTGAAGCGCTTGCCGCCGATCACCGAATGGCCGGCGCCGCGGATCACGAAATTCACCTGGGTCGAGTTCTGGCGATAGGGCACGGTGCGCTCGCCCGGCAGCAGCACGTCGAGCGCCACCTCGATCCCCGGCGCCGAGCCCGTGGCTCAGCTTGTTGCTCGGGGTGGACGATGAGCGAGCGCCGCCGCCCGTTCGCCGGGCGCGGCAGGCTCGCCAGGCGCTCGATCTCGGCATCGATCGCCTCCTTGGGGATGACGATGGCCGGCCACAGCGGCGCCGCGGTCGGGGTCGTGCCGGTGCGGTCGAGGAAGAAGGAATGGGTCATGGCCTACCCTCCGTTGGCGGCGGTGGTGATCGGGGAAACGGCCGGGGCCGGCTTTGCGCGAAAGGATGACGCAGCCCGGCCCGGTTGTCGATGACGATGCGGCGCAGTCCGCGCCGCCATGGTTCCTTCGCCGCCGAAGGATACGCGCATGGCCTACTCCAGCGCCGCGCCGGCGCGCGGCTGCGATGCCGCAGCGGCCTGGCGGCCGAATTCTGTTTCATGCGCGTCAGGACAAGGCGCAGGAAGCCGATCTCGCCATCGGAGAATGCCGCGAGAGCCGCGTCATTGACCTCGGCGGCATAGGGCAGGAGCCGGGTGCGCAGCGCGCGGCCCGCGGCGGTGAGGAAGACGTGCGACCTTGCGCGCGGTCGGCGGCGCTGCGCCGGCGCTCGATGAAGCCGCGCCGCTCCATGTTGCGCAACTGCTCGACCGTGGTCGGCTCCATCGTGCCGACGCGCTGGCTCAGTGCGCGCTGGGTGAGCCCGTCCTCCTGCCACAGCGCGCGCAGGAAGTACCACATCCCCATCGGGATGTCGTAAGGCGCGAGATGGCGCTGCAGGTCCTGGGCGAAGGTGCGCTGGGTGGCCCGCAAAGGTAGCCGACGCTGAACTCGAGCGGATGGTCGAATTCCGGCTGGACGGCGGCGCGGACGGTGCTCATGGTGGGGTCGAGGTGCCGCGCCCGGTTGAGATCGATTCGGACGCCTAAGTATAGAGGCGCGGCGCTCGCGCTGTCGAGAGGATCGAAGGGGCGCCATGGACCAGGAATTCCGCTATGCGCTGCCGGTCGCCGAGACCGGGTGGCGCGTCGACGGCGAGAGCAGCACGGTCCTGCGCTGGGACTATGATGTCGGGCGCGGGCCGGGTTGCTGGCGCTTTACGACAAGGGCAAGCGCCAGCAATGGAACGCGGCCGAGCGCATCGACTGGTCGCTGGACCTCGATCCCGAGAACCCGGCCGAGATCGCCGACCGCGTCCATCTCGATCTACGGCTCCGATGTCTGGAACCGCATGACGGCGAAGGAGCACGCCAATCTGCGCCGCCATTCCCAGGCATGGCAATTCTCGCAATTCCTGCACGGCGAGCAGGGCGCGCTGGTGTGCTGCGCCAAGATCGTGCAGCAGGCGCCCGATCTCGACGCCAAGTTCTTCGCCGCCACCCAGGTGATGGACGAGGCGCGCCATGTCGAGGCCTATTCGCGCCTGCTGCGCGAGAAGTTCGCGCTCGCCTTTCCGATCACGCCGCCGCTCAAGACGCTGCTCGACGCGGTGGTGCGCGACCGGCGCTGGGACATGACCTATCTCGGCATGCAGGTGCTGATCGAGGGCCTGGCGCTCGCGGCATTTCAGCTGTTCCGCGACGAGGCCCGGAATCCGCTGGCAGCGGCGATCAATTCCTATGTCATGCAGGACGAGGCGCGCCACGTGGCCTTCGGCCGCCTGGCGCTGCGCGACTATTACCCGCAGCTCACCGGCGGCCGAGCGGCGCGAGCGCGAGGAATTCGTGATCGCGGCCTGCTATCACATGCGCGACCGCTTCCTCGCCGACGAGCTGTGGGAGGCGGTGGGCCTGCCCAAGGCCGAATGCGTCGCCATCGCTCACGGATCGGAACGGCTGCGCGCAGTTCCGCGCCCAGCTGTTCACGCCGCATCGTGCCGATGATCCGCGATATCGGCCTGCTCGGACCCGAGGTGAAGGCGGCGTTCGCCGATATGGGCGTGCTGGCCTTCGCCAAGATCGACCTCGAGCCGCTGCTTGCCCGCGACGCGGAAATCGCCGGCGGCTTCGACGTCCGCCGCGCCGCCGCAGGCGGGGTAGGTCGCGGCCTGGTCCCGGCGGCGGGTTCGCAGGCGGCAGCGCGACCCGAGCTTGCTCCGTGCGCGCGGCGAGGCCGCATAACGGGTCGCAAAACTCGGCTCGCACGGAGGAAACGCGCCATGAGGATGTGGACTGCTTGCCGGATCGGCGCTTGCCCTGCGCTGCTGGCTGCCGCGGCCCTCGGCCGGCCCGCGGGCTGCGGCCGACTACCTGTATGAAACGTGCCATTGCTGCCGCTGACCGGGCCGGCGCCGCGTTCCTCGGCAAGGGCGAGCAGCAGTGCGCTGCAGCTCGGCCGAGAAGGCGTCAACGACACCGGCGGCATCAAGGGCGAAAGCCGCTCACATTCGTCTTCCAGGATGACCAGATCAACCCGCAGGTCGCGGTGTTCAGCTCGCCAACGATCTCGTCGCGCAGAAGCCGGCGGTGATGCTCGGCTCGTCGCTCGTCGCCATCTGCCGCGCCATCGCGCCGCTGATGAAGAACGGGCCGGTCGATTACTGCCTCTCGCCCGGCATCCATCCCGACGCGGCGACTATGTCTTCACCGCCAGCGTCTCGACCCTCGACCTCGCCAACGCGCTGGTGCGCTATTTCCGCATGAAGGGCTGGACGCGGATCGCGCTCATGTTCAGCACCGACGCCACCGGCCAGGACGCCGAGAACGGGCTCAAGTCGGTGCTGGCGCTGCCCGAGAACAAGGCGATGCAGATCGTCGCGACCGCGCATTTCAACATCACCGACGTGAGCGTCTCGGCGCAGATCGAGAACGTCAAGGCGGCGCATCCGCAATGCTTCATCGCCTGGAGCACCGGCACGCCGATCGCCACGATCTTCCGCGGCATGATCGCAGGCCGGGCTCGACGTGCCGATCGGCACGACCGACGGCAACATGACCTATGCGCAGATGACGCAATACGCCGATTTCCTGCCGCAAGCAGCTCTATATCCCGGCGGCGCAATGGGTGGTGCGCGATCCAAGCTGCTGCTCGCCGCCGAGGTCGCGCCAAGGAGCAAGGAATTCTACAAGCGCCTTCGACGGCGCCGGCGCTCAAGCCCGACATCGCCTCCGAGCTCGGCTGGGATGCCGGGCATGATCGTGGTCCACGCGCTGCGCACGCTCGGGCCCGAGGCCGACGGCGCCGCAGGTCCGTGACTTCCTCGAGCAAGCTCAAGGGTTATCGCCGGCGTCAACGGCATCTACGATTTCGTCAAGGTGCCGCAGCGCGGCCTCGATGTCTCGGACGCCGTGGTGACGCGCTGGAGCCCGCAAGCCGAAGACCTGGCAGGTGGTGAGCAAGCCGACCGGCGTCCCGCTGCCATGAGCGGGCGGCGCGGCGAGAGCCGTGAACCAGTTCATCCAGATCGTCATCGGCGGGCTGCTGCAGGGCAGCGTCTTCGCCGTGGTGGCGCTCGGCTTCTCGCTGGTCTACCGCGTCACCGGCGTCATCAACCTGTCGCAGGGCGCGTTCTGCGTCGTCGGCGCGCTGATGATGTATACGCTGCAGGTCGACTCGGCCTGCCGCTTGCCGCTCGCCTTCCTCGGCGCCGCGCTCGGCACCGGCGCTGGTCGGTGCGGTGCATCGGCCGCACGACCTTCGTTCCGGCGGTGTCGCGGCTGCCGCTAAGCAGCATGTTCGTGATGACCGCCGGGCTGCTCACCCTCGCTCGAGGGCCTGCTGCTGGTGGTCTGGGGCAGCCAGCCTTACGCGCTGCCGCCGTTCTCGGGCGAGGCGCCGGTGGAGTTCCTCGGCATCCGCGTGCCGACGCAGGGCTTCTGGATCGCCGGCGCGACCGTCGCTGATCATCGTCGCGCTGTGGTGCGCTGCTGACGCGCACCACGCTCGGCATGGCGCTGCGCGCCTGCGCCGAGAACCGGCTGCGCGGGCCGGCTCATGGGCATCGACGTGCCGCGCATGACGCTGCTGAGCTTCGTCCTGGCGGCGCTGATCGGGCGGGATCAGCGGCATCGTGGTCGCGCCGATCACCTCGCTCGAATTCGACACCGGCGGCTTCTTCACCAATTTCGGCTTCATCTCGGTCGCGATCGGCGGCATGGGCTCGTTCGCCGGCGCGGTCCTCGGCGGGCTGCTGCTCGGCGTCGCCGAGCAGCTCGCCGCGGGCTATGTCTCCTCGCTCTTCGCCAACGGGCTGGCGCTGGCGCTGCTGCTGGCGGTGCTGCTGTGGCGGCCCAACGGGCTCTTCAGCGCGGCCCGGCGCGGCGCCAGGACGTGCGCGACGAGCAGCGCATCCATCGCGCCATCGTGCGCATCGAGGGCACGCGGCGGGCTCGTCTTCGGCGTCGCTCGCGGTGGCGCTGTCCTGGTGGCGCTGCCCGTACCTGCTGCCCGGAGCGCGGCATCCTCAACTCGCTGGTCATCACCGGCATCCTCTTCATCGCCGTGCTCGGGCTCGACGTGCTGATGGGCTTCGCCGGGCAGGTCAGCCTCGGCCAGGCCGGGTTCATGGCGATCGGCGGCTATACCGCCGCGATCCTCGCCGACCACCTATGGCGTGCCGCCGCTCGTCGGCATCGTCGCCGGGCATCGCGCTGTCGGTCGCTGGCGGCGGTGCTGCTGTCGCTGGTCACGGTGCGGCTGCGCGGGCATTTCCTCGCGCTCGCGACCTGGCCTTCGGGCTGATGGTCGATTCGCTCACCGTCGGCCTGACCGACCTCACCGGCGGTCCGTCGGGGCTTGCCGGCATCCCGTCCTTCTCGGTCGGCGGCTACAGCTTCGCCACGCCGCGCCAGATGTACTATCTCGTCGCCGGCGTGATCGTGGTCCTGGTGCTGGTGCTGCATGGGCGGCATGCGCTCGGGCTTCGGCCGCGCGCTCAAATCGGTGCGCACCGACCAGACCGCGGCGGCGGCGCTCGGCGTCAACGTGCGCGCGCTACAAGCTCGCGGCGGTGGTGATCAGCGCCGCGCTCGCCTCGCTCTCGGGCAGCCTCTACGCCTTCTATTTCCATTTCCTCTCGCCCGACATGGTCGGCACGCCGCGCTCGTTCGAGATGATCGCGATGCTGGTCGCCGGCGGCGAGGGCACGCTGGTCGGGCCGATCCTCGGCGTCGCGCTGCTGACGCTGCTGCCGACCGTGTTCCAGCCCTTCGCGACTCTACAAGACCTTCGCCGAAGGGCTGCTGCTGGTCGCGCTGCTTCCTGTGGCTGCCGGAAGGGATGTTCGGCACCGCGGCGGCCTGGATCGCGCGGCTCGGCGCGGCGCTGGTCGGGCGCGGACGCGATCGGCGCTGGTGCCCGGAAGGCAGCCGCGATGAGCGACGCCGCGCTCGACGTCGTCGGCCTCGTCGCGCAGCTTCGGCGGCGTGCGCGCCTGCGACAATGTCAGCTTCACCGTGCCGCATGGCAGCCTCACCGCGGTCATCGGCCCCAACGGCGCCGGCAAGACCACGGTGTTCAATCTCGTCACCAATCTCTACGCCGCCGATGCCGGCGAGGTCGCGCTTCTATGGCACCCGATCCTCGGCCGCGCGCCCGACCGAGATCGCCGCGCATGGGCCTCATCCGCACCTTCCAGTCGGCGCGCATCTATCCCGGCATGACCGCGCTCGAGAACGTGCTGGCGGGCGCGCATCTCCATGTCCGCGCGCCGGCGTGGCGGCAGATGCTGTGGCTCGGCGGCGCGCGGCGCGAGGAGGCGCGGCTGGCGGCGCAGGCCGACGCGCTGCTCGACCTCGTCGGGCTGCGCGCCGTTCCGCGACATCGCGGCGACCGATCTGCCGATGGGCGGGCAGAAGCTGCTCGAGGTGGTGCGCGCGCTGATGGCGCGGCCGCGGCTGCTGCTGCTCGACGAGCCCGCGGCCGGGCTCAACGATGCCGAGACCGCCGATCTCGCCGAGCTGCTGCGCGCGGTGCGCGACGGCGGCATCACCGTCATGGTGGTCGAGCACAACATGTCGCTGGTGATGGGCGTCGCCGACGAGGTCATCGTGCTCGATGCCGGCAGCGTCGTCGCCCGCGGCACGCCGCGCGAGATCCAGCAGCGACGCGCGCGTCATCGCCGCCTATGTCGGGCAGGAGGCGACGTAGATGCTCGAGGTCAGCGGGTCTTCACACCGGCTATGGCGGCATGGACGTGATCCACGGCATCGATCTCGCCGTCGGCGCCGGCGAGATCGTCGCGCTGGTCGGCGCCAACGGCGCCGGCAAGTCGACCCTGGTGAAGACGATCTCGGGCCTCCTGCCGGCGCGCGCGCGGCGAGATCCTGCTTCGACGGCGAGCGCATCGACCGGCTGACGCCCGCGCGCGCGCGTGCTGCGCGGCATCGCCCAGGTGCCCGAAGGGCGGCAGGTGTTCGGCGGCGCTCACCGTGCGCCGAGAATCTGCGCCTCGGCGCCTATGTCCATCGCCGCACGCGTGAGCGAGGCGCGAGATCGCGCAGCGCGTGGAGCGAGGTGTGCGCGCGCTTTCCCGTCCTGCTGCGAGCGGCTCCGCGAGCCGGTCGCCAATCTCTCCGGCGGCCAGCAGCAGATGCTGGTGATCGCCCGCGGCCTGATGGCGGAGCCGCGGCTCCTGGTGCTCGACGAGCCGTCGCTGGGCCTGGCGCCGGTGCTGGTCGCGCGAGATTTTCCGTCTCATCGCGGGCCTGCGCGCGCAGGGCGCTGGCGATCGTGCTGTCGGAGCAGAACGCGAAACTGAGCCTCGCCATCGCCGACCGCGCCTATGTCATCGAGATGGGGCGGGTCGCGCTCGCCGGGCACGGGCCAGGAGCTGCTCGCCTCGCCCGAGGTCGCCGAGCGCTATCTCGGCGTCGGCCACGCCGTCAGCGTCGCCGACGCCGCCCGCCACGCCCAGCTCGTCGCCCGCCTCAAGGAAATTTTCGCGGAATAGCGGCGCGCGGTCGGCCTACTCTGCCGCGTCCGCTTTCTTGCCGAGGCAGCGCGAGAAGCTGGTCCACGGCATCGCGCCACTCCGCCTCCGTCATGCGTCTTGAGCGCCGGCAGCGCATCGACCCGGTCGGCGACCCAGTCCTGGCGGATGGCGGTCGCGCTGGTCATCACCGGGTCGAGGCCGATGGCGGCGACGGTCTCGGCCGCCTCGCGCATCTCGGCGGCGCGGCGGCGGCCGTGCTGGACCACGCGCTCGATCAGATAGCCCGCGAGCTTCTCCCAATCGAGCGGCTTGAAGGTCTCGTTGAGCGAGGCGACGATGCGGTCCTCGACGCCATAGCGCCGCGCCGTCATGAAGCATTCGACCGCGAGCGCCTCGATCCCCTTGATCATCACGCTGCGGCACATCTTGATCGCCGACGCCTCGCCGATCGCGCGTCGCGACCGGCTCCATGCGCAACCCGGCGGGCGCGAGCAGCGCGGCCAGATGCCGCCGCCGCCGTGCCGCCGAGCAGCATCGGCACTTTGAGCCCATAAGGCGCGACCGGGGCCATCACCGCGGCCTCGACGTAATGTGCGCCCGATGATGCGACCGCCGCCGCATCGGCGCGCTTGGTCGTCGGGCGAGACCGAATTGATGTCGAGGAAGAACTGGCCGGGACGGAGATAGCGTGCCGCAGCCTCGGCGACGGCGAAGGCCGAGGATGCCGTCACCGCCGAGATCACCACCTGGGCGCCGCTGGCCGCCGCCGCCGCGGTGGGCGCGGCCTCGACGCCCATCGCGCGCGCGGTCTCGCGCAGCGTGGCGCCGCGCTCGGAATTGTCGAAGAGAATGTCGTAGCTCGCGACCTCGTGCCGGCCCGTGGCGAGGAAGCCGCGGGCGAAGGTCTTGCCGAATTCGCCGAAGCCGATGAGGGCGATGCGCCGCGGGTCGATCTCTCTGTCGCTCATGGCCCGAAGGCGTCGGCGATTAAGCGCCGCCCCGTGCCCTGTCAACGACGCCTAGACCACGCGATGAGGAGCGCGTCGCCGGCTGCCGAGACGGCGGCAGTTCTCGACGATGATGCCGAGGCTGCGGTCGAGCGTCTCGGTGGTGAGCCACGACAGATGCGGCGTCGCGACGACATTGTCGAGCGCAAGCAGCGAAATGGCTGCCGGCACCGGCTCCTGGTCGAAGACATCGAGACCGGCGGCGGCGAGATGCCCCGATGCGAGCGCCACCTGGAGCGCCGCCTCGTCGACCAGGCCGCCGCGCGCGGTGTTGACGAGGATGCTGCCGCGCTTCATCGCCGCGAGCGCCGCGGCGTCGATGATCCGCGCGGTCGCCGGCGTCAGCGGCAGGTGGAGCGACAGGATATCGACCCGCGGCAGCAATTCCGCCAGCGGCAGGAACGCGATGCCCGCATCGGCTTGCGGTTGCCGCGCGGTATAGACGACGAGCGCGCCGAAGCCGTGCAGCATCGGCACGAGCCGGCGCCCGACCGCGCCGAATCCGACGAGCCCGACCGTGCGCCCGCCCAGCTCGCCCAGCGCGTCGATCATGGCGAGCGGCGGGCTCCAGCCGTGGCCGGCGCGGGTCAGCGCCGCGAGCGCGGTCACGCGGCGCAGCACCGCCAGCATGAGCAGCAGCGTCATCTCGGCCACGGCCTGGGTGTTCGTGCCGGGCATGTTGCAGACGGCGATGCCGCGCCGCTTCGCCGCCTCGAGATCGATGGTGTTGACGCCGACACCGATCTTCTGGATCAGACGCAGCTGCGGCGCCGCTGCCATCACCGCCTCCGTCACCGGCTCGAGCGCGTGCAGCAGCACGGCGGCGTCACGCATCGCCCGCGCGAATTCCGCCTTGTCGGGTTCCGCGACCACGGTCACGTCCAGTCCCTCGAGCGCGGCGAGCCGGGCGCAAAAGCCCGGGCTCGCGCGGTATTGCAGCACCGCCTTCATCGCCCGAGCGCGCTCCGGCCGCGGAAAGCGTTGCCGCCCAATTCCTCCTCGATCCGCAACGCCTCGTTCCACTTTGCCATCCGCTCGGAGCGGGCGAAGGAGCCGACCTTGATCTGGTCTGCGCCCCAGCCAACGGCGAGATGGACGATCGACACATCCTCGCTCTCGCCCGAGCGGGCGGAGACGATGGCGCGCCATCCCGCCAGCCGCGCCGCCGCCAGCGCCGCACGCGTCTCGCTGACGGTGCCGGCCTGGTTGGGCTTGATGAGTGCCGCGTTGCAGGCGCCGAGCGTGGCAGCGGCGGCGATCCGCGGCGCCGAGGTGACGAGATAATCGTCGCCCACGACCTGGATGCGCCCGCCTACGGCCGCGGTGAATTCCTGCATGCCGGCATCGTCGTCCTCGGCGGCGGGGTCCTCGACCGAGAGGATCGGATAGGCCCGGCACCAGCCGGCGAGGAGGGCGACGAACGCGCCGCTTTCGAGGCGCCGCCCCTCGAAGCGATAAAAGGCTCCATCGCGCAGTTGCGAGGCGGCGACGTCGAGGGCGAGCGCCACGTCCTCGCCCGGGCGCAGCCGCGCGCGCTCGATCGCGCGCATGGCGGTGTCGAGCGCTTCGGTGTTCGAGGCGAAATTCGGCCACCAGCCGCCTTCGTCGGCGACGCCGGCGCGCTTGCCCGCTTCGTCCAGGATCGCGCCGGCCGCGTGATAGACCCGCGCCGCCATGGTCATGGCCTCGGCGAAGGATCGGGCGCCGAGCGGCAGGACGAGAAAATCCTGGATGTCGATCCGTTGCGCGGCATGCGCGCCGCCGCCGAAAATCTGGATTTGCGGCAGCGGCAAGGTCGCCGTTGCGTCGCCCGCAAGATGGCGCCACAGCGGCACGCCGGCGGTCGCGGCGGCAGCGTGGAGCGCCGCGAGAGAAACCGCGATCGTGGCATTGCCGCCGAGCCGCGCCTTGTTCGGGGTGCCATCGAGTGCGATGAGCCGATCGTCGAGCGCCTGCTGATCGGCGATGTCCATGCCGCGCAGCGCGGCGTCGATTTCGCCGTCGATGCCGGCGATGGCGCGCGTCACGTCGTACCCGTCGAGCCTGTCGCCGCCGTCGCGCAGCTCTGCCGCCTCGTGCCGGCCGCGCGAGGCGCCGGCAGGGGCGATCGCCCGGCCGCGCGCACCGCCGCTCACGACGATCTCCGCCTCGACGGTCGGCCGCCCGCGCGAATCCCAGACGCGGCGGCCATGGATGCGCTCGATGCGCGCGCCCGCCTTGGTCACGCGCCGATCTCCGCTGCCCACGCGCCGCGCATTTCCGCGAGCCGCGCCGGCGGATTTCAGCAGCAGCGCACGGGCGACGCGCCGCACCCGCGCCTTGTCGTCTTCTTGCGTCACGTATTCGACCGGGGACTTGCCGTCGATGCGGGCGAGGAACAGGCCGGGCAGAAGCCGGGCCGCGCGCCGCTCGAGCGCAGCGGCGTCCTCCCAATCCGTCGCCGCGAGATAAGCAGCGGCGAGACGGTCGAAGGCGGCAAGAAACCGTGCCGCCGCCGCCGGCACCCACAGACATTTCAGCAGCAGATGATCGAGGCAGAAGGCAAGGTCGAAGGCGGGATCGCCGAACCACGCGCATTCGGCATCGATGAACACCGGCCCGCCCGGCCCCATGAGAATGTTCTTCGGGCTCACGTCGCCATGGACGAGGGCGCGGCGGGTCGCCGCCGTCGCTGCTGCCAGCGCTTCCAGCGCCGGGGCGAGATCGCGATGCACCTGCGCCGTCGCCAACAGATAGGGCTCGAGGCGGATGGCGTGAAAAATGGCGTCGGTCGCAAAGCGGCGTTCCGTGTCGTCCGCGCGCGCCGTGACCGAATGAATCCGCGCCAGGCGCGCACCGGCGCCAGCGGCGAAGCCAAGATCGACCTGGCCCCGGCGCAGCGCGTCCTTCCACACCGGATAGGCGGCGGGCGGAAGATATTCCATCGCGAAGACGCCGGACGCCGCATCCTCGGCCAGCACGGCGGGGGCGGCACCGGGGACAATCGCGCCTGCCGTCCTGAGCCATGCCGCCTCGGTCGCATTGCGGGCGACGGGAACGCGCCAGAGCGCGGCGACTTTGAGTCGTTCGCGGGCGCGCTTGACGCAGACCGCCCGACCGCCGCCGCGGACGAGCCAGATGTCGGACGAGACGCCGCCCGCCAGCGGCTCGAAACCAAGCGGCGCGGTCGGCGGGAAAAGGCCGGACGCGGTGACGAAGCGGAGGATGGCGGGGTCGGGCGAAGCGGCGACGGTCTCGAGCGGCATCGGCGTGATCATAGCGCGCGTCCGTTCCGCCGCCAGAGGCGGCGCTTGGCGACGATGATGGCCGCACCTATCATCGCCGCCTCCGCCGCGGCGAGGAGGAAAGGGATGCCCCGCTACGACAGGCTCGGCTATGTCGCGCTCAACGTCACCGATCTCGGCCGCGCCCGCGCGTTCTACGAGCACCAGCTCGGCCTGCAGCCGAGCGGCGAGGGCGAGGATGGCGCGGCGTTCTTCCGCTGCGGCAACGCGCATCACGACGTGGTCCTTTATGGTGCCGCGGCGCCGGGGCTCAAGCGCGTCGGCCTCGCGCTGGGCAGCGCCGACGAGGTCGAGGAGGCGGCGCGTGGCTTCGCCGCGGCAGGGATCGAGGTGTTCGAGGTCGCGGCGGCGGAATGTGCGGCGCCTGCACCAACGCCGCGCATTCCGCCTGGTCGAGCCGTTCACCGGCGCGACCTTCGAGCTTTATGCCGGCATGCGCGAATTCAGCGATCCCTTCGTGCCGCGTCTCGCCAAGATCCAGCGCATTGGCCATGTCGTGCTGCGCGTGCCCGATTTCGACGCGGCCTGCGCCTTCTACACCGACGTTCTCGGCTTCCGCATCTCCGATGCGATCGACGGCCAGGCCTGCTTCATGCGCTGCCATCCGAGCCCCTATCACCACGGCATCGCCCTCATCAAAAGCCCGCGGGCGCAACTTCATCACGTCAACTTCATGGTCAGCGAGATCGACGATATCGGCCGCGCCATCGCGCGCTTCGGCAGGAACGGCGTCCCCATCGTCTATGGCCCCGGCCGCCATCCGCCTTCGGGCAGCGTGTTCCTCTACTTCCTCGAACCGGACGGGCTCACCCTCGAATACAGCTTCGGCATGGAGGAGTTTCCCGAAACCGATGCGCGGCGCCCGCGCCTGTTCGAGCCGATCCGCGAGTCCTACGACTACTGGTCGAGCTTCCGCGATGCCGAGCGCTATGCCGCAATCGGCGCGATCGAACGGGGATCGGGCTCGAACCGCGCGCCGCGCATCGGGGCGTAGCCGCCGGCCGGTCAGCGCCTCTTGCGCGCGGCCGCCTTGCGCTTGGGCGCGGGCTTGGCGGCGGCGCGGCGCGGCGGCGATGTCGGCTTGAGCAGGTCGGCGCAGCCGGCGCGGGTCGCCCAGTATTCCCAGGCGCGGTAAAGCTCCGGTCCGTCGATGCGCCCGGCCATGCGGATGTCGATCTCGCCCGGCGAAAGCGCCTTCACCCCGCCGCCGAGGCGCAGCGCATCGATCAACGTCCGGGCGTTGCGCGGCAGGATGGTGGCGATGCGCACCACCTCCAGGATCGAGCGTCCGCCGGCGGCGAAGCCGTGCCCGCGCATCAGCACGACGCGGTTCACCGCCAGCCGCTCGGCGAGATCGCGTCCCTGCGCCATGTTCTCCACCAGAAGCGAGGTGTCGCCGAAGCGGTCGGCGATGTCCCACACCGGCAGGCGGTGGCCGAGCACGCCGCCGGAATGAAGCACGGGCTCGAGCGGCGTCGTGCTGATGCTGAAGGGCAGCACCTCGAGCGCGTGGCTGTGGACCACCGCCATGACCTCGGGGCGGCGCTCGTAGATGCCGCCATGGATATGGCGCTCGATGTAGAGCGCGCGTTTTTCCGGCCGCACCGGCGTGCCGTCGAGCCCGCATTCGATGATGTCGCTGCTCTTGACCAGTTCGGGACTGCGCGAGACCGAGATGAAATAGCGGTTGGGATCGAGCGGGCTGCGCACGCTGACATGGCCATAGGCGTCGACCACGCCCTCGTGCGCGAGGATGCGGTTGGCGAGCACGAGATCGCGGATCCGGTCCTGAAGGTCGCTCATCGTCTGGTCCCCCGGTTAAGGTGCGGCAGAGGCGGCGATCTTTTCAGCAAAAGCGGGTCGCGATCAACCCATTGCTGGATCGCCTCGGTCCCCGCATGATCGCGCCGAACTGCGCAAGGCAGGGAGGAGCGGGATGCGTTTCCGTCGGGCGATCATGATGGCGGTGGGTTTTCTGGGCATTGCCGCGCCGCCGCTCCACGCGCAGCCCAAGCTCGAGGCCGTGACCATGGCGGTGCCGGCCTACAGCCTCACCTTCATGGAAGGCTATGTCGCCGACGATCTCGGCCTCTGGGCCAAGCACGGGCTCGGCGTCAAGAGCGTGCTCATCGCCGGCATCGGCTCGATGAACGCGGTGATCGCCGGCAGCGCCGACGTGGCGCAGGTCTCGGCCATCACCCTCACCCGCGCCGCCGCGCGCGGCCAGAAGATGCTCGAGATCGCCGAGCCGCTCGACCGGCTGGTCGTGGAGGCGGTGCTGCGCAAGGACCTCGCCGAAGCTGCCGGCTTCGATCCCAAGGCGCCGCTGGCCCGGCGCGCGCTTGTCCTGAAAGGGCGGACCATGGCGGTCGAATCGATCAATTCGATCATCCACGCCTATGTCCGGCTGCTGGCGCGCAAGGCGGGTCTCGATCCCGAGGCGATCCGCATCGCGGTGATGCAGCCGCCCAACATGATCGCCGCCTTCGCGGCGAAGCAGATCGACGGCTTCGCCATGTCGCTGCCCTGGCCGCTGCAGCCGGTGCTGGCGGGGCAGGCGGTCACGATCGCGAGCGGTCCCGCCGGCGACCCGCCCGAGATGGTGCCGTTCGCGCACGATATCGTCGTGGTGCGGCCCGACACCTGTCAGAAGCGGCCGGAAATCTGCACGGGCGTGGGCCAGTCCTTCGCCGAGGCCGCGCGCTTCATCCAGGAGCACCCGGAGGACGCGCTGGCGCTCATGCGGAAGCGCTTCACGACGCTCGACCCGAAGCTGCTACACGCGGCCTTCGACGAGGTCCGCGGCGCCAGCCCCAACCCGCCCGCGCCGACGCAACAGGCGCTCGAGAACGCCGACCTCTACAACATCGAGGCGGGCCTGATGAAGCCGGACGAGAAGCTGAAATCCTATACCGACCTCTTCACCGACAAGTACGTCAAGTAGCGGCGGCGGCGCTACAGCACCATGTCGCGGTCGACCGGGCGCCAACGCAGGGCGTGGCGCTCGAGGCGCTCGACGATGGCGTTGACGACGAGCACGAGCGCGGTGGCGACGACGATGCCGGCGAAGACGCCCACCGTGTCGGACAGCTCGCGCGCATGCTCGATATAGTGGCCGACGCCCTGCGGTCGAGACCAGGAACTCGCCGACGATGCAGGCGCTCACCGCGCGCGGCAGGGACACTTTGAGCGAGGTGAAGAAGAACGGCAGCAGCGAGTTCCAGATCACCTCGCGCGAGATCTTGACCTCGCTCGCGCCCATGATGCGCGCCATGCTGACGAGGCGCTGATCGACGCCGCGGATGCCGGCGAAGGTGTTGACGAAGGGAATGTAGAACACCATCAGCGTGACGATGACGAGCTTCGGCAGATCGCCGATGCCGAACCACAGGATGAGCCACGGCGCGAGCGCGTATTTGGGAATGCCCTGCGAGCAGAGGATGTAGGGCTCGACCGCCGTCGGTCCAGCGCGGCGAGCGGCGCAGCAGGAACGGCAACGAGCACGCCGGCGACGCTGCCGATGACGAAGCCGATCGCCGAGACGCGCAGCGTCGCGAGGATGTCGTCGGCCAGCTCGCCGCTGCGGCGCGATCTCGACGAGGCGCCACGACCACGTCGAGCGGATAGGCGAAGAAGATCGAGCCGAAGGCCGCCGCGCCCCATTGCCAGCCGAGCAGCAGGAGCGAGCGCCAGGACGATGCGCCCGGCGATGACCATGCGTCTTGCGCGAGACCGGCGGCGCCGGCGTCGACGACGGCGCGAGGCGGGATCGATGGTGGTCATTGGACCTCCGCGCGGATGCGCTCGTAGAGCTCGGCGAAGCCCGGCGAGCGCGAAGAAGTTCTTGACGTCGCGCGGCCGCGGGAACGGGATCGCGTGCTCGGCCGCGATCCGCGTCGGCTGGCGCGTCAGCACGAGCGTGCGGTCGCCCAGCATGATCGCCTCGGCGATGTCGTGGGTGACGAAGACGATGGTCTTGCGCCCGAGGCTCCACAGCCGCAGCAGATCCTCCTGGAGCTGCGTCCGCGTCTGCGCGTCGACCGCCGCGAAAGGCTCGTCCATCAGGATGACCGGCGGATCGTAGACGAGCGTGCGGATCAGCGCCGCGCGCTTGCGCATGCCGCCCGACAGCTCGTGCGGGTAATAGCGCTCGTAGCCCGTGAGGCCGACCGCCTCGATCAGCATCGCGGCGTGGGCGCGGCTCTTGTCGTCGAGCCGCCCCTGCACTTCGAGCGCGAACAGCACGTTGTCGATCGTCGTCGCGCCACGGCAGCAGATTGTCGTCCTGCGTGACATAGCCGATGCGGCGGTCGAGGCCCGGGCCGCATCGCCTTGGGGTCGGCGGTGACGATCTTGTCGCCCTGGAAGAGGATCTCGCCGCCGCTCGCCACGTCGATCTGCGCGATCATGTTGAGGAGGGTCGATTTGCCGGCGCCCGACGGGCCGATGATGGTGAGGAATTCGCCGTCGCTGACCGAGAAGGTGAGATCGCGGATGACCCAGGGCGACGGCTCGCGGCCCTGGCGCGTCGGGAAGCGCTTGCCGAGATTGCGGATTTCGAGGAGCGGCGCGCCGTCCATGGCTCAGTTGCCGACGCTCTGCGTCAGCATGCATCGCCCGCCGGGCCGCCAGCGCAGCAGCAGCCGCTCGGTCGCGTCGACCATCCAGCCGACGGCATGCACGATGAGCGTCGCCGCCGAGGATGGCGACGAAGCACTGCGTCGTGTCGAAATTCATCGCCCCGACCTGCACGAGATATCCGAGGCCGCGGTTGGACGAGATCAGCTCGGCGATGACCGCGGCGCCGATGGCGTAGGGGAGGCCGATGCGGAATCCCGCGAAGATGTTCGGCACCGCGCCGGGGAAGACGATGTGGCGCGCGACCTGGCGCTCGTTCGCGCCGACGAGCTGCGCCATCTGCACGAGCTTGGCGTCGAGCGCGCGCACGCCCGGCGAGCGTGCTGAAATAGACGATGAAGAACAGCACGCTCGCCACCAGCGCGATCTTCGATTCGGTGCCGATGCCGAACCACAGGATGAAGAGCGGCGCGAGCGCGAGCTTGGGCGCGCCATAGCCGCCGACCATGAAGGGATCGAGGATCGCGACCATGATCGGGCTGCGGCGCAGCAGGAACGGCAGGATCACCGCCGGCACGCCGCCGATCACGCGCGCCGAGGAACGATTCCTCGATCGTGTAGCCCGACTGGCGGATCAGCTCGCCGTTCAACAGCGAGGCGAAGAAGCGCGACGATCGTCGCCCAGGGCGAGCTGAGCCAATAGACTGCCGAGGAGGCGCTCCCCGACCTGCCACAGCCGCGACGATGCACGACCAGAACGATGAGCCCGGTCGAGATGCTGCGCCAGCGCATCGTCGCACGCCTCAATGCTAGTCCGTGGATCGGCACGAAAAACTCCTCGATCGGCAGCGTCTTGGCGATCAGGTTCTGCTCGGCGAGATACGTGACCAGCGCCTCGAGCGTCGGCCGGTTCGCCTCGATGCCATAGGGCCAGGGATCGCCGTCGAACACCTCGTGCGATCTCGTCGAGATCGCTGTCGAGCCACGGCATCATGTAGCGCAGCGCGCCGGTCTCGCATCATCCGCTCGAGCGCGCGGTTCTTCGACTGCCTCGAAGGCGTTCGTAGAGGCTGGTCGCGACGAAGGGATGCTTCTCGTAGGTGTCGCGGCGCATGGCGACCAGATGCATGATCGGGAAGATGCTGGTGCGCCGGAAATAGTCGCGCTCGACCTCGCGGTAAGTTCGGGAAGAGCCGCACGATGTCGGGGTTGCGGCGGCACGCCTTGGGCACGCCGGTCGCGGTGATGGCGTCGATCGCGCCCTCCTCGATGCAGATCGCTCAGCGACTTGTCCGGTGCGGTTCGGTCTCGATCGTCGACCGGCTTGAGCAGCGGCAGCACCGACGGGTTGCCGTGCGAGCCCGGCATGGTTGAGCGCGCCCTGCACCCAATGGATCTTCGAGCAGTCGACGCCGTATTCGTGCTGCAGCATGCCGCGGATGAAGATCGCCGCGGTCTGGGTATAGAGCGGCACGCCGACGCGCTTGCCTTCGAGATCCTTGGGCGACTTGATGCCCGATTTGCGGTTGATGGTGATGTGGCCGTGGCGGAAGACGCGCGACGGGAAAACCGGCAGCGCGACGAACGGGCTGTTGCCGGCGGCGATGGCGCTGGAACGTCTCGGAGCTCGACATCTCCGAGGCATCGAATTCCTGGCCCGCCGCCCATGCGGTCGAAAATCTCGCGCGGGTTGTCGATGGCGAGGAAATTGAGATCGATGCCCGCGGGCTGCACCTCGCCGGTATAGAGCGGCACCATGCGGTCATAGAGCCCGCAGGCGAAGGTGAGCGGCAGCTTGGCCATGGCGTTTCCTCTCGTCGTGCTGAGTTCGTCTTACGCGGCTTCGCTGCGCAGGAAGCCGAGGCGGCTCATCACCGGCTCGTCGGTGACGCGGAACAGCACCGCGCCCTCGTCGCGCGCGATGGAAATGCGCGTGCCAGTCGGCACCACGACGCACGTCGCCGCGGCGCCACGCGAAGCTCTCGGCCCTCGACGATGGTCGTCGCCCTCGCCCTCGACCGCGGCATAGAGCGTGTTGGCGGTGGTGCGGTAGGGCGGTCGTCGCCGCGCCCGGCGCCAGCCGCATCATGAAGAGCGCCATGGTGTCGAGCGCGGGATCGCCCAGCTCGACGCTGATGCCGTGGCGCCCGCTCGGATCGGGCGCGGCCGCGGCGAGCCGCTGTTCGGTGTCGCGCCACGGGAAATGCAGCGGCGAGTGCGGCGCCTCGGGCGCGTTCGTCCTCGAACTCGTCGGGATGCGGCTCGAAGAACATCGGGTCGAGCAGATGCACCAGCGGCACGTCGAGGAAATCGAGCCAATAGCCGCAGCCCTTGCCGTCATTGCCGTGGCCGTGCCAGCACCAGTTCGGCGTCAGCACGACATCGTTCGGCGCCATCGGCAGCCGCGCGCCGTTGACGATGGTATAGGTGCCGGGCTCGGCGTCGATGACGAGGCGCAGCGCGTTGGGGGTGTGGCGATGCGAGCGCGCGTGCTCGCCGGGCATGATCATCTGATAGGCGGCGACGAGCGTGCGCGCGGTGGCGTAGTCGTTGCCCTCGAGCGGGTTGATGAGGATGAGATTGCGCCGCTCGGCCAGCTCGGTGTTGATGAGGCGGCCGGCGGCGTCGAGCGCGCCCTTGGCCTGGGCGTAGCGCCAATGCGCCGGGCGGGAAGTTCTTGTGCGGCGTCGGCCACAGCGACGGCGTCGGCTTGTTCCAGCCGGCGCCGAGCCCGATCGCGTCGAGACGCGGATAAAGCTCTTCGAGCGTGCCGGTGCTCGCCAGCTGCTCCTGAGGTGAGCGCGGTCATCGCCGCCTCCTCGACGCTCCCGCCGGAGTCGAGTATCGGAGCGTCGGTGCGATGTAAAGGGCGAGGTAGCGGCCCCGGACGCTGCCGCTCTTGAACTCCGGGGCGGTTGCATCGATCATCCGGCGGCTCGGCAAGAAGGAAGGAAGCGATGGTGGAATTGAACGTGCCGGTCATCGTCGTCGGCGGCGGGATCGGCGGCCTTGCTGCCGCCCTTGCGCTCGCGCGCAAGGGCCTCAGGAGCCGCGTGCTGGAACAGGCGCCCGAGTTCGGCGAGATCGGCGCGGGCATCCAATTGGGTCCCAACGTCTTCAAGATGTTCGCGCGCCTGGGCCTCACCGATGCGGTGAGCCGCATCGCCTGGTTCCCCGACCGGCTGGTGATGATGGACTGCATCACGGCGCAGGAGGTGACGCGCATCACCTTGGCCAAGGAGTTCCTCAACCGGTTCGAATTCCCCTATGCGCTCATCCATCGCGCCGATCTGCACCAGACCATCCTCGACGCCTGCCGCCAGTCGGGCATGGTCACGCTCGAGACCTCGCGCAAGGTGACCGGCCTGCGCGAGCGCGACGGCGCCGCCGCGGTGACGCTCGCCGATGGCAGCACGGTCGAGGGCGCGGCCGTCATCGGCGCGGACGGGTTGTGGTCGACCGTGCGCGCCGCCATCGTCAATGACGGCAAGCCGCGGGTCTCGGGCCACATCGCCTATCGCGCCGTGCTGCCGACCGAGGATGTGCCGGAGCAACTGCGCGTCGGCTCGATGGTGATCTGGGCCGGCGAGAAGACGCATCTCGTCCACTACCCCTTGCGCAGCGGCGAGATCACCAATCTCGTCGCCGTTTTCCACAGCAACCGCTACGAAGAGGGGTGGGACAGCTACGGCGATCCGGCCGAATTGCGCGAGCGCTTCGCCGGCACCTGCGCCGAGGTGCGCACCATGCTCGGCAAGATCGAGGAATGGCGCATGTGGGTGCTGTGCGACCGCGAGCCGGTCAAGGAATGGAGCCGCGGGCGCGCGACGCTGCTGGGCGACGCCGCGCATCCGATGCTGCAATATCTGGCGCAGGGCGCGTGCATGGCGATCGAGGACGCGGTCTGCCTCGCCGACAAGGCGGTCGAGCGCCAGGGCGATTTCGCCGCTGCGTTCCGCGACTACCAGGCGGCGCGCTATCTCCGCACCGGGCGCGTGCAGTTCATGGCGCGCGTCTATGGCGAGGTCTATCACGCCTCGGGCGTGCTGCGCGAATTGCGGAATCAGTGGCTCGGCGCGCGCACGGCCAGGGAGGGAATGGAAGGCATGGCGTGGCTCTATGGCGGCCCGGATTTCTAGGGCGCGGCTCTCCCGCTGCGCAGCACGGGCAGGGCACTCCTTGCCGCCGGCTAAAGCTCGATGATCTCGCGCGGCGTTCGATGCAGGCGTTCGACCGCACCGTCGGCGCCGATGAGGAAATTGTCGCAGACGGTGACGAAGAGCCGCGCGTTCGACCAGCTCGGATGGAGCCCGATATTCATGCTGGCGCCGAGCGTCATGGTCTCGTCGTTGCGGATGAGCGGCCGCTCGACCACGTCATAGCCCTGGCCGTGGCAGTGCAGGCGCGCCTCCGCGGGCAGGTTCCGGGCGCGCAGATAGGCTTGGTATTCGCCGAAAATCTCGCTGCAGCGCGCGCCGGGCCGCAACAGCTTGACCGTGAAGTCCTGGGCCTCGACCGCCATGCCGAAGGCATCGACCAGCTCCTGCGGCGCCTTGCCGAGCACGACGAACCGCCCGACATGGACGAACAGGCCGCCGGGCCCCGTGTTCTCCGCCTGCCAGAACAGCACGTCGCCCTGGCGTAGCGTGCGGCCCTGCTGCGGCCGCGGACGGACCATGGCGGCCTCGCCCGGCGGCGCGGACGAGCCGAGGAAATAGCCGGTCTCGCTGCCGCGCAGGCTTGCCCTGATACTGCGATTGGGCCATCACCTCGAAATCCTTCATGCCCGGCCGGACCTGGCCGCGAAGGGCGCCAAGGAGTTCGTCCTGCATGGCGGCGGTGCGGCGGATGAAGCCGATCTCCTCGGCGCTCTTGATCGCCTTGATGGGATCGACGAGCGCGCTCGCGTCGCTCAGCGTGACGCCGCGAAAGCCGTTCCGCAGGCCCGCGCCGAAGCCGTAATACATGTTGTTGGGCGCGACCAACCCGACCGCGCGGTAGCGGCCGTGCCCGATCGCGCCGGCGACCAGCTCGGCATCGTAGGGGATGGTGTAGCCGATCGCGGGAAAGCTCGGCGTCGTCAGGCGCAGGCCGATGCCGGGCAGCGCCGGGTCGCGGTCGTCGAGCTTGGTGTCGCCGTTGAAGGCGCCGTGGCCGACGAGCGTCATGAGCCCGTCGCGCGGGAAGATCACCGTCATCGGATAAGAGGCCATCGCCGCGATGCCGGTGAACCAGCGGAAATAGCCGGCGGTGCCCGGCGAGGTTGCTCATGCCCTGGATGACGAGCGCGTCGAGCCGCGCTTGCGCCATCGCCGCGCGCACCGCCTGCCACCGCCGCTCCAGCTCGCCGCGCGAAACCGGATTGCAGATGCGCTCGTCCGTCTCGGCCATGGCCGGCCTCCTCCGCTGCTGCGGTCCCCCGCTTTACCATGGCGGCGCCGCGGCGATTGACAGGTACCGGTCGGCGCGCGGACTATCGCCCGAGGGCCCCGCCAAGCGGGCCGGAACAGGGGAGGTTCGGATGAAGTCTCGCACAGCGGGCGTGGCGGTCGCGGCGGTTCTGGCGCTGGCCGGGCCGGCAGCGGCGCAGGACGGGAAGACCATGGCGTCACGGCATCATCCAGGCCAAGAGCGATGCCGGGATCATGATGATGGTGACCCAGGGTTTCGCCGAAGAGGCAGGGCCTGAAGCTCGAACTCGTGCAGTTCAAGAGCGACGTGATCGAGATCCAGGCGCTGCTGTCGGGCGAGATCGACAGCTTCGACGGCAGCCCGGGCGCGGCCATCGCCGCCGCGGCGCGCGGCGCCGACGTGAAGGTGATCGGCTGCCAGTGGCCGGGCGTGCCCTATGACATCTTCGTCCGCCCCGACATCAAGACGGTGCAGGACCTCAGGGGCAAGACGCTGGCGATCTCGTCGCCCGGCGCCAGCCCCGACGTGGTCGCGCGCGCCGTGCTCGCCAAATACGGCGTCCCGGCGTCGGCGGTGAAGTTCGCCAATCTCGGCGCCGATCTCGACCGCTTCAAGGCGGTGGTGGCGGGTGTCGCCGATGCCACCGTCGTCACCGACGAATACGAGCCGATCGCCGCCAAAGAGGGGGTGAAGGTGCTGCTGCATACGCAGGACGTGCGTGCCCGAACTACATGCGCATCTGCGTCTTCACCACCGGTGCGACGCTCGCCAAGCGCGGCGACGATGTCGCGCGCTTTCTTGCCGCCGAGATGACGGCGTTCCATTACGCCCTCAGCCACCGCGACGCGGTGCTCAAGCTCACCCACGCGATCATCCACGACAAGCCCGACGACCCGCGGCCGGCCTTCATCTATGACGACGCGGTCAAGAAGAAGGCGATCGATCCGGATTTCTCGCTCCCGGTGGCGAAAAGCTGCGCTGGATGGCGAAGACGCTCGTACGACAACCACACCCTGCCGCATCCCTTCGACGTGACCAAGATGATCGCGCCGGGCCCGCGCGAAAAGGCGCTCGCGCTCGTCGCCGCGCAATCGCGATAGTCCCGGACGGCGCGCCGAAATTGCGGCCGCGCCGGGGCGAGACTAGGCTCGGCGCAAACGGGTGGCGCCGTGCGGCGCGCCGCCGGAGGGCACGCCATGACGATTACGACCGTGAAATTCGCGACCGTCCTTTTCGGTCTCGCGCAGGCGCTGAAGCTGGCGCGGCGGCGCTATCCGGAATTCGCCGCGCGCCTGAACGGAGCGCAACCTCGTCGCCCAGATCCGGGCGCGCGACGAGGAGATCGGGCGCTGGTACGAATTCGCCGACGGGCGCGTGCGCTCGCGGCGCGGGCCAGCACGCGCGACCCGACATCACGCTTGGCTTCAAGAATGCGTCGCTCGGCGCCAAGCTGCTGACGCCGCCGATCAACTGGCTCGACCAGATCAACGCGCAGAAGGATTTCAATCTCACCGTCGACGGCCCCGAGGACCTGACCAACTGGTTCGCGCAGACGGTGATGATGATCCGGACCGCGGGCCTGCAAATTCGGCGAGCGCTTGCCCGACGGGACGGTGCGCACCTGCAACATGACCAATGGCGGCCCGGTCTTCGTCTATGTCAAGGACGGCAAGATCGTGCGCATCACGCCGATCGATTTCGACGCCAACGACCCCCAGCCCTGGACCATCGAGGCGCGCGGCCTCAAGCTCACGCCGCCGCGCGCGCACCACGCTGGCGCCGCACGGCCAGAACTACAAATCGGTGGTCTATTCGCCCGACCGCCTGCTCTACCCGATGAAGCGCGTCGATTTCGATCCCGACGGCGCGCGCAATCCGCAGAACCGCGGCAAATCGGGCTATGAGCGCATCTCGTGGGCCGAGGCGCTCGACCTCGTCGCCGGCGAGATCAAGCGCCTCAAAAGCAGCCTATGGGCCCGGCGTGATGGCGGTGTCGCACGGCTCGCACCACACCTGGGGCAATATCGGCTACTACCTCTCGGCGCTGCATCGCTTCAAGAACGCCGTCGGCCACACCGCCGTCCATCACAATCCCGACAGTTGGGAAGGCTGGTACTGGGGCGCGGTGCATCATTGGGGCCACTACCCTGCGCGTCGGCCAGAGCGAGACCTACGGCACGGTCGAGGACTGCCTCCAGAACTGCGACATGATCGTGTTCTGGTCGGCCGATCCCGAGACCACCAGCGGCTCCTACGGCGCGCAGGAAGGCACCGTGCGCCGCCAGTGGCTCAAGAACCCCAAGCTCGGCATCAAGATCGTCCACATCGATCCCTACTACAACGCCTCGGCGCAGTTCCTCCCGGGCAAATGGCTCGCGCCGCGGCCGACCACGTCGGTCGGCGATGGCGATGGCGATCGCCTATGTCTGGATCAAGGAAGGGCTCTACGACAAGGACTACGTCGCGACGCACACGGTCGGCTTCGACAAGTGGGAGGCCTATCTCCTCGGCGAGGAGGACGGGGTCGCCAAGACGCCGGAATGGCAGGAGGGCGAGACCGGCGTCGCCGGCCAAGGACGTGCGCGCGCTGGCGCGCGAATGGGGCAGCAAGCGCGTCTATCTCTCGCCCGGCGGCTGGGGCAACGGCCATGGCGGCGCCTGCCGCAACCAGACCGGCATCCAATGGGCGCGCGTCATGGTCTGCCTCATCGCCATGCAGGGGCTCGGCAAGCCCGGCGTCAACATGGGCAATCTGCAATGGGGCTGCCCGATCGATTTCAATTTCTACTTTCCGGGCTATGCCGATGGCGGCATGTCGGGCGATCTCGAAGGCACGTCGATGCCGGTCGAGCTTTATCAGCGCATGCCGCAGCTTCCGACCATGAACACGCCCTATCAGCGCATTCCGCGCATCTTCATGCCCGAGGCGATCGCCGACGGCAAGGCCGAGGGCTATCCCTGGGTCGGCAAGTCGATCGAGCATCAATTCGCGCGCTTCACCTATCCCGCGCCCGGCCATGCGCCGGTGAAGATGCTTTACAAGTACGGCGGCTCGATCCTGTCGACCATGAACAACACCAACCGCCATGTGCGGATGTACCAGTCGCCCAATCTCGAATTCGTCGTCAACCAGTCGATCTGGTTCGAGGGCGAGGCGAAGTTCGCCGACGTCATCCTGCCGGCCTGCACCAATTTCGAGCGCGTCGATATCAGCGAATGGGCCGGGCTCGGCGGCTACGGCCATCACGGCCAGCAGCAACTGAACCACCGCGTCATCGTGTTCCAGGCGCCGGCGATCAAGCCGCTCGGCGAGTTGCACTCGGACTACTGGATCTTCAACGAGTTGTCGAAGCGGCTCGGTCTCGCCAACTATTTCTCCGAGGGCGTCAACGAGATCGACTGGGTGCAAGCGCATGTTCGACGCCTCGGACCTGCCGACGCGCATCTCGTGGAAGGAGTTCCTCCGCAAGGGCTATTACGTCGTGCCGAGCGGAAAAGGAAAAGCTGCGCGCGCCGGTGTCGTTCCGCTGGTTCTGGGAGAACCGCAAGAAGGACGTGCCCGAGCCGCAGCCGCTGCCGTCGCGACTATGCGCGGGAATATCTGCGCGGCTTGCAGACGCAATCGGGCAAGCTCGAATTCGAATGCATCAGCCTGAAGCGCTTCAAGGACCCCGAGCGGCCGCCGATCGTCAAATACGAGCCGTCCTGGGAAGGCCCGCACGCGGCCGAGCTTTACGCCAAGTATCCGCTTCAGCTCCTGACGCCGCACTCGAAATACAGCTTCCACACCCAGGGCGACGGCAAGGACAGCTTCCTCCTCAACATCCCGGACCACCGCGTCAATGTCGGCGGCTATTACTACTGGGTCATCCGCATGAACGCCGGCGACGCCGCCGCGCGCGGCATCAAGAAACACGATCTCGTCAAGGTCTATAACGACCGCGGCGCGGTGATCTGTGCCGCGCTGCCGACCGAGCGCCTGCCGCCGGGCGTCTGCCACGGCTATGAATCCTCGGCCATCTACGAGCCGATGGGCGAGCCCGGCCGCTCGGTCGAGCGCGGCGGCTGCCTCAACCAGCTCACGCCCGAGCGCACCCAGACGAAATCGACGCATTCGCTCGCCGGCTCGCACGCGCTGGTCGAGATCGTGCCCTGGGACGGCCGGATCGAGCACGTCTCGGCCACGTTTGCCGCCATGGGCGAGCGCCCGCGCGCCGCCGCCCAGCGCGAAGCCGAGACGGTTCCGGCGCAGTGACGGGGGCGGTAATGGCCAAATGGAACCTCATCATCGACGTTGCCGAATGCACCAATTGCAACAATTGCACGCTCGCGGCGATGGACGAGTATGTCGGCAATGACTGGCCGGGCTATGCCGCGCCGATGCCCAAGCATGGTCATCGCTGGATCAACATCCTGCAGAAGGAGCGGGGACAGGCGCCGATGATCGACATCGCCTATGTCCCGACGCTGTGCAACCACTGCGACGACGCGCCCTGCATCAAGGCGGCGCGCGACGGCGCCATCACCAAGCGCCCGGACGGCATCGTCCTCATCGATCCGGTCAAGGCCAAGGGCCAGAAGCAGCTCGTCGATGCCTGCCCCTATGGGCACATCTGGTGGAACGAGGAATTGCAGCTGCCGCAGTCCTGGCCGTTCGACGCCCATCTCCTCGACCAGGGCTGGCAGCAGACGCGCGGCCAACAATCCTGTCCGACCGGCGCCATGCGCGCGGTGAAGCTCGATGACGCCGAGATGGAGCGCAAGGCGCGCGAGGACCAGCTCGAGGTCATGCGCCCCGAGCTCGGCACCAAGCCGCGCGTCTGGTACCGCAATCTGTGGCGCTATACGACCTGCTTCATCGGCGGCACGATCTGCGACCGAGCAAGGCGGCGTGGTCGATTGCGTCGAGGGCGCGCGGGTCCGGCTCATGAAGGACGGCGCTGCAATTGCCGAGACGGCGAGCGACAATTTCGGCGACTTCAAGTTCGACCGCCTGCCCGAGGGCTCAGGGCGCCTATCAGGTCGAGATCGCCGCTGCCGGCCGGCCGCCCAAGACCGTCGCGGCCGAGCTTGGCGAAAGCCTCAATCTGGGCGAGATCCGGGTGTAGTCACCCGCCCATCGCCTCGCGCTTCCATAGCGCCCAGGCGCGATCGAGCGCTTTGTTGTTGGTGTCCTCGGCCAGGCGCGCCTCTTCGGGCTCGAGATAGACGGGCGTGCCGAGCCGCAGCGCCTCCATCTGCAGCGCGGCATTGAGCGCGGCATAGATCGAGCGGTAGACCACCTGCGCGACCGACACCCCAACCATGGTCGCGCCGTGGCCGCGCATCAGCGCCATCGGTTTGTCGGCAAGCGTCGCGGCGAGCGCCTTGCCGAGCGCCGAGGTGCGGATCAGCATATCGGTCATGCCCCGCGGCCTCCCTGATCTCGAAGATCGGCACACCCGCGCCGAGGAATCCGCTCATGTGATAGAGCGGGCGCAGCGGCGAGCGGGTTGCCCCGAACGGGATCAGTTGCGGCGCGTGGCAATGCACCACGGCCATCACGTCGGGCCGCACCCGATAGATCTCCCCATGGATGAAGCGCTCGCCGTAAAGCCGTGCCCCCTGGTGATCGAGCCCGTTGCCGTCGAAATCGTGGGTGACGATGTCCTCGGCGGCGACCAGGCCCGGAGCGCGATGCCGCGACATCAGGAACTTGGTCGGGTCCTTGTCGTGGCGGACGCTGATATGGCCGAACGCGTCCACCACCTTCTCATGGAACAGGATGCGGTTGCCGATGACGAGGTCCTCGACAAGGGCGGTCGCGGCGGCGGGTACGTTGCTCATCGGCGGCTCCGGACGGAAGGTGGCATGGATAGTCTGCACCGAAACAGGGAAAACGGCCCCGGCTTACGCGCGTTTCCGTGCACTGCTATGATGTTTGCGCATGGCAGGTCCGAACCCCAAAAGGCGTGTTGAGGGTTCCTACGAGGTGCCGTAATCTCGTGTCAAGCCAATAACTTAGAAGAGCAAAAAATGGGAAGCGTCTGGTATCACAATGAAGCGAGCCGTCTCGTTCGCCTGGCGCAGCAGGCGACGACGGAGCAGGTGCGTCAGACTCTATTGCGGCAGGCGAAGCAATATGAAGCGGCCGCGGTCGAGCTCGAAATCCTTGCCCAGCGCGAGGAAGTCGATCGTCTGATGCGTTAGCGCGGTGGGGTTTCTCCGCGATTGGGTGCAGTCCCGGGGCCGCCAATGAGTTGACCGGACCGCAGCGGGGTCGTCGGGGAGAGCCGACAGTTTCACACCTTCAGCTCGGGTAATTCGCGGCAATCCTGACCTGGCGAAAGTTCATGGCTACCGCCGGCCTTCCGCGGCGGGGGAAGAGGAGACCATGGCCCGTGCCCCGGCACTTGAACCGGACAAGCTGACGCCCGAACAGAAACGCGTTCACGACGAGATCGCCAAGCGCATTCCCCACGGTGTCGTCCGCGGCCCGTTTGCCGTCATGCTGAACGCGCCGGCGCTCGCCGACGGTGCCATCCGCGCCTACACCGCCCTGCGCGAGGCCCGGCTCGAACGCCGGCTGGTCGAACTGATGATCCTGGTCGTCGCCCGCTTCCATTCGGCGCAGTACGAGTGGTTCGCCCACGGTCCCCGCGCGCTCGAGGCGGGCATCGCCGCCGCCACGATCGAGGCGATCCGTGAGCGCCGTACCCCGGCGCTGGTGCGCGAAGACGAGAAGCTGGTCTATGACGTGGTCACCGAGCTGCTGGCGACGCGGCGGCTGTCGGCGGCGAGTTATGAGCGCGCGCAGGCCCTCCTGGGCACGGAGCGGCTGGTCGAGCTGATCGGGGGCGCGGGCTTCTACACCATGGTCGCACTGACCATCAACGCCTTCGACGTGGACGTCCCCGAGGGCGCGCGGCCGCTCCCCGACTGAGGCGCGGCCGCGAGCGGGGGCTATGCCTCCGATACCGACAGCATCACGCCGTCGGGGTCGGCGAGGTGGCGCTGGCACAGCGCGCAGCTCCGCTCGGCGAGCGCGAGCCGCGCCTTGCCCTCGGGACCGGCATCGAGCCGCGGCGGCGCGAGGCTCGGATTGACCCCGGAGAGACGCTCGACATCGGCCTCGAAGGCGGCCAGGCTCTCGACCGTGAAGCCGATATGATCGGGTGCGGGCGAGGAGATCCCGGTATCGGCGAAATCGGTGATGTGCCACGGCATGATGACCAGCGTGACCTGGCCGTCGCTCAGATAGTGATTGCGGTCGCCCTCGGGCTTGTTGCGCGGCTCGAGCTCGAACACGTCGCGGTAGAACTCGGCGAGCTCGTCATGGCGCAGCGTGCGCAGCGCAAAATGCCCGACATGGCGCGGGTGGACGCCGTTCATCTCGGTATAGACGTCGCGGCGGTTCGTCATGTTGCGCTGCGATAAATCGAACACGTTGCCGTCGATGTCGTGCGTGGTGATGCCGGCATAGGGTCGGTTCGACGGGCGCTTCAGCCATTCGATCCGCGGATGCTTGCGCCGCATGCGCTCGAACACGGCCTCGACGTCGTCCACTTCGATGCCGAAATGGTCGAGCCGTGCCGCCCGTCCCGGGCGCCGCGGATTGATGTTGAGCCCGAGATAGCCGTCGCCGACCACGACGGCACTCTCGGCCCGCGCGCGCGCCGCCGTGTTCATGCCAAAGAGCGCTTCGTAGAAGCGGCCGCTCAAGGCGTAGTTCTCGCTGACGATGGCAAGATGGTTGAGCTTGGCGAACATCGGCCGCGTCTCCTTCCCGTTGCCGGCGAAGTTTAGCGCCGCACGGGCGCGCCGGCCAGGGTTCCGGCTGGACCCGCGCCGGCGATAGGGTTATCAACGGCGCGCAGCGGAAAAGGGCGCAACGGGGCGATGCTCGAGGAATTGCGCTTCGACGGCGAGCCGGTGCTCGTGACCGGCGGCGGCAGCGGGATCGGCCAGGCTTGCTGCCTTGCGCTCGGCGAGCTGGGTGCGCACGTGATCGCCGTCGGGCGCGGCGAAAGCAAGCTCCGCGAGACCGAGACGCGGCTTGGCGCCAAGGGCGCCGCGTGCACCGTGCTGGCCGCGGATGTCGCGGACGAAGCGCAGGTGGAAGCCTTGCGCGTCGCGGTCGAGCGGCGCTGGGGCCGGCTCAAGGGGCTCGTCAACAACGCCGGCAATAATTTCGTCGCGTCGATCGACGCACTTTCGACCGCGAAATGGCGCGAGATCGTCGCGGTCGATCTCGACAGCGTGTTCTTCATGTGCCGCGCCTTCATCCCGCTGCTCTTGCAGGCGCCGAAGCCGGCGATCGTCAATGTCGCCTCGACCTTCGGCGTGATCGGCCATCCCAAGATGCCGGTCTATTGCGCGGCCAAGGGCGGGGTGGTGTCGCTGTCGCGGCAGTTGGCCGTCGACTTTGGCGCGCAGAACCTTCGCGTCAATGCGCTCTGCCCCGGGCCCACGCTGTCGCCGCGCGTGCGCGGCTATTTCGACAGCGGCCAGGTGCCGCGCGGTCCGACCGAGGACATGGTGATGCTGAAGCGGCTCGCCGAATGCGACGAAATTGCGCATGTGGCGGCGTTCCTGCTGTCGGATGCCGCCTCCTTCGTTCACGGCGCGACCATCGTCGTCGACGGCGGCCAGACCATCAATTGAGCGAGGCCGCTGGGGCGCCGGCTCAGTTCTCGCCCGCGGGTTCGGAGCGCAGGATCTCGCGGGTCGCGCCGGCAACCCAGAGCCAATGGTCCATGGCGCCGCGGTCGCCGCGCTGGCGCGCCTTGAGCGCCTCGTAGGTGGCATGGCAGGTGGCCTGTTCGCCGAGCGCGGCGATGAGCGACTCGGCGACCGTGTGGACGTCGCGCTGCGGTCCCCGGACCGGCACGGCGCGGTCCCGCGCCGCAGGAAATCGTCTTCGACTGGGTCTCGAATTCCGCACTGACGGCCAACCGCTCAGAAATCTCGGCGAGGCGCCGTGAAGCGGCGCGGCAAGCTGCCGGCGCGTATGGAAACCTCCGCCCGCGCTGCCCCACCCTACGAGAAATGCGTGGATGCCCGGTTAAAGCTGCGCCGGGCCGCGGCCGCTCAAACGACGAGTTCAATGAGGCTCGGGCCGGAACCGGCCAGCCCCGCCGCCGCCAGCCGGCCGAGCGCCTCGAGCGTGTCGGCGCGGGCGGCCGGCACCCCCATGCCGCGGGCGAGGCCGACCCAGTCGAGGTCGGGACGGCCGATCTCCAGCATGTCGAGCGCCCGCCGTCCGGGATTGCCGGCGCCCACCTGCGTCAGCTCGTGCTTGAGGATGGCGTAGGTGCGATTGGCGAAGACCACGGTGGTGACGTTCAGCCCCTCGCGCGCCATGGTCCACAGCGACTGGAGCGTGTACATGCCGCTGCCGTCGCCTTCGAGGCACAGCACCTTGCGCTCGGGGCAGGCGACCGCCGCGCCCACCGCCACCGGCATGGCCATGCCGATCGAGCCGCCGGGATTGGCGAGCCAGTCATGCGGCGGCGCGCCCCGCGTCGCCGGCAGAAGCCCACGCCCGGAGGTGATCGATTCGTCGACCACGATCACGTTCTCGGGCAGGAGCGAGGCGATCGTCGCGGCGATGCCGGGGAGCGAGACCGCGCCGTGCGGCGCCGACGGCCGTTCCGGCCGCTGCAGGACCGGCGCGGCGTTTCCGGCGGCAACCGCATCGGCGAGCGCCTCGAGGGCGCCCGAGACATCCTCGTCCGGTTGCGCCAGCGTGTGGATGGCGGCGCCCGCGGGCGTCACCACGCTCGGTTTGCCGGGATAGGCGAAGAACGCCACCGGCGCGGTGGCGCCGACGAGGATGAACTGCGCGAGATTCTTGAGTCGCTCCAGCGCCTGGTCGACCGGATAGGGGATGCGCTCGACCGCAACGAGGCCGGCGCCGCGCTCGATCCGCCCGACCGAATAGGGGGTCAGCAGCGTCGCGCCGGTCGCCGCGGCAATTCGCCCGGCGACGGCGAGCCCGGCGCGCCGGAGCGCCGCCCCGCTCGAGCACGAGCGCGGTGGGCTTGCCGTTGCGCAAGAGCGCCGCCGCCGCCGCGACCGCCGCGGCCCCGACCGCCGGCGGCGGCGGCACGGCCACCGGCGGGGCGATCGCCGCTGCCCTCGTTCCAGGCGGTGTCGGCCGGCAGGATCAGCGTCGCGATCCGGCCCGGCGATGTCCGCGCCGCGGCGACCGCCTCGGCGCCGTCTGCGGCGACCTCGGCGGCGCTCTGCGAGGTCTTGAGCCATTTCGAATAGGCGCGCGCGATCCCCTCGATATCGGCATTGAGCGGCGCGTCGTAGCGCTTGTGATAGGTGGCGTGGTCGCCGACGATATTGACGATCGGCGCGCGGGCGCGGCTCGCATTGTGCAGATTGGCAAGCCCGTTGCCGAGCCCGGGGGCGAGATGGAGGAGAGTGCAGGCGGGCTTGCCGCGCATGCGCCCATAGCCGTCCGCCGCGCCCGTCACCACGCCCTCGAACAGCGCCAGCACGCAGCGCATTTCCGCCACGCGGTCGAGCGCGGCCACGAAATGCATCTCCGAGGTGCCGGGATTGGTGAAGGCGACATCGACGCCGCTCGCCAGCAGCGTGCGGGCGAGGCTTTCGGCTCCGTTCACGGCGATCCTCCTCAAGTCGTGCGCGGCGTGTTATGAGACGGCTTCACCCGCGATGGCAAGATGCCAGGGAGACCGCATGATCATCCACGTCGCCGCGAACGGATCGGTCGAGCTGCAAGACGCGGACGACTTCAAGAACTTCAAGATCGTTCGCGCAAAGCGGCGCCGGGGTTCGCGAGCGCCTTGAAAGGCATCGCCGCCGTCGAGCCCGACGGCAAGACCGCCTGGGTGGCGCAGCAGGCGCTGCGCAAATGGCAGGGAAAGGACCAGCCGGCCGACTGGCTCGCATCCTTCGACAAGATGGTTGAGGCGGTGCGCCGCTTCGGCTGGGTGCGCGATGCCGACGACAGCGTCCGCGCGCATATCGAGATCGAGAACGCCTAATGCGCCGCCGTCATTGCGAGGAGCGAAGCGACGACGCAATTCCCTAACGCCGGGGAGAATGCTTCGCTTCGCTGGAAGTGACATTTATCACAGGCTGATAGGCGCTGAAGATTGCTGCGGCAGCCGTCACACCGGCGCGGCGTCGATCAGCACGAAAGCGAGATAGGCGGGCGCATCGGTGCGGTTGCTCCAGGCGTGGCTGGTGCCGCGCTGGATCAGCACGTCGCCGGCCTTGAGCAGCACCTCGCCTTCATCCATGAGCGCATAGATCTCGCCCGAGAGCACGATCACGTAATCAATGGACGCGGTCTTGTGGAAGCCGGGATGGCGCGCATTGCCGAGATCGCGCACATAGCCCTCGGGACGGCGAATCATGCGCCGCCGTGCCGGGCTGGCGCAGCGCCGCGACGCGCAGCTTGTCGGGCGGATATTCGATGACGCGAAAGACGCTGCCGTTTTTGGGCGGCGGCAGGCGGAAGGCATGGTCGGTCGGGTCGTCGCCGCTGCGGTTGTCGGCGGGCGCTCGCGCGCGTCTCCCACAGCTCGGTCGACGTTGGTGCTGGCGGTGCCGCGGTCCTGCGACGTGCGGCGCCGGTCCGTCCGAAAGGAAGATCGACTTGCCGGCCGCATTGTGGCCGGTGACGACGCGGCGGATGGGCTTGGTCATGGGTTGCTCCCGGTCGATTCGGTCATGCGGTCTTGAGAAAGCGCTCGATCAGTGCCGTCACCGCCGCGGTCTTTTCGTACGGTACCATGTGCCCCGCGCCTTCGATGATCGCGGTCTCGCAATGGGCGATTCCGGCGGCGAAATCCGCGGCATAGCGCGACGGCACGAAGTCGTCCGCGGCGCCGAACACGACCAGCGCCGGCGCGGTGATGCGCCGCAGCCGCCGCCGCAGCCCCTTGTCGGGGATCGGCCACACGAATTTGGTCACGGCGGCGATGGAGCGCGTCACCGCGATCATCTCCTCGACCTGGCCCTGGCCCGATGTCACCGCGACAAGGCGCGCGGCATGGGCCTCGCGCGCGGCGGCGTCGTGCCACAGCATCCGATCCATCTCGGCAACCGGCAGGGCGAAGAGGTCGGCGACCGGATAGGCGTCGTCCCACAACCCCACCGGCGCGAGCAGCACGAGGCGCGTCGCGCGCTGCGGGAAATGGGCGGCGATTTCGGCCGCCATCATCGCGCCGAAGGAATGGCCGGCGATCGCCACGCCGTTGAGCCCGAGCCCGTCGAGCAGATCGTCATAATCGAGCGCCAGCTCATGGATATTGTCGATCTCGGCCACTTCGTCGAGATCGTTGAAGCCGGGCGCGACCGGCGCGATGACGCGATGGCGTGCCGCCAGCGCCAGCAGCAGCGGGTCGGCCGGATCGACCCCGCGCAACCCGTGCAGCCACAGGAGATCGGGTCCCGATCCGCCGCGATAGACGGCCCATTTCCGTCCGCTTTTGAGACGGATCTCGTCGCTCGTCAGCATGGCGCGCGCTCAGGCGAGTGTCGGCACGGGCGCCGGCTTCGCATGCGCGGCCGCGGGATCGCGCGGCCACCAGCGGTCTTCCCATTCGTCGTAGCGATGGCGCAGGCGCGGGATGATCTCCTTGGCGAAGCGCGTGGTGTTGTAGAGCGCCGTGTCCTTGGGCATGTTGCCGAACTGCAGCAGCACCATGAGATGCCCGATGCGCAGCCGGTCGGCCATCTCGTTGAGCCGATCCACCACCGTGTCGGGGCTGCCGGCGACGATATAGCCGCGCTCGACGAAATCCTTCCAGGTGAGGTTGGCGAGTTCGGCGCGCGCGCCGGCGCGGCCGACGATCCGCGCCACCTGGCTTTCGATGCCGGCGCGGATGGTGGCGATCGAGGTATAGCCCGGCGGATTCACGAAGCCACCATAGACGTGCAGGCAGTTGCGGTAGAAATAGAGCGCGTGCTCGGCATAGAGCCGCTCCGCCTCGGCGTCGCTGTCGGCGATCGCGACGAATTGGAGGAAACCGGCGCGGTAGGGGTTGGGCTCGACCTTGTGGCGTTCGACAGTCTTCCAGAAGCCGTCGAGCACCTTCTGCGCCTCCTTGTAGCCGAAATAGGACAGGTTCGCGTAAAGGAAGTCGTTCTCGACGCACCAGTCCCAGGTCTCGACGCTGGCGCCGCCGGGGACCCAGACCGGCGGGTTGCGGCTTCTGGATCGGGCGCGGCCACACATTGACATAGCGGAGCTGGGTGTATTTCCCATTGAACGCGAACACGTTCGGATCGCGCCACGCGCGCAGGATCAGGCGCACGCCCTCGCGATATTTCTCCCGGAGCGTCGCCGGCGACTGGCCGTAGGCATAGATCGTGTCCTGGGGCGTGCCGACCGGGAAGCCCGCGACCAGACGCCCGCCCGAGATTACGTCGAGCATCGCCATTTCCTCGGCCACGCGCGTCGGCGGGTTGTAGAGCGCGACGGAATTGCCCATGATCACCAGCTTCGCTCGCTCGGTCCGCCGCGCCAGCGCGGCCGCGATCAGGTTGGGCGAGGGCATCAGGCCATAGGCGTTCTGGTGGTGCTCGTTGACGCAGATGCCGTCGAATCCGACGCTGTCGGCATATTCGAGCTCGTCGAGATAATCCATGTAGGCGCGGTGGCCGACCGCCGGATCGAACAGCGACGACGGCACGTCGACCCAGACCGAGCGATGGGTTTCGCGGAAGTCGTGCGGCAAATCGGGATAGGGCATGAGGTGGAAGAAATGGAACTTCATCGTCTCCTCCCGGCAACCCAGGCTTTGTTGCCCAGTTGAAGAGCGCCGTACCGGCCGCGGCAAGAGAAAAAAAGCCGCGCCGTCTCAGCGCGTCGGCGGGCCACCATCCTGCGGCGGTGCGGCGGCGGCGCGAACTGCCGGCACAATGCGATGGCCGCTCACCTCGGCGCCCGCTTCCGGCGCGAGCGGGATGAAGAACACGATCGAGCATAGCGATACCAGCCCGACCGCCACGAAGGTGAAGGGAAAGTCGCCGGCCGAGAGCGGATGGCCGCCGCGCAGGACCAGCGTCGCGTGCAGCAGCAGCGCCGCGATACCGACGCCGAAGCTAACCGAGAGCTGCTGCGCCATGCTGGCGAAACTGGTCGCCCGGCTCATCAGCTCCGGCGGCACGTCGGCATAGGCGAGCGTGTTGACGCAGGTGAATTGCAGCGAGCGGAAGAAGCCGCCGACCAGCAACGCCACGAAGATGACGCTATGCGGCGTATGCGGGCCGAACCAGGCATAAGCCACCAGGAAAAGGCTCGACACCACCGAGTTGCCGATGAGGACGCGGCGGAAGCCGAACCAGCGGATGACCGGCGTGGCGGTTATGCGCATGGTCATCGCGCCGGCCGCGCTCGCGAAGGTGATGAGGCCGGAACCGAGCGCGTTCATGCCGAATCCCACCTGCAGCAGCAGCGGCAGCAGGAACGGCAGCGCGCCGATGCCGATGCGGAACAGCGTGCCCCCGACGATCGAGGCGTAGAAGGTCGGAATGCGCATCAGCGCCAGGTCGATGATCGGATAGGAGGCATGGCGTGCATGCAGCACGTAAAGCGTGATGCACAGCGCCCCGCCGACGATCAGGGCGCCGACCACCGTTACCGGCAGCGCGCCGCGCCCGACCGTCTCGAGCCCGAAGGTCAGGCCCGCAAGCCCCAGCCCGGCCAGCACGAAGCCGCGAAGGTCGAGCGGCCCGACCTCGCGCTCGCGGAAATCCGCGATGAACAGCCACCCGAGCACAATGCCGATCACCCCCACCGGCAGGTTGATGTAGAAGATCCAGCGCCACGAGCTGTAGGTGACGATGAAGCCGCCGAGCGGCGGCCCGATCACCGGCCCGAGCAGCGCCGGCAGCGACAGGAACGCCAGCGCCCGCACCAGGTCCGATTTCGCCACCGTGCGCAGCAGCACGAGGCGGCCCACCGGCACCATCATCGCGCCGCCCATCCCTTGGACGATGCGCGCCGCGATCAGCGAGGCAAGGTTGTCGGCGAGGCCGCAGCCGGCGGACCCCAGGGTGAAGACCGCGATCGCCCAGCAGAACACCGGCCGCGCCCCGAACCGGTCGGACATCCAGCCGCTCAGGGGAATGAACACGGCGAGGCTCAGCAGATAGGAGGTGATCGCCAGATTGAGGCGGAGCGGATCCTCGTGCAGCGCGCGCGCGATCGCTGGAAGCGCCGTCGCGATCACCGTCGAATCGAGATTCTGCATGAACAGCGCGCATGCGACGATCGAAGGGACCAGGAATTGTCGCGGCGATAGGGCCATGTCGATCGGCGCATCCGTGGTTCGGCGTCATCATCGCCCGGCTCCGGCAGCGACGACGGCAACGCCCGGTCGCTCCGGCCGCCGATTTGGCGATTGCCGGTGACGGCGGGTTGAACTTACTCTCCCTGCCACGGCATGGTGAAGGGACAGATGGCCATCAGCCTGTCGAAGCTCGCCGAGGCGCTCGACACGACACCGTCGGGCCCGTGGGCGCAACCGGTCCGCCTCGTCCATGGCGCCGCCGTGGGGGCCGGGGTCGGCGCCCTGATCTGTTCCACCCAGCCCGGGATTCCGCTTGCCTGGCTCGGCGCGCTGGCCGTCCTGTTCTGGTTGCTCGCCGTGTTCTTCGCGGTCGAATACGTGGTGCGCCTGGCGATCGCGCCGTGGGCGCACTGGGCGCATCGCGACGAGCCGTGGCGCGCGCGCTGGCACTGGGCGCGAACCTTCGCCGGTCTCGTCGATTTCGCGGGCGCGCTGCCGCTCTTGTCCCTGCCGCTCGGCGTTCCGCCTGCGGTGGCGCAGCTATTCGGCGCGATCTGGCTCGTGAAGCTGGTTCCTTATGGGCCGGGGCTCGATCTGCTCGGACGGGTGTTGCGCAAAGCGCGCCGGACGCTTGCCGGGCTGCTCCTGGGCTTCGCCATGGTGCTGGTTGTCGCCGCGACCCTCGCCTATCTGGCCGAGGGCACGGCGCAGCCCAAGACCTTCGGCAGCATTCCGCGCGCGCTGTGGTGGGCGGTGTCGACGCTGACGACCGTCGGCTATGGCGATGCGGTGCCGGTGACGCCGCTCGGCCGGTTCCTGGCCGGCGTCGTCATGCTGTGCGGCATCGGCGTATGCGCCTTGTGGACCGCCATCCTCGTCACCGGCTTCAGCTACGAGATGCGGCGCAGCGAGTTCCTGCGCACCTGGGACCTGATCGCGCGCGTGCCCTATTTCCAGGGTCTCGGCGCCACCGTCATCGCCGAGGTGGCGCAGTTGCTGCGGCCGAGCGACTTTGCCGCCGGATCCGTCGTGATGCGTCGCGGCGAGCCCGGCGACTGCATGTATTTCATCGTCACGGGCGAGATCACGATCGAGCTCAGGCCGAAGGCGATCGTGCTCGGGCCAGGCGATTTCTTCGGCGAAATGGCGCTTGTCACCGGCGAGCCGCGCTCGGCGACGGCGTCGGCGCGGACCAATTGCGAGCTGCTTCATCTCGATCTCGCCGATTTCCGCCATCTCGAGGCGCGCCACCCCGAAGTGGCGAAGCTGATCGACGCCGAAGCCCGTCGCCGCCGCCAGGAGCCGGCCGCGTTGCGCGAGCACAGCGGTACCTGAGCCGCGCGACGAACAACCGGCGGCACCATCCCAGCTACGGAGCAAGACATGCCCGCAACCGCGCTCGATTCCGTCGTCTTCGGCGATATTTTTGCCTCCGCGGCGATGCGCCGCGTGTTCTCGGACGAAAATCGCGTGCAGCGCTATCTCGACATCGAGGCGGCGCTCGCGCGCGTCGAGGCGCGGCTCGGCATCATTCCCGCGGCGGCAGCCGAGGAGATCGTCCGTCACTGCCATGCCGCGGAGATCGACATGGCGCTCCTCAAGCGCCAGACCGAGCTGATCGGCTATCCGGTGCTGCCGGTGGTGCAGCAGCTTGTCAAACTGTGCCGGGGCGGGCTGGGCGAATGGTGCCACTGGGGCGCGACGACGCAGGACATCACCGATACCGCGACGGTTCTGCAAATCCGCGAGGCGCTCGATCTCGTCGACGCCGATCTCGACGCGATCGCCGCCGCGCTGGCTGGGCTGGCAAAGCGCTACCGCGACACGCCGATGGCCGGGCGCAGCAATCTGCAGCAGGCCGTGCCGATCACCTTCGGCTACAAGATGGCGGTGCTGCTGGCCGGCATCGAGCGTCATCGCGCGCGGCTCAAGGAATTGCGGCCGCGCGTGCTGGTCGGCGAATTCGGCGGCGCTGCCGGCAATCTCTCGTCGCTCGGCGAGCGCGGGCTCGAGGTTCAGGCCGGCGCTCATGGCGGAACTCGGCCTTGGCCAGCCCGAGATCGCCTGGCACACGATGCGCGACCGCATCGCCGAGGTCGGCTGCTTCCTCGGCCTCGTCACCGGCACGCTCGGCAAGATCGCCATGGACGTGAAGCTGATGATGCAGACCGAGGTCGAGGAGGTCTACGAGCCCTTCGCCGAGGGCCGCGGCTCGAGCAGCACGATGCCGCAGAAGCGCAATCCGATCTCGTCCAACTACATCACCGCCTGCACCGCGATGGTGCGGCAGAACGTGGCGGCGCTGCTCGACGCCATGGTCGAGGACCACGAGCGCGCGACCGGCCCGTGGGAGATCGAATGGATCGCCGTGCCGGAGATTTTCCTCCTGTCGGCGGGCGCGCTGGGCCAGGCGCGCTTCCTCGTGTCGGGGTTGCAGGTCGATCCCGCGCGCATGCGGCGCAATCTCGACCTGACCGGCGGGCTCATCGTCTCCGAGGCGGTGATGATGGGGCTCGGACCCTATCTCGGGCGCCAGCGCGCGCACGATCTCGTCTATGACATCTGCCGCAAGGTGATCGCCTCGGGACGGTCGTTTCTCGACCTCCTGGCGGCGGAGCCGGAGATCGCGGCTCATCTCGACCGCGCCGCGCTTGCGACGCTGGTCGATCCTGCAAACTATCTCGGGCTCGCCGGCGTGATGGTCGATCGCGTGCTGGCGCTGCACGAGGCCGGGCTCGAGACGGGGCATTGAAGCGGCCGGCGCGTCGCCATAGGCTAGGGGTAATCAACGCGCGGGGAGGGTCGGTCGTGGCAAGGACGCTTATCTGCTGGATGCGGCGCGCGAGCGCTGCTTGCGGTGTCATCGTGGCGCTCGTCGCGCTGTCGTGCGGCGCCTTCGCGGCGGAGCCGATTACGATCGGCTTCAGCATGGCGCTGACCGGCGGCGGCGCGAGCAACGGCAAGGTCGCACTCATCGCGATGAAGATCTGGGAGGACGACATCAACGCCAAGGGCGGGCTCTTGGGCCGCCCGGTGAAGCTCGTCTATTACGACGATCAGACCAATCCCTCGAACGTGCCGGGCATCTACACGAAGCTTCTCGACGTCGACAAGGTCGATCTCGTGGTGGGACCCTATTCGACCATCATGAACGCGCCGGCCATGCCGGTGGTGATGGCGCACAACATGGTGATCATCAGTCTCACGGCGATCGGCGTGAACGAGAAGTTCCATTATCCGAAATATTTCGCGATGGTGTTGACCGGGCCGCATCCGGACCGCGTGTTCTCGCATGGCTATTTCGCCGCCGCCATGGCGCAGAACCCCAAGCCTGAAACCGTGGCGATCGCGGCAAGCGACCAGGAATTCTCGAAGAATGCCTCGGACGGGGCGCGCGCGAATGCCGAGGCGGCCGGGCTCAAGATCGTCTATGACAAGTCCTATCCGCCCTCCACCACCGATTTCTCGCCGATCGTGCGCGCGGTCCAGGCGACCCATCCCGACCTGTTCTTCATCGCGTCATATCCGCCCGATACGGTCGGCATGATCCGCTCGTTGAGCGAGGTAGGGTTCAGGCCCAAAATGTTCGGCGGCGCCATGGTCGGGCTCAACAACGTGTCGCTGAAGATGCAATTGGGGCCGCTCATCAACGGCATCGTCGGCTACGAGAACTGGCTGCCGGAGCCGACGCTGATGTGGCCGGGCGTCGCCGCGATGCTGAAGAAGTATCAGGCGAAGGCCAAGGGCGCCGGCGTCGATCCGCTCGGCTACAACACCGCCACCGCCGCCTATGCCTATATCCAGCTTCTGGGCGAGGCGGTCGAGGGGGCCAAGACGCTCAATCAGGACAAGCTTGCCGAATACATTCACAGCCACGAATTCGAGACCGTGCTCGGGCCGATCAAATACGGACCCGACGGCGAGGTGAGCGAACCGCGCTTTCTCACCGTGCAATATCGCAACGTCACCGGCAAGACGATCGATCAGTTCACCGACCCGAACAAGGTGGCGGTCCTCGATCCGCCCCAATACAAGACCGGCGATCTCATCTATCCCTATGCCAAGGCGCTGAAATAAGCCCGGGGGCACCGCGCATGGACCGTCGCACGCCGGAGCCGAATTTGCCGGAATTGTCGGCGGCGGAGGCGCGCAAGCGCATCCGCCGCGGCGCCTATACGGGGCAGACGGCGGGCATCGGGCGAGGCATGGTTCAGGGCAACATCGCCATCCTGCCGGCCGACTGGGCCGAGGATTTCCTGCGCTTCTGCCTGCGCAATCCCAAGCCCTGCCCGGTCCTCGCCGTGGGCGAGCCGGGCGATCCCGCGCTGCCGACGCTCGGCGCCGACATCGACATCCGCAGCGACGTGCCGCGCTATCGCGTCTTTCGCGATGGCGTCGCAGTCGATGCGCCGACCGATATCAAGGCCTATTGGCGCGGCGACCTCGTCACCTTCGTGCTCGGCTGCTCGCTCAGTTTCGAATGGCCCTTGCTGGAGGCGGGGCTGCGGCTGCGCCACATCGACCAGGGCACCACGGTGCCCATGTATCGCACCAGCATCGACACCGCGCCGGCCGGCCGCTTCCACGGCAAGCTGGTGGTATCGATGCGCCCGTTCCGCCCGGCCGAGGCCATCCGCGCCGTGCAGGTGACAACGCGCTTTCCCAACGTGCACGGCGCGCCGGTGCATCTCGGGCTGCCGGAGGCGATCGGCATCGCCGATCTCGGGCGCCCCGATTACGGCGATCCGGTCGCAATCAGGCCGGACGAGCTGCCGGTATTCTGGGCCTGCGGCGTGACGCCGCAATGCGTCGCCGAGGCGGTGAAGCCGCCGTTCTTCGTGTCGCATTATCCCGGTTGCATGCTCATCACCGACATTGCCAACGCCTCGCTCGCGGTGATGTGAATTTCAGCCGGCGCTGCCGTCGGTCACGCCGCTGATGAGATTGGCGCCAAGAAGCCGTTCGCTCTCGAGCGCGCGGGTGATGGGAACGGCGCGCTGCGGCAGCGCCTCGATCCACGCCAAAAGCGCGCGCCGGGCCGCCACGGCGGCAGCGAGGCCCACGGCCTCGAACCGGATACGATCGCCCGGCCGCATCTGGCCGAGCGTCGGCAAGTCGGCGCTGATCACCGTCGCGATCTTGGGATAGCCGCCGGTGGTCTGGCGGTCGGCGAGCAGGATGATCGGCTGGCCGTCGCCGGGAACCTGGATGCTGCCGGGCGCGATCCCGTCCGAGACGATGTTGAAGCCCTTGGCATGGGAGAGGGCCGGCCCCGCCAGACGCAAGCCCATGCGGTCGGCGCGCGGCGTGACCGTGAATTCGGCCGCGGCGAGCGTTGCCGCCGCCTGTTCTGTGAAATAATCGTCCTGCGGCCCGAGCACGACGCGAATGTGCGGCGAGCGCGGCATGGCGCCGGCAAAGCGCCGCTCCGGTCCCGCCGGCGCCGGGCCGGCCACCGGCAGCACCATCCCCGCCTTGAGCGCGCCGCCGTCGCAGCCGCCGATGCCGGCGCGCAGATGCGTGGCGACGCTGCCGAACACCGGGGCGATGGCGAAGCCGCCGGCGACGGCGAGATAGGCGCGCGCGCCGCGCGGCGCGGTGCCGATGCGCAGGACGGCGCCGGGCGCGAGCGTGTAACTGCGATCGCGCGCTGCCGCTGCGCCGTCGATCGCAAGCGGCATATCGGCGCCCGCGACGGCGATGCGCAGAGCCGCGCCGCGAACCGCCAACGTGGCACCCGCCAGCGTCATCTCGAGCGCGCCCGCATCGGGGCGATTGCCGACCAGCACGTTGGCGACCGCCAGCGCGCAGCAATCGAGCGCGCCCGAGCCCGGCACACCATAGCGCAGCCAGCCGTTCCGGCCGCGATCCTGGACGGTCGTCAACGGTCCGGGCGCGATGATCTCGAGCGCGGCGGTCACGGCGCCGCCTCTGCCACCGGATCGCCGGCTTCGGCACGCGCGGCCAGTGCCGCCCATTCCGCCGCCGGCACCGGCCGGAATCGGACCCGGTCGCCCGGGGCGAGCAGGAACGGATCGCGCCGGCGCGGATCGAAGAGGCGCGCCGGCGTGCGCGCGATGAGCTGCCAGCCGCTCGGCGCCGCGACCGAATTGATGACGGTCTGGCTGCCGGCGATCGACACCGTGCCGGCCGGGATTTCTGCCCGCGGCGTTTCATGGCGCGACACCCCCAGCGCCGGGTCGAGCACGCCCAGATAGGCAAACCCCGGCTGGAAGCCGATCATGAAAACGCGATACTCGCGCGCGGCATGGCGTGCGATCACCGCGTCTTCGCCAAGGCCGAGCATCGCCGCGACGGCGGCAAGATCGATGCCGTACGCGCCGCCATAGACGGCCGGAACGATCCAGCCGCGTCCGCCCGTCTCGACGGGCTCATGGGGGAGCGCGCGCCACAGCCCTTCAAGCGTGCGGACGAGATCGCCGTGACTCAACGCCAACGGCTCGTAGATCACCAGGAGCGACCGGTTCGTCGGCAGCGTCTCGACGACGCCGGCGATGGCGGCAGCCGCGATCAGCCGGTCGAGCGCGCGCACCCGCGCATTGACCGCAAGATCGACCGTATCGCCCAGCTCGACGACGAGGGCCGTGTCGCCGGCCGGAAGCAGGCGGGGATAGGACTCCGTCACGCGCGCCGCTGCGCGCCGGCCTTTTCGATCAGCTCGACCAGCGCTTCATAGGGCTGGGCCCCGACCACGCCATAGCCGCCCGCGACGAAAGTCGGGACCGCCGTCACGCCATAGGCGCGCGCCTTGGCCCAATCGGCATCGACGGCATCCTGGAAGCGGCGCTGGGTCAGGACATCGCGCGCCGCGTCGGCCGGCAGCCCGACGGACCGCGCGATCTCGACCAGGATTTCCGCGTCGCCGATGTCGCGCGCCGCCACGAAATAGGCCCGGTACAACGCATCGTGAAGCGCGGCGCCGCCCGGCTGCGTGTCCGCCCATTTGCCCAGTTCCTGGGCGAGCCGGCTGTTATAGGTGTGGGTCCGCCTGCCGTAAGGGAGGCCTTCGGCGTCCATCAGGCGCTTCATGCGGGCATACATCGCCTCGGGATCGATGTCCCGGCCGGCATAGAGCTCGGCCATCGAGCGCCCCTCGGGCGGCGTCTCGGGATGGAGCGGAAAATGCACCAGCACCGCCTCGACGTCGAATGCCTGCTTCAGCTTTTCAATACGCACGGTACTGAGATAGCACCAGGGTCAGACGTAGTCGGAGAAGATCTCGAACAGGAGCGCCATGGTCTCGGTCCTCGCGCGGCCACCAGAAGATATGCCATTCTAAGGCACGCCCCGCCGCTGGCAATGGACGATGTGCGCGGTCGTGCCAGCGTGGCAGGGGCAGCCCCGGCTCAGGGCGAAGTCACGATGTAGGTATATCTGTCCGCGGGGCCGACCGGAGCGCCACAGTGCCACGTCACGACATCGCCGCGCTGCACGGCGGTCCGCGAGGTCCGGCCGCGACCGAGCGAGAATTGCGTAATGGATTGATCCGCGTGGCGAATGACGTAGTTCATCGCCATGCCGTCGGCGCAGCCGTAGAACCAGTTCGCGGTGCCGCCGTTCAGCAGGCTGGTGCCGGCCCGGGCCGTGCCGACGGAAGCCAGCATCAGCGTGCCGGCCAGGATGGAAAGCAGGATTCGACGCATGATGATCCTCCTCGCCCTCGGACTTTCGTCGCCATCGCGGCGCATCGCGCGGTTCGCGCCGCGCGTTGCTGCGCTTAGCAGCTTTCATCTTAGCCTGGTACCGAGGCGGCCGCGATTCCCTGCTTCAGCAGGAGCGGCCGCGGCCTTAGAATGCGGCTGCGAAGTGGCGTGAAAGGTCTCGGCGCATGACCACGGTCGATCTCAATTGCGACATGGGCGAGAGCTTCGGCGTCTATACGATCGGCGACGACGACGCGATGCTCGAAGTCGTCACCAGCGCCAATATAGCCTGCGGCTTCCACGGCGGCGACGCGCTGGTGATGCACCGCACGGTCGCGGCGGCCAAAGCGCGCGGCGTCGCCATCGGCGCGCATCCGAGTTTCCACGATCTTTGGGGCTTCGGCCGCCGGCCGATCCTCGGCGACACGCCCGACGAGGTCGGCCGCTTGATCATCTATCAGATCGGGGCGTTGCAGGCGCTCGCCGCGGCGGCAGGCCACCGCGTCACCCATGTCAAGATGCACGGCTCGCTCGCCAACATGGCCCAGGCGGACGACGATCTCGCCGACGGCGTCGCCCGAGCCATTCGCACGCTCGACCGCGAGCTCGCTTTCGTGGTCATGCCCGGACTGGCGACCGAGCGCGCCGGGATGCGGGCCGGGCTCAGGCTCGCGTGCGAGGTCTATGCCGACCGTGCCTATGCCGAGGACGGCAATCTCGCGCCGCGCAAACTGCCCGGCGCGGTACTCCACGACGCCAATACGGCGACGCGGCGCGTCCTGCAGATGCTGGACGAGCGGGCGATCCGCACCTTGAACGGCACCAAGCTCCCGGCGCGAATCGACAGCATTGCCGTGCACGGCGACAACCCGGCGGCGGTCGCGATGGCGCGCACCCTCCGCGCCGCCCTCGAAGGTGCCGGTATCGCGATCCAGCCGTTCAGCCCGTACCTGGCATGAGCGCCGCCCGACCGAACCTAGCCGCGGCCGACGAACGGCATCTTCGTCGCCATGATGGTCATGAACTGGACATTGCTGTCGAGCGGCAGCCCGGCCATGAAGACGATGGCGCGGCCCACATCGTCGAGCGCCATGCGCGGTTCGACGGCGATGGTGCCGTTCGCCTGCATGATGCCGCGCGCCATGCGGTCGGTCATCTCGGACGCCGCGTTGCCGATATCGATCTGGCCGCAGGCGATGTCGTATTTGCGGCAATCGAGCGAAGTCGTCTTGGTAAGGCCGGTGATCGCGTGCTTGGTAGCGGTATAAGCGACCGCGCCCGGGCGCGGCGCATGGGCGGAGATCGAGCCGTTGTTGATGATGCGCCCGCCGCGCGGCGTCTGGTCCTTCATGATGCGGATCGCCTGCTGGGTGCAGAGGAAGGTGCCGGTGAGGTTGATGTCGACGACGCGCTTCCACTGCTCGAAGGCCAGATCCTCGAGCGGCGCGGCGGGCGCCCCGCCGCCGGCATTGTTGAACAGGAGATCGAGCCGGCCGAAAGCCTCCTTGGTCGTGGCGAAGAGGCTCTGGACCTGGGCCGGATCGGCGATATCGGTGGGGACGACAAGGGTGCGCGCGCCCAGCGCCTTGCCCAGTTCGGCCGTGCCCTCCAGCGGCTCGCGCCGGCGACCGGCGAGCACCACCGCCCAACCGTCCCGCATCAGGGCGAGCGAGGATTCCCGGCCGATGCCGGTGCCCGCGCCGGTCACGAGGGCGATCTTCGCTTGAGCGGCCATGATGCCTTCTCCACCGCGGTTGTTGCCGCAGCAGTGTCCGGCCGGGCCGCCGTGAATTCAACGCGGAAGTTTCACCCGATCCGGTTATGCTGGCGCAGGGGAGGTTGCCGCATGAGGGCGGCCAAGCGCGCGGGTTTCACGCTGGTCGAGCTGCTGGTGGTGCTCGCCATCCTCGGCCTCCTCGTCGGCATCGCCGTGCCGCAGCTCTTCAAGTATTTCGGCCGCGCCAAGGAGGACGCCGCCAACGTCCAGATCGAGACCATCGCCTCGGGCCTCGATCTGTTCCTGCTCGATATCGGCCGCTATCCGACCGAAGAGGAAGGGCTGCGCGCGCTGGTCGCGCCGCCGCCCAATCTCGCGCATTGGGACGGGCCTTATCTGAGCCGGCCGACCTTGCTCATCGATCCCTGGGGCCGGCCCTACGCCTATCATGTCCCCGGGCATCACAACGCGGCCTACGATCTCTATTCGCTGGGGCCCAATGGCGACGCCACGGGCCCGCCGGACAGCGATGCCGCCGCTGCCGATGCCAGACGCTGACCCCCATCGCCCGGGCTGGCCCGCACCCCGCTATTGACAGTTGTGGATAATGGTATTTCAATAAACTAATCATAGTCTTTGGACGGGCGAAACCGCGCCGATGACCGATGTCCGGTCGCATGATCCGGCCACGCCTCCTGCCGCGCCGGGCAGATCGAGCGATGCGGCGTCGCGGCGGTGGCGACGGATCGTGGTGCAGCCGCTGAGCGCGGTCGAACGCAGCGAGTTGCGACGCGGCATCGGCGCTGCCGGCGGGTCACGGCGTCGGGTGAGCGGTCTGCTTGGCCGTTTTCTTCTGGCCGACGTGGTCAACCGGGCGCTCGGCTCGCTCGTCCTCGACGAGCTGCTGCAACGGCTGGTCGCGCTGGCGGCCGATACGCTCGATGCCGAGCGCGCGACGATCTTCCTCGTCGATGCCGAGCGCGACGAGGTGTTCTCGCGGGTGGTGCAGGGCGGCACGATCGACGAGATCCGCATCCCGCGCCAGTCGGGAATTGCCGGCGCCGTGCTCGCTTCCGGCAGCGCGGAGCTCGTCGACGATGCCTATGCGGATCCGCGTTTCAATCCGGGCGTCGATCAGCACAGCGGCTACCGCACGCATTCGCTCGCATGCGTGCCGCTCGCCAGGCAGGACGGCGATTTCATCGGTGTCATCGAGGTCCTCAACAAGCGTCAAGGCCGGTTCGACAACGTCGATCTCATCCTGCTCGAAGCGATCGCGCAGCAGGCCGCGGCGGCACTGGCGCATGCCCAGGCCTTCGAGACGGAGCGGCACGAGCGGCAGCAGGACCAGCGGATGCTCAAATTCGCGGAAGCGGTCGCGGTGGAACTCGATCTCGATCGGCTCCTGTCGCGGATCGTGGTGGCATCGGCCGAGCTTCTCGGTGCCGAGCGCGCGACCTTCTTCGTTCATGACCCGGTCGCCGGCGAACTGTGGTCGCGCGTGACGGCGGGCGAGCGCGTCAAGGAGATCCGTTTCCCCGCCGACACGGGTATCGCGGGCGCGGCGTTGGCAAGCGGTACCAGCATCGTCGTCGGGGATGCGCATTCCGATCGGCGTTTCAATTCGGCGATCGACGCCCAGACCGGCTTCGCCACGCGCAGCCTGATCGCTATTCCGGTGCTCGACCGCAGCGGCACGCCGACGGCGGTGCTGGAAGTCCTGAACAAGCGCGCCGGCGCTTTCACGACTGCTGACGAGCGGCGCTTGCGCGCGTTCGCCGCCCAGGCCGCGATCGCCCTCCAGAACGCGCAGCTCTTCACCGACGTGCTCGCGCTCAAGAATTACACCGAAAGCCTGCTGCGCTCGCTGCCTGACGGCGTGATCACGCTCGACCGTCAGTTCACCGTGATGGCCATCAACGAGGCGGCCCAAAAGATGCTGGGCGTCGCGTCCGACGCCTTCAGCGGCCGGTCCGCCGCGGAGCTCTGGGGCGCGACGAATCCCTGGCTCGGCGAATCGCTCACCTATGTGGCGCACACGGGGCGCGCCGATCATCGCCTCGATGTCGACTTCGCGTTCGGAAATGGGCAGGTCATGAGCGCGAACGTGACCGCGGCGCCGCAAAAGGATGCCGGCGGCGCGCTCGCCGGCGTTACCCTCATCGTCGAGAATATCGACCGGCAGAAGAAGGTGCGCGCCACCATCACCCGCTACATGGCCAAGGAATTCGCCGAGCAGGCGCTGAGCGGGGACGCTGCGGCCGCTTCGGGAGCACTGGTATTCGCGACCATGCTGTTCTCCGACATCAGACGGTTCACGTCACTCACCGAGGCGCTGACGGCGCAGGCGACGGTCGACATGCTTAACGAGTATTTCGGCGAGATGGCCGAGATCGTTCAGCAGCACGGCGGCGTTCTCGACAAATATATCGGCGATGCCGTCATGGCGGTGTTCGGGGCGCCGGTCAGCGGCCCGGACGATGCCGACCATGCGGCCGCGACGGCGAGCGAGATGATCCGCCGCCTCCGCGCGCTCAATCAGCGCCGCCTGAGCCGCGGCGCACAACCGCTCGAGATCGGCGTCGGTATCGCCAGCGGCGAGATCGTCGCCGGCCCGGTGGGATCGCCGGCGCGCAAGAACTACACGGTGATCGGCGACAGCGTGAATCTCGCGGCGCGGCTCGAAAGCGCGAACAAGTATTATGCCACTTCGGTGCTGATGGCGGGTGCGACGGTCGAGCGCATCGTCGTGCCGGTGTTGGTGCGGCGCGTCGACCTGATCCGCGTCAAGGGTCAGGAGGCGCCGACCGAGATTTTCGAACTCCTCGACCATCACGAAGGCGAAATGCGCGCGCGCTACAATCAGGTCGCACCGATATTCGACGAAGGCATTCGCCGCTACCGCGCGCGGGAATGGTCGCGCGCGCTCGCCTCTTTTGCCGACGTGCTCAAAGCCCTGCCCAATGACGGGCCGTCATGGGTCTATACCGACCGCTGTCTCTATTACCGCGACAATCCGCCGCCCGGTCACTGGGACGGCGTGTGGACCATGAAGACGAAATAGCAACGCCGACGGCTAGGACCACAATTCCCGGCTGGCGAGCGCCGCCCCCGCGACCAGCGATTGCAGCTTCGCCCAGGCGAGCTGCGGATGAATCCGCCCGCCCAGGCCGCAATCCGTCCCGGCGACGACGTTCTCGCGTCCGACCACCCGGGCGAAACGGATGATGCGGTCGGCGACGAGTTCGGGATGTTCGAGAACGTTGGTGGCGTGGCTGACCACGCCGGGGATGAGCAGCTTGCCCTCCGGCAGCTTCACATCGCGCCACACCTTCCATTCGTGCTCGTGGCGGACATTGCCGGCCTCGATCGAGAACGCGCCGGCGCGCACCTTGAGCAGGAGATCGACGATGGCGGCAAGCGGCAGGTCGGTCGCGTGCGGCCCGTGCCAGCTCCCCCAGCAGATATGGTAGCGGATGCGGTCCTCGGGCAAATCGCGCAGCGCGTGATTGAGCGCCTCGATGCGCACCGTCGCGAATTTCTTGTACTCTGCGACGCTCGGCTCGGGATCGGCCATGTCCCAGCTGTCGGGCAGGCCGGGATCGTCGAGCTGCAACACGAAGCCGGCTTCGATGATGGCGGCGTATTCGTGCTTCAGCGCGTCGGCCAGCGCGTAGAGATATTCCTCGTCGGTCTTGTAATGCTGATTCTGACGGCGGGCGAAACTGCCCGGCGCGACCGAGGTGATGAAGCCCTCCTCGGCCTTTACCGCCGCGAGGGCGGCCTTGAAATTGGCGAGATCGGCACGCACCGCGTCGTGGCCGGTATAGCGGATCGGGCCGGTCACCATCGGCGGCCGACCGCTCGCCGTGCTCGAGGTGAGGAAGCTCGTGCTGTCAAGCTCGCGGTAGAACTCGGCAAAGAGGCGCCGGTCACGCCGTCCGGCGAGGGCCGGCAATTGCCGCGCCGAGCCCGGCTCCCAGCCGGCGAGCCGGCCCCAGGCATAGCTCTGCCAGGCGCCGTAATCGATGGCGCCGCGCGTCGCCTTGCCGAACTCGCCGTCATTGATGATGTCGACGCCGATTTCGGCCTGCTTGCGGCAGATCTCCGCAACCGAAGCGGCGAGCCTGGCCGCATAGGCGGTCGTGTCATAGGCCTCGCCCGCGACCTTGGCGCGGTTGATCTCGAGGAGCGCGTCCGGACGCGGCAGGCTCCCCGCGTGCGAGGTGAGGATGCGGTCCGTGCTGCGTCTCATGGGACCCCCTCCCCGGACCGCGTCGCCTATTGCGCGGCGGCCGCGCGCGCGGCGCGGCGCGCGAGCTTGTCCTCGGAATAGATCGGCTGGGCGTTGAAGAGACGCAGCGCATTGGCGCCGAGGATGTTGCGCTTGGTCTTCTCGGAGAGGAACGGCAGATCATAGATCGTGCTCGGCAGGTCCATGTCCCAGTGCGGATAGTCGGAGGCATAGACAAGCTGCGGTCTCGGCGTTGATCATCTTGAAGGTCAGCTCCAGCGCCTCGCGGTTCTCGACCATCTCCATCGGCTGGGTGGTGAAGAACATATCGCGCATGTATTCGCTCGGACGCCGCTTCAGGCCGGGCGCCTCCGACGTGCGCATCATGTACTCGTTGTCGAGCCGCTGCATCAGGAACGGCACCCACGCCAGCCCGCTCTCGATCCACACCACCTTGAGCTTGGGGAATCGTTCGGGCAGGGCATTGATGACCCAGTTGGCGCAATGGGCCATGTTGAAGAACGAGAAGCCCAGCGAATGCACGACGATGAAGCGGTTGAAGGTGGCGAAGGTCTGCTCGTGCCAGGAATAGCTGCCATGGAAGGCGATCGGCAGGTTGCGCTCCTGCAGCATGGCATAGAGCCGCATATAGTCGTTCTCGAACACGCCGCGCCGGTGCGGCGCCGTCACCATGAAGCCGATGACGCCCGGGCTTGTCGCCGAAATCCTCGACCATCTTGTTCGCTGGCCTTGGGATCGTTGAACGGCAGATAGAGCATCGAGCGGATGCGCGGCTCGGCTGCCAGCACCTTCTCGGTGAGCCATCGCGCATAGGCGCGCGCGAGCCCGGTCTCGACGTCCTTGCGCGGCACCGCGCCCAACGTCAGCATCGGCGTCGGAAAGAGGCAGATCATGTCGATGCCCATGGCATCCATCCACCGCTTGGTCAGGGCGACGTCGCGGTGGACGCCCGGCGGGCGCCTTTTCGCTGCTCCGGCCGGTCAGGCGGGCGATGCGGCCGGCCATATTCTGATAGGTGCCGTCGGGCGTCGCCACCCCGTTGCGGCCCCAGCCCTGATAGCGGATCTCGTTGCGCAGGATCGGGTCCTCGATATAGCCGAGGATCTCGTCGTAGTGGTCGCTCTCGTAGTGATGCGCGTCGACGTCGACGATGCAGAAATCCTCGTAGTGCCGCTTGATCGCCTGCTCCCTGGCATTGGCCAGGATCTTGGTTCTGGTCGAATTCCTCGGCGGCAGGATCACGGTAGATCGTCTCGCGCGCGTCCATCACATTCCTCCGTTGCGGCGCCTTGGTCGCGCCCCCTGGCAGCGGAGTTCTAATCGATCCTGGAGCGCGGCGCCACAACGCCGCCGCCGCGCGCCGGCATGCCTTTCGGTATGATCGAACGGCTAGGAAAGCTCGCTTTCCACGGCAACGCGCTCGTGCCCGTCGAGGATCGATCTGAGCCGGTAATGATTGATCCCGCGTTCGGACGGGAGCAGGCGGACGACTTCGAATTTCACGTTGCGATCGGCGCCGCCGGGCGCGGCCGGGACGTAAGTCACCGTCTGCCTGGTCTTGAATTTGTGCGTCATTGTGGCGGCAGGTCCTTCGATGAGGTGATCGACTATGCGAATGCCGCGCTGTAGCCGGCAGACGTCAAAGTCAGGGTATCCGCCGCGGCATTGAGCCATCCGTGGTCCAGTGCGTAGGCGCGCCCCGGCTGGTACTCGCCTTCGTTCCAACCGTCCGACGAGACGATCTGGAGCAGGCTTGCTTCCCGCAGGACGCGCCCCGGCATGGCCTGAAAATGGCCGACGATCAGCCGAAGGATCTGTCGAGCGGACTGTTCGGGCGTTTGGGATTCGGAGATCATGGCGTCTTATCGCGGGTCAGGATGTGAGCGTCGGCGATTTAAGCTGCGGCGGACCAGCAGCCGCGCGAACGTCGATCACATATGGTGCGAACAAGCGCGCAATGCAATGTTTCCCCTTTCCTCGCGCATTTATGGGACATCGCCGACTTGGCCCTTCGGCCGCGGAGCCGAGTTCGAAGCGATGCATCGGCGCTCGCACGGCCGACGAAGTTCCGCTCGTCAAGAGCGGTCCTGCGCACTACATACCGTGCATGCGATCCCATGCGGCGCGTCTGATCAACGCGTGGCTGGGAGTCGCCGCGAGCCATCGGCCGCATCCCGGACTGCATCTGGGATCCTTGGCGACGAGGCCGCCCCGGGCCGGGCTCGCGACATAGTCGGCGGAGGTTTGCAGTAAGCCTCCGCCGGCGACGGGGTTCTTCGATGAAGCGGCGGCGCGACGATCGGCCCTGCTCCGACGATTTTTGGTTGATGCGGCGCGGCGGCGGCAACGCCGCGACCGCGCAGATGGGGAGCTCCGATGCCGTTCAAACCCAATTACCGACAGATGCGTGCCGATCGAAACCGCGCCAAGGAGCTGCGCAAGCAAGAGAAGTTGCTGCGGCGTCAGGACAAGGCTGCCAAGCGCGAAGGGGATCCCGACGAGTCGCAGCCAGCGGCAAGCGAGCCCGAGAACACGTGACGGCGAACGACACAGTGTGACTGCTTAAGGGAACTGCCATGGCGCGCAAGAGAAAACCGGCCGAGCCCAGCTTCGTTCTCTATGACGTCCTGTACCAGGACGGGACGCGAAGCTCGAACCGCAAGGTGCTCAGCGCGGAGCTGGACCCATTCGACGGCGAAGGATCGCTTCGTGCATCGATCGAACGCCAGGACCGCAAGATCGCCGAAGTATCCGGAAGTTCGCGCGGCCCGATCAAATCGATCACCCGCTCTGCGGCTTCCTGACCAGCACGGGAAGCGTCATCGCGCGCAGAATGCTACGCACGGTCCGGCGCCGGTGCGGTCAATTCGATCATTTCCGGGCCGCGAGACGGGCTTCGAATTCGGCCGCGCGCCGCTCGAACTCCGCCGCCTGCGCCTCGAGCTGCGTGATCGCCGAGCGCAGCCGCGATGACTGCGCCTGCCGATAACAGGCCTGTGCGCGCTCGCGCAGATATTCAGCTTCGTTCATCGCCCGTGACTCCGATCGAGGGTGCGTGCGCCGCAGGCGCCGCGCGCACGCAAACACCCAAGACCCTGGAGAGGTTCCAACGCTTAGCCGTCGAGCCCTCTCACGATCGAGCGGGAGCGCACAACATCTCTCAGCCATCGGAGCTCGAACAGTGATCGCGATGGTGCCTGAACCATACAGGGCAACGGTTCCGAAGGGCAGGGAATAACGCCGCGAAATGCCCGAAATCGGCGTGCCCGGACCGGCCGGCCAAGCCGCGGATTGCATTCGTGGCCAAGAAGCTCCATATATCACGCGCCAGTTTCTGCTTCGGCGCTTGCCGTACCGCCCCCAGGCGATCCATCAAGAACCTATGAGGCTGACACTGCGTCGCCGTGCGTTATCTCGCGCGGCGTGATCAAACGCGCAACGGAGGCCTATATGGCTATTGGTATCGTCAAGTGGTTCAACTCGCAAAAAGGCTTTGGCTTCATCCAGCCGGATGACGGCGGTAAGGATGTGTTCGTGCATATTTCGGCGGTCGAGCGCGCCGGCCTCGGCTCGCTGAGCGAGGGGCAGAAGATTCGCTACGAGGTGGTCAGCGAGCGCGGCAAGCAGGCCGCCGATCACATCTCGCTCGCCGGCTGATCGCCAGAGAGCGCCGATGGTGGCCGCGAGGCCACCGTCGCGGCGCCCCATTGGTCCGTGTTTCCTTGAGGTGGCATGCAAGTCTTCGTACGCGACAATGATGTTGCTTCCGCGTTGCGGGTGCTCAAGAAGAAGATGCAGCGCGAAGGAACGTTCCGCGAAATGAAGCGGCGTCGCGCCTACGAGAAACCGTCGGAGCGCCGGGCGCGGGAGAAGATCGAGGGCATTCGCCGCACGCGCAAGGCATTGAGGAAGCGCATGGAGCGGGAGGGTTACTAACCGCACGTCCGTTGCCACGGACGCCACCGCAACGAGGTAGAACCATGGCGAAGCTCGACGAACAGCGCAGCGCCTCGCGCAGAAAGGCGGAAGAGCTGTTGACGCGCCGGCAGCAGCAGGAAACCGAGCGCCTTTCCAACCGCGAACGGGACCGGCGGGCGCTCGATGAAAAGACGGCCCGCCTGCGCGCCCTTCGCCTCGCCAAGGAGGCCGAGGATCGCGACGCGGCGAAGGCGGTAGCGTCCGCGCGCGGCAGAACCGCGGTCAAGACCGCCGGATAAGACACGCCCGCCGCGCCTCGCTCGTCTTCGCCGACGATACAGCCCGTGCAGATCACGCCGCCTTTGCGGCGGCACGGGGCGGCCCAGCCGGCAAAAGTCATGTGGTTCGTTGCTGATTGGTGCGGCGCCGGCAAATACGCAAAAACCTGGCGTCCGATACCGCGAGCGTGTGGCCACGTAAATGTCCGGGACGATAGAGCGCTATGAGCGCGGCCGCAGTGACCAGGCTGCGGTCGCGCTTCGAAAGCCCCGGACGCTCCCGGACTCCGCCGAAGACGATCTTGTCCGTATATTCGACATTCGATCAGCTTCGGCGCGACTGTCCGGACCCGATCCCGGGCCGTCGTTGACGGCGGTTTGGCAGGAACATATCGACGAAAACCAGCGTGATATCGACAGCTGAGCTTGCCCCCGACACTGGACCATATGGCTGCCGGAAAATGATGCTTCATCGCGCGACCGGCTGGCCGGGGTTGCGGGTCGCGCGATGAAGCGACGCAGGCACTTCGTTGCCGAGAGCGCTGTGCGGTCGCACCGCACGATCAACGCACCGCCTCCACCTACATCTTCGGCGCCATCTGCCCGGCTCACGGCAAGGGTGCGGCTCTTGTCCTGCCACGGTGCAATACCGCGGCGATGAACCTGCATCTGGCCGAGATCGCGACGGCGGTGACGCCGGGCGCTCACGCCATACTCCTCGTTGACCAGGCTGGCTGGCACCTGTCGGATCGGCTCATCGCCCCTCCCAATATCACGGTCGTCCCGCTGCCTCCCAAATGCCCCGAACTCAATCCGGTCGAAAACGTTTGGCAATTCATCCGGCAGAACTGGCTCTCGAACCGGGTCTTCCAATCTTACGACGCCATCCTCGATCACTGCTGCTATGCCTGGAACAAACTCGTCGAGCAACCCTGGCGCATCATGTCGATCGGAATGCGAGACTGGGCCCATCGGTTCTGATCAATGGGAGTTGGTATAAGGGGCCCGTTATCCCAGATACCGGCGGCGGTGGCGGACCCAACGGCTTTCCAGCGGAAAGCAAAGTCATGGAGACGATGGGGCTGCCTGACGGCGGCGGCGGTGGACCTAACGGATGCATGACGACCTCCTGTGATAGATGCCAAACAACAACTCCCGAAAATTCGGGCAACAGCCACCAATACCGACAGCCGCATTCGTCTCGCGGCGGGGGCTCAATGAAGCAATCTGCGGCGCCATCCCGCAAACGTAGGTGCTGCGCGGCTTGGCCGGGGGCTATTGCACGCTGCCAACGCATGCGCGGCAGGATAATCCACAGACACGACAGCGATGTGATCGAATCCTGCCCGAAGCGGAAGCGTCCACGCATCGGAGCCAAATTCTGTGTGGACCAAAAAATCATGTTGAGAGGTTGAAGGATTTCCGTGGTAACTCGGGGACGTTCCCCCCCGAATCCGCGTCGGACGACCCACGATAATGGGCACCGTGTAGCAAAGCCTGCCGCCGGCATTCAGCACACGCCGACATTCTGCCAAGCCCCGCATCGCGTCAGGGACATGCTCAAGCGTGTCGGAGTGCATAACTAAGTCGAAGCTGCCCTCGCCATATGGGAGTGCGGTCATATCGACCTCGGGAAAGTCGCCGCGCACGTAACCACGAAACCGTCTTCGAGGTGTCGAGGACAGGCCTTCGCAGCCGTTGAGGTCAAGAATTCTGATGCGCGACGCGGCACAATCAGCCAACGGGACATGCGTGTTCAAATAATCTTGGATTGCGCGTCCCAGCGCAATAATGCGGAGGCTGGCGCTGAATTTTGTACAGTGAGTTCCCTGCTGTCGATCAATGTATTCAACTTCGTCCTGGCCAAGCTCCCAGGCCGAAATCAGTTCCGGCCACAGGATGCGCCGCGAAGCGAAAACGCCGCCGCCGCATATGCTGCAACGCATAGCCATGGCTGCGGTTTCTATCACGCCGAGTATTTCACTGCACGCCCGAAACTTCCTTAGCGCTTGGAGGGGTAGTCCGGGCGACCGGACGCTCCACGGGCGCGGGGCGGGAAGGCGGGAGGGCGATAGGGCGGATCGTCTCGATTAGATGCCGTATCGGCCTTGAGGCACAGTAGACGCCGCCATATCCTGCGGCATGGTCGACATTCCCACGGGCATCGTCGGATCGCGCATCAGCCCGCCGTCACGGCGATGGTGGATTGCGCTGGCGATTTTGCTTCTCCTGGGCGGCTCGCTCGTCACGGCGCGCACGGTCCGCGTCGATTGCGAGGGCGCGGTGCTGACGGACGATGCCGGGCGCGCGTTGTTGGCCGATGACCATAACACTGCCATATTGACTACGCCGCAGTATTGCCGACTCGTCATCGATGGCGGCGACCTGTAGGGAAAACCTGTAGGGACTTTTCCGAAACCGCCTCGTAACCTCTTGATTTTCCTACACGTAATAATCTGGCGTCCCCTACCGGATTCGAACCGGTGTTACCGCCGTGAGAGGGCGGTGTCCTGGGCCTCTAGACGAAGGGGACGCGGGCGCCTTGGTCTGTCTAGCCGCTCGGACACGGGCGATCAAGCACGGCACGGCGTGCTCATTCGCGGAAATTGACGTATTGCACCGGCTGTTCGAGCTTCAAGCCGCGCAGGAGCGCGATCGCGGCCTGAAGATCGTCGCGCTTCTTGGCGGTCACGCGCAGTTCCTCGCCCTGGATCGAGGCCTGCACCTTGAGCTTGCTGTCCTTGATCTCGCGCACCAGGCGCTTGGCCAGCGCCGCGTCGATGCCTTGGCGCAGCGCCACGGTTTGGCGCAGCGACTGCCCCGCCGCCTTCTCCGCCGGCTTGAAGTCGAGCATGCCCGCCTCGACCTTGCGCCGCGTCAGGTGCACCTTCAGCAATTCGTGCATCTGTTTGAGCTTGAGTTCGTCGTCGGCGAGGATGACCAGGCTCGCGTCCTGGCGCTCGATCGACGACTTGCTGGACTTGAAGTCGAAGCGCGTCGCGATCTCGCGTGTCATGCCGGCGAGCGCGTTGTCGACCTCGGCGATGTCGAGCCGCGAGACGATGTCGAAGCTCGGCATGATCCTCCCCTTGACCGGCTTGCGCGGCGCCGCTTATAGCGCCTCGGTCCCGGCCCGGCCAGCGCGCGCGAGGAGACATGGAGCGGATCTGGATCGCCATCGCCGCGCTGTCCGGCGCCGCCGCCGTCGCGGCCGACGCGGCTTCGCGCCATCTCCTCGCCGGCGACCCGACGCGCATGGACTTTGCCGCGACCGGAGCGCGCTACGGCCTCGTCCACGCCGTGGCGCTGCTGGCGGCGGCGCTGCTGTGGCAGCGCGGGCCCGGCGGTGCGGCGCGGCTCTGGCTCGCGCTCGCGTGCTGGTGCTTCGCCGCCGCCATGGCGTTGTTCTGCGGGACCCTCTATCTCCTTGCCGCGGGCGTTGGACCGGCGCTGACGCCGCTGGTTCCGATCGGGGGCGTGCTCTTCATCGCCGGCTGGGCGGCGCTGTTGTGCTGCGCGCTTGCGCCGCGCCGCACGGCGTGAGCCGGCGTTCAGCGCAGCGTTGCCGGCACCTTCACCCCAACCTCGCGGTAATAGCGCAGCGCGCCCTCGTGCAGCGTCACCCCGAGCGTGCCGAGCGTGGCGAAGCTCACCGCCTGCCACGGCGGGTGGCGCGCGACCAGTGCGGCGTGCTGCGACCAGAACGCCTTGGTGATGCGATAGGCCATCGCCGCGGGCATCCGCGCCGTGGTGTAGAGGCCGTCCGGCACGGCGAGGGTGGTCACGTCCGCGGTGACGCCGGGATAGGCGCCCTTGGGGACGATCTCGGCGGCGATGCTGGAATCGGCGGCAAGAACTTGGCCGAGCACCGGCTGCCGCAGCCCGAGCAGCCGGATCGGCACGGCGCGTGCGAGGGCCGTGAGCGTCGGCACCGGATAGGGTCCGGCGAGCGCGAAGCCGCTCACCTGCTTGGCCGTGAGCGCCGCCGCGGCCGCGGCGGGATCGACGATGTCGATCATCTGCACCTGGCGGTCGATGCCCATGACCTGCAGCGCCGCCGTGGTCAGACGCTCGCTCACGCTGCCGCGCGGCCCGGCGATGAAGCTGCGGCCGGCGAGATCGGAGAGCAGCTTCACGTCGCCGTCCTGGCGCGCCACCCATTGCACCGTGAGCGCGGGCATCGGCACCAGGGCGCGGATCGCGCGATAGCGCCGGTCGGGCGAGAACGGCTTCTTGCCGCGCCGCGCCGCGGCAATGAGGTCGGGCGAGGCGGCAAAGATGAAGTCGCGCGGCGCCGTCAGCGCATCGATCACGTTCTGGACCGAGCCCTGGCTCTCCTGCACGTCGAGCGTATAGGCGCCGTTCACCGCGACCGCCACGGCGCCGGCGAATTGGCGCGCCATCGCATGGGTCGGGTTGTCGGCCTTGCCGGCACGAATGACGATCGCCGCCGAGCGGTCCTTCGCCACGGCCGCGCCGCCGGCAAGCAACAGCGCGATGCCGCACGACATCGCCAATGCCCGGATCAGGATCACGCCGTCTATGCCGCCCGTCGCATGGCAGGAAAATTCGTGCTGCGAAAGTCTAGGCTATAGTGCCCGCTATCGTGCCCGGCAAGCCGTCGCGCGGCCAACCGAGCCGTGGTGGCGCGCGCGGCGGCTTCCATGCGACACTGGCGCGGTTGGAGGACGGATGACGACGCTGCTCTATACCCATGAGGCCTGCCTGGCGCATGACACCGGGCGCCATCATCCCGAATCGCCTGCCCGCCTGCGCGCCGTGCTCGAGGGGCTTGCCGGCCCCGGCTTCGCGGCGCTCGAGCGCCGCGTGCCGCCGCTGGCCGCGCGCGCGGAATTGGCCCGCGCCCATGACGCTGATTTCATCGACACGGTGCTGGCGGCGATTCCGGCGCACGGCCATGCCGCGCTCGATGCCGACACGATCATCTCGCCGGGCTCCGGCGCGGCGGCGCTGCGCGCGGCAGGCGCGGTCATCGCCGCCATCGACGCGGTGCTTGCCGGCGAGGCCGCCAACGCGTTCTGCGCCGTGCGCCCGCCCGGCCATCACGCCGAAGCCGACCGCGCCATGGGCTTCTGCCTGTTCAACAACATCGCGGTCGGCGCCTGCCACGCGCGCCAGATGCACGGGCTCGACCGCGTCGCGGCGATCGATTTCGATGTCCATCACGGCAACGGCACCCAGTCGATCTTCGCCTCCGATCCGCATCTCTTCTATGCCTCGACCCACCAGTCGCCGCTCTATCCCGGCAGCGGGGCGCGCAGCGAGACCGGCGTCGGCAACATCGTCAACGTGCCGCTGCGCCCGAATTCGGGCTCGGCCGAGTTTCGCCACGCCTTTACCGACGTGATCCTGCCGGCGCTCGACGAGTTTCGGCCCGATCTGGTGCTGATCTCGGCTGGCTTCGATGCGCATCAGGCCGATCCGCTGGCGCAACTCAACCTGGTCGAGGCCGATTTCGCCTGGGTGACCGAGCGACTCGTCGCCGGCGCCGCGCGGCATTGCGCCGGCCGGATCGTGTCATCGCTCGAGGGCGGCTACGATCTCGCCGCGCTCGCCGCCAGCGCCGCGGCGCATGTGGCCGCGTTGATGCGCGCATGATCCCGGCGGCCGCGCCGCGCTTTGCCACGCTTGCCGGGCTGCGGCAGGGCCAATAAAGTGCGCGATAGCGCGCGAGGACATGATGGCCGAACCCATAGCGCAACCGGAGATTGCCGCCTTGAGTTTCGAGGACGCGCTCAACGAGCTCGAGCAGATCGTGCGCCGCCTCGAGACCGGGAACGCCAAGCTCGACGAGGCGATCGGCGCCTACGAGCGCGGCGCGCTGCTCAAGCGGCACTGCGAGGCCAAGCTGCGCGAAGCCCAGGCGCGCGTCGAGAAGATCGTGATCGGCGGCGACGGTGCGCTCGCAACGGAGCCAGCGGTCCTTGACTGACTTCACCGCCTGGGCGCCCGGCACCGGCTTGGCGGCGGCGCTGGCCGACGCGGCACGACTCACCGACAGCGTGATCGACAAGCTTATGCGCGTGCCGTCCGGCCTCGAGGCGCGGGTGGTCGAAGCGATGCGCTACGCGGCCCTCGCCCCGGGCAAGCGGCTCCGGCCGTTCCTGGTGATGGCGAGCGCGCAGCTTTTCGCCGTGTCGCAGCGCAGCGCGCTGCAGGCCGCGACCGCGGTCGAACTGGTGCATTCCTACTCGCTCGTCCACGACGATCTGCCGGCGATGGACGATAGCGATCTGCGTCGCGGCCGGCCGACCTGCCACAAGGCGTTCGACGAGGCCACCGCCATTCTCGCCGGCGACGCGCTCCTCACCCTCGCCTTCGAGGTGCTCGCGCACAGCGATACTCATGGCGATCCCGCCGTCCGTTGCGAGCTGGTCGCCGCCTTGGCGCAGGCGGCAGGGGCAGGCGGCATGGTCGGGGGCCAGATGATCGACCTCATCGCCGAGCGCCGCCCTGAACTCGACATGGGCGCGATCACGCGGCTGCAGCGGCTCAAGACCGGGGCGCTCATTGCCTTTTCCTGCGAGGCCGGCGCGATACTTGGCAAGTCGCCGTCCGAGCCCCGCCTTGCCCTCAGGGGTTACGCCCACGATCTCGGCCTCGCCTTCCAGATCGCCGACGATCTCCTCGACGTGCAGGGCTCGACCGGCGAGACCGGCAAGCCGGTCGGCCAGGACGCGGCCGCGGGCAAGGCGACTTTCGTGTCGATTCTCGGTGTCGAGCGCGCTCAGGCGCAGGCGCGGCTCTTGGTCCTGCAGGCGGTCAGGCACCTTGAATTGTTCGGCGAGAAGGCTGACCTTCTGCGCCAAGCGGCGCATTTCGTCATAGAGCGCCGGACATGAGGTGAGCGCGTGGACGGCACCGACGGAGCGGCGCATCGCCGTGACAATAAAGGGTCTTTGCTGGACGGGATCGGGAGCCCGGCGGATTTGCGTTGCCTTGAGGAAGGTGATCTTGGGGCGGTTGCGGCGGAATTGCGGGCGGAGCTGATCGATGCGGTGTCGGTGACGGGGGGTCATCTGGGGGCGGGTCTGGGGGTGGTGGAGCTGACGGTGGCGCTGCATTACGTGTTCGACACGCCGCGCGACCGTGTGGTGTGGGACGTGGGTCATCAGGCCTATCCGCACAAGATTTTGACGGGGCGGCGGGAGCGGATGCGGACGCTGCGGCAGGGCGGGGGGTTGTCGGGTTTCACGCGGCGGTCGGAGAGCGTCTATGACGCGTTTGGGGCGGCGCACAGCTCGACCTCGATCTCGGCGGGATTGGGAATGGCGGTGGCGCGGGACCTGCGGGGGGAGCGCCACCACGTCGTCGCGGTGATCGGCGACGGGGCGATGAGCGCGGGGATGGCGTACGAGGCGATGAACAACGCGGGCGCGGGTGCGGCGCGGTTGATCGTTGTGCTGAACGACAACGACATGTCGATCGCGCCGCCGGTGGGGGCGATGAGCGCCTATCTGTCGCGGCTGTTGTCGTCGAAATCGTATCGCTCGCTGCGGCATCTGGCGGCGGCGATGGCGCGGCGGTTTCCGCGCGGGCTGGAGAGCGCGGCGCGGCGGGCGGAGGAATATGCGCGCGGCTTCATGACCGGGGGGACGCTGTTCGAGGAGTTGGGTTTCTACTATGTGGGGCCGATCGACGGCCACAATCTCGACCATCTCCTGCCGGTGCTGAAGAACGTTCGCGACAGCACGGACGAAGGTCCGGTGCTGGTGCACGTGGTGACGCAGAAGGGGCGGGGCTATGCGCCGGCGGAGGCGGCGGCGGACAAGTATCACGGGGTGGTGAAGTTCGACGTGGTGACGGGCCGTCAGCACAAGAGCCAGGCGCAGGCGCCGAGCTACACGTCGGTGTTCGCGAAGGCGCTGATTGCGGAGGCGGAGCGGGACGAGCGGGTGGTGGCGATCACGGCGGCGATGCCGTCGGGGACGGGTCTGGACAAGTTCGCGGCGCGGTTTCCGGCGCGGACCTTCGACGTCGGGCATCGCCGAGCAGCACGCGGTGACGTTTGCGGCGGGGCTGGCGTGCGAGGGTCTGAAGCCGTTCGCGGCGATCTACTCGACGTTTTTGCAGCGCGCCTATGACCAGGTGGTGCACGACGTGGCGATCCAGCGCCTGCCGGTGCGGTTCGCGCTCGACCGGGCGGGCCTGGTGGGGGCGGACGGGGCGACGCATGCGGGGTCGTTCGATCTGGCCTATCTCGGCTGCCTGCCGGGTTTCGTGGTGATGGCGGCTTCGGACGAGGCGGAGCTGATGGACATGGTGGCGACGTGCGCGGCGATCGACGACCGGCCGTCGGCGGTGCGCTATCCGCGCGGCGAGGGCGTTGGCGTGGCGCTGCCGGAGCGGGGCCGGGTGCTGGAGATCGGCGAGGGTCGGGTGCTGCGCGAGGGCGGGACGATCGCGCTCCTGAGCCTCGGCACGCGGCTCGAGGAATGCCTCAAGGCGGCGGACGAGCTGGCGCATTACGGTCTCGGCGTGACGGTGGCGGATGCGCGCTTCGCCAAGCCGCTGGACACGGCGCTGATCCGGCGCCTGGCGACGCGCGCATGCGGTGCTGATCACGGTGGAGGAGGGGTCGGTCGGCGGGTTCTCCAGCCACGTGCTGCATTACCTCGCCACCGCCGGGCTTCTCGATCGCGGGCTCAAGCTGCGGCCGATGGTGCTGCCCGACCGCTTCATCGACCACGACCAGCCCCTGAAGCAATACGACGAGGCCGGCCTCAACGCCCGCCACATCGTCGAAACCGCGCTCGCCGCCCTCGGCCGCAGTGCCGCTGCGACGCCGGCGCGCCCATGATCTCGCGCCGCACGCTTGCCGCAGGCATCGGCCTGCTGCTTTTCGCGGGCACGCCGGCGATGTCGGCCGGCGCGGCATCCGATCCGGTCGCGGTCATCCGCTCGTTCTACGACGCGCTGCTCGGGGTCATGAAGGACGGCCAGAAGCTGGGCTTTGCCGGGCGGCGCAAGCGGCTTGCCCCGGCGATTCACGAAGCCTACGACTTTCCGCTCATGACGCGGCTGACGGTCGGGCCGCTTTGGCAGCAGCTCGATCCCGATCAGCAGACGCAGATCATCGCCGCCTTCACCGCCTTCAGCATTGCCACCTACGCCAACCGCTTCGACGGTTATTCGGGCGAGAGCTTCGACGTGGCGGACACGCCGCAACACCTCGCCAATGGCGACGACATCGTCAAAAGCCAACTGATCAAGAGTGACGGCAGCAAAATCGAGCTCGATTACCTGATGACCCAGAACAGCGGCGCGTGGCAGATCATCGACGTCTATCTCAGCGGAACCGTGAGCGAATTGGCGGTGCGCCGCTCGGAATTCTCCTCCGTCATGCGGCGCGGCGGCGCGGCGGCGCTGGTCGCCCTGCTGCAGCGCAAGACGGCGGAGCTGAGCAGTTAGCGGTGGCGCGCCATCACTGCGATTGCTGCGGCGCGGCCGCCGGCGGATCGTCGAAGCTCGGCAACGGCGCCGGCCTGCCGTGCCGCAGTTCACTGTCACGGTGCTGGCGGTAGAGGCTGCGGATCTCGGCGTAGAAATCGATGGCCGTACGCTGCAATTCGTCGAGGTTCTCGATGTTGCGCGCGCGCAGATCGACGCCCGAAGCCGCCATGCGTCCGATCGTGGAACTGTTGGAGGCGCCGTAAATGCCGGCGAGATAGCCGAACGGATCCATCACGCCATCGACCGCCATGCCGACGGCGTCGCGCGGATCGGACGGGCCGAAGATCGGCAGGACAAGGTAGGGCCCGCCGGGAACTCCCCAACTATAAAGCGTCTGGCCAAAATCGCCCGTCTGCCGCTCGACCCCGGTTGCGCCGGCGAAGTCGACAATGCCGCCAACGCCGAAGGTGCTGTTGATGAGGAACCGGGCGAAGCTGTCATTCGCGAGCTTGAATTCGCCCTGCATCATATCATTGGCAAAGATCACCGGCTCGCCGAGATTATCGAGGAAGTGACGGATGGCGTCGCGGCCGAATTCCGGCACGACCGTTTGATAGCCTTGCGCCACCGGCTTGATGAGGAAGCGGTCGGCGAATTGATTGAACGCGAAGATGCCGCGGTTCATCGGCTCGAGCGGATCGTTGGTCGCCTCGAAATCGGCGCGCGCTGCGGGATCGGTGGGCGGCGTCGCACAGCCGGCGGCGAGCCGATCAAGCCCAGTGCGGCGAGCACGGTCAGGCGCCGGGTCAAGATGGCGAGGAGGAGTTCCACGGGTGAGCCACGCATGATGTTTTTGCGTGTCGCCCGCGTTCCCGAGGGCGCGGCATGGTTGACAAGGAAGGGCACGAATGCAACAGCATTTTTTCCGCGTTGCACGAGGGCGGCGGCGGGGGCGATGACATGTTCGTGAACGCTCTGGCGGTCGCAGCGTTCGCACTGGTCGCGCTGAGCGGCGTCGGCTGCGTCTATCTCGGGCTTGCGGTTTGGGCGGTCCGGCGTCTTGCCCGCCAGCTTCCCTGGCCCGGCGGCGGCGGCACGGCGCCGGTGAGCGTGCTCAAGCCGCTCTGCGGCGAGGACCCGGGGCTGGAGGAAAACCTCCGCTCATTTTGCCGTCAGGTCCATCCCCAGTTCCAGGTCGTGTTCGGCGTGCGCGACGACCGCGATCCGGCGATCGCCGTCGTCCGCCGCGTCATGGCCGCATTTCCGGCAGCCGACCTCCGCCTGGTCGTCGCGGCCGAGCGGCACGGAAGCAATCTCAAGATCGCCAATCTCCTCAACATGTTCCCGGCGGCTCGGCACGACGTCCTCGTCCTTTCCGACAGCGACATGCGGGTGACGCCCGATTACCTCGCCACGGTGACTGCGCCGCTGGCCGATCCCGCGGTCGGGATTGTCACCTGTCTTTATCGCGGCGTTCCCGCCGGGGGCGTCTGGTCCAGTTTCGGCAGCCTCCACGTCAATCATGGGTTCTTGCCGCAAGCGGCGCTCGCGGCTTCCATCGGCGCGGGCGCCGGCTGCTTCGGCGCCTCGATCGCGCTCCGCCGCGACACGCTCGAGCGTATCGGCGGTCTTGCCGCCGTCGCCGATGCGCTCGCCGACGACTACGCGCTGGGTGCCGCGGTGCGGCAAATCGGGCTGCGCATCGAGCTGTCGGCGCGGCTTGTCGATAACGTCATTGCCGAGCCCAGCCTGGCCGCGCTCGTCCGCCACGAGCTGCGCTGGGCGCGCACGATCCGGCTGGTGGCGCCGGCGGGCTTCGCCGGCTCGATCGTGACGCAACCCGTCGCCTTGGCATTGCTTGCGGTGGCGTTGGGCGCGCTGCCGCTCGCCGCGCCGGCGATGCTGGCCCTGGCCCTCCTTTGCCGCGCCGCGGCGGCAAGGGCGATCGACCGCAGCCTCGGCCTGCCGCCTGCGCCGCTTCTTTTTCTGCCGTTGCGCGACGTGTTGTCGTTTGCGGTATTTGTCGCTAGTTTCTTCGCCCGACGCGTGGCGTGGCGGGATCGCACCTTCCGGGTCGGCCGGAGCGGAGAAATGACCCTCGACGGAGATAGTCCCGCATGATGAAGACACTCTTCCTGCATCCGCCGTCCTTCGAAGGGTTCGATGGCGGCGCCGGCTCGCGCTACCAGGCGCGGCGCGAGATCCGCTCGTTCTGGTACCCCACCTGGCTGGCGCAGCCGGCGGCGCTGGTCGAGGGCAGCCGCCTCATCGATGCGCCGCCGGCGCGGCTGGAGCTTGCCGACATCCTGCCGCTCGCGCCCCAATACGAGCTCGCCGTGCTGCATACGTCGTCGCCGTCCTTTGCCAACGACGTACGCGTGGCCGCGGCGCTCAGGGACGCCAACCCGGCGATCAAGATCGGCTTCGTCGGCGCCAAGGTTGCCGTCGATCCCGAGGGCAGCCTCGCGGCCGCTGCCCCGATCGACTTCGTCGCCCGCAACGAATTCGATTTCACGATCAAGGAAGTGGCCGAAGGCCGGGCGTTCGACCGCATCGACGGGCTGAGCTATCGCAACGCGGCGGGCGCAATCCAGCACAATCCCGAGCGCGCAATCCTCGAGAACATGGACCTGCTGCCCTTCGTCACCACGGTCTACAAGCGCGATCTCGCGATCGAGGATTACTTCATCGGCTACCTCAAGCATCCCTACCTGTCGCTCTATACCGGGCGCGGGTGCAAGTCGCGCTGCACCTTCTGCCTGTGGCCGCAGACGGTCGGCGGGCATCGCTACCGCGTGCGCAGCGTCGGCCACGTCATCGACGAGATTCGCTATGCCAAGAGCTGCTTCCCGCAGGTGCGGGAGTTCTTCTTCGACGACGACACCTTCACCGACAATCTGCCGCGCGCCGAGGCGATCGCCCGCGAGCTCGGCAAGCTCGGCGTCACCTGGTCGTGCAATGCCAAGGCCAACGTGCCGCACGCCACGCTGAAAGTGCTGCGCGACAACGGTCTGCGCCTCCTGCTCGTCGGCTACGAATCGGGCAACCAGCAGATCCTGCACAACATCAAGAAGGGCATGCTGATCGACGTGGCGCGGCGCTTCACCAAGGATTGCCACGACGTCGGCGTCACCATTCACGGCACCTTCATCCTCGGGCTGCCCGGCGAGACCAAGGAGACGATCGAGGAGACGATCCGCTTCGCCACCGAGATCAATCCGCACACCATCCAGGTCTCGCTCGCCGCGCCCTATCCCGGCACGTTCCTGTATCGCCAGGCGGTGGAGAACGGCTGGCTCGACGCCGCGCATGCCGAGCTGGTGGACGAGCACGGCATCCAGATCGCGCCGCTCCAGTATCCCCATCTCTCCCACCGCGAGATGTTCGATTCGGTGGAGGTCTTCTACAAGCGGTTCTATTTCCGCGCCGGCAAGATCGCCTCGATCGTCTCGGAGATGGTGCGCAGCCCCGAGATGATGCGCCGCCGCCTGCGCGAGGGGGTCGAGTTCTTCCAGTTCCTGCGCGAGCGGGAGATGGCGCACTGACGCTGCGGCGCCTCATCGTCTGCGCCGACGATTTCGGGCTCGACGAGGCCGTCAACGAGGCGGTCGAGCGCGCCCATCTGGACGGTATCCTCACCGCGGCGAGCCTGATGGTGGGCGCGCCCGCCGCCGCCGATGCGGTCGCGCGGGCGCGACGCCTGCCGCGGCTTCACGTCGGCCTGCACCTCGTCGTCGTCGATGGCCGGCCGCTCCTGCCGGCGCCAGAGATACCGGCCCTGGTGGGAAGCGACGGCGCCTTTCGTGGCGGGCTTGTCCGTGCCGGATTCCGCTTTTTCTTCCGTCGCGGCGCGCGGCGGCAGCTCGCGCGCGAGCTGGCCGCGCAGTTCGAGGCCTTCCGCGCGACCGGGCTGGCGCTCGACCACGTCAACGTGCATTGCCACATGCATCTTCATCCGACCGTCGGCCGGCTCGTGGTCGCGCTCGCGCGCGATTACGGCGCCCGGGCGGTGCGCGTCCCGGCCGAGCCGCTCGACGTCCTGCGGCGCGCCGGCGCGGGGCCGGCGGCCTGTGCCGTGGCCGCGTTCCACGCGCCGTTCGCGGCGCTGTTGCGCCGCCGCGTGCGCCGCGCGGGGCTCGTTGCCAATGACCGGCTGCTCGGCCTCGCCTGGAGCGGCAGGCTCACCGAGGCGCGGCTGCTGCGGCTCCTCGATGCGCTGCCGCCCGGCGTGAGCGAAGTCTATTTCCATCCCGCCACGTCGCGGTCCCCGGCGCTGGTGCGCACCATGCCGGATTACCGCCAAAGGAGGAATTCGACGCGCTGGTGAGCCCGGCGGTGCGGCGGCGCGTCGCCGAAGGCGCGATGGCGCTGATCGGCTACGGCGAGCTCGGCTGATCGCCGTCGCCGCGCGCCGGACCCAGCAGGGCCGGCAGGACGAGGAAGGTCGCGACCAGCGTGTAGGCGAGCGCGATCGACAGCAGCTTGCCCATCTCCGACATGCCGGGGTTGTTCGACAGCGCGAGGCTGCCGAACGCGGTGCCGGTCGTCAGCGCGCTGAACAGGATGGCGCGCGCGGTGCTCGATTGCAGCAGCCCGCCCTGGCCGACTGCGCCAGCGCATGACGAAATAGATGTCGAACGCGACGCCGATGCCGAGCAGCAGCGGCAGGGTGATGATGTTGGCGAAATTGAGCGGCATGCCGAACAGCACGCCGGTCGCCAGCGTCAGCAACCCGGCGAGCGCCAGCGGCGCCAGCACCAGCACCACGTCGCACGGCCGCCGCAGCACCGCCAACAGCAGAATGGCGATGGCGATGATGGCGATGATCGCCGGCGGTCGCGAAGGCGCGCGTCACGGTGTTGCCGGATTCCTGGATCGTGACCGGCGTGCCGGTGGCGTCGGGCGCGACCGGCACGCACCGACGCGACGAAGCGGCGCAGCGCCGCGTTGTCGGGCGCGCCGCCCTTGGGGAAGACCTCGATCCGCGCCCGGCCGTCCGGGGCGATCCATTCGCGCTTGAGATCTCGGCGGCAGCGTCGCGATCGTGACCGGCCCGGCCGCCAGCGCCTGGCGCAGATCGTCGAGCCGCTCGCGGCAGACCGGTCGTGAGATCGGCGCGCAGCATCGGCAGCGCGGCCGCGCCGCGCGCCACGACCTGCGCGCAGCCGCGCGGCAAGCGCCTGCGCCGCGGCGACGCCGTGCGTGTCCGGCCGCCTCCATGTCCTTGGCGGTCGGCGGCGATCGCCGCGAGCGTCTCGGCGTCGCTCGGCGGCGGCTTGGTCGACGGCGGCGACAGCGTCGGGCCGAGCAGCGTCGCGGCATCGGCGAGCATCGCGAGCTTCGCCTGCTGATCCTCGGGGACGAAGCTCGCGGCGGTGACGGTCTGCGCCACCTCCGGCAGCTGGTCGAGCCGGGCGGCGAGCGCCTGGGCGGCGGCGAGCGACGGCGCCAGAATCTCGATCGTGTTGGGCGTGTCGGTCGGGTCCGGCATCAGCTTGTCGAGCACCCGCATCGCCTCGGTATTGCTGGTTCTGCAGATCGAGCGGGTTGAAATCGAAATCGCAGCCGCGGCATCAGCGCCAGCGCCGGCAGCCGCGACGAGCGCCGGCAACGACCAGCACCGGGCGCCGCCGCTCGACCAGGAACCGGTCGATCGGCGGCGGCCCAGGCGAAGCCGACCGGCTGCCGCTCGCCGCGCGGCCGCAGCAGCGTCAGCAGCGCCGGCAGCAGCGTGAAGTTGAGCGCCAGCGCCACCAGCATCCCCACGCCGGCGATGAGGCCGAGATCGGAAACGCCGGTATAATCGGTCGGCACGAAGGACAGGAATCCGACCGCGGTCGCCGCCGCCGCCACCGTGAGCGGGCCGCCGATGCCGCGCGCCGTCTCGTGCAGCGCGACGGCGAGATCGTCGGCGCGGAACCGCTCGTCGCGATAGCGCACGCTGAACTGGATGCCGAAATCGACCGCGAGGCCGATGAACAGCACGGCGAAGGCGGCCGAGATCGGATTGAGCGGGCCGACGGCGCCGACCGCGAAGGTGGCGCAGGCGATCGAGCCCGACGACGAGCGTGACGAGGATCGCCGCGACGAGGCGCAGCGAGCGCAGCGCCAGCAGCAGCCACAGGCACAGCAGGCCGAACGACAGCGCGGTCGTGAACCCGGCGCCCTCGGACAAGGTGGCGAGCTGGTCGTCGTCGAGCGCGACCGGGCCGGTGATGCGCACGCTGACGCCGCGCGCGGGGGTGAGGCCCAGCGCCTGCGCGGCCTCGCGCACCGCCGCGGTGGCGCGCGCGCCGGGCTCGAGCGCGTCGTAATCGAGCACCGGCTGCGCCAGCACGAAGCGCCGCAACTCGCGCCTGTCGCGGCTTGCGCCCGCTGAGCAGGGTCTGCCACGACAGCGGCGCGAAGCGGCCGGCCTGCGCGCATTCGTCGACGGCGGCGGCGACGGCAGCGAGCGGCGCGGCCAGCGTCGCGGCGGCGATGTCGCCGCCGGCTCGCCCCCTGCGCCAGCAGGTCGAGCGCGCCAAAGATGCCGCGCAGGCTCGGATCGGCCGCCAGCGTGCCGATCAGCGGCTGCGCCGCGATCATCTGGTCGGCGAAATTCTGCACCGTCCGCGGTCGGCAGGAACAGGATGCCCTCGCGCTGGAAGAACGGCCCGCCTTCGGGCTCCGCACGGTCTTGAACAGCTGCGGGCATCGCGCGCCAGCCGCGCCGCCAGCGCGGCGGCCGCGTCGGCGGCGAGGTCGGGCGTGGCGCCGTCGATGACGATCGCGAGCAGTCGACGTTCTGCGGAAACAGCGCGGTCCATTTCGGCGTCGCGCTGCCGCCACGGCAGGTCGGGCGAGATCAGATTGTTCGAGGTCGGTGTCGATGCTGATGTGGCTCGCCGTGAATACGCCGCCGCGCCAGCGCGAGCAGCAGCATGACGACCGTCACGGAAGCCGGCATGGCGGCGGCACGCATCGACGACGACGGCGAGATGCTGCTCCATCGCTCACGCCGCGCCGGCGAGGCGCCGGCTGCGCGCGCGGGACGGAACGGACACGGGCCAGCCCGAAGGCGGCGCCGGAGGCGGGCCATGCGCGCCTTTATCGAAGAGCCGCCGCCGCGGCGCAAGGCCGCGATCTAGCGCGATCGGCGCGCCGGTTCTGCCGCCATCAGAACGACAAGCCCAGGCGGATGCCAAGATTGGTGATGCCGGGATTGTGCGCGCCGAGATCGGCATTGGAGACGTGCTCGATATAACACCGCCACGCTCTTGGCCGGCGTCACGCGATAGCCGAACTCGACGCTCTCATGGAAGAGCAGCCGCGTGCCCAACCCCTTGTGATCGGAGGTCGTGCTGACGTTCGGGCCGTCATGCACCGCGCCGCCGAAGCCGAGATCGGCAAAGATGGTGTCGGTGACAGGCACCAGCCATGTAAGCCCCGCATAGGCAAAGCTGTTCTTGCTGGCGCTGTTGACGGTGACGCCAAGATCGGGCCGCGGGGCCAATAGCGGAGCGAGCAGGCTCGGCGAGACGAAGAGCAGCTCGCCGTTGAAGTCGGCGCCGGGTTCGCGGTGATCCGCGCCGATGGGGATGTCGTGATCAAGAATGCCGATTTTCGCCTCGTCGAGGAGCCCTTGGGCGGCCGAGGGGTGCGGGGCCGCGGCCAAGGCAGTGCAGCCGGCAAGGCATGCAACGGTCCGGATTCTCATCTTATTCCTATTATTTCGTTCCACGCGCGCATCTGCATGTCGCACAAATATGCGCGGCTGCCAAGCTTCCAACGCGCCGATACGGTGCCGCCCCCTGATCGAGATGCAGGAAAACCGCAGCGGGGAGCGGTGGCCGGCAAAACTTGATCAAAAACCGGGCAAGACCAGCACCTCGGTGGTCTTCGGCAGGGTCGCCTGCGACAAGGCGACATGCGCCGATGTGCTGCGCGTGACCGGATAGCGGGCGTCGATACGGGCGAGGAAGCGCTCGAGTGCGGGCGGACCGAAAAAATGCATCGGAATCACGAGGCGCGGATGGATCTGTTCCACCACGTCATGCATGTCGCCGATAGTTCAGCGTAATAGACGCCGTCGGCCGGGACCAGGAGCACGTCGATCTGGCCGAGCGCCGCGAGATGCTGCGCGCGACAGCGTGTGGTGGAGATGGCTCAGATGGGCGATGCACAGATCGGCGATCTCGAAGATGAAGATCGAGTTGCCGCCGAACTCGGTGCCGCCGTCGCCGTTGCGGTCGCGGATATTGGTGAGGACGTTGCGGATGCGCACGTCGCGATAGCGCAGGTCGTAATGCGGGGGGCCTGCGCCGCTGTCCCAGCCGCGCAGCACGAATTTGATCTCCGGCTCGGGATTGTCGGTGTAGTGCGGCGGTGGGCGTGGTTCATCGTCACGATGTCGGGCAGGAACGGCGGCCGGATATAGCCGTTGTAGTCGGTGACGATGGTGACGCCGTCCGGGCTCTCGATGAGAAAGCTGGCATGGCCGAGGAAGGTGAGATCGACCATGCCCGCGGTGCCCGAAACAGGCCAGGCGGCAAGGCTCACCCCGCGATCGGCGACGAAGGGATTGCAGCCCGCGGCCTGCGCCCGTACCCAGGGAAGGACAAGGAGCGGCCATACCAGCGCCAGCACAAGCACACGAATCCGGGCGGCACCCGTTGCGGCCATCATGGCCCTCCCTGGCCTAGCGGCACACGCCATTATGCCCCTCGGCCGAGACCGCCGAAAGCCGGCGGCCGCCGCGCCTTCCCGGTTGCGCCGGCGGCGGCGGCGCTGTTTGCTCGCTGGCGTCGGAAGAGGAAGGGGACAATGACGAGCGAAACGCTGTCCGCAGCTTGCCGCCGAGCTTGCCGCCGGCCGCACCACGAGCCGCGCGCTGGTCGAGGAGGCGCTGGCGCGGATCGCCGATCCCGCGGGCGAGGGCGGGCGCGCCTTCATCGCCGTCGATGCCGCGAGCGCGCGCCAGGCGGCCGACGCGCAGGACAAGCTGCGCCAGGCCGGCTACATCGCCTCGCCGCTCGCCGGCCTGCCGGTCTCGATCAAGGATCTGTTCGACGTCGCGGGCGAGCGCACGCTGGCGGGCTCGACGGCGCTGCGACGATGCGCCGCCGGCGCCGCGCGATGCCGCGATCGTGGCGCGGCTCAAGGCGGCGGGCGCGGTGCTGGTCGGCCGCACCAACATGACCGAATTCGCCTTCTCCGGCGTCGGCATCAATCCGCATTACGGCACGCCCGGCAATCCCTTCGACCGCACGCGCATTCCCGGCGGCTCGTCCTCGGGCGCGGCGGTCTCGGTCGCGGACGGCTTCGCCGCGGTGGCGATCGGCACCGATACCGGCGGCTCGGTGCGGATCCCGGCGGCGCTGTGCGGCCTCGTCGGCTTCAAGCCGACGCAGCCCGCGTGCCGCTCGCGGGCGCGCTGCCGCTGTCGACGACGCTCGATTCGATCGGGCCGCTGGCGCGCAGCGTCGCCTGCTGCGCGATCGCCGATGCGGTGCTGGCGGGCGAGCCGCCCGAGGTGCCGCCGGCGCTGCCGGTTGCCGGGCTGCGGCTGGGCGTCCCGCAGACGCGTCATGCTCGACGGGCTCGACGCCGCGGTGGCCGCGGCCTTCGCGCGCGCCTGCACCGCGCTGTCGCGCGCCGGCGCACGGCTCGTCGATCTGCCGCTCGCGAGCTCGCGCGATTATGTCGCGATCAACGCGACAGGCGGCTTCTCCGCCGCCGAGGCCTTTGCCTGGCATCGCGACCTGCTCGCGCGGCGCGGCGGCGATTACGATCCGCGCGTGCGCGTGCGGATCGAGCGCGGGCAGAGCATGAGCGCCGCCGACTATGTCACGCTGGTCGGCCGAGCGCGCGCGATTTCATCGCCCGCGTCGATGCGCGCACCGGCGGCTTCGATGCGCTGCTCATGCCGACGGTGCCGATGGTCGCGCCGCCGATCGCCGCCTTTGCCGACGACCGCGATTTCGCCCGGCTCAACATGCTCATCCTGCGCAATCCGGCGATCGTCAATTTCCTCGACCGCTGCGCCATCACCCTGCCGGTGCGCGCCCGGGCGGGGCGCCGGTCGGGCTGATGGTGGTGGCACGACACGGCGAGGACCGCCGTCTTCTTGCCATCGGCGCAAGGCTCGAGGCGGCGCTGGCGGCGGCGCGCGACGCCTAACCGCAGCCTTCGCCGTCGAGCGCCACCATGACCGGCCCGAGCGCCTTGAGGAGCGGCGCCAGCACCTCGCCCAGGGCCGCGCCGCTGGCCAGGCGGTGGCGGCCCTACAGCACCGCATAGTCGCCGTGCCGCCCGGTGCCGGGCGCGGCCTTGACGATGGTGTAGAGCGGGCTTTCCTGGGTGTGGCGGAAGACCGAGAACACCGCCGCGCCCGTCGTGCTGGTCGATGGCGTAGTCGCGCCACTCGCCGCGCGCCACCTGGCGGCTGTAGAGCGACAGGAGCTGATGGAGCTCGCGGCCGGCTGAAAAAGATGCGCTTGTGCTTGCGGCGAAAGTCGGCGAGACGAAGAACCTGGCTCATCGGCCGCGCTGTCATGGACGTGCCATGAGGCCAGTCTTTCCCATTTCCGGCGCGAGGTCCAGGGCCAAGGTGGCAGCGCCAATCGTCCCCAAGGGGCACGAATTTGCGTCGCTCGGGGGCGGAGGGTATGGTAGTGCGCGCCACCCTGCAACCGGCGATGCGAGGTCGCTTGGTGAGCGATATCTTCCGCGAAATCGACGAGGAGTTGCGGCGCGACAACTTGCTCAAGCTGTGGCAGCGCTATGGCAAATACGTCATCGCGCTGGCGGTGGTGCTGGTCGTGGCGACGGCGCTGGTCGTCGGCTGGCGCGAGTACCGGCTGCGCCAGCGCCAGGCCGAGGGCGTGCGCTATGCCGCCGCGCTCGATCTCGTGCCCCAGGGCAAGACGAAGGACGCGGCCGCGGCCTTCGCGGCCATGGCCCAGACGGCGACTGGCGGGCCGCGCGCGTGCTGGTGCGATTCGAGGAGGCGGCGCTCGAAGGCGAAGAGCGGCGATCGCTGCCGGCGCCGTCGCGATCTACGACCAGATCGCCGCCGACAGCGGCTCGATGCGCAGATCTACCGCGATCTCGCCGACCTTGCTGGCCGCGCGACTTCACGCTCGACAAGGACCCCAAGGCGGCGATCGGCACGCTTGAAGCCGCTGACCGATGCCGGCAATCCCTGGCATGCCATCGGCGCTCGAACTGACCGCCGTCGCCGAGCTCGAAGCAGGGCGACAAGGCCGCCGGCGCGCAAGACCTATCAGCCGCTCGCCGACGATCTGACGGCGCCGCAGGGCGTGCGCGCCCGCGCCGCCGAGATGGTCGCGGCGCTCGGCCCATGATGCGGCTCGGTGCCGCGCGCGCGGCTTGGCGCTCGCGCTCGTCGCCGTCGCCGCCGCTCGCCGGCTGCGACTGGTTCGGCGACCTGTTTACGCAGACAGCAAGGAGCCGCTGCCCGGCAAGCGCATCTCGGTGCTGAGCCTCGACCGGCCGATGGCGGTCGATCCGCAAGCTCGAGCGCGATGCCGGTCCGGCTGCCGCCGCCCTACGACAATCCCGCCTGGCCCGACGCCGGCGGCTATCCCAGCCACGCCATGTACCACCTCGCGCTCGGCGACAAGATCGAGAAGGCTGTGGACAGCCGATGTCGGCGACGGCGCCGACCGCTATGGCCGCGTCGCGGCGCAGCCGGTGGTCGCCGACGGCCGGGTCTATCGCGATGGACGCGCTCGACGTGGTCTCGGCCTTCGATGCCGCAAGCCGGCGAGCGGCTGTGGCGGCTCGACCCCCAGCCCAAGAACGCCGAGGACGAGACCTATGGCGGCGGCATCGCCGTCGCCGGCGACCGCGTCTACATCGCCACCGGCTATGGCCAGGTGCTGGCGCTCGACGCCGCGACCGGCAAGCAGCATCTGGCGCCGGATCGTCGGCGCGCCGGTGCATGGCGCGCCGACCGTCGCCGATGGCCGCGTCTTCGCCATCACGGTGGACAACCAGCTCCAGGTGCTGGCGGCCGCCGACGGCCACGTGCTGTGGACCCATAACGGCCTGCCCGAGCCGGCGAGCCTCCTCGGCGCGGCGAGCCCGGCGGTCGAGGGCGACATCGTCGTGGTGCCCTACACCTCGGGCGAGCTGTTCGCGCCTGCGCGTCGAGAACGGCCGGGTGCTGTGGTCGGACAATCTCGCCACCGCGCAGCCGCTGGGCGCGCTCAACTCGATCGCCGACGTGCGCGGCCAGCCGGTGATCGACCGCGACCGCGTCTTCGCCGTGAGCCAGAGCGGCCTCATGGTGGCGATCGACCTGCGCACCGGCGACCGCGTGTGGGAGCAGGATGTCGGCAGCACCCACGCGCCGTGGGTGGCCGGCGATTTCGTCTATGTGCTCGCCAACGACAACGAGCTGGTCTGCCTGACGCGCGACGGACGGCAAGGTGCGCTGGGTGCGCGAGCTGCCGCGCTGGGCCAGGACGAGGAGAAGAAGAAGGACGCCGCTGACGCTGGACCGGGCCGGTCCTCGCCGGCGACCGGCTCATCGTGGTCTCCTCGAACGGCGAGGCGCTCTCGATCTCGCCCTATACCGGCGAGCCGCTCGGGCGGATGGAGTTCTCCGGACGGCGTCTACGTCACGCCGGCGGTGGCCGACAAGACGCTCTACGTCCTGACCGACGAGGCCGACCTCATCGCGCTGCGCTGAGGCGGCGCGCGCATGGCGCTGACGGTGGCCATCCTCGGCCGGCCCAATGTCGGCAAATCGACGCTGTTCAACCGCCTCGCCGGCAAGCGCCTGGCGCTGGTGGACGACACGCCCGGCGTGACGCGCGACCGCCGCGAGGCCGAGGCGAGCCTCGGCGATCTGCGCTTCCGCATCATCGATACCGCCGGGCTCGAGGAGCCGGCGCCGGGCGAGCTCGCCGCGCGCATGCGGGCGCAGACCGAGCGCGCGCTCGCCGACGCCGACGTCGCGCTCTTCCTCGTCGATGCGCGCGCCGGCGTGACGCCGCTCGATCGCCATTTCGCCGACTGGCTGCGCCGCGCCGGCAAGCCCGTCATCCTCGTCGCCAACAAGGCCGAGGGCCGCGGCGGCGCGGCGGCGCGCTCGAGGCCTTCGCCCTCGGGCTCGGCGAGCCGCGTCGCGATCTCGGCCGAGCATGGCGAGGGCATGGCCGAGCTTTACGACGCGCTCGCGCCCTCATGCCGACCGATGCCGCCGGCGCGCCGGAGCCGTCGCCCGAAGCGCGAGACGGCCGCTGCAGCTCGCCATCGTCGGCCGGCCCAATGTCGGCAAGTCGACCTTGGTCAACCGGCTGCTCGGCGAGGAGCGCATGCTCACCGGGCCCGAGCCCGGCATCACCCGCGACGCGATCGCGATCGGCTGGCGCTGGCACGGCCGGCGCGATGCGGCTCATCGACACCGCCGGGCATGCGCCGCCGGCCGCGCGATCGAGGAGCAAGCTCGAGAAGCTCTCGGTCGCCGACACGCTGCGCGCCATCCGCTTCGCCGAGGTCGTGGTGCTGGTGGTCGACGCGACCCAGCTGCTCGAGCGCCAGGACCTGACCATCGCGCGCCTCGTCGCCGAGGAGGGGCGCGCGCTGGTGCTGGCGGTCAACAAATGGGACCTGGTCGCGGACAAGCAGCGCGCCAGCTCGCGCGCTCAAGGACGCGCTCGGCGCGCTCGCTGCCGCAGCTCGCGGGGCTCGGCGGCGGTGACGCTCTCGGCGCATGACCGGCGCGGGGATCGCAGCGGCTGATGCCGGCGGTGCTCGCCGCCGAGGCGGCGTGGAACCGGCGCGTGCCGACGCCGCGCCTCAACCGCTTGCTCGCCGAGGCGCAGGAGCGCCACCCGCCGCCGCTCGTCGCCGGGCCGCCGGCTCAAGCTGCGCTACATGACCCAGGTCAATATCCGCCCGCCGACCTTCGCGCTCTTCGCCTCGAAGCCCGGCGAGCTGCCCGACAGCTATCGCCGCTATCTCACCAACCTGCTGCGCGACACCTTCGACCTCCCCGGCGTGCCGATCCGCATGATGCTGCGCAAGGGCAAGAACCCCTACGCGGGGGCGGGGCGGAATGACGACCGTCCCGGCCTTGAGGACAGGCGGTGGATTCCGGCGCCTTTAATGCCGGGGCGGGCGATAGGCGGGGAATTTCATGGGTGAGTTCGGCATCGGCCAGCCGGTGAGCCGCTTCGAGGATCCGCGGCTGCTTGCGCGGCGGCGGGCGCTACATCGACGACGTCAACCTGCCGGGCCAGGCCTATGCCTATGTCCTGCGCTCGCCGCATGCCCATGCGCGGATCGCGCGGCTCGATCTCGCCGCGGCGCGCGGCATGCCGGGGGTGCTCGGCATCTTCACCCAGGCCGATCTCGCCGCCGACGGGCTCGGCACCACACGAGTCGACCATCCGCGCAAGCGCCCCGACGGCTCGCCGATGTTCTGCGCGCGCCGCATCCGGGCCTGGCGCGCGAGCGCGTGCGCTATGTCGGCGATCCCGATCGCGCTGGTCGTGGCCGAGAGCCTCGACGCAGGCCAAGGACGCCGCCGAGCTGATCGAGATCGACTACGAGCCGCTGCCCGCGGTCACCGCCACCGACGGCGGCGCTGCTGCCCGGCGCGCCGCCGGTCTGGGCCGAATGCCCCGACAACGTCTCGCACGTCTTCGAGACCGGCAACAAGGCCGCGGCCGATGCCGCTTTCGCCGCGCGCCGCGCATGTGGTGCGCCGGCGCTATGTCATCACCCGCGTCCACGCGCAGTTCATGGAGCCGCGCGGCGCGCTCGGCGTCTACGACACCGCGCGACGAGCGCTTCACGCTCTATGCCGATGTGCAGTATCCCCACCGCGTGCGCCAGATGCTCGCCAACCGCATCTTCAAGATGCCGGAGCAGCCAGATCCGCGTCGTCGCCGGCGATGTCGGCGGCGGCTTCGGCACCAAGGGCTGGCAATATGTCGAGCACCGCCTGGTGCTGTGGGCGGCGCGCAAGCTCGGCCGCCCGGTCAAATGGCGCTGCGAGCGCAGCGAGGCGATGCTCGCCGACGAGCATGGCCGCGACGTCATCGCCGATGCCGAGCTGGCGCTCGACACGGCACGGCAAGTTCCTCGGCCTCAAGCGTGCGCACGATCAGCAATATCGGGGCCTATCTCTCGTCCGACCGCAACCTGCTCGCGACCTTCACCAGCCTCGGCGCGGTGGTCGGCGTCTACGCCATTCCGGCGGCGCTATGCGCATCTGACGGTCGGCGTTCACCAACACCAACGCGACCGCGCCCTATCGCGGCGCCGGCCGGCCCGAGGCGATCTACATCATCGAGCGCCTGATCGACGACGCCGCGCGCGAGCTGGGCCTCGACCGCGTCGAGCTGCGGCGGATCAACCTCATCCCGCCGGCGGCGATGCCCTACAAGACGCCGCTGCGGCGGCCTCAACTACGATTGCGGCGAGTTCCCGCGCAACATGGACATGGCGGCTGCGAGCTCGGCGACGTCGCCGGCTTCGCGGCGCGGCGCGAGGCATCGGCGGCGCGCGGCAAGCTGCGCGGCCTCGGCATCGTCAACGCCATCGAGCGCGCGGCCGGCCCCGGCGCCGAGTTCGCCGAGATCCGCTTCGACACGCAGCGGCGGCGCCACCCTGCTGATGGGCACCAAGAACCAGGGCCAGGGCCACGAGACCATCTTCCGCCAGATCGCTGATCGAGAAGCTCGGCCTCGCGCCCGAGGACATCCGCTACGTCGACGGCGACACCGATCTCGTCGCCTTCGGCATCGGCACCAACGGCTCGCGCTCGACCGTGATCGGCGGCACCGCGCGTCACCATCGCCGCCGACAAGGTGATCGCCAAGGCGAAGAAGCTCGCCGCCCATCTGCTCGAGGCGAGCGAGGCCGATCTCGCCTTCGCCGACGGCCGCTTCACCGTCGCCGGCACCGACCGCGGCCGTCACCGCTCAAGGAGGTGGCGCGCGCCGCCTTCCGTGCCGGCGAAGCTGCCGCACGGGCATGGAGCCGGGCCTCTTACGAGACCGGCACCTTCGCGCCGGCGCAGGACACCTATCCCAATGGCTGCCATGTCTGCGAGGTCGAGATCGATCCCGATACCGGCGCGGTGCAGCATCGTCGCCTATGCCGTCGTCGACGATGTCGGCACGGTGATCAATCCCAAGACGCTCAAGGGCCAGATCCACGGCGGCGTCGCGCAGGGCGCTGGGCCAGGTGCTGATGGAGCAGGTGGTCTATGACCGGCGAGTCGGGCCAGCTGCTCACCGCCTCGTTCATGGACTACGCCATGCCGCGCGCCGACGACATCCGCACGACTCGAGGTCGAGAGCAACCCGGTGCCGACCAAGCTCAATCCGCTCGGCGCCAAGGGCGCGGGCGAGGCCGGCACGGTCGGCGCGCTGCCGGCGGTGATGAACGCGATCCTCGACGCGCTGGCGCCGTTCGGCGTCAGCGACCTCGACATGCCGGCGACGAGCGAGCGGGTGTGGCGCGCGCTGGTCGCCGCTCGCCAATAAAGCCGCGGCGCAACCTGGAGGCGGATCGGTCGATGAAGGCGATGGTGATGCGGGCCTTCGGTCCGCCCGAGGTGATGCAGCTCGAGGACGTGCCGACGCCCGAGCCCGGTCCGGGCGAGGTGCTGATCGAGGTGCATGCCGTCTCGGTCAACCGCACCCTCGACCTGATCGTACGTGCGGGACAATATCCCCGCCCGGTGAAGCTGCCGCATGTGCTCGGCGTCGATCCCTCGGGCGTGATCGTCAAGCTCGGGCCGGGGGTGACGACGCGGCGGGTCGGCGACCGCGTCGCGACCTATCTGCGCCTCAATCGCGAAGACGGCAAGAGCGCGCCCGAGCTGCTCGGCCTGACCACGTGGGGCGGCTATGCGGAATACGTGAAGATGCCGGCGCAGCGCACCTATCTCGTTCCCGACGGTCTCGACCTCGACACCGCGACGGTGGTGGCGCGCCACGCGCCGCTCGCCTTCAGCATGCTGCGCGACAAGGCGAAGCTGGCGCCGCAGGAATGGGTGCTGGTCATGGGCGCCGCCGGCGGGCTCGGCAGCAGCGCGGTCCAGGTGGCGAAGTATTTGGGGGCGCAAGTGATCGCCGGCGCCGGCGCCGACGAGCGGGTGCAGGCGGCGCTACGCCTCGGCGCCGATTTCGGCGTCAACTATCGCAGCGCCGATCTGACTGCCGAGGTGATGCGGATCACCGCCGGCAGCGGCGTCAACGTCGTCCTCGAGAATATCGGCGATCCCGATCTCTTCAGCCGCGCCTTCATGAGCCTTGGCCGCGGCGGAAGACTGGTCACCGCCGGCGCGCATGGCGGCGGCATCGTGCCGGTCAACGTCAGTCATCTCTACATCAATCATCTCACGATCATGGGCTGGACCGGGCAGAGCGATGCCGACGTCGATGACAGCCTCAGGGCCGCGGCCGAGGGAAGCCTGCATGTCCTCGTCGACCGCACCCTGCCGTTGTCGGAAGCGGCCGAGGCGCACCGCATCGTCGCCGCGCGCGCCGGCCTCGGCAAAGTGATCCTTCATCCCCGGTCGGCCACCTGACACCGGCGCCGCGTCCAAGCTGGACTCTGCGACACCGCGCCGTTCGGCGCATTGCAAAGGCGGACGGTCACGCTGAGCTGGGGGCGGCAGGAATTTCGCCGCCGCCCCCTCGCTGACTATTGCTTGCCGGGCGGCTTGTAGGCGCTGTAGAATCTGCCCCGCCTTTTTTCTGACGTTGGCAACTTCTTCCATCGTGAAGAGGCGCGTCAGTTCGACGTTCTGGATGCTGCCAGCCGACAAAGCGACGCCGCACATCGCCGGCGCCATGTCGGGGTCAGAGACGTCGAAGATCAGCATCACACCGGGACCATTGGCAGCCCTGGCGTACATCCCGACGAGCTTCCCGCCCGCAGCAGCGAGCATCTGCTCCACTGCCGCTTTCCGGTTGGTGTTTCGATTCTCCCTCATCGCGTTCAGGGCTTGCGGCGTGTACTCCGCCGTTAAGCAGAACAGCATTGTGTTGCCTCCCCTTGTTGTCGTGTAGCCTCGCATCTGTTGGCAGCAGTCTACTGAAGCGTGCAGTACACCACCGACAATTTCCAAATGACCGAGGATCGCCGGGAAATGTAGCATTGCGCTTGCCTAAGCGGAAGCCAAAAGGCAGCGGCCATGGCCGGAATCCGTCGATCAGCCGGAGAATCTCCCGAAACAATTTCCTTGGCACTGCAACTTCGGCCATATGAAACGTCTCACATGGAAGCGCCGCATCTCGTTCGGCGGTCGCCCGGCCGGCCGCCGCTGGCCGCCTGATGCCGACGCCGCAACGATTTAGGTAAATTCCAAGTCTGACGCGACATGCCGCAATGCGGTATCGCTTTGCCGCAGCCGCTGCAACCGCGGCGCCCCATGGCTCGTAGTCGGCTCAATGTGTTCGAAAGCGGCAAGGGACGCGGGGGGGTCGGACCTTTGACGGTCGAGCGGGCAGAAGCATCAGGAGATATGATGACCGACGACAAGATGCAGTCGAATGAGAACAACCGGCCCGAGCAGGCAAAGCCCGAGCCGGCGGGTCAGCCAGCGCCGTCGCGCCAAACGCGTGCGCCGGCGCAGCCAAGCGAACGCCCGGCGCCGGGGCGCAGGCCGCTTTTTCGCATCTGAACGATCGCGCGCGCCGATCATAATTCCGCGCATCGGCCAAGGTCGATGTCACGCGGACGGAGCTGAGTAGTTTCCGATCCTACCGCCTCCGATCGGCGGACGGCTATCGTCGCGAACAGCCATCGGGCCGGCCTGGCGGCCGGCGATGCCGCAACCGGCCGCTCGTGCCAGCTTTGCAAACTTGAGGGATGTCCCGCGATGAAAGCCTTCATCTATTCGGGGCCGACCAAGAAGGCCCTGGAGGAACGGCCAAGGCCGGAGCTCGCCGCGCCCACGGACGCGCTCGTGAAGATCACGAAAACGACGATCTGCGGCACCGACCTGCACATCCTCAAGGGTGACGTCCCGAGTTGCAAACCCGGCCGCATTCTGGGTCATGAAGGCGTCGGCATCGTCGATAAGGCGGGATCGGCCGTCACGTCGTTCAAGCCGGGCGACCGCGTCCTGATTTCCTGCATCACAGCCTGCGGCAAATGCGCCTTTTGCCGGAAGCTCATGTTCTCCCATTGCAAGACGGGCGGCTGGATCCTCGGCAACAGCATCGACGGCACGCAGGCCGAGTATGTCCGCATACCCCATGCGGACACGAGCCTCTATCACCTGCCCCAGGATGGGGACGAAGAGGCGCTGGTGATGCTGAGCGACATCCTGCCGACCGGCTTCGAGTGCGGCGTGCTCAACGGCAAGGTTCAGCCGGGTTGCACCGTGGCCATCGTCGGCGCGGGACCAATCGGGCTCGCCGCGCTGCTGACTGCCCAATTCTATGCGCCGGCCGAGATCATCATGATCGATGTCGACGAGAATCGGCTTGAAATGGCGAAGCGCTTCGGCGCCACGTCGATCGTCAACAACGCCGACGGCAATGCCCGCGAAGCGGTCATGAAATTGACCGGCGAGCAAGGTGTCGATACCGCCATCGAGGCGGTCGGCATTCCGGCCACCTTCGAGCTGTGCGAAACAATTCTCGCGCCCGGCGGAACCATCGCCAATATCGGGGTGCACGGCATGAAAGTGGCGCTCCATCTGGAGCGGCTGTGGGACCGCAACATCACTATCACGACCCGCCTGGTCGACACGGTCAGCACGCCGATGCTGCTCAACATCCTGCAGTCGCACCGGATCGACCCCAAGCTCCTGATCACCCATCGCTTCAAGCTCGATCGTATCCTCGATGCCTACGAGACGTTCGGGCACGCCGCCAACACCCGGGCGCTCAAAGTGATCATCGAGGCCTCGTGACGCCGGCGCCGGCGGGGCCATCCATCAATGTCGCCGCTGGCGCGAAGCCTGACTCCTCCAGAGCGCGGGAGACGCCGATGACCGGCCCGTTGTCGCCCGATCTGCTTCGGAAAATGCACGCCTATTGGCGCGCGGCGAATTATCTCTCGGTCGGGCAGATCTATCTGCAAGGACAATCCGCTGCTCGAAGCCCCGCTCACGCTTGACCATATCAAGCCGCGTCTGCTGGGGCATTGGGGCACGACGCCGGGATTGAATTTTCTCTATGTCCACCTCAACCGGCTGATCAAAGAGAACGATCTGAACATGATGTACGTCATCGGTCCGGGCCATGGCGGCCCGGGCCTGGTGGCGCACACCTATCTGGAAGGCTCCTACACCGAGCGCTATCCGGCGATCGAGCGCAGCCGGAACGGGCTGCATCGGCTGTTTCGCCAGTTCTCCTGGCCCTACGGCATTCCCAGCCACGTCGTCGCCGGAAACGCCCGGCTCCATTCACGAAGGCGGCGAGCTGGGCTATTCGCTGGTCCACGCCTATGGCGCGGCTTTCGACAATCCGGATCTGATCGTCGCCTGCGTCATCGGCGACGGCGAGGCGGAAACCGGCGCGCTGGCCGCCAGTTGGCACTCCAACAAGTTTCTCAACCCCGCGCGCGACGGCGCGGTGCTTCCGATCCTTCATCTCAACGGCTTCAAGATCGCCAATCCGACGGTGCTGGCGCGCATCAGCCGCGAGGAACTGACGGAGCTGTTGCGCGGCTACGGCTATGATCCGCATTTCGTCGAGGGCGACGATCCGGCGCTCGTGCATCAATCGCTCGCCGGCACGCTCGATGCGATCCTGGCGCGAGATTCGCCAGATCCAAAGCGCGGCGCGGTCGCGCGGCGAAGACGCAAGGCGCGGAGCGTCCGCGCTGGCCGATGATCGTCTTCCGCACGCCCAAGGGCTGGACGGGGCCGAAATTCGTCGACGGCAAGCCGGTCGAGGGCACCTGGCGCGCGCATCAGGTGCCGATCGCGGATTTCAAGAATCCCGAACATCTGAAGCAGCTCGAAGACTGGATGCAGAGCTACCGGCCGCAGGAATTGTTCGACGAACGCGGCAAATTCCGGGAAGAGTTCGCCGCGCTCGCGCCGACCGGCCATCGCCGCATGGGCTCCAATCCGCACGCCAATGGCGGCGAGTTGCTGCAGCCGCTGTCGATGCCGCACTTCCACGACTACGCCGTGCCGGTGCCCGAGCCCGGCAGCGTCGAGGCGGAAGCGACGCGCGTTCTCGGAACATTTCTGCGCGACGTGATGAAGCTCAATCTCGACCAGCGGAATTTCCGCCTGTTCGGCCCGGACGAGACCGCGTCGAACCGGCTGGAGGCGGTCTATGAAGTCTCCGGCAAGGAATGGATGGCCGCGGTCGAAGACGTCGACATCGATCTCAGCGCCGACGGCCGCGTCATGGAGGTGCTGAGCGAGCATCTGTGCGAAGGCTGGCTCGAAGGATACCTGCTCACCGGCCGCCACGGCCTGTTCTCCTGCTACGAGGCCTTCATCCACATCATCGATTCGATGTTCAACCAGCACGCCAAATGGCTGAAGGTCAGCAGGACGATTCCCTGGCGCAAGCCGATCGCGTCGCTGAACTACCTGCTGACCTCGCATGTCTGGCGGCAGGATCACAACGGCTTCTCCCACCAGGACCCGGGCTTCATCGACCATGTCGCGAACAAGAAGTCCGACATCGTGCGCATCTATCTGCCGCCCGACGCGAACTGCCTGCTGTCGGTGGCCGATCACTGCTTGCGCAGCCGCAACTACATCAACCTGATCATCGCCGGCAAGCAGCCGGAATGGCAGTGGCTCGACATCGACGCGGCCGTCCGCCACTGCACCGCCGGCGCCGGCATCTGGCAATGGGCCAGCAACGATGCCGGCGATCCCGACGTGGTGATGGCTTGCGCCGGCGATGTGCCGACCCTCGAGACGCTGGCCGCCGTGACCCTGTTGCGCGCCTATGTTCCGGACATCCGCATCCGCGTCGTCAATGTGGTGGACCTGATGGTGCTGCAGCCGCAGTCCGAGCATCCGCACGGCCTGGAAGACCAGGATTTCGACGAACTGTTCACGACCGACAAGCCGGTGATCTTCGCCTTTCACGGCTATCCGGCGATGATCCACAAGCTGACCTACCGCCGGCACAATCACGACAACATCCATGTGCGCGGCTACAAGGAGGAAGGCACCACCACGACGCCCTTCGACATGGTCGTGCTGAACAATCTCGACCGCTATCAGCTCGCGCTCGACGCCATCACAGCGGATTCCGCGGTTCCGCGATCAGGTGGAAAAGGCCACGGACGCGCTATTGGACGACGATGGAGCGCCACAAGCTCTATATCAGCGAGCATGGCGAGGACATGCCGGAGGTCCGCGACTGGCGCTGGCACATGTGAGCGCGCTCCTGGTACCGTCACCAGGAACCCGGCGACGGCATAGCCCCAACCGGACACGGCCCAACGTCGGGTTTCACCCCGGCCTTGATTGCCAGCAACGTATGTTCAGGGCCGATCGTTCGGCCGGATATCGCCATAATAGCTATGGAAATTCGTTTCATAGGCGCGATCGACCGTTGTCGATGAATCGTAGGCCGGACTGTCCTTCACCCGCTGACGATCGACATCGAGATGCACCAGCTTGTCGGTCCAATCGATCTCTCGGGCCGAACGCGGCGAGACCAGGACCTTCTTCGCGGGCCACCAGTTCTTCGTATCGACAACGAGGTAATGGATGCTCCAGTCGGCCTCCTCAATGAGGAAATCCTCGACGTGACCGATCTCGCCGTCGGTCGCGTGGATATGGTACCCGGTGACGGCTTCGATGCTGCGGAGATGGGGATCGCCGTCGCTTCGCGGCGCCTCGGCAATTCCGTTCTCGAACGCCCTGGAGTCCAATGACGGTGACGCCGCCATGGCACCGCCCATGCCGCCCGTAAATCCGTAGCCGCCCATGTAAAAGCCGGTACCCCAATACGGGCTCCAGCCGTAGTAATCGTAAAGGTTGGTCTCCATCTGCCGCGACACCGGCCGATCGGTGTCGATGTCCGGGCTGTCCTTGACCTGCTGCATGGTCAATCTGACCGCGAATTGCCGTTTTACCGAATCGGGGTGACCCAGGACGGAAGGTGGCAGAAGAACCTTGCGACCGGAGAGCCAATTGCCGGTGTCGACGACCATCCAACGAACCAGCCAGCTGGCATCGTCGAAGAGAAAGTCGATGACGGTGCCAAGCCGGCCGTCGGTGGCGACGATGGCGTAATCATTGATCGCTGATGCCTTCCACAACATGGTGCGCTCCCGCATGCCGAAATCTCCTCGACAATAGATGTCGCGCGATCGCACCGGCAGATTCGGAAACTACCTAGCCGCCCGGGCGGCGCGACACCTCAAGCCCGCTTTCTCGACTCGAACAGGCGCGCGATGGCGTCTTTCGCGTCCTGCTGGATGTGCCGCAGGTGGTCTTCGCTGCGGAAGCTTTCGGCGTAGATTTTGTAAACATCCTCCGTGCCGGACGGCCGCGCGGCAAACCATCCGTTCTCGGCGATCACCTTGATGCCGCCGAACGGAACGCCGTTGCCCGGCGCGGCGGTCAACTGCGCGCGGATCGGCTCGCCGGCAAGTTCCGTCAAGCCGATCTGATCCGGCGAAAGCGTCTTCAGCCGCTCCTTCTGTTCGGGTGTCGCGGGCGCGTCGATCCTCTCGTAGAAGGGCGCGCCCAGCTCGCGCGTCAGGCGATCGTAGATTTCGCCCGGGTCCTGCCTGGTTCGTGCGGTGATCTCGGCGGCCAGAAGGCCGAGAATGATCCCGTCCTTATCGGTGGTCCAGACCGATCCGTCCCGACGAAGGAAGGACGCGCCGGCGCTTTCCTCGCCGGCGAAGCCGAGCGACCCGTCGCGGAGGCCATCGACGAACCACTTGAAGCCTACGGGCACCTCGACGAGCTTGCGGCCGAGCCTGGCGGCGACGCGGTCGATGATGCCGCTGCTGACGACGGTCTTGCCGATCGCGCAGCCGAGGCGCCAATCGGGGCGATTCTCATAGAGATACGAAATGGCGGCCGCGAGGTAATGATTGGGATTCATCAGGCCGTTCGAGCGGGTCACGATCCCGTGCCGATCGGCATCGGTGTCGTTGGCGAAGGCGACGTCGAATTTGTCGCGCATGCCGATCAGCCGCGCCATGGCATAGGGCGACGAGCAATCCATCCGGACTTTGCCATCCCAATCGACCGTCATGAAGCGAAAGGTCGGGTCGATGGCGTCGTTCACGATCGTCGCGGCGATGCCGTAGCGCTCGATGATCGGTTGCCAAAAATGGACGCTCGGCGCCGCCCAGCGGGTCGATTCCGATCGTCACCCCCGACCCGCAAATCGCCTCCATGTCGACGACGTTCGCGAGGTCGGCGACATATGCGCCGATGTAGTCGTGGCGGTGGACGTGAGAAGATTTGCGGGCGCGGTCATAGGGAATTCGGCGCACGCCGTCGAGGTCCTGCTCGAGCAATGCGTTGGCGGCGCGCTCGATCCATGTCGTCGTAACGGTATCGGCCGGGCCGCCATTCGGCGGGTTGTACTTGAAGCCGCCGTCCTCGGGCGGATTGTGCGAGGGGGTGATGACGATCCCGTCGGCAAGACCGCTCTTGCGCGCCTTGTTGTAGGCCAGGATCGCGTGCGAAATGACGGGCGTCGGCGTGTACCCGCCGCGCGCGTCGATCATCACGTCAACATCGTTGGCGGCGAATACCTCCAGCGCGCTTGCCAACGCGGGCGCGGAAAGCGCGTGCGTGTCGATGCCGATGAACAGCGGTCCGGTAATGGCGCTGCGCCGCCGGTGATCGCAGATCGCCTGGCTGATCGCCAGGATATGCGCCTCGTTGAAGGCGTCGTCGAAGGCCGATCCGCGATGACCCGACGTGCCGAAGGCAACGCGCTGCGACGCCACCGCCGGGTCCGGCTTGCCGGTGAAATAGGCCGTCACCAGCTGCGCACGTTGACCAGCATCGATGGCTCGACCGTCTTGCCTGCGCGCGGGCTCACATTGTCGGGCATGGCGTTCCTCGCGGCGCGTGCAACAAGACAGTCATCCGAGGACGATCAGTACGCGATGGGTCGCGCCGTCATCCGCCAGAGGGATCCGGGCTTGATTCCCGGGCAGCGCCACGCCGTCAAGCGCCGCCTGGACGACGCCGCGGCTGACGCCGCCGGGGTTCTCCACCCGGATGTCGTAGCGGGCGGAATGGTATCGGAATGAGATTGCGAAGCCCGGCCATGTCTTCGGTATGCAGGGATCGATCAACAGTGCCGCTCCCTGCAGGCGAAACCCGAGAATCCACTCGATTCCGGCCCGGTACATCCATCCGGCCGAGCCGGTGTACCAGGTCCATCCGCCGCGCCCGACATGGGGCGGCGTCGAATAGAGGTCGGCGCAGACGACGTAGGGCTCGACCTTGTAGCGGTTCACGGCCTCGGGCGTGCGCGCGTGGTTGATCGGGTTCAAGCGTCGAGAACAGCTCGCCGGCCTTGTCGCCATCGCCGAGCATCGCGAAGGCGATCACCGACCAGATGGCGCCATGCGTATATTGGCCGCCGTTCTCCCGGATGCCGGGCGGATAGGCTTTGATATAGCCGGGGTCGCGCGGCGTTTGCTCGAAAGGCGGGGTGAACAGCAGGACGAGGCGGTCGTCACGCCGGACGAGGTATTTCTCGACCGCCGCCATCGCGCGCGCGGCTCGGGCCGGATCGGCGGCCCCGGAGATCACGCTCCACGACTGTGCGATCGAGTCGATGCGGCATTCGCTGTTCGAGGCCGAACCGAGTGGCGTTCCGTCATCGAAATAGGCGCGACGATACCAATCGCCGTCCCAACCATCGCGCTCGAGGGCCGCCCCCAAGGCGACCGCGTGTCGCCGCCAAGTCGCGGCGCGCTCGTGCGCGTTGCGACCATCGGCCAGGCGCGCGAAGCCCGTAAGGGCGGCGTGAAGAAACCAGCCGAGCCAGATGCTCTCGCCCTTTCCTTGCGCGCCGACCCGGTTCATGCCGTCGTTCCAATCGCCCGTGCCGATCAGCGGCAGACCATGCGCGCCGAGTTGCGAGAGACTGGTCGAGGGCCCGAGCGCAATGCTCGAACAGAGTGGCTTGCTCGTCGGACGGTGGTGGGCTGAAAGAACGATTCGTGCTCGCCTTCGCGAAGCGCCGGGCCTTCGAGAAACGGAACCCTCTCGTCCAGAACACGATCATCGCCGGTGACTTCGACATAGTGGGCGACCGCATAAGGCAGCCAGACCCGGTCATCGGAGATTCGCGTGCGTATCCCGCGCCCCGATTCCGGCAGCCACCAATGCTGCACGTCGCCCGCGACGAATTGCCGTGCCGCCGCGCGCAGCAGATGTTCGCGCGCAACCGCTGGCTTGGACACGCAGAGCGCCATCACGTCTTGCAGTTGGTCACGAAAGCCATAAGCCCCGCTTGCCTGGTAAAAGCCCGCCCGCGCCCAAACCCGGCAGGCGAGCGTTTGATAGAGCAGCCAACGGTTCAGCAGAATATCCATGGCACGGTCGGGCGTCGTCACCTGAACCGCGCCAAGCGCGTCGTCCCAGAAGCGGGTGACCGCGCCAAGGACCGAATCGAGATCGGCGGCTTCGGTATTTCTTGAGCAACGATTGCGCTTCGGCCGTCGTCGCCGTCTCGCCGAGCAGGAAAACGATCTCCGCCGTGCCGTTCGCCTTGAGCTCCAACCGGGTTTGAAGAGCGCCGCAGGGATCGAGACCGGCACCGACCCGGTTGGAGAGAGGTGCCGCAGCTGGCTAGGGCCGCCGGCTGATCGAGCGTGCCGTTGCGGCCGAGGAATTCGGTTCGGTCGCCCGTCCATGAGAGCTGCCGACCGGCAAGGTCCGCAAACGCCACGCGCCCCCCGAACTCGATGTTCCAAGGGTTTCGCGCAAGCATCGCCCCGGTCTCGGCATCGATCTCGGTGACGATGAACGGCGCCGCGGCGCCGCGGGTCGCGCCGAGCACCCACTCGACATAGGCGGTAATCGCCAGCCGCCGCGATCGCCCGGAACGATTCGTGATCTTCAGCCGGGATATCTTGATCGGGTCGTCGACCGGCACGAATTGCAGCAGCTCGAGCGCGATGCCGTGCGAGACGTGCTCGAACCGGCTATAGCCCTGACCGTGCCGCGCGACGTAGGACGCGCCTTCCTCGCGGATCGGAAGCGCCGTCGGACCCCATACAATCGCCGCTGTCCTCATCGCGACAGATAGATCACCTCGCCCGGCGCATCGCTCACGGGATCGTTCGACCATGGGGTGATGTGGTTCTGCTGACTATTGAGCGACCAGGTGCAGCCGCTGCCTTCGACCGACGCCTGGAAGCCGAACGAAGGATTGCTGATGACGTTGATCCAGGGCGCAGGCGTCCATTGCCCCGCTTCGAGGGTCGCGACGTATTCCCGTCCGTTATCGGCGAATCCGCCGAGACCATTGAAAAACTCGAGCGCCGGGCGACGCGCAGCGGCTTGCAATGGCGTGCTCGCCGGCAATCGTCTGTGGCGGCCGGGCCGATGGCTTGGGTTCGGGCACTCTTCTGACTTGCTCGGAGAGGCTTCCGCGATGACCGACAAGCACCGCCCGGGCCGCGCTCTGCAGCAGGTTGCGCACCTCGGCCGAGACCAGGTCGGCGCGCAGGATGAAGATCGCGCCTTGCGCGCCTTCTCCCGCCGGTTTCGGCCGAGACGGATTGGCCCGCAGCAGCGCCTCGAGAGCGACCTGAAGATCCTGCGCGTAAGACGGGGGCCGTTCATTCAAGATCACGAGATCGACGGCCAGAAGCTTCATCCGCCAATACTCGTGGGCGAGGAGCAATTGCCGGACAATCTCAATGATCGCTGGTTTCGGCGACGCGGACCAAGATGATCGGCAGGTCGCCGGAGATTCCGTGGGGCCAAAGCAGCGATGCCGGCGCCGCCGCCCCGTTTGAGGACCTCGGAAGCCGGCCGCAGTGTCGGGTCGGAATAGAGCACGCGATTGGCGAGGCGCTGAAAGAGATGCGCGTCGCCGGCGCCGATCCCGAGATGCCGGAGCTGCACTTGCGCCTGGGTCCAAGCCAGCGTGGTCGCGCGGTCGAACGCCATGGCACCATGATGCTTGTCCACGAGATCGAGCGCTTCATCGCGTGAGCGGGCGATCATCGTCCAGAACGCGACGCGCGTGGTTGTCCGCGGCGGGACGCGAACGTGGCGGCGGAGGCTGAAGATCGGATCGAGCACGGCACCGACCGTGTTGGAGAGCGGCGAGCGAGAGACCATGGCGATCGGCGTGCGAATGCCGCGCCCCCGCCCAAGGAAGCGCGCTCGATCGGTCTCGAACTGCACATCGCCGATGGTCTCGCCTTCGACGACGGCGAGATGCGCTGCCCAGGCCTGCGCCTCCGCCGGACGATTGTCGCCGCCGCGTGGCCAGAAGCGCACCGACATCGGCAACGAACTCCGTTTCGACGAACAGCTTCGAGAATGCCGGGTGCGCGTCGTCGTCGGCGTGCGGCGCCAACACGATTTCGGCATAGGAGGTCAGCTCGATTTCCCGGGTTTGGTTGCCGAGATTGGTGATCGACACGCGGCGAACCTCCGCGTCGTCCTCCGACGAAACCGCCACTTCCAGCGTCGTCGTGATCGTGCCGTCGTGCCTGATGATTTCCGCCCGGCCCTCCGAGAAGGCGACCTCGTAACTGTCCGGTTCGGCCCCGCTCGGTTGATAGCCCGCCGACCACACTTCGCCGCTGCGCAGTATCGCGAAGGAAAACGTAAGTGCCCCAGCCGTCGCAGGTGACGTCCTCCCGCCATCGCGTGACCGCGATGTCCCGCCACCGGCTGTATCCCGAACCCGCCGCGGTGATCATCACCGCATAGTCGCCGTTCGAGAGAAGGTGCGTGCGCGGGGTGAGGTTGTGCGGGGAAATGAACCGGCGCTGCGTCGCCGAGACGGGCTCGTCGACGCCGGGCACGGCTTCCACTGTCTCGGTCCGAGGTTCGGAGATCGCCACGTCGTGCGGCATCGCGTTCCTGCAGCAGGAGTTCGGTCGCTTGGATGATCGGCTCGGCGTGAAAGCGCCGGCGCATCGCCCCATCGTGAAGCGCGTTGGCGATCGCGATCACGCTCATTCCCTGATGGTGGGCCATGTAGGCGCGCACGATGGCGACGGTCTGTCCCTCGGGCAGCCGCGTCTTGGTGTAGTCGAGGGCGTCATACCAGCCATATCGACCCCGGCCGCCGACCTCGGCCAGGCGAGCGAAGTTGCGCGCCGCTGCTTGCGGATCGACCATCGCCGCAAGCGCCGTCGCATAAGGAGCGATGACGGTGTTGTCGCCGAGGCCGCGCTTGAAGCCCAGGTCCGGGAATGCCAAAGCTCGAATACTGATAGGTGAGTTCCAGGTCCCGCGCGTTGTAGGCAGATTCCGAAGCGCCCCACGGCACGCCCCGCATGGCGCCGTACTTCATCTGCTGGCGTACGACCTGGCGGTTCGTCTGCTCGAGCAGACTTCCCGCCGGCGCGCGCATCACCAGCGACGGCATCAGGTATTCGAACATCGACCCGGACCATGAGATCAGCGCGGAACCGTACCCGACTGGCGCCAGGGCGCGTCCGAGCCGGAACCAGTGGCGGGTGGGCATGTCGCCCTTGGCGATCGCGACGAAGCTCGCGAGACGCGCCTCGGAGGCGAGCAGGTCGTAGTAATTGGGGTCGAGACTCCCGTCGGCGACCCGATATCCGATCGACAGCAGCTCGCGCTCCGGATCGAAGAGAAAGTCGAACGTCCATCGCCGTCGAACATCTTCCGCGCGATTTCGCCCAGCGCCGCGAGGCGGCCCTCGAATGCCGCGGCCGCATTGGCGGAGCGATTGAAGCCGTCGATCAGGGCATCGAACTTCGGGCGTGCGGTTCTCGCCGATTGCGGCGCGCGGCCGTGCCGCCGGCGTGTCAGGATGGCAATCGCCGCCTCGCAAAGGTCGGGCAGATCGGCGAGTGTCGGCATGGCGGCCAACAGCGGCGCCAATTCATCGTCGGGAGCCGCAAGCGCCGGGTCGCGGGCGATGAGCGCCGCCCACGGCATCAAGAGTTCGAGGTCGCGCTGATGACTGCGGACAGACGCGCCGATCGCATCCGCCCAGACTCGGCGCTTCGGCGCCGGCGCCGGAGTTATCGCGGTGTTCCTTCGGTCAGCGTTCGCGCGGTGTCGGCGACTTTCTTGGCGTGGAGCGCAAGCTCCTTCAATCGTTGCAGCGATATCCGACCGGCGTTGCGGGGGCATGTCGAAGCAAGGCGGCGAGACTGTCGAGCGCGTCGTCCAGACTGCTTGCGAGTCATCGCTCCGGGATCGTCGGCAACCCCGCGCAGGGACTCGCGCATCAGGTCGAGCGCATCTCCGATCCCGGCAAGCCATTGCGCATTCGATCACCGGACGCTTGGCCATTTCCGCGCAGGCATTCCACAAGGCGATCAAGTGTCCCGCGAGATTCCCGCTATCGACCGAGGAGATGTATTTCGGCTCCAGCGGACGAAGATCGAGCGTGCCGTACCAGTTGTAGAAATGGCCGCGGAAGCGCTCGAGCCCGTTCATCGATTCGAGCGTCGCCTCCAGCCGTTCGACGGTATCGAGCGTTCCGATCCAGCCGAAATCGCGTGCCGCGGCCACGGACAAAAGATACAGGCCGAGATTCGTGGGCGATGTCCGATGCGCGACCACCGGCATCGGCTCTTCTTGAAAATTGTCCGGCGGCAGCATGTGATCCTCCGCCGTGACGAAGGTCTCGAAGAAGCGCCAGGTGCGGCGCGCGATCAGGCGCAGCGATTGCGAGTCCGTCGGCGGAGGCAGGCGCGCGAGACTCGACGCGGCGCGGCGGCAGGCTTGATCCATCGCGCGATGGCGGGCGACAACAGCCAAAGAACCAGGAACGGCGCCGCGACCGGCCAAGAACTCGGCTGCGGCCCAGGCGACGAGAACCGTTGCCGCCGACGGCGAGGGCGACGCCGCCGGCCATCTGCCGGTAGAATCCGACCAAATCGAGCCGGGGACTGACCTTCGCCTGAGCGGCGGTGACCCATTCGAGCAGATTCCGATGCGACACGATCAGGCGGAACAGCGTCCGCAGGATGGCGTCGGACATCACCCAGGCCTGATGCGCCAGAAACGTGACGAGAAGCACGATCTGCGACAGCGCGAGCTTGAGGTCCGCGCCGACCGCGCGCAAATGGATCCGCTTCGAAAGTCCGGCCCGTCGCGGCACGATCCCGGTGAGAAACGGCAGCAGCGCGGGGATCGCGATCGTCGTCAGGATGAATGCGCTCCACAGCACGCGCGGAGGCGAACGGCAATGTCCACCCGCCCACCAAGGCCAGGAAGGCCGCCGGCGCCGACAACGACCGGCGCAGATTGTCGATCATTTTCCATCGGCCGACGCGCGGGATTGCGCGGCGGCGGCGATCGCCGTTCGACGGTCCGCCCGCGACCGAGAATCCAGGGCAGCAACTGCCAATCGCCGCGCGCCCAGCGATACTGGCGCGCCACGGCGACGTCGTACCGTGCGGGAAACTCGTCGATGACCTCGATATCGGACACCAGGCCGGCCCGCGCGAAGATTCCCTCCAGAAGATCGTGACTGAGCAGCGTGTTCTCGGGAATTCGCCCGGCAAGCGCGGCTTCGAAGATATCCACATCGTAGATACCCTTGCCGCAATACGAGCCTTCGCCGAACAGATCCTGGTACACGTCCGAAACCGCGCAGGCATAAGGGTCCATGCCGCTCGTACTCGAAAAGACGCGCTGGAACAGCGATCCTTCCCGACCGGTCGGCAATGACGGCGTGACCCGCGGCTGAAGCACCGCGTAACCGTCGATGACGCGGCCGGAGCGGGGATCGAGAGTCGGACGGTTCAGCGGGTGAGCCATCTTGCCGATCAGGCGTCTTGGCGGCTCCCCGCGGCAGCCGCGTATCGGCATCGAGGATGATGACGTAGCGGACGCCGGCGGGCACGACCGGCGGACGGCCGCCGACCGCGACGAAAGTCGTGTCGGTGGCGCCACGCAGCAATCGATTGAACTCGTGCAGCTTTCCCCGCTTGCGTTCCCACCCGATCCACCTTCTCTGCGCCTTCGTTCCAGAGCCGGCGACGATGGAGCAGCAAGAACCGATCGCCGTCCGGCGCGGGTCCGTAGCGCCGATTCAAGCCGCGCGATTGCCTTCGGCGGCGGCGTCGAGCAGCTCGCCGTCGTCCGGCGCATTTTCGGTGGCGGCAGTCCGTCCAGTCGGAGAGCAGGGCGAAGCAGAGATCGCCATCGGAATTCGCCAGATGATGAACCTCCAGCCGCTCGACCTGCTCCGCGATCGCGGCGCGCGACGTCAGCAGCGTGGGCATGACGATCATCGTGCGCAGGCTCGACGGCACGCCGTCGGACAAGCTCGAGGCCCGGCAGGGTGATCGCGCCGAAGCGATTGGTGGCGCCGCTATTCACCAGCGCCATGGCCGCATCCGACGCCGGGATCAGCGCGAGGAGCGCAAGCACGCAGAAGGCCCAGTTCCCGTCCCGGCATCGACGTCCCAGCTCAGCATCAGCATGCGACGATGATGGCGGTGACGGTCGCGACGATCCCGAGATAGCCGGAAATCCCAACGGCCGCGTTGGCGCGAGCGAGCCATCCCTTCATCGGAGACGCGAAATCCGAGCTTCCTCTCGAATGCCGGCCGCCCTTTCGCGATCAGGTAGTAGTCCGGGATCCTGCTCGGCGCGCCGAGGTCGTCGTCGTCTTCGTTTGCCGCCTCGTCTCCCGCGCGCTTGGCCGCAAGGAGCGCAAGCCGGGCGACCTCGATTTCCGCGTGGCTCGAGCCTCGCGCCAGCTCTTCGATCGCGCGCCGATAGAGATCCCGCGTCGCGAAATCGAGCGCGGCAAAGTTGCTCTCCGCGCGCAGCATCGCGTCGACGAGGCTGACGCTTTCGAACAGCTCCCGCCAATCGATGGCGGACATCAGGCGCATGCTCGTGATGACATTGCGGATCGTCACGTTCATCGCGCCTTGGCGCTGCTGCTCCTCTTGGACGATGTCGTCGGCCGTGGTTCCCTGGGCCGCCAGGCGTTCGTCCAGCCAGTGAAGCGCCGGCATCACCCTCGGGTCCTGATCGCGCAGCCGCTGGACCAGCTGGACCGCGAAAGCGGTCGGCAACGATCCGCTCGAAGCCGTCGCAAGACCGTGTCCGCCGGCTCGGCCTCCCGGCTGCCGACGCCCAGCAACCGATCGGCCAGCGCGTTGGCCTCTTGCCGCGCCGCTTGGTAACTTACGATGTCTTCGGCCAAGCGCCGCAAATTCTCCACCAGCACGATCCGCAGCGTGATCGCGACCGCCCAGAGCTCGCCGATCGTCAACGGCTGAACGCGCTGATAGGCGCGGACGAACCGGCACAGCATCTGCGGGTCGAAACGGCTGTCGGTATGGGCGACGAATGCCCAGGCCAGCCCGAACACGCGCGGGTATCCCTCGAGCGGTCCGTCGATCAGTTTGGGCAACTGGCGATGGAAGCCCGGCGGGAGATCGATCCGGATCTCGCGAACCTGCTCCTCGACCACATGAAAATTGTCGATCAGCCAATCCGCCGCCGGCGTGATGGTCGCGTTCCTCACGGACTGCCGCGATGGTTGCCTGATATGCCGCGCGCAGCGCCCGGTCATTGTCCCGAAGACGCCTCTCCAATCGTCGATCGGTCGTTGGCTTCGCTGTGGTGCGCTGAGCGGCCGCGAGACTCTCGGCATGCTGCTCGAGCCGCTCGATGCTGAAGAGCTCCGCGCGGATCGGCTCGTCGCGAGTCGGGGGCGACGCGGCCGATCCAAATCTGAAAGCGCGACCGCTCGAACAGAAAAATATTGCGCGCAGTCTCGCTCCGACGGACGCCCGCGAGGTCGCATCGTCGTCGTGCGATGACGCGCCGTGCGCCGCCATCGGGCGTTCACGGAGTTGTAAATTCATCCACCGTCCCCGCGTGCTCGTGGGTGGGAAATAAGTAAGGTACGGATATGACGGCTTCTTACGCGGTCGTGTGCCGCACCTGACTCCGGCGACGATAGCGTCTGAAATGTCGGGGCCGTCAGACTCGGAAACTACGCAGGCGGCGGCGCTCGAGGCGCGGGCCGAACGCGTGCGTGCGTACTACAGTTTCTGATATGAGTAGTTTCCGAGGCTACGGCTAGGGGCTGGCCGTCGCCTATCATTGGCGCGATCTGACAGTGCACAGGGGGGGGCGTGCGCGTGACGCTCACAGCGAAGCTCTTTGTGACGAGTCTGGGTGAAATTTTGGTACGGCCCATCGGGCGGAAGTCCAGGGTGCAACTACATCATTCTGGAGAAGGTTGACCTCGCCACGCTGGACACCACGTTGTCTTTAACCTGGGGCAACTTCGTCCATGGTTTGCACCACCGAGGAAGCATGACGGATCGAAAACAGGCCGAAGCAACCGTCGCGCGCGATAGCGCTGCAACGGCGGCGGGGTCGCGCCACGGGGTCGCGTCGTCACAACATGCCGCCATGAGCGCAGCCCCCGGCGAAGAGGGGCAGCGGTCGCAGGGCGAGGGTTCGATCGACGAGCTCTGCATCAACACGATCCGCACCTTGTCCATGGATGCCGTGCAGCAGGCCAATTCCGGCCATCCCGGCACGCCGATGGCCTTGGCGCCGGTGGTCTACACGCTGTGGCAGCGTTTCCTGCGCTTCGATCCGGAGCGATCCGATCTGGCCCAACCGCGACCGCTTCGTGCTGTCCAACGGCCACGCCTCGATGCTGCTCTATGCGATGCTGCATCTCGCCGGCGTGAAGGCGGTCGATGCCGAATACGAGCGTCCCGGCGAGCCCGCGGTCACGCTCGACGACATCAAGCAGTTTCCGCCAGCTCGGCAGCAAATGCCCCGGCCATCCCGAATATCGCCTGACCTCGGGCGTCGAGACGACGACCGGGCCGCTGGGCCAGGGCTGCGGCGACGAGCGTCGGCATGGCGATCGCCGAGCGCTGGCTGGCGCAGCATTTCAATCGGCCCGACTTCGCGGTGTTCGACTACGACGTTTATGCGATCTGCGGCGACGGCGACATGATGGAGGGCGTCACGAGCGAGGCCGCCTCGCTCGCCGGTCATCTGATGCTCGGCAACCTGTGCTGGATTTACGACAGCAACCGCATCACGATCGAAGGTCACACGGATCTCGCCTTCAGCGACGATGTCGCGGCGCGCTTTCTCGCCTATGGCTGGAACGTGACGCGGGTCGGCGACGCCAACGACACCGAGCGGATCGCCGAGGCGATCGCGACGTTTCGACGCACCCGACGACGTGCCGACGCTGATCATCGTCGAGAGCCATATCGGCTACGGCGCGCCGCACAAGCACGACACCAGCGCCGCCCACGGCGAGCCGCTCGGCGAGGAAGAAATCCGTCTCGCCAAGCGCTGCTATGGCTGGCCCGAGGATGCCAAGTTCCTCGTGCCGGACGGCGTGCGCGAGCATTTCCGCGCCGGCATCGGGCGGCGCGGCCGGCAACTTCGGCAGGCGTGGTCGGCGCGGATCGAGGCGTACCGCGACAGCGCATCCCGATCTCGCCGACCAGCTCGAGCGGATGCAGAAGCGCGAGCTCCCCGACGGCTGGGATGCCGGACCTGCCGAGTTTCCGCGCCGATGCCAAGGGCCTTGCGAGCCGCGATTCCTCCGCCAAGGTGCTGAACGCCATCGCGCCGCATTATCCCTGGCTCATCGGCGGCTCGGCCGACCTCGCGCCGTCGACCAAGACGCGCCTCACGTTCGAAGGCGCCGGCGATTTCGAGGCCGGCAAATACGGCGGCCGCAATCTTCATTTCGGCATTCGCGAGCATGCCATGGGCGCGATCCTGAACGGGCTCGCACTGTCCAAGATTCGCGCCTACGGCTCGAGCTTCCTGATCTTTTCCGACTACATGAAGCCGCCGATCCGCTTGAGCGCGCTGATGGAGCTGCCGGTCATCTACATCTTCACGCATGATTTCGATCGGCGTCGGCGAGGACGGCCCGACGCACCAGCCGGTCGAGCAGCTGGTCGCGTTGCGCAGCATTCCCGGCCTGATCACGCTGCGGCCGGCCGACGCCAACGAGGTGGTCGAGGCCTGGCGCGTCATCATCGGGCTGAAGCACCGGCCCGCCTGCCTGGTGCTGAGCCGCCAGCCGCTCCCGACCTTCGACCGCACGCGCTACGCCTCGGCCGCGGGCGTCGCCCGCGGCGCCTATGTCCTGGCCGATGCCGAAGGCGGCAAGCCGGCCGGTGATCCTGATCGGCACCGGCAGCGAGGTCGCGCTCTGCGTCGAGGCCTATGAGGAGCTCGAAGCGCGAGGGCATTCCGGCGCGCGTCGTCAGCATGCCGTCGTGGGAGTTGTTCGAGCAGCAGGATCAAGCCTATCGCGACAGCGTGCTGCCGCCCGACGTCACGGCGCGCGTGTCGGTCGAGGAGGGCTCGGTGATCGGCTGGGATCGCTATGTCGGGCATACCGGCGCCAAGATCGGCATGCACAGCTTCGGCTCGTCGGCCCCGCTCAAGGACTTGCTGGCGAAGTTCGGCTTCACGCCCGAGAAGGTGCTCGCGGCGGCGAAGGCAGCAGATCGCGCTGGCCAAGGAGAAGGCGGCATGAACCCTCTGAAGCAGCTCGAAACCTGCGGCCAATCGCCCTGGCTCGACTACCTGAAGCGCAGCCTGATCGAGAATGGCGGGTTGCGCACGCTGATCGAGCGCGACGGATTGAAGGGCGTCACCTCGAATCCCTCGATCTTCGAGAAGGCGATCGGCGAGACCGACGAATACGCGGATGCGCTGAAACAGTTTCAGGCGCAGGCGGACCACGGCGTCTCGGCAATCTACGAGCATCTGGCGATCGCCGATATCCGTGCCGCCGCCGACGTGCTGCAGCCGGTTTACCAGGAGACGCGGGGCCGTGACGGCTATATCAGCCTGGAATGCTCGCCCTACCTGGCGAACGACACCGAAGCCACGGTGGCCGAGGCC
>CAVRKF010000012.1:0-258009 GCA_963721625.1 uncultured Alphaproteobacteria bacterium
GGCAGCGTCGGCAGATGCACGTTGCGCATCGCCGGATTGAACAGCGACGACAGCGTGTCGCCGATCACCGTCGGCTGCTCGAAGATCTCCTTCTTCATGAAGTGGCGATGATCGCCCTTGCCGATCATGGCACCCGAGAGCGCCGTCTCGCGCACCGGGGCGCACGACAGTGGCGCCCGCGGCATCGAAAATGGTCACGCCCGCCGCCGTCACCATCGCCCAGTCGCCCTCGTCGAGATAGACGAGGCGCCGCGTCAGCGGCGCCAGCGCGAGCGCGTCGGAGCCGACATACATCTCGCCGTCGCCATAGCCGATCGCCAGCGGACTGCCGCGGCGCGCGCAGATGAGCAGATCGGGCTCGCCGGCAAACAGGATGACGAGCGCGAACGCCCCTTCCAGCCGCGGCAGCGCCTGCGCCACCGCCTCGCGCGGGCTGGCGCCCTCGTCGAGATAGCGCGTCACCAGGATGGCGACGGCTTCGGTGTCGGTCTGGGTCTCGAAGCCGTAGCCGAGGCCGGTGAGCTCGGCTTTCAGTTCCTGGAAATTCTCGATGATGCCGTTGTGCACCACCGCGACGCCGGCGCGTGGCGATGGGATGGGCGTTGCGCTCGCTCGGCATGCCGTGCGTCGCCCAGCGCGTATGGCCGATGCCGATGCTGCCCCGCCACCGGCTCGGCCGCGAGCCGCGCTTCCAGCCGGGCGATCTTGCCCTCGGCGCGGCGGCGCTCGATACGGCCGTCGACCAGCGTCGCGATGCCGGCCAAATCATAGCCGCGATATTCGAGGCGCTTCAGCCCGTCGATGAGCAGCGGCGCTACCTGCTGCCCGCCCGACGATCCCGACGATGCCGCACATCAGTTCTTACCGCGCTCCGGTTTGCGCCTTGGCCGGCGCCGCTCCTCGCGCCATGCGACGCCCGGCCCGGCTTCACCACCTGCGGCCCGCGCGCGATGGCCATGGAATCGGCCGGCACGTCGCCGGTAACGACGCTGCCGGCGGCGATGAAGGCGCCGTCGCCGACCGCGACCGGCGCCACCAGCGACACGTTCGATGCCGACGAAGACGCCGCGCGCCGATCTCGGTGCGGAACTTGTCGATGCCGTCGTAATTGCAGGTGATCGTGCCGGCACCGACATTGGTCCCGGCGCCGACCGGCTGTCGCCGATATAGGTGAGGTGGTTGGCCTTGACGCCGCGCTCGAGGCGCGAATTCTTGACCTCGACGAAATTGCCGAGATGCACCTCGGCCTCGAGCTCGGCGACCGGGCCGCAGCCGGGCGAAGGGGCCGATCGAGGCGTGGTCGCCGATGCGGGCGCCGGCGATGTGGCAGAAGGCGGGGATCGCGACCCCCTCGCCCACCGTGACCCCCGGTCCGAACACGACGAAGGGACCGACGACGCTGTCGCGGCCGATGCTGCGTGTCGGCGCTGAGGAACACCGTCTCGGGCGCGACCATGGTGACGCCCGCCGCCATCGCCTGCGCCCTGAGGCGGCGCCTGCATCGCGGCCTCGGCGGCGGCGAGATCGGCGCGGCTGTTGACGCCCATGAGTTCGTCGGCCGGCGCCTCGATGGCGCGGCAGATGCCAGGCCCTGCCGCCGCGCCGCGGCGACGAGATCGGTGAGGTAGTGCTCGCCCTTGGCGTTGTCCCGGCCGATGCCGTCGAGAAGGGCGAAGAGATGGCGCGCCATCCACCGCCATCAGGCCGGAATTGCACAGCGTCAGGGCGCGCTGTTCGGGCGTGCAATCGGCCGCCTCGACGATCGCCGCGAGCGCGCCGTCGCGGTCGAGCACGAGCCGGCCATAGGCGCCGGGCGATTCCGGCCGCATGCCCAAGACGGCGGCGGCGGCCGCCGGCGCGCGCCGCCGCTCGGCAAGAAGCGCCGCAAGCGTCGCCGTGGTGACGAGCGGCGCATCGCCGTAGAGGATCAGCACGTCGCCCGGTGAAATCCGCCAGCGCCGCGCGCGCGGCCGCCACCGCATGCGCGGTGCCGAGCTGTTCGGCCTGGATCGCGTCGTGGCGGGCGCGACGGCGGCGGCGACGTCGTCCATGCCGGGCGCGATCACAACGACCGTCCGCGCCGGGCGCAGCGGCGCCGCGGCCGCCAGCACGTGCTGGATCATCGGCCGGTTGGCGACGTGGTGCAGAACCTTGGCAAGATCGGAGCGCATCCGGGTGCCCTTGCCCGCGGCAAGGACAAGGGCGGCGAAGGGCTTTTCGGTCATGGCGTCGGACATTATGAACCGATTTGCACGGGGATCGGGTAGATGCGAAGAGTTAACGAAGGGATGTTTCTCGGTCCGGTCGCGGCTTGACACCGCGGCTTGAGCGGCGCGCCCTGCCTAAATCGGCGCAAGGGCGCGTAGCTCAGTGGGAGAGCACCGTGTTCACACCGCGGGGGTCGTAAGTTCAATCCTTACCGCGCCCACCATTGCCAATCCATGACGCCTGCCGTGCCACGGACCGAATGTGGCGCCCGTCGGGCCGCGAAACGTCGGATGCAGGGTGATTTTCTTAATCCCGCCAAGGCGATATCCTGGGCCGTGCCGGCATCGATCTGGGGCGGTGTCGGCGCACGCATTCGGCGATCGGGTGGCGATGATGGAAGATGGCGCGGGGCCAACCTCCCGGATCTTTTTCTCGCAGCGGCTGCGGCTGCATTACGTCGATTGGGGCAATCCCGACGCGCCGCCGCTGGTGCTGGTGCATGGCGGCCGCGACCATTGCCGCAACTGGGACTGGGTCGCCGCGGCACTGCGCCGCGACTGGCACATCATCGCGCCGGACCTGCGCGGCCACGGCGACAGCGCATGGGCGTCGGACGGCGACTACGACCTCGCCGGCTTCATCTACGACCTTGCCCAGCTGGTCGATCAGCAGCAGCTTGGCGCCCGTCACCCTGATCGGCCATTCGCTGGGCGGCAACATCGCCGTGCGCTATGCCGGGATTTTTCCCGAGAAGGTGGAGCGGCTGGTCGCGATCGAGGGCCTCGGCCTCACGCCGAAGGTGCTGGCGGACCGGGCGCGCTCAAGGCATCGCCGAGCGCATGCGCGAATGGATCGCCGAGCAGCACGGGCCTCGCGCCCGCTGCCGCGGCGCTACGCCTCGATCGACGAGGCCTTCACGCGCATGCAGGGCGAAAACCAGCACCTCTCGCCGGAACAGGCGCGCCATCTCACCCAGCACGGCGTCAATCAGAACGAGGACGGCACCTATAGCTGGAAGTTCGACAATTATGTCCGCTCGCGCCCGCCGCTACGACCTGCCGGCGGAGGCAGATCCACAGCTCGTGGGCGCGCGATCACCTGCCCGACGCTGCTCGGTCCACGGCAAGGAGAGCTGGTCCACCAATCCGCTCGAGGACGGGCGCGCGCGCCATTTCCGCCATGCCCGAGGTGGTCTCGGTCGAAGGCGCCGGCCACTGGGTTCACCACGACCGGCTGGAGGTGCTGCTCGATCATCGTCCGCCGCTTCCTCGCCGCGCCCTAGACCGCCGGCTGCATTTTCGCTCGCCCTCGAATTCGAACGGTGCTAACAACCGCTTCATTCAATCAACCCGAGGGAGACGTTCATGAATTTCCGGCCCTTGCATGACCGCGTCGCCGTCAAGCGCGTGGCGCAGGAGGAGAAGACGGCAGGCGGAATCATCATCCCCGACACCGCGCAGGAGAAGCCGCAGGAGGGAAAGATCGTCGCCGTCGGACCCGGCGCCCGCAGCGAGGACGGTACAATTCACAAGCTCGACGTCAAGGTGGGCGACCGCATCCTGTTCGGCAAATGGTCGGGTACCGAAGTCAAGATCGACGGCGACGAGCTGATGATCATGAAGGAAAGCGACATCATGGGGGTGCTCGAGAAGTAGCGCCGCATCGCCGACGCGCGCGCTATTCGGCGTCGGGCTGCTTTTCGGGACGGGCGCGGTCGAAACGCCGGCAGCGTCATGCAGCCGGCGAAAATGCGCATGATCTGCGGGAACGGCGCGAAGTCGAAGCTCGGAATAGCGCTGCGCATTGATCACCTGCGGCACGAGGCAGATATCGGCGAGGCTCGGCCGGTCGCCGTGGCAGAAGGCGCCGGCCTGACCGTCCGCGGCCAGGCACGCGCTCGATGCCGGTGAACCCGACCCGGATCCAGTGGTTGAACCAGGCCTCGACCGCCTTCTCGTCATGCCCCAGCGGCTTGGCCAGGTAACGCAGCACGCGCAGGTTGTCGATCGGATGGATGTCGCACGCGATCGCCTGGGCAAGCGCCCGGACCCGCGCCCGCGCCGGCCGGATCGCGCGGCAGAAGCGGCGGCTCCGGCCGGGTTTCCTCGAGATATTCGATGATGGCGAGCGACTGCGTCAGCCTCATGCCGGCGTCTTCGAGCGTCGGCACCAGGCCGTGCGGATTGAGCGCCAGATAATCGTCCCGCTGCTGCTCGTTCCGGCGCAGATGGATCGCCGCCTGCTCGTAGGAAAGCCCTTTGATATTGAGGGCGATACGCACGCGGAAGGCGGCCGAGGACCGGAAGTAACCGTAAAGCTTCATGGCGTCGCCCTCCTTCGCCGGCCGCTGTGGCGCAGCGCGGCGGCCAAGTCTCGCCGCAGCGCTCCGCCTGTCAAGAACGAGGGTTCGCGCCGGCAAAGGCGGCGAAATCGGGCCGCGGCAAATTCGCGCGGGCCGGCTTTGGGCGCCGCCGCGGCTCATCTAATGCGATAAGCGAAAAGCAACAGTTTCATTCCCCTTGACGCCAAGCACCTATGAGGTCATGAGTAAATGATGCAATCCATACCCCGAACGGGCGATAGCCCGGCTTTTGTCCTGGAACGGTTCGCGCCGTTCCGGCTGTCCGTGCTCGCCAACCGTATGACTCGGGCGGTGGCAGGCGTCTATATGCGGCACTTCAAGTTGTCGGCGCCGGAATGGCGCACCATGGCGGTGCTCGGCCGGTTCGGCGCCATGACCGCCAACAGCGTGGTCGAGCGCACCGCGATGGACAAGGTGCGCGTGAGCCGGACGGTGACGCGGCTTTTGCGCTCCGGCCATATCACCCGCCGGACCGATCCCAAGGACCGCCGCCGCGCCATTCTCGACCTGACGCCCAAGGGGCTCGCGGTCTATCGCCAGATCGTGCCGAAGGCGCTCGCCGTCGAGGCCGATCTCCTGTCGGATCTCACGCCCGGCGAGCGGGAATCCCTCGACGCGATCATCGCCAAGCTCGAAGGCCGCGATCCCCTCGGTCGCGCTCGACGACAACGAACCCTGAGCCCGGATTTCCCCCCGTCGGCAGCGCCGTGCTATAAGACGCGCTCTGCCGTAAGACGACGGGGGGCGAGGCGTGAGCGACGCCACCATCCTGATCCTGAACGGGCCGAACCTCAATCTGCTCGGCGTGCGCGAGCCGGAGACCTACGGTACCGACACGCTGGCCGACATCGAGGAAGCCTGCCTCGAGCGCGCCGCCGCGCTGGGCGTCGCCGTCGATTTCCGCCAGTCCAACCACGAGGGTCAACTCGTCGACTGGATCCAGGAGGCACGCGACGGCGCCGACGCCATCGTCATCAATGCCGGCGGCTACACCCACAGTTCCGTGGCGATCCTCGATGCGCTGCGCGCCGCGTCGCTCCCGATCATCGAAGTTCATCTCTCCAACATCTTCCGCCGCGAGCATTTCCGCCATCGCTCCTATGTCAGCCTCGCCGCGACGGGCTTGATCTGCGGTCTCGGCGCCCACGGCTATCTTCTCGCCTTGGACGCCCTCGCGCGTCTCATCGCCGAGAGCGCACCACGCGACTGACAGGGCCGTCGCCGCCGATGCCGAAATCGCACGAACTGATGGTGGATGGCGATCTCGTCCGCGCTCTCGCGTCGCTGTTGCGCGAGACCGGGCTGAGCGAGATCGAATATGCCGAGGGCGACCGCCGCATCAGGGTCGTGCGCGAGGCCGCCGCGTCGGTGCCGCTCGCCGCCGCCGCCGTCACCGCTGCATCCGCCGCGGCGCCGCTTGCCGCGGCGGAGCCCAGCGGCGCCGTCAAGGCACCGATGGTCGGCACCGCCTATCTCGCACCGCAGCCGGGCGCACCGCCCTTCGTCACGATCGGCGACACCGTGCGCGAGGGGCAGGTGCTGTTGCTGATCGAGGCGATGAAGGTGATGAATCAAATCCCGGCGCCGCGCCCGGGCCGCGTCGCGCAGATTCTGGTGAGCGACGGCGCACCGGTCGAATACGGCCAGGTGCTGCTGATCCTGGAATAAGGCTGCGATGTTCGAGAAGATGCTCATCGCCAATCGCGGCGAGATCGCGCTGCGGATTCATCGCGCCTGCCGTGAACTCGGCATTCGCACCGTCGCAGTCCATTCGACCGCGGACGCCAACGCCATGCATGTCCGTCTCGCCGACGAGAGCGTGTGCATCGGCCCGCCCGCGTCGCGCGACAGCTATCTCAACATAGCGGCGATCCTGACCGCCGCGGCGATCACCGGCGCCGACGCGATTCATCCGGGCGTCGGCTTCCTCGCCGAGAACGCCGACTTCGCCGCGATGGTGGAAGAGCACGGCGTCGTCTTTATCGGCCCCGCGGCGGAGCACATCCGGCTCATGGGCGACAAGGTGACGGCGCGGCGCGCGGCCGAGGAACTCGGCATCCCCGTGGTGCCGGGAACGCCGATGATCGAGGAAGCGGCCGCGGCGGAGGCGGCGCGCGCGCTCGGCTATCCCGTGCTGATCAAGGCGGCCGCGGGCGGCGGCGGCCGCGGCATGCGCCTTGCGCGCGACGAGGCCGCGCTCAAGGCGCTCGTCCCCGAGGCCGCCGCCGAAGCCAGGGCGTTCTTCGGCAACGGCGCCGTCTATCTCGAGCGCTTTCTCGATCGGCCGCGCCATATCGAGGTGCAGGTTCTCGGCGACGGCGCCGGTGGCGTGATCCATCTCGGCGAGCGCGACTGCTCGATCCAGCGCAAGCACCAGAAGCTGCTCGAGGAGACGCCGTCGCCGGCGCTCAGCCCGGACGAGCGCGAACGGATCGGGCAGGTCGCGACCGAAGCGATGCGGCGGCTCGGCTACAAGAGCGCGGGTACGCTCGAATTCCTCTACCGCGACGGCGAGTTTCATTTCATCGAGATGAACACCCGTCTTCAGGTCGAGCATCCGATCACCGAGATGGTGAGCGGGATCGACATCGTGCGCGAGCAGATCCGCATCGCCGCCGGCGCGACGCTCGGCTACCGCCAGGCTGATGTCGTGCTCTCGGGCCATGCCATCGAGTGCCGCATCAACGCCGAGCATCCGCAGAGCTTCCTGCCCTCGCCCGGCACCATCACCGGCTACCACACGCCGGGCGGGTCTCGGTGTCCGCGTCGACAGCGCGCTCTATCAGGGCTACGTCGTGCCGCCGCATTACGACAGCCTCGTCGCCAAGCTCGTCGTTCATGCCACATCCCGCGCCGATGCCGTGATGCGCATGGCGCGGGCGCTCGAGGAATTCGTCATCGCCGGGATCGACACCACCATTGCCTTGCATCAGCGCCTCCTCGCCGAGCCCGACTTCGTCGCCGGCAGCTACGACATCGGCTGGCTCGAGCGCCTTCTCGCCGCGTCATGACCGCCGCGTTGACCCCGGCTCTGCTGCTGCGCGCCTATGGCGCCGGGCTGTTCCCGATGGCCGAGTCGGCCGAGGATCCGGAACTGTTCTGGGTCGATCCCGAGCGCCGCGGCATCCTGCCCCTGGAGCGCTTTCACCTGCCGCGCCGGCTGGGGCGGACGCTCCGAAGCGACCGCTTCGCCGTCGCCTGCAACAGCGATTTCCTCGCCGTCATCCGCGCCTGCGCCGAACCCACCGCGGAGCGGCCCAAGACCTGGATCAACGAGGAGATCATCCGGCTTTACGTCGCCCTGCACCGCCACGGCTATGCCCACAGCGTCGAATGCCGCCACGGCGGCACGCTGGTCGGCGGGCTCTACGGCGTGGCGCTCGGCGGCGCGTTCTTCGGCGAGAGCATGTTCAGCCGCATGACGGACGCGAGCAAGGTGGCGCTGGCCCATCTCGTGGCGCGGCTGAGAACAGGCGGGTACCGGCTTCTCGATACGCAGTTTCTAACCGCCCATCTCGAGCGCTTCGGCGCCATCGAGATCGCGCGCGCCGACTATCACCGGCGGCTCGACCGGGCGCTGGCGCAGCAAGCCTATTTCGCCGCCGGCCCGCTCGACGGTGCTGCGGTGGCGTCGGTTTTGCAGTCGAGCACGGTGATGTCGTAGACCGGGTTTTCCATCGCCGACACCGCAGGGCTCGAGGCGAACATCCAGCCGCTGAACACGCGTTTGACCTCGGGCGCCGTGCTGCTGGGACGAACCTCGTCGACGATCAGGAAGGCGGCGGTCTGGGGCGGTTCCTCGGGCGGACGCTTGAAGCAGGCGCGGACGGTGATCTCCAGCGTGCCGAACGTGACGGTCTGGCCGACCGGCGCGTCGAAGGTCGAGACCCGCGCCGTGGTCTTGTCGAGGCCTTGCAGAACGGCGATGGCGTCAGCCGTGTCAGCCGTGTCGGCCCCGGCCGGCGCCGCCGTCAGAACCAGGGCCAGCGCCAACAGAAGCCTCGGCAAAACATATTTTATACATGTCATAACAGTAGCTTGAAATATTTTCTGGAGAAATCTAGCGAGCATTGAACGGCGCCATCGTTCGGGCGTCACGGCGCCGGCTTCACGGCGGCGAAGCGGAGCCGGACATAATCCACCGTCCAGAATCCGTCGGCGCCGCAAAGACGGCTTCTAAGCTCTTCTTCAACCTCTCTTTTTGCGTCGTTCCGGTCGGCCGCTTCGAGGCCCAGGAGAAAGCTCTCGCCGAAAGTGTCGAGCCAATCGGCCAGCGACCCCGGCAGCGCCGTCGGCCGCGGCAAGAGCGCGATCGAGCGCACGACGAAGCCGCGCCGCTCGAGCCGGGCGCGTCCATCCTCGGCCGAAGGGAAATACCACGGATCCAAGGGGACGCCGTCGCTGCCCCGTCGCGCCAGAGCGCGCAGCAGCGCCTCCCGTACCGAGGCAACGTTACCCACACCACCGCATTCGGCGACGAACCGGCCGCCCGGCTTGAGCGCCCGCCACACCCCATCGATGACGGCGTCGAGGTCCTTCATCCAGTGCAGCGCCGCGTTGGAAAACACCGCATCGAACGACGCCTCGAAATCGAGTTTCGCCCCATCCACGACATGGGCTTCGAGCCCGCGCGCACGACAGGCGGCGACCTGCTCGGCGCTGGCATCGACCCCGACGACGCCGGCGGCGCCGACCCGCTCGGCGATCCGTGCCGTGAGCGCGCCTTCGCCACAGCCGAGATCGAGGATGCGCTCGCCGCGCTGCGGCGCCAGCAATGCCAGCACCGGATCGCCATAGGCGGCGACAAAGCCGGCATTGCGGCGGTACCGCTCCGGGTCCCAGCGCTGTCCCCCGCCGCGCGCGTTATTGGGGCGGGGTGCCGGGCTCATCCTTCTTCTGCGGGCTCTGCTGGCTGAAGATGTATTGGCCGATGAGCGACTGCAGATTCATCGGCGCTTGGGTGTGATCGATCTGGCCGCCGGGCTTGATCGTCGCATCCTCATTGCCGGGCTCGAGCGCGACGTAGTTGTCGCCGAACAGCCCCGACGAGGTAATGGTCGCCACCGTATCGACCGGAAGCTTGATGTCGGGCTCGATGCTGAGCCGCACCACGGCGACGAAGGTCTTGGCGTCGAGCTCCTGCGACACGACCGAGCCGACCTTGATGCCGCTGACGCGGACATCGCTGCCGTCGCGCAATCCCTCGACCCGGTTGAAGCGCGCCGTCACCTCGTAGCCCGACACCGCGCGCACCTGGCTCGTCGTATAGGCGAAGTACAGGAACAGCGCGGCGACCACGATGACCACCGCGCCCATCACCGTCTCGACCGCGTTGCGGTTCATGGCAGGCTTGCCTCGGTACGCGGCGACTCGTCGCCATCGGGGCGGTCGGGCCGCCACGGCTCGTAATCACCGGTGGCGTGCGGGCGTGCGCCGCCGAGCAGCACCGAGCCGGGCGGACGATAGGCCAAGGGGGTACCGGTGAGATTGGGCTGATGCGGCTTTTCCCAGGGATAATGCGGGCGCGTGACCGTGTTGGGCGGCGCATCGACGGTGTGATGCAGCCAGGAGTGCCATGCCGGCGGCACGCGCGAGGCCTCGGCCACGCCGTTAAACAGCACCCAGCGGCGCTCGCGGCTGGCGCGGCCGCCGCCGCGTTGCAGCGCCACGTGCCGCCGATCGCGGTAATAGCGGTTGCCGGCGTCGTCGGTGCCGACCAGTTCGCCGCGCAGCCAGGTAAAAAGTCGTGTGCCGATCGTCATGCGCGTCCGAGTGCCCGCCGCCGCCTCCGCGCCGGAGCATCCATCTCCCAGAATGGCGGAAAATTCGGGCCGGATAATGGCACCGCCCTTCGCCCTCGTCCAGCCCTCGACGCGGGCAGCGGCCAACGACTTCGGCTCGGCGGCGGCGTTCCGCGCGCGCTCGCGAAACGGCACAGCGCGGGGAGGTGACAGGCCAATGCGCTGGCCGACCTGGTTTTCTTGCCAATTCAAGCGTCGCTGGTCGCCCGTGGTGATGTGGCCGTGGTCATTGCGCGCCATGCGGCGCTCCTCGCCGCGGATGTGACGGTCGGCCGCGTGCGGCCGCGCCATGACGGCGGCACGGCGGTACGCTATGATCGCCGACGAACGCCCGGTCGGGAAAGCCGCCTTGCGATGAGCCTGGTCACCGAAACGTCGCCGACCGCCGCCGCGGACGGCAGCGACCTTTTTTCCTGGACTGCGCAATACCGCGGTCACGGCCGGCCGATCGTCGGCGACGATGTCATCCACTGGCTGCTGACGGACGGCCACCGCACCAAGGACAGTGCCGAGCTTGCCGACAAATTTTGCTGGCGCCTCATCGGCGCGGGCATTCCGCTGTGGCGCGCGACACTGTCGCTATCGACGCTGCATCCGCAGTTTCTCGGCTACGGCCTGCGCTGGTGGCGCGACCGCGAATTCGTCGAGGAAGTGCATATCCGGTACGGCGCGAGCCAGACCGCGGACTATCTCGACAGCCCGATGCGTCCGGCGATGGAGCGCGGCGAGACCGTCCGCTACCGGCTCGACGAGCCCGCCGCCGCGCGCTTCCCGCTGCTGATGGCGCTGCGCGAGGCCGGCGGCACCGATTACCTTGCCTGTCCCCTCACCTTCCTCGGCAACCGCCACCAGGTCGTGACGTGGACGACCGATCGCCACGGCGGCTTCACCGACGCGCATATCGCCGAGATCAAGAGAGCCCTGCCGGCGCTCGGCGTGGTCGTCGAAGGAAAGACGATGCGGAAGGTGATGGCGAACGTGCTCGACACCTATCTCGGCCGCACCATCGGGCGCCACATCCTCAACGGCGAGATCCGCCGCAGCGAGGGCCAGCATGTTCGCGGCCTGCTGCTGGCGACGGATCTGCGCGGCTTCACCGCTCTGTCGGACCGGCTGCCATCGAGCGAACTGATCGCGCTGCTCGACGAGTATTTCGAAGCCGTCACCTCGCCGATCGAGGCGCATGGCGGCGAGGTGCTGAAATTCGTCGGCGACGGGTTGTTGGCATTCTTCGAACTGGGCGCGATGGCGGAACGCGACGCGGCGCGGGCGGCGCTGGCGGCCGCCGAGGACGCGTTGGCGCGGCTCGAGGCGGTCAACCTGCAGCGTCATGACGCCAATCAACCCGCCATCCGCATCGGCGTCGGGCTCCATGTCGGCGGCGTCACCTACGGCAATGTCGGCGCCGCCGACCGGCTCGATTTCACCGTCATCGGTCCTGCCGTCAATCTCGTCTGCCGTCTCGAGAGCCTGACCAAGCGGCTCGACCGGCCGCTCGTCATGTCGCGCGAATTCGCCGCGCTATGTGAACTTCCGCTGGTCTCGCTCGGCTTTCACCCGGTGCGCGGACTGTCCGAGCCCGAAGAGGTGTTCGGCCTGCCGCGGCGCGACTGAACCCTCCGCCGTCGGCGCGGCTCAAGCACGCGATCACGCGTCCTCGAGCCAGTCGAGAACGAGCGCGGCGATGGCGTCGCTATTCTGCTCCAGCATCAGCATGTGGCCGTTGCCGGTGATGCCGCGATCGCCGAGATAGAGGAAATCCGCCGCGGCGCCCGCCGCCCGCAGCCAGGCGACGATCGCCCCGTCCGCATCGCGCGTGTGATCGAGATCGTTGGTTCCGGTCAGGACCAGGACGCGCTTGTCGCGCAGGGCGGCGGGGTCGTGGACGCGCACCTGGCTGCCGTTGATATTGCGCCGCTCGTAAAAGAGCCGCGGCGGGATCGCCAGGAGCGAAGCGGCATAGGCGTCGATCCGGTCGCGCGGGAAGAAGCGGCCGTCGCCGACGAGCTTGAGCTCGACGAAGGCGCGGTCGGCGAAGGACGGCGCGTTCTTGTCGAGGCGAACGCGCTGGGCGCCGAACTTGAATTCGACCGCGGCGTCGTTCTCCTCGATTATCTCGGGCACGGGCTGGATGTTGCCCGGCGGCGCCGGGGCGACGGCGACGACGCGGGCGATGTGCGCGGCGTGAAGCTCGAGGAGGCGCCAGCCGAAGGCGCCGGACATCGAATGCGTCATCAAGACGAGGGGCGGCGGGAGCGACGCCACCAGCGCCCCGAGACCGCGCACGACCGCCTCGCCGCTCAGCCGGTCCGGCGCCAGGGCGCCGCTGCGGCCGCAGCCGGGCCAGTCCGGAACGATGACGCGATGGCCGCGCGCGGCGAAGACATAGGCCCAGCCCGGCCTGCCGTCGGCGGTGCGCAGATAGCAGCCACCGGTATGCGCGCCGCCATGGATCATGACGATCGTCGCAAGCGTCGCACCGGCCGCCGGATCGAGAGCGTCATAATAGACGCCCAAATCCGTCAGCCCGGCGCTGTGCCGCAGAGTCGCCGCGGCCATGGCCACCGGCCTTCCCCCGCGGTCTCAGTCCGCGCCGAGGACGCGCACGTCGCAGGTCGCGACCTTGTCGATCTCGCAATGCATGACGTCGCCGGGCTTCACCTGGCTCACGCCGGCACAGGTGCCGCTCATGATGATGTCGCCGGGCCACAACGTGTAATAGGTCGAGGCCCACCAGATCTGCGTCACCAGATCCATGATCATCAGCTTGGTGTTCGATTTCTGCTTCACCTCGCCATTGACCGCGAGGAAGAAGTCGAGATTCTGCGGATCGGGGATCTCGTCCGCCGTCACCATCCAGGGGCCGAGCACGGCGTAGGTGTCGATCGACTTGCGGAAGCTGCGGTCCTGGGTGCCGCGCACGACCATGTCGAGCGCGATCGCATAGCCGGCGACGTATTTGAGCGCATCCTCCTTGCGAATATTCGATGCCTCGCGGCCGATGACCACGCCCAGCTCCATCTCGTGGTCGGTACGGCGATCGGGAAAGCGCAGCCGCACCCCCTCGCTCGGGCCGATCAGCGCGCTCGTCGATTTGAGGAACAGGCCCTGCTCCTCGATCGAGCCGGTGTAGCGTCCTCCGAACACCGCGCGCTGCTCCTGCGCCTCGGCGATGTGGTCGCGATAATTGGTGGGCGTGCCGATGATCTTGGTCGGCGCCGCGACCGGGCTCAGGAACTTGACCGCGCTCACCGGGAACGAGGCCGCACCCTCCGCCGCCGCGAGAATATCCGGCTTCAGACGATCGAGATGGGCGATGAGGGGATCGCCCTTGGGCGGAAACGGATAGGCGGGCTGCGGCAGCTTCGCGAGCGCCGTGCTCGCGTCGAAGACGCGATCGCCCTTCACCACGCCCAAGCGCTTGTCGTTGAACCAGCAGATACGCATTGCACCCTCCTCGCCCGCGCCGTCGCGCCCTTGGCTGCGAGTAGAAGACCCGCCTGGCGGAATGTCAATTCACCGTCCCCGGCCGGTGGGCCGCTCCGCCCGCGCATGTCTGCGGGCAATTAAATTTCCCAAAATTTTTCACAAAAATTGACTTGCATGGCACCCCCGATCGGTACAACACTTTGCGTCCTGGTTGTCGCCAACCCCAAGATATAGCGTTCGGATGGCGGCAGGGCGGGAAATCGTTGATGGGGGCGGGGCAATGCGGATCGAGCGTCGGTTCACCGTGGCGGGTCAGGATCCCTATCACGGCATCGCGTTTCGATCCACCACCAGCGAGATCCGCAATCCCGACGGCTCGCGCGTGTTCCATCAGCCCGACGTCGAGGTGCCGGCGCAATGGAGCCAGGTGGCGTGCGACATCCTCGCCCAGAAATATTTCCGCAAGGCCGGCATGCCGTCCCGTCTGCGCCCGGTGATCGAGGCGGACGTGCCGGCGTGGCTGTGGCGGCACGAGGCCGACGCGGCGGCCCTCGCAGCGTTGCCCCAGAACAAGCGCGGCGACTCCGAGCAGAGCGCCAAGCAGGTGTTCCATCGCCTCGCCGGCACCTGGACCTATTGGGGCTGGAAGGGCGGATATTTCGACGGCGAGGAGGACGCCCGCGCCTATTACGACGAGACCTGCTTCATGCTGTGCCAGCAGATGGGCGTGCCCAACTCGCCGCAATGGTTCAACACGGGTCTGCACTGGGCCTATGGCATCGACGGCCCGGCGCAGGGCCATTTCTACGTCGACTACAAGTCCGGCGCGCTCAAGGCGTCGGAAAGCGCCTACGAGCATCCGCAGCCGCACGCCTGCTTCATCCAGTCCGTCAATGACGATCTCGTCAACGAAGGCGGGATCATGGATCTGTGGGTGCGCGAGGCGCGCATCTTCAAATACGGCTCGGGCAGCGGCTCCAATTTCTCCAAGGTGCGCGGCGAGGGCGAGAGGCTGTCGGGCGGCGGACGCTCATCCGGCCTGATGAGCTTCCTCAAGATCGGCGACCGCGCCGCCGGCGCGATCAAGTCGGGCGGCACGACGCGGCGCGCGGCCAAGATGGTCACGGTCGATATCGATCATCCCGACATCGAGGCCTATGTCGACTGGAAGGTGATCGAGGAGCAGAAAGTGGCGGCGCTCGTCGCCGGCTCGAAGCTCGCCCAGAAGCACCTCAATCTCATCATGGCCGCCTGCAATCTTCCAGAGACGGCAGCGCTCGGCGCCGGCCGCTTCGATCCGGCGCAGAACGCCGCCTTGAAGCGCGAGATCCGCGCGGCGCGCCGCGCCTTGATCCCCGAGAACTATGTGCAGCGCGTGATCCAGTTCGCGGCGCAAGGCTATGCCACCATCGACTTCCGCACCTACGACACGGATTGGGACAGCGAGGCCTATCTCACCGTCTCCGGCCAGAACTCCAACAACTCGGTGCGGCTGACCAACGATTTCCTCGAGCGCGTGCGCGAGGACGGCGAATGGCACCTCAAGCGGCGCACCGACGGCAAGGTCGCAAAAACGCTCAAGGCGCGCGAATTGTGGGACAAGATCGCCAACGCCGCCTGGGCGAGCGCCGATCCGGGGGTGCAGTTCGACACCACCATCAACGAATGGCACACCTGCCCGCAGAGCGGCCGCATCAATGCGTCCAACCCGTGCTCGGAATACATGTTCCTCGACGACACGGCCTGCAATCTCGCATCGCTCAACCTCTTGGCGTTCCGGCGCGCGGACGGAACCTACGACATCGGCGCCTACGAGCATGCGGTGCGGCTGTGGACGATCACGCTCGAGATCTCGGTGCTGATGGCGCAGTTCCCGTCGCGCGACATCGCCCAGCTCTCCTACGACTACCGCACGCTCGGGCTGGGCTATGCCAATGTCGGCGGCCTCTTGATGGCGTGCGGGCTGTCCTATGACAGCGAGGCGGGTCGCGCGCTGACGGCACGCGCTCACGGCGATCATGACCGGAACGGCGTATGCGACCTCGGCGGAGATGGCGGCGGAACTTGGTTCCTTCGCTGGCTTCGCCAAAAACCGCGAGGCGATGTTGCGGGTGATCCGCAATCATCGCCGCGCGGCCTATGGCGAAGGCGGCGGCTACGAGCAGCTATCGATCCCGCCGGTCGCGCTCGACGCCGCAGCGTGTCCCGAGCCGGCGCTTGTCGCCGCGGCGCGGCGCGCCTGGGACCGCGCGCTCGAACTGGGCGAGCGGCACGGCTATCGCAATGCCCAGGCCACGGTGATCGCGCCGACCGGAACCACCGGCCTCGTGATGGATTGCGACACCACCGGCATCGAGCCGGATTTCGCCCTCGTCAAATTCAAGAAGCTGGCGGGCGGCGGTTATTTCCGCATCATCAACCGCGGCGTGCCGGAGGCGTTGCGCACGCTCGGCTATGGTGCCGAGGCGATCGAGGCGATCACCCGCTATGCCGTCGGCCACGGCACGCTCAAGGACGCGCCCGGCACTCAATCATCGCCAGCTCAAGGCCAAGGGTTTCACCGACGGCGCGATCGAGGTGCTGGAGCCGGCGCTCGCCGCCGCCTTCGACATCAAGTTCGCCTTCAACAAGTGGACGCTCGGCGAGGAATTCTGCAAGGCGGCGTTCGGCTTCACCGACGCGCAGATGGCCGATCGCGAGCTTCGACATGCTCGCGGCACTGGGCTTCACCAAGGCCGAGATCGAAGCGGCGAACACCTATTGCTGCGGCGCCATGACGCTCGAAGGCGCGCCGCATCTGAACGCCGAGCATCTCGCCGGTGTTCGACTGCGCCAATCCCTGCGGCCGCACCGGCAAGCGCTGCCTCTCGGTCGACAGCCACATCCGCATGATCGCCGCGGCGCAGCCCTTCATCTCGGGCGCGATCTCCAAGACCATCAACATGCCCAACGCCGCCACCGTCGAGCATTGCAAGGACGCCTACATGCTGTCCTGGCGGCTCGGCCTCAAGGCGAACGCGCTCTATCGCGACGGCTCGAAATTGTCCCAGCCGCTCCAGTCGGCGCTGTTCGACGCCGTCGACGACGAGGACGGCGCTGGCCGAACTGCTCGATCGTTCGCCGGCGGCGCGCGTGCCGGTGGTCGCCGAGCGCATCGTCGAGCGGGTGGTCGAGCGCATCGTCGAACGCGCGCAGCGAACGAGCGCCGCCGCCTGCCGCAGCGGCGCAAGGGCTATACCCAGAAGGCGGTCGTCGGCGGCCACAAGGTCTATCTGCGCACCGGCGAATACGAGGACGGCACGCTCGCCGAGGTGTTCCTCGACATGCACAAGGAAGGCTCGGCCTTCCGCTCGCTGATGAACAATTTCGCCATCGCCATCTCGATCGGGCTGCAATACGGCGTGCCGCTCGAGGAGTTCGTCGAGGCCTTCACCTTCACCCGGTTCGAGCCCGCCGGCGTGGTCGAGGGCAACGACGCCATCAAGATGGCGACCTCGCTGCTCGACTACATCTTCCGCGAGCTGGCGATCTCCTATCTCGGCCGCAACGATCTGGCGCACGTGCAGCCGGGCGACGTGCTGCCGGACACGGTCGGGGAACGGCAGCGCCGAATCGAACCTGCCGGACGGCGGCGGCCGGCCCGAGTCGTGGCCGCGGTGATGCAGCGGGTCGCCTCGACCGGCTTCGTGCGCAACAAGCTCACCGTGCTTCAGGGCGGCGTCGGGCAGTCCGGCGCCGCCAGCCGCGCCGGCGGCATCGAGATGGCGGCGGGGCTCGCCGTGGCGAGCGTCGCTTCCGAGCTTCAGGCCGAGAATCGCGGTGGCGGAGCCCGATGTCCGGATCGAACGCATCCGCGCCGCCCGGCTCAAGGGTTACGAGGGCGACAGTTGCACCGAATGCGGCAATTTCACCCTCGTGCGCAACGGAACCTGCCTCAAATGCGATACGTGCGGCAGCACTAGCGGCTGCAGCTGATCGCAGCGCGGCTCCAGCTAAAGCCTCCCGGCTGGCGCCACGCCCTTGGGGCAGTCATTAGGGGTGCGATGAAAATCGCACCCCCTTTTTTTCGCGCGGCGGGGATAGGGAGACGATTGCCGGCATACCACGGTCACCCTCGCCTGCCGGCGAGGGACCACGCGCAGTTGACTGGCCGGCCTTCTTGCGAGGGCCGGCTCCTTTTTTCAGCGGGGATTGCCGCCCAGCAGCGGCGCCAGCGCATCCGCCGGCAGCGCGGCGAGGCCGGGCGGCAGCACGAACAGCGCCGGATCGACCGGCCCCACCGCGACCCGCGAAAGCTGCATGGCGATGGTCAGCTTTTTGCCGCCATGGCGGCGCGTCACGGTCACGTCGAGCTTCATCAGCAGCCGCGACCGACTCAGCCAGAGGAAGCCGGCGGCGCGGGTGCCGTCGCGGGCGCGGTGGTCGACCCGGTACTTCGTGGTCGCGATGCCGGCAACCGTCTCCGTGCCCAGGGGATGGCTGAGCAGGTCGGGTGAATCGAGCTCCGCCATCAGCGCCGGGAACGGGAATTCGACATAGGTATGGAGCGCTGGGCAGGACGAGATAGCCGCGCGCCGCTTTGGTGTCGAGCAGGAAGACCTCGTGCAGGCCCAACAGATCCTGCTCGTGCCGCTGATGTCCGGGCTCGCCGAAGAGCGGCCAACGTAGTTGTGGCCGTCGACGGTGACGGTGCGCTGGGCGGTGAACGGCACCGTGGCATCGCCCAGCATTGCCGCCGTGGCCCGATTCGCGGCGCCGAGCCCGAACCCGGCGGCGACGGCAGCGACGAGAGCCAACGACATGATGCGCATGCGCCCGCCTTAGCCCGCGATTGCGGCAGTTTCGCGGCGGCAGTGGCAGGAGGGCGACGGGGACGGGCTATGCTTGCGCCAGGGCGCGCGATGGGAGCAGGACGACATGGCCGATGGCGGCGATCGGCTCACGCATCCGCGTGGTCGAGCGCTTGAAGGACGTCCCGGCCGCCGCCTGGGATGCCTGCGCGGGCAGCGACAATCCGTTCGTTGCGCATGCTTTTCTCGAAGCGCTCGAAACCAGCCGGTCGGCCACGGCGCGGACCGGCTGGCTGCCGCAGCATCTCGTGCTCGAGGATCAGCGGGGACGGCTCCTCGGCGCGGTGCCGATGTATCTCAAGAGCCATTCCTATGGCGAGTACGTGTTCGACCACGGCTGGGCCGCGGCGCTGAGCGGGCCGGCGGGCGGTATTATCCCAAGCTGCTGGCTGCCGTGCCGTTCACGCCGGCGACCGGGCCGCGGCTGCTGATCCACCCGGCGGCCGGGCCCGATACCGCCGATCTCCTGGTGACGGCGATGGTCGAGGTGGCGCGCCGGCACAAGGTCTCGTCGCTGCACGTCAACTTCCCCACCGAAGGCGAATGGGAGCGTCTCGGCAGGGCCGGATTCCTGCGCCGCGTCGGCCGGCAGTTCCATTGGGAGAACCATGGCTACGCCACCTTCGAGGATTTCCTCGGCGCGCTCAACGCGCGCAAGCGCAAGCAGATTCGCCGCGAGCGGCGGGACGCGCTGGAAAGCGGGATCGAGATCGAGACGCTGACCGGCAGCGACCTCGAGACGCGGCACTGGGATGCGTTCTTCGGCTTCTACATCTCGACCTCGGACCGCAAATGGGGCTCGGCCTATCTCACCCGCGAGTTCTTCGACCTTCTGGGCGCGCGCATGGCCGACCGGGTCGTGCTGGTGATGGCGCGCCAGGGCAAGCGCTACGTCGCCGGCGCGCTCAATCTCCGCGGCACCGACACGCTCTTTGGCCGCAATTGGGGTTGCAACGGCGACTTCCCGTTCCTCCATTTCGAGGCCTGCTATTACCGCGCCATCGACTTCGCGATCGCCCACGGCATGAAGCGCGTCGAGGCGGGCGCGCAGGGCCAGCACAAGATCCAGCGCGGCTACCTGCCGATGCCGACCTACAGCGCGCATTGGATCCGCGATCCCGCCTTCGCACGTGCGGTCGAGGAATTCCTCGCCCGCGAGCGCCGCGCCGTCGAGCACGAAATGGAGGCGCTCGAAGAGGCCCTGTCGCCGTTCAAGGCGGAGCGCAGAGCTTCCCACTTAATCGAGCATTCGGCTGGCACCCTCCTCGCCGTTCCACGAGAGGGAAGCCGGCGAATGGCACCGGGAGTTGGGTACCCGCAATTGACCGCCAGAATCGTGGACGCCCAGTCGCCGACGCGCGCAAAGCGTCAACTAGCAAAGCGCTGTGGGCATTGATCATCAGAACGTCGTGTTTGCACCGCACTTCGGCAGCAGCTGCGACGACTATCAACTATGACCCAGCATGAAAGGCACAACACCGTCCCGACAGAGGCGCGCGATTATCCACCCGGAAAAGTCTCAACACGAGCATAAAAGAGGCGCGCTATATCGGGTCGAAGCGTGATTGTGGGGTTGGACAAAATCGACAGCCAGCTCGAGCCCCTATCCCAAGAAGGCCGGTTGGCCTTCGGCGTTTCGACGAATTCGGGCTCCTTGGGCACGGGGGCCTTGGGCCCGGGCAGCTCGATGAAGGTGAAGGCGAGCTTGTCGCCGTCGCGCCGCACCCGGACGATCGCCGCCCTTGGTGAGGCTTGCCGAACAGCAGTTCCTCGGCGAGCGGCTTCTTGATGTGCTCCTGGATGATGCGGGCGAGCGGGCGCGCGCCGAACAGCCGGTCGTAGCCCTTCTCGCCCAGCCATTTCCGCGCGCCCTTCGTCGAGCTCGATCGTGACGTTGCGGTCGGCAAGCTGTTCCTCGAGCTGGAGGATGAACTTGTCGACGACGCGGCCGATGGTCTCGGGCGACAGCGCCGCGAAGGAGATGATGGCGTCGAGCCGGTTGCGGAACTCGGGCGTGAACAGGCGGGTGATCGCCTCCTCGTCCTCGCCCACGCGGACATCGCTGCCGAAGCCGATCGCGGGCTTCGCCAGATCGGCCGCGCCGGCATTGGTCGTCATGATCAGGATGACGTTGCGGAAGTCGACCGATCTTGCCGTTGTGGTCGGTGAGCTTGCCGTAATCCATGATCTGCAACAGGATGTTGAAGAGATCGGGATGCGCCTTCTCGATCTCGTCCAGCAGCAGCACGCAATGCGGATGCTGGTCGATCGCGTCGGTCAACAGGCCGCCCTGATCGAAGCCGACATAGCCCGGCGGCGCGCCGATGAGGCGCGAGACCGTGTGCCGCTCCATGTATTCCGACATGTCGAAGCGGGTGAGCTCGATGCCGAGGGTGCGCGCGAGCTGGCGCGCGACCTCGGTCTTGCCGACGCCGGTCGGGCCCGAGAAGAGATAGCTGCCGATCGGCTTCTCCGCATCGCGCAGGCCGGCGCGAGCGAGCTTGATGGCCGCGGTCAGCGCCTCGATCGCCTTGTCCTGGCCGAACACCATGGTCTTGAGGTCGCGGTCGAGGTTCTTCAGGACCTCGCGGTCGTCGCGCGAGACGCTCTTGGGCGGGATGCGCGCAATGGTCGCGACGATGGCCTCGACCTCGCGCGCGGTGATGGTCTTGCGCCGGCGGTTCTCCGGCACCAGCATCTGCGCCGCGCCGACTTCGTCGATCACGTCGATCGCCTTGTCCGGCAGCTTGCGGTCGCCGATATAGCGGTGCGACAGCTCGACCGCCGCGCGCAACGCCTCGCCGGTGTAGCGCACCTTGTGATGGCGCTCGTAATAGGGCTTGAGGCCGCGCAGGATCTTCACCGAATCCTCGACCGTCGGCTCGTTCACGTCGATCTTCTGGAAGCGGCGGACGAGGGCGCGGTCCTTCTCGAAATAGTTGCGGTATTCCTTGTAGGTGGTCGAGCCGATGCAGCGGATGTTGCCGCTGGCAAGCGCGGGCTTGAGCAGGTTCGAGGCATCCATCGCGCCGCCGCTGGTCGCGCCGGCGCCGATCACGGTGTGGATCTCGTCGATGAACAGGATGGCGCCGTGCATCGCCTCCAATTCGGCAAGCACGGCCTTGAGCCGCTCCTCGAAATCGCCGCGATAGCGCGTGCCGGCGAGCAGCGCGCCCATGTCGAGCGCGAAGATGGTGCTGTTCTGCAGCACCTCGGGCACCTCGCGCTGGACGATGCGCCGCGCGAGTCCCTCGGCGATCGCGGTCTTGCCGACGCCGGGATCACCGACATAGAGCGGGTTGTTCTTCGAGCGGCGGCACAGGATCTGGATGGTGCGCTCGACCTCGTGCTCGCGGCCGATGAGCGGATCGATCTTGCCGCTGCGCGCCTTCTTGTTGAGGTTGACGCAATAGGCGTCGAGCGCGTCGTGCCCGCGCTTCTGCTGCTTGTCGTTGCGCTCCTCTTCATCGGCACCCTGGACGCGGCGCGTCTCGGTGCGGCCCGGCGCCTTGGCGATGCCGTGCGAGATGTAGTTCACGGCATCGAAGCGCGTCATATCCTGTTCCTGCAGGAAATAGACGGCATGGCTCTCGCGCTCGGCGAACATGGCGACGAGCACGTTCGCCCCCGTCACCTCCTCGCGCCCCGACGACTGGACATGGATCGCCGCGCGCTGCAGCACGCGCTGGAAGCTCGCCGTCGGCTTGGCGTCGTCGGCGTGGTTCGACACGAGGTTGCGTCAGCTCGTGATCGACGTAGTTGATCAGTTCGCGCCGCAGCTTCTCGAGATCGACCGAGCACGCGCGCAGAACCGCGAGCGCGTCCTGGTCCTCGGTCAGCGCCAGCAGCAGGTGCTCGAGCGTGGCGTATTCGTGCCGCCGCTCATTGGCGTAAGCGAGGGCGCGGTGAAGGGTCTTTTCAAGGTTGCGCGACAGCATACACGCCTGTTCCTTATATCCTACGGGCTTTCCGGTTGGTCAATCGCGGGTTCGGCTCAGTCCTTCTCCAAGGTGCATTGCAACGGGTGCTGATGCTGACGGGCGAAATCCATGACCTGGGTCACCTTGGTCTCCGCAACCTCGTAAGTATAGACCCCGCACACGCCGACGCCACGACGATGAACGTGCAGCATGATTTTCGTCGCCTCCTCGCGCGTCTTGTTGAAGAAGCGCTCGAGGATATGGACGACGAACTCCATCGGCGTGTAGTCGTCGTTCAGCATAAGGACCTTGTACATCGAGGGTTTTTTCGTCTTCGGCTTGGCCTTGACGATCACCCCGGTGGCCGGCCCCTCGCTGCCGTTTCGCTTCTCTGTATCGCTCATCGCAGCAGGCTAAGTCTCGCTCCGGTCCTAGCTTTCCCATGATATTGGGTCCCGTGCCGCGGGGGGAAGGGCTTTTGCGCGGGCACCGCCGCGGTCGGCGCGCAAAATTCCGTTCCGCGGCGCCCCGGTGCGGCCCGCGGGCGCGCCGCCGAAAAAAAAGACCCGGCCGCGGCCGGGTCTGGTCCGCCGCCGATCCCGTCCGCTTCACGGCATGGCCGGCTTGGCGAACTTGGTGATCGTGGCCTCGACCCGGACGCCCAACGGCGCGAACGCTTCGCTTGCGACGGTGACGCCCATCTCCGAGAGCTTGGCCGACCGTGCGAGCAGGGCCTTGAGGCTCTCCTGTGCAAGATCGCTGTTGAGCTGGATCACCTCGTCGAGCGTCTTGGCCCCCAGCAGGGCGGTCGCGGTATGGCTCGCGCTCTCGACGAGCTGCGGGCGTAAAGCAGAATCTCCTGGCCGATCGCCTGCATTCCTTCGGACAGCGCGCGATCGGCCTCGGCAACGGCGGCGAGATTCTCGCGGCCGAGATCGGCGAGCGCCTCGAGGTTAAGGGAATTGAGGCTAAGGGTTGGCAACGGTGCCGCAGGCGGCGCGCCTTCGGGCGCTTCGATGGTCGCAGCCATGGCCACGGCGGGCTTTTTCGATTTCACGGGCATGATTTACCCCTGGAATATGAAACAATGGCGCCACAGCGTCATGCTGCAATGCAGCATCACAACCATATCACCAACATATGGAGGGCCACAAGCGGGATTGTGCAGCGCAAAATTCTGGTCTCGAGGCGGGCGGGCGGCGGCGCCCGGCGGGCGCTGGCACGGCCACGCCCCAATTCTTAATGCGCCATCTACAAGCCCGGTCCAATTTCCTGGAAACCAAACGAAAATCTGGACAATCAGTCCAGCCTTTCTTTACTCTCTCGGGAGTTGAATATGGCCGAGCGGCCGCGTGCCGCGGGGGAGTGATGGTGAAATCGTTGATGCGACGTATCGGGACTGGTTTGGCATGGCCTCGTGCCTCGGTGTTCGCGGCGGGCGCCGCGCTCGTTTTTGCCATGGTGGGACCTGCGCTCGCGCATTTGTCCGCCATCGTCATCGACGCCGCCAGAGCGGACGGGTGATCCTGGCCCAGGACCCGGATGCCCAGAACTATCCGGCGTCGCTCACCAAGATGATGACGCTCTATCTGACCTTCCAGTCGCTCGAGCAAGGCAAGATCTCGCTCGGACAGCGCTTCACCGTGTCCCAGCATGCCGCGGCCCAGGTGCCGTCCAAACTCGGCTTGCGGCCGGGCGAGACGATCACGGTGCACGATCTCATCTTCTCGATCGTCACCCATTCCGCCAACGACTCCGCCGTGGTGCTGGCGGAAAACCTCGCCGGAAGCGAACCGGCTTTCGCCTTGCGCATGACGCGCGAGGCCCATCGCCTCGGCATGATGCACACCAATTTCGCCAACGCCTCAGGCCTGCCCAATACCGCCAACGTCACCACCCCCCGCGATCTCGCCGTGCTCGCGCGCGCGCTCTACCGCGATTTCCCCCAGGACTATCACTATTTCTCGACTGAGGAATTCACCTTTCACGGCGCGACCTACGCCAACCACAACCACCTGATGAGCAGCTATCCCGGGATGGACGGGATCAAGACCGGCTACATCCACGCCGAGGGCTTCAACCTTGCGGCTTCGGCGGTGCGCGACGGACGCCGCCTCATCGCCGTGGTCATGGGCGGCGAGTTGGCGCATTCCCGCGACATGAAGATGGCGGCGCTCCTGAACACGGCCTTCGCCCGCCCCGCCGGCGCCGACACCGAGGTGGTGGACGACACCGATCAAGGCCGCGGCAACGAATCCCTGACGCACAGCGCCGGCCGCGCCATCGCCGCGCTTTCCCCGGTCGGCCGCGCCGAGGCGGCGACGCCCTCGAGCCGCCTGCTGCACGAGCGCCATATCCGTGAGCGCGAGGGCTGGAGCATTCAGATCGGCGCGTTTTCGCGCCGTGCCACGGCCGCGCACGCCGCCGCGCTCGCCTTGCGCAAAATCCCTGCCCACCGCGCCCGATCGATCCAGGTGGTCGCGCCGACGCGCGGCGAGAAGGACCGGCTCTATCGCGGACGCATCGTCAATTTCACCCAGCCCGCAGCCGTGGCCGCTTGCCGCATCCTGCACCGGAAGCACCGCACCTGCGTCGTCTTCTCGCCCGACGGCACGCAAGTCGCGACCGCACGCTGATCCCCGGGGCAGTCAGAATTCCGGCGGCGGCGCCACGCCGCTGGCGCGAAGCTCGCCCGCCAGCCGCGCCTTGAGCCGGCTCAATCCGGCGTCGTTCTTGGCCTCGACCCGGGCCACGAGAACCTCCTGCGTGTTGGAGGCGCGCAACAGCCACCATCCGTCGGCGTCGCGCACGCGCACGCCGTCGATATCCGTCACGTCGGCACCGACACGCCTCAGCCGCTCCTTCACCTCGTCGACGACCGCGAATTTCCGGCTGTCGGCACAGGGAAACCGCAGTTCCGGGGTATTCACAACGCGCGGCAGGCGATCGCGCAACGCGGCGAGGCTCTCGCCGCCGCGGGCGAGAATGCCGAGGAGCCGCACCGCGGCATAGAGGGCATCGTCATAGCCGTAATAGCGGTCGGCATAAAATATATGGCCGCTCATTTCGCCCGCAAGCGGCGCGCCGATCTCCGCCATCTTGCTCTTGATCAGGGAATGGCCGGTCCGCCACATCAGCGGCGAGCCGCCCATGCGCGCGATTTCGTCGAACAGCACCTGGCTCGCCTTGACGTCGGCGATGATGACCGCGCCGGGCCGGTCGCGGATGACCTCTTGGGCCAACATCACCATGAACTGATCGCCCCACAGGATGCGGCCCTGACTGTCCACGACGCCGATGCGGTCGCCGTCGCCGTCGAAGGCGATGCCGAGGTCGCAGCGCTCGCGCACCACCGTTTCCTGGAGCTGGACGAGGTTTTCCGGCTCCGTAGGGTCGGGATGATGCGCCGGAAAGGTGCCATCGACGGTATCGTTGAGGCGGATATGGCGACCCGGAAGGCGATCGGTAAGCTGCTTCAGCACCGCGGCGGCGGCGCCGTTGCCGGCATCCCAGGCGACGGCGAGCGCGCGGCCGCCGCTGAAATCGGCCACCAGGCGGTCGACATAAGCCGCCGCCACCGAGCGCTCCTCCGCCCGACCCGCGCCGGTCGGCAGATCGCCCGCCGCGGCGAGCGCGCCCAGGCGCTGGATATCGGCGCCGAAGAACGGCTTGCGGCCGAGCATCATCTTGAAGCCGTTGTGGTCGGGCGGATTGTGCGAGCCCGTCACCATGAGCCCGCCATCCACGCCTTGCGTGTTGACGGCGTAATAGAGCATCGGCGTGGGACCGAGGCCGATCCGCACCACGTCGATGCCGGACGCGGTGAGGCCGGCGACCAGCGCCGCCTCGAGCGCGGGCGAACTCAGCCTTCCGTCGCGGCCGACCGCAACGCTCTTCCCGCCGGCTGCCCGCAGCATCGCGGCGAAGCTGCGCCCTACCGCCGTGGCATCGGCAGCGCTGAGGGTCACGCCGACCACGCCGCGAATGTCATATTCGCGCAGGATGGTCGGGTCGAAACGGTGGCTTTCGCCTGTCCCCTTACCGCTCATGCTTTTGCCCGCCCTCCGCAATACGCGTCGAGGACGCGGCGCACATCCGCTGCCAGATCGGGCCGCGCCAGCGCGAATGCGATGTTCGCTTCGAGAAAGCCGACCTTGTCGCCGCAATCGAAGCGCCTTCCATCGAAGCGCAAGCCGACGAAAGGACGGTTGCCGTTGCCGATGAGCTGTGCCAGCGCGTCGGTGAGCTGAATCTCGCCGCCGGCGCCGCGCTGCGTCCGTGACAGGTGGTCGAACACTTCGGGCTGGAGGATGTAGCGCCCGATGATGCTGAGGGTCGAGGGCGCCGCAGCGGGCTGGGGCTTTTCGACCACGCCCTTGACCTTGACGAGGCGGCCCTTCTCCTCGGCGATGTCGAGAATGCCATAGCGGCTGGTGTGCGCGCGCGGCACGTCCATCACCGCGACATAATTGCCCTCTTCGCGGCGATAGGCGTCGACCATCTGCTCCAGGCACGGCTTGTTTGGATGTTCCGTAAGTATCAGGTCGTCGGCGAGCAACACGGCAAAGGGCTCGTCGCCGACGAGTTTGCGTGCGCACCACACCGCATGGCCGAGGCCGAGCGGATCCTGCTGGCGCGTGTAGGCGATCTGGCCGGGTTCCGGCAGACAAGCGGTCACGGCGTCGAACTGCGCGTTCTTGCCGCGCTCGCGCAGCATGGTCTCGAGTTCGTAGGAGCGGTCGAAATGGTCCTCGATCGCCGATTTGGAGCGCCCGGTCACGAAGATGAATTCCTCGATGCCGGCCGCCTGCGCCTCTTCGACGGCGTATTGGATGAGCGGCTTGTCCACGACCGGCAGCATCTCCTTGGGCATGGCCTTGGTGGCCGGCAGAAACCGGGTGCCGAGACCGCCGACCGGGAAAACTGCCTTACGAATCGCTCGCGACATGGTCGCTCCTGTGTTGGGCGCCGCCAAAACTATAGCGCACGCACGAATGGTTCATCAGGCTACTTTGTGATATCCCCGGGCCCGACTCAGGCGCCGAGCAGGATCTCCTTGGCGCGATTGATTTTCGCGGCGATATAGGTCGAGCCGCCGTGATCGGGATGGAGCTTCATCATCAGGCTCCGATGCGCCTCCTTGACCTGCGCTGCCGTGGCGCCGGGGGCGAGGCCGAGAATGGCCAAGGCCTCCGCCCGCGTCATCGCATCGTTCGGAGTCGGCGCGGACCGGGCATCCTCGCCGGCCGCGGCGCGCCAGTCGGTGCCGAGCCGGTCGAGATAGCTCTCCATCAGCCGGGCCGAGGCCTCGTCGCCGACGCGACATTCCCGCCACAGCGCGATGAGATCGCCTTCCGCGAGTTCATCGAGCCGGCGCCCGGCGAAGCGGCCCTTGAGCACGGTGCCGCTCATGCCGCCGGTGTCGTGGTCGAGCCGCATGCGGAGATATTCGGTCGCGGCCTCCGACGTATTGCCGGCACTGGGCCCGCCGACGTTTTGCCAGCGCCGCCACAGCGTGCGTCCCCGGATGATGACCGGCGCGAGAAATCCCATCAGCGCGAGCGCCGGACCCAACCGCTCGCTGGCGATGAGCATCACCACGACGGCGCCGACGCCGAAAGCGCCGAGGCTGATCAGGAACCAGCGGACGAAGCGCCCGAGCCGCGCCGGGTCGGTATTGACGAAGCTCCGCGCGGCCATGAGCAGCACCAGCAGGAGGATGATGCCGCCGAGGAAGAAAGGCACGGGGACGCGGCTCCCTCGACCTAGGAGCCATCGAGGCTGCGCGCGAGCAGCAAGGCGGTGCCGCCGGCGCGCTTGCCGTAATCGGCGAGCGCCGCCCGCCCGCCCGCGGCAAAGGCGGCAACCGCCCCGAGCAGCGCGCGAAGCTGATCGGCGCTGCCGGCATCGAACGGGCAATAGGCGCCACGGGTGACACGGGCGATTTCCTTGAACGCGCGGCCGGCGACGGGGTCGCCGCCCTCGTGAAAGAGAAACGCCGGCACGCCGAGCAGCGCCAGCTCGCCCGCCACGCCCAAGAGCTCGTCGAGTTTCTCCTCCATCGCGTCGCCGACGAAAACCAGCGCGCTCACCTGTCCGGATTTCGCCGCGCTCACCGCGTGACCGAGCACGCGCGCGATCTGGGTCTCGCCGCCGACGCAGGAAACGGCGCGCATGGCGCGATGAAGCGCCGGCGCCGTCGTCAGCCACCGGCTCGCCTTGCACTCGTTGAAACCGCGATAGAAGACCAGTTGCACCTCGAGGCCGCCCAAGCCCGCGGTGGCCTCGAACATTTCCCCTTGCAGGCGACAGGCGCGGTCCCAGCTCGGCCCGCGGCTGGCCGTCGCGTCCATGGCGAAGATCAGCCGCCCGCGCCCGCGCACCGGCCGCGCCGCCGGCATCGCCGCGACCTTGCGCAAGAAGGCGTCCACTGCCGCGGTCCGGCCCGGTGCCGGAACGGGACTGTCGCCCTGCCGATCGTCGCTCATGCCCATTATATGGGCGCGGACCCCGCCTCAAGTCCAGAGCAAGGGGCGCGGCCCGCTAAGCCGGCCTCACCCAGACGGCGCTATCGTGATAGACGGCGCCGCCATTGGGCAGGCCGGGATCGGCGCTGGTCAGCGCGTTGATGCCGATCCCCTCGGCGAAGGCGTGATTGGGCCAGATGCCCTCGACCACCACGACGCCGCGCTGCACGCCGGCGAACGCGCGCGCCGCCAGCACGACGCTGCCGCGGCGGTTGCCGAGCCTGACGCGGGCGCCGTCGCCGAGGCCAAGGACCGCCATGTCGGCGGGATGGATGCGCACGGCCGGACCGCCTTCGCGCGCCGTGCTCGACGGCGTGTTGTTGAACGAGGTGTTGAGGAACGAGCGCGCGGGCGGCGCGATCATGCGGAAGGGATGCGCGTCATCCGCCGCCTCGATCGCCGCGACGTGATCGGGCAGCGCCGGCAGCTTATGGTGGTCGGGGCCGATCTCGGCCCAGTCGGCGCGGAAATGAAAGCGCCCGTCGCGCTGGCCGAAGCCCGTGAGGAAATGCGCCGCGGCGAAGGGCAGCGCCATGTCGTGCCCGCCTGCGGCATGGATCGTCGCCGCATCGGGCAGGCCCGATTTCGCCAGCGTCGCGTCGATCATCTCCCACGCGGTCATGGCGAAGCCGGGATGCCGGGCGCCGAGGCGTTGGGCCAGGCCGCAGATGACGTCGTGGTTGGAGCGCGCCTCGGCATGAGGCTCGATCACCTTGCGCGCCACCTGCAGGAAGGTGTGCCCGGCAGCGATATAGATGTCGTCGTGCTCGAGGAACGTCGTCGCCGGCAGCACGATATCGGCCATGGCGGCGGTCTCGGTCAGGAACTGCTCGTGCACGCAGACGAAGAGATCGTCGCGCGCCAGACCTTCCCGCACCTTGAGCGATTCCGGCGCCACCGCCATCGGGTTGGTGTTCTGCACCAGCAGCGCCGTCACCGGCGGGCCGTCGCCGAGATCGCGCCTGTCGCCGGTCAGGATCGGGCCGATGCGCGACTGGTCGAGCACGCGGATCGAGCGGTCGCGCCGGTCGAGCCCCTCGATCAGCGTGCGGTCGAGACGGAACAGCCCCGCATTGGAATAGAGCGCGCCGCCGCCCGGATACTGCCACGCGCCGGTGACCGCCGGCAGGCAGCTCGCGGCGAAGAGTTGGGCCGCGCCGTTGCGGCTGCGCGTAAAGCCATAGCCGATGCGGATATAGCTGCGCTTGGTGCGGCCGTAGAGCCGGGCGAAAGGCGACGATCTCGGCTTCCGGAATGCCGGTGATCGCGGCGGCCCAGGAAGGATCGCGGGCGCGAAGATGCGCCTCGAGCGCGTCGGCTCCCGACGTGTAGCCGCGCGAGATAGTCGCGATCGGCATAGCCCTCCTTGAACAGGACATGCATCACGCCGCAGGCGAGCGCGCCATCGGTACCGGGTCGGGGCATCAGGTGAATGTCCGCAACTTCCGCGGTCGGCGTGCGGTAGGGATCGATGACGACGAAAGGCGCGCCGCGCTCCTTGCGGGCGCGGCTGATCCAGGTCATGACGTTGACCTGGGTCGCGACCGGGTTGCCGCCCCACATCACGACGAGATCGGATGCGGCGATCTCGCGCGCGATCGACGCCCCATTTCGCGCCGACGCCGGCGCGCCAGCCGGCATCGGAAAGGGTGTTGCAATAGGTCGAATGCTGGCGCGAATAGCCCATGACGTGGCGCAGCCGCTCGATCCCGTCGCGCTGCACCAGGCCCATCGTGCCGGCATAGAAGAACGGCCACACCGCGGCCCCGCCGTGGCGCTCGGCCGCGCGCAGGAATCGCGCGGCGACGATGTCGAGCGCATCGTCCCAGGCGATCGGCACATAGGCGCCGGCGCCCGTGCCCTTGGCGCCGACCCGCCGCAGCGGCCGGCCAAGCCGGTCGGGATGATGCTGGCGCTCGGCATAGCGCGCGACCTTGGCGCAGATGACGCCCGCGGTATAGGGATGGTCCGGCGCGCCGTGCACGCGCCCGATGGTGCGGGCATCGAGCCGCTCGACCGCGAGCGCGCACACGCTCGGGCAATCATGCGGGCAAACCGACGAAACCATGTCGCGCGGCATGGAGCCAATTATAGGGAGCGCCCGGCAGGCGCGAAAGCCGGGCCGGGCCGCGCCGCAGCGAAAATTACCTAAGATGGCGGCGCCGGAGCGCTATCCGGAAAGATGTCGCCAACTTAGGATACCGTCGCCCGCGGGCTTGACCCGCGGGTCCAAATGGATGGCCGGGTCCGGAATCGATGCCGTTCTCGATCGCCTACAGTTTCGTCACGCTTCTCGTCATCATCGACCCCGTGAGCACCGCGGCCGTGTTCGCGGCCCTGACCGGCGGCGCGCCCGACGAGTTCAGCCGCCGCACCGCGCTGCGCGCCGTCGCCATCGCCGCGGTGTTGCTCTTGGTCTTCGGGTTTCTCGGCGAGGATGTGCTCGAGGCGCTGGGCATCACCCTTCCCGCCTTCCGCATCGCCGGCGGGATTCTGCTCTTCCTGCTTGCGACCGACATGGTGTTCGCGCGGCGCTCGGGCATCCGCACGCCGACCGTGCCGGAGCAGGAAGAGGCGCAGCGCAGCACCGATGTCTCGGTCTTCCCGCTCGCGTTCCCGCTGCTGGCGGGGCCGGGCGCGCTCACCTCGATCATGCTGCTGATGGGCCGCGCCCGCTCGCCGCTCGAAACGGCGGGCGTGATCGCCGCCCTGGCGGCGGTGCTGCTTCTTACCCTCGTCGTGCTGCTGAGCGCGGTGCGGGTGATAAGGTTCCTGGGCGTCACCGGCGCCAATGTGGTGAGCCGCGTGCTGGGCATCATCCTCGCCGCGCTCGCGGCGCAATTGGTGCTCGATGGGCTGGCGCCGTTCCTCGGCCGCCCGCTGCTAACCGGCCGCGCTCTCCTCGTCGTCCCGGAGCGACAGGAGGCTGGCATTGCCGCCGGCCGCGGTGGTGTCGGTCGACAGCGTGCGCTCGGTGGCGAAGCGGTGGAGATAATGCGGGCCGCCGGCCTTGGGGCCGGTGCCCGACAGGCCCTCGCCGCCGAAAGGCTGCACGCCGACCACCGCGCCGATCATGTTGCGGTTGACATAGACGTTGCCGACGCGGAGCCGCGCGGCGGATGGTGCGCACGGTCTCGTCGATGCGGCTGTGGATGCCGAGCGTCAGGCCGTAGCCGGTGGCGTCGATCGCGTCGAGCACCTCGTCGAGCCGGTCGCCGTGCCAGCGCACGACATGCAGGATCGGCCCGAACACCTCGCGCGTCGAGCAGGCCGAGCGTCGGCGATCTCGAAGGCGCGCGGCGCGAAGAAGCGTGCCGTGCTCGGTGCCCGGCGGCAGCGTCAGCTCGCGCAGACGAGCCGGCCCTCGCGCGCGCATGCGCGCGGCATGCGCCTCGAGCGCGGCGCGCGCCTCCTCGTCGATCACCGGGCCGATATCGGTGGCGATGCAGCGCGGGATCGCCGATCGACGAGCTCGTCCATCGCGCCCGCGAGCATGGCGAGCACGCGGTCGGCGATCTCGTCCTGCACGAACAGCACGCGCAGCGCCGAGCAGCGCTGGCCGGCGCTGTCGAAGGCCGGAGGTCAGCACGTCGGCGACGAGCTGCTCGGGCAGCGCGGTCGAATCGGCGATCAGCGCGTTCTGGCCGCCGGTCTCGGCGATGAACGGGACGATCGGCCCGCCGCGCGCCGCCAGCGCCTGCGCGATGCTGCGCGCGGTCTCGGTCGAGCCGGTGAAGGCGACGCCGGCGATGCGCGGATCGGCGACCAGCGCGCGCGCCGAGCGCGGCCCGTCGCCCGGCAGCAGATGCGAGCGCCGCCGCCGGGAATGCCGGCCTCGTGCAGCAGGCGCACCGCGGCGGCGGCGACGAGCGGCGTCTGCTCGGCCGGCTTGGCGATGACGGCATTGCCCGCGGCGAGCGCCGCCGCGACCTGGCCGGTGAAGATCGCCAGCGGAAAATTCCACGGCGAGATGCAGCAGAAGACGCCGCGGCCGTGCAGCGCGAGCTGGTTGCGCTCGCCGGTCGGGCCCGGCAGCGTCGAGCGGCGCGGCGAAATCGGCGCGCGCGCGCGCCGCGTAGTAGCGGCAGTGATCGACCGCCTCGCGCACCTCGCGCGAGCGCATCGGGCAGCGTGCGCCCGCCCTCGCGCACGATCAGCGCCATGAAGTCGCGGCAGCCGCGCCTCGATGAGATCGGCGGCGCGGTCGAGGCAGCGCGGCGCGCTCCTCGGCCGGAACGCGCTGCCCAGCGCGGCGCGGCGCCGCGCGGCGCGGTCGAGCGCCGCGGCCGCCGCTGCTCGCGATCGGCCTCGACGACGGTGCCGACGATGCGGCGCCGGTCGGCCGGATCGCGCACGGCCTGCGCGGCGCCCGCGCGCGCGTCGCCGCCGATGATCGGCGCGCGTCCAGCGCCGCTCGGCCGCCGTCGAGCGCGCCCTGCAGCGCGCGCCAGCGCCGCTCGGATCGCCGAGGTCGAGGCCGCGCGAGTTGCGGCGCTCGGCGCCATAGAGATCGCGCGGCAGCGGGATGCGCGGATGCGGCTTGACCGCGAGCGCCGCGAGCCGCGCGACCGGATCGGCGACGATCTCCTCGATCGGCGCCGCGTCGTCGACCAGGCGGTTGACGAACGAGGTGTTGGCGCCGTTCTCGAGCAGCCGGCGCACGAGATAGGCCAGCAGATCCTCGTGCCCGCCGACCGGCGCATAGACGCGGCACGGCAGCGTCGGGCGCCGACGATCTGGTCGTAGAGCGCCTCGCCCATGCCGTGCAGGCGCTGGAACTCGAAATCGCGCTTGCGGCCGGCGAGCGCGCGCACGGCCGCCACGCGTGTGCGCGTTGTGGGTCGCGAATTGCGGGAAGAACGCGTCGCGCGCGGCGAGGAGCCGCTTGGCGCAGGCGAGGTAGGACACGTCGGTCGCGAGCTTGCGGGTGTAGACGGGATAGTCGATCGAGGCCGCGCTCCTGGCTGCGCTTGATCTCGCTGTCCCAATAGGCGCCCTTGACGAGCCGCACCATCAGCCGCCGGCCGGTGCGCCGCGCCAGATCGGCGAGCCAGTCGATGAGCGGCAGCGCGCGCTTCTGATAGGCCTGCACCGCGAGGCCGAGCCCGTCCCAGCCGGCGAGCGCCGGCGTCGGCCGCGAGCGCCGCCGACGAGGTCGAGCGAGAGATCGAGCCGGTCGGCCTCCTCGGCGTCGATGGTGAGGCCGATGCCGGCGTCCTTCGCCTGCCTGCGCCAGCGCGACAGGAGGCGCGGCAGCAGCTCGCGCAGCACGCGCGCGCGCTGCGCTTCCTCGTAGCGCGGATGGAGCGCCGAGAGCTTGACCGAGATGCCCGGCGCCGCGGCGCAGGTCGCCGCCGCCGCGACGTGCGCGCCGATGGCGGCGATCGCCTCGCGATAGCGCGTCGACATAGCGCGCGGCATCGGCGGCGGTGCGCGCCGCCTCGCCCAGCATGTCGTAGGAATGGCGATAGCCCTGCTTCTCGGCCGGCGCGGCGCGCGCCAGCGCCTCCTCGATGGTGCGGCCCATGACGAACTGGCGCGCCGAGGATGCGCATCGCCGCGGTCACCGCCTGGCGCATCACCGGCTCGCCCGAGCGCGCGACGAGGCGGCGCAGCACCGCGCCCCAATCCTGCTCCGCCGGCTCGTCTGCACCAGCCGGCCGGTCAGCATCAGCGCCCAGGTCGAGGCGTTGACGAAGAGCGACGGCGAATGGCCGAGATGCCGCGCCCAGTCGGCCGGCGCGAGCTTGTCGCGGATCAGGCGGTCGACGGTCGCCGCGTCGGGAATGCGCAGCAGCGCCTCGGCGAGGCACATCAGCGCGATGCCCTCCTGCGAGGACAGCGCGTATTCGGCGAGGAACACATCGATCCCGCCGCCGCCGTGGCGCCGCCGGCGCGCCTCGGCGACGAGGCGGCGCGCCGTCGGCGGCGATGCGGCCGCGGTCAGCGCCGGCGCGAGCGTCGGCGGCGGCGAGAATGCGCGCGACCGCCGCGGTCTCGTCGCGCGCGATAGGCCGCGCGCACCGCCTGGCGCAGCGCATCGGCCGGCGGCGGCGGATCGGCGAAGACCCAGGCCATGGCTGGCGCCGATGGCATGAAGGCCCCGGGTTTGGCGACGGCGCGCTCCGCGGCTTGTTAGAATGCGGTGGATAGCGGGCGGCATCAAGATCAGTGCCGTCGCCCTCGCCGAATCTGCTTGAGGGAGGATTGCCTGCGACCGTGGCATGCGCACGGGATTTGTCGGGTTGCTGCTGGTCCTGATCCTGGGCGCCGCCGCCGGGGCGCAGCCGACCCCGCTGCTGCAGCCGAAATATCATCTGCCGGCGCATTGCTTCGCCTATGTCGGCGATGCGGCGCGGCCGGCGACGTGGAAGCTGCCCATCGCCGTGCCGACGGCCGTGTTGACCGGCGCCGCCTCTCCTGGCGATCCAGGCCGTGCTGGCACCTATCGCGGCCGGCGCGCGCGCATCCCCGACGGGGCGATCCCCGATGTGCTGCAAAACTCGCGCGCGCGGCGAACGAGATCGGCCGGATGCCGCCGCGCGCCCGTCATCCCGCGCCGCTCTATCGCAAGCTGGCGGCGGCACTGGCCGCGAACCCGCCGCGAGCGCCAAGGATTAGAGCCCGGCCAGCGCCTTGTCGTAAAAGGACAGGTCGATATATTTCTCCGGCGGCGGCGGGACCGCCCCGGGCGCGCCGGCGAATTCGGCGCGAAGCCGCAGCACTTCCTTGAAGCCGGTGAGGTCGAAGCGCGCATCGCTTGGCGAGCCCGCCTTTGGGTCCGACCGCGGCCTCGAGGCTCGCCTGCATGGTTTGCGGGATCGACCTTGAGCCGTTTCAGCATGATCGACGCGAGTTCGGCGCGATGGGCGGGATCGAACGCCCAGCGATCGGCCTCGATCATGGCGGCAAGGTAATTGACGAGCGTCGCGCCGTTCGCCTTGGCCCAGGACCGCAGCACGACGACGGAATTGCCTTGATACGGTCCGAGCACATCGGCAACGGTGCCGAGGCTGTGAAATCCTTCCTTCGCAGCGGCGATGCTGAAGGGCGGACCCAACATCGCGGCGGCGTTGTTGCGGTCCTCCTTCATCGCCGCAAGGCGCTGCGGCGTCCCGCCTTTCGACAGCACCGTGTATTCGCCCTTCTTGACCCCGTTCAGCTCAAGCATCTTGTAGAGCTGGAAGGCATAGGCGGTGTTGACGGCGTCGACCACGACCGCCTTGCCGCGGATGTCGGCAAAGGCGTGGATGTCGGGCCGGACCGTGAGCTGATTGATCGAATTGTCGCCGCCCGCAACGATCACCGCATCGCCGCCGCCGGTGTCGACCATGAAGACGGCATTGTCGGCGCCGCTCGGCGCGATGTCGAACTTGCCGTCGGCCAGGCTCTTGCGCTGGACGTCCGAGCTTGGCGTGATCGTGACCTCGACATCGAATCCGTGCTTGGCGAAGAATCCCTTGTCCTGGGCGACGTAGACGGGAATCCCGCTCACGCTCAGAAACATGATCACCTTGAGCTTGGTCATTGCGGCGCTGGCTCCCGTCGATCCCACGAACGCGGCAAGGCAGCCTGCCATGAACGCGCGCGAAATGAACCGCATCGTTTCCCCTCCTTGCTATTGCGCGCGAGGGTAGGCGCCGCGGCGCGGAGCGGCAAGGTCAATGGAAATCGCGGCTCGCGCACCGGCATGTCGGCGCCGTGGGCGAGTTGCGCCAGCAGCGGCGAGCGGTCGGTGAGGCGGTGGGCGATGACGTGGATGACCTCGCCCTCGCGCTGCAGGCGGCCGGTGCATTCGACCAGGCGCGCGGTCATGACGATGCGGCGGAAGCGCTCGAACACCGCGCGGCCAGACCACCAGGTTGGCGACGCCGCTCTCGTCCTCGAGCGTCATGAAGATGACGCCGCTGGCGCTGCCCGGGCGCTGGCGCACCAGCACCAGCCCGGCCACCGTGACGCGGCGCGTCGGCGGCAAGCTGCGCCAGCCGCGCGGCCGGCACGATGCGGCGGCGGTCGAGCGCCGGGCGCAGCAGCGCCAGCGGATGGCGCTTCAGCGACAGGCCGAGCGTCGCGTAATCCGGCCGCCACCTGCTCGCCCAGCGCCATCGCCGGCAAGCGCCGCCTCGGGCGCGGCGTCCTCCGCCGAGCCCGGCGAAGAGCGGCAGCGCGTCGTCGGCGAGGCCCGTCACCGCCCACAGCGCCTGGCGCCGGTCGAGCCCGAGCGAGCGGAAGGCGTCGGCGCGCGGCGAGCCGTCTCCAGCGCGCCGCGCTTCAGCGCCGGCGCGGCGCATGAGCTCGCCGGGCGTGCGATAGGGCGGCGCGCGCGCCGCGACCAGACGCTCGGCATCCGCCTGCGCCAGCCCCCGCACCTGGCGCAGGCCGAGGCGGCAAGTGCGCCGCCGGCGCCTCCGCGTCGGCTCGAGCGTGCAGTCCCAGTCGCTGTGCATTGACGTCGACCGGGCGCACCTCGACGCCGTGCTCGCGCGCGTCGCGCACGATCTGCGCCGGGGCGTAGAAGCCCATCGGCTGGCTGTTGAGGAGCGCCGCGGCGAAGACGTCGGGATGGAAGCATTTGAGCCAGGCCGAGACATAGACCAGGAGCGCGAAGCTCGCGGCGTGCGATTCCGGGAAGCCGTATTCGCCGAAGCCCTCGATCTGCTGGAAGCAGCGCTCGGCGAAATCCGCGGTCGTAGCCGTTCGCCACCATGCCGGCGATGAACTGGTCGCGGAAGCGGTCGATCTCGCCGCTGTGGCGGAAGGTCGCCATGGCGCGGCGCAGCTGGTCGGCCTCGGCCGGCGTGAAGCCGGCGGCGACGATGGCGATGCGCATCGCCTGCTCCTGGAACAGCGGCACGCCCAGCGTCTTGCCGAGCACCGCGCGCGAGCGCCGTCGGAGGGAAATTCCACCGGCTCCTTGCCCGTCGCGGCGGCGCAGATAGGGATGCACCATGTCGCCCTGGATCGGGCCCGGCCGCACGATCGCCACCTCGATGACGAGATCGTAGAAGTGCGCGGCTTGAGCCGCGGCAGCATGCTCATCTGCGCCCGGCTCTCGACCTGGAACACGCCGATCGAATCGGCCTGGCACAGCATGTCGTAGACCGCCGGCATCCTCGGCCGGCACGGTGGCGAGCGTCAGAGCGCTCGCCCTGTGATGGCGCGCGATGAGATCGAAGGCGCGGCGGATGCAGCTCAGCATGCCGAGCGCCAGCACGTCGATCTTGAGCATGCCGAGCGCGTCGAGATCGTCCTTGTCCCATTCGATGACGGTGCGGTCCGCCATCGCCGCGTTCTCGATCGGCACCACCTCCTCGAGCGGCCCGCGGGTGATGACGAAGCCGCCGACATGCTGCGAGAGATGGCGCGGGAAGCCGATGAGCTCGTGCGCGAGATCGAGCGCCAGGCGCAGCGTCGGCTCGGCCGGATCGAGCCCCAGCTCGCGCACATGGCGCTCCTCGATCGCGGCCGTCGCGCGCCCCAGCCCCACACCGTGCCGGCCAGCGCGGCCGTCACGTCCTCGGACAGGCCCAGCACCTTGCCGACCTCGCGGATCGCGCTGCGCGAGCGGTAGCAGATCACGGTGGCGGCGAGCGCGGCGCGGTCGCGGCCGTATTTCTCGTAGATGTACTGGATCACCTCCTCGCGCCGCTCATGCTCGAAATCGACGTCGATGTCGGGCGGCTCGTTGCGCTCGGCGCTGATGAAGCGCTCGAACAGGAGGTCGAGGCGCGCGGGATCGACCGCGGTGATGCCGAGGCAATAGCACACCGCCGAATTGGCCGCCGAGCCGCGCCCCTGGCACAGGATGCCGCGCGCGCCGCGCCTCGCGCACGATGTCGTGGACGGTGAGGAAATAGGGCGCATAGCCGAGCTCGGCCGATGAGCGCCAGCTCGTGCGCGAGCTGGCGCCGCACCTTGTCCGGCACGCCGGCGGGATAGCGCGCGGCCGCGCCCTCCCAGGTCAGGCGCTCGAGCCGCGCCTGCGGCGGCGAGCCCGTCCGGCCCGGTCTCGTCGGGATATTCGTAGCGCAGCTCGTCGAGGCTGAAGCGGCAGCGCGCGACGATCTCGAGCGTGCGCGCGACCGCCTCGGGATGATCGCGGAACAGCCGCGCCATCTCGGCCGGCGGCTTCAGGTGGCGCTCGGCATTGGCGGCGAGGCGGAACCCCGCCGCCGCGACGGTGCAGCCCTCGCGGATGCAGGTCACCACATCCTGCAGCGGCCGCCGCTCCGGCCGGTGATAGAGCACGTCGTTGGTGGCGACCAGCGGCACGCCGCACGCGCGCGGCCAGAGCGCGCCAGGCGATGGATGCGCTGGCGATCGTCGCCGCGATAGAGATGCTGCGCGGCGAGATAAGCCGATCGCCTTGAAATCCGCCGACGAGACGCTCGAGAAAATTGACGAAATCGTCGTCGTCCGTCGATCCGGCGGCAGCGCCACGAAGATCTGTCCCTCGCCGTGCTCGGCGACATCGTCATAGGCGAGGCGGCATTCGCCCTTCGCGGCCCGGCGCTTGCCGAGCGTCAGCAGGCGGCAGAGCCGGCCATAGGCGGCGCGGTCGGTGGGAAAGCACAACAGGCTCGTGCCCGTCCGTCGAGATCGAGGCGGCAGCCGACGACGAGCCGCAGGCCGGTCTCGCGCGCGGCGCTGGAAGGCGCGCACCACGCCGGCCAGCGAGTTGCGGTCGGTGATGGCGATGGCGGCGTGGCCGAGCGCCTGCGCCTGCGTCCACCAGCTCCTCGGGATGCGAGGCGCCGCGCAGGAAGGAGAAATTGCTGGTGACCTGGAGCTCGGCGTAGCCGGTCATGGCTCACGCGAAGACCCCGTGCAGGAACCAGCGCGCCGGCGCGTCGGCGCGGTAGAGCCCGGCGCGGTAGAGCCAGAAGCGGCGGCCCGTCCTCGTCTTCGACCCGGTAATAGTCGCGCAGTTCATTGGAATATGCGCCACCATTCCCCGGCGATGCGCTCCGGCCCGTCGGCCCGGCGCACGCGGTGCATGACGCCGGCGCCAGCGGAACAGCAGCGGCGGATCGTCGGGCACCGGCGCCACCGCCTCGATCGGCTCGGGCCGCGCGCAGCAGGCGCACCGGCCGCTGCCGTCCCGGCAGCGCGGCCGCGGCGCCCGCTGGCCGGATCGAGCGGCGCCACGAAGCGCACCGCCCGCTCCGGCCAATGGCTCTCGCGCAGCAGCGGCCGGGCGACCGCGCCGGCGCCGAGCCGCGCGGCGAGACGGTCGAGCAGCGCGGCGAGATCGTCGCATCGCCGTCGCCCCGTGCCGGCGCGATCGAGCGCGAGCTGCGCCGCCGGCTGCGGTCTCGGTCGCCGTGGCGGCGAGCACCATGTCCTCGATGCCGAGGCCGGGATCGATCGTGCCGAAGCCGCTCGGCGAGGAGGCGCAGGAGATGGCGCGGCGCGCGGCTCGGCCGCGCCGTGCCGACCGCGACCGCGAGCGGCGTGCCATCGACGCGATAGAGCGTGAGCACGAGCCGGCGCGCGCCCTGCGCCCTCGGCGGCGAGCGCGGCGGCACAGCGCCGCGAGCAGCCCCGCGGCCGCGGCGCCGATCGCCTCGGCCGTGGCGATCGGCTCGGCGAAGCGGCGGCGCGTCCAGCGCAGCGGCGGCGGCGGCAGCGGCGAGAGCGGCTCGCGCGCACAGGCCCAGCGCCTGGTCGAGCCGCGTCGCCAGCCCGGCGCCGAAGCGCAGCACCAGCGACGGCCGGGGCATGGGATAGAGATCGCCGATGCGGCGCAGGCCGAGCCGGGTCAGCGTCGTCACCAGTCTCCGGCGCCAGGCGCAGCGCCGCCACCGGCAGCACCGCCAGCGCCGCGCGCTCGCCGCCCTCGGGCACGACCGCCGCCGCGCGCGCCGCCATGGCGCGCCACGCCCCAGGCGGCGCCGGCGCTGCCGGCGATGGCGGCGCGGGCGGCGATGCCGAGCCTGCGCCGAGCCGCGCCACCACCTCTGCCGCCAGCCCCTCCTCGCCGCCGTGGAAATGGGCGCAGCCGGTCACGTCGAGCCAGATGCCGTCGGGACCGCACGGCGCCGTCCACGGGCTGTAACGCCCGCACCTTGCGCCAGGCGCGCGAGCGCGGCCGCATCGGCCGCGAAATCGGCCGACGGCGACGGCCAGATCGGGCTGCAGCGCGCGGGCATCGGCCAGCGGACATGCCCGGCGCGATGCCTTCCGCCGCCGCCTGCCGTCGTCGGCGGCGGTGACGAGGCGCCGATTGCCGACCGTGGCCGCGAGAACGAAGGGCCGGCTATCTCGCGGCGCGGCGCCGCTGCGGCGCAGCCGGTCGATCGGCCAGGATTTCAGCCAGATGGACATGACCCGCCGCATCGCCTGCCTCCACCAGCCATTGTCCCGGCACGCCGCCGCGGCAGCGCAGCAGCGCCACATGCCACAGCGTCCGCCCCAATCCGTCGGCCGGATGCACCCGCCCGCCCGCGGGATGCGAGGGGCTGGCGGCGATGCGCCAGCGCGTCACCGCCGCGCTCGGCTCCGCCCCGGCCGGCGCGGCACCGGCGGCGGCGCAGCACGAAGGCGGTGACGCCGCCGGCCTCGGCGGCCAGATGCAGCCGGCGGCCCGCGATGTCCGGAAGCGTCTCGACCTCGCCGACCACGGCGGCGAGATCGCGGCATTTGAGCCCTTCCTCCATGGCCCAGAGCAGCGCCCGTTCCTCGGCCTGCGACCACGGACGAGCCGCGCCGGCGCGAGCCCGTGCGCGGCAAGGCCGGGCGGATGGAGATCGGCGCGGGCGAGGCACCACAGCACCGGCCGGCCGGGCTCGAGCCGCGCCAGGATGCCGGCGAGAAAGCCCACCGCCTCCGCACCCTCCTCCGCGGCCGCGCCGAGCCCGCCGACCTCGTGCAGCGCGCCGCGGGCAAGCCCGCCGCCGGGCAATGCGGCATCGATCGCCGGCACGCCGAAGGGCAGCACCGGACCCGGGGCCCGTCCGCCGCGCTCGATCAGCGCCAGATGCTGCCGCAGCGCCGCCAGCGCCGCCGTCTTGACCCCATCGGCCATTTTTGGCCCGCCTCCGTTGTTCTAGTTTTGTTCCTGAACGGCGCGCGAGTCAAGGCTGGACAGGGCCCGGTCCCTCGGGCAACGTGCGAGCCTCTCCCTTCGCGGGATCGGAGACACATCGTGAGCGCTGCGCCACCCTTTCCCTGCCACGCCGGCGGCGCATCCGAGGTGCCCGTGAATTGAGCGGTTTCGGCGCGGTCCAACCCTATCTTCACGAGTACGGCTATCTCGCGGTTTCGGCCAGCCTGCTCCTCGAGAATGCCGGGCTGCCGCTGCCGGGCGAGACCCTGCTCATCGCCGCCTCGATCCTCGCCGCCCAGGGCGTGTTCGACATCACCCTGCTGCTGCCGCTCGCCTGGGCCGCCGCCACCATCGGCAACATCATCGGCTTCGTCATCGGCCGCTACGGCGGCCATGCGCTCGTGGTCCATTACGGCGCCCGCATCGGCGTCACCGCCGCGCGGCTCGCACAGCTCGAGCAAGGCTTCGACCGCTATGGCGGCTGGCTGCTGACGGGGGCGCGCTTCGTGGTCATCGCGCGCTCCCTGAGCGGCATCGCCGCCGGCACGCTGGAAATGGCGTGGGGGCGGTTTCTGGTCTTCAACGCGCTGGGCGCGGCGCTGTGGGTGGGGTGGTGGGGCCTCTCGGCCGATTGGCTCGGCCACCGCGCGCTGAAGCTCTTCCACGGCAGCGGCCGCATCGAGCTGCTGCTCCTGGCCGTGGCGGCGCTGGCAGCGGCGGCCGTCGCGCTGCATCTCCATTGGCGCCGGCGCCGCCGTTCGCGACGCCGCGCCGCGGCGGCGAAACCGCCTATTTCGGTCCCTTGATGCGGGCGAGATAATCGACGATCGCGTCGACATCCGTTTCCGCCACGGGGGCCTTGAAGACGTTGCGCATCTTGGCGACCTCGGCCGCCCACGCCGCCTTGGGCAGCGCCGGCTGGTTCATGACCATGCCAGCCGAGTGACAGGCGAGGCAATTGCCGTTGGCGGCATCCGCGCCCGGGCCCGGCGGAAACTGTGCCGTGCTTTCGGGCAGCGTGACCGTCACCGATTTCAGGACCGGCGCCGTTTTCGCCTGGCTCAGCAGCGGCACCATCGCGACGGCCGCGAGGAGCAGGACCGACAGTCTCATGCGCGTCATGTCCTTGTCCTCCTCACGCCGCCGTGACGGTGATGGTTTCGATGACGTTGCGCATGAAGCCCGCCGGGTTCCAGTTGGCCTGGTCGGGCTGCACTGCGCCCGCGGCATTGGTGCAGCGGACCATCAGCGTGTAGCTGCCCTTGGCGGCGCGGCGTGAAATGCGCGTCCCAGCGGCGGAAGCTGTATTTGCCCTCGTCCTTGACCAGCCGCGCCGGCGTGCCAGGTCTTGCCGCCGTCGCTCGAGAAATCCACCCGCTTCACGCCGCTGTCGCCGCCGAAGGCGATGCCGCGCACCAGCGTCGCCGTGCCGGCATGAACCTGGCGCCCGACGCGAGGTTGGTGATGAAGGACCGCGGGACCATGCGGTTGATCGGCACCATCGCCACGCCGGTCTGGCCCGGCTTCATGTCGGCGTTGGGCGTATCGGGGATGGTGTAGGCGGTCTTCATCCAGAAATTGGCGTCGGGCTGGTCGAGCACCTCGATGTCGTTGAGCATCTTGACCCAGTAGGTCGCATACCACCCCGGCACTACGAGCCGCAGCGGAAAGCCGTTGAGCAGCGGCAGCGGCTTCCGTTCATGGCATAGGCGATCATCACCTCGCCGTCGCGGGCGTGATCGACCGCCAGCGATTTCATGAAGTCGGGTCCGTCCGGCACCACCGGCGTATCCATGCCGTTGAAGCCGCACCTGCACGGCGCCCGCCTTGACGCCGGCCCGGTCGAGCACGCTCTTGAGCGTGACGCCGGTCCAGCGCGCGTTGCCCATCGCGCCGTTGCGCCCATTCGCCGCCGGCGACCCGCGGCTGGAAAAAGCCGCGCGAATTGCCCGAGCATTGGTTGACCGCCGCCAGCTCCACCTGCGGCAGCTTCATGATGTCGGCGAGCGACAGCGACAACGTCTGGTTCACGTGGCCATGCACGGCGAGGCGGAACTTGCCGACATCGATCGCGGTCGGGATCACCGCCCAGTGCCAGCGCACGTAGAAGCGATCGTTGGGCGTGAACACGCCGTGATCGAACACCGCGAACGGCGTTTCCAGCAGCGGCGGCCGCGTCCGCTGCAGGATCATCGCGCCCTTTTGCGGAAAGGCGGTAGTGATCGGCCGCGCACCGGGCCCACCCGGCAGCGGCAGATCGACGGTGCGGGCCCAGGCCGGCACGGCGGCCAGCGCGAGACCGGCGGCACCGGCCCCGCCAAGCACATGCCGGCGCGTCACGCTCAGCCCGAACGGGCTCAAATCCCCCATCGCATCCCCCCTAAATACATTTTCGTTACGTGAAATGTCGTCCGAAAGGACCGCGTCTGTCAACAGGAGTTCACATGCTCGGTAGCGATCATCATCGGCACGGCGGGGACGGCCAGCCAGGCCATGCTCGCGCGGGGATCCCGCACGACGCCGCCAGCCGCGCTCACCCTCGCTGGGCGAGCGCCGCCGCGCGGATTTGAGAGGTCGATTGCGTGATGGTGAGCGCCTCGGGATCGAGCTTGAGCTCGATCAGGGCCGGGCGTCCCGATGCGACCGCGCGCTCGAAGGCGGCGGCGAAATCCTCGGTCCGCGTCACCGTGTCGGCATAGGCGCCATAGGCGCGGGCGAGCGCAGCGAAATCCGGGTTGGCCAGCGTCGTGCCGACGACGCGGCCGGGATAATGCCGCTCCTGATGCATGCGGATCGTGCCGTAAAGTCCGTTGTTCACGACGAGCACGATGAGCGCGAGCTCGTGCTGCATCGCCGTCGCCAGTTCCTGTCCGGTCATCAGGAAATCGCCGTCGCCGGCAAAGCACACCACGATGCGCTCGGGATGCACGAGCTTCGCCGCCACCGCCGCCGGAAAGCCATAGCCCATCGAGCCGCTGGTTGGCGCAAGCTGCGCGCCGAAGCGCCGGTAGCGGTAGAAGCGATGAACCCAAGTGGAGAAATTGCCGGCGCCGTTGCAGATGATCGCGCCGTCCGGCAAATGGTCGCTGAGCCAGCGCACGATGTCGCTCATCTGCAGCGCGCCCGGCGACGCCACCGGCTCCTGCCATGCCAGATACTCGCGATGCGCCGCTGCCGCTGTCGCCGCCCAGCGCGGCGCGCTCACCGGCGCGAGCGATGACAACGCGGCGGCGAAGCTGCGCGGCGCCGCGTTGATCGCCAGAAACGGCTCGTAGACGCGGCCCAGTTCCTCGGGATCGGGATGCACGTGAACGAGGCGCTGCTGCGGCACGGGAATGTCGATCAGCGTGTAGCCGCCGCTCGTCGCCTCGCCCAAGCGCGCGCCGACAACGATCAGCAGGTCGCTGTCCTTGATGCGCGCGGCGAGCTTGGGATTGACGCCCAGCCCGACATCGCCGGCATAGCACGGATGCTCATTGTCGAAGCGGTCCTGGCGGCGGAAGCCGCAGCACACCGGCAGCTTGTTCGCGCGTGCAAAGGCCTCGACCGCGGCCGCCGCCTCGGCATCCCACGGACTGCCGCCCAGGAGCATGACCGGCCGCGCGCTCGCCGCGAGCGCTTGGGCGAAGGCGCGCAGCGGCGCCGGGCCGGGATGGGGTTCGACCCGCTCATAGGGACGCGCATCGCCGACCGCGGCCGTCTCGGTCAGCATGTCCTCGGGCAACGCCAGCACCACCGGCCCGGGCCGCCCGCCGGTCGCGACATGGAAGGCGCGGCTCACCAGCTCGGGCACGCGGCGCGGGTCGTCGATCTCGTCGGCCCATTTCACCATGCCGCCGAACATGTGGCGGAAATCGACCTCCTGGAATGCCTCGCGCCCGCGCATGCCGCGCGCTACCTGGCCGATGAACAGGATCAGCGGGGTCGAATCCTGCATCGCGACATGCACGCCGGAACTCGCGTTGCAGGCGCCGGGGCCGCGCGTGGCGAAGACGATGCCGGGCCGGCCGGTGAGCTTGCCATAGGCGTCGGCCATCATCGCCGCGCCGCCCTCCTGGCGGCACACCACGAGGCGGATCGAGTTGGCGTCATAGACCGCATCGAGCGCGGCGAGGTAGCTCTCGCCGGGAACGCAGAACACCGTGTCGGCGCCGTGGATCTTGAGCTGGTCGATCAGGATCTGGGCGCCGGTGCGGCGCGGATGATCGGTGTTCATGCCGGGCTCCCGGGAAGCGTCACCGCGGTGTCGATATAGACGCGATAAGCTCTGCCGCCGCGGCTTGTCGTGGTCCTCGCGCCGGACGTAGCGGATCGAGCTGCGCCCGAGATAGTCGCGCGGCAAGATCATGACGCGAATGAAGGCCGTGGTCTCGGTCTCGGAGCCCGCGGCGAAGACCGGCTCGGGGCCGCTCTCGAACCACGCCTCGCCGGGCGCGTAATGGTGCACCGCGCCGGCGGTTTCGATGCGGATGCGGCCCTGCTGCAGACAGCGGATGCCGGGGCCCTGATGGGTGTGGGTATAGGCGACGCCGCCGGGCGGAAACTCGACGCGATCGCAGCGGACGAGCCAAGCGCGCTCGGGCTCGAGCGCGATCGGCGCGGCAAGCGTGAGGTCTTTTTCGTCCGCGCGCGCCCGATCGGCGTCGCCGAGTTCGTAGCGCAGCACCTCCGCGCCATCGGCACCGGCGCGCAGCGACGCCGCACCGCCATGCCAGGCGGTATCCGGACCGAGCGCTGCCACCGTCCCGCCCGCAGCGATGCCGAGCCGACCCGCGGCGACGTAGAGGACGCGGCTGGCAGTGCCGTCGAGCGTCAGGGTCGCGCCGGGCGCGAGACGGTCGGTGATGAGCCGCAGTTCGAAGGACGCCACGGCGTCACCTCCCCGCCGCAGAACTATGCGAGTTTGCCGCGGCGGGCAATCGGTAAAATCCGCCGCCGCCGCCCGAGGGCGGCGGTGCGCTCAGGCGGCGACCGGGCGCGTGATCCGCCGCCGGCCGAGGCCGACCATAAGCCCGCCGATGATACCGAGCGTGGCGACATAGAACACCAACTGAATGCCCGCGGGCCGCGCGACATAGCCGATGAGCACGTGGAGAAGCTGGCCGACGAGACTCTGGTCGCGAATGATCGCCGAGGTGTCCCATAGCTGGTTGCCCAGCGCCGGTATGAGATCGGCCTGCAAGAGGAACGCCGCGCCTTGCGACGCCATGCCGGCCGCGAGGAACAGCACGACCATGCTGGTCACGGTGAAAAGATGCCGCAGCGGCACGCGCAGCAGGCCGTAATAGAGCGCCGCGCCGAGCGCGACTCCGCCCAGGAGGCCGAGCGCGCCGCCGCTCAAGATGCCGGCAACGCCCGTACCCTGCGCCGCGACGATGCCATAGACGAACAGGACGATCTCGGAGCCTTCGCGGAGCACGGCGAGACCGGTGACGATCGCCAGCGCATAAAGCGGCCGCGCGCCCGCGCGCACTGCGGCGCCGATGCTTTTGGCTTCGTCCGCCATTTCCCGGCCGTGGCGGTTCATCCAGATATTGTGCCAGCCGAGCATGACGACGGCGCCGAACAGCACCGAGGCGTCGAACACCTCCTGGCCGATTCCGGCAAGCGCCGCCGAGATCTCGCCGGTGAAGGCCGCCACCACCATGGCGCCAAGCACGCCAGCGACGACACCGCCCGCAACCCAGCGGCTGCGGCCGCGAACGCCATGGCTCGCCGCCAGCACCACGCTGACGACGAGTGCCGCCTCGAGAACCTCGCGAAAGACGATGACGGCAACGGCCAGCATGACAAGCCCGCCCGAATGCAATTGCGAAGCGTTCGCAAACTAACCCGACTCGCGCCCCTCCGCAAGAGGCAATCTTGCCGCGCCCGGTGGATGCGCTGGCTTTTTCCCGCGCCGCGTGCGACATCAGGGGCATGACCGACAAAGATGCCGTCCTGAAGGCCAATCTCGATTTCTATCAGGCCTTCACCTCGTGCGACTTCGCGGCGATGAATGCGCTGTGGTCGCGCGCGGCACCGGTACTGTGCGTTCATCCCGGCTGGGCCGCGTTGCACGGGCGCGACGCGGTGATGCAGAGCTGGCGCAACATCCTCGTCCAGTCCCGAGCCGACCCGGGTGATGGTGCCACGACGACCGGGCCGTTCTCTACGGGGATTTCGCCGTCGTCATCTGCGAAGAAGAGCTGGCCGAGGGCCATCTCGTCGCCACCAACATGTTCGTCAAGGAAACCGGAAGCTGGCGCATGGTGCATCACCAGTCGAGCCCGCTGGTCGGCAGGCGTCAGGCCGCGCGCCCGCCCCGCCGGCGCTGAGACGTGCGCGAATACCGCATCGCCGCCATTCCCGGCGACGGCATCGGCAAGGAAGTCATCCCCGCCGGGCTCGAGGTGCTGGAAGCGCTGGCCGCGCGCGAGGGCTTCCGCCTCGCGGTCGAGCGTCTGCCGTGGGGCTCGGATCATTACCGCGCGCAGGGGCGCTTCATGCCCGAGGACGGGCTCGCGCGACTACGGCGCTTCGACGCCATCTTCTTCGGCGCGGTCGGCGATCCCGGCATTCCCGATCACGTGACGCTGTGGGGCCTGCGCCTGCCGATCTGCCAGGGGCTCGACCAATACGCCAATGTGCGCCCGACGCGGCTCCTGCCGGGGATCACGCCGCCGTTGCGCAACCTCGCGCCGGGCGATCTCGACTGGGTCATCGTGCGCGAGAACAGCGAAGGCGAATATGCCGGCCATGGCGGGCGGGTGCATCGCGGCCTGCCCGAAGAGGTCGCGACCGAGACCGCGGTGTTCACCCGCGCCGGGGTCGAGCGCATCATGCGCTTTGCCTTCGCGCTGGCGCGGGAGCGCAAGCGGCGGCATCTGACGGTGGTGACCAAGTCGAACGCCCAGCGCCACGGCATGGTGCTGTGGGACGAGATCGCCGCAGCGGTGGCGCGCGATTTTCCGGAGGTGGCGTGGGACCGCGAGCTGGTCGATGCCATGACGACGCGGATGGTGCTCAGGCCGCGCTCGATCGACACGGTGGTCGCGACCAACCTCCACGCCGACATCCTGAGCGACCTCGCCGCCGCGCTCGCCGGCTCGCTCGGCATCGCGCCCACCGCCAATCTCAATCCCGAGCGCCGTTTCCCCTCGATGTTCGAGCCGATCCACGGCTCGGCCTTCGACATCGCCGGCAAGGGCATCGCCAACCCCATCGCCACCTTCTGGACCGCGGCACTGATGCTCGAGCATCTGGGCGAGGGCGCCGCCGCCCAGCGCCTGATGGCGGCGATCGAGCGCGTGACATGCCGATGCCGCCTTGCACACGCCCGATCTCGGCGGCAACGCCACGACCGTCCAGGTCACCGCAGCGATGGTGGGCGCGCTCCGCAGCGCCAATGCGTGATCGCGGTCCGTCGCGCCGGCGGCGTCTTGGCTTCAGCGACCGGGCGCCGTGCCGATGATCAGAACCAATGGCGCAATTCGATGTGATAGCCATTCGGATCGGTGATCTCCGCGCGCGCGTAATGCTCGCGGGTCATCGGCCCCCAGACGGCTTCGACGCCCTTTGTCTTGAGAAACTGCAGCGCTCTTTGCATGTCTTCAACTTCAAGGGCAATCAAGTTGTAGCCGAAATGGATGCCCGTTGGAGCAGGGCCCACGGTCCCGCCTTCGTAAGTAATGAGTTCAACGGTCGTGCCACCCAGCTCCAGATAGACAAGATTGACCGCCATTCCTGGGGCAGAGCGTTCGACACGATCACGAGACCTTATCTTGAAGCCCAGCACCTCGGTATAGAATTGGATCGTGCGATCCGGCTGATCCGTGACGATTTCCACGTGATCGATCCGCTTGAACATGACGGCTCCTCCCACCGCGCTGCTTCGGAATGGCCCCGAAATCGGCACCGCTGCCGTCACTTCGGCAGGAACGCCTCGGTATAGAGCTTCGACATGTCGGGCGGCGTGGTCATGAGCTTCAGCTCGACGAACGACCGCTTCAGGGTCGCCAGCGATTCCGCATCGAAGCGGCAATCCTTGGTGAACATGCCGATCGTCAGATCGTATTCCTTCGCCATCACGCTCTGCGGAAAGCCGGTGACGCCGGCTCTCGATCTTCACGGTCTCGGCCTTGTGCGTGCGGATGTAATCGACGGTCTCGATCCAGCCGGCAAGAAAAGCGCGCACCGCGGCGGGATCGGTCGCGATCAGGTGGGTCGAGGCGAAGAGCGCGCCGGAGCCGACATTGCCCTCGTAGTCCGAGACCGGGGCGAGAAGACGGCCCGTGTTCTTTTCCTCCATTTCGAAGAACAGCGAACTCACGCCGATGTCGGCATCGACCAGATGGTGCGCGGAACGCCGCGATGACGCTGGGCGCCCCGTTGCCGATGGCCACCGCCTCAACCCCGTCCGGTCCCCATCCCTCCTTGCGCGTCAGCTCCTTCGCCAGCCAATCGGTGAGCGAGCCCGGGCTGGAAATGCCGATCTTCTTGCCCTTGAGCTCGGCGATCGTGTGGAGGGGCGAATCCCCGGGCACACCGATGCCGAGGAAGGGGATGGGCCCGGCGGTCTCGCAAATGGCCACCATCGGCACTCCCTTGGCCACGAGCGCCATCTCGGTTCCGGCGCCGTCCCCGATATCGATGCCGCCCGCCGTCATGGCCTGGGCCATTTTGCTGCCGCCGGTGAAATCGGAGATCTTCAGGTCGAGCCCGTGCTTTTTGAAGATGCCGAGCTGATCGCCGACATTGACGGGAATGATCGGGTCCGCGTTCGGCGCCGCCTTGCCGACCGTGAGCGTCGTCGCCGCGGACGCCATCGGCCCCGCGACGATCGATCCGAGCGCGATCGCCAATGCGGCGAGCACAGGTCCGCGAGACAGGTTTTTGCGCATGGTTTCATCCTCCCTTTTCGCCCGGCGGCTTGTCGATGCCGGTAATTGCCCGGGCCGCCGTGACGCGTGGCCGCCGCTCTATAGCACATTCTCCTGCTGGTCCGTCAGCACGCGGAGGACCGCGCCGGTCAAGGCGGCGAGGTCGTCGGCGGCGATGGTGAAGGCCGGCGTCAGATAGACGATCCGCCCGAACGGCCGCACCCAAACGCCTTCTTGAACGAACCGCCGACGCAGCGCCGCGAGATCGGCGATGGCGGCCAACTCGACCACGCCGATCGCGCCCACGACCCGGACATCGACGACGCCCGGAAGATCGCGGCAGGGCGCGAGGCCGCGCGCCAGCGCCGCTTCGATCGCCGCCACCTGCGCGAGGCGCGGCTCCTGCGCGAACAGATCGAGCGAGGCATTGGCGGCGGCGCAGGCCAGCGGGATTGGCCATGAAGGTCGGGCCGTGCATCAGCGCGGCATCGGGATCGTCCGACCAGAAGGCGTCGAACACGTTGCGCCGCGCCGCCGTCGCGGCCAGCGCCATCGTGCCGCCGGTCAGCGCTTTCGACAGCGTGACGATGTCGGGCACGACGCCGGCCTGATCGAGCGCGAACATCGTGCCGGTGCGGCCGAAGCCGGTGAAGATCTCGTCGCAGATCAGCAGGACCTCGAAACGGTCGGCCGCCTGGCGCAGGCGGCGCAGCACGGCGGCGTCGTGGAACAGCATCCCGCCGGCGCCCTGCACCAGCGGCTCGACGATGATGCCGGCCACGACATCGGCGTGGCGCTCGAGATGGCGCTCGAGCCGCGCGGCGCTCGCCTCGTCGCGCGGCAGATCGAGGACATCGTGGCGCGGCAGCATTCCCGCAAAGAGCCGGTGCATGCCGTCCTCGGGATCGGACACCGCCATGGCGCCGGTGGTATCGCCGTGATAGGCGCCGCGGAACGCGACGAAGCGGCTGCGCCCGGCAATGCCGCGGTTGCGCCAGTATTGCACCGCCATCTTCAGCGCGACCTCGACCGCGACCGAGCCCGAATCCGAGAAGAACACGCGGTCGAGCCCGTCCGGCAGCAGCGCCGCAAGCCGGCGCGCCAGCGTCGCCGCCGGCTCGTGCACCATGCCGCCCAGCATCACATGCGGCATCAGCGCGAGCTGGCGCTCCACCGCGGCACGGATATGGGGATGGTTGTAGCCGTGGCAGGCGGTCCACCACGAGGCGATGCCGTCAATGAGCACGCGCCCGTCGGCGAGCACGATGCGGCTGCCTTCGGTGCGCGCCACCGCGAGTGGCGCGGCACCCTTCATCGCCTCATAGGGCAGCCAGAGATGCGGCTGCCCGTGTTCGTACCAATCCGGCACCGGATCGGCGCCGTGCGTCCTTCGCCTTCGCGCGTGCGCGCTGCGCTCAGGATGAGATGGTTCTTCGGATGCCATCGCGGCTGATCCTCACCCTGAGCTTGTCGAAGGGCGCAGGGCGCCAAGGCAGCATCACGCCGGCCGGGGCTCGAGGCCGAGCCGGTCGAAGAGGCGGCGGTCGCGGTCGGCGGCGGGATTGGCGGTGGTGAGCAGGCGCGGACCGCAGAAGATCGAATTGGCGCCGGCGAGGAAGCACAGCGCCTGGGTTTCCTCGCTCATGCCCTCGCGCCCGGCCGAGAGCCGCACCACCGAACGCGGCATGGCGAGACGCGCCACGGCGATGGTGCGGACGAACTCGATCGCGTCGAGTGCCGCGCCGGCACCGAGCGGCGTGCCCGCGACGCGCACCAGAAGATTGATCGGCACGCTCTCGGGATGCGCCGGCAGCGTCGCCAGCGTTGTGATCATGCCGACGCGGTCCTCGCGGCTCTCGCCCATGCCGACGATGCCGCCGCAGCACACCTTGATCCCGGCCGCGCGCACGCGTTCGAGCGTATCGAGCCGGTCGCGATAGGTGCGCGTGGTGATGATGTTGCCGTAGAACTCCGGCGAGGTGTCGAGATTGTGGTTGTAGAAATCGAGCCCCGCCGCCTTGAGCCGCTCCGCCTGGGCATCGGTCAGCATGCCGAGCGTGGCGCAGGTCTCGAGACCCGTTCGCTTGACGCCTTCGACCATGGCGCAGACGGCGTCGAGATCGCGGTCCTTGGGTTCGCGCCACGCCGCGCCCATGCAGAAGCGCGTCGCGCCCTCCGCCTTGGCCGCCGCCGCCGCCGCCGTCACCGCGGCCGCGTCCATCAGCTTCGCCGCATCGACGCCGGTGTCGTAATGCGCGCTTTGCGGGCAATAGGCGCAATCCTCGGGACAGCCGCCGGTCTTGATCGACAGCAGCGTCGAAAGCTGCGACCCGTCGCGGATCGAAGTGCTGGCGATGCACCGCCTGCGCGCGGAAGATCAGGTCGGGGAACGGCAGCGCGAACAGCGCCCGAATCTCGGCGCGCGTCCAGTCGTGCCGCACGGCGCGCATCATCCCGCGCGCTTGCCATCTACAAGGTCTCCCTCTTGCCTTGGCCGAGCCGGGGCGCAAGGCTACAACCTCGCGGCCCTCGAACGGAAGCCGTCGCGTGAATCTCGCTCGACCGATTCGCCGCGGACAAGCTCGCCGCGCTCGAGGCCGCGCAGTCTGCGCCGCCAGCTCGCCGAGAGCGCGCGCGAGGACGGCATCTGGGTCGTGCGCGACGGCCGGCGGCTGCTGTCGTTCTCCTGCAACGACTATCTCAACCTGACGCAGCATCCGGCGGTGACCGCGGCAGCGGTCGCGGCGGTCGAGCGCTACGGCGCCGGCGCCGGCGCCTCGCGGCTCGTCACCGGCAACCATCCGCTCTACGCCGCGCTCGAGGCGACGGCTCGCCTCGCTCAAGGGCACCGAGGCGGCGCTGCGTCTTCGGCTCGGGCTATCTCGCCAATGCCGGCATCATTCCGGCGCTCACCGGCGCCGACGATCTGGTGCTGGTCGACGAGCTGGCGCATGCCTGCCTGTGGGCCGGGGCGCAGCTGGCGCGCGGCCGCATCCTCGCCTTCCGCCACAACGACATGGCGCATGCCGCGGAGCTGCTCGCGACCCACCGCTGCGCGCCATCGCTCACGCGCTGATCGCCACCGACGGCGTGTTCTCGATGGACGGCGACCTCGCGCCGCTGCCGCATCTCGCCGATCTCGCCGCGCGGTTCGACGCCTGGCTGCTGGTCGACGACGCGCACGGGCTCGGCGTGCATCGGCGGCGGGCGCGGCTCGGGCTTCGCGGCCGGCGCCGCCGCGCGCGTGCCGCTGCAGATGGGCACGCTGTCGAAGGCGGTCGGCGGCTATGGCGGCTATCTCTGCGCCTCGCAAGCGGTGATCGATCTGATGGTGACGCGCGCGCGCACGCTGATCTATTCGACCGGCCTGCCGCCGGCGACGCGTCGCCGCCGCCATCGCCGCGCTCGACATCATCGAACGCGATGCCGATCTGGTCGCGCGGCCGCTCGCCAAGGCGCGCGCCTTCACGCGCGCCGCCGGCCTGCCGGAGGCGCAAAGCGCGATCGTGCCGGTGGTGCTCGGCGACGAGGACGCCGCGCTCGCCGCCTCGCGCTTGCTCGAGGCGGAGGGTTTCCTGGTGACGCCGATCCGCCCGCCGACCGTGCCGGCCGGCACCGCGCGGCTGCGCATCGCCTTCACCGCCGCCCATCCCGACGCGGCGATCGCGCGCCTCGCCGCTCTCGTCCGCGAGCGCGTCGCTGGCGCGCGGCGCATGAGCGCGCTCTTCCTCACCGCCACCGGCACCGATATCGGCAAGACCTTCGTCGCCGCCGGCCTGATCCACGCGCTGCGGCGGCGCGGCCGCGAGCGTCGCGGCGCTGAAGCCGGTGGTCAGCGGCTTCGAGGAATGGAGCGCGCCGACGAGCGATCCGGCACGCCTGCTCGCGGCGCTCGGCCTGCCGGCGAACGACGAGGAGATCGCGCGCATCTCGCCGTGGCGCTTCCGCGCCGCCGCTCGCCCCCGACCATGGCGGCGCGCGGCGAAGGGCAGACACGTCGATTTCGCCGCGCTGGTCGCGTTCTCGCGCCGGGACGATCGCCGCCGCGCCCGAGCGTGCTGCTGATCGAGGGCATCGGCGGCGTCATGGTGCCGCTCGACGAGCGCCACACCGTGCTCGACTGGATGGCGGAGCTGCGGCTGCCGGCGGTGCTGGTGGCCGGCAGCTATCTCGGCACCATCAGCCACACCCTCACCGCGCTCGCGGCGCTGCGCCAGCGCCGCGTCGCCGTGCGCGGCGCGTCGTGGTGAGCGAGACCGCACGGGCAGCACGGTGCCGCTCGACGAGACTGCGGCGAGCATCGCGCGCTTTGCCGCGCGGCGTGCCGGTCCTGGCCCTGCCGCGGCTTGCGCCCGGCGCGGACCATCCCGTCTTCGGCCGCTCGCCGATCACTGGTGAGCCGCCGCGCCATCGGCGATAGATGCGGCGTCAGGGGCCAGCCCTGCATGCGGGAGGGATGGAATGCGCGTCGCGATCATCGGACAGCAGGCTTTCGGCAAGGCGGCGCTCGAGGCGTTTCTCGGCGCGCGGCCACGAGGTCGCCGGCGTGTTCGTCGCGCCGGAGAAGCCCGGGCGCGCGGCCCGATCCGCTGAAGGCAGGCGGCGGTCGAGCGCAGCCTGCCGGTCGCATTCGTTCAAGCTCCTACAGCGCGCCCGAGGCGCGCGCGGCGCTGCGCGGGCTCGAAGGTCGATCTCGGCATCATGGCCTATGTGACGCAGTTCATGCCGCAATCCTTCTGCACCCTGCCGCGCGCACGGCACGATCCAGTTCCATCCCTCGCTGCTGCCGCTCCATCGCGGCCCGTCCTCGATCAACTGGGCGATCATCCAGGGCCGGACCAAGACCGGCCTCACCATCTTCCGGCCCATCGACGGGCTCGACGAAGGGCCGGTGCTGCTGCAGAAAGAAGTCGAGATCGGCCCCGACGACACCATCGGCAGCGTCTATTTCGACAAGATCTTCCCGCGCGGGCGTCGCGGCGCTGATCGAGGCGGCCGAGGCCGTGGTCGCCGGGCCCGCGCGCGAGACGGTGCAGGACGAGAGCCGCGCCACCTATGAAGGCTGGGTGCGCGAGGCCGAGGCGCGGATCGACTGGGCCAAGCATGTCGACCGCATCTACGACCTCGTGCGCGGCTGCAATCCGGCGCCCGGCGCCTGGACGCGCTGGGACGGGCAAGCGGCTCCAGCTCTTCGATGCGCGAAAGATCATCGCCCGCACGCTTCGCCGAGGTGCGCGGGCATGAAGATCGGGCCAGGTGGCGAAGGTCGGCGGCGGAGAGCTTCACCGTCCACGCCCAGGGCGGCTTCATCGAGGTGCTGCGCTGCCGCATCGACGACGGCAAGAAGATCACGGGCGGCGAGGCCGGCATCGCCGCCGGCACGATGCTGGGCGCATGATGCGGCAGCAACGCCGTCATAGCGAGCGAGGCGAGGTCGGATGGACGAGCTAGCGAGCGTGACCTGGCCCGACCGAGGGCGCGACCCGCGTGCCCTACGCGGTCTACAAGAGCGCCGACGATCTATGCGGCCGAGCGCGAGCGCATTTTCCTGGGCGCGACGCTGGAACTATCTCTGCCTCGAAGCCGAGATCGCCACGCCCGGCGACTATCGCGCAACCCATGTCGGCGACGTGCCGGTGATCGTCGCGCGCGACATGGACGGCAGCTTGGGCGCGTTCGAGAATCGCTGCGCCCATCGCGGCGCGCTCATCTGCCACAAGCGAGGCGGCAACGGCGCGCGCATCAGCTGCGTCTATCACGGCTGGACCTACGACCTCAAAGGCAACCTCACCGCCGTCACGTTCCAGCGCGGCATCGAGCGGCAAGGGCGGCATGCCCGCCGATTTCCGGCGCGAGGACTGGAAGCGCCGCGCGCTCCGGGTCGAGAGCTTCAAGCGGCCTCGTGTTCGGCACGCTTCGCCGCCGCGCGCGCCGCCGCTCGAGACCTATCTCGGCCCGGCCGATCGGCGAACGGATCGCGCGCGTGATGCGCGAGCCGGTCAAGGTGCTCGGCTACAACAGCCAGATCCTGCCCAACAATTGGAAGATGTACATCTGCAACGTGCGCGATCCCTATCACGCGAGCCTGCTGCATCTGTTCTTCACCACCTTCCGCCTCAACCGCCTGTCGGCCGAGGGCGGCATCGTCATCGACGAGACGGGCGGCCATCACGTCAGCTATTCCAAGATCGGCGACCGACCGGCCGCAGCGCCGAATACGACGCGGCCGATATGCGCGCCAAGCACGAGGGCTTCCGCCTCGCCGATCCGTCGATGATCAGGGCACGCGACGAGTTCGGCGACGGCGTCACCTTGCAGATCCTCTCGGTCTTCCCGTGCCTTCGTGCTGCAGCAGATCCAGAACTGCCTCGTGCGCGCGCCAGGTCGTGCCGCGCGGCGAGGACGAGACCGAGCTGCTTGTGGACCTATTTCGGCTTCGAGGACGACGACGAGGCGATGACGCGCAGCAGCGCCTCAAGCAGGCGAACCTGGTCGGGCCCGGCCGGCTACATCTCGATGGAGGACGGCGCGGTCGGCAGCTTCGTGCGCCGCGGCATCGTCGGCGCGGGCGCGGACGCGCGAATTGCTCGAGATGGGCGGCCGCGACTGGCGCTCGCAGGACACGCGCGCGACGGAATCGCCGCTGCGCGGCTTCTGGAAGGTCTATCGCGAGCACATGGGGCTCTAGCGCCATGAGCGACGCCGCGCTGCACTTCATCGGTCGAGCGGCTCAACGCGCGCTATGCCGCGGCGATCGACGACGGACCGGCTCGAGGAATGGCCGGGCTTCTTCGCCGCCGACGTGCCGCTACCAGATCATCACGCGCGAGAACCACGAGCGCGGCCTGCCCGTCGGCGTGTTCTTCGCCGACTCGCGCGGCATGCTCGAGGACCGCGTGGCGGCGCTGCGCGAGGCCAACATCTACGAGGCGCAGCACTACCGCCACATCCTGTCGCCGACGCTGGTGCTCGAGGCGGCGGGCGCGACGGTCACCGCGCAGACGAACTACCAGGTGATCCGCATCCTCGCGGACGGCGCGATGTCGCTGTTCAGCACCGGGCGCTATCTCGACCGCATTGCGCTGGCGGGCGCGGAACCCTTGTTCGAGGAAAAACTCGTCATCTGCGACAGCCGCCGCATCGACACGCTGCTCGCGATCCCGCTGTAGCCGGGTGGCGCGGCAATGATCCGATCCATGGCACGGTGGCGAATCTCGGCAGTATCCGCACCATTGTCCGCTTCGCGCGGAACAGCAAGATTCCGTGGGCACGCGCCCGCTTTTGATCCCCTACGCGCGCTCGAGGATCGACAGGCCGCGCCAGCGATCGATGAGATAGATGAGGCCGCGGGCGTCGAGATAGACGTCGTTGCTGCACACGCGCTTGCCGTCGATCTTGGGGTCGGGCATGAAGGAGGCGACCTCCTTCATCGCGTGCGGGTTGGCGATGTCGAGCACGCGCAGCCCCTGCGCGAACCACGCGCACGGCACCTCGGTGCCGGTGATGGTCTCGATCGGCTGGTGGCAGCCGGTCATCTGCGGGTTGCGCTTGCCCTCGACGCCGGGGACCTGGTAGCTGCCGATCGGCACCGGCCGGGTCTCGTCGGTGATGTCGACCATCCAGATGAAGGCGGACATCTCGGGCGCCATCGCTTCGTCCATCGGCTGCACGTCCTCGTCGGCGACGAGCATGTAGCGCCGGCCGTTGATGGTGCGCTCGATCGGCACCGCCGAATGGGTCGGCCACGGGAAGGGCGGGCTCCAGTCGATCGACGAAACGAGCTTGGGATGCGCCATGTCGGCGATGTCGAGGATGACGACGCCGCCGAGCCAGTAGCTGGTATAGAGCCGGTCGCCGCGGCGGATCGGGTGATGGCAGCGATGGGCCCGGCCTTTCCAGCTCGCGGTCTCGCCGCCGGCCTTCCATTGCCCCGGCATCCACCACCGCCCGACCTCCTCCGGCTGGGCCGGGTCCTTGAGGTCGAGGATCATGACGATGTTGCCGACATAGCCCTCGATCTCGGGCGAGAGGTAGGCATAGCGGCCGTCGAAGGTGAAGCGATGCACGCCGCTGCCGTCGCATTCCCAATGGCGGAGCTGGCGCGGCTGGCGCGGGTTGGCGATGTCGTAGATGACGAGGCCGCCGCGGCCCGGATGCTTGCCGTCGGCAGAGCGGCCGTGATGCTCGCGGTTCACCACCATGACGCCGTTGGCTGCCCGCACCTTGTGCGAGTGAAACCCGGGCGGGATCGCGATCTCGGAGACGATGCGCGGGTGCTTGGGATCGGCGACGTCGATGACGGTCGTGCCGTTGGGGGCGTCGATGTGGCCGATATAGGCGAAGCTGCCGTCAACCACGACCTGGCCGCCGCCGGCGCAATCGAGCCACGCGACTTCCTTGATGCCGATACCCTGACCCATGTGCCGCTCCTTATTCGTGCCGGGATTGCGCCAGGATCGCCTCGTCGCGCACCAGCCGCCACAGATGATCTACTTTCGCGGCAAAGGCGGGCGTGTTCATGACATCGGGCCCGGCGGCGCCCTCGGGCCGCTCGATCTCGACGATCTCCTTGATCCGTCCCGGCCGAGCCGTCATCACCGCGACGCGATCGGCGAGATAGACCGCCTCGCGCACGTCGTGGGTGACGAACACCACGGTCTTGGGCGAGCGCTGCATGATCGCCGCCAGTTCCTCGTGCATGAGGCCGCGGGTCTGCGCGTCGAGGGCGCCGAACGGCTCGTCCATGAGGAGGATGGCGGGATCGACGGCAAGGGTGCGCGCGATCGCCACGCGCTGCTTCATGCCGCCCGAGAGCTGCGAGGGGAAACTGTCCTCGAACCCGGTGAGATGGACGAGATCGACCAGGTCCTTGGCGCGCCGCTCGCGCTCGGCCTTGGGAATGCCGAGCTTCTCGAGGCCGTAGAGGATGTTCTGGCGCACCGTCTTCCACGGAAAGAGGGCGAAGTTCTGGAACACGATGCCGCGATCGGGCCCCGGCCCGACCACCGGCTTCTCGCTCACCATGATGCTGCCGGCCTCGACCGGAAGGAACCCGCCGAGGAGATAGAGGAGCGTGCTCTTGCCGCAACCCGAAGGGCCGAGCAGGGCGAGAAACTCCTTGTCCCGCACCGACAGCGAGACGTTGTCGAGCGCCAGCACCGGCCGCCGCCGCGGCGGCCGGTAGACGTGCCTTACGTCACGAATGCTAATTCTGTCGCCCATGCCCGACGCCAAACCCTCCCCGCTTACGAAAATCCGCCGGTTCGGGCAATTCTCGCGCCCGTCCGGCGGCGGTATTGGCGCAGATTTGCGAGGCGGTGTCGGCTTGTCAACAGAATCCGCCGCGTCATTCAGACCCAGCCGAGTTCGCCCTCGAGGCCGAGGAGATATTGTCCCACGGTGCGGTAATGCGCTTTGCGGCCTTGCAATTGCTGCGCCACGGTATGGATGTCGCGGAAGCGCCGCTCGAATGCGTTGCTGACGAAGACGGCGGTGGTGCCGGCGGCGTCGAAGGCGGTGTCGGCGACTTCCTTGCCCTGGCGGATAGCATAGGTGGCGGCGAGCCGCATCGCCATGCGCGCCTCGAGCGACACCCCGCCGCTGCGTCCCGCCTCGTCCCACGCCGCGGCGAGCGTGCCAATAAGATACATGCGCGCCGCGCGCAGCCGCGCCTCGGCATAGCCCAGCTCGGCCTGGGTCACGGCGTCGTCGCGCAGGCGGTTGCGGTAGCCGCGCGGCGTCTTGTCCTTGGCGAGATCGACGAAGGCGTCGACCAGGCTGCGCGTCACGCCGAGGGCGAGCGCGGCGAAGCCGCAGGCGAACAGGCTGTAAGCCGACATGTCGTAGAGCCGGCCGCGATAGCGCAGCGCGGCCGGATCGTCGATGCGCGTCACCGTCAGCGCCTGGGGCACGAAGAGATCGGTCACGGTATAGCCGTCGCTGCCGGTGCCCTTGAGACCGACGACATGCCACATGTCGTGCATGACCGCCTGCTGCGCCGGGAACAGCACGCGGCGCTGCTCTTGCCGGCCGTCCGCCGTGCGCACGGGCGTGCCGTCGGCAGCGGCGAGGGTGCAGTCGCCGCCCAGCCACGTCGCGTGGCGGCAGCCGCTCGCGAAGGCGAAGGTGCCGGTGACGCGATAGCCGCCCTCGACCGGAATCGCGCGCGAATCCGTGCTCGGCCCCCACGCCAGCACGGCACCGGGATCGCGCCAGATCTCCCAGGCCGCCTCGGGTTCGAGCCGTGCCGCGACCATGGCGGTGACGGCGGTCTGGCACAGGATCCAGGCCGTGCTCGCATCGATCTTGGCGACCGCCTCGATGACGCGCACGAAGGTCAAGGGGTCGATCTCGCCGCCGCCGAAGGGACGCGGCAGCAGCATGCGAAAGAAATCGGCCTGCTTCAGCCCGGCGACCAGCCCGGCCGGCAGTCGCCGCTCGCGCTCGATCGCGTCGCTGGATTGCGCGATCAGCGGCGCGAGCGCCTGCACGCGTTCGAGATAATCGGCGCCGGATGGCGCTTCGTTCGCGTGGCTTTCGAGAGGTGGTGTCATGGCGCGGCAAAATATCCCGAAATTGCCGGCGCGCACAACGCGCCTGTCGCGGCGGCGAAGACGTTGCCCCCGCCGCCGCACCGCGCCAGCATGGTTTGGTGCAACAGCCTTCGTCCATACGATTGCGGAACCGCCGGCTCGCCATCGCGGCGGCGGGCGTGACGGCGCTCGTGCTCGTCGCGGCGGCCGCGTTCTATGCCGGCTGGCGCTTCATGGCGGCGCGCGGCCTCGACCTGACGGCGCTCACCCCCGCCGACGTGGCGCGCTTCGTTCGCGGCTTCGGCGTGTGGGGTCCGGTCGGCGCGATGGGGCTCATGGTGCTGCATTCCTTCGTGCCGCTTCCCGCCGAGGTGATCGCGCTCGGCAACGGCATGATCTTCGGACCGGCGCTGGGCGTGGCCGTGACCTGGAGCGGCGCGATGCTGGGCGCCATCCTGGCCTTTGCGCTGGCCCGGCGGCTGGGGCAGCCCTTCATCCGTCTCGTGCTCTCCGAGCGGCGCTGGCAGCAACTGCAATGGCTGCCGCGCCACGCCGGCATGCTGATCGCGGTGCGGCTGGTGCCGGTGATCTCGTTCAACCTCATCAATTACGCGGCCGGGCTCATCGGCGTCGGCTGGTGGACGTTCCTGTGGACGACGGCGCTCGGCATTCTGCCGTTCACCATCGTCGAAGTGGTGCTCGGCCATTACCTGGGCCGCGCGCCGGCGTGGCTGTGGGCGGAGGCCGCGATCATCGTTCTCGGGGCGTGGCTGATATGGCGCCGGATGCGGCGGAGATAGCGGTTGCATCGGCGCGGCGCAGCGGCCACCTTGCCGGAATGATGCCGCGAAGCGATCGCCTCGATCTCGCCGCGATGCTGCTCATGGTTGCGCTGTCGGCGCTCTGGGGCATGAATCAGGTCAGCATCAAGGTCGCGGATACCGGTATTTCGCCCGTGTTTCAGGCGGGACTGCGCTCGACGGCCGCGGCGGCTTTGCTCTACGCGTGGTCGCGGCGGCGCGGGGTGGCGATCTTTGCCCGCGACGGCAGTTTCGGCTTCGGCGCGCTGATCGCCGCGCTGTTCGCCGGCGAGTTCACACTGCTCTATGTCGGCCTCGACTTCACCACCGCCTCACGCGCGGTCGTGTTCCTTTACCTCGCGCCGGTCGTGGTCGCGGTCGGTGGCCACGTGGCGATCCCGGGCGAGCGGCTGCGCGTGGTGCATGTCGTCGGCCTCGTCGCAGCCTTCGCCGGCATGACCACGGCCTTTGCCGACGCGTTGCGGCTGCCGACCCACCGCGAGCTGATCGGCGACGCGATGGCGCTGGGCGCGGCGCTGTTCTGGGGCGCGACCACGGTGGTGGTGAAGGCGAGCCGCCTCGCCCGCCTCAGCCCGGACAAGATCCTGTTCTATCAGTTGGCGGGATCGGCCGTGATGCTGCTCGCACTGGCGGCGGCACTCGGCGAGCGCGGGGTGTTCGCGCCGACGCCGCTGGTGCTCGCCGCCTTCGCCTATCAGACCGTGATCATCGCCTTCATCAGCTATCTCGCGTGGTTCTGGCTGATCGGCCGCTACCCGGCGTTCAAGCTCGCCGCGGTCTCGTTCCTGACGCCGCTGTTCGGCGTCATCGCCGGCGGCGTGCTGCTCGGCGAGAAGATCACGCCCGCGCTGACGCTGGCCTTGGCGCTGGTCGGCGCCGGCATCTATCTCGTCAACCGCAGCCCGGCCGTGCGCCGCGACGCGGCCCGGCCATCGCCCGCATCGGCCGAATGAAGAACGGAGGCAGGCCCGTCATGACCCACGTCACGTCCTTTGCCGTGCCGCCGCGTGTGCCGCCGGTCGAGCCCGAGCTCCTGGCCTCCGCGATCTTTCTCTTCGGCGAATATCTCGCCCGCCTCGAAGCGGAAGCGCCGCCGCCGGACGAGGACGAAGACGACGGCGACGACGAAGACGGCGGCGTGCCGATCGACACGCGCGCCGTGCTCGACCTCTTTGCCGAGGAGCTGGGGACGAGCGTTCACGCCACGCTCGCGCTCTACATGCGGGTCACCGCGGTCTATCGCCTGCTGGCGGCGAGCCCGTCGCTCGCGGCGCTCGCCATCGACGACCCGGGGAGCGGCGGCGCACTCACCGAGGACGCGCTCGTTGCGGCCGCGCGGCTCGACCTGCACGTCGTCCGTCGGGGCGAGGATGGCAGCGCCGATTACGACCCGCGCGAGTTCCGCGACGCCTTGGACACGGCGTGAGGCGCTAATCGAGCGCGGCGGCCGGCGTCTCGCCGCCGGCGGAACCCTGGTTGCGCAGCATCAAGATCAGCGGAATGATCGCCAGCGTCAGCACCATCAGCAGCTTGAACACGTTGTTGTAGGCGATCATTTCGGCCTGCCGGGTGATCTCGGCATTGAGCGTGGCAAGCCCGTGCAGGCTGTGCAGATTCCAGATGTTCCGCACGGCCGGCAACTGCAGCATCGGGTTATAGGGCGTCGCGTGCTGGGCGATGCGTGGCGTGGTTGGTCTGGATCGAGGTCACCAGCACGTTCTCGCCGATCGAGATGCCGAGGCTGCCGCCGATGTTGCGCACCAGCGCGCTGAAGGCCGAGCCCTCGGTCCGCAGATGCGCCGGCAGCGTCGCGAACGAGACCGCGGTCAGCGGCACCCACACCAGGCCGAGGCCGAAGCCCTGGATGATCGTCGCGACGACCACCGTCCAGACATCCATTTCGAGCGAATAATGCGTCATCCGCCACAGTGAATAGGCGGTGAGCGCGAAGCCGGTGACGAGAATGAGCCGCGCATCGATGCGCCCCGACAGCCGTCCCACCACCGCCATCGCGACAAGCGTGCCGATGCCGCGCGGCGCCAGGATGTTGCCGGTGGTGACCACGGGATAATTCAGCAGGTCCTGCATCAGCGGCGGGAACAGCGCGATGGTGCCGTAAAGCAGCACGCCGACCAGGAACATGAGGATGCAGCCGGCGGCGAAATTCCAATCCTTGAACAGCGCCAGGCTGACGAAAGGATGCTCGGCCGTGGCCGAATGCACGAGAAAGACCCAGAACCCGCAGATGCACAGCCCCAACTCGACCCAGGTCTCGGTCGCGCCCAACCAGTCGTTCTGCTCGCCGCGGTCGAGCATCATCTGCAGCGCGCCGATGCCGAGGCTCAACATCGCGAAGCCGAACATGTCAAACGGCCGGCGGCGGTCGATCTGGGTTTCGGTGACGAAGGTCCAAACGCCGGCAAAGGCAAGAATGCCGACCGGCAGATTGATCAGGAACACCCAGCGCCAGTTATAGGCTTCGGTGAGCCAGCCGCCGAGCGTCGGCCCCAGGATCGGCGCCGACCATGATGCCCGCGCCCCACACGGCCATGGCCGACGCATGCTTCTCGCGCGGATTGATGTCGAGGAGGATGGCCTGGGACAGCGGGATGAGCGCCGCGCCGAACACGCCTTGCAGCAGGCGGTAACTGACGATCTGCGCCAGGTTGACGGCGCCGCCGCACAGCAGCGACGCCACCGTGAAGCCGACGATCGAGGCGAGGAACAGCTGCTTGCGCCCGAAGCGGCCGGCGAGCCAGCCGGTGAGCGGCGTCGCCACCGCGGCGGCGACGATGTAGGAGGTGAGCACCCAGGAGATCTGATCCTGCGTCGCCGACAGGCTGCCCTGCATGTGCGGCAGCGCGACGTTGGCGATCGAGGTGTCGAGCGCCTGCATGATCGTCGCCAGCATGATCGAAATGGTGATGAGACCGCGGTGCTTGCACCGCCCGCGGGCCGATGGCGACGGCGCTCATTTGCTGTCGGCGAAGGCCTGCGACCCGGTCAGCCGCCGCAGGATGGCGTCGATCCTGATCAGGAGCGGCTGGCGATAATGGGTGTCGACCTCGACATCGGCGCTCATGCCGGCGCGCAACGGCCGGTCGGGATCGGGATCGGTGATCACCAGCCGCACCGGAATGCGCTGCACCACCTTGACCCAGTTGCCGGTCGCGTTCTGCGGCGGCAGGACCGAGAATTCGGAGCCGGTGCCGGCGCCGATGCTCTCGACCACCGCGGCAAAGGTCTTGTCGGGATAGGTGTCGATATCGACCGTCGCCTCCTGGCCCGGACGCATGTGGGTGAGGTCGGTCTCCTTGAAATTCGCTCTCGATCCAGACGTGGCGGGTCGAAACCAGCGAGAAGGCCGGCGTCGCGACGTTGAGATATTGGCCGACCGGCAGCTTGTCGACCTTGCTGACGATCCCCTCGATCGGCGCCCGCACTACCGTGTGCGACAGATCGAGCTCGGCCTGATCGAGCCTGGCCTGGGCGCGCTGCACCAGCGGGTGGTCGTTGGTGGCGATGTCGGGATTGCCGCCCAAGGCGGCCAGCGTGTTGGCGATCTGCTGCTCGGTCGAGGCGACCTGCTGGCGTGCCATGTCGAGCGCGTGGCGGGCTTCGTCGAATTTCTGCTGCGAGGTGACGTGTTCGGCGAGGAGCTGCTGCTGGCGCGCGTATTCGCGCTCCTCGTAGGCCTGCGTGTCCTGGGCCTGCTTCAGCTCGACGAGCTTCTGGCGATAGGACGCGCGCAGTCCGTCGACCTGCAGCCGGGCGCTCGCCAGCTCCGCCGTCGCCACTTCGACGGCGATCTGGTAATCGCGGTCGTCGAGCCGGAACAGCACCTGGCCCGGCACCACCTTCTCGTTGTCGTGGACCTCGACCGCGACGACGCGGGCGCTCACGTCGGGGCTGATCTGGACGATGTCGGCCTGGACATAGGCGTCGTCGGTCGAGACGTAGCGGCCGGCAAGGAGATAGAAATAGCCGGCGCCAAATCCGAGGACGAGCGGCACCGAGAGCATGAGCCCAATGCGCAATCCAGTTGCGGCGCGAGCGCTGTTGCCGGCCGGCGCGGGTATCGGCGGCAACGGCCATCACTTCGCTCCTGCCGCTTGCAGGGCGCGCTCGGCGGCGAGCCCCTTCTCGGTCAAGTTCGCGCGGACATGCAAAAGCATGTCGAGCAGCCGGTCGCGATCTTCCGGAGACAGGCCCGCCAGCGCCTCCGCCCGCGTCGCGGAGCCCACTTCGAGCACGCGGTCGAACAGCGGCTTCGCCTTCTCCGTCATGTAGAGCAGGCGCGCGCGGCGGTCCGTCGGGTCGGCGCGGCGCTCGATCCAGCCGGCCTGCTCCATCCGATCGAGACAGCGCGCCAGCGAAATAGGCTCGAGCTCGAGCCGGTCGGCGAGCACCGTCTGGTTGAAGCCTTCGTGCTGCACGAGATACACCAGGACATGGCATTGCGCCCGGGTCAGGCCGAACAGCCGGGCGCGCTGATCGAACCGCTTGCTCATGAGCCGCGTCGTCTCGAACAGCACATAGCCGAAACTGCGTTCGAAATCGTAGGTGGTCATAAGCACTAACATAATAAGCGCGCTTACAATAAGCAAGTATATCGTAACACGGCGCAATTCCTTGGTTTTTCGGTCAACGACGGAGGATGCCCGTCGTTCGGCGCCGCTTGACCCCGGCGAGGGCTGCGACTAAAGACCGCGGCGGAAACCGTTGCACTGCAATAACGGACAATGACGGGAGGATGGTGATGAAGCGCCGCGCCCTGGGCGGACTCGAAGTATCGGCGATCGGCCTCGGCTGCATGAGCATGACGCCGATCTATGGCGAGCCGAGCGAGCCCGAGGCGATCGCCACGGTCCATCGCGCGGTCGAGCTCGGCATCGACCTTGTCGACACCTCCGACGCCTACAACAACGGCCGCAACGAGGAGCTGGTCGGCCGCGCCATCAAGGGCGTGCGCAACAAGGTTGTGCTCGCGACCAAGTTCGGCCAGATTCGCCGCCCCGACGGCTCGGGCGAAGTGAGCGGGCGGCCCGAATACGTGCGCAGCGCCTGCGAGGCCAGCCTGAAACGGCTCGGGGTCGATTTGATCGACCTCTATTTCATCCACCGTATCGATGCCACCGTGCCGATCGAGGACACCGTGGGGACCATGGCGCGGCTCAAGCAGGAGGGCAAGATCCACCATCTCGGCCTGTCCGAGGCCGGGCCCGCGACCATCCGGCGTGCCCACGCCACCCATCCCATGGCGGCACTTCAGACCGAGTATTCGTTGTGGACGCGCGATGCCGAGGACGAGCTGCTCGACACTTGCGCCGAACTCGGCATCGGCTATGTCGCCTATGCGCCGCTCGGGCGCGGCTTCCTCACCGGCACGGTCAATGAGGAGACGCTCGGCGCCAAGGACCGCAGGCGCGAGCATCCGCGCTTCTTCCCCGAGAACATGCAGCGCAATACGCGGCTGCTCGACCCGCTCCGCACGCTGGCGGCGCAGGAGCGCTGCACCCCGGCGCAGCTCGCGCTCGCCTGGCTCTTGAGCCGGCGCGAATTCATCGTGCCGCTGCCGGGGATGAAGCAGCGGCGCTGGCTCGAAGAGAACGCCGCCGCCGCCGATCTGAAGCCGGCGCCCGAGACGCTGGCGGCGCTCGACCTCGCCTTCCCGCGCGGCGCCACCGCCGGCCCGCGCTATCCCGAGGCGCAGCTCAAGCGCTTGGGCATTTGACCGACGCCATCCGGTGAGGCGGCTCAAACTCGAGCCGATCGTGACGGCGGGCGCCATCGCGGCGCTGGTCGTCCTGATCGTGCTGCCGGTGCTGACGCTGTTCGTGAGCAGTTTCGCCGGCACGGGCGGCGTGACGCTCGGCTATTTCGCCAAGGCGCTGGCGGACCGGCTCTACTTCAAGTCGCTCGTCAATTCGCTCGTGCTCGGCGCGTGGACGTCGTTCTTCAGCGTCCTCATCGGCGTGCCGCTCGCCTGGGCGGTGAGCCGGACCGATCTGCCGGCCAAGGGATTCGTCCGCCTCACCGCGACCCTGTCCTATCTTTCGCCGCCCTTCCTCCTCGCCATCGCCTACGTCAATTTGTTCGGGCCCAATGCCGGCATCATCAACGATTTCATGCGCGACGTGGTGGGCGCGCCGGCGCTGACCTTCAACATCTTCTCGATGGCGGGGCTGGTGGTGGTGACGGTCCCGCACACCTATCCCTTCGTCTATCTCCTGGTCGCGAGCGCGCTGCGCTCGGTCGATGCGTCCTACGAGGAATCGGCCGGCATCCTCGGCGCGGGCCGGCTCCGGACGACGCTCTCGGTGACCATGCCGCTGGTGGCGCCGGCGATCCTGTCGGGAGCGCTCATCGCCTTCGTCAACGCGATCGCCCTGTTCGGCTCGCAGGCGATCGTCGGCATGCCGGCGCGAATCTTCACCCTGCCGACGCGCATCTACGCGCTGTTCGACTATCCGCCGCAATACGGGATCGCCTCGGCGCTGTCGCTCGTCTTCGTCGCGATCACGGTGGGCGCGCTCACGCTCCAGCGCGCCTATCTCGCGCGCCGCTCCTATGTCACGCTCGCGGGCAAGGGGGTCAGCGCCGCGCCGATGCGGCTCGGCGCCTGGCGCTGGCCGGTGCTGGGCTTCGTCGCGCTCGTGTTCGTGGCCGCGGTGCTGCTGCCCTACGGGGCGCTCGCCGCGGTGTCGCTGAGCAAATCCTGGGGCCTCGCGTTCTGGCGCAACCTGACCTTCGCGAACTATCATTTCGTGCTGTTCGACTACGACCCGACGCAGCGCGCGATCATCGACAGCCTGATCCTCGCCGTTGCGGCGGCGACGCTGGCGGCACTGCTCGGCGCCGTGATCGGCTGGATCGATCTGCGCACCGAGACGCCCGGACGACGCATTCTCGATTACGTCGCGCTGGTGCCGCTGGGGCTGCCCGGCATCGTCATGGCGGTGGCGCTGATCGAGTTCTGGCTCCGCGTGCCGGTGCCGCTTTACGGCACGCTCGCCATCCTGCTCCTGGCCTATTGGGCGCGCTACCTGCCCTTGGGCGTGCGCGCCGCCAACGCGGCGCTACGCCAGATTGACCCCTCGCTCGAGGAGAGTGCGCGCTGTCTCGGCGCCGGCTGGGGGCGCACGCTCGCCGAGATCACGCTGCCGCTGATCCGGCCGGGGCTTTTCGCCGGCTGGTTGCTGATCTTCGTGCCGGCGATCCAGGAATTGTCCGCCTCGATCCTGCTGTTCAGCTCGAACTCGATCACGCTGGCGGTGGCGGTCTACAATCTCTACGAGACCGGCGCGCTCGAGGCGGTCGCGGCGCTCGCCATCATCAACCTGGTGATCATCGGCGCGGCCATCCTGCTCGCGAGCCGGATCGGCGGCATCGGCGCCGCCGCGCGCGTGGGGGCGACCAGCGGATGACGGCGATCCGCATCGACGGATTGAGCAAGCGCTATGACGGTGCCGCCGCCGTCAGCGACCTCACGCTCGCCATCGCCGAAAACCAGTTCGTGACGCTGCTCGGCCCGTCGGGATGCGGCAAGACGACGACGCTGCGCCTGATCGCCGGCTATCTGCGGCCCGACGCCGGCAGCATCGAGGCGGGCGGCCGCACTTTGTCTTCGCCCCGAGCGGTGGTGCCGCCGGAGCAGCGCGGCATGGGCATGGTGTTTCAGAACTATGCGGTGTGGCCGCATAAGACGGTGTTCGAAAACGTGGTCTTCGGCCTCAAGCTGCGCCGCCTGCCGCGCCAGGATCAGCGCGACCGGGTCGAGCGCATGCTGGCGCTCGTCAATCTCGCGGGACTGGGCGACCGCTATCCCGCGTCGCTTTCTGGCGGGCAGCAGCAGCGCGTGGCGCTGGCGCGCAGCCTCGTGGTCGAGCCGGACATCCTGCTGCTCGACGAGCCGCTCTCCAATCTCGACGCCAAGCTGCGCGAGCGCATGCGCGGCGAGTTGAAGGCTTTGCAGCGCCGCACCGGCATTACCTTCGTCTATGTCACCCACGACCAGGCCGAGGCGCTGGCGCTGTCGGACCAGATCGCGGTGATGCATCGCGGGCGGCTCATGCAGTTCGGTACGCCGCGCGAAGTCTATGCCCGGCCGGCGAACCGGACGGTGGCCGATTTCATGGGCCTCATCAATCTGCTGCCGGCGCGGGTCGAAGCGGCCGCCGCCGGCGCGGCGATGATCGCGGCCGGACCGCTGCGCCTGCGCCTCGCCGTGCCGCCGGGCATCGCCACCGGCGCGCGCGTGATGCTGGGCGTGCGGCCCGAGGCGGTCGCGCTCGGCGCGGCGGGCGGGGTGGACGCCATCGCGGGCCGCGTCGAGGAGCAAGTTTATCTCGGCAATCTGAGCGAATATCGCATCGCGCTCGCCGATGGCACGCGCCTCAGGGTCCAGGCGCCGGCGGAAGCCGATTTCCCGGTGGGCGCGGCCGTGGCGCTCGCCATCGACGCCGCCTCATGCAACCTGTTCACCGACGAAGACGCAGAGGAGACACCATGACGCAAGCGGTTGTGAAGGGTCAGGAGCATTGGACGAACAAGGGCGATGTGCGGCTCTTCCTGTGGGAGAAGCGCGCGGTCTCAGGTCCGCCGCGCGGCACGGTGCTGTTCGTGCACGGCTCGTCGATGGCGTCGCAGCCGACCTGTGATCTCCAGGTGTCCGGGCGCGACGACGCCTCGGTGATGGAATGGTTCGCCCGGCGCGGCTTCGACACCTGGTGCGTCGACATGGAAGGCTATGGCCGCTCCGACAAGAAGCGTGCGATCAATTGCGACATCGCCAACGGCGCCGATGATCTCGCCGCCGCGACCGACTACATCGAGCGCACGCGGCATTGCGGCCCGCTCCTCGTTCACGGCATCTCGTCGGGGGCCTTGCGCGCGGCGCTGTTCGCCCAGCGCCATCCCGAGCGCGTCAAGCGCCTCGCGCTCGACGCGTTCGTGTGGACCGGCAAGGGCAGCCCGACGCTCGCCGAGCGGGCGAAACGCCTGCCCGAGTTCCGCGCCAGCAACCGCCGCCCGATCGACCGCGCCTTCGTGCGCAGCATCTTCACCCGCGACCATCCCGGCACCGGCGACGCGACCCTCATCGAGCCCTTCGCCGACCAGATCCTGGCGCTCGACGATTCCGTGCCCACCGGCACCTATGTCGACATGTGCGCCAATCTGCCGGTGTGCGACCCGCATTTGATCACGACGCCGACCATCATCATGCGCGGCGAGTACGATGGCATCGCCGGCTTCGAGGATCTGATTGCGTTCTTCACGCTCCTGCCCAATCCCGACAAGCAGTTCGCGGTCATGCCGGGTATCGCGCACGCCTCGTTCCAGCAGAAGAACTACGCCATCGCCTATCACATCCTCTATTCTTTCTTCACGCAGCCGGACCCGGTCTATCGCGGCCCGAGCCATTCGTAAAACGACAGGGAGGGACCATGATTGTCTCGACAAACAAGAAAGCGGCGCTGGCCGCTGTCGCGCTCCTTGCGCTGGCCGCGCCCGGCGCGCTGGCGTTCACGCCCGATCCCGTGGACATGGCGGCCGCCAAGCGCGAGGGCACCGTGAGCTGGTACACCTCGGCGCCGATCAGCACGGCGCAGAAAATCGCCGACCTGTTCCAAGCCAAGACCGGCATCAAGGTCGAGCTGTTCCGCAGCGGCGGCGAGGCGGTACTGCGCCGCTTCATGCAGGAGAACGCGGCGGGGCGGGCGGAAGCCGACGTTCTCACCACCTCGGACCCGGCGGCGATGGCGCGGCTCGCCGCCGCCGGCACGTTCGTTCCCTTCAAGCCCGTGAACTTCGACAAGATCCCGGACGAGGTGAAGGACGCGCAAGGCCGCACCATCGCGCAGCGGCTCAACGTGCTGGCGATCGCGGTGCTGGCCGACAAGGTGCCGCCGGCGGCGCGGCCCGCAACCTGGAGCGATCTGACCAAGCCGCAATACAAAGGCGAGCTGGTGATGCCCGATCCGTCCTTCACCGCGCTGCAGCTCATATGCGTCGCGACGCTGTCGCAGAAACTCGGCTGGGGCTTCTATCAGGGCCTGAAGCGCAATGACGTGATGATCGTCCAGAGCCACCAGCAGGTCGAGGACATGGTGAAGCGCGGCGAGCGGCCCATCGCCGCCGAGGAGGCCGACAACTACGCCGACGCCGACCGCAAGGCCGGCCACCCCATCGTCACGATCTATCCGAGCGAAGGCGCCTTCGCCATCCCCGCGCCGACCGCCATCATCAAGGGCGCGTCCCATCCCAACGCCGCCAAGGCCTTCGCCCAATTCATGATCGGCGACACGGTGCAGAATTTGTTCCCGACCAAGGGCAACTACGCCGCGCGCGCCGACATCGCGCCGCCGCCCGGCAACCCCAAGCTCGCCGACCTCAAGCTCATGCCGGTCGATTACGCCGCCATCGAGAAGGACGCGGCGGCGATCAAGGGGAAATTCGCCGAGATCTTCCAGTAGGCGCGGCCGCGCGCGGCGTCAGCCCAGTTCCGTGATCGTCTCGGGGAATTGGTGCAGGCGTTCCGTCACGCCGTGCGCGCCGACCAGATAATTGTCGCAGGCCCAGCTATAGGTCCGCTCGGTGACGTAGGTGGGATGGCACGAGAACACCATGTTGGCGCCGATCGGCATCGGTTCGTCGAAGCGCACGAGCGGGCGCTCGACCATGTCGTAGCCCTGGCCGTGGCAATAGAGCCGGCGCTCCTCGGGGCGCTTGTGGGCACGCATGAAGGCGTTGAATTCCTCCCAGATCTGCCGGCACGCGGCGCCAGGCCTCAGGCGCTCGAGCGTGAAGCGGCGCGCCTCGAGCACGAAGGCGAACTCGTCCTTCATCTCCTGCGAAGCCTGGCCGAGGACACAGGTGCGGCCGAGCTCGGTATAGAAGCCGCCGGGGCCGTTGCTCTCGACCAGCAGCGTGAACTGGTCGCCCTCGCGCATGACGCGGCCCTGGGTGTGGCGGTTGCTCATCACCGCGGCGGTGCCGACCGGGCCCGAGGCGGCCATGAACAGGCCCTGCTCGCTGCCGTAGCTGTGCCCGACCTGCTCGGCGATGGCGGCGATCTCGATGTCCTTCCGGCCGGGGGCGGCGGCGGCGAAGGCCGCGGCCATGCACGCGTCCTGCATCGCGGCGGTGCGACGCATCAGGCCGATCTCCTCATCGCTCTTCACCGCCTTGATCGCATCGACCAGATCCGAGGCATCGACGAAGGTGGCGTTGGAAAGCCGGCCGCGGCGCAGATGATCGACCATGGCTGCGGGCAAGGTCGCGGTGCCGACGAGGCCGATGGTGGCGCCCGAAAAGCGCTCCAGCCCCTGCTCGGCCAGCGCGGCGTCATAGGCGGCGGTATAGGGCGCCGACGCATAGCTCGGCGTCGTCAGCACCCGCTTCACGCCGCGGCGCAGCCCGTCGCCCTCGGGCGGCAGCGTGCGGTCCATGTTGAACGGCCCCTGCCCCACGACGGTCATGCCCTCGTCGCGCGGGAACACGACCGTGACGGGATAACCGTTGGTCGCCGGCAGGTCGGTGAAATACTTCACGTAGCCGCCCATGAAATCGTTGTTGTTCTGCATCAGCAGCGCGTCGATGCGCCGCGCGGCCATGGCCGCACGCACGAGCGACCAGCGCCGCTCCAGCTCGGCCGTCGAGATGGGGGTGTTGATGCGTTCGGACATCTCGGTCATGGCGCCTTCCCTGCCGCGCCGTCGCGGCTCACGAGATTGATCATGCGCGCGCGGTCGCCGGCGAGGAAGCGGCGGAGGTTCTCCTCCACCACCGGCAGCACCTGTTCGGGATACTCGTCATAGAATCCGCCGAGATGCGGCGTCATGATGACGTTCTTCATCGCCCAGAACGGATGATCCTGGGGCAGCGGCTCGGTGCCGAACACGTCGAGCGCCGCGCCGGCGAGCCTTCCCTCGGCGAGGGCGCGCACCAGCGCGTCCTCATCGACCACCCCGCCGCGCGCGAGGTTGATAAGACAGCAGCCGGGCTTGAGCGCGGCCAGCACCGCCGCGTCGACGATATGATGCGTCGCCTTCGTGTGCGGCGTGAGCAGCACGAGAAAATCGCAGTCCGCGACGGCCTCGACGAGCGCATCGCGCGGGTACATGCGGTCGAAACCGGGCACGTCGCGCGGGGCCGAGCTGATGCCGACGACGCGCAGGCCGAGCGCCTGGCAGCGCGGCCCCAGCGCCGCCGCGATCACGCCGATGCCGAGCACCGCCACCGTCTTGCCGTCAAGCAGACGGACGGGAAACCGCTCCCACGCGCGGCGCTCCTGGGCGCGCAGCGAGCGCGGCAATTGCCGGGCGAGCGCCAGCATCGACGCGAGCGCGCCCTCGGCCACGGACGGCCCGTGCACGCCATAGATGTTGGTGACGATCACCGCGGGGCCAAGCGAGGGCGCGTCGATGATGCGGTCGACGCCCGTGCCCAGCGCCTGGACCCATTGCAGGCGCGGCGCCTGGCGATAGACCTCGTCCTGCATCATCGCGCCGAAGGTCAGCAGTATCTCGGTCCGGCCGATATAGGGCCCGATCTTGTCGCGGTGATTGACCGCGTCGATCTCGATTTCAGGGAATCCGGCACGCAGGCGATCGTAGTAGCGCGCGACCACCGCGTCGGGCATCGACAGCACGATCAGGAGGCTGGTCATCGCCGCCCGGTCACAGGCCGAGAATCCGCTCGGCGTTGGCGTGGAAGATCTTCTCCATCACGGCGTCGCCGTAGCCGAGCTCGGCCCATTCCTTGAACAGGCGGTCATAGGGAATGCTGGGATAGTCGCTGCCGAACATGATCTTGTCCTGGAGCCGGGCGCGGATGTCGGTCTTGAGTTGCGGCGGAAAATACTTGGGCGCCCACCCCGACATCTCCCAGAAGACATTGCCCTTGTGCAGCGCCACGGCGGTCATCTCGTCGACCCAGGGCCAGCCCGGGTGGGCGGCGACGATGGTCAGAGCGGGGAAGTCGGCGGCGAGCTCGTCGATCGCCGCGGGATGCGCGTGCCGGATCTTGGCGCCGAGCCCGCCGGGCATTCCCGCGCCCATGCCGGTCGTGCCGACATCGATCATCACCGGCACTTTCAGCGCGTTGATGACCTCGAACAGCGGGTAAAATTGGCGGTCGTTGACGGCGAAATGGCCCATGATGGGATGGAAATGGAAGCCGAGCATGCCCAGCTCGCCGATCGCCTTCTGCGCCTCCGCGCGCGCGATCTCGCCCTTGAAGGGATCGACCGCGCCCCAGGCGTGAATGATGCGGTCGGGATGGCGGCGCTGCATGGCCTTGACGTAGTCATTGCTGCAGGGCGGCGTGCCGGTCGTGGTCTCGAGATCGAGCGCCACCAGCACCGCCTCGACGCCGGCCGCCGCGAACTCCGCCACCACCTCGTCTTCCTGCTTCCAGGTCCAGGCCCGGTTCCAGTACTTGGCAAGCGCCTCGACATAGGGACCCTGGCAGCGGATCCACGGCTCGGTGTTGGGATAGCAATGAAGATCGATGACGCGCATTGCCGCTTCAGCGCCGCAACGGCGTGCCGGCGACCGCGTGCTCGGCTTCGAGCTTGCGCGTCACCTGCTCGACCAGCGTTTTCTTCGACACCTTGCCGAAGGTCGAAAGCGGGAAATCGGCCATCACCTCGATCCGTTCCGGCAGCTTGAACCGGGCGATCTCCTTGTCGGCGAGGAACGCGACCAGTTCGGCGAGCGACAGCGTCTTGCCGCGGTGCAGGATGACGCAGGCGCACATGCGCTCGCCCAGATCGGGATCGGGCATGGCGACGCAGGCGACGTTCTCCACCGCCGGATGCTGGAGGATCAGGTTCTCGATCTCCTCGGCGCTGATCTTCTCGCCGCCGCGATTGATGAGGTCCTTCTTGCGGCCCTCGACCATGTAGTTGCCGGAGGGATGCTGACGCATCAGGTCGCCCGAGCGGTAGAACCCGTCGCTCGTGAACGCCCGGGCGTTGTGCTCGGGCGCGCCGTAATAGCCGCGCAGCGTGTAGGGGCCGCGCGCGCACAGCTCGCCGACCTCGCCGAACGCCACCTCCCGGTCGTCGTCGTCGAGCAGTCGCACCTCGTCGTCGGGCGAGATCGGGCGCCCCACCGTTTCCAGCCGCACGTCCTCGGGATCGTTGCTGCGGACGAAGAACAGCATGCCCTCGGACATGCCGAAATTCTCCTGCACGAAGCAGCCCGGTATGAGCTCCCTGGTGCGCAGCCGCACCTCCGGCTGCAGGCGCTGGCCGCCGCTCTGGATGAAGCGCACCGACGAGGTATCGACCGCGGTCACCAGGGGATGATTGATGAGGCGGATGAGCAGCGCCGGCACCACCTTGATATGCGTGACACGGTGCTTTGCGATCAGCGGGAACATCTCCTCGGGCCGGGTCGTGCGGCTCAGCACCACCGTGCCGCCCCTGAACATGAAGCCCTGCACGCCCGGGCAGGCGAGCGGCAAGTTGTGGGCGATCGGCAGCGCCAGCAGCAGCACCGAGCCGCCATCGACCTCGCACACCGTCGCGGCGATCTTGGAATTATAGGCATAGTCGTTGTGGGTGCGCGGGATGAGCTTGGGCACGCCGGTCGTGCCGCCAGAGAGCTGGAAGATGCAAGGATCGGTCGGCTCGATCGTGATCCCAGCGAGCCGCGATGTCGGCCCGCGCGCCGGGCGCTCGATCAGTTCGGTCAAGGAGATCTCGCCCGCGCCCGGCGTGCCGAGCACGATCGGAAAGCGCATGAACGGGCTTTCCTGGGCGATGCGCCGGATCATCGGCCCGAACGCGAAGTCGCTCTGGCGTTCGGGATAGACGCAGGCGACGGCCTCGGCGATGCGGACGAACTGGTTCACCTCGTTGTAGCGGTGCGTGGCGAGCGCGGCGATCGGGATGCAGCCGATCTTCTGCAGCGCGAAATAGAGCAGCACGAACTCGGCCACGTTGGGCAAGGTCGGAACCACGCGGTCCAGCGGCTTCAATCCCAGATCCAGCAGATTGAGGGCGAGATTGTCGCTGATGCGATCGATGTCGCGATAGCGGTAGCGGCGATCGCCGTCGATGAGCGCCGTCCGCTCGGCGAAGTCCGCGAACGGGACGGCGAATTCCTGGACCAGCGTCCGGTCCCGCCAATAGCCCTTGGCCCGATAGCGCGCGGCGAATTCGGGCGGAAACGGGACAACACCAGGAAGCATTCGGACGACCGGAATATGCGGGCGCGGGTGGGCCACCTTCAGCCATGGTCAACGCAGTGTCAAGAACGCCGACACAGCGGATTTGAGGCGAAACACCGGCGATAGTCCGCCGCCGAGCGGCGCTTTTCGGTTACACTCGGACCATGCCGATCAATGCCAATCCACGCGGATTTCTCACCCGCCTCGGCCGCGATCGCGCGGGCGTTGCCGCGGTCGAACTCGGTCTCATCGCGCCCGTTCTGGCGGCGCTCGTCATTCCCATGATCGACCTCGGGATCGGCGCCTATGACAAGATGCGGGTCCAGGACTCCGCCGAGGCCGGCGCGCAATACGCGCTCGCCAATGCGTCGAACTACAACGCTTCCTCGATCCAGAGCGCCGCGACCAACGCGACCAGCCTGACGAGCGTCACGGCGACAGTCGGCAAGACCTGCAACTGCATCACCGGCGGCGCGATCGGCGCCGCGGTGGGCTGCGCCACCACCTGCGCCGACGGCAGCACGCCCGGCACCTATGTGAGCGTGTCGACGAATATGAGCTTGAGCCTGCTGTTCTCGTATCCGGGGCTCACCAACCCGATGCCGCTCACTGGCTACGCGCTGGTCCGCATCCAGTAGCGCCAGCGCGGCGCGGCGATCGCCGCGCCCGTCCTTCCCATCGATCGGACTGAGCAAAGCGAAGCGTGCCGGGCGCGTCCGGCGTCTATTCGACGAGCTCGGCCACCTGGCCGGCGCTGCCGCCCGAGCCGCTGCCGAAGCTCTTCACGCCGGTGCCGGTGCAGCTGGCATTGAGGACCGAATTACCGGTGAAGCTCAGCTTGAGCCCGATGAGCTGCGTGCACGGCGCGGGAGAGTTGGCGTTGCCGCCGCTGTAGCTGACGGTCTCGTTGGGGAAATAGATCGCTCCGGTGATGGACTGCGTGGCGCCACCGGTAAAGCTGTTGGATTTGGTGTTCGGCGCGTTGCGGTCCTGGAAGAAGGCGAGCCCCGCCGTCGCCCCGGTGCTGGGGGCGACGATGTTGAGATTGGTGCCGCCGGCCAACGAGACGGTTCCATAGTTCGTGCCCGTGCTGCTGGTCAGAATGATGGTGACCCCGCCGCCGCCGTTGAGGGTGGCGCCGCCGGTGAGCGAAACGCTGCCGCCATTGAGGATATAGACGCCAGGCGCGAGATTGACGGTGCTCTGGCCCGACGCGGAGATGCCGCCGCAGATGACATAGGTGCCGCCCGGCGTGCTCGGTTGAAGATTGACGGTTTGGGAGCTCGCCGTCGTGACGCTGGTGGTGCGGTTGCAGCCGGAATAGGACGGGACGTTGACGCTCGCATAAGGATCTGCGGTCGGATTGACGCCGGTATGGGCGCCGTCGGTGGTATTGAGCTGGGCGCCGCCCGCCGTGGTGTAATTGCCGCTGATATAGGCCGACTGTGCGTCGATCGTGGCGCCGCCGCTCAGGGTCAGCGCGTTGCTGGCCGAGCCGTTGACGTAGATGCTGCACTTGTTGAGGTTGAGCTGCGTCGAGCCGCTGTCGGTCACGTCCTGGACATTGCCCGAGTCGAGCGCGAGGACGCAGCCATTGCCGCCACTCGATCCACTGCTTGCCGGGGTTCCCAGGGCCACCGCGCGCGCCTTGATGGTCGGCGCGCTGGACATGAACAGGCCCGAGAACAGCATCGTCTGCCTCTGTTGGACGATGACCTCGATGGCCGAGGCGTTGGTGGTGTAAGCGCCCGATAGCGGCGGGTTGTTGACCGTGACGACGACGTTGTTGGAACCGTTGGTATAGCCGTATTGCGCCGTGATCGCCTTGGCGGCGGTGGTGAAGGCGGCGGCATTCTGCCCGGCATACTCGGCCGTAGCGGCGGTGAAGGCGGCGGCATCGGTCGCGCCCTGCATGTTGCGCTTGGTCACGTACCACAGCGTCGCCTCGGTGCCGAGCCCGGCGAAGCCGAGCAGCGTCGTCAGCGACAGCGCCGTCAGCACCGCCACGCCGCCTTTGCGGTCCCGCGCGAGCTGCACCCCGCGAGTGCGCAGGGTCTTCGTCAAGCCATGCATCGGCCGTCTCCAACGCTTCGCCGCGATCCCCGACGCGGGAATCGCCGTGAGCGATGAGAACACCGGCACGGCTAACGGAACCTGAAGCCGACAATGGCTTCGATTGCGACTTGTCGCGCTTTTTATCCTTCGGCGGAATCAGCCCGGGCGCGCGCGCCGGGTAAAGCGAAGCACGTCCCAGGGACTCGGCATCGGCCCGACCGGCACCTCGATCAGCGCCGGCCCGCCGGACGCGAACGCCTGTTTCAGCCGCGCCCGGAGCTCCGCCGGCGTGGTCGCGCGCAAGCCCATGACGCCGAAACTTTCGGCAAGTTTTACGAAATCCGGATTGACCAGATCGCTCGCGATCACCCGGTTGCCGAACGCCTCGATCTGGATGCGGCGGACATTGCCATAGGCGTTGTCGGTGGTGAGGACGATGACCACGGGGATGCGGTGCTGCACCGCCGTCGCCAGCTCCTGCACGTTGAACATGAAGCCGCCATCGCCGGAGATCGCGACGAGCGGCGTGTCCGGACGCGCGGCCTTGGCGCCGATCGCGGTCGCCACGCCCCAACCGAGCGTGCCCTGGTAGCCCGAGCTGATATAGCTGCGCGGCCGATAGACCGGCAGCGCCAGCCTTCCGACATAGCCGATCTGCGTCAGCTCATCGACGAAGATGCCGTCTTCGGGAAGCTCGGCACGGATCGCCTCGAGCCAGCCCACCTGCGGCTTGAAGCGCTCGGCCAGCTCGGCGGCGGCGGCATCCTTGCGCCCGTGCATCTCCTCGGTGCGGGAGGGGCGGCGGCGGTTGTGCCGCGCCAGCGCATCGACCAGGCTCGCCAGCACGCGCGCGCTGTCGCCGAGAATGCCGATGGCGGGCCGCTCGATGCGGTCGATCTCCTCGGGATCGGCATCGATGCGCACGATCTTGAGGTTCTTGTCGGTGCCCCACAGCCGCTGCTGCAGCGACAGCCGCGTGCCGACCGCGAGCACGACATCGGCCTCGCCCCACAAGTGCCAGCCGAGATAGGCCGAGACGCTGAGCGGATGGCGGCTGTCGAGCACGCCGCGGCCCATCTGATGCGCCACCACCGGCGCCTGCAGCGCCTCGGCAATCGCCCGAACCTCGGCGCTCGCATCCTGCGCGCCGCCGCCGACGACGATGAGCGGGCGCTGGGCCGCGCCCAGAAGCTGCGCCGCGGCCGCGACCGCGTCGAGATCGACGGGCACGGTGTCCGCCGCCGCCGCCGCCGCCGGCAGCGCGACGAGGCCGGTGCGCGGCCAGATGTCGAGCGGGCATTCGAGCGCCACCGGGCGCGGCCGCCCCGAGCGAAGCTGGCGGAACGCCTCGCCGACCAGCGCCGGCGCCTCCTGCGGCGCGCGAATGCGATCGGCCCATTTGGTCAGCGAGCGCAGGATGCCGAGCTGATCGGGGATCTCGTGCAGGAACCCGAGGCCGCGGCCGATCGCGCTCGAGGGAATGTGGCCGGTGAGCGCCAGCACCGGCGCGTTGACGGCATAGGCCGTGCACAGCGCCGCGGTGGTGTTGAGCACGCCCGGCCCCGGCACCACCGCATAGGCGGCAGGCCGGCCCGTCGCCATCGCCGCGCCCAGGGCCATGTAGGCGGCGCCCTGCTCGTGCCGCGTATGGATCGCGCGGATCGAGTCCTGCGCGCCGTGGAGCGCGTCGAACAGATAATCATTCTGCACCCCCGGCAGACAGAAAATCCGATCGATGCCGTTCACCACCATGGTGCGGACGACCGCCTCGGCGGTGGTCATCCGCGCTGCGTCCCGCCCGTCTGCCACGTTCCCGTTCCTCATCCGCCCGCGCCACGTTCCGGCATCGGCCGGGATTCGTCAATGATCCGCCGTAGCCGCAGAACCTAATGTGACGCTCGCGCGTGACCGGGCGTCAGCGCCGCGATGAAGTGCAGGCCGCGCTCGAAAACGAGACTGCCGGGGAACGGATAAAGCCCCAGCCGCGCATCCCAACGCGTGATTGCCATATTCAGCGTCGCGAAAGCCTCGCGCCATCGCCGCTCCGGCCAATAATTATACGGCAGCGCCACCCCATGTTGAGCGTTGCCGACCCAATCCATTAGGCGCAGCGTCGGGTAGGCGAGCGGTCCATCCATGGTGTGGTCCTTGATAAGGACGAGTTTCCGTGCAACGCGGCTCGCCTCGCGCAACAGGACCATCTGGTCAGCGGTGTGGTGCAGCACATCGATAAACATGACGGCGTCCACACTTGAGTCTGGTAGCGGCAGATGCTTGCCGTCGAATGGCTCGACCGGAATACTCGTCCGCGGCCGTACCAGGACATCAATTCCGCGAAGCGATAGCCCCGGCACGGTTTCCCCGATCACGGCATCAATCGTCCCGTCGCCGCATCCCACATCGAGAACATCGGATACCCCCGCGAGGGATTGACAGAGCCCGTCGGCGAGGACTTGTCCTGCGCTCGAAAACCACGCGCGCATGAACGGCATTCACGATCTTGCTCATGCGCTTAATGGTAAACCGACCAATCGGGCGACTCAACCGTGCCCACGCCGCGGCGAAAATCGTCCGGGTCTCGTCAATGGGGCGCAGGGGCACGGCAGGGGATCGCCGCCGCCGTGGCGCAGGACGCATGGCCGAATGCCGGCGCCAGGCGGCAGCCCGCGCCGGCACGGTTGACGCCACCACGATCTATCCGCTCCTATGGCGGCGGCCACGGGAAGGAACCGCCATGACGCTCGGCATCGGCAGGATCATCGACATCAGCTCGAGCTCGACGGCAATTTGTACCGCATGCACACGCCCGCGGGCTTCACCAAGGACATGCAGTTCGCGGTCGAAGTATTGAAGGAGCACGACGCGCCGGGCGGCGCCGGCCAGATCGTGCGCGGCGTCCACATGCGGCTGCACGCCGGCAGCCACGTCGATGCGCCCGAGCACATGGTGAAGGGCGGAAGCAGCTCCAGGACCTGGCGCTCGAGACCTTCGCGGGCGACGCGCGTCGTCGCCGATCTGCGCCACCGCGTGCCGGGCGGCGCGCATCACCGCCGCGGATCTCGACGCGGCGGTCGGCGCCATCATCGCGCGCGGCGACCGGCTGCTGCTGCGCACCGACTGCAACAAGGACTATTTCGCGCCGCGATTGGGGCCGGCGCTCGCCCTATCTCACGCGCGACGCGGTGCAGTGGTGTATCGACAAGGGCGTGGTGCTGGTCGGGTTCGACTTCTATCACGGCAACGACGAACCCGATTCGAACGTCGTCTTCTACACCTCGCGCACGCTCGGCGAGAACGGCATCGTCACCATGCCCTATCTCAACAATCTCGATCGCGATCACCGCGCCGCGCTTCACCCTGATGGCGCTGCCGCTCAAGATGATCGGCGTCGAGGCCTCGCCGGTGCGCGCCGTCGTCATCGAGGGATGAGCCGACGCCGCTTGGCGCCGCGCGGCCGACCCACTATCTTCCGGCGCATCGCCACGCCGCCCGGAGGATGTTGTGGGAGCGCACAAGACCATCGCCGTCGAGACCGTCGCCGAAGCCTATCTCACGCTCCTGGCCGAGCGCGGCATCGAATATCTCTTCGCCAATGGCGGCACCGATTTCGCGCCGATGAACGAGGCGCTGGCGGCGATCGCCGCCAAGGGAACGACGCCCAGGCTCAAGGTGGTGACGGTCGCGCACGAGAACGTCGCCGCCTGCATGGCGCACGGCTATTACCTCATGACCGGCCGGCCGCAGATGGTGATGTTCCACGTCAATGTCGGCACGGCCAACGGCATCAACGCGCTCGCCGATGCCGCGCGCGATCACGTGCCGCTGATCTTCACCGCCGGGCGCAATCCCATCACCGAGCAGGCATGCGCGGCTCGCGCGACACCGGCATCCATTGGGGCCAGGAGATGTTCGACCAGGCCGGCATGGTGCGCGAGTTGTGCAAATGGGACTACGAGCTGCGCAATGGCGAGCAGCTCGAGGCGGTGATCGACCGCGCCATCGAGATCGCGACCAGCGAGCCGTGCGGGCCGGTCTATCTCAGCCTGCCGCGCGAGGTGATGTGCGCGCCGATGACGTCGTTCACCTTCGCCGCGCCGCCGCGGCGCGCCTTCGGCACCGTTCCCGGCGCGACGCCGGATCAGATCGCGCGCGCCGCCGACCTGCTCGCCGCGGCGAAGCGGCCGCTGGTGTTCGCGCGCGAGAATGCGCGGGTCGCGGCCAATGCCGACGGCGCTCGCTGTCCTTCCTCGACCGCTTCGCCATGCCGCTCGTCGAATACCGCTCGATCGGCAACTCCATTGCCGACCGACCATCCGATGCATCTGGGCTACGATCCGCTGCCGCATCTGCGCGAGGCCGACGTGATCCTCAACATCGAGACCGACGTGCCGTGGATCCCGACGGTTCACGGCGGGCCGGCGGAGGATTGCAAGATCATCCATCTCGGCGTCGACCCGCTGTTCTCGCGCCTGCCGATCCGCAGCTTTCCCTCCGATGCCGTCGGTCACCGGCGCGCCGCGCGCCGTCCTGCCGCAGCTCGCGGCGGCGATCGGCGACCGCATCGGGAAGAGCGAACTGGCGGCGCGGCGCAAGCGCATCGCCGCGCTGCGCGAGCGCGCCGGTGCGGACGCCGCTGCGGCGCTCGCCCGCGCCCGCGACGCACGGCCGATGCATCCGGCCTGGGCCGCGCATTGCATCGACGCGGCCAAGGGCGACGATGCCATCCTCGTCAACGAATATTCGCTGATCCTGCGCCAGGCGCACCTTCCGCAAGCCGCGGACCTATCTCGGCACGCCGGGCGCGGGCGGGCTCGGCTGGGGCGTCGGCGCCGCCCTCGGCGCGAAGCTCGCCGCCCCCGACCGGCTCGTCATCGCCACTCTCGGCGACGGCGCCTATATGTTTGGCAACCCGACCGCCGGTCACCAGGTCGCGCACACGCTCGGCCTGCCGGTCCTGTTCATCGTCTTCAACAATGCGATGTGGGAAGAGGTCGAGGGCTCGGCACTGCGCGTCTTCCCCGACGGTTACGCCGCACGCAGCAACCGCATGCCGGTGGCCGATCTCGGTCCGGTCGCGCGCTACGAGCACATGATGGAGATCTATGGCGGCTATGGCGAATGCGTCGAGACGCCCGAGGCGCTGCCGGGCGCGCTCGAGCGCGCGATCCGCGCGGTGACGGTGGAAAAGCGCCAGGCGCTGCTCAATCTCATCGTCGGCCCGCGCGGCGCGGCGCCCTGACCGGGCCGCCGCCGCGGCGATCCGCCCCCGTTTGCGGCACGAGATCGACGGCGAGCGCGCGCGACCACCGGCGCTATCGCGATCGGCGCGATGGCGCCGGAAAGCCCGTCACAGGCCCTCTTCGGGTTCGACGCCGGCGATGCCGAGCTCGGCCAGACCCTCCTCGATGTAGTCGCCCAAAGCAGGCATGCCGATGAGATAATCGGCGGTACGGCCGCGATGCCGCTCGTTGGCGAGTGCGCGGGCCTCGTCCCATTCGGCGCGGCCGAAATCGCCGCGCCCCACCCAGGCGAGCGCAATGAGTTCGACGATGCCATCCTCGTCGAGATCCTCGATCGCTTCGCGCAGCTCGGCGAGCGTCGCGTCGTCGGCATAGTCCTCGAGGATCTCGCGCTCGCCGTCGTCGGCCGCGTTGGAGCCGGGATCGGGTATGTCCGGCTCGACCTTGGCGTCGAATTCACGCGCCTTGAGGATGATGAAGAGAATGGTATCGAGGCTGACATTGAGCTCGATCGGCTTCGGCTCCGGTGCGGCCATGCTCGCTCCTCGCGTCCTGCGTCGCCAACGAATTTGCGCGACTATGGCACGCCATGCAAGCACTGCGCGTTGACCTGGATCAAGCCCGGCCGCCGCTTCTATGATCCCCGCCGGCAAGAGGAACCCGCCATGAACGGCGCGCTTCAGGTGACCGGCACGGACGTGCTCCTGGTGGTGGACGTCCAGAACGATTTCTGTCCCGGCGGCGCTCTTGCCGTCGCCGGCGGCGACGACGTGGTGCCGGTCATCAACCGCCTCGGCCCGCGCTTTGCCAACATCGTCCTGACCCAGGACTGGCATCCGCACGGCCATCTCTCCTTCGCCTCGGCCCATCCCGGCAAGAAGCCCTACGACACCGTGACGCTGTCCTATGGCGAGCAGGTGCTGTGGCCGGACCATTGCGTCCAAGGCACACCCGGCGCCGCGTTCCACCGCGAGCTCAGGGTTGACGCGGCCGCGCTCGTCATCCGCAAGGGCTTCCGGCGCGCGATCGATTCCTATTCCGCGTTCTTCGAGAACGACCGCGTCACGCCGACCGGCCTTTCCGGCTATCTGCGCGAGCGCGGCCTCGGGCGCGTCTTCATCGCCGGGCTCGCCTATGATTTCTGCGTCTTCTATTCCGCCGCGGACGCGGTGCGCCAGGGATTTGCCGTCACCGTCATCGGCGATGCCTGCCGCGGCATCGACATCGACGGCTCGGTCGCGGCGACGCGGGAAAAACTCGCGGCGCTCGGCGTCACTTCGATCGCCGCCGCCGCGCTCGGCTGAGGATCAGCGCCGCAGCGCCCATTCCGGCGGCGGCGGAAACCCGCCGGCCCGCACCGCGAACGGGCCGATCGCGCGCATATCGACCTCGACAATGGCGAGACCGCGCACGGCGAGCGCGGCGGCGAAGGCGACGGCGAAATCTCCGGTCGCCGCGACGCGGCGGTGCGGAATGCCGAGGCTTTCGGCGAGCAGTCCGAAATCGCATCCCTTCAGATCGGCATAGCAGCGCCGTCCGCCGTAATCATTGTCCTGCATGTTGCGGATGACGCCATAGCCGCCGTCATTCATCAGGATCAGCGCGATGTCCGCGCCCGATTCCGCCGCCGTCGCCAGTTCGCCCTGGCTCAGCGCGAAGCCGCCGTCGCCGACCAGTGCCACGGTCTTGCGCCCGGCGCCCGCGAGCGCCGCGCCCACCGCCATCGGCAGGCCCTGGCCGATCCCGCCGCCCATGGCAAAGACCGAGGCGCGCGGGCTGCGCAGCACCGGCACGCGATTGCCCCAGGTGCTGTTCGAGAGCGTGATGTCGCGCACCCACAGCGCGTCACGCGGCATCTGCCGTTCGATCGCGTCGATCATCGGCCCGTAGGGCGCGATGGCGCGGCGCAGTCCCGCTTCCGCCTCGCGCCGTGCCGCGGCGATGTCGGCGGCGAAGGCCGGATCGAGCGCAAGCCGCGCTTCGAGACGCTGCGCCAGGCCGTCGAGCGCGAGGCGCGCATCGCCCGCGACGAACAGCGCGCTCGGATAGGATCGCCCTTCGGCGGCCGGATCGACATCGATGCGCGCGCGCACCGCTGGCAGCTTGAGATTGTAGGTGCGCGTCTCGTTGCTGCGCAGATGCGAGCCGACGACGAGCATGAAATCGACCGTTTCGTAAAGCTTCTCGACCGGCGGTGCGCCGCCATAGACGCCGAGGCTCAAGGGATGGTCGTCGGCGAGAATGCCGCGGCCGGAACCGCTGGCGACGACGCCCACGCCCAGCGCCGCCAGCCGCGCCACGGCGGCGCCGGCCTCGCGCGCGCCGCCGCCGAGCCATATGAGCGGACGCCGCGCCTGGGCCACGCGCGCGGCGAGGCGGTCGAGCGCTGCCGGATCGGGTGCCTTCGCCGCCACGGGCAGCGGCGACAGATCGGTCGGCAGCATGACGCTCGCGCGCTGCACGTCGATCGGGATCTCGACGCTCACCGGCCCCGTCGGCGCGGTGCGCGCGATCGCCGCCGCCTCGCGCAGAATGGCGAGCGCATCCTCGGGCCGGGCGACGCGGAACGCCGCCTTCGACACCGCCTTCAGCATCTGCGAGCTGCGCCGGCGCTTCGTGGAGATAGCCGAAGCCCGCGCTCGAGAAAGGGCGTGTCGATCTGGCCGGTGAGATGCAGCGAGCGGCGTTCCCGCGGTGCAGGCCTCGACCATCGCGCCCGCGGCGTTGCCGGCGCCGGTGCCGGTGCTGGTGAAGACGGCGCCAAGCCGGCCCGAGACGCGCGCCGCCGCATCGGCCATGTTGGCGGCCCCGGCCTCGCCGCGCGCCGGCACGAAGCGGATGCCGGCCGCCGCGGTGGAGTCGCATCGAGCATCGGCATGTTGTGGACGCTGATGACGCCGAAGGCGAGCTCGACACCGTGGCTGTCGAGCAGTGCGGCGACGACATCGCCGACCGTCGCGGAGGGTGTGTTGCGCATGAGCCGCGTCGCCTTTCAGGTGCCGAAGCGTTTCGCCGCCGCGCCCGGGGCGGCGGGCGCGCCCAGCATGGCGGAGATCGCGGCGGCGGCGGCGAGCACGCTTGTCCTTGAGACCGCCGCGCAGGAATTGTTCGTCGAGCGCGATATCGACCGCGACCGCATTGATCGAGGCGACCGCCCTGCCGCTCTGGTCGCGCACCGGCGCCGCCACCGAGGTCACGCCGCGCTCGAAGAAGGAGGTGCTGACCGCATAGCCGCGCTGGCGGTCTTCGGCGAGGAGCGTCTCGAGCGCGGCGAGCGTCGTTCGGCGTGTGCTCGGTAAAGCGCTCGAGCAGCTTGCCGCCATAAAGCGCCGCCAGTTCGGTCATCGGCGAGATCGGCGAGGATGACGCGGCCGATCACCGTCGCGTGCGCCGGCAGCGCGCTGCCGACGCTGACATTGCTGGTGACGCCGGCGCGGCTCGCGTAGCGGCTCAGATAGACGATCTCGGTGCCGTTGCGGACGGCGAGATGGGTCGAGCAGTTGGTCTCGTCGCGCAGCCGCGCCAGCACCGGGTTGGAGAGCTGCACGATGTCGAGCGAGCCGAGATATTCGAAGCCGATAGTCAGCACCGCCGGGCCGAGCCCATAGGCGCCGCCGCCGCTTCGACCCGGCGCAGGAAGCCCATCGCCTCGAGCGTCAGCACGAGGCGATGCACCGTCGAGCGCGGAATGCCCAGCTCGCGCGCCATCTCCGGCGGGGTGACGGCGGCGCGCGTCGCGCTTGAACAGGCGCAGGATGTTGAGCCCGCGCTCGAGCCCCGGCACCGGCCTTCGGCATCGCTCATGCCGCACCGATGAAGCGCAGCACCGCCGCGTCGAACGGTCCCGGCGCCTCGATATAGCAGGCATGGCCGGCGCCCGGGATCGGCTCGTAGCGCGCGCCGGGGATCGCGCGGCGATGCGACGGCAGCCGGCCTCGGGCGTCACGCTGTCGGCGGTGCCGCGAGACGACCAGCGTCGGCACGGCGATGCCGCGGCGCATCGGCGAAGATGTCGCCGCGCCCGAGCATGGCGCACGGCCTGGGCGTAGCCGTCGGGCCGCATCTCGCGCATCACCGCGCGCACCAGCATCATCGCCCGCGGCGGCGCCTGCGGCGACAGCACCGTGCCGGCGCGCGCTTCTCGGCAAGCCCGGCCGGCCCGAGCGCCGCCATGTCGGCGAGGCGGCCGTCGAGGCGCTGGCGCCGCACGTCCTCGGACGCCGTGGCATAGCCGGACGACGGCGACGGCGAGGATCAGCTTCTCGACACGCGCGCCGCCGGTCGCGGCGGCAGAAGGAAGCGGCGATCAGCGCGCCCCATCGAATGGCCGAGGAGGACGAAGCGCGCCAGTCCCAGCGCCGCGACGAAATCGCCGAGCGCCGCCGCATAGTCTCGCGGGCGCGGCGCCGCATGCGGCCAGCTGGTCGGAGCCGCCATAGCCCGGCGCGTCCCAGGCGATGACGCGGAGCCCATGCTGCGGCAGCGCCACGAATTGCGGCCCCCACGACGCCGCGAGCGAGCCGACGCCATGCAGCGAGGACGAGCACCCGCTCGTTGTCGTAGCCCGATTCGCGAAAGGCGATGACGCGGCCGCTGCGCAGTGACGCGCTGCGGCGGCGGCGACGCCGGTCTCGTAGCCGAGCGGGTCCATCGCCATGGCCGCTCTCACTTGCGCTTGAGCTTGGCGACCGGGTGATCGGGCGGATAGGTCGGCGTCACCGGCTTGGACGCGCCCAGCATCACGCACATCAGCGCATCCTCGTCGCCGTCGTTGCGCAGGCCGCGATAGACGCCGGCCGGCACCGAGCACAGGTCGCGCTCGCCGAGCTCGGTCTCCCAGGTCTCGCCGTCCTTCTCGAAGAACAGCTTGATCTTGCCGCGCATCATGAAGAACACCTCCTCCACGTCGGTGTGGACATGGAGCGGCCCCTCGCAGCCCGCCGGCAGCAGCATGGTGGAGAAGGTGAAATGCTCGGCCGGGACGGAATTGTCGTCGGCCGCGACGCCGGTCCCGCCGGTGCCGACATAGCGCAGCTGCGCGCGGCGGTATTTGCGGTCGTAATCGGCCTGGAACTTGAGCGCGTCCCAGTCGTAGGTGCGGGTCTGCGAGCCGGGCGATGCGGCGCGTCGAGGATCGCCTCGAGGCTGTTGGGCTTGGCTCGCGGCGGAGCTCATGGGCGTTCTCCATCTTCAATTCATCACGAAGCCGCCATTCACCGGCAGCAACTGGCCGGTGACGAAGTCGGCGGCGTCCGACAGCAGGAACAGGACCGCGCCGACCACGTCCTCCGGCATCTGCCGGCGCGGCATGGCGCGGTTGTCGACATAGAGGCGATGGCGCTCGGCCGGCACGTAGTCGGTCGCCTCGACGATGGTGAGGCCGGGCGCGATCGCATTGACGGCGACCCCGTCGGGCCCCAGCTCGCGCGCGAGCGAGCGCGTCATGGCGATGATCGCGCCCTTGCTCGCGACATAATGCAGGAGGCGCGGCGCGCCCCACAGCGCGGTGTCGGAGGCGATGTTGACGATCTTGCCGCGCGCCGGAGCGGCGCAGATGCGGCGCCGCCGCGCGGGTGACGAGCCAGGTGCCGCGGATATTGACCGCTCATCACCCGGTCCCAGGTCGCGATGTCGATCTCCTCGAAGGTCTTGCCGCCGATGCCGGTGGCGATCGCCGCGTTGTTGACGAGCCCGTCGAGCCCGCCGAGCCGCTCGGCCGCCGCGGCGACGCGCGCGCTCGATCGAGGCCGGATCGGCGAGGTCGATCGCGCACGAATGCGGCCTCGCCCCGCCGCCGCGATCTCCGCCGGCGCCGGCGCGGCCGCGCTCGTCGAGCACATCGGCGAGCACCACCCGCGCGCCGGCGCCGCGGCCGCCGCTCGGCGAAGGCGCGGCCGAGACCGCGCGCCGCGCCGGTGACGAGGATGCGCTTGCCGGCGAGCGCGATCATTGCGCCGCCACGCTGCCTGCCGCCGCAGCGCCGCAAGCGCCGCAAGCTGCTCGCGGCAAGCTCGCGCAGGCGGCGGCGCACGCGCGACAGGCCGGTGTCGTGCTGATAGAGGAACTCGTGCTCGCGCGCGTCGTCCGCCATGGCCTCGAGCACGACCCGGTCCTGCTCCAGCACGTCCCAATGCAGCGCCTTCGAGCCGGTTCTTGTAGAGGAACCGCCACGCATCGCGCTGCCAGCCCTCGACCTTGCGGCAGCGCCAGAAGAAGACGCGGCAATTGTGCTCGTCGACCGGCGTCACGAAGCCGATGATGGTAGAAGCTGCCGCCGGGGCCGGCATCCTTGCGATAGGGAATGGCGAGCCGCATCCACTGCGCGCCGCTTTCGCCCCATTCGACCCAGTCGAAATTGACGTCGCGCTGCCCGACCTTCTCGAAGATGAAGCCGGTCGGCGTCGCGACGACGCGCATCACCGCGGTCTTGTCGCCGTGCGCCATCGAATGCGAGCGCGGCGTGAAGATAGGCGCCGTGCATCGGGTCCATGACGTTCTCGATCGCATAGCGGTAATTGCAGCGCCAATGCGCGGTGCAGAGGAAGCTGCTCCATTCGTCGGACGACGAGTTCCTCGGGCAGCATCGAGCGGCGCGGGCTCGGCATGGAGCGCATCGCCGAACCAGGCGAAGATCGCGCCGTGGCGCTCGACGCACGGGATAGGAGTGGACGGCAGCGCTGCCCTTCGAGCGGGCAGGATTGCTGCGCCGGCACCCGCAGCGACCGTGCCGTCGGCGCCGATCTCGATGCCGTGATACCAGCAGGCGACGCGGTCGCCGAGATTCCAGCCGAGCGACAGGCGCGCGCCGCGATGCGGGCAGCGGTCCTCGAGCGCATGGACGCTGCCCTCGCCGTCGCGCCACAGCACGATGCGCTCGCGAAGCCGCGTCAGCCCGACCGGCGCGCGATGCACCATCCAGCTCGGCGCGACGGGATACCAGAAATTTCTGAGGCCGCGATTGACCAGACGTCTCGACGGCCGCTTCATCGATCGGATGCGCCATGGGATCGCCTCCGCTCAGAGTGCCCTCGGCGCCGGCGGTGCGCGCGGGGATGTAATGCAGCACGCGGCCCTCGAGCCAGGTGACGCCGAGATAGGCGACGATGCCGATGAAGCGTCAGAAGAATGATCGCGACGAACACCATCGGCGTGTCGGCCGCGCCTTCGCCATAGGTCAGGAGATAGCCCAGGCCGGTATTGCCGCCGACCAGCTCGCCGACGACGACGCCGATGACGGCGAGCGTCGAGCCGATGCGCAGGCCGGCGAAGAGCGGCGGCATCGCCGCGCGGAACTCGATCTTCCAGAACACCTGGAACCGCGTCGCGGTGAACGAGCGCGCGAGATTGACGAGGTCGCGATCGATCGGTGCGGATCGCGGTCAGCACGTTCACCATGATCGGAAAGAACACGATCAGCACCGCGACGAGGATCTTGGGATAGACGGTGTAGCCGAACCACATCACGAACAGCGGCGCGAACGCCACCTTGGGCGCGATCTGCAGCGCCAGGATATAGGGCGACAGCACGATCTCGGCGGTCGCGGACATGCCGAGGACGATAGCCGCTGAGCATGCCGAGCGAGCGCCCGAGCCCGAACCCCGCCAGCACCTCGAGCGCCGTCACCCCGACATGGAGCGCGAGCTGGTCGCGGGTGATCATGCGCAGGAACTCGACCCAGCATTCCGACGCCGTCGGCACGATATAGGAGGGAATGCCGAGCGCGCCCGGCCCCCATTGCCAGGCGGCGACGAACAGCACGAAGACGGCGACCGTGCCCGCCGTCTCGCGCCGCGCGCAGGCGCGCGCGCCAGCCGCCGCCAGGCGCGCCGGCTCGCCGGACGCGCTGTGTCGCCGTCGACCGCCATCACTCGACGAACTGGTTGGTGTAGAGGTCCTTCACCGGCGTCGCGTTCTCGATGATGCCCTGCTTCAGGTAGAAATCCTGGAGGCTCGCGAGACGCTTCGCGTCCATCTCGCCCGGCACCTTCTGGCCGGGATAGACATATTTGATTGTAGAGCTTGAACACCTCGCGCCATCTGGCGCTCCTGCCCGGCGCGCTGCGGCACCGCCTTGACGTAGTCGACGCGCCGCGCCGCGGGTCCTTCATCGATGTCGCGTGAAGCCGTGCAGCGTGGCGCGGACCAGCTTGCGAATGAGCTCGGGCTTCTCCTTGATCGTCTGGTCGGACGCCACGATGATCTGCGCCATGCTGTGGAAATACTTGTCGGCGGGAATGATCTTGCACCTTGGCGCCGGCCTCGGTCGCATCGACGATCCAGTCGGGCACCGACGCCATGGCGTCGGACCTGGCCCGCGACGAACAGCTTCCACACGTTGGTCGCGCCGACCGCCTCGGCATTGACGTCGTTCTTGGTCGAGCCCGACCTTCGCCAGCATGCCGAGCAGCGCGTAGTAGGTCGTGTCCTGATAGGCCATGACCGTGACGGTCTTGCCCTTGAGGTCCTGCGGGACCCTTGATCGGCGAATCCGCGTGCAGCACGAGCTGCATCAGCCCGCCGCCGCCCAAGCAGCGCCACCGCCTTCACCGGCACGCCGTTGGCGCGCACGATGATCGGCGTGTCGCCGATCGGCGCCGCCGATCACCGCATTGCCGGCGCCGACCTGCTTGGCCGCGTCGGCGCCGCCCTGGGCCGCCTCGAAATCGACATCGAGCCCCTCCTTGGCGAAATAGCCGCGCTGCTTCGCCACCATCCACGGCCCGAAGGCCGGCAGGAAGGCCGGCGCCGGCAGCAGATAGACCACTTTCTCGGCCGCGTTTGCGCCGCTCGTCGCGGCGAGCAGCGCCGCCAATGCCAGCGTCCACGCGAACGCGCATGTCCCTCTCCTTCCGATTCCCTCGGTCCTCACTCACAGCGCCGCCTCGCGCACATGCAGCAGCGACATCAGCCGCGGCACATAGCGGCCGATCTCGGGCAGCTCGCGCCGGCGCATGCAATCATCGCGATACGGCAGATCGATCGCGATCTCCTCGATGATGCGGCCGGGGCGCGCGCTCATCACCAGCACGCGGTCGGACAGCGCCACCGCCTCGACGAGATCATGGGTGATGAACAGCGCGGTCTTGCCGGCCGCCTTGATGGTGCGCGCCAAGATCCTGCTGCAGCACCATCTTGGTCTGGGCGTCGAGCGCCGAGAACGGCTCGTCGAGCAGCAGCACGGTCGGATCGACCGCCAGGGTCCGCGCCAGCGCCGCGCGCTGCCGCATCCCGCCCGAAAGCTGATAGGGATAATGGCCGGCGAAATCGGCGATGCGGCAGGTCTCGAGCAGCGCCGCCGAGCGCGTCCGCCGCTGCGCCGCCGCAACGCCCTGGATCTCGAGCCCGAACTCGACATTCTCGCGGATCGTGCGCCACGGCAGCAGCAGATCCTTCTGCAGCATGAAGGCGACATGCGGATTGGGCTCGCGTCACGCGCTCGCCGTCGACGAGAACCTCGCCCTCGCTCGGCTGGTCGAGGCCGGAGCCGAGATTGAGCAGCGTGCTCTTGCCGCAGCCGCTCGGCCCGATCAGCGAGACCACCTCGCCGTCGGCGATGGAAAAGCTCACATCGGCGACGGCGACGACGGCCTCGCCGCGCGTGCCGGCCTCGGCAAAGCGCTTGGTGACGTGCCGGAACGCAAGCCGCGGCGGCGCCATGCGCTCAGCGCCCGAGCCGGTGCAGCTCGGCGCGGAACGACGCCTCGCTCCAGCGCGGCGGCGCCGGCGGGCGGCGCCACGCCGAGGCGTTGAGGCGCTCGACGATGTGCGGAAGCTCGTAGATTTCTTCGGCGAAGATCGCCTGCAGCGCGTCGGCGAGCGCGTTTTCGGCCGCGGTCGGCGGCGCCGCGCGCGTCTGCCAGGCGACGTTCACGACCGCGGTCGGGGTGCTCGATTCCGGCTTCGCTCCCCTTGTCGTCGCCGCGCTGCGGCATGACCGCGAGATGGGGATTGTGATCCATCACACTGTCCTACTAATAAGACGCCATCTTATAAGTAGGACAATACGGGCACCAGTCCCGGCCTGTCAAGCGGCGCTTACGATGGCGTCTCGTCGATGACGGGGTTGGCGAGAATGCCGACCCCGGCGACCTCGACCTCGACCACGTCGCCGGGCACGAGATAGCGCGGCGGCTTGAAGCGCGCGCCGGCGCCGATCGGCGTGCCGGTGGCGATGACGTCGCCGGGTTTGAGCTCGGTCCAGGTCGAGATGTAGGCGATGAGGGCGGCGAAGGGGAACACCAGATGCGCGGTGGTGTCGTTCTGCCGCGTCTCGCCGTTGACGCGCGTCATCACCTTGAGATCGTCGTAGCCGGCGAGTTCGTCGGCGGTGACGAGCCAGGGGCCGATCGCGCCGCTGCGGTCGAAATTCTTGCCCTGCGTGACGTTGAACGTGCCGTGGCGCGTCCAGTCGCGGATCGTGCCCTCGTTCATGCAGGTGAGGCCGGCGATATGCGCGAGAGCGCGCTCCCTGGCAATGCGCCGTCCACCGGTGCCGATGATGATCGCCGCCTCGCCCTCGTAATCGAGCTGCGGCGATTCCGGCGGCCGCAGCAGCGCCGCGCGGTGGCCGACGAACGAGCCCGGCGTGCGCAGGAAGATGTTCGGGTATTTGGGGACGTCGAGGTCCTTGTACTCGGTGTTGCGGTCGGCGTAGTTGACGCCGACGCAGACGATCTTGTCGGGAACCGGCACCGGCGGCAGGAACTCGACCGCGTCGAGCGCGAGATCGGGCGCAGCGCCGGCGAAGGCAGCCGGCGCGGCCCAGCGCGTCCGCCGCGAGAAGGCTGCGCAGATCGGGGCATTCGCGCCCCAGCCGCCGCGGCAGATCGATGATCCCGCCGCCGGCGACGATGCCATAGGACGCGCGCCCCTCGGCCTTGAACGATAGCAGTTTCATTCCCGCCTCTCCCTCGCCCGGCCCGCACCGGCCGAGCCGTGCTATGTTATCCCCATGTTCGACGCGACGAAACTTCGCGCCGGCGCGGCGCCGCAGGCCGGCCCACCGTGATCCTCGCGCTGCCGCTCTACGACGACATGCCCCGGAGCGGCGCGCCGGTCGTCACTTATGCGCTGATCGCCGCCTGCACCGCGGTCTTCCTGTGGCAGGAGGGGCTCGGCCCGCGCGCCGCCGACGCGGTCGCCTATGCCTATGGCATGATGCCCGCGGTACTGTTCGGCCACGCCGCGTTGCCGGCGCGGCTGCGCCTGGTGCCGCCATGGGCCACGATCTTCACCAGCATGTTCATCCATGGCGGGTGGCTTCACCTGCTCGGCAACATGCTCTATCTGTGGCTGTTCGGCAAAGGCGTGGAGACGGCGCTCGGCGCGGCGCGCTTCGTCGTCTTCTATCTCGTCTGCGGCACCATCGCGGCCGTGACGCAGGCACTGGTCGCACCGGCCTCGACGGTGCCGATGATCGGCGCAAGCGGCGCGATCGCCGGCGTGCTCGGGGCCTATCTCATCCTGCATCCGCGCGGCAACGTCGTCGTGCTGATCTGGATCATCATCTTCGTCCGCCTCGTCACCGTGCCGGCGGTGGTCCTGCTCGGCCTGTGGTTCCTGCTGCAGCTCGTGAGCGCGTTGTCGGCATCGCCGGGCGAGCCGGGCGTCGCGGTCTGGGCTCATGTCGGCGGCTTCGTCGCCGGCATGGTGCTGGTGCTGTTCGTCCGCCGCCGCGGCGTGCGGCTGCTGCAGCCGCGGCGAACGGCGTCGTTCGCACTCGCGCCGCGGCGCCGGCGCGGCCCTTGGGGATGATGAAGCGGGCGGCCCGCGCCGGCGAAGCTCAGGCGAGCGCAGCGGCGCCGGCGTTGGCAATCTGCTCGTCTTCGTGCGACTGCACGCCCGAGACGCCGATCGCGCCGACGCATTCGCCCTGATACATCACCGGCACGCCGCCCTGGATCGGCAGGCCGGCGGGGAAATTGAGGAAAGCCGGGCCGATCCTTGAGGCGGTCCTCGAGGAATTTCGACGGCCGGCGCGTCATCACGGCGGCGGTCGCCTTGCCCTGCGACACCACGGCGGTGGCAGGTCCTGCGCCCTCCAGGCGCTCGAACAACAGCAGGATGCCGGCATCGTCGAGAATGGCGATCGAGACATTCCACTTGTTCTTCTGCGCCTCGGCCTTGCAGGCGGCCATCATCTTTTGCGCATCGGCGGCGGTCAGCGTCGGTCGATTACGCATGGTTCCTCCTCGGGGTAAATCACGCGCCATCGTAGCGCGGGAGGCGCCGGCCCCGCCAGTGCCGCAAGTTCGCCGCAATTTGCGCGGGCGCCGCTCCGGTGGCGCCGCGCTTCGGTGGTATGGAAACGCAGCCCCGGCTCTGATATTGGTGTCGGCGTTCGCCCCTGACTTTGCATGAGGATCCGATGATCCGCGAACGCTTGGTTACTCGTATCGCAGCCGTGATGATTGTGATGCTGTTCGGCGCCGCGCCGCATGGCGCGCACGCCGCCAATGGCGACGCCGCCGCCTTCATGAACGACGCTCGGCACCCACGTTCTGTCGATCATCAACGACAAGAAGGAAGCCGACGCGACGCGCAAGCAGCAATTCCAAGAACTCGTCAACGGCGCCTTCGACGTGCCCAGGATCGCGCGCTTCGTGCTCGGCCGCTATTGGCGCAGCGCCACTGACGCCGAGCGGCAGCAATTCACCCAATCCTTCGAGCGCTACATGATCAGCGTCTATTGGTCGCGCTTCAGCAGCTATAACGGCGAGAACTTCAAGGTCGTCAACGCCCAGGACGAAGGCAACGGCACCATCCTGGTGACGACGCAGATTCTCCGGCCCGGCGAGCGGTCAGCCGCCGGTCAAGGTCGACCTGGGCGGTGGAGAAGCAGGACGGTCAGTTCAAGATCCGGGACGCGAGCCTCGAAGGCGTGAGCCAGGCATTGACCTACCGCGACGAGTTCGCGTCGTTCATCGAACGCAACGGCGGTCAGGTCACGTCTCTCATTCAGAATCTCAACCAGCGCGCGAATCTCTGACCGGAGCGCCGCCGCCCGTTCAAGGGGGAGAAGGATGACGAGCGAGAAGAGTTACGATTACGTCATCGTCGGCGCCGGCTCGGCCGGCTGCACCCTGGCGAACCGGCTCACCGAGGACGCGGGGATTCGCGTCCTCGTGCTCGAGGCGGGCGGCTGGGACAGCGACCCCCTCATCGGCATTCCCATTCTCTGGGGCCGCAACGCGCTGCAGCGCCGTCACGACTGGCATTATTCGACCGAACCGGAGACCACGCTCGCGGGCCAGCGCCTGCCGATCTTTCGCGGCCGGGTCGTCGGCGGCTCGTCCTCGATCAACGCCATGGCCTATGTCCGCGGCCATCGCGGCGATTACGATCGCTGGGCCGATGCGGGCCTGACGCAGTGGTCTTATGCCCATGCGCTGCCCTATTTCCGGCGGCAGGAGAGTTGGCAAGGCGGCGCCGATGCCTATCGCGGCGGCGACGGGCCGCTCACCACCTGTACGCCGCAATTCGACGACCCGCTCAACGAGGCGTTTCTCGCAGTCCGGCGCGGCGGCCGGGCTGCCGGCCACGCCAGACTACAACGGCGCGCAGCAGGAGGGGTTCTGCCGGTCGCAATCAACGATCCGCAACGGCAGGCGCTGCAGCGCCGCCGTCGCCTATCTGCGCCCTGCCCTTGCGCGCCCCAATCTCGTCGTCGAGGTCGGTGCGCTGGCGACGCGCGTCATCATCGAGGCGCATCGCGCCGTCGGCGTCGCCTACGACAAGAACGGCGCGAGCGCGACCGTGCGCGCCGAGCGCGAAGTGATCCTGAGCGGCGGCTCGATCAATTCGCCGCAACTTCTGATGCTGTCGGGCATCGGCGATCCGGCGGAACTGAAGCAGCACGGCATTCCCGTCGCCGTCGCGCTTCCCGCCGTCGGCAAGAATTTGCAGGACCACATCACCGCCGATGTCGATTTCCTACGCACCGAGCCGGGACCGCTGCACCATGCGCTGCGCTATGACCGCACCGCGCTCGCGCTCGGCCAGGCGCATTTTCTTCGGCACGGGCATGTTCGCGAGCGTGCCCAACAACGTCATGGCCTATCTGAAGGCCGATGCCGGACGCCGCCATCCCCGACATGCAGATGCTGTTTCGCCTCGCACCGATGAATGCGGGGCCGTATCTCGCGCCGTTCAAGCCGCCTTTCGCCGACGGTTTCGGCTGCCGCCCCGTGGTGCTCAGGCCCGAGAGCCGCGGCCGGCTTTCGCTCGCCTCGGCGGATCCGCGCGCGCCCGCGCGCATCGCGCTCAACTTCTACGCCGCCGAGAAGGACCGCAAGACCATGCGTGCCGGCATCCGCCTCGCGCGCGAGATTTTCGCCCAGGCGCCGCTGCGGCGCTTCATCGCCGCCGAGTCGTGCCCGGCCTCGGCAAGGCGTCGCGACGACGATCTCGATGCGCATGTGCGCAAGACCGCCGCGACCGTCTTCCATCCGCTCGGCACCTGCAAGATGGGAGCGGACCGCGACGCGACGGCGGTGGTCGATCCCGAGCTCAGGGTGCGCGGGGTCGAGGGGCTGCGCGTCGTCGACGCCTCGGTGATGCCCGATCTCGTCGGCGGCAACATCAACGCGCCGGTGATCATGATCGCCGAGAAGGCCGCCGACCTGATCCGCGGCCGCACCCCGCTCGCGCCGGTGAACGTCTGATTGCGGCGCGTTCTACGCGTTGGCGCCGGAGAACGGCAGCTTGTGCGCGTTGGGGTGAAGCACCGTCGCCTGTTTCAGCTCGTCGAGGTTCTTCGCGCCGACCTGGCCCATGGCCATGCGGATCTCCTCGGCGAAGAACTCGAGCACATGCGTGCCGCCGCCGGGGCCGAGGGCGGCGACGCCGAACAGGAACGGACGCCCGGTCAGTACCGCCTTGGCGCCGAGCGCGAGCGCGCGGACGACATCCAGCCCGGTCCTGATGCCGCTATCCATCAGCACCGTGACCTTGCCGCCGACGCGCTCGACCACCGCCGGCAGCATGTCGATCGAAGCCGGCGCCGCGTCGAGCGTGCGGCCGCCGTGGTTGGAGACGATGATCCCGTCGGCGCCCAGCGAAACCGCGCGCATCGCGTCGTCGGGATGGATGATGCCCTTGACGATGAGCGGGCGCGGCCACAGCTTGCGCACGCGCTCGACCGTCTCCCACAGGAAGCCGCCGCGCAATTCGCGCTGCGCGCAGGCGGCGACCTCGCCCGCCGAAGGCGTGGTCTGGCCGGTATAGGCGATGAAGTTGGCCGAGCGCGGCACGCCCTGCTTCCACACTTCGAGCGCCCATAATGGCGATGTCGCGATATCGACGATGGTACGGAGCTTGGGCTTGAACGGCACCGATAGGCCATTGCGCCAATCCTGCGGCCGCTTCGCCCGGACCGGCGTGTCGATCGTCACCACCAGCGCATGCGCGCCCGCCGCCTCGGCGCGGCGCACGAGATCGAAGGTGATGCGGTTGTCGTTGTTGGGGGCGCCGTAAAGCTGGAACCAGAACAAATCCGGCGCGACGGCGGCGATCTCTTCGATCGACGCGCTGGCGGGCGTCGCCAGCACATAGGGAATTTTCATCGCCTGGGCCGCGGTTGCAAGATGGATCTCGGCGCGCGGCCATAACAGCCCGCCCATGCCCATGGGCGAGATGCCGATCGGCGCCGCATAGCGCCGGCCGAACAATTCGACCTCGGTTGCGATCCCGCCGGCCCCGAGGCCGTAGCGCGCCACCAACTTCACCGCATCGAGGGCGACGCGGTTGTGGTCGCGGACCTCGTTCTCGCCGCAGCCGCCATCGACAAAATCGAAGGCGAAGCGCGGCACGCGCCGGCGCGCGCGGCGCCGGAGATCGGCGATCGTAGGAAAGCGGCGATGCGACGGCGGCACACCTTCGGCGCCGGTCGAGCCGCGCCGCCGCGGCTCGACGGGGGCTGGCGTCTTTGCATCCATGGCTTTCACCTCGCGCCGTCGAATTCGAGAATGGTGAGACCGGCATTGGTGTCGGTCACGTAAAGGAGCCCGCGCGTGTCGGCATAGACATCGCAGCTCTGGATCACGCGCGGGCGGCCGGGCCGCTTGTCGATCATGCGCTCCGGCGGCGGCGGCACGTAATGGCCGACCGCGCGCGGCTGGAACGGATCGGAAATGTCGAAGGCGCGCACGCCGGCATTGTACCAGGTGGCAAACACGAGGCTCGAACTCTGGAACGAGCCGGGCCGGTTCTCGTGCAAATTATGGGGACCGAATTTCGCGCCCTTGGCGTTGTAGTCGGTCTCGGCCGGGCGCGGCAGGGTGGCGATGCCGACCGGGTTCGCGGGCACGCGCACATCGAACACCCAGACGCATTTGATGCCGTCTTCGCCATTGTCCTGGGTCGCCTCGTCGCCGACGAGCAGGAGATTGCGGTCGGGCAGCGGCAGCGGCGAATGGGTGCCCCCGCCGAAGGGCGGCGACCAGTTGCGATGGACGAGGAGACGCGGCCGCGCCGGATCGCTGACATCGTGAACGGTAAGGCCGCCGTCGCGCCACGCGCCATAGGCAAGATTTCCCGCGACCAGCGCGTGATGGAGCGCATAACGCCCCGGTCCCGAAGCCGTCTCGCCGCCCGCGCGCCACATGCCCGGCAGCCACCAGCGCCCGGCGAGAAGCGGCCGCGCCGGATCGCTCATATCGACGATCGCCAGGACGTGATCGCTGAACCCCTCGAAATGCGCCGAGACATAGGCATAGCGACCGCCCACATACCAGATGCGATGAAGGCCGAGGCCATCGACCGGCATGAAGCCGATCTCGCGCGGCTCGGCCGGATGCGACACGTCGAACACGCGCAGCCCCGCCGCAAAGTTGCGCGCGCCCGCCTGGCCGAGCGTGTCGGCGAGCGGACGCGCGTAATAATCCTTATCGGCAGCGGCGAGCGACTGCGGCGTGTGCCGGCTCGCGCCGTTGATGACGAGGAGCAGGTCGTCGTGGACTTGGAGATGGCTCGCCCGCGTATTGGGCGGCGCGGCGATGAAATTCACCGTCTTCGGATGGACGGGATCACGCAGATCGACGACGCTCACCCCGTCGCTGAAGGTGTGCCCGATATAGCCGTAGCCGCGATGCAGCATGAACTGCACCCCGTCGCTGCGGCCGCCCTGATCGCAGCGCGCGACGAGCCGCATGTTGCGGCTGAAATCGGCGTTCATGCAGTCCTCCTGACGGCAACGGGCATAATTCGGTCGGATGAAAGCAATGCTGTTGTGGCGAGGAGCGTAGCGCCAAAACAATCTTGCAGGCGCAAGGAGATAGCTGCGCTGCGCTCGCTGCGACAACAGGGAAAAGCGTGTTCCACTTGGTCATCCACGCTACAGCAGCGCCAGCTTCGCGATGCCGAGATCGGCCGCCAGCCGGCCGAGCGCCGCGACGAATCCCGGGCGGATGGGAACGCCCTCGCGGCGCCGCGCCTCGGCGATGCGGTAGCCGCCCAGACCCGGATAGCGCACCTCGGCCACACCCGGCATCGGCTTCGATGCGCGCAGGTCGCGCGCGACCTTGTCGACACGGCGCTTGAAATCATCGACCGGGCCGAAATTCGCCGCCTTGAGCGCCAGGATCGTCTGGCCGGTATTGCCCGGCGCGCTCGCCTCCTCGATGTTCACCGCATCGCGTCCGGTGGCGGTGCCGTTGAGCACGCCGCTCAACAGGCTGAACATCAGTGACAGCCCATAGCCCTTGTAGCCGCCGATCGGCGCCAGCAGCGCATGGTTCGCCTGATTGGGATCGGTGACGGGACGGCCGGCATAATCCATCACCAGCCCTTCCGGCAGGCTCTCGCCGGCATCGGCGGCGTTGCGGATGCGGCCGAAGGAGATCGTGGTGGTGGCGATGTCGAGCACCACCGGCGGCTCCTCGAGCGTCGGTACGGCGATGGCGATCGGGTTGGTGCCGAGTAGCGGCTCGAACCCGCCGGTGGGCGCCATGTGGTTGTTGTTGGCGACGGCAAGATAGAGGCCGATCATGTCGCGCGCGAGCGGCATCATCGCATAGCACGCCGCCGCACCCGCATGATTGCTCGCCCGCGCCCCGACCCACGCGACGCCACGCGCCTCCGCCTTCTCCATCGCCACGCGTGCGGCAAAGCGCATGACGAGATGGCCCATGCCGTTATCGCCGTCGACCAGCGCGGTCGCGTCGGCCTCGCGCGCGATATGAATGCGCGGCCGCGGATTGATGCCGCCGGCGCGCAGCCGCCGGATATAGGTCGGCAGGCGCACGATGCCATGGCTGTCGACGCCGCGCAGATCGGCGAACAGCATCGCCTCGGCGACATCTTCGGCGTCCGGGTCGGGCACGCCTGCGGCGGCGAGCGCGCCTTTCATGAAGCGCCGTCCCTCCTCGGCGGCGAAGCGGTGCGTGGTCTTCGGTTCCTCGGCCATGACGCGCTCCCCTCGACTCTGCGGATTATAGCGGCACCGGCAGGCACCGAACACGCCCCAGCACGGGGCCGCCCGCTGATATACTCGCTCAATCGCGCATCCGACAGAAGGGAGGTCCGCCATGCCGAAACCCGTCCGCCGCATCGTCACCGGACACAACGAAGCCGGCCGATCGGTCATTCTCTCCGATGGTCCCGCGCCCGACGTGCTGCCATCGATGTTCTCGCCGCATTACTGGAGCACGCTGCTCTGGCTCACCGACCGTGCGCCGGCTTCCAACCGCGGCAACGAGGACGCGGCGCCCGCCGGCCTGCGCGTACCGACGCCACCGCAGCACCGCGGCGGCACGGTCTTCCGCATCTCGGACATTCCCCCCGACAGCGTCCACGACGACACCGCCGCCATCGACCTCGCGAGCCAGGGCGCGCACACCTCGGCGCAGGGCCGCGCGCGCCATTTCCTCTTCCACAAGACCGACACCGTCGATTACGCGATCGTGCTGGAGGGCGAGATCCTGGGCGCTGATGGACGAGGGCGAGGTGGTCATGAAGCCGGGTGACGTGCTGATCCAGCGCGGCACGCACCATTCCTGGGCCAACCGCAGCGACAGGGTCTGCCGCATGGCCTTCATCCTGATCGACGCCGCACCGCTCGATTGAGCCGCCGCCGATTTTTGGAGATACTCGCATCATGCAACGAAACGCAAAGGAGGAGGCGATGAAGCTCGCGGGTCAGGTGGCGATCGTCACGGGCGCCGGCCGCAATATCGGCGAGGCGATCGCCAAACTGCTGGCTTCCGAAGGCGCCAGCATCGCCCTCATCGACAACGATCGCGCGCGTGGCGAGCGGACCGCCGCCGCCATCGTCGCCGCGGGCGGCGATGCGCTCGCGCTCGTCGCCGACGTGTCGCAGAGTGTCGAGGTCGCGCGCGCCGTCGCCGCGGTGGTGGAGCACTTCGGCCGCATCGACATTCTCGTTAACAACGTCGCGATCTCGGACAGCAAGACGATCCTCGACATCGACGAGGCGGAATGGGACCGGGTCATCGCGGTAACGCTCAAGGGCCCGTTCCTGATGGCGCAGCACGTGGCGCGGCGGATGATCGCCCAGGATACGCGCGGTCGGATCGTCAATATCGGCTCGACCTCGGGTCATCGCGGCCGCGGTCGCGCCATCGCCTATTCGGCGGCGAAGGGCGGCGTCGTCAATCTCACCCGGGCCATGGCGGTGCAGCTTGCGCCTCACGGCATCCGCGTGAATTCCGTCTCGCCCAACAAGACCGGGTCTCCGGTCGGCAGGGACACGTTCGACCCGAGCCGGCCCATCACCAATCTCGTCAACCGCCCGGGACAGCCGATCGAGACGGCGCGCGCGGTTCTGTTCCTGGTCTCGGACGATTTCTCGTTCATTTTCGGCGACAACATCTTCGTCGACGGCGGCGTCATGGCGATGGAGGTGCCGTGATCCCCATGCCGACGCGCATCGGGACCGCCGAGACGGGCGGCACGTTTTTCACCCAGGGGCTGGCGCTCGCGAGCGTTCTCGACGGCGACACCACGCTCGCCCCGGTCGAGGTGCGGGAAACGCCGGGGGCGAGCGTCGGCAACGCCGAATTGCTCGAAGCGGGCACGATCGAGTTCGGCTTCATGGCCGCCAACTGGGTGGCGCGCGCCATAGGCGGCGCGCCACCCTTCGGCCGCGCGATCCCGCTGCGCACGATCGCGCCGATGAATGTGGGGCCGCTCTTCTTCATCGTCCGCGCCGATTGGGCGCGCGCGACCGTCGCCGATCTCGCTGCACGGCGCGTGATCGTCGGCCCGCGGAAAAGCGGCATGGCCGAGCATGCCGGGGTCATCCTCGACGCGCTCGGGATTGTCGACGCGGTGCCGGTCCATCTCGATTTCGCCGCCGGCGCCGCGGCGCTCGAGGCGGGCGAGGCCGATGCGCAGCTCCAATGCCCGATTCCGAATCAAGTCATGACCGAACTGTGCCGCCGCACCGCCGTGCGCGTCCTGCCCTATGGTCCGGGACGGCTCGAACAGGTCCTTGCCGCCGTGCCCTCCTATCGCCGCTGCGTCATGCCGGGAGGGGCGATCCCCGGCCTGGCCGCCGATCTGCCGCAGGTCGGCGTCCTCAATGTTCTCGTCGCCCATGCGCGGCTGGGCGACGAGGCGGCTGCAGCGATGGCGCGAGGGATCGTCGCAAATGCGGCAGCGCTCGAACGGCTCAACCCATTGTTCCGCGGCCTCGACCAACTGTGCCGCACGTTCTGCGCCGGCGACACGGAACGACTTCATTCCGGCGCCTTCGGCGCCTATCGCGCGCTCGGACTGGCGCCGTGACGAACCCGCGCGGCCGGCGCGCGCGGCGGTGGCGCACCGGCATTGTCGCCGCCCTGCTGCTCGCCGGCGCCGGCTTTCGTCCGGCGATGGCGCAGACCGATGTCGATCTCGCCCTCGTGCTCGCCGTTGATGCGTCCGGTAGCGTCGACGAAACGCGCTTCGAGCTGCAGAAGCACGGCTATGCCGCCGCCTTTCGCAATCCGCGCGTGGTCGATGCGATCGCGGCCGGACCGCGGCGCCGCATCGCCGTCGCGATGGTGCAGTGGACGGGGCCGACCCTGCATGCGCTGACGGTCGATTGGACGTTCGTGAACGATGCGGCCTCGGCGCGGGCCCTCGCCGACGCCATCGACGCGACGCCGCGCGAGCTTTTCGGCGGCGGCACGTCGCTGAGCGGCGCTATCGACTTTTCGGTGGCCTTGCTGGCCCGCTGCCGCTGCCGCAGCCCGCGGCGCACCATCGACATTTCGGGCGACGGCGCGAACAACCGCGGCCGCCCGGCCGAGCTGGCCCGCAACGAGGCGGTGACGCAGGGCGTGGTGATCAACGGCCTGCCGATCCTTACCCTCGAGCCCGATCTCGACGCCTATTACCGCGCCAATGTCATCGGCGGCCCGGGGTCGTTCCTGATCACCGTGCAAAGCGACGACGCGTTCGCGCGGGCGATCCTCGACAAGCTCGTCACCGAGATCGCCCGGCGCTGACGCCGGCGGGACGGCGCGTCAGCCGACGGAACGCTTGGTCGCGTAGTCGCGAATTTCCTCGAGGCTCTCGGTCATGCGCCGGCTCAGCACGTTGAAGGCGTCGGTATTCGCCTTCGTGACCAGATCGGAAATGTCGCGGACGTTGGTCATTCCCTTTTCCATCGCCGATTTGGAAAACTCGGAATGCTTCGCCACCCGGTCCTCCATCGAACCGTTGGGCTGCAGGAAGCTCGCGAACATGGACGAGAATTCCTCCATCGTGCGGCGTGCCATCTCGAGCTGATAGCGCAGGACAGCCTGGGCGCCCTCGATGGCGAGCTGGTTGGCTTGCGTCACCGCCTCGATATTCTTGCGCTGCATGGCAACGATCGTTTCGAGATCGGCTGTCGGCGCCCGCATCTCGCCGAACATCTTTCCGATGTCCATAAGCCATTCGGACCCGGCACCCGCATTGGCCATGACGTCCCTCCGACTATGTTGCCAGATTGCCACCATGCGCCCCGCCTTCCGCCCCGTCAAAAGATTTCTGCCGTCGGCCGCTCAAACCGGTTCAGGGCGGCGGCACCTGCAGCGGCGGCAGGGTCGACCGATCGAGCAGCGCGCGGAACTGCCGCATCACCTTGTCCGTGGCATCGGTCGCGTCCGCGTCATTGCCGAGGACATAGGGCGTCAGAAACAGGATCAGTTCGGTCCGCGTCGCGTTGTTGTTGCGGTTGCCGAAGAGCGCCCCGATCACCGGGATCTCGTTGAGGAGCGGGATGCCCGCGGAATCGCGGCTGTCCTGGTCCTCGATGAGGCCGCCGAGCAAGATCGAATGGCCGCTGTCGACGCTGACCGTGCTGGTGAGCCGGCGCTGCTGGAAGGTCGGGGAATTGAGGGTGGACGAGGTGGTCGGGACCACGTCGATCACCGACTGGTTGATCTCCATGGTGACGACGCCGCCGGCGCTGACGCGCGGCGTGACCGAGAGCACGATACCCGTTTCCTTGTATTGCACGTTGCTTAAGACCAGCGGATTCGCGGTCAGCGTGCTCGCGGCGGACTGGGTGATGATCGGCACGACGTCGCCGACTTGGAGGCGCGCCGTCTGGTTGTCGAGCACCATCAGCCGCGGCGTCGAGATGACCTTGGTCTGGGTCAGTTCCGAAAGCGCTTGCAGCACCACGCGCGGCTGCAGATTGGCGGCGGTGAACGAGAGCGAGAAGCCGGGCGTGGCCGGGGTGATGGCGGCGGTGCTGGTGCCCGTGGTGAGCAGCGTCGAGATATTGCCGCCGGCGCTGCCGCGCGAATTGAGAAAATATTGCACGCCGTATTGCAGGGAATTGTTGAGCGTGACCTCGGCCACGGTGACCTCGATCAGCACCTGCAGCGGCGCCGTGTCGATCCCTTCGAGCACGTCGCGGATCAGGCCGTAATCGCGCGGCGTCGCCGAGATCAGCAGCGCATTATGGGCGTCGTCGGCGACGATGCGCACGCTCGGCTCGGCACCCGGCTCCGGCTGCGTCGCGGACGGCCCCGGCGGCGCCACCGGCGCGGGGCTGCCGAGCAGTGGCGGCGGCGTCGGAAACCCGGGTGCCGGCGGCGGGATCGGGTTGACATCCGTCCCCGCGCCGCCGATGCCCATCCCCGCGGGATTGGCGGTGGTCGGCCCCTGGACCTCGATATTGATGCCAGACAGCGCGCCCTGCAGCGTTTGCGCCACTTGCGCCGCCTTGCCGTATTGCAGGTAATAGACGTAAACGCGCCGCTCATTCACGTTGCGGGTGCGATCGAGCCGCGCGACCCAGGCGCGCGCCTCGTCGAGATAATGCGGCTCGCGCGTCAGCACCATCACCGCATTGAGGCGTTCGACCGGCAGGAAGCGGATCACGTTGAGCGCCGCCTCCTTGCGCGTCGCATCGAAAATGTTGTTGAGTTCGACGACGACGGTCGCGGCCTGGGCGTTCTGCAGCGGCAACAGCCCCACCGACAGGCCCCGCATCTGGTCGACATCGAAGATCCGCACCGCGTCCTCGGCGAGACCAAGTTCTTCGGACGTGCCCTTCACCATGACGAGGCGCCGCGTTTCGTCGGCGAGAATGACCGCGCCCGGCGGCAGCAGCTTGTCGAGCACGTCGCGGATATCGGCAACGGTGACGTAGCGAACGGGAAACAGCTCGATTCGCTCCCCGACCGCGCCCGGCTGGGGCGACCCGATCGGCAGCGCCGCCGGCGGCTGGCCCTTGGTCCGCGCCATCATCACGCGGATGATGCCGTCCTGCTGCACCAGGGTCACGCCGCGGCTCGCGAGGATCGCCTCGAACGCCGGCAGAACCTCGTCGCGCCGCAGCGGCCGCGCAACCTTGAACGTGACCGGGCCGGCTACGTCGGGATCGATCACGTAATTGAGCTTGAGCGTCTCGCCCAGCACCGCGGCGATGACGGCGCGGATGTCGGCGCCCGAAAAATTCAGAGTCACGTCGGCCGGCGTCGTGCCGGCGGCAGCGGTTGCGCGCGGCGCCAGCACCGGCGCCTCGGGGCTCGCGCCGCGCACGATGACCGGTGCTGCCGCTTTGCTTTCGCGGCTCGCCGGCGACGGCAGCACGGCGAGCGGACGGCTCTCGCTCATGGGAGCGGCCAGCGGCGCAGCGAGCGGCGCGGCCGGCGCCGCGGCACTCGCCGGCGACAGCGGTGCCGGCGTCACACCGCACGCCGTCAGCATCATTGCGATGAGGACGAAAAGCGCGGTCGGAGCGCGGCGCCGCGATGACGCCCGTCGCGGGAGCGGAAGAAGACAAACGATTGTGAAATCCCCCGCGCTTGCTGGACACAAGCGATACTTGTCCCTACGATGCACCCGCTGCGGAAAGGATGTCAACGGCGGCAGGAGCGGAAGTTCGCCTCCCTGCGCCGTGCGGCCACCGCGATGACGAGACGCGCGCCCTGACCGACCACTCGCCAATGCTGGTGCTATATTTCCTCGCGATCCTGTCCGGTGCCGGCCTTGCCTTCGCTTGGCATCTCGTGACGCCGCCGGTGCTGGCGCGAGTTGCCGCTCTGGCGCGGCCGCATCGCCACCGCCTGTCATTCGGATGGCTCAAGGCGGCCCTGGTCTCGCGGCCGGGAATCGCCATTCTGCTGCTCCTGCCCTTCGCCGGTGTCGCGACGGCTTTTTATTGGCGTGGCGGCGCGCTCGATAGCGGCGCGCACAACGCGCTGCTCGAACGTGCGCGCGAGGAGGCGCCGCACGATCTCAATGCCGCAGTCGCCGAGCTCAAGGCGCGACTGGCCAAGGAGCCCAACGACAGCGACGGCTGGCGCCTCTTATCGCGCTCTTACACCCTGCTCGGCGAGCCGCAAAAAGCCGCCGAAGCGGCGCAGCGCGCGGCCGCGCTCGGCGCCAAAAGCGGCAATGCGGATGCGCAGTCCGCCGCGGGCGAGGATCTCGTGACCGCCAATGGCGACAAAGTCGTGCCCGAGGCCCGGCGCCTGTTCGAGGCGGCGCTCGCCGCCGATCCCAACGATCCGCGCGCCCGGTTCTATATGGGCCTCGCCGCGGCGCAGGACGGCCATGGCGACGCGGCGCTGCAACGCTGGCTCGCGCTCGAGGCCGATTCGCCCGCGGATGCACCGTGGCTCGGCGGTCTGCGCACGAATATCGACCGGCTGGCCAAGCAGATGGGCGTCGGCGCCGCCGACCTCGCCCAGCGCCGCGCCGCGCTCGCCAAGGCGGAACCGTCGTCGCCGGCCGCAGCACCCGCGCCGGCCGCCGAAGCGGTTCCGGGTCCGAGCGCCGGCGATGTCGCCGCGGCGGCGCAGATGTCGCCCGACGACCGCGCGGCGATGATCAAGGCGATGGTGCAGCGCCTTGCCGACCGGCTCGCGCACGAACCGGGCGACGTCGACGGCTGGATGCGCCTGGGGCGCGCCTACGCGGTGCTCGGCGAACCGCAGAAATCGCTCGACGCCTATCGTCATGCGGCCGAGGCCGATCCCAAGCGCGCGGATGCGCGCGCTGCTTATGCCAACGCGCGCAATGCCGCCGGCGCGACTCCGTGAGGGAGCAACCACCATGAGCCGCCCTATTGCCCGCGCGATTGCCGTTTCCGCCGCGCTTGCCGTCGCCGCTGGCGCCACCGCCACGCCCGGGCGCAGGAGACGGCGCCGCCCACTGCCAGCCGGCTCGCCGGCAATACTTTGAGCGGGGTCCTCTATCTTCCCCGCGAAGGGGCCAAGGGCGAGACGCTCGACCGCGTCGTGTTCCAAGCCTTCCTGCGCGCCGACGGCACGGCGCTGATACGGCGCTGGGTGCCCGCGCAGGACCGTTACGCGCCGCCCGCCGAGCGGCACTGGAGCCTCTCGGGCAGCACGCTGTGCCTCGATTTCCCGTCCGACGAGAACGTGCCCCACCTGTGCATCGAGGCGCATGTTTGGGGCCCACGCATCGCCGGCAACACCACGCAGGGACAGTTTGCCATGCTCGACGGCAGCATCGAGCCCGGCAACACGATCGTCGCCGCGCGTTGACAGCTTCAAGTCACGCCGGACTTTCCTTTGGCGCGGAACCCGCCTAAGGTTGGGCTTGGGAGTGCGCGCGCGTTCGAGCCAAGGAGGGCGATTTGAAGGTCGAAGATGTGGTGCGCCAGGCATTCGCCATGCCGCTGACGAGCCCTTCGTTCCCGCCGGGCCCGTATCGCTTCGTCAACCGCGAATACCTCATCATCACCTACCGCACCGATCCCAAGGCGCTCGATGCCGTCGTGCCCGAGCCGCTCAAGATCGCGGCGCCGCACGTCAAATACGAATTCATCCGCATGCCGGATTCATCGGGCTTCGGCGACTACACCGAGTTCGGGACAAGTGATCCCGGTCACCTACGAGGGCAAGTCCGGCGGCTACGTCCATTCGATGTTTCTCGACGACGAGGCGCCGATCGCCGCCGGCCGCGAGATCTGGGGCTTTCCCAAGAAGCTCGCCAATGTCTCGTTCAAGGTCGAGACCGACACGCTGCTCGGCACGCTCGATTACGGCCGCATCCGCATCGCCACCGGCACGATGGGCTACAAGTACAAGGCACTCGACACCGCCGCCATCGCCAAGGCGATGGTCGAGCCGAGTTTTCTGCTGAAGATCGTGCCCCATGTCGATTGCACGCCGCGCATCTGCGAGCTGGTGCGGTATTATCTCGAAGACGTGACCGTCAAGGGCGCGTGGACCGGACCTGCCGGGCTCGAGCTCGCGCGCCACGCGTTGGCGCCGCTCGCGGAGCTGCCGGTGCTGGAAGTGGTCTCGGCCGTGCATTTCCTCGCCGATCTCACCCTGGGCCTCGGCGAAGTCGTGCACGACTACATGAAGGAATAGCGCGCGGGTTGCGCGTCACTTGTCGTGCATCACCATTTCGACGCCGATATTGCTCTCGCGCAGCCGCTCGAGGTGAAGGGTGACGCATTTGTCGCCGGGATTCTCCCGATGCAGTTCCTCGAATAGATCGACCGCCCTGGGATCGCGCTGCTCCGCCAGCGCGTAGGCCTCGAGATAGCGCTTGATGTAGGGCGAAGCGGCGCGTTCCTCCTCGAGCGGCTCATAGATGCCCAGCGGCTCCTCCCGGCCCTTGGGCACGACGACCGCGATCGGACGGAACGGGATGCCGGTGACGCTCGCGCAGGTCGATTCGCTGATGCAGATACGCGTGCCAAAATATTTGTTGATGCCTTCGAGCCGCGAGGCGGTATTCACGGTATCGCCGATTGCGGTGTATTGCATGCGGGTGTGCGAGCCGAAATTGCCGACCACGGCGTGGCCGGAATGGACGCCGATGCGCGTCATGCCAAGCGGAATTCCCTTGGCGCGCTGCTCGGCGCGGAAGGCTTCCGAGAATCGGTCGATCGCGAGCGCGCACGTCACGGCGCGAGTGGCGTGATCGGACTGGTCGGCGGGCGCGTTGAAGATGGCGAACACGGCGTCGCCGATGAACTTGTCCACGGTTCCGTTGAGGCCGAGAATGACGGCGCAGACGCCGTCGAGATAGGCGTTGAGCATCTCCGCCACGTCGCGGGCCTCCATCTTCTCCGACAGCGAGGTGAAGCCTTCGATATCGGTGAAGAGAAAGGTCATCGCGCGGCCCTCGCCCTCGAGCCTCAGGCGCTTGGGGTCCTTCACCAGCTGGGCGACCACCACGGGCGACAGGTAGCGTGCGAAGGCCGTCTGGATGAAGGCGCGCTGACGGCGCTCCTGGCGCCCGGTGAGGAGATCGGTCGCCCATTGCGACATCGCGCTGGCGATGGTGGGGCTGATGAGGACGATGGACAAGCCGGTGAAGCGGAACAGCGCGAAGCCCGAGACCCACAGCAGCGTCGGCGCCAGCACCGAGAGCCCGACCCGCGGCCCGAGCGCGAGCTTGGCCGCGCCGGTCGCCGCGCCGATGCAAGCCATCACCAGGACGAGCGCCACTTCGGCACCGAGGCCCGGATCGCGGGACGGCGCACGATGGAGCAGCTGCGACACCGCGTTGGCATGGATTTCGATGCCCGGCAGGCTGCCCTCGTTGCCGCCATAGACCGAGGCGAAGGGCGTGCGATGGCGATCGGTGAGGCTCACGATCTCGCCGATCAGGACGATCTTGTCCTTGAACCACGCCGCCGGAAGGATCGGCACGAGCTCGGCGGGGAAGATGCGGAACGGCGCGGTGGCGGCATCGGGCCGGCCGTGCCAGACCATCTCGCGCTGAACCGGCGGCGTGGCGACGCCGGCCATCTGCAACAGACCGCGGGCGAAACCAGCCAACTCGCTGCCGTCGCGCTCCTTGACGTCCGGCAGGATCCAGCGCGCGGTGCCGAAGGCGTCCGACGCGATCTCGGCGGCGACGCGGCGGCCGGGCGGCACGAACGCATCGAGATAGGCGAGCTGCTTGGCATCGACGATCTCGGGATTGCTGGTATAGCTCACCGCGAGCGGAACCTTGAGATCGGCGATCGTCTGCTTGAGCGCCGCGTCCTTCGCCTGCTCCGTCGGCTGGTCGAACAGGATGTCCATGCCGATCGCGCGCGGCTGGCGCGCGGCCAGCGTCTGCAGGAGATTGCTGAGAAACTCGCGATCGACCGGCGAGCGGTAGGGAAATTTTTGAAGCGTGCTCTCTTCGACGGCCGCGATGACGATGTCGGGGTCCTGGGGCTCCGGCGGCAGCAGGGTGGCGATACGCAGATCGCCGACGAAGCGCTCGGCCTGGGTGAGAAACGCGATGTTGTGCACCATCACGACCGCCGCCAGCGTGGACAGCAGCGCCACCGTGATCTGGACCAGCACCTCCTTCGACAGGAATTGGGGCCGTCTCATCGCGATCCGCCGGCGCGCCGGAAGCCTATTTCTTGCTGAGCATGGCGAGGAGCGCGTTCGCCTGGTTGTCGCAGCCGACCTGGCTCATCCAGCTCGCGCGCATGACGTCGTTGCCGACCGCCGCGGGGATGATGCGAACTGTCACCGGCGCCATCTTGCCGCCGACATTGATGATATAGCTGGTCTGATCGCGCAGCGGCAGCGTCGCGGGCATCGACAGCTCGGCAGCGCCGGCCGGCCACCGCCCCGACACCGCCCAGCTTTGGTCGGCGGGCGCAATCGAGACCGCGGTGTCGCTGAAATCCCCGCTGCGCCACAGCACCACCGGTACGCCGAGCTGCACGCAGCTCGTCCCCGGATGCGTGACGTCGACGACCCAGGGGTTCGGCAGAATCACGTCCTTTTCGCCGCGCACCACGCCAACCTCGCTGGTGCGGGCCTTGCGCTCGGTGAGCAACGCCGCAACCGCGGTCGCGACATCGGTCGTGCCGCCGCCCGCGCGACTATCGGGTACCGCGTTCGACGGGCCTTCGAGCGTGATGAGCTGTCCGCTCGAGGACATCAGCGTGACCTCTTGACCGTCATGCAGCGAGAATGGCTTGGATCCGTCAATCTGCTGCCCCGGCGTAAGGCGAATCCCGTGCGAATTGACGACCACCAGTTGCGCGGCAGCGGCGGTCTCGGCCGCCAGCGCCGACAACCCAAGCGACAATCCCGCGAGCACGATCCAACACTTCATCGACGATTCTCCGAGGACGATGGATTCCGGCTGCCCGCGGCCGTGGCGATGGATGCGCCGTCCGGCATGTCGGCGCTCGCGTGCGCGGCGCTCTGGCCACCGTCGCCGATCAGGGTGAAGGCGGCCCAGAAGAACGGATGCGCCGTCTGGGGATGGGCAATGAGGGCAAGCTGCGACTGGCGCAGCGCTTCGGCGATGCCGCCGGAAAGGTTCGGCCCCAGCCGCTGGAACAGCCCCGTCATCAGCTGCACCGTTTGCGCCGACGGCACTTCCCAATGGCTGGCAAGCACCGCGCGCGCGCCGGCATGGAAGAACGCGCCGGCCAGGCCCGACAGCGATGCGCCGCCGAACTCGCCGCCGCCCGTCGCGGTGTTGCAGGCCGAGAGCACGACCAGGTCGGCGTTGAGGTGCAGCTGGGCGACCTCGCTCGCATCGAGCACGCCATCGGCGGCGCGTGTGGTCGCGGGCTCGAGCGGCGGCGTCAGCACCAGCGCCGGTTCGGACTGACAGCGCAGCGCCGTCGGCAACAGGCCATGGGTCGCGAAATAGAGCACGCGGTATTGCGCCAGAGGCATCGCGCGGAAATGCGGCTCGGTCGCCTGTGCGCCGAGCAGGATGGAGCCGCTGTCGGCGTTGAGAATGGCGGCGACGCGTCGCACCTCGTCGACCGTGTCGGGAAGCGGCGGCAGCGCGCGCAAGAGTTGCGGCGGCACCGGTCCCGAGTCGCGGCACGCGTTGTCGAGCCGATCAAGACCGGACGTGGCGCCGGCGCGTGCCGACCCGCCGAAGTCGGGATCGCCGACCGCCAGCAGCGGCCGCGAGGCCGCCGCCGTGGCACCGGCCTCGCGCAATGTGGCGAAGCCGCGCGCCGACGGCACCTCGCTGATCGCGGTACGCCGCAGCAGCCACTGCACGCTGGAATAGTCATGCGCCGCGCCCGCCTTGGGCCGTTCCGTCACCAGCAACCCCAGCGGCAAACTCGCCAGCGCCCCGGTCGGAACCACGATGAGGTGATCGACGCCCGTGAGCCCGCTTTCGATCGCGCCGAAGAGCGAGCGGTAAAGACTATAGGCCGCCTCGGTATCGAAAACGCCGATCGCCCGTTGGCGCACGACGAAAGCCTTGCGCACCTGGCTGATATCGTCGGCCAGCGTTTCGCGGTCGGTGTCCATCGGCCGCGCGATCAGGCGATCCTTGCGCACCAGGAGTTCGAAGCTGCGCTCGCGGCCGGCTTCAAACAGGACCAGAGCCTCGTCGGCCCGCAGCCCCTTCTGCAACTCGGCGAGCGGAACCGGACCGGGATTGGCGAATTTCGCGTAGGCCGGGAATTCGCTGGTGATGCGCTTTTCCAGCGCGTCGGCCTTGGCGGTCGCGGCATTGATTTGGGCCATGAGCACGTTCTCGTGCTCGCTGCCGCGCCGGTCGTTGGGGAGCGAGACCTCATGGGCGAGCGCGAGCCGTGCCGCGTCCCGCTGCTGTCGCGTCGCCTCCAGCTCGTCGACGAGGCTGGCGATCGCCGGCGCGGCGGAGGCGAGCCGCGCCGCAACGCGGTTCACGGTATCGTCGACGAGGCTCTTGCCGATGAGCTGGGCCGCCTCGAACACCTCGCCATCGAGCTGCGCGCGCTGGCTCGGGTCGGCCTGCGCGACCGCGTTCGCGGCGACGATGAACGGCGCGATCTGATCGACGATGACCGCCGAGCGCGCGACCTCGTCGTTCCTCAGGATCGCGAGCGCGAGGCGGAACGCACGCACTGCCGCGTCGTAGCGCTTCTCCTCGGTGAAGATGCGACCGATGACGAGATCGGTGACGGCCGTGGGAGCCGTGTTGCCGAACAAGCGCTCGTCGAGGACGAGGGCGGCGCGGAAGCTTGCATCGACGGCGTCCTCGCGGCCCTGCGCGGAGCGGATCTCGGCGACCGTCGTCAGGACTTCGGGGCGCCACCACGGCGGCAGGCCGGGATCCTGGGCCACGATCCCCTCGGCCTCGGAGATCGCCGCGTCGGCGGCGGCGAGGTTGCCGGTGCGCAGCGCCATCTCCGCCTCGAGATCGAGGGCGAAGGCGAGTTCGCCGAGCGTCGCCGTACGCGCCGCCCCCGTGACAATTTCGGCGGCCACGCCCTCGCCCTGATTGGCAAGATTGCGCCAGGCCGCGGCGGCATTGTCGGCGAATTCGAGCGCTTCGTCGAAACGGCCGCGATTCGCCGCATCGAAGGCGAGGTAGAGCTGAAGCCGGGCGCGATCGGAGGCGCTGCCGGCAGTGGTGATGATGGGTTCGGCGCGGCGGAATAGTGCCGCGGCCTCGTCGAAGCGTTCCTGATTGCTGATTTGAAGCCCGAGCTCCGCGAGCAGCAGCCCGACGCTGGCCGACCGGTCGCCGAAGACCTTGGTGAGAATGGCCAGCGCCCGGCGGTAGTCGTCCTCGGCGGCGCCAAAGTTCTTGTGGCTCGACTCGACGCGCGCCGTCTCGGTCAGCGTGGTATAGCTGTCGTAATCCCCGCCCGACGGACGCAGCCAGCGCTCGCCGCCGAGCCGCACCATCCGCGCGCGTGTCGCCGCGACCGGGCCGAACGGCGCGAGGGCGTCGGTGCCGGTGCGGCCCAGCAAGCGCGCTATCGCCTGCTCATACGCCGGCAAGCCCGAGGCCAGGCCTTCGGCACGAAACAACAGCGGCCCCGCTACGACCACCGCGAGCACCTGCGGCCATTCATTGTCGCTGAAGACGCAAGGCTGCAACATGAGGTCGATGCCGCCGGGCGTCTTGGCCCACTGCCCGGCCCTGCAGGTGAGGCGCGTGGCATCGCCGCGGCCGGCGGGCGTGTCGGCTGCCAGGCGCTCAAGCGCCTGATGCCGCGCCGTTGCATTATCCGGCAGGCCGGACGGCACGGGCGTCGCCACGACCGAGCCGGTCGGCCGCTTCGCCGTGCCGCAGAAGATATTCGCCGGCAATGGCGCGTCGCGTTCGCGCGGGAGATCGGTTCTTATCTCCCAACGGCATTTGTCGCCGTTGAAATCCGTGCCGATGACCGCGGTATTGGCGGCTGCTGACCCGGTCTGCGCGGCCGCGCCTCCCGTTGCAGCCAGGATGACGCCGAGCGCGGCCGCTGCCGCCGGAATGCGCCATGCCCTCATGCGTGCATCTCCGCCCCTTGCCGCGCGTGCGCTGCCCTTCGCGGCGCCGCGCGCAGATTACCACGACCCGCGGCCATGGTCGCAACTCTGCCTGTCAATAGGTTACCGCCACGTTGAAGAGGATCCGCGAGTCGGTCTTTCCGGAGCTGGTCGAGCCGCCATTATTTGGCACGCCCTTCAACTGCTGCGCGAATTCTATACCACCGGTCACCCTTTGCAGCAAAGACACGCGCACGCCGAAGCCGACCGAGGCCAGCGATTGCCGATTGGGGATGGTCAGCGCGATCACCGGCCCGTCATTATTGTTCCAGGTCCGGGCGACGTCGAGAAAACTATAGAATTGCGCCGTGTCGATCGATTGATACGGATGGCGCAGGGTATAGCGCAGCTCGCTGGCAAGACCGACGCCGCTGTCGGCGGCCAGCGCCGCCGGATCGTAACCCCGCCCGATCCCCGATCCGCCGAAGCTCGTCTGCTCGCCGATGAGCAACTTGTCGAAGCCGTATTGCGCGAGCGCGTGGAAGTTGGCACTGATCGGGCCGACAATCGGCTGGTCGTGCTGCAGCACGACGGTCACCTTGTTGAAATCGGTCGGCTTGCCCGGCCCCCCGGTGCACGGCGATGTGCTTTCGGCGCCGAAGAAGGGCAGGCCCTGCATCAGATCGACGGTGACGCCGGTCGTCGAGGCGCCGATGAGACCGCTATTCTGCACCGTCACCGCGCCATCGACGGTACGCCAGTGATCGTCGCTGAAGTCGCAGGCGGCAGCGCCGCCGAGGTCAAGGCGGATCTTGGCGGCTTGGATCGTGAGGCCGCCGTCGACCGTAACCCGCAGCGGCCGGGTCACGATGAGAGGGTAGGCGAGGCGCGAGCCGAGCGCATAGCTGTCGCTGAGGAGGACGCTGCCGCCGGCAATGCCCGAAGGCGCGCCGTGGGCGTCGACGCCGGACAGGCTCCAAATCGCGCCCTCGTCGCCGACCGGCTTGGTGTAGTGCGCCTGGAAGAGATTGCGCTCCTGGAAGTGCGGCGTCGCCGAAGCATCGAAGGTGAACTGGCCACCGACCCAGGGCAGCGAATTCACCGCCGCCTGCGCACCCAGCGTCACCACGCCGGTCGAAGCCGCGCCGCGGTTGTCGGCATAGGCGGTTACCTGCCACGGAACCTGATCGAGCGTGACCTGCATATCCGAGGCGCCGGGTTCGGTCGGCGACGGCCGCAGCAGCCCCGAGGCGCGCGTGCCCGGCAGGTCGTTCGCCAGCAGGAGCCCGCGCTCCAAACTGTCAAGCGACGCCGGACGTTCTTTCGTCACGCCGCCGACATAGGCATCGACCTTCGCGCGGGTGCGGGCGTCGCTGCCGGTGACCGAGACCGCTTTGACGTAGCCCTCGACGACGTCGATCGTGAATACGCCGCTGCTCACCGTCTGCGGCGGCACATAGGCGCGCGTCAACACGTAACCCTTCGCGCGGTACATCGCCTCGATCTTGTCGGCGACCGCGGTGATGTCGGACAGCTTGGCCATCTTGCCGACCAGCGGCGCGATCAGCGGACGAAACGCCGCGGCCGGAAACGCGGTGGCGCCGACGACCTTGATGTCGGTGACCGCGAACTGGATCTGATCGACGGCGCGCGGAACCGGTCCGCTGCGCGGCGAGGGAATGCTGAATTCGAACGGCGCCGGCGGCGGCGGCGGCGACGGGGCCGGTATATTGCGTCCCGGCTCGGGCTGGCCCGGGAACGGCGTCGGCGACGTCTGCGCCGTGGCAGCGGCGACGCCGCCGACGGCGGCGAGCGCGAGAGCCGCGCATCCGGCCAAGCGGCGCGGCCGCCGCGGTGCCGCAACGTGACGACCGGCACCTACGGCGCCCATCAATTGTCTCCGCACTGGGTCTGAACCAACCCGCCCCCCGAGGCAACGTACCCAACCGCGCGCCGGCGATTATTCGTGCGGCCGTAAAGCGCAACCGCAGCAAATGAACCATAGCCGAACGCAAGGCGCGAGAAAAGCGCTGCGGCGGTGTCCGCTCATCCGCGGTTGCATCTTCGCGCACGGCCGTTTAGCTTTGCGCCTCGGCATGGCGCTTTGGTGCGGGGGGCAATGAAGCGAATCCTGGTGCGCGGCATGGCCGGCGTGGCGATGTGCTGGCTCGTGATCGCGCCGCCGCCGCCAGCCGCCGCGCAGGCTGCGGCGCCGGCGCGACCGACCGACTCGGTTCATCTCGGTGTCGCATCCTGCGCCGGCAGCACCTGTCACGGCGCTGTCGAGCGGCTCAAAGGCTCGTCGGTCGCGCAGAACGAATACATCATCTGGTCGCGCAAGGACAAACACGCCAAGGCCTATGCCGTGCTCGGCGAGCCGCGCTCGCAGCGCATCGCCCGCAATCTCGGTCTCGGCGACGCGCGCACCGCCCCGATCTGCCTCGATTGCCACGCCGACAACGTACCGCCCGACATGCGCGGCCCGCAGTTCCAGATTTCGGACGGAGTCGGATGCGAGGCCTGTCACGGCGGCGCCAAGAGCTGGCTCGGCGTGCACATCTCGGGGGCAACCCACCGCGAGGACGTCGCCGCGGGCATGTATCCGACCGACGACCCGAAAGCGCGGGCAGAGAAATGCCTGTCCTGCCATTTCGGCGACGACCAGCGCTTCATGACGCATCGTATCATGGGCGCCGGACATCCCCGGCTCAGCTTCGAGCTCGACACCTTCACCGCCGCCGAACCCGCGCATTTCGTCGTCGACAAGGTCTATATCCAGCGCAAAGGCCCGGTGAACGACGTCCGGGTCTGGGCGGTGGGACAGGCGGTCAGCCTGGTGAAGCATATGGATGCGCTGCTCGATCCCAAGCGCGCGCCCAAGGGGCTGTTCCCGGATCTCGTGCTGTTCGACTGCACGGCCTGCCACCATTCGATGAATAACTTGCGCTGGCAGCCCGATCCCGCAACCGGGCTGCCGCCCGGCACGCCGACGCTTGAGGATGCGAACGCGGTCATGCTGCGCATCATCGCTGCCCGTGTCGCCCCGGCCGCAGCCGAGACCATCGCCGACCACATGCTCGCGCTGCATCGCGCCACCACGGCGAACTGGGCCGCCGTGCGTGCGCGAGGCGCGCGCGGTGCGCGATGCGGCAAACCAGCTCATCCCGGTGCTCGAGAGCCACGACTTCACCCGCCAGGACACGCGCGCGCTGGGCGACGCTCTTATCGCCGCCGGGCTCGAGCACCACGCCGGTAGCTATCCCGATGCCGAGCAGGCGACGATGGCGCTCTCATCGATCGTCAGCGAGATGAAGCTCTCCGGTTCCGTCAACGATCAGCGCAGGCCAAGGCGATGTACGGGTCGCTCAACGGCCTCTATGACGCGCTCGCGAACAACGACAGCTACCGGCCGGAAGCGTTCGTGACGGCGCTGCAGCAATTCCGCAAGGTGATGGACCAGGCTCAGCCGAAGAGCGGGCCGTAAAGCCAGACCACCCACCCGGCGGCGGCAAGAAACGGACCGAACGGCACGCGGTCGAGACGCGACATCGCGCGCCCGCGGCGCAGCCCGCCGATGAGCGCCACGACCAGGGCCAGCGCCGCCGCCACCAGGACCACGCTCGGCAGGCCGCTGCCGCCGACCCAGGCGCCGAGCCCGGCGAGCAGCTTGGCATCGCCGGCGCCCAATCCATCGCGTCCGCGCCAGCGCCGATAGGCCCAGGCGACGGCGGCAAAGACGAGATAGCCGCCGACCGCACCGGCGACATCGTCGATAAGCGCCGCCGGTGCGGCAAACCAGGCAACCGCCAATCCTGCCGGCACCAGCGGCAGCGTCAGCACGTCGGGCAAAATGAAATGGCGCCAATCGATGAGGGCGAGCGCGAGCAGGGTCCATCCGAAGACGCAGCTCGCCCACACCAGCCAGCCCGATTCGGTGGCGAAAGCCCAGAGCGCGATGGCCAGCGCTGCGAGTTCGACCACCGGGTAATAGACGCCGATCGATTCGCCGCAATAGCGGCAGCGGCCGCCTTGCATCATCCAGCTCGCCAGCGGCACGAGATCGCGCACACCGAGCACATGGCGGCAATGCGGGCAATGCGAGCGCCCGCCGAGGCTTTCGCCCGCGGGGAGGCGCAGCGCCAGGGTGGCGACGAAACTGCCGATCACCACGCCGACGCATGCGAGAAGGACGAGCGTGAAGCCGTCAAACGCCGTTATCACTGTTCCGTAACCAATCGCGGCGAGAATGCCAAACGTGGCGAAGCGGCGGCCGGCGCGCAAGTTTTTGTCGTTGCGGTGGTCCCGTCCCTGCCCATAAGATGATTATACCCTCACCGCCCCGGGCCGTACCCGGTGGTGCCCAAGCGCGGCGGCGATTATTCGGTTTTCGATCAGTTTCCGCGGGCAGCCCGCATCGGGCCGCAATGCCACGCGAAATTCCAATGGAGGCGCATCATGGCCACCATGTCTACCGCAAAGACGGCAAGTTCCGGTGCGCCTTCGCTCGCCGGCAAGGCGGCGATCGTCACCGGGTCGACCAGCGGCATCGGCCTCGGCATCGCCCAGGCGCTGGCGCAGGCGGGAGCCGACATCATGCTCAACGGCTTCGGCGATGCCGGCGAGATCGAACGCATTCGCGCCGAACTCGCCGCCGAGCACAAGGTCGAAGGCCGTCTATGACGGCGCCGACATGAGCAAGCCCGACGCGATCGCGGCGATGGTCGCAAACGCAACGAAGGCGTTCGGCAAGGTCGACATCGTCGTCAACAACGCCGGCATCCAGTTCGTGGCACCGATCGACGAATTCCCGGTGGCGCAGCTGGGACGCGATCATCGCCATCAACCTGTCCTCGGCGTTCCATACCACCCGCGCCGTGCTGGCCGGCATGAAGCAGCGCAAATGGGGACGCATCATCAACATCGCCTCCGCCCACGGCCTCATCGCCTCGCCGTTCAAATCCGCCTATGTCGCCGCCAAGCACGGCATGGTCGGCCTGACCAAGGTGACCGCGCTCGAGGTCGCCGAACTCGGCATCACCTGCAATGCCATCTGCCCCGGCTATGTCTGGACGCCGCTCGTGGAAGGCCAGCTCGACGGCCAGGCCAAGGCGCACAACATGACGCGCGAGCAGGTCATCCACGACGTGCTTCTGGCGCAGCAGCCGAACAAGCGCTTCGCCACGGTCGAGGAGATGGGCGCGCTCGCGGCATTCCTGTGCAGCGACGGCGCCGCCTCCATCACCGGCGCCGCGCTGCCGGTCGATGGCGGCTGGACCGCGCACTAATAATTCGAGAACCGATCGAGGGAGCCGAGCATGGACGACATGCACGAGCACGAGCCGGCGCCCAAGAGGGCGCCGGGCGCGAAGGCGTCGCGTCAGGCGGCGAGCCCTTCCCCGGTCAAGGTCGTGAATCTTGCGCTTCAGGGCGGCGGCGCGCACGGCGCCTTCACCTGGGGCGTGCTCGACCGCCTGCTCGAGGAGCCCGGCATCGGCTTCGAGGGGATCAGCGCCACCAGCGCCGGCGCGATGAATGCGGCGGTACTCGCCTATGGATTGACGATCGGCGGCCGCGAAGGCGCGCGCAAGGCGCTCACCGCCTATTGGCGGCGCATCAGCCACGCCGCCATGATCGAGTCCGTTGCAGCCGAGCCTGATGGATCGGCTGATCCACGATCATTCTCTGCGCTGGTCGCCGGCGTTCCAGTTCTTCGACATCATGACGCGGCTGATGTCGCCTTACGAATTCAATCCGATGAACCTGAACCCGCTGCGCGATGTGCTCGACCAATCGGTCGATTTCGAGGTGCTGAAGCGCCCCGACTGCCCGGTCAAGCTGTTCCTGTCCGCGACCAACGTCCGCACCGGCAAGGTCAAGATCTTCGAGCATCACGAGTTGAGCGCGTCGGCGGTGCTCGCCTCGGCCTGCCTGCCCTTCATGTTCCAGGCGGTGGAGATCGACGGCGAGGCCTATTGGGACGGCGGCTATATGGGCAATCCGGCGCTCTATCCGCTGATCTATTCGTGCAAGAGCCCCGATGTCGTCATCGTCCACATCAATCCGCTGAACCGCACCGAGGTGCCGCGCACCGCCGCCGAGATTCTCAACCGCATCAACGAGATCAGCTTCAACTCGTCGCTCATGCGCGAGATGCGGGCGATCAGCTTCGTTACCCGCCTCATCGCCGATCATCACATCGATGACGCGGAGCTGAAGCACGTGCTGATCCACGGCATCTCCGACGATCAGCTCATGACCGGGCTCGGCGTCGCGAGCAAACTCAATGCCGACTGGGAATTCATCACGCATCTGCGCGACGTCGGGCGCGCCCGCGCCGACACGTGGCTGACCGAGAACCTCGCCAAGGTGGGCGTCGAATCGACGGTGGACATCCACACCAAATTCCTCTGAGTGCGCCCGGGTCGCTCCCGGGCACGACGCGCTTGCGGCCATGGAGCTGGTTGATTTCCTTGTGACGCGCGGCCGCCTCGACGCGGTGCATCGCGAGCGCGTGCTGGCGCTGCGCCGCGAGCGCGGCGAGAGCGAAAGCGTGATCATCACCCGGCTCGGCATGATGAGCGAGCGCGAGATGGCCGAATGCCTCGCGGCGTTCCTCGACGTCCCGCTCGCCGCGCAACGCGACTATCCCGCAGCGCCGCTGTTCGCCGCCGCCTTGCGGCCGGATTTCCTCGCCCGCGCCCGCGCCGTGCCGCTCCAAGACACGCCCCAGGGATTGGCGTTGGCGATGGCCGATCCGACCGACGACTACACGATCAAGGCGGTGCGCATCGCCGCCGGCCGTCCCGTGCTGCCCTGGGCCGCGGTGCCGAGCGAGATTGGCCGCGCGCGCTCGAGCGCCTCTACGGCGGCGGCGCCGGCGCGGCGGCACCACACGGCGTGTCGGCAGCGCGCGCCGCTGCCGCCGCGCCCGACGACGTGCGGCGCCTCGCCGATCTGGCCAGCGAGGAGCCGGTCATCCGCTACGTCAACCGGCTCATCGCCCATGCCGCGGCGGCGCGCGCCTCCGACATTCACATCGAGGCCAGTCCCGACCGCGTCGTGCAGCGGCTGCGCATCGACGGCATGCTGCGCGACATCGAGCCGCCGCCCGCGGGCCTTCACGACAACATCGTCAGCCGCATCAAGGTGATGGCCGTCGCTCAACATCGCCGAGCGCCGGCTGCCGCAGGACGGCCGCTTCCGCATGGTCGTCGAGGGCCGCGAGATCGACCTGCGCATCTCGATCGTGCCGACGCTGCATGGCGAGAGCGTGGTCATGCGGCTGCTCGACCGCGAGCGCGCGCCGCTCGATCTCGCCGGCGTTGGGCTTCGGTGCCGTGCTGCGGCGCGACTTCGAAGCGCTTCTGGCGCTGCCGAGCGGCATGCTGCTCGTCACCGGCCCGACCGGCAGCGGCAAGACATCGACACTCTATGCCGCGCTGTCGCTGCTCAATACGCGCGAGCGCAAGATTCTCACCGTCGAGGATCCGGTCGAGTACCAGCTTCCCGGCGCCAACCAGATTCCGGTGCGGCCGGCGATCGGGCTCGGTTTCGCCAATCTGCTGCGCTCGCTGCTGCGCCAGGACCCGGACATTCTGCTGGTCGGCGAGATCCGCGACCTCGAGACGGCGCGGATCGCGGCGCAGGCGAGCCTCACCGGCCATCTGCTGCTGTCGACGCTCCACACCAACGACGCCGTCAGCACGATCGTCCGCCTCCTCGATATGGGGCTCGAGGATTATCTCATGGCCTCGGTGCTGCGCGGCGTCATGGCGCAGCGCCTGGTGCGCTGTCTCTGCCGTCTCTGCCGCGAGGCTTACGTGCCGCCGCCGGCGCTGGTCGAGCGGTTCGGCCTCGCGCCGCCCGCCGATGGGACGATGCGGCTCTACCGCGCCAAAGGCTGCGAGGCCTGCGGCGGTACCGGCTATCACGGCCGCACCGCCATCGCCGAGCTGCTCGTGGTGGACGAGCGGTTCCAGCCCTTGATTCTCGGGCGCGCCGATGCGCGGGCATTGCACGAGGCGGCGCGCGCCGGCGGGCTGGTCGATCTGCGCCGCGACGGGCTGGCGAAGGCGTGCGCCGGCGTCACCTCGCTCGACGAGGTGCTGCGCGTGACCGGAGCCTCCTGACATGCCGCGCTTCCGCTATCGCGCGCTGCGCCCGGTCGGCGGCGAGGTCGCAGGCGAGCTGGTCGCCGACGATGCCGGCGCGGCGGCGAGCCAACTCCAGTCCGCCGGCAGCTTTCCGATCGAGATCGCGCCGGTTTCCGGCGCTTCCTTCGCGTGCCCGCCGTCGCCCGACAGCGGCGCTTGGCGCAGCGCGAGCTCATCCTCTTCACGCGCCAGCTCGCCGCGCTGCTCGCCGCCGGCGTGGCGCTCGACCGCGCGCTGGGGCTGATCGCGGGCGAGCGTGGAAGCTCGCGCCGTGCGCTCCTCGCTGCGGCGCTGCGCGCGGCGGTCAATCGCGGCGAGAGCCTGTCGCGCGCGACGATCGAGCACAACGTCTATACCCCCGCGCATGCCATGGTGATCGCCGCCGGCGAGGCGCGCGGCGATGTCGCCGGCGCGCTGGAGCGGCTCGCCGCCGTCCTCGAGCGCAACCGCACGATCAGCCAGTCGCTCATCGGCGCGCTCATCTATCCCGCGAGCGTGCTGGTCGTCGCCTGCCTGTCGGTCTCGTTCCTGCTCGGCTTCGTCGTGCCGCGCTTCGCGACCCTGCTCGAAGGGTTCCGGCGCGAGCCGCCGCTGTTGATGCAGGCGATTGCTCGATTTCTCGCGCCTCGTTCACGATTACGGCGCGCCCGTTGCCGCGGTCATCTTTGCGCTCGCCGCGCTCTACGTGTTCAAGCGGCGGGATGCCTCGTTCCGCGTCGCGGTCGACCGCCGCCTTTTCGCGCTGCCGGCGGTGGGGACGCTGTTACGCAAGATCGAGACCGAGCGCCTTGCCTTTCTCCTCGGCACCATGGTGGCGGCGGGCGTGCCCGTGCCTTCGGCGGTGGCGGCCGCGCGCGCGGCGGCGACGAATGCGGCGCTGCGCGAGGGGCTTGCCGAGGCCGAGCGCGCGATCGAGCGCGGCGACGGCGTGGCCCAGGCGCTCGCCGCGCCGCGCCTCCTGCCTGAGCTCACGCTCGAACTGATCCGGGTCGGCGAGGAGACGGGCGACCTCGCGCCCATGCTGCTCAAGGCGAGCGACATGCTGCGCCAGGAGATCGAGGCCACCGCCAGCGCATGGGTCGCGCTGGTGGCGCCGTTGAGCATCGTCATCCTGGGGCTCATCATCGGCGCCATCGCGCTTGCCATCTTCAGCACCGTGCTCGAGGTCTATGACGTTGCCACCTGACACGCGCCGCGGCGGCGGCTTCACGCTGCTCGAATTGCTGATCGTGCTGGCGATCTTGAGCCTTGTCGTGGCGCTGGCCGTGCCGCTCTACGGCCGGCGCAGCGCGAGCCGCAACACTCGCCGGCGCCACCCAGGAGGTTCGCGCAGCGCTGGCGGCGGCGCGTTCCGCGGCGATCGCCGAGGACCGCGACATCGTCTTCAGCGGCGGCGCCGACGGCTACAGCGTCGACGGCCGGCGGCATCGATTCCCGCCGGCGGCGGCGCTGTCCATCGAAGTGCGCGGCGGCACGCGCATTTCCTTCTTCCCCTCGGGCGGCTCCTCGGGCGGAAGCGTGATCCTGCGCCGCGCCGCCGCGCGGCGCGAAATCGCGATCGAAGCGATCACCGGCCGTGCCGTCCTGCTCCGGTGACCGCCGCGCGGCGGGATTCTCCCTGATCGAGGTGCTGTTCGCCCTCGCCGTCGTCGGGATCGCGCTCGGCACGGCCGCCAGCGTGTTCGGCAATGGCATTCTCGGATATGCGGCGGCACGCGATGTCGATACCGCGCTGGCGCTGGCGCAGGGAAAGCTCGCCGCGGCCGGCGTCACCGCGCCGCTGCAGCCGGGCGTATCCGACGGCGTCTTCGCCGGCCGCTTCGCCTGGCGCCTTTCGGTCGCGCGCTTCGACGACAGCGCCGCTCCGCCGCCGCCGGCCCCGTTCGGGCTCTATCGCATCGACGCCAGCGTGGCGTGGCGCGAGGGGCCGCGCCGGCGCGAGATCGCGCTCTCGACGCTGCGGCTGGTCGCGGCGCCGCCATGAGCGGCAGCGCGCGCCGGCACGGCTTCACGCTGGTCGAGGTGCTGATCGCGCTCGCCCTCACCGGCATCGTCGCGATGCTGCATGCTCGAGGGCATGCGCTTTGCCACGGCCGGGCTGGAGCGCGCCGCGGACCGCGCCGACCGGCTCGAAGCGCGCCGCAGCTTCGAGGCGCTGTTGCAGCGCGAGCTCGGCGTCACCTTCGTCGCACCGCTCCTGCCCAACGCTCCGGCGCTGGTCGGCGGCAGGCAGAGCCTGCGCTTCCTCACGCTCGCCGAGGACGGCGGCGCCGGGCTCTATCGCGTCGACGCTCGACGGTCGAGACGCGCGGCGGCGCGCCGGCGCTGGTCGAGACGCGGCGGCGGGTCGGCGGCTTGCGAGCGCTCGACACGGCACGCGCTATTGTGGTGCCGCGGCTCCGCCACCTGCGCATCGCCTATTTCGGCAGCACCACGCCCAACGACGCGCCGCAATGGCACGAACAGCTGGAACGGGCCGCTCTACCCGCCGACGCTCGTTCGCATCGACCTCGACAGCGGCGACGGGCTCGCGCAGCCGCCGCTCGTCGTGCGGCTGTGGGCCGCGCCGGGCTGAGATGCGCGACCCGGCGAACCATAATGCGATCGAGCGCGAGCGCGGCTCGGTCACCATCCTCGTGCTGTGGGGCGTGGCGATCATGTTCGTGCTGCTGGCCGCGGCCGGCTTCACCACCCGCACCGAGATTCTCGTGGCGCGCAACGCGGTCGCGGCGATGCGCGTGCGCGAGGCCGCCGAAGGCGGCACGCAGCTCGGCCTGGCACGCCTGCTCGCGCGGCACGCTGCCGGCACCGCGATCTTCGACGGCAAGCCGCGAGACGTGGCGGGACGGAACCGTGTCCGTGGCGCCATCGCGATCGCGGACGAGGCCGGCAAGATCGACCTCAACCAGGCGCCGCTCGAACTGCTTGCGGGCCTGTTCGAGGCGGTGGGGCGGCCGGAAGCGGACGCGATGCTGCTCGCCTGCCGCATCGTCCAGCGCCGCGGCAGCCCCGCCCCGGACTGTCCGCAGCCGAACGACGCGCGATCAGGCGCCGTTTCAGCCGGCGCTCTTCACCGCGCCCGAGGAACTGGCCGGGCTGCCGGGGATGGACGACCGCCTCTATGACGCGGTCGCCGACAGCGTCACCGTCGCGACCGGCGCCGCGGCGATCGATCCCGCGGTCGCGCCGCGCACGGTGCTGCTCGCGCTGCCCGGCGCCACGCCGGACATGGTCGACGCCTATCTCGCGGCACGAAGTACGTGGCGCGCGATGGCGCCCGAGGACAGCGGCTTCGAAACGCTGCCGGGCTTTCCCTATCTCATGGTGAGCCCGGATCGCGATTTCACCGTGAGCGCGATCGCGGCGGCGCCCGACGGCGCGCGCTTCCGCGCCGATCTGCAGATTCGCCTGACCGGCCTGGCGACCCACCCTTACCAGATCATGGCGTGGCGGACGCCGCCGCTGCGCGCAGGACGGCGCTAGACATACCGGCCGCGAGCGATGCAAGCCGGCGCGGCATCTGATATGGTTCGCCGCGATCGCCGCCGAGAGCTTGCCCCATGACCGTCGCCGCCGACGAGCCGAAACCGCGGGCGCGCGCCCGTTCGCTGGCGCGCGCGCTGCGGTGGTGGCTCGGCGAACTGCGCGGGCTTTGCGCGCGATGTGGCGCGGCAATTCGATCGGCGGCCGCAATGCGATCGTCATCGAGGTCGGCGAGCGCTATTGGATCGTGCGGCAGCGCCGGACGCCTGCTCGGGCAGATCGACCGCGCCGCCGCCGATGCGGCCGCAGCGCGGCGCAGCCTGCGGCGCCTTGCCGCAACCGGCGGCCGGTCTGGGGCGGTCGTGGTCGAGATCCCGCCAGAGCGCGTGCTGGCCAAGCGCATCAGGCTGCCGGCGCATGGCGCAGCGCGAGATCGAGCGCGTCGCTGCATTTCGAGATCGCGCGCCACTTCCCCTTTCCGGCCGAGCGCGTCCATTTCCGCCATCGCGTCATCGGCCGCGCCACCGCGGCACGATCGAGGTCGAGATCGTCGCGGTGCCGCGCGAGATCGTCGCCGAGATCTGCGCCGAGCTCGGCCGGCGCCGGGTTGCGGCATCAGGGCCGTCGTCGCCGCGGGCGGCGCCGGCGCGCCGGCGCTTGCGCTGCCGGTCGCGGCGATCGGCGCCGGCGCTCGGCCTCGCGCGCGGCGCGCGCTGGCTCGTCGCGCTGCTGCGGTGCTCGCCGTCGCGGCGCTGGCCGCGCCGATCGTCCACGACCGGATGCGGCTCGCCGCAGTCGACGCGCGAGATCGCGGCGCTGCACAGCCGCGTGGTGGCCAGGCGTCGCCGCCGCGCACGCAGCAGCACCAGCCGCGAGCCGAGCGCGCCGCCGGGTCCGCTGCGCCTCAAGGCGGCGCGGCCGCCGCTCGTCGCCGTGCTCGACGCGCTGACCCAGGCGGTGCCGGACGGGTCGTGGCTCGCCTCCCTCGACGTGACCGGGCACGAGATCGTCATGAGCGGGCTGTCGCCTTCGGCGGCGACGGTCGCGCTCGCGCTCGAGAACAGCCGCGCCTTCGCCAACGTCGTGTTCCGCTCGCCGATCCTGCGCGATCCCGCCACCGGGCTCGAGCATTTCGAGCTCGCGGCTGCCATCTCGAGCCGAAACCGTGACCGCGGCGCGCGCGGCGGCGCTTCTCATCCTGGTGGCCTGCTCGCCGGGCTGTGGATCGGGCCGGTCGCGGCCTATCGCGGTTTCGTCGCTGACGGCGCCGATGCGGCTCGCCGCGGCCGAGCAGAAGCTTCTGCGCTATCGCGCGCTGCTTCGCGCGCCGCAGCCGGCGGCGGCGCCGATCGATGCGACAGGCAGCGCTCTTCCCCGCGGCTTCCGCCGCCCAGGCGGACGCGCTCCTGCAGCAGACGCTGAAGGCCGCGGCAGCGGCGGCGCAGGTCGAGATCGAGGGACTTCAGGTGCTGCAGCCCGCGTCGCTCGGAGGCGCGAGCCGGATCGGCGTGCGGCTCAAGGGACGCGCCGACATCGCCGCGCTCGACCGTCTGCTCTATGCCATCGAGACATTCGCGGCCGCTGCTCTATCCCGACAATCTGCAGATCCAGTCGCGCGCGGGCGGCCGCAGCGCCGGCGCCGCTCGAATTCCAGGTCGACGTGTCGGGGTTCACGTCCGGGGCCGCGGCATGACCGCCGCGATGCGCGCGCCGCGCTTGCTCACTTTCGTCCTCGCGGCCGCCAATGTGGCGATGGCGGCGCTCGCGCTGTGGCCGTCGCTGCCGCAAGCGCGCGGGCGGCGTATTCCCGCGCCGTATCCGCGGCACAGCGACGAATGCCCGCCGCTGGCCGCCTGCCGCCTTTGCCGATTATGCCGCGACGGTCGAACGGCCGCTGTTCTCGCCGTCGCGCCGGCCGCCGCCGGGCGGCACGGCACACGCCCTGCGGCGGCGACGGCCGCTACCGCCTGCAAGGCCTCGTCATCGCCGGCACGACGCGGCACGCGCTTATCGCCGAGATCGCGAGCGGCCGCAGCGTCGAACTCGGCGAAGGTCGAGGCGATCGAAGGCTGGATGGTGAAGCGGATCGACGCTGGATGGCGTGGTTCTCGCCTCGCCCGCCGGCGACAGCGACGCTCACCTTGGGCACCACGGGCGCGCTCCCGCCGACGGCCAAGCCGTGACGCTCAGCGGCTGACGCGGCCCGTCTGCCGCAGCGGCGCGGGCACGGGCGGGCACGAAATTCTTCGGTGTCGACGCCGTCGGTCACGGTGTAGAGCTTGCCGTCCGGCCCGATATAGAACTTCTGCATCTCGGCGAGCGGTGAAGGGGCGCGAGCCGATGCGACCGAAGACCGCGATCTGATGGCCGGTCTCGTCGACGCCGCGGTCGCGTTCGAGCCCGCGCGAAAGCGCCAGCGCCGGCGACGCGGTCGTGATACCAGGCGATCAGCGCGGGCTTCGGATCGGGCGAGAAGCCGTAGAAATTCGGGCTGCGCTGTCGGGCGAGGTGAGCTGGATCACCTTCAGCCCGTTGCGCCGTCGGCGACATAGGCGAAGAGCGAGGCGTTGGTCGCGCCGACGACCACGTCGCGGGCGTCGTCGAGCTTGCCGCCGGCGGTATATTGCATGTAGAGCTGCGGATGGTCCGGCCGCTCCACGTCGATGATCGCAAGCCCGTCGCTTGCCGTCGGCGACATAGGCGTAGGTGCGCGCCACGAACACGCGGTTGGCATGGGCGAGCGGCACGTGCGCGCCCTTGACCACGACGCGGCTGCAGCGGATCGGTGACGTCGACGACATCGAGCCCGTCCGCGTCGGCGACGAAGAGATAGCGGAACTGCACCGCCGTCGCCGCGCGCGCCGGCGATCGGGATCACCGCCATGACCTTGGGATGGAGCGGGTCGTCCATGTCGAGCTCGACCACGCCGGCATCGGCGCTGACATAGAAATGCGTTCCCGCGATCGTCAGGTGGCGCGCGCCCTTGAGGATGTCGCCCTCGTTCCAGGTCAGCGCGCGGGTGAGGAAGTTGTTGCGCGGCTCGCCGTCCTGCAGCGTGTCGACATTGGTGAGGATCAGGCCTTCCTCCGCATCCGTGATGAAGGCGTAGTTGTAGATCGGATGCATCGGCTGCTCTTCATTGTCCTCGCGCATCACCTTGGCGAAATCGACATCGGGCAGCAGGGTCTCGTCCTTGCCGGCGTTGCGCAGCGGGTTGATCGGCTGGTTGGTCGGCAGCGCGACGCAGGTGGCGTCCTTCGAGGCGATATGGGTGTCCTGGCCCAGCGGCGAGACCGGCGCGGTGATGATGCGCTCGGAGACGTCCTTGTTGGCGATGCTGGCGACGTCATAGACGCGCATGCCGCGCGTGCCTTCGGCGACGTAGAGATATTCGCCGCGCAGCTGGATGCACTGCGCGTCGTTCGAGTTGTGGCCATAGGCTTCCTTCAGCTCGCGGCCGTTGGCGAGATGCGCCTTGTAGTCAGTCGGGATAGGCGTATTTCTGCAGATAGCTGCCGATCACCGCCTGCGGCTCGTCCCATTCGGTGACGCGCACCGCCTCGATGTCGTGCGCCTCGCCGACCCAGGCATTGTAGCCGACGAAATTGACGAAATTGGTGCCCAGCAGCAGGAGCTGCGCCATGATCGCGTTGTTGTCGTTGGCCGCGGAGACGTGGCAGTCGGTGCAGGTCTTGGTCTCGGTCGTGCGCTCGGTGTGCGGGTAATGCGGCGAGAAGGCCTGGCTCGAGAAGCCCGACGGAGGAGATCGGCGGCTGCTGCACGTAGATGTGGCTCGCGGTTGATGTTGGTCGATGACAGCACCAGCGCCGAGCGCGAGCGCGATCGGCGCGATGATGTTGCCCTTGAGCGTGCCGGCGATGCCGAGCTGGAACATGTCCTCGCGCGCGACCTGGGGATTGTAGGTCGCGAAGTTGCGGGTCTCGCCGCCTTCGTAGTGGTGGCGCGTCGGTCTTCCAGTTCGCCTCGATCGGCAGGTGGCAGCCGGCGCAGCTCGTGGTCCAGGACAGATGGCAGGTGAAGCACGCCATCTTGTCGTTGTGGGCGAGCTGCGGTTCGCGGCACGCCCGGTCCCCACTTCATCGAGTGCGTCGTTCGACATGAGCTTGGCGCGCGCCGCCGCGGGATTGTATTTGGGGCTCGCCGGATCGACCGTGTCCTTGACCAGCGTCACCTCCCATTCGAGGTTGGGATAGACCGCCGAGCGCTGATAGAGCTTGCCGTCGCGCCATTCGAAGCGCTTGCGGCCGTCGGTGGTGCGCAGCAGCGACAGATCGGTGCCGCCGGGCGGCGCGGCGGGACCGCTGGTGCGCAGAGTTGGGATAGGCCGTCGACGGTGCCGTGGCAGTCGACGCAGGTGATCTCGATCGCGCCCTGCACCTCGCCATAGATATGGCCGCTGCCGTGCGCGTCCTGCGCGAAATGGCAATCGACGCATTGCATGCCGTAATCGACATGGATCGATCGAGATGCACCGCCTTCTTGAACTTCTCCGGATCGTCGTTCGCGACGATGTTGTTGGCGTCGTCGAGCAGGTTGCCCTTGCGGTCGCGCTTGAAGACGGCGCGGAAGTTCCAGCCATGGCCGTGATAGTCGGCGAACTGGGTGTCCTTGATCTGGGGATTGAGCGTCGCTCGACATCGGCGCTGAAATCGGGATCGGCCCAATTGCCGCGCGGCGCCGCGCCTTCGGGATTGCGGTCGTTGACGGCGCGGATTCTCGGCGGCGGTCGGATATTTCTGCTTCTCCGGCCACATCTGCGGCGCCGCCGTCTCGTAGTCCCACATCGTGTAGCCGAGCATAGGTGTTCATGAACAGGTTCGGCTGATGCATGTGGCAGATCATGCATGGCTCGGTCGGGATCGCGTCGGTCATGACGTGGCGCAGCGGATGCGCCGCATTCGTCTTGGGGAATGGTCGGATCGACGCTGGCGCTGGTGCCGCCGTTGCCGAACTTGGCGTAGGGGCCGGACGCCTCGATGTCGCGGTCGTTGGCATAGACCACGTGGCACGCGGCGCAGCCGGAATTGCGATAATCGCCGGGATGGTCGTTGGTGCCGATGAACCAGGTGAAGGGATCGTTGAGCCGCGTCTTGGTGATGTTGAGGACCGGGATCGACGACGCGCAGGCCGGTGCCGGGCCCGCGATTGGACTGGCGGATGTCGGGCCGGCCCGGCTCCTCCAGACGCTCGAATCTCGCCGGTCGAATCGGGCAGGCCGATCTCGGGAAACTGCGTGCCGATGTTGCGGCCGCCGCGCTCGAACACGCGGAAGATGTCGCCGGGCGGCGTCACCTCCCACGCCGGCAGCGGGTAGAGCTGGGCGATGATGCCGTGATCGTGGGTCATCTCCGGCGTCGGCTTCACCGGCGCGACGAGGCTCGCGGGCTTGCCGTCGCGCGTATAGGCCTCGCCGAGGATCGCAGTGCTTGAACGGCACGATGCCGTTGTTGTAGGCGGCCGCCGCCCAGAAATGCGCCGCCGTCGCCATCAGGCTGCGCTCGGCCGCCTGGATGATGGCGAGATGGCAGGCGCCGCAGGCCTCGCGCGCGACGCGGTAATCGGACGGATTGACGAAGCGGATGAACTCCGGCGCCTCGCGGTTGAGCAGCGTGTAGCTGTCGCTCGCGGCTTGGCGCTCGACGGCCAGTTCCACGCCTTGGGATAGCGCGGCTGGACATGCGCCTCGTCCTCGAGACGTGCGATATTCGTCGCTGCCCGGCTGCGATGATGCCCGCGCGCATCACGCCGGGATCGCCGCCATGGCAATCGGCGCAGCCGAGATTGATGCCGACGCTGGTATGCATCGTCGGCGAGTCGGTCGCGGTGTGGCAGGTGATGCAGCCCGCGCTCTTGGCCGCGGCCGCGGCCGGCGTCTGCATCGCCGGCGCCGGCGGGAACGGCGTAGTGCGCGCGCGCTTCCGCTCGCGTCGGCACGGCACGCCGATCGCCGCCACGGCGAGGATCAGCGCGAAGGATGAAGCTATGATCGCTTTCGGCACCATCGGTCACTCAATATGTCAGGACCACGTTGACGAGAACAGAATAGAGAAAGTTGCCGCCTGAAACGGGCGTCGAGTTCCCGGTCTGATAGAGCGCCGTCAAGCCCGGCGCCCGGCGCGAGCACCGCGCCCGACAGCCGCAGCACGATGTTCTGGGTGTCGAGCGGCCGGTAGGTGAAGGCGACCGACAGGTCATAGCCGATGCGTGTTGGGAATGTCGGCCTGGTGGCGCAGGAACTCGAGCGTCGCGGTGTTGACGAAGCGCAGATAGTTGAAGTTCGCCGAGATGCGCAGCTCCGGCAGGACGTCGAAATCCGCGCCCGACGCCGAGCAGCTCGAGCCCGGGATTGGTGAAGTTCGACTGGCCCTCGTCCTTCGAGGAGCGCAGATCGGCGAGGATGCCGTTGGGCTGGGTCAGCGCGACGCCGCCGCCGCCGATCAGCGGAATGCCCTGGCGGATCCAGTAGCTCGAATCGGCGCCGGCGAATTGCGGGTTCTCGAAGATCGCGTCGAAGCCCGTGGCGCGGCCGCCCTGCGGGTTGCCGTCGCCGCTGGCGTAGAGCGCGGAGGCGCGGACGCGGAACCAGTCGAAATCGATCGACGGCTCGGCCGCGAAGAAGAAGGCATCGATGAATTGCGGGGTCTTGGTCGGCGCCGCCGCTGAACTCGTTGTTGTCCTGATGGCCGAGCGCCCAATAGGTCGACAGCGTCAGGTTGAGGCGGCCGAAATGCCCGTCGCCGTTATAGCCGAGATAATTGACGTCGTAGTTGTAGCCTTGGAAGTTCCCGACCGGCAGCGGCCGCACCAGGAAGCCGTTATTGTCGTAATAGATCTCGCCGCCCTCGTGGTTGGTGTTGCGGACATAGGTGATCTGCGAGGTGAAGCCGGGAACCGGCAGGTCCTGGCGATAGAGATTGGCGACGAAGACGTCGTCCTTGCGCAGCTGCTTGCCGATGTCGTTGAGGCCGCTGTTGGTGTCCTTCTCCAGCCGGCGGAAATAGGCGAGGTTGTATTGCCAGCGGTTGTTGTCGCGGTTGCCGAACAGGCGCACGCCGAGCTGGCTGTCCTGGAACAGGAAGCCGCGGAAATCGGTCGAGAAAGGCTGGATGCCGACGCGCACCGAATCGAAATCGTAGCGCTCGGACGACGTTGCGGAGGTGATAGTCGACGAACGCCTCCTGCAGCGCCGGGAACGAATCGTCGCGCGTCGGTCCCGTGCGCCGGATTGACGTTGACGACGCCCAGCTCCTCGACGTCGGTGTGGTTGAAGTTGAAGGCCGGCGTCAGGCTGAATTCGAGATCGGGCGGCTTGAAGGCCGTGTCGCCCTTGATGAGATCGAGAGTCTGAGGATGCCGGTCTGGCTCACCAGCGTGCGCCCATATTGGCCGAAGACGCTGTTCGAGCCGGGACGGGCGCTTGCCTGCGGCGCCACCGGCGTCGGCACGCGCGCCGGCTCGTAGAGCGTGTCGCTGATGGCGCCGAAGCTGAAGAACCAGTCATTGCCGAAGATCGGCTTGTCGCCCTTCAAGCGTGTTGGTGTTGTAGGGATCGAACATGTTTTCGTTGCGCCCGAGCGCATCGAGGATGCGCCAGCGGTCGGGCACGGGGATGAAATCGTCGCTGGTCGTAGGCTGCGGCGGCGGGACGGCGTTGGGATTGCCGAGCTCGGGCGGCGGCGCCACCGGCGGCGGCGGCTCGCCCGGGAATGCGCCGCTCCTCGTCCGGCAGCGCCGTCTGGTCGTCGCCAGTACCGGGCATCTGTGCCGTTGCCGGCGGTCCCGCGACATCGCCGCCAGCGCCAAGGCCAGCACGCCGCATCGCCCGATGCGCCGCGCCGCATGCGGAGCGGGCGGCGCTGCGCCCTCAATCGCATGGCGTCTGCTCGCGCGAGGTGAGGAACGGCGCCGGCGGGCAGGTGACGTAAAGCGGCGTGAACGGCTGCGAGCCAACCTGCGGCGTGAGCGAGACGCGCGCCGGGTTGTCGGCGCGGATGGCGGCGGGCGCGTTGGCGAGATTTCCCGCTCCCAGCGCGCCCACGCTCGCGTCGCCCTGGATGCCGAGATAGGCGATCAGCGCGTCCTGCTGCATGCCGTCGCCGGAAATGCCGAGCGCGCCGACCAGTTCGCCGTTGCGATAGATCGGGATAGCCGCCGGAGAAAATCTGCAGTCCGTTGGCGATCTGCGGTCTTGGCTTCGGGGCAGGCATTGGCCGGGCCACGGCCCACGATTGCGCTGCCGCAGCCGGCCGCCGGTCGCCGCGCCACCGCCGAGAATGTTCACGAGATCGGCCTTGATGAGATCGATCTGAAGCCCGGTCGAGAACACGCTCCACGAGCCGATCGGCAGGCTGAGCGGCCGTTCGCCTTCGCCGTCCTGGCCGTCCGGGAAAAAGGGCCGCGCGAGGTTGCCGATCGCGAGCTCGGAAAACGCCGTGCCGCTGGCTGAACAGGGTCGGACGCGTCGACGCTCTCCGCGTTGGCGTAATAGGAGAACTTGCCGGTCGGCGCTGCTCGGCGCGCGGCGGCGCGCCGACGGGCTGCCGATGATGCTCGATCGTGAAGGCGCTCTGTCGCGTCGCTGCGCGAGAAGAACACCGCCGAGCGCGCCTTCTGCAGCGACACGTCGGCGCCGAAGACCGGGGCATCGGGCGTGCGCGCCATCGCCAGCACATTGCCGTCGAGATCGACGACGCTGGCCGTCACCTGCGCATTCGAATTGGCTCGGGATGCGGATGCCGGCGCGGGCTGCCTGCGGCGACCGTGAGCGCGTTGCCGACCAGCCTGGTCGCCTCGGCCGCGGTGATGGCGTGGCCGTCGGCGGGCGCATGTGCCGGTCGTCGGCGGAAAGCGGTTCGCCGCCGTGCCGGTGCCGACAGTCATAGGCGTTGAGATTCGGCCGGATAGGACGCCGCCCCGCCGGCAGCGACGCGTCGGGGAAAATGCCCGAGCCGCCGCGGTGCCATAGGTCATGCCCCGCCAATGCCGCGGCGCCGGCGAAGAAGCCGGGCACCGGCGATGAGCGTCGGCGGCGTTATGGCGGCGACGCCCGGCTCGATGCACCGTCGATGGTCCGAGGTAATCGAGATTGGCGCCGTTGACCGCGACGTTTGGCGCCTGAATTTGCGCCGGCGCCGCGAAGCCGACCGCCCCGGCGAGCGCGATCCCCTCGTCGTTGCTGTCGCCGAGGTGGTGCTGGGATTGAGCGAATAGGTCGCGGTGCTCATCACGCCGATGCCGCCGACCAGCACGCCGTTGATATAGAGCGGCAGGCCGCCGGGATCGGCCGCCAGCCCGAGCGGCGCATGCATGCGGCCCCGCCGCGGCGCCCCGCCCGTCAGGCCGCGGCTGAAGTCGGAGCACGGCAACTGGCTGAACTGCACGCCGAAGAGCGGGCCCGACCGGGTAGCCGTTGACGCCGAGCGGGAAATGCTGCTGGATGATCTGGTTGGCGGTGCGGGTCGAAAAGGCATTGCCGCCCGATGAGAGATAGGCGCCGGTGATCGCCTTGGAGATCGCCGCGAGGGTGGTCGGGACCGCCGTATCCTCGAGCCCGGTCGTCGACGCCGGCGTTCGAGGTGATCGGTGGCCATCGGCTCGGCGCGCCGGTCATGACTGCGCCACGGCGAGCACGTTGCCGACGCGGTCGACGACCGCGATGATCGCCGGCGTCCCCCTGACGGTCGCCTCGTTGGCCGCCTGGTTGAGGATCTGTTGCACCTGCGTCGGCGCTGAGCGCCGTCGTGGTCTGGTCGGGAACCGTATAGTTCGCTGCCGGAGAGCCCGCCGCCGCCGCCGCCGCAATCGGACGGCGCCGCGCACAGCACCGACAGCACCGCCATCGCCGCCTTGAACGCAGGATGCGACAGCAGCGGCCAGCGCCGGCGGAGTGCCGTGGCCGCTATCGGTCCCGCCGCATCATTTGCGCGGCGCTCGCGGTCTTCATCGGGCCCGAACTCCTGGCGGTGGAAGAGATGGCAGGAGGTGCAGGTCGAGCGCGTCTTGAGCACGGCGCGCTCGGCGCCGTGGCAGGCGACGCAGGTCGCGATGCCCGGCAGCAGCACGTCGCTGCTCTTTTCGGAATGCCGCGCGTCGTGGCAATGCGGCGCATGGCGAGCGCCGCATGCTTGGCGTGATCGAATTGCGCCTCGGGCAGGAAGCGGGCGCGCAGGAAGACGGGCGCCACGGTGAAATTGCCGCCGCTGCGGTCGGTCACGTGGCAATAGGCGCAGCCGCGCTTGGCGTCGAAGATGATGCGCCAGCGCGTCGTTGGCGCGCTGCGCCGCCCAGGCGAGGGCGTCGCGGCGCTCCGGTCTCGGTCGGCGGCCGGCAGCGGCGTGCCCACCGGGCGCCGCACGACCGCCGGCGCATCGGGATCGTGCACGCCGCCCTGCGAGCGCCATGCGGGCATAGAAATCCTCGACCGCGTGTCTTCACGCGCGCCAGCGTCGCCATGCGGCACTTCCCGCCACGGCAGGTCGGCATCGAATTTGAGGTCGTGGCAGGAATGGCACTGGCCCTCGAAGGTGATCAGGCTGGAATCCCTGCCCGCTCGGCTCGGGCACATGGCAGTCGGCGCAGGCCATGACCTTGTGCCCCGCGGGCGTGAGGAAACCGGTCGCGATGAGATGCGCCGCATGCGAGAAGACGAGATTGGAACGGTCCACCGGTTTCGGCGGTGCGCGCCGAGCAGCATGCGCGCGAAGCGCGGTTTCGCGGCATCGGCGACCACCGTCGCGCGGAACTGCGGGATGGCCGGCGGGAAATCCCGCCACGTCCCGGACCCCGGCCTTGGGCGCGGTCGCGGCGAGCGTGGCATGGCAATCGACGCACAGCGCATCCGCCTTGATCACCATGCCGCTGAGGCCGCGATGCTCCTCGTGGCAATCGGCGCAGCGCAGTCGCGGCGAAATCCTGGCGCGAGGTCGCCGACATCCGCGCCGGCGGCGACGTGACTGCCGATGCCGGCATGGCAGCCGAGACAGGCCGTGTCGGATACGCTGGCGAAGGCGCCGCGGTGGCAGGTCGCGCAATTCTGCGCGAAGAAGCGGTGCGGGTTGGAGATGGCGCCGGCGTTCCACGACAGGTTGACGAAGTTGACGCGGCACCGAGCGGCGCGGACCGGCTTGCCCAAGGTCGCGACCTGGCCGAAGGAATAAACCGCGACCGGCAGCGCGCAAGCCCGAGGATGGCGACCAGCGAGAAACAGCACCCACGACCAGCGCCGCCGGCTCCATCCCGCCTGCGCCAGCCCGATGCGGCTTTCGCCGACGAGCCGCTCGAAGCGCATCGCCCAGCGGCTGCACGAGCTCGACCGTGAGCGCCGCATCGGCGCCCTGGGGCGGCGCGATGACGATGACCTCATAGGGACCGATATGGATCCGGTCGCCCGGACCGCCACGGTCGCGCTCGTCGGTGCTCTCGCCGTTGACGCGCAGCGGCTCGTCGCCGGCCTGCTGCACGAACAGCCCGCCCTCGCGCTCGGCCAGCACCGCCGCGTGCAGGCCGACGCGGATGTCGGGAAGCTGCACCTCGTTGTCGCTGCCGCGGCCGAAGCGGAGACTCTCCGCCGTCACGGTCTGCGACTTGCGCATGATCGCGTCGGCGCCGCGCCGGGTGAGGAAGGTGACCTCAACCTGCATCGGCGCCGCTCCGTGTGGAAATGCTTGACGTTCACGGGAGGCTCACGGTGCGGACGGACGCCGCTCACCAATAGAAGAAGACCGAGAAGACATGGGCGAGCGAGCGCCGCCAAGCAGCGCGAAGGACAGCGGCACGTGGAAATAGAGCCAGAGATCCATCATCGCCTTGTAGCTGACGTCGCGCCGGGCGCGGGTCAGAAGCTGCGCCTTCTCGTCGAGCAGCACGCGAACCTGCCGGTAGGCGGCCTGCGTCCTCGGGCGGGCTGCGGGCGGCGATCGCATCGACGCCGCTGAGCGCCGCCGCCGTCGTGCAATGGGGATAGCGCGCGCTCACCTGCTGCCACACCGAGCCGCCGATCTCGGTATGCTCGATCGCCCGCGTCACCAGCCGCGCCGTCGGCGTCGTCGAGCGCCATGGCGCCGGCGCGCAGCTCGTCGTTGAGCGCCGGCGATCCGGCCGAGCATCTGCGGCATCGTCGTGCTCGCCGCGGTTGCGGGTCATGAGCCGCGGGTAATGGACATAGCAATAGATGCCGAAGGCGCCGCTCGCGATGACGAGGCACATCAGCGCATAGGCGAGCGGTGTGGATGTTCCAGCCGAAATGAAAGCCGGTGTGCGAGCGTGGCGACGACGAGGAGCGCCAGGCCGAGATAGACATGCGCCGACAGCCACGCCTCGAGCTTGCCCTGATTGCTGCGATAGCAGCGCTTGCGGTAGCCGAACCACATCAGCCACAGGATCAGCAGCGCGCCCGCCGTGCCGAGGACGTAGCCGACCCAGGTACCGCCATAGCGGCTCGTTGAGCGGCCGCTCGCCGAAATAGAGCACGATGGAAACGACGCACCGCCGCCGCCGCGATCTTGAGATAGAAAAAGCGGCGGTACATCAGGAACGGCGTATGCCGGTCCTCCTCGTGCGCCAGCGGCGCGCGGCGGCTCCTCGGCGCGCGGCCGGGTGCGCGCGCATTACCGCGCGCTCCGGATGACGGAGATGAACTGCTCGGGATTGACGCGGATCGCGGCGCCCGTGGGGCAGGCCCGGACGCAGGCCGGGCCGCCGGCGATGCCCTTGCACATGTCGCACTTGACCGCGTGCTTGCTCCCGGTCCGCCGGGCCAGGCCGTCGGGCGTCTTGTCCTCGCCCGGACCGTTGCCCGCGCCCGAACAGGAGCCAGCTCAGGAGCCCCGGCTTCGCCGCCGGCACCGCCGCCATCTGGATCACGCCATAGGGGCAGTTGCGCTCGCAATTGCCGCAGCCGATGCATTTGTCGTCGATGAACACCTCGCCGTTGGGCGCGCGGTGGATGGCGTCGGCGGGGCAGTCCTTCATGCAATGGGGGTGCTCGCAATGCCGGCACGAGGTCGGCACGTGGAGCGTGTCGTAGGTCGGGCCGGCCTCGCGGTTGAGGCGGCTCACGCCGTGATGGGTCTCGGCGCAGGCCTTCTCGCAATTGTCGCAGCGCACGCACAGCGCTTCGTCGATGAGCAGCACATCGGTCGCCTCGCCAAGACCCTGGCGGATGAGGAACTCGATGATCCCGCCCTCGGTCGCGCCATGCTCCATCCGGCGCTGTTCCATCATGCGCTGCTCGAGCCGCTCCTCGACCTCGCGGCGCAGCTCCGGGACGCGGTCGAGCAGCGCGCGGAAGGCGGCGCTGTCGATCTTGATCGCCTCGGTGGCGACCGCGGCCTTGACCGTGGCGGAGCGCTTGGACTTGGTCAGCATCGCCATTTCGCCGACATAGTTGCCGGCCGGGAGATAGGCCAGCACGATGTCCTTGCCGGCGATGCGGCGCGACACCGTCACCGAGCCCGTGCGCACGAGATAGACGGGATCGTCCTCGGCCCCCTCCGCGATCAGCGTGTCGTTGGGCTTGAACTCGACGACCTGCGGCGGTGCGCAGCACGTCGGCGAGCAGCGCGTCCTCGACTCCCGGCGCGAGATACGTCTTGATCTGGCGCACGACGGCGGCGCCATCGACGATCCGCTTGATCTCGGGCACCGAGCGCACCAGGCGGACCATGATGTTGCGGTCGACCTCGAGCAGCAGCGAGGGCGCGGTGGCGACCGTCGTCGCGGTGCGCCGGCGCCCGGAGATGAGGCCCATCTCGCCGAAGAACTGGCCCGGGCCGAGCCGCACCAGGGTGGCCGGATTGGCGGGGTCGATCTCGATGCCGACCTCGCCGTCGAGCACCGAATAGAGCGAGTTGGTGTAGTCGTTGCGCTGGAAGATCACGTCGCCCGGGTTGGGCTGATGGATCTCGGAATGGATGCAGGAATTCGCGGATCTGCAGCGGCGTGAGCGCGGCGTAGAGCGGCAGCCGCTCGCGCACGGCGGTGACGAGTTCCGTCACCGTCATGCGCACCCCGGCGCTGGTCGAGCTTGTCCTGGATCAGCGGCTCGTCAGCCGGCGGGATGCGGTTGCCGAGGATGTATTCGACGACCTCATAGCCCTGGTTGAGGCAGTGCTTGATCAGCGGATACCCGGCCAGCGCGCCGATGATGTAGAGCCCCGGAATTTCCGACTCATAGGTTTCGGACACTTGCGGGAAGGCGGTCGGGCTGTCGCTGGGAAAATGGATGCCGCAGGATCTCGACGAATTTGCGCGGCGGCAACGCACCGATGCGGGCGATGATGCGGTCGCATTTGACGCGCGCCTCGCCGTCCGCGGTATCGAGGACGAGAAAGCCGGGCTCGACGCGCTTGGGCTCGGAATTGGAGAAGGCCGTGATCGCGCCTTTGTTGATCGCCCCTTGCATCAGTGCCGCGTTCGCGGGCTTGGCATAAGGGAAGTCGGCGACCCGGTTGATGATCGAGACGTTGTTGTTGAGCGAGAGCGCCAGCGCGTTCTCGATCCCGGCATCGCCGGTGCCGATGACGATGATCTCCTCGCCTTTGTACTCGTCGGGATCATCGAGCTGATACTGGACGAAGGGAAGCTCGGCGCCGGGGATGGTGAGCTTGCGCAGATTGCCCTGAACCCCGATCGACAGCACGACATGTTCGGCCGTGAGCGTCTCGCCGCCGGCGAGGCCGATCTCGAAGGCGCCGCGCTGGCCCTTGATCGCGGTGACCTCGGCATTGAGGCGGAGATTGACCTTGGCGCCCCCGATGCCCTGCATCCAGGTGTCGATCACCTCCTCGCGCGAGCTCTCCTTGAAGCCGAGTTCGCTGCGCAATGGCAGGAATTCCGGCGTCGCCATGACATGCTTGCGCTTCTGGTACTTGAAGATGGTGTCGTTGACGTGGGCGGTGCGCTCGATCAGGATGTGCTTCTGACCGTCCTCGCGCCGCGCGCGCCGCAGCGCTCAGCCCTGCCGGCCCCGATCCGACAATGGCGATCGCATAATCAGCGGCCACCGCATCCCCCACATCAAAGCGAACGCGCCTCACTCTCCCCGCGCGTTCTTGCACTCATGCAATACCATATCGGCGATTGGCACAACAGGTTCTGATTGCTCTGGGGAGCGGAAAAACGCGGCCGCAGGCAGCGCCCGAGCCTCGCCTCAATCGACCCCGACCGCCGTCCCCAGCGCCGCGCCGATCGCCTGGTGAACGACGACGTCGGCGAGCGCGTCGAGAGGGGTGGGGTCGCGATTGACGATGGCGAGCGCCGCGCCGTTGCGCTTGGCGCGCTCGGGAAAGCCGGCGGCCGGATAGACGACGAGCGACGAGCCGACGACGACGAAGACATCGGCCGCCAGCGTCGCTTCGTGCGCGCGCCGCATCGCCGCTGCGGGCATCGCCTGTCCGAACGACACGGTCGCGGTCTTGACCAGGCCGTTGCAGCGCGCGCAGCGCGGCGCCGCCCCGTTACACTCGAAGGCGGGGCGCAGCGCCTCGATCTCGTAACGCTCCGCGCAGTCGAGGCAATGGGCGTAGGTCGTGTTGCCGTGCAGCTCGACCACCTGGTCCTCGCCGAGACCCGAGGCCTGATGCAAGCCCGTCGATGTTCTGCGTGATCACCGCGGCGATGCGGCCGCGCCGGACCAGTTCGGCGACCGCACGGTGGCCGCGATTGGGCCGGGCCGCGCGAAACACGGCGTCGCCCTCGAACTGCCGCCGCCACGATTCGCGCCGTGCCGCCTCCGAGGCGAGGAAGGCCTCGAAATCGATCGGCGCCATGCGCGTCCACAGCCCGCCCGGGCTGCGGAAATCAGGGATGCCCGATTCCGTGCTGATCCCGGCGCCGGTAAAAACGACGCCCCGCCGCGCACCGGCGAGCAGGCGCTCGAGCGCGGTAAGATCGTGATCGTCGAATATCGAATCCGTCCCCGCCATCGCCGCTTCGCCTTCGTCAGCCCGACCGCGCTTCGACCCGGCTCGCCAGCCCCATGCTCCCGGCCGTGTTCGCCACCGCGGCAAGACAAGTCTGCGCCCGCTCCGGCAGCAGCCACACGGCAAACCGCGTGACATAGCGGCCGCCTTCGGCCTCGGGCAGCTTCTGCGCGTCGAGTCGCACGATATTGGCACCGTATTGCGCGAAAATCTCGGCAAGCCGGGCAATGAGGCCGAGCTGGTCGCCGCCTTCGATCTCGACGCGATGGGTGATGCGCCCCATCGCGCCCGGCACGGGATCGAACGGATAAGGCACCACGCGAATCGCCGCGCCCTCGAGCTCCGCCACCAGCGCGAGGCTGTCCTCGAGCGCCGCCGGCGATAGCAGCGGCGGTAGCTCGCAGATCGCGGTGAACTCGGCGCCTTTGCCCAGCGCGGCAAAAGTGGTGTCGCGAAGATTGATGCCCTGCGCGAAGAGGTGGTCGGCGATCGCCGCAACGAGACCGACCTGGTCCTGACACAGGATCGACACCAGCGCGACGGAAGTCATGGGCGCCGCTCCCTTCTCGCGCCTACCGGTTGGGCGAAGCCGTGGCCGCGTCCAGCTTCGCCTTGATCTCCTCCATGTGGGCCACGGTATATTCGTAGCCTTTGCCCATCGACGCCTCGAGCCCCTTCCAATCGAGCAGCCCGATCGAGCCGATATCCGGTTTCAGCAGCACGTCGGGCCGGAACCGCGCCGAGCCATAGGTCGCGGCCGCGTTGATCGTCGCAACCCGCCACAACACCTGGAAGATCGTGGGACCCGGCGGCGAACGCCACAGGCCGAAGGCGCGCGACTTCCGCTCCTTGTCCGCGGTGAAAGGGGTATCGGAATGGATGTCCACCGCGATCACCGGACCGCGCCCGATCTCGCGCATGACATCCACGGGCATGTTGTTGATGACGCCGCCATCGACATAGATCTGCCCCTCGTCGTCGACGAGCGGGGGCAGGACGCCGGGAATGGCGATCGAGGCGCGAATCCAGGTCGTCAGCATGCCGCGATTGTGGATGGCCGGCCCGGTGACGGTGAGGTTGGTGGAAAGGCAAAAAAAGGTCAGCGGCAAGTCCTCGATGGCGGTGCCGCCGAACCATTTCTCCAGCCACTGGCCGAGACGGCGCCCGGCGAGCAGCGCCACGGTGGGGATGGTGAAATCGGTGAGCGGACTGCGGCCGCTGAAAGTGTCGCGATAGCAAAGGATCATCTTGTCGCGCTGCCACTCGGCCGCAACCATCGCCGCCACGATCGAGCCGATGCTGGTGCCGCCGACGATATCGACCGGGATGCCGTGGTCGCGCAAGGCCCAGATTACGCCGTAATGGGCGACGCCGCGCGCACCCCCGCCGGCAAGCACGAGGCCGACCGCCTTGCCCGTCATGAGCCGCGCCAATCGCTCCAGGTCGGCGTCGGCGCGAAGATGATGGTGCATCTTGAAATCGTGGAGCGCGAGCCAGCCTGCCGTGCCGTTGATGGTCGCGCCCTCATCCCACAACAGCGCGAGATCCATCGGGCGAATGGTTTCGGGCGTGCTGTCGAAGCGCAGCGCGTCGAACGGCGACGCGGGCCGGCCGCCGCGCGCGACAAGCAGCAGAGAATCCGCCTGGCGCAGACATATCTGCGTCCACGGCGTCGGTCCGGCCTCGGCCAGATATACCACGATGTTGTGCTCGGCCTCGAGCTCGCGGAACCAGTCGAGCGAACGACCTGCCGCCAACTCGCGCGTGACGCAGGCCACGCTGTGATACGCCCCGAGCGCCGCCGTCAGCCGCCGCGCAAGGCTCTCGCCGTCGATGGCGGGATCGTGGGGAACGATCGCGAGCGAGCGATCGAAACGCTTGGGCGCCGGGTCGCTTTGCGCCGCGCGCAGGCGGCTGATCAGCGTCTTGGTGATCGCCAACAGCGCCCCGGGATGGCGTTCGGCAAAGGCATCCCAGTCGCGCTTGGAAATGGCGAGACATTCGGCGTCGCGCAGGCAGCGCACGGTCGCGGAGCGCGGCTCGCCGCTGATCAGTCCCATCTCGCCGACCACCTCGCCGGGCGGGATGCGTCCGATGAAGCGTTCATCGCCCGTGGTCGGTGCGGATGTAAACCCCGAGGGCGCCGCTTACGACGATGAACAGTTCATCGGAGGGATCGTTCTGGTGAATTAATGTCTTGCCGCCCAGCGCCGTAAACCAAGTAAAACTGTCCGATATTTCTAACACTTCGTCTTCGGAGAGGTAAGAAAACGGCGCCACTTTCGATATCAGCGCGACCCATTGATTGTCGTCTGTTCCGCGAGCCATGGTTGTTATGCTCGGTCCGCCGCGCAATTTGGTCTCAGGTGATCAACGTTATTGGGGCCGCTCGTGGTTAACAATAACATACGCCGTCTGCCCTGCTCAAGCCGGGTTGCGTACATACTGCGCACGCAAGCCGGCCGCAACAAAGTGCGGCAGAAATGACGCAGATTGCGGGAAAGGCGCCCGCAGGGTGGCCGCATCACTGCCGCGAAAGAGGAAATCACCCTGTGATATCAACGCTTGCAGCCAAAGCAATAATCGTTTACGTGTCATTGACAGCAACGCGGTTCAGTGCAATTGTCGTTAACGGGGGTTCAACGTGATTGGGGGGGGTTTCCAAATTCTTCCAAGCCACGCCTCCAGCGGACTGAGCACAATAAGGGAGATTTCACCAATGGCGCGATTCTTGCCCATGTTGACGACCATCGCCTCGGTGGGTGTCATCGCAGTTGCATTATCAGCCCTGCCGGCGCGCGCGGCAGGCCCGTTCGATGGCAGCTGGGTCATCGATGCTCCACCGGCAGGCGGCGCCATCGGTGCCGAAGGGGAGTACACATGCCCGGCGCTGCGTCTTCCCTTCACCGTCAGAGACGGCCAGGTGATCGGCGAGTTGCATCGCACCCCCGGCAACTCGATTGTGGCTGGCAAGGCCTCCAATTCCTCTCCGGTCACCGGATCGGTCTCGCCCGATGGCAGCGTCGACGTCACGTGGCAGAACTTCCACGCCACCGGCAAGCTGAGCGGCAGCTCGGGCCAAGTCGGCTGGGCCGGTGAGTGCGGTCCCCGCACCGCGACCGCGACGAAGGTTGGTGGCTGATTTGATGCCGATGCCGTCGGTACGAGCGGCAGACCACGCCTGCTCGTGCTGATGGACTGCACCGCCTCGATCCTTCATCGCCAACGTCGAACCCTGTACGACCGCCCCCTTTGACGGGAGCGGTCGTACGTGCTTGCTCGACCCCCTGGGCTCGGCTCCGCTAAGCCTAGGCTCGGCGGCGAGGGAGAGGTTGATCATGCGCGAGAATAAGGTCAGGACGATCTGGGCGGCGGGCGGCGCGGTCATCAACGGCTGGTGCGCGATCCCCAGCGGATTCGCTGCCGAGCTGATGGCACATATGGGCTGGGACTCCTTGGTCATCGACACGCAGCATGGGCTGGTCGATTACCAGGTGATGGTGTCGATGCTTCAGGGCATCTCGACCACGTCGGTCATGCCGATGGTGCGCGTGCCTTGGAATGACCCGGCGCCGGTCATGAAGGCGCTCGATGCCGGCGCCTATGGCATCATTTGTCCGATGGTGAACAGCCGCGCCGATTGCGAGCGCTTCGTTGGCGCGTGCCGCTACGCCCCGCGCGGCTATCGCAGCTCGGGGCCGACGCGTGCCGTGCTTTACGGCGGCGCCGATTATCCCGCCAAAGCCAACGACACCGTTCTGGCGCTGGCGATGATCGAGACGCGCGAGGCGCTCGGCAATCTCGACGCCATCCTCTCGACCCCCGAACTCGACGGGATCTATGTCGGCCCGTCGGACCTTTCGGTCTCGCTCGGCCTGCCGCATGGGCTCGACCGGGACGAAGAGCAGGTGATGACGGCGCTGCGCAGCGTGCTCGAAGGCTGCCGCCGGCATCGCGTCCGGGCCGGCATTCACACCGGCAGCACCGCCTATGCCAAGCGCATGATCGCCATGGGCTTCGACCTGGTGACGGTGCTCGGCGACACCCGCCTGCTCACGCTCGCGGGGAACCAGGCGGTAAAGGAGATGCGCGCCGGCACGGCCGCAGCCGCGCCGGCCAAGCCCGCATCGCCTTATTGAGCCCGCGAGCCGGTCATGGCGGCGCGCCGGATCGACGTCCACCTGCACATCATCCCGTCCTTCTATCGCGACGCGGTTTATGAGGCGGGTACCGGTCCGGCTCTTGGCCGCTACCCCGACTGGTCGCCCGAGATGGCGCTCGAACTGATGGACCGGAGCGAGATCGCGACCGCGATCACCTCGCTCGCCCAGCCGGGCGTGCAGTTCGCCGCCGGGGAGACGGCACGGCGTCTCGCCCGGCGCTGCAACGAATATGCGGCCGAGCTCAACCAGCGCTGGCCGCGACGTTTCGGCGCCTTCGCGCTGGTGCCGATGCACGACCGCGACGATGCCATCGCCGAGATCGACCACGCTTATGACGCGCTGGGCTTCGCCGGCGTCTGCCTGTTCGCAAGCTACGGCGAGAAGTTTCTCGGCGATTCGCATTTCGATCCGGTGCTCGAGGCGCTCGACCGGCGCGGCGCCGTGGTGTTCGTCCACCCCGCCTATCACCCCTCGAGCCGAGGCCTCGACCTGCCCTGGCCGGGGTTCATGATGGAGTATCTGTTCGACACCACGCGCGCCGCCGCGAACCTGCTCATGTCGGGCGCGCTCGAGCGCTTTGCGCGCATCAAGTTCATTCTCGCCCATGCCGGCGGCGTCCTGCCGTATTTCGCCTGGCGCCTGTCGGTCGCGCCGATGATCGACGCGCGCATGCAGCAAAGGCCGCGTACAGAGATTCTCGCCGGCCTCAAGCATTTCTGGTACGACACGGCGCTGGCGCCCGGCGCCACGACGATGGGCGCGCTCGCGACCGTGGCGGCACCCGAGCGCATCGTCTTCGGCAGCGACTGGCCCTTCGCCAATGCGCGCGTCGTCGCCGAAGCGCTCGCGGCCCATACCGAGCCCGGATTGCACAGACCCGACCGGCTCGCCGCGATCGACCGCGGCAACGCGCTCGCGCTTTTTCCGCAGTTCGCCTGAGGCCGCCGCTTACGCGTCGAGGACGAGGCGCGTGCCCTTGAGCCGCGAGACGCAGATGCAGAGATGGTCGCCGCGCTCCTCGGTGCCGAGGAAATGGTCGCGGTGCTCGATCGGCCCGTCGGCCTCCAGCACCGGCAGCGGGCAGAACCCGCACTCGCCGCGCCCGCAATAGAATTGCGCCTGATAGCCCGTCGGCGAGCAGCGTCTCGAGAATGCTGGCATCGGTCGGCACGGTCGCGACGATGCCGGAGCGGCGCAGCTCGACCTCGAATTCGACGTCCTCATTGGGCGGCGGCGGCAGCTGGCGGATCGAAGCATGCCTGCAGGATCTGCAGACGCGACAACCCGTTTTCGAGTGCCTGTGCCGACGAGCGCCTGATTCATCGGCCGCTGGCCACAGATATAGACCTCGGCCGGATAGTCCAGCGCCGCGAATTCCGCATCGAGATCGAGCCGGCCGCCTTCGTAATGGAAATGCGCGCTGGCGCCGCACAGACGCTCGAGCTCGGCACAATAGGCCATCTCGTCGCGGCCGGGACCGGCATAATGCAGCGCGAACGGGATCCCGCGGCGGACCAGCCCGCGCGCCATCGCGTAGATCGGCACGATGCCGATGCCGCCGGCGATGAGCAGGCGGTCGGCCTGATGATAATGCAGCGGAAAATCGTTGCGCGGCGGCGCAATCGAAAGCCGGTCGCCGACCGCGACGCGATCATGGAGAAAGCGCGACCCGCCGCGGCTCTCAACCTTGCGCTCGACCGCGATGCGGTAGGTATCGGCGGGATCGTCACGCGTCCTCGCTGCCGCCGACCAGCGCATAGGCGCGTGGCTCGGTCGCGCCGCCATCGAGCCGGCACGTCGAGCGCGACATGGGCGCCCGGCTCCCACGGCGGCAGCGCCGCGCCGTCGGCGGCGACCAGCACCAGCTCGCGGATGGACGGCGTCAGCGCGCGCGCCTCTTTCACCGTCACGTCGATCTCGCCCATCTCCCGCTCCTTGCCGCGCGTCGCCGCCTCTGATGATAGGGCGCGCCGCCCGCCCGCTCAATGCATGCTCGAGCCGCCATCCACGACGAGCGTCTGGCCGGTGACGAAATCGCTGTCGGCCGAGGCGAAGAACAGGATCGCGCCGACCAGGTCCTCGGGCTTCTCGACCCGGCGCAGCGCGCGGTCCGACAGCGCGGCATTGCGCATCTTGAGCGTGTCGGCGTCGGGCGCCTCTTCGCTCAGCGTGCTGCCCGGGGCGATGCAGTTGACGCAGATGCCGTGGCCGCCGACCTCGCGCGCGAGCGTGCGGGTGAAGCCCAGTATGCCGGCCTTCGAGGTCACGTAGTGGATGCGGCTGGCGCTGCCCTTGAGCGCGGTGCCGGAGCTGATATTGATGATCTTGCCATAGCCCTGCTGCTTCATCTGCGGCACGACGGCGCGGCAGGCGAACCACGTGCCCTTGAGATTGACCGCCATCATGCGGTCCCATTCGGCCGGATCGATCTCGTCGAAGGGCGCGCGCGACATCGGCACGGTGGCGAAGATCGCGGCGTTGTTGACCAGCACCTCGATACGCCCGAAGGCGTCGAGCGTGCGCCTGGCCATCGCCGCGACGCTGTCCCATTGCGACACGTCGGTCTCGACCGCGAGCGCCTTGAACCCCTCCTGCACCAGCGCGCCCGCCACGGCGTTCGCCGCCGCGCCGTCGATCTCGGCGATGACGACGCTCGCGCCCTCGGCCGCGAGGCCGCGGGCATAGGCCTTGCCGATGCCGTGCCCGCCGCCGGTGACGATCGCGACGCGGCCCTCCAGTCTTCCGGCCATTTCGCTCTCCCTTCGGTTCAATTCCCGCCCCCTTGCCCATCAAAGCAGCCTACGCTCTATTACCGCAAGGGATCAGAACGCTGCGCCAAGGGGACGAAATGCCACGGACACCACGCGTCGCCATTATCGGCGGCGGCATCGGCGGCCTCGCCGCGGCGGTTGCGCTCCACCGCCGCGGCGTCGAGGTCGAGGTCTACGAGCAATCGGCGAAGCTCAGCGAGATCGGCGCCGGCCTCAATCTGAGCCCCAACGCGATCAAGGCGTTTCGCGCGCTGGGCCTGGAGAAGGAGATCGCGGCGATCGGCTTCGAATCCGATTTCCAGGTCATCCGCAACTGGCGCAACGGCCACGTCATTTCGCGCCAGCCGCGCAAGGGCCGGTTCAGCGCGCAGTTCGGCGCGCCGCATCTGACGCTCCACCGCGCCGATCTGCTCGAGGTTCTGTCCCGTCCCCTGCCCGATCGGGTCTTTCGCCTCGGTGCGCGCTGCGTCGCGGTCGTGCCGGGCGAGAACTCCGCCCGCGCGCGCTTTGCCGATGGCAGCGCGATCGAGGCCGACGTCGTTGTCGGCGCCGACGGCATCCGCTCGGCCGTCCGCACCAGCCTGTTCGGTCCCGAGGCGCCGCGCTTCACCGGCTGCGTGTGCTGGCGCGGCCTCGTGCCGTTCGAGGCGGTGCCGCGCGGCCTCATCTCCACCGACGGCACGATGTACTGGGTCCTCACGGCCATGTCGTGCATTACATCGTGCGGCGCGGCGAGCTGGTGAACTTCGTCGCGCATTACGACAGCGATGCCTGGACCGAGGAATCGTGGACGCATGAATGCGACAAGGCCGAGGTGCTGGCGACCTATGCGGGCTGGCACGAGCCGCTGCTGCGTCTCTTCGAATGCGCCGATCACTACTACAAATGGGCGCTTTATGACCGCGATCCGCCCGCGCATTGGAGCCAGGGCCGGGCGACGCTGCTCGGCGATTCCGCGCACGCGATGCTGCCCTATCTCGGCCAGGGCGCGTGCATGGCGATCGAGGACGGCTATATCCTCGCCGCGGCGATCGCGGCGATGCCGGACGATCTCGGCCGCGCGCTGCGCGAGTACGAGCGGCTGCGCATGCCGCGCACGCAACAGCACCGTGCTCGGCTCGCGCGCCCGCGCCAAGGAGAACCACCTGGCGTCGCCCTGGGCGCGGCTCAAGCGCAACGCCAAGATCGCGCTGCGCGGCCGGCTCGGCATCGACCGCACCGTGTTCCAGGCCGACTGGCTCTACACCTACGACGTCGCGGCCGAGGCGCGGTTTGCGGCGTGAGCGCCGCGCGCGATTGCGCCGCCCCTGGCCGCGTGCCAGACTGGTCGCGCCGCAGCGGGAGGACAACGATGGATGCGAACGAGACGCGCCTGATCCAGGACGAATGCCGCGAGCTGGTGGTCCGGCTCACCCATTGCAGCGATCACGGCGAGCACGCGCAGGCGGTCGATCTCTTCACCGCCCGACGGCACCTGGATTCGCGGCGGCAAGCCCTATACCGGGCGCGCCGAGATGCTGCAGTCGTTCAACCGCGGCACGGGCACGACGGTGATCCGGCACATCACCTCGAACATCCTGATCGACGTGAAGGACGGCGCAGCGCCGAGGGCGTGACCTATTACATCGCCTTCAACCAGGACCCCGGCACCGCCACGCCGAAGCCTGCCGCTGCCGCTTCGGCCCGCCCTTCAGCCTCGGCGAATGGCACGACAGTTCGTGCGCACGCCGTCCGGCTGGCGCTTCGCGCGGCGCGAGGTGAAGCGCCTGTTCCAGCGCGCCGGCGGACCATTGATCCGCCGCCGCGATGACGAACGCCCGCCCCGACCCGCGCCGCGGCACCAATCCGCTGTTCAACGACAACCGAATGAAGCTCGGCACCTTCGGCACCAATGTCAGCAATGGCTGCGCCATCACCACCGCGCCCGAAGCGCTCGTCACGCTCCTGGCCGAACACGCTGGCGATCGCCCAGGCGGCCGACCGGCTCGGCTTCGAGGCGCTGGTGCCGGTCGCGCGCTGGAAGGGCTTCGGCGGCGAGTCGAATTTCAACGGCACGCAATTTCGAGACCTATACCTGGGCCGCCGGCCTCGCCCAGGCGACGAAGCAGCGCCTGCGTCTTCACCACCTCGCACGTGCCGACCGTCCATCCGATCATGGCGGCCAAGCAGGCGACCACCGTCGACCACATCAGCAACGGCCGCTTCGCCCTCAACATCGTCTGCGGCTGGTTCGCGCCCGAACTCGAAATGTTCGGCGCGCCGATCATGGAGCACGACACCCGCTACGACTATGCGGCGGAGTGGATCGAGATCATGAAGCTGCTGTGGACGCGCGAGGAGGAGTTCGATTACGAGGGCAAGTTCCTGCAGGTACCAAGGGCTTCTCGATGCCGAAGCCGATCCAGAAGCCGTTCCCGCCGCTGATGAACGCGGGCGCGTCGGGCAAGGGCCAGCATTTCGCCGCCAAATACGCCGACATGGCTTTCATCACCTTCGATCCCGACGACCTCGAGCGGTCGCGCGCGCATATCGACATCCTATCGCCGCCTCGCGCGCGAGGAATATGGGCGCGAGCTGCAGACTGTGGTGCAACGGCACCGTGGTCCAGCGCGACACGCAGAAGGAGGCCGAGGACTATCTCACTATTACGTCGTCGAGAAGGGCGACGACGCGGCGGTCGACAACCTCCTCGCGGTGCAGAGCCGGCAGATGCAGCGCCTGCATGCCGCGTCAGCGCGGAAGCGCTCGCTTCAGCCTCAAGGCCGGATGGAGCGGCCATCCGCTGGTCGGTACGCGCCGATCACATCGTCGCCAGGATCGCAGAAGATCGCCGATCTCGGCATCGACGGCATGATCCTCAACTGGGTCGATTACATCGACGGGATGCAGCGCTGGGAAAAGGACGTGATGCCGCGCCTCGAACAGGCGGGGCTGCGCCGCCCGCGACAGTGATGCGGCGGCGGCAGGGAGCGCGATCATGGCGGAGATTCTCGGACTCGGCACCACCCATCGGCCGCTGATGCTGCGGCGCGACGAGGGCTGGACCTTCGGATTGAAGCTCGCGCTCGCCGACCCCGACCTGCCGGCGGAATGGAAGGACCCGGCGCGCTGGCCCGCCCGGATGCGCGCGGAACTCGGCAACGATTTCGGCGTCGCCGAGGCCGGGCGCCAGCGCCAGATCTTGCGCGGCCACTTCGCCGAGGCGCGGCGCGCGCTCGACGAATTCGAGCCCGACGTCATCATCATGTGGGGCGACGACCAGCACGAGAATTTCCAGGAGGACCTGATCCCGCCTTTCGCGGTGCTGGCCTATGACGACCAGACGATCGAGCCGTGGAAGGAGCGCAACAACACCGAGAATCCGTGGGGCGAGCCGGTCGATTTCGCCTATCGCGTCCGCGGCCACCGCGACGCCGGGAAGTATCTCGCCACGGGCCTGATCGAGGCGGGCTTCGACATGCCCTACGCCTTGAAGCCGCTCCATCACAGTCTCGCGCACGCGTTCAAGAACACGGTGCTGCTGCTCGACGACGCACGGACGCGGGTTCGACTATCCGCTCGTGCCCTTCCACGTCAATTGCTACGGGCGGCGGGTCAACGCGGCCGCAGGGGCTGCGCCTGCCGCTGGCGATGCGCGACCGCTTGAAGGACCTCGATCCGCCCTCGCCCAATCCGCGCCGCTGCATGGAAGTGGGCGCGGCGGTGGCGAAGATCATGGCGGCGAGCCCGTGGCGCGCCGCGCTCGTCGCCTCGTCGAGCTGGTCCCATTCCTTCCTGACCGAGAAGCATTATCAGCTTTGGCCCGACGTCGCCCGCCGACAAGCGCTTCTACCAGGCGCTCGATGACGGCGACTACGATACCTGGCGCCGCACCACGACCGACGCAGATCGAGGACAGCGGCCATCACGAGCTCTTGAACTGGTTCTGCCTCCTCGGCGCGATGGAGGAACTCGGCCGCCGCACGCCCGACCGCAGCATCTTCCTCGAGACCTACGCCTTCGTCTCCTGCGCCGTCTTCGCGTACTATCGCGCGTAGGCGCACGGCCTTGCCGGCATCAGGCTGCGAGGCCGAGGCCGAAAAACGCGTCGGCGTTGCGCCACAGGATTTTTTCCTTGTCGGCGGCCGAGATCGGCAGCTTCAGCACGATGTCGATATGCTCCTCGGGGTCGATCGGCACCGGCCCGTAATCGGTGCCGAGCATGACGCGGTCGGCGCCGAACACCTCGACCGCCTCGCGCACATGCGGCGCCCAGATGCCCATCGTGTCCACCGACAGCAGCGACAGATACTCGCTCGGCAGGCGCCGGCACTTGATCTTGGCCCGCTCGGGCATGCCGTCGCTGCCGAGCCGCCAGCCGAAATCGAGCCGCCCCATCACCGGCAACAGCCCGCCGCCCATATGCGCGACCGCGATCTTGAGGCGCGGGAAGCGGTCGAACAGGCCCGACAGGATCATGCGCGCGAGCGCCATAGCGGTGTCGAACGGCCGCCCCACCAGCTCGTCGAGCTTGTACTGGTCCATCTCCTGCTCGAAGCCGATCGGCACGCGCGGCGGATGGATGAAGATCGGCACCTGCTTGTCCTGCGCCCACTCCCAGAATGGATAGGCGTCCTCGTGATCGGGGTAGCGGCCGTGCCAGCTCGAGCACACCATGACGGATTTGAAGCCGAGCTGCTCCATGCAGCGCTCGGCCTCGGCAATGTGGCTCTTGTCGAGAGGGTTGACGTTGCCCATGCCCCAGGTCGTGTCCGGGGCCTTCGCCACGACCGCGGCGACCTCGTCGTTGCAATGCTGGACCACGTCGAGCGCGGGCTTGCTCGAGATCGCGGTGAAGACTTCGGCCGAAAACGGATTGCTCATGAGACGGCGGGTGATGCCCGCCCTGGCGCTCACCTCCTGCTGCAAGTCGAAATCGGTGAGCTCGTAATACATCACGGCGGGAAGGCCGCGATACGTGCTGATCATGTTGCGGCCGTAGAACTGCCCGCGCATCGCCTCGGCGACGCCGAGCTTGTCGTCCTTGGACGGCAATACGCAGTGAGTGTGGATGTCGACCTTATGCGACATGGGCGGCGTCTCCTCCCGTTCCGGTCCTGCGATCACGACACTGCGCCGCGCGCGGCTTGCCCCAAGCATAGCCGAGCCGGAGAATGGGGTGGAAGACCTGCCGCCGGCATCGTCCACAACCTCGCCGGCCGGCGCTGAACGACGGAGAATGCCAGTGCTCTATCGCGGCATGGACAAGATTGCGCTCGACGCCGCCTACAACAACGGGGCGGCGGTAGGGATCGAGCGGCGCAACCGCTATCTCGCCGAATGGACCGCCCGCACAAATGCGCTGGCGGCGAGCGCGACGGCGCGGCTCGATCTGCGCTATGGCGACGGGGCGCGGCACCGCATCGACTTCTTCCCCTGCGGGCATACCGCGCGGCCGACGCTCGCCTTCATTCACGGCGGCTATTGGCAGATGTCCGACAAGGAGAATTACGGCTGCCTGGCCGCGGGTCCGCTCGCTCGGGGCATCAATGTCGCCATGATCGAGTACACCCTTGCCCCGGTCATCCGCATGGACGGCATCGTCGCGGAAATCAAGGCCGCGCTCGCCTGGCTACGCCAGCGGCTCGTTGAGCTCGGGGCGGCGCGCAGCGGGCTCGTCGTCGCCGGCCATTCGGCCGGCGGCCATCTCGCCGCGATGGTGATGGCCGAGCCCGGCGTCACCGGCGCGCTGGCGATCAGCGGCCTCTACGAACTCGAGCCGATCCGGCTCGGCGCGCTCAACGACAAGGTCGGGCTCGATGAAGCCGAAGCGCAGCGCAACAGCCCGATCGCGCACATTCCCGCGACGGCCCCGCCCTCGATCATCGCCGTCGGCGGCGCGGAGCTGCCCGAGTTGCGCCGCCAATCGGCCGATTATCACGCCGCCTGCGTCGCGCACGGCCTCAATTCGCGGCTGCTCGTGCTCGACGGCCTCGACCATTTCAGCGTGCTCGAGGAGCTGGCGCAGCCGCAGGGCAAGCTGACGGCGGCACTCCTCGAACTCGTCGCCGCTTCGGCCGCGGCCGGATAAGCACTCGCGACGCGACCGCCGCAGCATGCGATCGGCGCGGCGCCTTCGTTCAGGCGGCTTGGCGCGGCCGCATGGCTGCCGCCGGCGTCGCCGGGCGCTTGGGATAGGGATAGCGCCCGAGCGGCGCGATCAGAACGCAGGTCACGACAAGGAAGCCCTCGAAGATCAGAAAGGCCGGGTGGTAGGAGTGAAAGCGGTCGTAGGACCAGCCGGCGATCGACGCGCCGAAGCCTTGGGCGAACGAGAACACCGCGAACATCACGGCATAGATCGTGCCGTAGGCCTTGAGCCCGAAATAGCGGCTCACCATGAAGGCCATGATGTCGACCTCGGCGCCCACGCCGAGGCCGCAAAGGATGGCGCCGGCGACCGGCACAGGCCCTCCCGCCCCGCTGGCGAGGAGCGCGATCCCGACCATCGGAATGACGAAAAAGCCGATCGCGACATAAGGCGCAAACCACCGGTCGATGCACCAGCCGGAAATGACGCGCCCCGCGATCAAGGCGAGGCCGGCGGCGGACAGCGCACCGATCGCCGCCGACAGCGGAACGCCGCGGTCGGTCAGGAACGCCACGATGTGGGTGAGCGTGCCGTTGATCGCCATGATCGCGACGAAGAACGCGATCGTCAGCGCCCAGAACCGCCACGATCCGAGAAAGGCTTCCCGCGCGGTCATGCCGGGAAGGTTGCCTTGAACGGAAATGTCGCTGTGTCGCGCCGCGTCCTTGGCGCTGGGCTCGCGCACGAAGAGCGTGACCGGCAGCCATGCGATCGCGAACACCGTGAGCGCGAGCACGAGATAGGCGGTGCGCCAGCCGAAATGGCGGATATAGAACTCGGCGATGTGCGGCACGAGGGCGACCCCGAGCCCGACGCCCGCCATGGCGATGCCGATGGCGAGGCCGCGCAAACGGTCGAACCACAGCGAAATCGCGACGCCATAGGGAACCGGCGAGCCGATGCAGCCGAAAATCCCCGCCAGGCCGAAGGCGAGGTAAATCATCGCCGGCGCGGGTGTCATCAGCGCGTAGCCCGCCACCCCCAGCGAATAGAAGATGAGCCCGACGACCATCACCCGCCGCACGCCCCAGCGGTCGAGGAGCCGGCCGAGCGGCAAGGTGCCGAGCGCGGTCAGGGTCGAGGTCAGAATGAGGCCGGTCGAAAAGAATTCGCGCCCGACATGAAGATCCTGGGTTACCGGCTTCAGGAAGACGCCGAACGCGAACACATTGATCGAGCCGGCACCGACGAGGAGCCCGCAGATCGACGCAAACACGATCCACCAGCGATTGCCGAATAATCCACCCACTGCGTTTCTCCCGGGTTCAGACCTTGATGCGCCGCCTCCGGAATATCCCGGTTGAACGGCCGATTTTGGCCTTGTGATAGTGGCTTGCGCCGATCGATGCAGCTAAATAATTCGCCAGCGTCGGTCACGGCGCGGCCGCGCCCGCTCTCAGCACCACCAGCGCATCGAGCGCCATCCCGCCTTGTCCCTGCGGCAAGGCGACGAAGGGGTTGAGGTCGATCGATTCCAGCGCGTCGCCGAGATCGACCGCGATCCGGCCCAGCGCCACCAGCGCCGCCACAACCGCGGCGACATCGCAAGGCGGCGCGCCGCGATAGCCATCGAGGAGACGCGCCGCCCGCGTCGCGCCGATGAGCGATTGCGCCCGCGCCGCGCTCAAAGGCGGGGGCGCAAAGGCGACATCGCGCATGAGCTCGAGCAGCACGCCGCCGGCACCGGCCATGACCACGAGCCCCATCTCGGGGTCCCGGTGCAGCCCCAGCGCCAGCTCCACGCCGCCCTTGATCTGCCGGCACACCAGCATCCCCTCGAGCGTCTGAGCGAGCCCATGCGCGCCGAGATTGGCGACGATCCGGTCCCACGCCGCGGTCACCGCCGCCGCGTCATCGAGGCCGAGCATGACGCCACCCGCCTCCGATTTGTGCTGAACCGCAGCCGACACGGCCTTGAGCACCACCGGATAGCCGATCGTGGTCGCGGCCCGTACCGCCGCCGCGGGCGAGGTCGCGAGCATCTCGGGCGGCGCGGCAATACCATAACGGCGCAACACCTCCTTTGATCGCGCTTCGTTCAGCGCCAGCGGTTCCGCGCTGTCCATTGCCAAGGTCCGCAACCTGGCGAGCGCGGCCGCGTCTTCGAGGCCAGGCACGACGCCGCTCGCGGCGGCTTCAAGCCGATCCCGGCGCAGCTCGTCGCGACGGACGGCGCGGTCGATCACGCGCAAGGCCTTGTCGGATTCGTTGAGGAAGGAAAGATGCGGCAGTTCCGTGCGCAAGGTACGGCTGTAGTCGCTCTGGCTATGACTCAGCACCGAGACGAAGGCGATCGGCTTCGCCGCGCGCGTCGCGGCGTAGTCCTCGACGGCGCGCAGATAAGCCTCGGTGCGGTCGCCGCCCGTACCGCGCGGCAGCTCCTCCTGCAGCAGCAGCAGGTCGATGGTCGGGTCACGGTCGAGCGCTTCGACGCAAGCGAGATAGGTCGCCGCGCTCGACAGCACGCCGAAGCCGCCGTCGAGCGGATTGCCGACCAGCGAGCCGACCGACAACAGCGACCGCAGCCGCGCATCCGTCGCGGGCGCCAGCGCGGGAAAGAGCAGCCGGTTCCGCTCGGCGGCGTCGAGCAACAGGCCGCGATAGGCGCCCGACAGCGTGATCGCGCCGAGCCGCCGCCCGCGCGGCGCGCCGGTATGCAACAGCAGCTCGATGATCTCCACCGCATCGTCGAGCGTATCGACGCGAATGACGCCAAGCTCGCCGGCGACGGCGTCGAACACCTCGGCGCTGCCCGCGAGCGAGCCGGTATGGGCCATGGCCGCCTGTTTGCCGGCTTCGGAGCGGCCGAGCTTGTGGACGATGACGGGCTTGCCGGCGTCCGCCGCGAGCCGGCACGCGGCGGCGAACTTGTCGGGATGCGCCACCGCCTCGATGTAGCAGAGGATGATGCGGATCGCGGGATCGGCGGCGAAGAAGGCGATGTAATCGGCGGTGCCGAGGCCGATCTCGTTGCCGCTGGTGATGACATAGCCCGCGTGATGGCCGCGCTCCTGCAGCACGGTCTGGGTGAAGATCATGACGCCGCCGCTCTGGCCCACCATCGCGACCGGCCCGGGGCCAACCTGCATCGGGCGATAATCGGTCAGCGTGACGAGCCGGCTCGCGCCGCAAACATTGCCCATGCAATTGGGACCCGAAACGGCGAGCCCCGTCGCCGCGATGATCGCTTCGAGTTCGCGCCGCCGCGCGCGCCCGTCGGCGTCGCCGGCCTCGCCGAACCCCGCCGAGAAAACGGTGGCGCTGCGCGCGCCGCTTGCGGCAGCCCCGCGCAGCGCGGCATTGACCGCCGGCGCCGGCACCAGCACGGCGAGATGATCGGGCGGCTCGGGCAGGGCGCGAAAATCGGGATAGCACTTCCCGCCCCAGATTTCGGCGCGATTGGGATTGAGCGGATAGATCGCGCCGGCGAAGCCGTAGCGCGTGAGATTGGCATAGACGCGCGCGGCCCAGCTTCCGGCGCGATCGCTTGCGCCGACCAGCACGACGTTGCGCGGCTGCGTCAGCGCCGCCACGCCTTGCTTTCCCCGCTCGAGCGCCGCCGCGATGTCGCTCATGCCCAGCCTCCGCGTTCTCCCCGCGCGAGCCGTAGCAGAACGGGGCCGGCTGCGCCATGCCCCAGCACCTCGACAAACCCGCCGCGCGCGCGTATGCGGTAGGGCGAGCAACGACGATCGCGAGAGGAGGATGCGATGCCGGCCGACAAACCCTACGAGACCATCCGCGTCGAGAAGGAGGACCGCATCGCCTGGGTCATCCTGAACCGCCCGGAAAAGCGCAACGCGATGAGCCCGCAGCTCCATCGCGAAATGGACGCCGCGCTCGACGATCTCGCCTATGACGCCGAGACCGACATTCTCGTTCTCACCGGCGCGGGCGACGCTTTCTGCGCCGGCCAGGACATCCGGCTCTTCTTCCGCGAGGCCGGCAAGGACCCGGCCGCCATGCACCGCGCGCGCCAGGCCTCGAGCAACTGGCGCTGGCACAAGCTCTCCGCCTTTCCCAAGCCGACGATCGCGATGATCAACGGCTTCTGCTTCGGCGGCGCCTTCACCCAAGCTTGCGCCTGCGACTTCGCCATTGCCGCCGACGAGGCGGTGTTCGGCCTGTCAGAGGTGAACTGGGGCATTCTGCCGGGCGGCATCGTGTCGTGGAACGTGGCACAGGTGCTGAACTTCCGCGACGGGCTCTATTACGCCATGACCGGCGACACGTTCGACGGCAAGAAGGCCAAGGAGATCGGCTTCGTCAATTTCTCGGTGCCGAAGGCCGAGCTCCGCAACGCGACCGTCGCGCTCGCCAAGAAGCTGATGCAGAAGAGCCCGGCGGCGATGCGCTACACCAAGGAGGCGATCCGGGCCGTGCGCTTCATGAGCGAGCCGCAGGCCGCCGACTACCTGGCCGCCAAGAGCGATGCGCTGCGCTTCAACGACAAGGAGCAGGGCCGCGAGCAAGGCATGCGGCAATTCCTCGACGAGAAGCGCTATCGCCCCGGTCTCAGCGAATTCGAGCGCGAGCGGAAGGAATGACTCAGTCGGCTTCGGCGGCCTCGACGCGCTTCTTTCGCTGGGCGACCTTGTCCTTGTCCTTGAGCCCTTCCTCGGAAAGGTCGAACCAGTTGCCTTCGGGATCGACGGCGCGGAATTCGGCATAGGGCCGGTCGCCGGGCCGCGCCTTGGGCGTCTCGAGGCCATAGGAAGCGAGCTTCTGCTTCACCGCCTCGAGGTCCTCGAGGTTGAACCCGAAATGATTGAGGCCGACGGCCGCCTCGCCCTCGAGCCGGTGCGGTAGAAGCGCGAGCATGAGGTAGCCGTCGGTGAGGAAATAGGCGCGGCCGTTGGTGGCGGCAACCTCCATGTCGAAGACGCTGGTGTAGAAGTCGGCGAGCTTCTTGGGATCCCGCGCGAACAGGGCAAGGTGACGAATCTTCGGCTTGGCCATCGTGATCCTCCGCGACCGCTGTCGGACGAAGTCTAGTCGGCGGCGCCGGCGGGTCAAGAACGCGGGCCGAATGTGCTTGACCGTTCGGGGTCGGAACTTCACAGTGGCCGCGCGTCAATCATAATAAGCTTGCTCGGGAGGCGCTCCGACCACACGATTTCCGGGTCCTGGCGCCGCTTCGGCGCCGCGCGCCAAGGCGGCGGTTCCGGCGCGTCGAAGCCGCGGCGCGCGGTCGCGTCCCGACGCAAATACAACCCACGGCCACAACAGGAGGGGAACGCGATGACGACGAGGAAGACGGTAACGTTCGGCGCCGCGCCGCAACGCCGGCGCGTGCTGCGCACGATCGCCACAGCGGGTGCGGTCGCACTCGCACTTGGCGTGCCGCGCCCGCCGGCGCAGGCGGCCGATTCGATCAAGGTCGGCGTTCTGCTGCCGCTGTCCGGGAATTTCGCTGAGAATGGCAAGCAGACCCTGACCGGGATCAAGATGTATCTGGACAAGGTCGGCAACAAGGCTGGCGGCCGCAAGATCGATCTCATCGTCGAGGATACGCAGGGCAAGCCTGACGTCGCCGTGACCAAGGCCCACAAGGAGGTGGAGCGCGACGGCGCGCAGGTCCTCACCGGCCTCGTCTTGTCCAGCGAAGCGCTCGCCGTCAACGACTACTCGCGCCAAGACAAGGTGCCCTTGGTCATGTCCGGGGACGCGGGCGTCGACGAGGTCACCATGCCCGGCCCGCTCGCCAACCCCTATCTCGTCCGCACCTCGCAGAATGGCCGCACGGTCGCGGCCGCTGCGGCCGAATGGGCCTACAAGGCCAAGGGCTGGCGCAAGATCGTGGTGCTCGGTTCCGACTACGCCGGCGGCGTCGACACGAATTACTCCTTTGCACAGACGTTCTGCAAGCTCGGTGGAAAAATTGTCCAGGAGGAGTGGCCGCCGCTCAACAACGTCGATTATGGGCCCTATTTGACCAATCTGGACCGCGATGCGGATGCACTCGAGGTGTTCACGCCGGGCGCAGATGGCCTCAGGCTGGGGCAGCAATATGCCCAGTTCGGCCTCAAGGGTAAGATGCCGGTGATCGATGTCTACGCCGGCATTGCCTATGAGCCGAACCTGCCGCAGCTCGGCGACGCCGCGCTCGGGGTCTATTCCAGCCTGCTCTACTCCCCCATGATCAAGACGCCCGAGAACGAACGTTTCGTCGCGGAATTCAAGAAGAGAATGGGCTCCATGCCGGCCAATGAGGGGCCGAACGGCTATGTCGGCATGCACGCGATCGTTGATGCGATCAATGCGGTCCACGGCGATCTCTCGGACAAGTTGAAGTTCATGGCGGCGCTCAAGGCCGTCAAGTTCAACTCCCCCAAGGGCGAAATCTCGATCGACAAGTACGGCCAGGTCATCCAGACCATGTATATCCGCGAGGTCGAGAAGGTGGACGGCCAGCTCGCGAACGTGCCGATCGCGAGCTATCCGAATGTCGACCAGTTCTGGCCCTTCACCCTCGCGGAGTCTCGACTCATTCAAGTACTCGTGGAAGCAGATGAAAGGGTCGCTGACCGATTGCGCCAAGCTGCTTGGCGAAGAAGTAGGCCTGCGACACGGCCCGGCGCCGGCCGCGAGGCGGGCGCCGGACCGCGTTCGTCGCTCCTCCGCGAACGGTGCCGATCCATGATCTGGGTTATTCACACCTCAACGGCGTCGCGTTCGGGATGCTGCTGTTCCTCCTCGCCGCCGGGCTGTCGCTCATTTACGGGCTGATGAAGATCCTGAACCTGACGCATGGCTCGTTCTATCTCGTCGGCGGCTATATCGGCCTCTCGGTGATGCAGCTCACCGGCAGCTTCGTGCTTGCGCTCATCGTCGCCGCGATCGCAATCGCGGCGATCGGCGCGGTGATCGAGCGGTTCTTCCTGAGGCGCTTTCATCTCGACGAGTTGCCGCAGACGCTGCTGACGTTCGGGTTCCTGTTCATTTTCGCCGATCTGTCGCTGTGGATCTGGGGCGGCGACCCGATCATGATCGCCATGCCGCAGATTTTCCAGCACTCGGTGCCGATGGGTTATCTCGCCTATCCGGTCTACCGGCTGTTTCTGATCGCGGTCGGGCTCGTCATTGCCGGCGGCTTGTGGTGGTTTCAGGAACACACGCGGCTCGGCACCATGCTGCGCGCCGGCGTGGACGATGCCGAGATCGCCCGCGCGCTCGGCATCAACGTATCGCTCCTGTTCACGCTGGTCTTCGCCGTCGGCGCGGCGCTCGCGGCCCTGGGCGGCGTGCTCGCCGCGCCGGTCCTGAGCCTCTATCCCGGCGCCGATTTCGACACCCTCATCCTTGCCTTCGTCGTGGTGATCGTCGGCGGCCTCGGCAGCCTCAGGGGCGCGCTCGCCGGCTCGCTGCTCGTCGGCATTCTCGACGATTTCGGCAAGACGTTCTTCCCCCAATTCGCGCTCTTCACCGTGTTCGTGCCGATGGCCGTCATCCTCGTGGCCCGGCCGACCGGGTTGTTCGGCCGCCGATGACGGGACGCATCGGCTCGCTCGCCGCTTCGGTCGCGGTCCTGGCGCTGCTCATCGCGCTGCCGCACGCGCTGCGCCCCGTATTATGTCGGCCTCACCACCAAGATGCTGATCTTCGCGCTGTTCGCGATGAGCCTCGACCTCCTTCTCGGCTATGCCGGGCTCGCCTCGCTCGGGCACGCGGCGTTCTTCGGCGTGGCGGCCTATGCGATCGCGCTCCTGATCCTGCGCGCCGGTCTGGGCAGCGCGATCGCCTTTCCGGCGGCGCTCGTTGCCGCCGCCACGACGGGCGCGGTGTTCGCCGTGCTGGCGCTGAGGGCGCGCGGCAGCTACTTCCTGATGATTACTTTCGCGCTCTCCCAGGTGGTGTGGAGCATCGCCTTCGGGTGGCGCACGCTCACCAACGGCGACGACGGCATGCCCGGCGTTCCGCGCCCGAATTTCGGCTGGTCGCTCGACAACCCGCAATCGTTCTACTACTTCGTCCTGGCGATCGTCGCGCTCGCCACGCTGCTGCTCGTCGCCATCGTCAAGTCGCCGTTCGGCCGCGCGCTGCGCGGCATTCGCGAGAGCGAATTGCGGATGCAGGCGCTGGGCTATGACGTATGGCGCTACCAGTTCGTGGCGTTCGTCCTGGCCGCAACTTTCGCCGGTCTCGCAGGGGCGCTCTACGCCTATCTCAACCGCTTCGTCAGCCCGGATTACTGCTTCGTCATCCAGTCGGCCGAGGCGCTGATCATGGTGATTCTGGGTGGCCCCGGCACCTTGATCGGGCCGGCGATCGGCGGCGCGCTGATCGTGTTCCTGGAGGACTATCGTCAGCTCGATGACCGAGCATTGGCTGCTGGTCCTCGGCGTCATCTATGTCCTGGTCACGCTGTTCGCGCCGCGCGGCCTCATCGGGCTGGTGGTCGCCTGGCGCCAGCGCGCCGCCGAGTCATGACCGCGCTCGCCGTCGCAGATCTTTCCAAGAATTTCGGCGGCGTCGCCGCGCTGGCGGACCTGTCGCTCGAGATCGGCATTGGCGAGCGCCGCGTTCTCCTGGGCCCGAACGGCGCGGGCAAGACGACCCTGTTCCACACGATCGCCGGCTACGTCATGCCGTCGTCGGGCCGGATCAGCCTGTTCGGCCGCGACATCACGCGGCTCAGGCCCGACCGGCGCGCGCGGCTCGGCCTCGCGCGCACCTTCCAGATCACCAATCTGTTTCCGCGACTTGACGGTGCTCGACAGCGTGCTGCTCGCGGTCGGCGGCGACGAGCGGGACCCGGCTGCGGCTGATCCGGCCGATGTCGAGCTATCGCGGCATGTATGACGAGGCCCGCCGTCTCCTGGAGCAATGGGGCCTGGCGGGGACGGAGCGGCGCATCGTGCGCAACCTCTCCTATGGCGAGCAGCGCCAGCTCGAGCTCGTGCTCGCGCTTGCCGGCGCGCCCAAGCTGCTCCTGCTCGACGAGCCGACGGCCGGCCTCTCGCCCGCCGAGACGAGCCGCGTCGTCGCGATGGTGCAGCTTCTGCCGCGCGACATGACCATCCTGATGATCGAGCACGACATGGACGTCGCCTTCGAACTCGCCGACCGCATCGCCGTCATGCATCAGGGGCGGCTCATCGCCGAGGGCGACGAGGCCGCGATCCGGGCCAACCGGCAGGTGACCGAAATCTATCTCGGAGCGGAATGACGCCGTGCTCGCGGTCGAGGACATCCACACCTATTACGGCGCGAGCCACATCCTGCAGGGCATGTCGCTCACCGTGGAGCGCGGCGAGGTGGTCGCCGTCATCGGCCGCAACGGCGTCGGCAAGACGACGCTGGTGCGCTCGATCGTCGGGCTGACCCCGCCGCGGCGCGGGGCGCATTCTGTTCAAGGACACCGACATCACCCGCATGCCCGCGCATCGCATCGCCCGCATGGGCGTCGGGCTGGTGCCGCAGGGACGGCGCGTCTTTCCCTCGCTGTCGGTGCGCGAGCATCTCGAAGTCACGGCGCGGCGCCGCGGCGCCATCGCCCTGGACGCTCGAGCGGATGATCGCGCTCTTTCCCAATCTCGGCGCGCGGCTGGCCCAGACCGCGAACAAGCTTTCGGGCGGCGAGCAGCAGATGCTGGCGGCTGGCCGCGCCCTCGTCGGCAATCCCGATCTTCTGCTGATGGACGAGCCGACCGAGGGGCTGGCGCCGCTCATGGTGCGCGAGCTCGGCCGGCTCATCGCGACGCTCAAGGAGACCGGCGCCTCGATCCTCCTGGTCGAGCAGCAACTCGCCTTCGTGCTGCGCCACGCCGACCGCATCTATATCGTCAGCAAGGGCCAGATCGTGCATCACTGCCGCCCGGCCGAGCTCGCCGAGGACCACGAAACCAAGTCACGGTATCTTGGCGTATAGAGCGGTAGCCGATTACGCCGCCCGTGCCGCGCGGATCGCCTGCCACACCCGCTCAGGCGTGGCGGGCATGTCGATATGCGTGATGCCGAGCGGCGCGAGCGCATCGACCACGGCGTTCATGATCGCGGCGAGCGCGCCGACATTGCCGGCCTCGCCCGCGCCTTTGACGCCCAAGCGGGTTGGTCTTGGTCGGCACCGGGTTTTCCTCGGTATCGAACGAGCACATATCGGCCGCGCGCGGCATGCCGTAATCCATGAACGAGCCGGTGAGCAACTGGCCCGATTGCGGATCGTAAACGAGATGCTCGGTGAAGCACTGGCCGATGCCTTGGCCGACGCCGCCATGGATCTGGCCGTCGAGGGTGAGCTGTTGATCACCGTGCCGACATCGTCGACGACGCAATAGCGCAGCACCTCGGACGTGCCGGTCTCGGGATCGATCTCGACCTCGCAGACGTGGCAGCCATTGGGGAAGTTCGGAATCTCGGGATGGAAGCTCGCGGTCTCGTAGAGCCCGGTCTCGAGTGCCTTGCGGCAACCGCGCGGCACGATAGGCGGCCTGCGCGACTTCTTTCCACGCCACCGTCTTGTCGGTGCCGACGACGCGGAACTGGCCGCGCCGAAATCGACGTCGCCATCGGCGACTTCCATCACATGCGCGGCGATCTTCTTCGCCTTGGCGATGACCTTGTCGGCGGCGAGGTCGCGGCGCTGCCGCCCAGGACCGCCGTGCGCGAGGCATAGGTGCCGCCGCCGTCGGGCGCCATGTCGGTGTCGCAGTGCTGTGACGCGGATATCGTCGGCGTCGATGCCGAGCTTGTCGCGAAGGATGATCTTGTACATCGTGTCATGGCCCTGGCCATGCGAGATCGAGCCGGGGATCACGGTCACCGTGCCGCCCGGGATCGAACTTCACCATCACCGTCTCGCCCATGCGTCTGCGAGGTCTGCTCGATGATGTTGGCGAAGCCGATGCCGCGCAGGCTGCCGCGCGCTTTCGCCTCGGCGCGGCGGCGCTCGAAGTCGGCGTAGTCCGGCCATAAGCAGTGCCATGTCGAGATTCTTCTCGAACTCGCCGCTGTCGAGCGTAAAGACGAGCCCGGTCTTGAACGGCATCGCGCTCGCCGGCACGGTGTTGCGGCGGCGCAGCTCGGCGCGGTCGATGCCCATCTCGCGCGCGGCGTTGTCGATGAGCGCGCTCGAGATATAGGACGCCTCGGGCCGGCCCGAGCCGCGGAACGGGCCGATGCTGGTGGTGTTGGAGAACACCGCCGACACCTCGGCATAGATCGCCGGCGTCGTATAGGTGCCGGCGAGCCCGCCCAGATGCGCGGTCGGCGAGATGACGCCGCCGGGCGCGAGATAGGCGCCGATATTCGAGACTTGGAAGACGCGCATCGCCAGGAACTTGCCGTCCTTGTCGAGCGCCAACTCGGCCGTCGGCGATATGGTCGCGATCGTGATCGTCGCTGAGCATGCCTTCGCTGCGCTCGCTGATCCATTTCACCGGCCGGCGCGAGCTTCCCGACGCCCAAAGCGCGAGCTGGTATTCGGGGAAATGGCTGCCCTTCATGCCGAAGCTGCCGCCGACATCGCCGGCGACGATGCGAACTGCGTCTCGGCAATGTTGAAGACACGGCGCGCCAGTCGGCGCGCGTGCCATGCGGGCGCTGCGTGCCGACATAGAGTGTATAGCGCTCGAGCCGGTCGTCGTAATCGGCGATGCAGCCGCGCGGCTCCATCGTGCGGCGGTGATGCGGTTGAACACCATTTTCAGCCGCGTCACGTGATGCGCCGCGGCGAAGGCGGCATCGACCGCGGGCTTGTCGCCGATCGTGTAGAAGAAGGATTCATTGTCGGGGCAATCGGCCCACAATTTCGCCGCCTGGGGCGTGCGCGCCTTGTCGGTCGCGGTTAGCGCGGCAGCGGCTCGTAATCGACGACGATGCGCTCGGCCGCGTCCTTGGCGAGGTCGACGCGTCTCGGCGACGATGAAGGCGACGGGATCGCCGACCAGCATCGCGCGGTCGATGCGCGAGCGCCGGGCGCGGCGGTATGTACCATCGGCGAGCCGTCGCGGCGCTTGCGCGGGATGACGGGCACGAAACGAGCCGTAATTTCTCTGCCGCCCAATCGGCGCCGGTGAGCACCGCCAGCACGCCCGGCATCTGCTGCGCGCGCGCGCGTGTCGATGGCGCGGATATGGGCATGGGCGTGCGGCGAGCGCAGGACATAGCCGTGGCACAGGCGCGGCAGGACGAAATCGTCGGTGTAGCGGCCGCGCCCGGTCAAGCAGCCGCGGATCCTCGGTGCGCGGCACCGATTGGCCCAGCGCGAATTGGCCCATGTCTTTCTCCCCCGTTGCCGCCCGGCGCCTCTAATGCGCGAGCAGCACCGGCAGCAGGCTGTGGCCCACCACTTGGCGGGTCGCGCCGCCGAACAGGAGTTCGCGCCACGGCCGGTGGCCGTAGCCGCCCATGACCAAGAGATCGGCGCCCTCGTCGCGCGCCTCGGCCAGAACCTGCTCGCCGGGTCCGACATGGGCCACCGGCGCGACCTTGCGGTGCCGCGCCTTGATGCCATGCCAGGCCAGGTACTCGAGGACCGAATCGGCGCTTGCCGCGGCGTCATCGCCAACGGTGACGACGATGATCGTCGCGCGCGGCGGCGAGCAGGGTCAGCGACGCGCTCAGGACGTGCACGGCCTCGGCCGCGCCGTTCCAGCCCAGCGCGATCGCCTCGCCCAGCTTTTCCGGCGCCTTCGCCGGCGCGAGCAGCACCGGGCGGCCGGAGCGGATCAGCGTCTCCTCGATCGTGTCGGTGTGCGGCCGGTCGACCACGCGCTCGGAGCGGCCGAGCACGACAAGGTCGAAGAAGCGCGCCCGGTCGGCGACCAGCACAGGCGCATAACCGCTGTCCTCGCGCCACGAAGCCGATGCATCCGGAACCGGCGCATCGGCCAGAGCCAGGCCGTGTTTTCCCGCCGCGGCGACGAAGGCGGCCTTGGTCTTGTCGGCAAGCGTCTTGGCATCGGCGATGAGCTGGTCGATCCATTCGCCCGAAACCGGCATGCCGAAACCGTCGCTGGCCATCATGACGATATCGCGCGGATCGACCCGGACGTGAAAGGCCTCGAGATGGGCGGAAAAGCGCTTGGCGAGCCGCAGCGCGATCTCGACCGCGCCTTCATTGGCGGTACCGCCGCTGGCCGCGACGACGATGGTCCTCAGGGGCATGGTCCGGCGCTCCTCTCGCTTGTTCACTGCCAGTTTAGCCGGCGAGCCTAATCGATCCTTGAGGCAAATCAACCCGCGCCGCCTTGACCAGGATCAAGGACGGCCGGGTCGTCGCGCGGCAGGATCGATGAAACAGGCGATGATGACGGTGTGGCCGTCGGAACGAGGTGGACAATGCGATGGTTCCTGATGGCGGTTTGTTGCGGCGTATTGCTGGCAGGCCCGGCGCTGGCCGGGGACGCGGATGCGGGTCGGGTCCTGGCCCAAACCTGGTGCGCCAATTGCCACCTCGTCGGCACCGCCAAGCAGGGCCAAGATACGGCCCCGCCGCTCGCCGCCATCGCTGAACGCCATGGCCAGGACCCCACTTGGCTGCGGGCCTGGCTCACGTCGCCCCATCCGGCGATGCCGAATTTCAATCTCTCGCGCCCGGATGTCGAAAATTTGGTCGCTTATCTCGCCAGCCTCGCGCCGGCCGCACCAAAGTAGCACCACATCCGGTCTCCGCCGCGTTGCGCCGCGGCGCGATTTGGCGCATCCTCATCGGCGTGAACCGGACAATCCCGGTCGCATTGATTGGAGGCCCGGACCGCGTCGGCGCCGCACAGGGAGACAGCGATGAATTGGCACAAGCGGAACCTTGCGGGAATTGCGGCGGGGCTGTTGCTGGCAGGCATGGCGCAATCCGCGTCTGCCGCCGCGCCTGACACCTGGCGCCACGGCGTGCTCGACGCCAAGAGCGACGCCGGGATTCTCCTCATGGTCGGACAGGGCTTCGGCCAGAAGGACGGGCTGAAGATCGACGTGCTGCAGTTCCACAACGACATCATCGAGTTGCAGGCGATGCTCGCGGGTCAGCTCGACAGCTACGAGGGCGGCCCCGGCCCGGCCATCGCCGCCGCCGCGCACGGCGCCGACATCAAGATCGTCGGGTGCCATTGGCCCGGTCTGCCGCACGGCATCATGGCGCGCGACGATATCAAGTCGGTCGCGGACCTGAAGGGTAAGACCATCGCCATATCCGCGCCCGGCGGCATGCCCGACCTGCTCGCCCGCTCGGTCCTCGCCAAATATCACATCCCGGTCGCGGACGTGCATTTTGCGAGCCTCGGCGATGACGGCGCCCGCTACAAGTCGGTGGTCGCGGACGTCGCCCAGGCGGCGGTCGTGTCGCGCGAATACGTGCCGATCGCCAAGAAGCAGGGCGTGAAGCTGCTGGTTGCCGGCCAGGAGGCGATGCCCGATTACCTGCGCACCTGCATCATGATGACCGGCAAGACCATCGCCGCCCGCCACGACGATGCCGTCCGCTTTGCCGCGGCCGAGATGCGAGCGCTGCGCTATTCGCTCTCGCACCGCGATGCGGCGCTGGCGCTCACCTACAAGCTCGCCAAAATCCCGCCGACCGATCCGCGCCCGGCCTATATTTACGACTGGGCGGTCGCGGATCACGCCGTCGATCCGACGCTGGCGCTCCCGCGCGACAAGCTGGCCTGGATGGAAAATCAGCTGGTGGAGCTGGGCAAGCTGCCGAAGCCGATCGCCATCGACGAGACGATCGACGGGAGCGTTCGCGAAGGCGCGTTGAAGCTCGCGGGAAAGTGACGCAGCGGCGGCGCTATTTCAGCGTCAGGATATAGGCGATGATGTCCTGCCGTTCCGCCGCGCTCAGGCGATAGGTCGGCATGGGCAGGTGAAGCTCGCCGGTGAAGCGCTCGAGAGCGGCGGCATCGGTTCCCGGGCGCCGTGCCACCGCGGCAAAATCCGGTGCTTCGACCGGCGGCGGCAGGACATGGCCGGCGCGCATGCCGCTCGGATCGGATGGCGAGACGCGGTGGCATTCGCTGCACCAGTGTTCAGCCAGGGCATGACCGTTGGCCGGATCGCCCGCCGGCGGCTCCGGCGCCGCGCACGCCGCGACCACGACGAGCGCCGCGGCGACGGCGATCGGGCCAATGCCGCGCACGGCACCGGTTCGCGGTTTCATGGTGCCGCCGCCCCTCGCCGGCGCTTCCCGTGACCAACGGCGCGGCGGGTCATACATGGCCCGTGGCTTCGTCCACGACCGAGGCCCTGAGCTTGGCCAAGGCCCGCGCCTCGATCTGGCGCACGCGCTCGCGCGAGATGCCCATTTGCGTCGACAGCGCGTCGAGCGTGATCCGCTCGTCGTTGAGGCGGCGGTCGCAGACGATCGCACGCTCGCGGTCGGTGAGCACGCCGAGCGCCTTGCGCAAAAGGTCGCGACGCATGGCCATTTCCTCGCGCTCGCCGAGCGCCGTCTCGGGGTCCTGGCCCTCGTCGACGAGGTTGTCCTGCCATTCCTCGCCGGTATCGGGCTGCGCGACGTTGAGGGAGAGTTCGCTCCCGGCGAGGCGCCGGTTCATTTCCGCAACGGCGCGGCGCGGCACGTCGAGCGCGGTGGCGATGCGTTCCACCGCGGCGGGATCGAGATCGCCCTCGTCCATGATCTTGAACTCGGCCTTGAGACGCCGCAGCTTGAAGAAGAGCCGCCGGTTCGCCGCGTCGCGCGAGATGCGCACGAGCGACCAGTTGTCGAGGACGTAATGATGAATCTCGGCGCGGATCCACCAGGCGGCGAAGGTGGAGAAACGGAACCCGCGTTCGGGATCGAAACCGCCCACGGCGCGCATCAGGCCCAAGGTGCCGGCGGAGACGAGGTCCGCGGGCGCGAAACCATAACCGCGATAGTTGCGGGCGATCTTTCCGACGAGCCGGAGATGGCTGGTCACGAGCCGGTCGCATGCCGCGCGATCCTCGCTGTCGCGCCAGCGCCGCGCGAGCGCGCGCTCCTCGTCGGCCTCGAGCATCGGAAACCTGCCAAAGTCGGCGACGTAATGCTCGAGAGCTTTTTCCCGGACGGCAGGGGTCGTGTCGCGCATCATCATGAGCCTCTTCACCGGCGGACGGCATGATGTCCCGCGCCGCACCGGCATCGCCTTGATCTGCGTCAAGAATCAGGAAGGCCCGAGCGGGACCCAGTCGCTGCCGCTGCGGCGGTAGCGCCGCTTCACCGCGGCCCAGGCGACGCGATGCGCGATCTCCTCGCGCCGCCACGGCTCGCGCGCGCCATAGCTGGCCCAGGCATTGTTGAAGGCGTTGCGGAAGATGTCCTGGGCATGCGACGGCAGGCGACGCCGAAGCGCGGGCGGCAGATCATCGTTGCAGGCATAAGGCATCGCTTTCCTCCGGCAGTGCGGCCGCCCCTACCGCACCAGCATCACGTCGTAGCGCGCTGCGGTCACGAACGCCCGCAGCTCGTCCGCGCCGGCGCTCGCGGCTTCGAGCACGACCATCGCGGGAATAAGCGCGGCAACCCGCCGGCGCAGCGCCGCGATGCCGTCCTCCAACGGCTCGATCCGGACCGGCCCGCCGCGCTGCGGCGCGAAATAAGACGCGATCGCGACCGCGGCCTTTTTGGCCATCGCCCGGGGCACGAGGATGGTCACGCCATCGTCGCCCTTCGCCAGCGCCGCCGCAGCGGCGAGCACTTTTGGCCAAGCCACCGCGTCCTGCGGCAGCAGCACAACCATCCCTTCCCCGATCGCCCTGCGTCCGCGAACGAGAACGCTCGCCGCAAAGGCGCGGTATCGCGCTTGCCATTGCGAACGGGGTCCCCACGCGCCCGCGAACTCGCGCCCCTGCGTCTCGATCACGAGCACGTCGCCCGCGCCCGCGGCAAACGCCGACGACGATGCCAGATCGCGGACCGCGCCGAACGACCATTCGAGACCGCGCGCGGCGGCGGCGGCCTCCAGCGCGCGGCGCATACCCGCGCCGAGGGCGGACGAAAGCGCGGCAAGATCGCCGACATCCTCCGACAATTCGCCCGCCGAGAGATCACCTGCCGTCCGAACGGCAGCGCGGCGAGACGCTGCATCGTCTCGTCGTCGTGAAAGATCCCGCACAACGAGGCTTGGAAGCGGCCGGCCAGCTCTGCCGCCTGCGCAACCGTAGCGCGGATGTCGGAAGCCGTGTCGCAAACAATCACGACGCGGCGGATCGCGCGGTCATCGGCCATCGGGGTTGCCCTCCACCTCGCCGTGACCGCGCAGGCGCTGGCGCTGCGGCGGCCGCGGCGGCGGCAAGGCGCGCCTGGCGAAACCAGCCAGCCGGGTCGCGACGCGGCGATTGATCGTTCCTTCGGGATATTGGCCGGTGATATCGGGCTCGCCGGCCGGCACGCCGGTCAGGAGCGCAATCCCTTGATCGATCGTCTCGATGGGAATGACGCGGAAGCGGCCGGCGGCGGCAGCGGCGGCGACGTCATGGCGCAGCATCAGATGCTGGACATTGGCGGCGGGGATGAGGACGGCCTTGCTGCCCGGTCAGGCCGCGCGCCGGCACACGTCGAAGAAGCCCTCGATCTTCTCGTTGACGCCGCCGATCGCCTGGATCGTGGCCATGCTGATCGACCGAGCCGGTGACGGCGAAACATTGGCGGATCGGCACTTCGGCCAGCGCCGACAGCAGCGCGAACAGCTCGGCCGCGGAGGCGCTGTCGCCCTCGACGCCGCCATAGGATTGCTCGAAGACGAGGCTGGCGGTCAGCGACAAGCGGACCGTTGCGGCCGAACCGTCCGCCCAGGAAGCCGGACAGGATCAGCACGCCCTTGGAATGGATCGGCCCGCCCAGCGCCACCTCGCGCTCGATGTCGATAAGCTCGCCCTTGCCATAGCGGACCTGCGCGGTGATGCGGCTCGGCTGGCCGAAGCTCGGTGCCGCCCAGCGTGAAGACCGAGAGCCCGTTCACCTGGCCGATCCGCTCGCCTTCGGTCTCGATGCGGATCGTGTCGCCGCGCGATCTCTTCCTGGAGACGCCGGTAGAGCCGGTCGCTGCGCCGCTGCCGCGCCGCCACCGCCGCCTCGATCTCGGCGGCGCCGACGACGGCCTTGCCGGCGGCGGCGGCGCGATGATCGGCCTCCTGCGATGAAGATCGACGAGGCTGCGCAGCTCGGACGAGAGCTTGTCGCCGTCGCCGCCGAGGCGCACGCCCTCTTCGATCGACGCGCGCGACCGCCGCGCTGTCGAAGGGGCGCAGCTTCTCGCGCCGCGCGGCGGTCGCGATGAGGCGCGCATAGAGCGCGACGTTGTCGTGCGTGCGGTCGACGCGGTCGTCGAATTCGGCGGCGACCTTGAACAGATCGGGGAAATCGGGATCGAGCTCGACGCAGAAGGTAGTAGAGCAGCGGCGGCCCGATCAGCACCACTTTGACTGTCGAGCGGGATGGGCTCGGGATCGAGCGAAACCGTGCTGGCGAGGCTGAGGAGCTGTTCGAGCGAGACGGTTCGAATCTCGCTGCGCACGCAGCGCGCGCTTCAGCGCTTCCCAGCCAAACGTCGCGCTGAGCAGGCGCCGCGCGTCGAGCACGAGATAGCCGCCATTGGCCTTGTGCAGCGCCCCCGGCACGATGAGGTTGAAATCGGTGAAGAGGGCGCCGAACCGCGCCATGTGCTCGATCCGGCCGACAGGTTCTGATGTGTCGGATCATCTTCATAGACGATCGGCGCGCCGTCGCGACCGCGAATTGTCGACCACGACATTGACCTGATAGCGCCGGAAGGACGGCATGTCGTTCGCCGCGCCCGCCGCGCTCGCCGCCCCATCGGCGGCAAGTCCGGGCGGCGCTTCGGCGGCAGGCGCGATGAAATCGTCGGCATGTTCGAGGATGTCGCGCTCGACCTCTTCGAGATAGGCGACGACCTGCGGCAGGTCGGCGAAATTCGCGCGGATCTCGTTGCAGGAGATGGCTCACGGCCACGGCCGTGGTGTCGCGATTGAGCTTGCGCACGGCGTCGCGATGCTCGCGTTCCCAGTCGGGAATGCGCCGCACCGTGGCCTCGAGTTCGGTCTGCAGCGCCGCGATGTCGGCGGTGATGCGAGCGCGCTCCTCGGCGGTCAGGCGCTGGAATACGTCGGGCGGGATCACCTCGCCATTGCGCATGGGCGCAAGCGCCAGGCCCATGGGCGTGCGGATGAGGGCGATGTCCTTCGCCTCGGCCTTGTGCTGGAGCGCGCCGAAGGCCTCCTCGTGGCGATGCTTGAACTGCTCGTCGATGACTTCGCGGCGCGCGCGATAGTCCTCGCGCTCGAACGCCGCGGGAAGCGCCGCGCGCAATTCGGTGACGAGCCGCTTCATGGCGTCGCGCAGCGGCCGCGCCCGTCCGGGCGGCAGCTTGAGGCAGCGCGGCCGGCGCGGATCGGTGAAATTGTTGACATAGCACCAGTCCGGCGGCGGCGGCGCCGCGGCGGCGTGGCGCTGCCAGCTTGTCCTGTACCAGCGTATGCTTGCCGGTGCCGGACGGACCGAAGGCGAAGATGTTGAAGCCTTGCCGGCGCATCGCCGATGCCGAACCGCACGGCATCGACGGCGCGCTCCTGGCCGACGAGGCCGGACAGGTCGGCGAGCTCGTCGGTGGTGGCAAAGCCCAGCTCCGACGGCTCGCAGCGGCGGCGCAGCACCGTCGCCGGCAATGCCTCGCCGCTCGTCCAGGCGGTGGTTGCGGGCGTTGCATCGTTCACGGCATCGTCCTCCCGCAGTTATTTTGATGCGGCAGCATAGCCGCAGCGGCGGCCGGCATCCTGGCGCGGCGCCGACATCTTATGCCTGGTCTTCACGTCGCGTTGGGACGCGCGTCGTCTTCCGGACCCGGCATCACCATGCCTGACACGGGCTCGACCCAGGCGAGATGATCGCGCACCTGCTTGACCCCCGGCACGTTCTCGACCACGACGCACAGCGCCTGGCGCTCGCGCTCGTCGAGGATGACCCCGTGGAGATCGACGACGCCGTCCTGCACGACCGCATCGATGGAGGCGCGCATCGCCCACGGCTGCTGCTCGATCGCCGCGAGCACCCGGCCGCGCAAATCCGCATCTTCCGGCGCGCCCGCCGGGGCCGCGGCGGCGAGATGGGCCAGCACGGGCAAGAGGCTGGCCCGGCTGACGATGCCGACGAGGCGGCCGTGGTCGAGCACGGGCAGGCGCTTGATGCGGTGCCGCTCCATCAGCCGCACCACCTCTTCGAGCGGCGCCTCGGGCGCAACGGCGACCACGCGCCGGGTCATCACCTCGCCGACCTTGCGGCCATGCGCACGGACGTAATCGACCGCGAGCGGTCCCGGTCCGAGAATGAATTCGAGCCAGTGCGGCCGCCGCTTTTCGGTTCCGGTCTCGGCGCGCCTGAGCAGGTCGCCCTCGGTCACCATGCCGATCACCGCGCCCGCCTTGTCCAACACCGGCAGGCCGCTCACGCCATGCTGCAGCATCAGCTTGGCGGCATCGGCGACCGCTGTCTCCGGCGTCACCGTCACCACCCGATGGCGCATCACGTCCACTGCCTTCATCCCCGTTCTCCCAAGGTTCGGCGCGAGCCTAAGCCGGGCCGGGCTGCCGCGCCTTGATCCGGATCAAGCGCAAGCGGCGGTCCTCGACCGATGGCGCGCGCAGAGTATGATACCGCCTCGGGCCACTGCACGGGAGCCGGCCATGGGCATGAACATCGCCGAGAAGATCCTGGCGCGCGCCGCCGGAGCCGCCAGCGTCGCGCCGGGCGAGATCGCCATCGTCGACGTCGGAACCTGCGTCCTCACCGATATGAACTTCCTGCCGGCGTCATGGCGCGAGATCCTGAAGGTCCCGGACCCGGCGAAGGTGGTAATCGTGCTCGATCACTTCGTCCCGGCGAACGACGCGCAGAGCGCGGCCGCACACACCACGGCGCGGCGCTTTGCCGAGCGCTTCGCCATCAAGCGCTTCCACGATGTCGGCCGCGACCAGGGCATCAGTCACGTCGTCGTCGCCGACGAGGCCTATGCGCTGCCCGGCACGGTGCTGGTCAATGCCGATTCGCACACCTGCGGCGGCGGCGCCCTCAATTGCGCTGCCCGCGGCGTCGGCCTGCCCGAGATGCTGTTCGCGGTGACCACGGGCAAGAGCTGGTTCCGGATCGGCGAGACCATCCGCTACGAATTCGCGGGGCGGCTCAGGCCCGGCGTCTCGGCCAAGGACGTATTCCTCCACATCGCCGGCACCTATGGCGCGCATGTCAACCAGAACGTCGAGTTCGGCGGCAGCGGCATGGCCGGGTTGAGCCTCAACGCGCGCCGCACGCTTGCGATCATGGGGACGGAGCTGTCGGCGGAGTTCGTCATTTTCGAGCCGGACGACCTTCTCCTGGATTATGTATGCGCGCGCAACCCCGCGCCGTTCACGCCGCAATGGCCCGATGCGGATGCGCGCTACAAGGAGCGGCGCACACTCGCGCTCGACCGCATCGAGCCGCTCGTGGCCTTGCCCGACGCGGTGGTGAACAGCTCGGTCCCGGTGGCAGCGGTCGCGGGACAGCGCATCGACCAGGCCTTCATCGGCTCCTGCGCCAACGGCACGCTCGACGATCTCGAAGCGGCCGCGAAGATCGTCGCCGGACGCCGGGTCGCGCCAGGAGTGCGCTTCATCGTCACGCCAGGCTCGCAGGCGATCTATCGCGCGGCGCTGGCGGCGGGCTACGTCGCGACGCTCACCGAGGCCGGCGCGGTGGTGACGGCGGCGACCTGCGGCGCCTGCGTCGGCGGGCACATGGGCGTGCTCGGGCCGGGCGAGATCTGCATTACCGCCAGCACGCGCAATTTCAAGGGACGCATGGGCGACCCGTCGGCGCGCATCTACATGGCCTCGCCCGCTACCGTCGCGGCCTCGGCCGTGGCCGGCCGCATCGCCGGCGCGGACGAATATTTCGCGGGAGAGCCCGCATGATCGCCGGACGCGTGTGGAAATTCGGCGACGACATCAACACCGACCTGATGTTGCCCGGATCGGTCATGGTCAAGAGCCCGGAAGAACAGGCGCGCGCGGTTTTCGCCGCCAACCGGCCGGGCTGGGTCGATCGGATGCGCGCCGGCGACGTCATCGTCGCGGGCCGGAATTTCGGCATGGGCTCGAACCGCCCGGCGGCGCGCTCGCTGCGCAATCTCGGGATCGGGTTCCTCGTCGCCGAATCGATCAACGGGCTGTTCTTCCGCAACTGCGTCAATTTCGGTTTCCTAGCGCTCGAGTGCCCGGGCGTCGACGCCGCCTTCGTCGAGGGCGACACCGCCGAGCTCGAGCTCGACGCCGCGTGGACGGTGCGCAACAGGGGAAGCGGCGCCGTGCTCGCGCCCGCGCCCGTTCCCGAGCGACTGCTGCGACTCATGCGCGGCGGCGGCATCTTTCCGTTGCTCGAGGCCGAAGGACTGATCGCCCCGCGCGCGCAATAGAACTTGCTCAATCGCCCCAGATGTCGCGGGCGATCTCGACCACCGAAGCGAGCTTTGCCCATTGCTCGTCCTCGCTCAGCGCGTTGCCTTCCTCCGTGCTGGCAAAGCCGCATTGCGGGCTGAGGCAGAGCCGATCGAGAGCGACGAATTTCGCCGCCGCCGCAACGCGGCGCTTGATCGCGTCCTTGGACTCGAGCGCGCCGGTCTTGGTGCTGACGAGGCCGAGGACGACGGCCTTGCTGCGCGGCACGAAGCGCAGCGGCTCGAAGCCGCCGGCGCGGTCGGTATCGAATTCGAGAAAATAGGCATCGACCGCGGTGCCGCCGAAGACAAGATCGGCCACCGGCTCGTAGCCGCCTTCGGTGAGCCAGGTGGAGCGGAAGTTGCCGCGGCAGCTATGCATGGCGATCGTCATGCCGGGCGGACGCTCGTCCAAGGCCGCATTGATGAGCGCGATGAAGCGGCGCAGCATCGCCATCGGATCGTCGCCGCGCGCGCGCACCTTCGCCTGCATGGCGGGATCGCAGAGGAAGGCCAGATTGCAGTCGTCGAACTGCAAATAGCGGCAGCCGGCATCGGCGAAAGCGCGAATCGCCTTGCGGTAGGCGAGCGCGAGATCGTGGCAGAACGCGTCGAGATCGGCATAGACGTCGCGGCCCATCACGCTGCGCCAATCGCGCGTCACCGAAATCAGCATGGTCGGCGACGGGATGGTCATTTTCGCCGTTTGACCGGTGTGCCGATCCAGGAACTTGAAATGGTCGATCATCGCATGGGAGGTGAAGCCGAGCTTGCCCGCGATGCGCGGCGACAGCGATCCGGTCGTGGCGCCCTGGAAGTGGACGCCCTCGCCCCGCGTCGCCTCGACCCCGTCGAGACCCAACAGGAAATCCCATTGCCACCAGGCGCGCCGGATCTCGCCGTCGGTGATGCTCATGAGTCCGGCCGCTTCCTGTCGGGCGATGGCGCGGACGATCGCCGCATCCTCGATTTCGGCAAGCGCGGCCGCGCCGATCGCGCCGCGCGCGTGTTGCTCGCGCGCCGCCTTGACCGCCGGCGGCCGCAACAGGCTGCCGACGTGATCGGCGCGAAAGGGCGGATGGGTCCGAGACATCGCTTGGCCTCCCTCGACGGATCGCAGCGCCCGAGCCTAGCGCAGTCGCCGCCGCGGTGTAACGCGGTCGCTTCCTTGGCCGCTCGCGCGCCGCGGCGGCGCGTTGTAGGTTGGCGCTCCGGTCGCATCTTTCACGGCAGGCTCGGCATGGACGGGCACAACATCAGCTACGCGCTTGAGGGCGCGGTCGCCGTCATCGGCCTCAATCGCCCGGCCAAGCGCAACGCGCTCAACGATGCGATCATCGAGGAGCTGCACGCGGCCGTGCTGCGCGCCGCCGGCGAGGCCCGGGCGGGCGTGATCTTCGGTCACGGCGAACATTTCTCGGCCGGGCTCGATCTCGCCGAACACGCCGAGCGCTCGGCGATCGAGAACATCCATCACTCGCGCGGATGGCATGCGATTTTCGACCGGATCGAGCGTGGCGCGATCCCTTTCGTCGCGGCGCTTGCGGGCGCGGTCATCGGCGGCGGCATGGAGCTTGCCGCCGCGACGCATCTGCGCGTTGCCGAAGAAGGCGCGTTCTTCGCGCTTCCCGAGGGACAGCGCGGCATTTTCGTCGGCGGCGGCGGCTCGGTCCGGGTGGCGCGCCTGATCTCGCCCGCGCGCATGGCCGACATGATGCTGACCGGCCGTACGCTCTCGGCCGCCGCGGCCGAGCGTGCGAATTTCGTGCAGTACCTGGTCGATGCGGGCACGGCGCTCGCCAAGGCCAAGGAGCTCGCGGCCCGGATCGCGGAGAACCCGCCGGTGTCGAATTTCGCCATCACCAACGCGCTGCCGCGGATGCAGGACCTGTCGCATGATGACGGCATGTTCTTCGAAGCGCTGGTGGCGGCACTGACCCAGACGACGCCCGAGGCGATGGAGCGGATGCGCGCCTTCCTCGAGAAGCGCGCGGCGCGGCTGGCCGTGCCCGGCACCGGCGACGGCGAGGGTAACTGATCGCCGCCGGCGACGCGCTATCCGACGCGAAAGCCCAAGCCGTCGTCGCGCAGCGAAAATGCGCCTTCAGCGACCGCGCCAAGCCATGACGCCGTGCGCGGCACGCCGCCGAAGGTGAAAAGATGGAGCCGCGCGATGTCGGCGTGGCGCTCGTCTTGGACGAGTTCGTGCAGGATCGCTTCGGGACCCGCATCCATAAGGAGCAGCGTGCCGCGCCGCAGCGCCCGCCATGACGCGCCGATGCCGCAGGTCGCGGCGAATTTGAGCAACGTTGCAGTCTTCGCCGGGCCGGCCAGCCCGACATGGACCGGGACCTCGCTTTCGCGCGCGCGGAAGCGGTCGAGCCACGCGCGGATCGGCCGCGCCTCGAAGCAGAATTGCGTTACGACATAGGGCGCGACGCCAGCCCGGCGCAGACAGGCGATCTTCGCGGCCAATTCCCGCTCGAGCACGGCGTCGGGAATGCGCGGATGGCCTTCGGGATAGGCGGCAAGACCGACCCGGCGAATGCCGTGGCGCGCAAGGTCGCTCTGCTCCAGAACTTCGCGACTGGAGCAAAACGGCCCGTTCGGGCGGTCGCGGTCGCCGCCGATCAGCAGGAGCTGCGTCACGCCCGCCTCGCCGTCGAGCCGTGCCAAGAGATCGCGCAGCTCGGCACGACTGGCGAGATGGCGGGCAGCGAGATGGGGCACCGGATTGAGCCCGGCGCGGCGCAATTCCCGCGCTGCCGCGACGCGCGCGTCGCTATCGTCGCGAGGAAGCCAGGTGATGTAGACGTCGCTGCCGGGCGCCAGTGGCGCCGATAGAGCCTCGCGCACGCCGGCAGCGCGGGCGAGGGTCTCGAGCGAGGCCGCAGCGGCGAGCGCGCGCAGCCGCCGCCGCAATTCCTGCGGCGGCGCGGTGGTGAAAGCGCGGGTGACGGTCGCGGGCAACATCGGCTACACCCCGGACGGCGATCCGCCACCGATTGCAGCGCTTCGGCCCGCGCAGGTAAACCACAATCTTGCCCATCTTGGAAATGGGCAATTCGATGGGCATAAATCTCCGCTAGTGCAGCCGGCCCGCGCGCACGAGCCGGCCCGGCGTCGCGCCGGTATAGCGGCCGCGCTCGAACACCGGCGTTCCGGCGACGAGCGTCGTCACATAGCCGTCGACGCGCTGGACGAAGCGCCGCCCGCCGGCGGGCAGGTCGTTGATGATTTCGGGCGCGTGAATCCGCAGCCCGTCGAAATCGATCACGTTGACATCGGCGCGCCAGCCCGGCGCGAGCCGGCCGCGGTCGGCGAAGCCGAAGAAATCGGCGGTCTCGCTGGTCTGGCGCTTGACCAGCAGCTCGAGCGGCAGACACGGGCCCCGCTTTCGGTCGCGGCCCCAATGCATGAGCATGTAGGTCGGCACGCCGGCATCGATGATCGACGCGCAATGCGCGCCGCCGTCGCTCAGCCCCAACAGCGTCGCCGGGTCCATCAGCATCTCGCGGATCGGGCCGTGATCGCCCTGGACGTAATTCGTCACCGGGAAAAAGAGATAGCGGTTCTCCGCCGCGGTCAGATAGTCATAGGCGACTTCGGCAGGCGTCCGCCCTTCCTGCTGGGCGATGGCGGCGAGGCTCGCTTCCGGACCGGGCTCGTAGTCCGGCGGGTCGCCCATCACGAAGATGCTGTCCCAGCGCGTGGCGATGAGCTGACGGAACTGCACCAGGCGCTTCACCGCTTCGGGCGACGGCGTCTCGGAAAGAATGGCGCGCCGCAGCGCCGGATCGCGCAGGCGCCGCAACTGCTCGGCGACGGGCAGGCCTTCGAGCTGGCGATAGCTCGGCCGGATCGTGAACGGGTTGAGCGCGGTGCCGATGCCGAGCATGACCCCGATCGGCCGGCCGGCGATCTGCGCCGTCACCGCCGCACCCTCGGCGCGCGCCGCATGCACCGCCGCCAACAGGCGCTGCCAGCGCCCGGGCTCGTTGAAGCGGTCGGTAAGCAGGAACCAGACCGGGCGGCCGGTATCCTTGGCAAGCCGCGTGATCCAGGCGAGCTCCGCCGCCTCGCCGTCGAAATCGCTGTTCATGCCGAAGGCGCCGGCGCCGGCCGCGCCCAGGGCCGCGCCGATGCCGACGAGTTCCCGCTCCTCGGCATAGCGCGACGGCACCATCTCGCCGCGCGGCGTCTTGTGCGAATCCGTGCGCGAGGTGGTGAAGCCGAAGGCGCCGGCCCGGAGCGCCTCCTCGGTCAGGCGACGCATGGCGGCGATGTCGGCGACGGCGGCCGGTTCGCGCGCGATGGCGCGGTCGCCCATGACGTAAACGCGCAGCGGCAGATGGGCGAGCTGCGCCGCGACGTCGATCGCGCGCGGCCTTCGTTCCAGTGCGTCGAGGAATTCGGGAAAACTCTCCCAGTCCCAGGCCATGCCTTCGGCCAGCGCCGATCCGGGAATCTCCTCGACCCCCTCCATCAGATCCATCAGCGCGCCGCGATGCTCGGGCCGCACCGGCGCGAAGCCGACGCCGCAATTCCCGAACATCACCGTGGTGACGCCATGCCACGACGACGGCGCCAGCAGCGGGTCCCACGTCGCCTGGCCGTCGTAATGGGTATGCACGTCGACCCAGCCCGGGGTGACGAGCATCCCCGTCGCGTCGATCTCGCGCCTGCCGGGCCCGAGCTTGCCGCCGACGGCGGCGATGCGCTCGCCCGCGATCGCGATGTCACCGCTGTAACCCGCGCGTCCGGTCCCGTCGATGATGGTGCCGCCGCGAATGACGATGTCATGCATGAGGGCGCTCCTGCGACGTTCTCGGACCATGATGCGCCGCGGGCGCGGCCGTGGCAACGGCAGCAGCGGGACGCGCGCTATTCGCCCGCCGGCTGGTCGACCGCGGCGATTTCGGCGTTGCGCGGCGAATCGGCCGCGGCGCGATGGTCCTTGGCCAGGACCGTGTAAACCGCCGGCACGACGAAGAGCGTGAACAGCGTGCCGATCGACATGCCCGACACGATCACGAGCCCCATGGCGAAGCGGCTCGACGCGCCCGCGCCGGTGGCGAAAAGCAACGGCACGAGCCCGACCACCATCGCCGCCGTGGTCATCAGAATCGGCCGCAGCCGGATGCGCGCCGCACGCTCGATCGCGCCGCGCCGGTCGAGTCCGTCGCTGCGCTGCAGCTGGTTGGCGAAGGACACCATCAGGATGCCGTGCTTGCTGATGAGGCCGATCAAAGTGAGAAGGCCGACCTGGGTGTAGATGTTGATGGTCGTGCCCGGCACCTGGATGGGCCCGAGCTGGCCGCTGATCAGGAACAGCGGGATGAGCGCGCCGCAGATCGACATCGGCACGCTGACCAGGATCACCAGCGGATCGCGCAGGCTCTCGAACTGGCCCGCCAGCACCAGGAAGATGACGAGGACGGCAAAGGCGATGGTGACGACGAGTTGATTCCCCTCCTGTACGTATTGTCGCAACTCGCCGAGGTAATCGTGCAGGAAGCCGGCCGGCAGCAGTTTCCGCGCCGTGGCGTTGAGGAAGTCGACCGCCTGCCCCATCGTCACGCCCGGCATCGGCACGGCCATGAACGTCGCCGCGTTGAGCTGGTTGTATTGCGTCAGGGCGTTGGGATCGGTGCCCGGCTCGAGCGACACGACCGAGGCGAGCGGGACCGGCCCGCCGGTCGGCGAGTTGACGTAATACCGGGTGAGCGCATCGGGGGTGAGCCGGTTGGCGCGCGGTACCTGCGTCACGACATCGTAGGAACGGCCGCCGAGGCTGAACTGGTTGATGTAATTCTCGCCCACCAGAATGGCGAGGGTGTCGCCGATCGCCTGCATGGTGACGCCGAGATCGTGCGCCTCGGCGCGGTCGATATGGACGCGGATGACCGGGTTGTTGAAGTCGAGATCGCTGTCGATGACCATGAACATGCCGCTCTTGCGCGCCGCCGCCTTGATCCGCTCCATCACCTCGTAGACCGAGCGGTAGCCTTCGGTCGAGCTGATCACCATTTGGACCGGCAACCCGCCGAAATTTCCCGGGAGCGGCGGCGGCGACACGAAGAATGCGCGGATGCCCGTGACCTTGTTCGCGGCTTGCTGCAGGATCGGCATGATCTGCAGCGCCGAGCGCTTGCGCTCGCCCCACGGCTTCATGACGAACCCGGCAAAGCCCTGATTGAGCGTCGGCAGGCCGTTGACGACAAAGCGCGCATCGGTCTCGGGAAAGCTGGTGAAGACGCGGTCGAGCTGCGCGCCATAGGCGTCCATGTAGTCGAGATTGGCGTATTGCGGCCCCTTGACGATGCCGAACAGGAAACCCTGATCCTCGGGCGGGGCGAGTTCGGATTTGGTGTGGAGATAGAGGAAGGGAATGCTGACAAGCACGACGAGCGCGAACAGCGCCGTCACCGGCCGATAGTCCAGCGATCCGGCAAGGCGCCGGCCATAGGCGGCGGCGAGGCGGGAGAAGGCGCGGTCGATGAAGCGGGCGAACCGTCCTTCCGACATCTCGCGCGTCAGAAAGACCGAGCACATCATCGGCGACAGCGTCAGTGCGACAATGCCCGAGATGATCACCGCGCCGGCCAGCGTGAAGGCAAACTCGCGAAAGAGCGTGCCGGTAAGGCCGGTCAGCAAACCGATCGGCGCATAGACGGCGGCGAGCGTTATGGTCATGGCGATGATCGGCCCGACGATCTCGCGCGCGCCGACGAGCGCCGCCTGCACCGAGGTGCGGCCTTCTTCGATATGGCGATAGACGTTCTCGACCACGACGATGGCGTCGTCCACGACGAGCCCGATGGCCAGCACCATCGCCAGCAGGGTCAGCAAATTGATGCTGAAGCCGAGGACCAGCATGATCGTGCCGGCGCCGATCAGCGACAGCGGGATCGTCACCACCGGGATCGCCACCGAGCGCGGCGTGCCGAGGAACAGGAAGATCACGGCGATGACGATCAGCACCGCTTCGCCCAGCGTCCATTCGACTTCGCTGATCGATGACTTGATGAAATTCGTGGTGTCGTAGGCGATTTTCATCGCCAGCGACGGCGGCAGCGTGCGCGCAATCTGCGGCATCATCTTGCGAACGTCGCGGACGATGGTGAGCGGGTTGCCGGTCGGCGTCGCATCGATGCCGATGAAGACGGCGTGCTCGCCGTTGAGCGACACGCTCGAAGCGGTGAGGCGCGGGCCGAGCTCGACCTTGGCGATGTCGCCGAGCCGCACCTGGGCGCCGTCCTTCGTCTTCACCACCATGTCGCGGAACTGGGCCACGTCGGTGAGCCCGGTATCGGCGGTGACGCTGGTGATCGTGAAATAGCCCTTGGTCTGGCCGGGCGCGGATTGGAAGTTGTTGGCGAGGATCGCCGCAGACACGTCATCGGCCGAGATGCCGCGCGCGGCCATCCGGTCGGGATCGAGCCAGATCCGCATGGCGAAGGTCTGCCCGCCGAGGATGTTCACCGCGGCGACGCCGTCGATCGTCGACAGCAGCGGCTGCACCACCCGGGTCAGGTAATCCGAGATCGCCGGTGCGGTGAGGTTGGGGCTGCTGAAGCTGAGATAGATGACCGACGTGGTCTGGCCGGTGGTCTTGGTGATGACGGGATCGTCGGCCGCCTTGGGCATCAGATACTTGACCTGCTGCACCTTGGCCATCACGTCGGTCATCGCCTGGTTCGGGTCATAGTTCAACTTGACATAGACCTGAACGGTGCTCACGCCCTGCTGCGCGTTCGAGGTGACGTAGTCGACGCCTTCGGCCGAGGACACCGCCTGCTCGATCGGCGTCGCGATGAAGCCCTGCATCAGGCTCGCCGGGGCGCCGGGATAGCTCGTCGTCACCGTGATCACGGTGTTGTCGAGCTTGGGATATTGGCGGATCGGCAGGGTCGCCAGCGAGCGCGCGCCGACGAACAGGATCAGCAAACTGACGACGAGCGACAGCACCGGGCGGCGAACGAACAGGTCGGTGATGGCCATGGCAAGCCCCTCTGCGCCCGGATCAGTTCACCGGCACCTTGGGCGGGGTCTTCAGGCTGTCCGCCGTGGGCAAGACGGCGGCGCCGTCGATGAGCCGGAGCTGTCCGGCCGCGACCACCCGATCGCCGGGGCGGACGCCGCTCAGCACCGCGACGCGGTTATCGAAGTGCTCGCCGGTCGTGACGAAGCTGCGCTTGGCGCGGTACACCGGCTTGCCGTCGCCGCCGGTCCCGTCCTGGACGATGAGATAGACGGAATCCCCGTAGAGCGTGCTGTCGACCGCCGTTTCCGGCACGGTCACGACGTCGGGCTGGGGCGGCAGGACGACTTTGACATGCGCGAACATGCCGGGCAGCAGCAGGTGCCCGGGATTGGCGAGCGTCGCCTGCAGTTTGATCGTGCGCGTGTCGATGCTGACCTGAGGCTCGATAGTCGCGAGCTTGGCCGTGAAGCTGCGCTGCGGAAAGGCATCGACCGCGACCGTCACCGTCTGGCCGGCCGCGACCTGATCGCGCGCCGCCTCGGGTAGGGTGAAATTGATGTACAGCATGTCGAGATCGGTCAAGGTGACCATCGGCATGCCCGCGTTGACATATTGGCCGAGATCGACCTGGCGGATGCCGAGCACACCGACAAACGGCGCCCGCACCAGTTTCTCGCCGATCAGGGACTGGGTCTTGGCGATCTCGGCATTCGCCTGGTCGAACTGCGCCTGGTAGGTATCGACATTGGCTTGGGTCTCGAATTTATGTGCGGCGAGGTTGCGCGCGCGCGCGAGATTGGCCTGCGCGAGATGCGCCTGCGCCTGGTAATTCGCGAGGTCGCCGCGCTCCGGCCCGTCATTGATCTGGACGAGGGGATCGCCCGCCTGGACCGCCGCGCCGGACTGGAAGTAGATCCGTGTCACCCGTCCGGCGACTTCCGGCGCGATGATGACCTGGTGCTCGGCAGTGAATGAGCCGATGCTGGGGAGATCGCGCGGCATCGCCATCGCGATCGCCGTGGCGGCGGCCACCGGCAGCGGCGGCGGCACGTTGTGGGCGAAGAAGGTGGTGATCGCGCGCTCGCGGAACCGCTCGAAGGCGTAGAGCCCGCCAAACACGACCAAGAGCAGAATCGCCATGATCCCAAGGCGAAGGACGAGCCGGGAGCGGCTCGGCGCGCGACGACTGCCGGCATCGCGCAGTTCCACCGTATCGGCATGATCGAGACGCGTGTCCACGGGCGGTTCCCTAAAGTTTGCCGATCATTGTGCCGCGGCCGCGGCCGCGGGAAACGCGGCGACGCGATGCGCGGCGATGACTGCGTCCTTGATGCCGAGACCGCGCAGGATGAAGCGCGCGGCATCGTCGATGAGCGTCTCGACATCGCCCTCATAGGGAACGACGCTGCGCCCCGGCAAGCGGAGGAAGGCGAGCATCGCCGCGAGATGGTGGCCGAACCAGAAGCGGTTGGCGAAGCCGGTGGGCAACGCGACCAGATCGCCCGCCGCCGCCGCCGCGCGCAGCGACGCCTCGACCCGCGGCAGGATGTGGGCTTCGAGCCACTGCAGCACGAGGCGGGCATATTCGCCGTCCTCGAGGAAGCTGTTCAGCATCAGGCGATGACGCGTCTCCTGCTCGGAGCCCGGTGTCGCTCCGACAATGGAATGGCGCAGCATGAAATGCACCATGTCGATGAGTGCCGCCGTCGATGGCTCGAGCAAGAGCAGGCGCTCGAGCCGCGGGTCGCCCAGGCATCCCTCGAGGTGGATTTCCTCGTAGAGCGCGGACTTGCTCGGGAAGTGCTTGAACAGGAGCCCTTCGGACACGCCGGCGGCCTCGGCGATCTCCTTGGTCGTGGTGCCGGCAAACCCCTTGCGCGCGAAAAGCGGCACGGCGGCGGCGACGATGGCGCGGCGGCGCTGCTGGTTGTCGAGTTGGACCGAGCGCATGATTTAGGAGTAAGTGCTTACTCACAGCACGTCTTATGCTATGTCAGCATAGCTGATTTGCAATAAGAGAATGGCCGCGCGTCCGCTCCGCGCCGCAAGGCGATGCGCCTTCCCCCACGGAATCGCCGCCTTTACCGCTGCGGGATCAAGCGGAGCGCCGCGCACGCTTGCGCCCAAGCCCCGAGCGGCCGAAGCTTCCGACAGCATCACGGCAGATGCGGGAGGTCGCACATGGGAGACTTGGACGGCAAGGTCGTGCTCATCTCCGGCACCGCGGGCGGACAAGGACGCGCGGCTGCCCTGGCCTTTGCCGCGGCGGGCGCAAAGGTGTTCGGCTGCGATGTGAAGTCCGCCGACGCCGAGGAGACGGTCGCCCTCGTGGGGCGCAACGGCGGCACCATGCGCTCGCTGCAACCGCTCGACGTCAGCGATCTCGACAACGCCAGGCGCTGGGTGAGCGCGGCCGCCGCCGCCTTCGGCGGCATCGACGTGCTCTACAATAATGCGGGGTCGCTGCGCGCCAGGGGCCCGTTCGGGAACTCGACCATTGCCGAGTGGGATCTTACCATCCGTTACGAACTCACCATCGTCTATACCGCGACGCTGGCGGCGTGGCCGCATCTCGTCGCGCGCGGCGGCGGGCTCGTGATCAACACCGCGTCGATGAGCGGCCATCGCGAGTTCCTGCCGCTGCGCACGGCCGCGCATGGCGCCACCAAGGCCGGCGTGCTGGGCTTCACGCGCATGCTCGCCGCCGAAGGCGCGCCGCACAACATCCGCGCCGTCAGCATCAGCCCCGGTCTCATCCGCTCGCCGGCGACCGAGCGCTTCTGGTCGGGCGACGACGCGCAGCGCGCCATCGGCGCCGGGCTCGTCGCCAAGATCCCGCTGGGACGCTATGGTACGCCCGAGGACATCGCCAATGTCGCGGTGTTTCTCGCCTCGCCCGCTTCGTCCTTCATCAACGGCGCCGACATCCTCGTCGACGGCGGCGCGACCGGCGTGTCCTATACGCCCCTGCGCGACTGACGCGCGTCGCGCGCGATGTCGGAATTCTGGTTGCCTCGACTCAACGATCACGACGTGGCATAGTTTGCCGAGCGACGCCGCGTGACCACGGCGAGCGTCGAAATGAACGATAAACGGGAGGACGCGATGGGCTACCGAGGATTCCTGACTGCGGCCGTGACCGGCTTGGCGCTGCTTGGCTTCAGCCCGCCGAGCCCGGCGGCAACGCCGATCAAAATCGGCTTCAGCATGCCGCTCACCGGCCCCTTCGCCGTCTCGGGCAAACAGGCGCTCATCGCCATGAAGCTTTGGGAGGACGACATCAACGCCAAAGGCGGGCTGCTGCACCGGCCGGTGAAGCTCGTCTATTTCGACGACCAGAGCAGTCCCGCCAACGTACCGGGCATCTACACCAAGCTCCTCGACGTGGACAAGGTCGATCTGGTGGTCTCGCCCTACGGCACGGTGCTGACCGCGCCGGCATTGCCGGTGGTGATGGCGCACAAGATGGTGATCACCAGCCTCGTCGCGCTCAACGTCAATTCGCGCTTCCACTACGACCGCTATTTCTCGGCGACGGCGAGCGGCGCCGACCCGATCGTCGGTTTCTCTGCCGGCTTCTTCGAAGCCGTGGCGCAGCAGAAGCCGAAGCCCAAGACATTGGCCTTCATCGGCGCCGACCAGGAATTCTCCAAGCAGAATCTTGACGGCGCGAAAGCAAATGCCAAGAAGGCGGGATTGAAGGTCGTCTATAACGGCACCTATCCGCCCTCGACGACCGACTTCGCGCCGATCATCCGCGCGGTGCAGGCGGCAAATCCCGACATCGTCTATGCCGCGTCCTATCCGCCGGATTCGGTCGGGCTGGTCCGCGCCCTCCACGAGGTCGGCTTTCGGCCGAAAGTGTTCGGCGGCGCCATGGTGGGCCTGCAGATCACCAACATCCAGATGCAGCTCGGGCCGCTGATGAACGGCATCCTCGCCTTCGCCGCGTGGGAGCCGGTCCCCGTCCTCGAATATCCGGGCGTGATGCACATGCTCGAGCGCTACCAGGTCCAGGCGAAAGGCCAGGGCGTCGATCCGCTGGGCTATTTCCTCGCCCCGGCCGCCTACGCCTATGTCCAGATTCTGGGCGAGGCGGTCGAGCAGGCCAAGACGCTCGACCAGGCCAAGCTGGCCGAATACATGCACACCCACACCTTCGACACGGTCGACGGCAAGTTCTCCTTCAACAAGCTCGGAGACCCGGTCGATGACCGCCTGCTCTTCGTGCAATATCACGGCATTACCGGGCATGGCTTCGACCAGTTCAAGAATCCGGCCGCGCACATGACGATCGTGTCGCCAGCCGCGCTCAGCACCGGGAAGCTCATTTATCCCTTCGGCAAAGCCGTGATGTAAGCGCGCGCGCCGCGCGGGCGCATGGGTTGTCACAACAACAAAAAACCGCGTCGCGACAACAATAAGAAGAAACTTCGGAGTTCGCTCAACAACCGCGAGACAGGGAGGCGGGAATGCGAATGACACTTCAAGTTCTGGCCGCGGTGGCGGCCATCATCGGCGGGACGTTCGGCTTGACCGCCGCCGCTCCCGCCGCCGAGCCATACACGATCAACCATGGCTGGGTGGTGTGGACCGGCGACATGTCGCCGATGGTCTTTCAGTTGCCGAACGTGCTGAAGGATTACGGCAAAACCTATACTGTCGCCCCGATTTACTTCAAGGGCACCTCGCCGCAGCTTCAGGCGCTGGCGACGGGGGAAATTCAGATCGCGTCGCTCGCCTATTCGAGCTTCGCTAACGGCATCCTGAACGCCCATCTCACCGACATGCGGATCGTCGCCGACGGCTTCCAGGACGGCGTCGACGGCTATGCCTCGATCCAGTACATGGTCAAGAATGGCAGCGGCATCAACAGGATCGAAGACCTCAAGGGCAAGGTCCTGGGGATCAACGTGATCGGGGCCGCGGTCGATATCGGCGGCCGTGCCGCGCTGTTGAAGCACGGCCTCGTCGCCAATCGCGACTACACCATCATCGAGTCGCCGTTCTCGGCGATCGGCGCCATGCTGCTCGAGGGCAAGGCCGATGTGGTGTCGATGGTACCGCCGTTCCTCTACGCGCCCCAGGTGCAAAAGGGCGCGCACACGCTCTTCACCATGAAGGACGGCATGGGCACCTCGCAGATGATCGTGCTCGTCGCCCGCGAGAGCAACCTGCGCAAGCACCGCAAGGCCTATGACGATTTCTTCGAGGACATGGTCCGCGGCATCCACTGGATGATCAATCCCGCCAACCGCACGGAAATGATCGACTTCGTCGCCAGGACCGGCAAGATTCCGGCCGCGCGGCTCGCCCCCTGGTATCTGACCAAAGAAGACGAGTATCGCGATCCGAACGGCGTGCCGAACCTCGCCGCCTTCCAGAACAACATCGACGCGCAAGTGAAGTTCGGCTTCTTGAAGCACAGCTTCGACGTGAAGAAATACGCCGATCTGAGCTTCATCCGACGCGCGGCGCAGCGTTACGAAACCGCGTCCCGTTGAGCGGCGGGAACCGGCGGCTGCGGCACGAGAGGCGCCGCGGCCGCCGGCCCGTGCTACGTGCTGGCGTGGATGACGTCGCGTAGGAGAGGATAGATCTCGCGGCTCCAGCGGCGCCCGCTGAAGACGCCGTAATGTCCGACGCCGGTCTGGACGTAGTGCCGCTTCATATAGGGCCGCAACCGCGTGCACAGATCGTGGGCGGCGAGCGTCTGTCCGACCGAACAGATGTCGTCGCGCTCGCCTTCGACTGTCAGCAGCTGCATGCGCGCGATCGCCCCGGGATCGACCCGGCGCCCGCGCCAGCGCAGCACGCCGCGGGCGACATCGTAGGTCTGGAACACGGTTCGCACGGTCTCGAGATAGAATTCGGCCGGGAGGTCCATGACGGCGAAATACTCGTCGTAGAAGTTCCACGCCGCCTCCGCCTTGGCCTCCTCGCCGGCGATGCGATGCTGATAGAGGTCATTCAGCGACTTCAGGTGCCGTGTCGCGTTCATGCCCATGAAGGCGCCGAGCTGCAGGAAGCCGGGATAGACGCGGCGCATCGCGCCCTTGAAGCCTTGCGGCACGACGCCGATCAGGTTCTGCTCGAACCACGCGATCGGGCGGGCGGTGGCGAATTGATTCACCTTGGTCGGGTTGATGCGCGCATCGACCGGGCCGGCCATCAAGGTCATGCTGCGCGGCAGCGCCGGGTTGCCGTCCTCGGCCATGATCGCCGCCGCCGCCAGCACCGCCGCGCATGGCTGGCAAATGGCGACGACGTGCCCGCCGGGCCCGATCGCGTCGAGAAAACCGATGACATGGCCGATGAAATCATCGAGCCCGAACCGTCCGCATTGGAGCGGCACGTCGCGGCCATTGTGCCAATCGGTGAGATAGACGTCGTGATCCGGCAGCATCGTGCGCACGGTGTCGCGCAGCAGCGTCGCGAAATGGCCCGACAGCGGCGCGACCAGGAGGACGCGGGGCTGTTCCTCCGTCACCGCTTTGCGGAAATGCAGCAAGGTGCAGAAATCGGTCCGCGCGGCCGGCTCGATCGTCACCGCGACCGGGAGATCGCCGACGGTGACCGTGGGGAGGGCGAAATCGGGCCGGCTGTGGTTGAGCCGCGCACGCGAGGCCAATTCGCAGGCCGCCGCCACGGCGCGCAGCCAGGCGTTTCCCGCCATGCCGGGCAGCGGCTGGGCCAGCATCCCGACCGCCGCCCCGGCTACCATCCGGAACGGCGCCATCGCATCCATCTGCGCCTGATAAGCCTGGTAGATCATGAAGCGCATCGCCCCGCGAATGGAACATTGCGATTGGCATCAGCGCACCATGCAAGTTGCGCACCACCGCCGCATCCGATCTGGCATGAGGTTTGCGACGGTACGGACGGGACCGCTTTTTTCCGTCGAGGCGCGCGCATGCCCGAAGCCACGCTTACTATCAGCAGCAAGAACTATTCATCCTGGTCGCTGCGCGGGTGGCTGCTGGCGAAATTCGCCGGCCTGTCCTTCGACGAAAAGACCGTGCCGCCGGACGATCCGGATATCCGTGCCGAGATGCTGCTGCTGTCGCCGTCGATCCGCGTGCCGGCCCTCATTCATGACGGCGTGACGGTGTGGGATACGCTCGCGATCGCCGAATATCTCAACGAACTGCGTCCGAAGGCGCGGCTCCTTCCCGCCGACCGCGCCGCACGCGCCCATTGCCGGGCGATCTGCGGCGAGATGCATTCCGGCTTTTCGGCGCTGCGTTCGGCCCTGCCGATGAACCTCAAGGGCCATTTCCCGCGCTTCAAGGTGTGGTCGCGCGCGCAGGCTGACATCGATCGCATCGTGACAATCTGGCGCGAATGCCGGGCGACTTATCGCGGGCCCTATCTCTTCGCCCGCCGCACCATGGCGGACGCCATGTACGCTCCGGTGGTCACCCGGTTTCTCACCTACGACGTCAAGCTCGACACCGACAGCGCGGAATACTGTCACGACATCATGGCGATGCCGGAGATGGCGGAATGGATCGCCGCGGCCCGGGCAGAGACGGAGGAGATCGACGAATTGGAGATGGAGTTCTGAAGCCGATGAGCAGGCCCAGGGTGATTACCGCTTGGGCAGGATGCAAAAATCCTAGGCGCCCGAACGGATGACGCGGACATGCTCGGCGAGGCAAGGCACCGGCCGGATTGCGTCGCTGTCCGGTTGGAAATGCCATTGCGGCTTGTGGGTGGCGCGATCCTCCGCCTCGACCAGGATTCCCCTGAGATCGCGGAAAATCGGATCAGGCCCGATATAAACGACGCGGTCCCCCGGCTTCATGCTGCACCTGCGAACTCTTTTTGCAGTGCAGCAATTTAGGCTTGTCGATAGCAAACGTCAATATTTCGTGACGGCATCTGTTGCGTGACGGGCCGGGACGCCGCCACGCTCAGGGGCCGGGCGCGCCGCCTTCCGATCGCCTCCCGCCTTGGACGAGTTCCACGTCGGCCTCGGTCGCGCCGTCGCCGGCCAGCGCCGTAACCACCGCCTTCAGCCGCGCAATGTCGAACGGTTTGGCGAGATAGTGCTGCGCCTTCATGCCATGTGCCGTGTTCCATTCGGGCTCGCCGCTCATGATGATGGTGGCAATGCCCAAGGCCCGGGTCATTTCGGCGAATTCCAGCCCGGTCTCGCCGGGCATCCTGGCATCGGTAAGAATGAGGTCGAAATGTTCGCGCGAAAGGAACGCCCGCGCCACCGACACGCGACGCGCCGTTGTTACCTCCATATCCGCGTCTGCAAGCACCCGAGACAGCAGCTCGAGGATCGAAGGGTCGTCGTCAACGACGAGGATGCGCTTCGTTGCCATTGCCCGCGTCTCGGAGGGTAACCTTGACAGCGGCAAAGCAATCCGTGTGCCATCGAGGCGATGGCCCGAGCCGCCGCGCCATCCCGCGGCGCTGGGCTTGCGATCGCACCGCCCACGCCCAACGCATTAATTTGCACTCTCTTTTTCCATGTGAAAGCGCGATTTCCAGGCTATCGTATCGACAATCAAAAGTTGTAATTGTCAGACCGTAACATATTTTCAGACGAATCGGTCACGCGTCGCAACGACCGCGGCGCCGGCCGGCGGCTCGGGAGTAGAATTTCATGTTGGACGATCGCTTGTTGATCATCGACGACGACAGCGGGTTCCGGAACTATGTCCGTCGCGTCGGCGAAGCTACCGGGTTCGAGACCTTCGCCACCGGCGACGCGACCGTGTTCATGGAGCGCGCGCGGGCGTGGAATCCGTCCGTCATCGTCATGGATCTCAACATGCCGGGTGCGGACGGGATCGAGCTGCTGCGCGAGCTCGGCGATGCCCGCATCCGCGCCCGCGTCCTCATTGCCAGCGGCGTCGACGCCAAGGTCCTCGACACCGCGCGGCGGCTCGCGGCGGAACGCGGCCTGGCCATTGCCGGCACGCTCCCCAAGCCGATTCGCGCCCACGAACTCAAGGAAAGGCTGGAACAGCTGCGCGAGGTCGAGAAACCGCTCATGGCCGGGGCGCTCGCCCATGCCATCGCCAACAACGACCTGCTGCTCGAATACCAGCCGAAGATCGACTGCCGCAGCGGACAGGTGATCGGCGCCGAAGCGCTGGTGCGATGGCGCCACCCGACGCGCGGCATCATCGCGCCCGACCAGTTCATTCCCCTGGCCGAGCAGAGCGGCGCCATTCACGCCTTGACCGAATGGGTGACCAACGCCGCGGTCGCGCAGGCGGCGGCGTGGCGCCGCGACGGCCTCGCGCTCGAGGTCGCGATCAACGTCTCGGCGCGGAACCTCGAGACCCTCGAATTGCCCGACATGATCGCCGCGCGCTGTGCCACTGCCGGTCTCGCGCCCGAGGGGCTCACGATCGAGCTGACGGAATCGGCGGCTATGGGCGATCCGGCGCAGACCATGGATATTCTGACGCGGCTGTGCATCAAGGGCTTCCGTCTCGCCATCGACGATTTCGGCACGGGTTACTCCTCGCTGCTGCAGCTTCGCCGCCTCCCCTTCGCCGAACTGAAGATCGACAAGTCCTTCGTGATGCAGATGAACCGCGACCCGGACAGCCAGGTCATCGTCGAGGCCGTAATCGGGCTGGCACGAAAGTTGGGCCTGAGCATCGTCGCAGAAGGCGTTGAAACAGCAGCCACTCTAGGCGCCATCACAAAGCTCGGCGCGGATTCGGCGCAAGGCTTCTACATCAGCCCCCCGGTAGCGCCGGAGCGTGTGGCCGACTTCGTGCGCGGGACCGTCGACACCGCCCGCGCACCGGTCGGCTCACTCGCGACAACCGCCGCGCGCGGGCGCGGTCACGCTGCCAGCACGCCCGACCGCAGCGACGACGTCCCGGCACCGCTCACCGGGCGGCGCTGAGCGCGCCCGGAGCCAAGCGCTGCCGCGGTCCGAGACGGATCGCGCCGCAGCGCCGCCGCTACCGCCGCGCCGCCTTGCGAGCGGCTTTTCTGGGTCGTGCCATGGCGCGGGCCTTGCGGGCGACCGGCCGCGTTGCGGCCTTCGCCTTGGCTTTGACTTTCGCTTTGGCTTTCGCCCGTTTCGGCGGTGAGGCGGCCCTGCGCGCGGGTGAGCCCGGCTTGAGAAAGGCGCGGATGGCGGCGGCGGTCTCGTCCGGCCGTTCCACGTGCGGACTATGGCCGGCGCCGGGGACGATGCGGAGCGTCGCCTTGGCGAGCCCGGCGGCATAGGCCTCGCCATGCGCGCGCGGAACCATGCGGTCATGCTCGCCCCAGAGCAGCAGCGCCGGTCCGGTGTAGCGATGCAGACGCTGGCGCAGCAGGCGGTTGAAGAAATAGGGCGGATTGAACCCGATGCGCGAGGCAAAACGCATGGTCTTGTAGCGCGCGAGCTCGCGCTCGACGTTGTCGCGTCCGTCGGGGAAGAGCGTGGTCGCCGCTGCCGCCCGCGTATCGGCGAAGAGGAGCCGGCGCAGGCCGGAATAGTCGCTGCCGTTGCGCGGCTGCGCCTCCCAGAAGATGTCGCCGATGGGCGACTCGGGAAGCTGCAGCCCCGAGGCGCCGATCAGCACGAGGCTCGCGACGCGTTCGGGGTGGCGGACGGCGAGTTCGGCCGCGATCCAGCCGCCGACGCAGGCGCCGGCCAGCGCGACTTTCGTCAGCCCCAATGCGTCCAGCGTCTCGATGTAGCGGAAGGCCAGATCGTCGATGCTCTCGATGTCGTCGTCTTCGGCCGAGCCGGCGCAGCAGGGATGCGCCGGCGCGACGACTCGGAAGGACCGTGCCAAGGCATCGTGGAACGGCAGGAAACCCGCAGCGGCGCCGTGCACATCGGCAAGGCCGTGGAGATAGACGAGCGCCGGGCCGCTGCCGGCTTCGGCGATTTCGACGGCGTGGCCGGCGACGGTCAGGATGCGGTTCGGCATTGCCGCCTCACTGCGCCGCGCCGGCGACCGGGACATCGGCCAGCTCGGGATAATCATGGGCGAAGAGCGCGGCGGAATCGCGCCGCAGCGCCGGCGCCACCTCGGTCGCGAAGAGCCGCATGCTCTTGCGCGCGAGATCGGCGCGCATGTTGCCGAAATGGAACTGGATCAGCAGGTTTCCGACCCCGGCCTGCTCGATCAGCGCCCACAATTTCTCGCGCACGGTCTTGGGACTGCCGGCGATGATCGAGCCGCCAGCATCGAGTTCCTCCCAGCTCTCGGTGTCGCCCAGTTGCTTGCCGCCGAGCGTCGCGTTCTTGAGGAAATGCTCGTACGAGCGCACCGAGGTCGAGGGCACGCCGGCGCCCTGCGTCAGCGGCCTGCCCTCGCGCCGCAAATGCCCCTTGAGACAGAATTTGAGGAAGTACCACACGCCTTCGTGCGCCTCTTCGCGCGCCTGCTCGTCGGTCTCGGCGACATAGACGGAGAGCAGGATGCCCATGCGGAAAGGATGATACTTGCCGCCATGCTGCTCGATGATGCCGGCAAAGCGCCGCGCCGCGAGCCGCGTCGCCGCTCCGTGCGTGCGCGAGGACAGGAAATAGCAGTGGCCGCGCTTGGCCACGCCTTCCATCGTCTCGAGCGACAAGGCGCCGGGAATCCAGATGGGTGGATGCGGCACCTGGCGCGGCCGCGGCCAAACATTGACATAGCGCAGCGGATAATGCGGCCCGTCGTGACGGAACGGGCCGTCCTCGGTCCAGGCGCGCTGCACCAGGTCGATCGCCTCCCAATAGCGGGCGCGCGCCTGGGGCTGCGGAATGTTGTAGTTGAACGCCTCCGGCCCGCCGCCCATGGCGAAGCCGGCGATGAGACGCCCGCCGCTCATCGAATTGATCATCGCGTATTCCTCGGCGATGCGCAGCGGATTGAGGTAGAGCGGCAGGAGCGAGCCGAGGATCACGATCTTGCCGCGCTTGGTGCGCTGCGTCAGCGCCGACGCGATGATGTTGGGCGACGGCATCAGGCCATAGATGTTCTGGTGGTGCTCGTTGAGCACGAAGCCGTCGAAGCCCAACTCCTCGGCATAGACGAGCTGGTCGATATATTCCTGGTAGAGCCCGTCGGTGCGCTCGCGATCCCACAAGGTGTTGGGAACCGTGACCCAGCCGCTGTCGTAGTGCTCGTCGAAATCCGGCGGCAGATAGGGATAGGCCATGAAATGCCAGCAGAAAAGCTGAACCGGTTGCATGGCCGAAATCCTCCTCTGGGCGTCCCTCGCCCCGCCACGACGGCGAGCCGATGACGCGAACTTATCGCAGCGTCACGCCGCCTGCCAGATGCCTGAATCGCGGGCGATGACGGCGCGATGAACGGGTCACGCCAGCCGGCCGAGTTGCTGCGCCGCCGTCGCGTAACCGCCGGCGGCACCATCGACGAAATGGAAATGCTCGCCGAACACGCTCGGGGTGAAGCACGTCACCAGCGCCTCGTTCTGGCGATGCAAGCCGAAGCGCACCACGCCGCGCCGCGCCGCCTCGGTCACCAGCGCCTCGATCCTTGCGGCGAGTGCGGCGGTGCAGTCGAGCGTCATACGCAATCCGTCGTCGTATTTCCGGAAATCCGAATTCTCGGCGACCTGGGACAGATAAGTCTCCGGCGAGAAGGCGCCGATCCGCACGCGAAAGCGAAAGATCAGATAGGAGATCAGCGTCCACGCCGCCACCAGTGCGCGGTCGTGCCACAGCGGACGCCCGGGCCGGTGCCGCGCGCGCGCCTCGAGATCGAGACCCGAGGGCGGCCATTTGGTGCGCAGCGATGCGCGCGTGACCGGCGTTCCTGCATCGCCGCGCTCGGCCGCGAGCGCGAGCAGCCGCGCAATCAGCTCCCAGTATGCGGGCATGGTATCGGGACCGGTCGACACGACCAGGAGTGACAGGACGACGCCGCGCACGGCGGGAATGCGCTCGAACCGGCAGGACAGGCCGGCAAGGTCGGGGCGCGTCCCCGGTGCCGCCGGCGCGACCGCGAATTCGCCGCGCTTCATCGCCCGCTCGGCCCAGGCCAACCCGCCGCCGGAGAACATGGCATAGGTCACGTTCGGCGACGGCGCAAAGCGCGCGACCCGCACGTCGAGCCCCGCCGCGCGCACGGCAGCGAGCGGAACCATGGCCGCGCGCAAGGACAGCGCCAGTTCCTCGCGCGCATAGGCGATGGTCGCCGCCAGCGCGGCGCGGGCACGCTCGACGCCTTCCGGCGCGATGGCGAAACTGGCCCCGTCGCCGCCGAAGACGAAGGGGAACTGGCGCGTGCCGAGCGCGTTCGCCACGGCGCTGATGACGGCGGCGCCCGCCATGTTCACCGCCTTGTAGCCGCCCGCCGCGATCGCCCCGGTCGAGCCAATGATATCCGCGAGCCCCAGTACCCAACCGTCGGGCAAGGGCCGGTAGAGCAGCGGGTCGGTGATCCGGACGAACCTGTCGAAGGCCGGAACGCTCGCGTAGAAATCGCCCGCTTGATGGCTGGCTGCTGGTGCCATGATCCGGTGGCGCCGAAGCTATCGAAGCGGCGGCCGTCGTGCAATGCGGGCCGGCGGTGGGGGCCGGCGGCGCGCAAGGCGCTGGCGCTGCGCCGGGGCGTGCGATTGAATGGCGCAGGGTCAAGGGGATGGAGAACGATCGGGTGCAGGCGGAAGACCGGCCCAAGCTCATCGGCGCGCGCGTCGCGCGGGTCGAGGATCTGCGCCTCCTGACCGGACGCGGGACGTTCGTCGACGACCTCCATCCGCCGGGACACCTTCATGTCGCGTTTCACCGCAGCCCGCACGCGCATGCGCGGATCGTCGCGGTCGATACCGCGCGCGCGTCGACGCTGCCGGGCGTGGCGGCGATCATCATGGCGGCGGACCTCGCAGGCATGGTGAAGCCGCTGCGCGCGCCGTCGAAGATGCCGGGCTACCGCATGACGACGCAGTATCCGCTGGCGCATGGCAAGGTGCGCTACGTCGGCGAGCCCGTCGTCGCCGTCGTCGCTGCGAGCCGCGCGCTCGCCGAGGATGCGGTCGCTGCGCTGGCGCTCGATTACGAGTTGCTTCCCGCCGCGCTCGATCCGCACGCGGCGGCATTGCCGCGGGCGCCGCTGCTGCACGACGAGGCCGGGACCAATGTCATTGTCGCGCGCGACTTCGCTCGCGGCGATGCGGCAGGCGCGATGGCGGCGGCGGCGGTGCGGGTGCGGATGCGGTTCCGCTCCCGGCGCAAGACGCCGGTGGCGATGGAGAACCGCGCCTGCGTCGCCAGCTACGATCCGGGGCGGCGCGCGCTGACGCTCCACTCAACGACGCAGGTGCCGGGCATCGTCCGCGACGCGCTCGCCGATCTCATCGACCTGCCGGGACTGCGGGTACGCGTGATCGCGCCCGATGTCGGCGGCAGCTTCGGCGGCAAGGGCGCGGTCTATGCCGAGGAAGTGGTGGTGAGCGCGATCGCCTGCCGCCTGGGGCGGACGGTCGGCTGGACCGGCGACCGTATCGAGGATCTCGTTACCACCACCCAGGCCTTCGACGAATCCGTCGATGCCGAGCTTGGTCTCGACGCGGACGGAAGCATCGTCGCGCTCCGTGCCGATGTCGTCGGCGATGTCGGCGCCTATTCGATCTTTCCCTGGACCGCCGCGCTCGAGCCGGTGCAGGTGGCGAGCTTCCTGCCCGGCCCCTATCGCCTGACGAACTACACGGCGAGCGTGCGCGGCGTCGCGACGGCAAAGCCGCCGATGGGCCCTTATCGCGGTGTCGGTCGGCCGATCTCGACCTTCGTGATGGAGCGGCTGATCGATGTCGCGGCGCGGCGGCTCGCGCTCGACCCGGTTGAGCTGCGGCTGCGCAATTTCGTCGGCGACAGCGATTTCCCTTACAAGACCGGCTCGGGCATCGTGTGGGACCGCGCCAGCTTTGCCGCCTGCCTCAACCGGGCGCGGGACGCGCTCGACTATGCCGGGGCGCGCCGCGACCAGGCGGCGGCGCGGCAGGCCGGGCGCTGGACCGGCATCGGCTTCGCGTCCTATGCGGAGCTGACCGGGATCGGCTCGCGCATTGCGGCGGCGCCGGGCATGCCGCTCAATACCGGCACCGAGGCGGCGACGGTGCGCATCGACGGCACCGGCGCCGTCACCGCCGTCGCGGGCACCGCCTCGCAGGGCCAGGGGATCGAGACCATGCTGGCGCAAATCGTCGCCGACGAACTCGGCGCGCGCTTCGAGGACATTCAGGTGGTGCAGGGCGACAGCGCCGCGCTGGCGCACGTCACCGGCACCTATGCGAGCCGGAGCGCGGTGCTGGCGGGCGGCGCGGCGACGCTTGCCGCGCGCGCCGTCCGCGCGAAAATCATCCGGGTCGCGGCGCATCTGTTCGAAGCGGCGCCGGACGATGTCGCCGCGGCGGCAGGGCGCGTCTTCGTCCGCGGCACCGATCGCGTCCTGAGTTTTCGCGAGCTGGCCCGGGCGGTCTATGCGGAAATGGGCCGGCTGCCGCCCGCGCTGCGCGACGACCTCGAAGCGACGATCCGCTACGATCCCGATTTCGGCACCACCAGCTGCGCCACCCACGCCGCCGTCGTCGAGATCGACTGCGACACCTATGCGGTCAAGGTCGTCCGCTACGTCGTGGTCGAGGATTGCGGCCGCATCATCAACCCGCTGATCGTCGACGGCCAGGTCCATGGCGGCGTCGCCCAGGGCATCGGCGCCGCGCTCTACGAGGAAGTGATCCACGGCGAGGACGGGCAGATCCTCACCGGAAACCTCGTCGATTACGTCGTGCCGGGCGCCGGCGAGATTCCCGCGATGCAGGTGCTGCATCTGGAAACCCCGTCGCCGACCACGATCGGCGGCTATCGCGGCATGGGCGAAGGCGGCACCATCGGCGCGCCGGCGGCGATCGCCAACGCCGTCTCCGACGCGCTGGCACCGCTCGGTATCGAGGTGAGCGAGCTGCCGATCACGCCCGAGCGCCTGCACCGGCTGATCGCGGCCGCGCGGGCGCGAAGCTGAGGAGACACGGATGAACTTGGATTTGCGGGGAAAGGTCGCGCTGGTCACCGGCGGCGCGCGCGATGTCGGCGCCGCGATCGTGCGCGCGCTGGCGGCGGAAGGCGCGCGCGTCGCCGTCAATTACCACCGCTCGTCGCAAGCGGCCGCCGCGCTCGCCGCCGAAGTGAGTGCGAGCGGCGCCGAGGCCCGCGCTTATCAGGCGGATGTCGCCGATTACGGCGCCGTCGCCGGCATGATCGAGGCGGTGGCCAGGGATTTCGGCGGGCTCGACATCCTCGTCAACAATGCCGGCCTGGTCCAGCGCCAGTGGTTCCTCGATACCAGCCCCGACGATTGGCAGCGCCAGATCGGCATCGGGCTCTTTGGCGCGATCCATGGCTGCCATGCGTCCCTCCCGCACATGATCGCGCGCGGCGGCGGACGCATCATCAGCCTCGTCGGCGATTCCTCCCGCATCGGCGAGGCCGGGCTGTCGATCGGCGCCGCTGCACGCGGCGGCGTATTGGCCCTCACCAAGTCGCTCGCCAAGGAGCTCGGCCGCTCCGCCATTACCGCCAACGCCATCGCGCTGGGCCTGGTCGAGACCAGCCACATCGATCGCGGCTGGCTTGAGGCCAACCGCGAGAAGATCACCCGGCTCTATCCGCTGCGCCGCCTCGGGCGCGAGGACGACGTGGCGCCCATGGTCGTGTTCCTCGCCGGCGCGGGCGCCGCATGGATCACCGGCCAAGTGCTGAGCATCAATGGCGGCTTCAGCATGGCCGGATAGCAACCACCGCAGCAGAGGAATGCCCCATGCCCAAGACCATCACGCATGTTCACTGGCCCGACGCGCCCGATCTGTGGATGCCCTACGCGCCCGCGATCAAGGTGACGGGCGGCACGACCGTCTATCTCGCCGGCGTCAACGCGGCGCCGGTCTATCACCACCATCCGCATCGTCCCGAAGAGTTCGACGCGATGCCGCGCGACATGGAGGGACAGGCGCGCGCGGCGCTCGAGAACCTGAGGCGCGGGCTTGCGGCGGTGGGCGCACGCTTCGCCGACATCGTGACGGCGAGCCGGTTCGTGACCGACCTCGCCGATCAGGATGCGCTGAACCGCGTCTGGGCGGAATATTTCGGGGACGCCAAGCCGGCCACGACCACGGTGCAGGTGGTGCGGCTCGCCACCGACCCCCGCTGTCTCGTCGAGATCAATGCGGTGGCGGTGATCGACTGACGCCGCTAGGACAGTTCGCTTTCGAGCGCGACGCGCTCGTGCCCATCGAGCAGCGCCTTGAGCCGGTATTGATTCATGCCGCGTTCCGACGGCAGCAGGCGGACGACCTCGAACTTGGCGTTGCGGTCGACGCCGGCGGCCGCCGGAATGAACGTCACGGTCTGACCGAGCTTGAATTTGTGGGCCATCGCAGAGACCGACCTTTCACGGGCACCGGCGGCACGCAGCGGCGTCAGCGATAGCGCCTTACCGGACGTTGGCCGGGGCGGGCCGCCGTGGACGCGCGCTCGTCCTTGTGGCGGAAATTGATACGGCCCTTGGTCAGATCATAGGGCGTCATCTCGACCGTCACCCGATCGCCGACCAGCATGCGGATGCGGTGCTTCTTCATCCGGCCGGACGCATAGGCAAGCGTCTCGTGGCCGTTGTCGAGCTTGACGCGAAACCGCGCGTCAGGCAGCAACTCGAGCACGATGCCTTCGACCTCGATCAGGTCTTCCTTGACCATCAGGCGCGTCTCCGAAGCGGACAGGGCAGCCGGAGCCGCCCGATTGCAGGGTCAGGCGGTGCGCAGATTGCAGGCCGAGAATTTGCCGCTGCGCGCATCACGCTCGACGTCATAGTTGAGCTTCTGGCCCTCGTGAAGATTGCCGATGCCCGCGCGTTCGACGGCGGAGATGTGGACGAATACGTCCTTTTCGCCGCTGTCGGGTTGGATGAAACCATAGCCCTTCTGGGCATTGAACCATTTCACGGTTCCGATAGCCATATTTGTCGTTCCATGGAAGGTTGGCAGTCGCGCACGATTGCGCAGCAGGATCAATCTTCGGCGGGGAGATCGGGAGCAGGTCCGGCTCTCAATCGAAAGCGGGGAGAGCATGCCGAACCACGACGGGATGACCGCCGGCAATATAGGGCCTGCCTGCTTCGCGCACAAGGCCGGGATTCATCGCCACGCGACGCGGATTCGACGCGCCTTCGCGTCAAATCGTCGACACCACCCCGGGCGCGCCGCGCCGGTGACGCATGGATCGCCAGCGCGCCCGATCTCGGCTATTTTTGTCGGCCGACACCGATGCACGGGAGGAACGCATGGCACGAAACGTCAAACCGGCACCCGCGCCCGCCATCATCGACCGCATCATCGCGATCCGCGACCGCTGGCATACCAAGCATCACCCGTTCTTCCGCGCCTTCGCCGAGGGCCGGATGCCGCTCCGGGCGCTGGGCCGGTATCAGGCGCTCCATTACCAGTACGTGGCGCGGGCGCTGCCGAGCTTCGGCCTGCTATACGCGCGCGCCTATCACCTCGAGGACGTGCGCAAGATGATCGCCGAGAACGTCGCCGAGGAGGAAGGATTGAAGGCGATCCCCCAACCCGGCCACGAGGCGCATGACCACAACGAGCTCATCTTCCGCTTCTGCCGCGCCGCCGGGCTGAGCGACGACGAGGTTCGTACCATCAGGATGACGCCGGCGTGGTGGGGGCGCTCGCTCTATTACTACCACACCGTCGCGACCGAACCCGTGGGCGTGGTGCTCGCCATGCAGACCACCCAGGAAGGCCAGATGCCCGGCCTCATCAGCGAGGTGCTTCTCCCCGCCTTCGCGAAGCATTGCGGCTGGCAGCGCAACGCGCCCGAGATCGCGTTCTTCACCGAGCACGATGCCGCCGATGTCGAGCATAGCCGCCGCCAGATCGAGTTGTGCGCCCGCCATCTCGACACGCCGGCGCTCGAGACGCGCGCGCTCGAAGTGGCGGAGCAGATCTGCGTGCTGCGCTGGGCCTCGCTCACCGATCTTTATCGCGAAGAGGTTCTGGGCGAGACGGAGATACTTCCGCCCGGGATCGGCTGAGGCGGCGGCGGGCTGCGCGGCCGCTTCGGTTGCGCGGCCGCACGGCCATGCGGAAGAACGAGGCGGCGGTCGTCCCGGTCGTCAAGGATCTGGTCCTGGTCGGCGGCGGGCATAGTCATGTCGCCGTCATCAAACGCTTCGGCATGAAGCCGCTGCCCGGCGTGCGGCTGACGCTCGTCTCGCGCGAGGTGCAGACCCCCTATTCCGGCATGCTGCCCGGGCTGATCGCGGGGCATTACGGTTTCGACGACGCCCATATCGATCTCGTCGCGCTGTGCCGGTTCGCCGCAGCGCGTTTCTTCCAAGACGAGGTGATCGGGCTCGATCTCGCCAACCGCCGCGTCCTCTGCCGCGCGCGGCCGCCCGTTCCCTACGATGTGCTGTCGCTCGACATCGGCACGGCGCCGCGCATCGATGCAGCCGGCGCCGGCGATCACGTGATCGCGGTCAAGCCGATCCACCGCCTGCTCGCCCAATGGGAAGGATTGCGGGCCCGCGCCCTCGCCGCCGCGGCTCCGCTGCGCATCGCGATCGTCGGCGCCGGCGCCGGCGGGGTCGAACTGTTGCTGGCGATGGCGCATCGGCTGCGCGCCGAGCGCGGCGGAGGCGTCCTCGAATTCCATCTCTTCACCGACACCGCGACCATCCTGCCGACGCGTGGCGCGGCGGTACGGCGGCGCCTCGCGCGCGCGATCGCGGCGAACGGGGGCACGATTCATACCGGCGTCGCGGTGACCGGGATCGGCCCTGGATCCCTGCGCACGGCAGACGGCGCGATCCACCACGCCGATGAAGTCGTGTGGGCAACCGAAGCGGGCGCGGCGCCATGGCTGCGCGCCGCGGGATTGGCGACCGACCGCGACGGCTTCGTCGCCGTCGGCCCGACGCTGCAATCGCTGTCGCATGAGGGCGTGTTCGCCGCCGGCGACATTGCCGCCATGATCGCAAGCCCGCGCCCCAAATCGGGGGTGTTCGCGGTGCGCCAGGGTCCCTGTCTCGCGCGCAACCTGCGCCGTTTCGTGCTGGGACGGAAGCTGCGCCGCTACCGCCCGCAGCGCCGCGCGCTCGCGCTCATCGCCACCGGCGGCCGCCATGCGGTCGCATCCTGGGGCGCGCTGGCATGGCAGGGCGATTGGGTGTGGCGCTGGAAGGACCGGATCGACCGCCGCTTCATGCGCCAATACAACGAGCTTCCGGCGATGGCGGAGGACGAGGCGCCGACGCTGCCGCGCGGCCTCGCCGGCGCGGTCCAGGCGCGCGAGGTCGCCGCGGCGGCGATGCGCTGCGGCGGCTGCGGTGCCAAGATCGGCGCCGCCGTGCTGCGGGGCGCGCTCGGCGGGATCGTGCCGCTCGCGCGTGCGGATGTGCTGATCGGCCTGAAAGACTTCGACGACGCGGCGCTGGTCACGGTGCCGCCGGGCATGGCGATGATCCACAGCGTCGATTACTTTCGCGCGCTGGTCGACGATCCCTTCCTCTTCGGCAAGATCGCGGCCAATCACTGTCTCGGCGACATCTATGCCATGGGCGGCGCGCCGCAAACCGCGCTCGCGATCGCGACGGTGCCGTTCGGGCACGCGGGCAAGGTCGGCGACACGCTGGCACAGATGATGGAAGGGGCGGACGACGTCCTACGCGCGGCCGGCGCGGCGCTCGTCGGCGGGCATAGCGGCGAGGGCGCCGAATTGGGCCTCGGCTTCGCCGTCAACGGCCTGGTGCAGCCCGACCGCGTCCTGCGCAAGAGCGGCCTGCGGCCGGGCGATCTTCTGGTGCTGACCAAGGCGCTCGGCACCGGCACATTGTTCGCCGCCCACATGCGCGGACGGGCCAAGGGGCGGTGGATCGCGGGCGCGATCGCCGCGATGCTGCAATCGAGCGCCGCCGCCGCCCTGTGCCTGCGCGCGCACGACGCGACCGCGTGCACCGATGTCACCGGTTTCGGCCTCGCCGGGCATCTTGCCGAGATGTTGGCGGCGTCCGCGGCCGATGCGGAAGTGGCGCTGGCCGCACTGGCATTGCTCGAGGGCGCGGCGGAGACGCTTGGCGCCGGCCTCGTCAGCACGCTTCAGCCGCAGAACGACCGCCTGGGCGCGATCGTCGCCGCCGACGCGGTACAAGCCGGCGATCCGCGCATCGCCGCGCTCTACGATCCGCAGACCTGCGGCGGTCTCATCGCCGGCATTCCCGCCGATCGCGCCGTGGCTTGCGTCGCGGCGCTCCACCGCCTCGGCTATGACGGCGCGGCGATCATCGGCACTGTGGTTCCGCGCGACGGCGCGCGCGAAGCGATCCGCCTGCGGGCGTGACCGCCGCGCTTGTGGCGGAAAAGAGTGGGAGTCGAACCCACCGGAGACGTCTGACGCCTCCCACCGGATTTGAAGTCCGGGCGCCCCACCGGGGTGCGTTTCTTTTCCATGCCGTGGCTGTTCATCATTCGCCGAACGCGTCCGCGGCGGCGCGTTGGAGCACGTGCGCGTTGCCGACGCGGCGGGTGAATTTGATGCGGTCGAAGAATTCGAGCAATTCGATCGCGCTGTTGCGGCCGATGCCGGAGCGGTCGCGGAAGGCGGCGGCGGTCACCTGGCGGGCCGGGTCGGATGACGCCAGCTCCTCGGCGATGGCGCCGAGGCGGCGCAGCGCCACCGGCCGGAAGAAACGGTGCTCGCTCGCCCGCACCACCAGGCCGAGCCGGGCGGCGCGCACGAGGAACGACTCGATGCGCCGCGGGTCCTCGCCCAGCGCCGCCGCGAGATCGTGCAGCGCGGGCGGGCGCAGCGGCTCCTTGTCCAGAAGCGGCGCCGCCTTCTGCCACAGCGCCGCATCCGCCGCATCGAGCCGCGCCGCATGCGTCGCAAGCCGGATGGCGGCGCCCTCGCGCACCGCCTTGCCGTCCTCTACCAGCGCCGCCGCGAGCGCGAGCGACACCGCGCGCGCGACGCGAATCTTCGTTCCGGCCCAGATGCGGTCGATGGCGGGACCCGATGTGCCGGGCGCGCGACGGTGCCACGCGGCCAACGCCGCGAGCGCCGCTTCCTTGAGCCGCTCCCAGTGCGGCGGTGCGAAGCCGATCGTCCCGGCCTCGGTTGCAATCGCAATCATGGGCGTGCGCGCGCAGAGAAGCGCCGCCTCGTCCGGCGTCAGATTGCGGTTCGCCGCGAACCGCGTCAGGTCGAGCCCATACGCGGCGTCTTCGAGCAGCGCCGCCAGCGCCGCGCCATCGTCGTCGCGCGCCATCGCCGCGAGATAGGCAAGCCGCGCCGGCTTCGCGCGCCCGCGCGGCGGCGGAAAAATGTCGATGATCCGGCCGCCGCCGATGGTGCGCTGCGCCGACTGGTCGCGCAGGATCACGCCGTCGCCCCAGGCCGCACCGATCGGCCGGTCGAGCGCGAGCTGCACCACGCCCGTCTCGCCCGGCGCGATGGCGGCGCCCTCGAGCACCGCGACATGGCCGGTCGCCTCGGCAGCGCCGAGATGGACATGCACCGGCGTCCAATGCGCGAGCTTGCGCGCTTCGCCGGCGACGACGCGAATCCGCGCATCGATCTTCGCCGCCGCCGCCGCCGCGCCCTTGACGATCCAGTCGCCGCGGTGAATGTCGCCGTGCTGAAGCGCGCCGACGAGATTGAGCGCGCAGCGCTCGCCGGCCCGGCCGCTGTCGGCGCGCGCGTTCTGGGCGTGGATCGACCGCACCCGCGCCGCGCCGCCGCCCGGCACCAGCGCGACGCGGTCGCCGACCGCAACCGCACCGGCATGGACCGTGCCGGTAACGACAAGGCCCGCGCCCACCAGGGTGAAGCAGCGATCGACGGCGAGCCGGAAATTGCCGCCGTCGCGGCGCCGGGGCAGCGCAGCGGCGGCGGCGGCGAGATCCGCCTTGAGCGCGGCGATCCCGGCGCCGGTCACCGCCGAGACCGGAAAGACCGGCGCCGCCTCTATGCTGGTGCCGGCGACCAGCGCGGCAATGTCGCGCGCGACCGCGGCGGCGCGCTCGGGCGCCACCCGGTCAATCTTGGTCAGCGCCACCGCGCCGCTGGCGCACGCCGAGAAGATCGACGATCGCCAGATGCTCGCGCGTCTGCGGCATCGGCCCGTCATCGGCGGCGACGATCAGCAGCACGAAATCGATGCCGGCGACCCCGCACAGCATGTTGCGGATGAAGCGCTCGTGGCCCGGCACGTCGATGAAGCCGATCACCGGCCCCGCGTCGAGCGGCAGATAAGCGAACCCCAAATCGATCGTCATGCTGCGCTGCTTCTCTTCCGGCAGGCGATCGGTGTCGATCCCGGTCAGCGCCTTGACCAGCGCGGTCTTGCCGTGATCGACATGGCCCGCGGTGGCGATGATCACGGCGCCTTCCCCGCTTCCGGCCCCGCTTCCAGGCCGAGCGCGGCGAGCTGATCGGCGAAACCGGCCTCGTCCTCGAGGCAGCGCAGATCGAGGATCAAGGCCCCGTCCTGCAGCCGGCCGATGACCGGAACCGGCAGGCGCGCGAAACGCATCGGCAAGGCGATTCAGCGCGGTGCCGCGCCCGCGCCGGGCATTGGGCGCGAGCGCCAGTCCGGCACTGGCGATCTTCCGCGTCGGCAGCGCGCCGCTGCCGATCTCGCTGTCGCAGGCGATGATCGCGACCGTGGCGATGGCGCCGAGCCGCTCGGCGAGACGCGGGGCGAGACGCTCGGCGGCGGCGCGAATCTGCGCCGCGGGCCGGGTCAGCGCGCGCAACGTCGGCAGGCGCTCGGCGAGGCGGTCGGGATCGCGATAGAGGCGCAGCACCGCGGCCAGCGCCGCGATCGTCATCTTGTCGACGCGCAAGGCGCGCTTCAGCGGATTGCGCTTGATCCGGGCGATGAGGTCGGCGCGGCCGACGATGATCCCGGCCTGCGGACCGCCGAGCAGCTTGTCGCCGCTGAAGGTGACGATATCGGCGCCGTCCTCAAGCGCCGCCATCGGCGTCGGCTCCGCGGGGCAGACCGAAGCGGCGCAGATCGACGAGCGCGCCGCTGCCGAGATCGACCGCGAGCGGGATGCCGCTTGCGTGGCAAAGCGCGGCGAGAGCCTTCTCCGCCACCGCGGCGGTGAAGCCTTCGATCGCATAGTTGCTGGCATGGACCTTCATGACGAGGCCGGTCTTGGCGCCGATCGCCGCCTCGAAATCGCGCAGATGGGTGCGGTTGGTGGTCCCGACTTCGCGCAGACGGCAGCCCGATTGCGCCATGATGTCGGGCATGCGGAAGGCGCCGCCGATCTCGATGAGCTCGCCGCGCGAGGTCGGCACCTCCTTGCCGCGCGCGAGCGTGTTGAGCACCAGCAGCACCGCGGCCGCATTGTTGTTCACCACCGTCGCCGCTTCGGCGCCGGTGAGCGCGCGCAGCTCGGCCTCGACATGGTCGTCGCGGTCGCCGCGCCGTCCCGCCGCGAGCCCGTATTCGAGATTGGCGGATTGGCGGGCAACGGCAGCGACCGCCGCCACCGCTTCATCCGGCAGGATGGCGCGGCCGAGATTGGTGTGGAGCACGGTGCCGGTCAGGTTGAAGACCGGGCGCAGCGAGGGTTGTGACGACGCGGCGAGAAGCCGTGCCGCGCGGGCGATGATCGCCGGTTCGGCGATGCCGGCCGCCATGTCCGCACCGGCCGGCGCCGCGCGCATCGCGTCGAGCACGGCGCGGATCGCCGCGGTCACCGCTGTCCGTCCATGCGCGACGGCGAGCGCGCCGGCCGCTTCATGGCGCAACAGACGATCGACCGAGGGAAGCGATGCTAGGAAATTCATGGTCCGCTCGAACCCGCGCGGCACAAGTATAGGAAGGGCGCGCGGGCAGCGCCACGTGGCACGGCGGTCACTTGCGTCGGCGAAACCAGGCCTTTTCCGTCAGCCATTCCATGCAGACGTAAAGCAGCGGGATGACGAAAATTCCCACCAGCGATGCGGCGATCATGCCGCCGAAGACCGGGGTGCCGACCTCGCGCCGCGTCAGTGCGCCGGCGCCTTCCGCGATGACGAGCGGCAACAGGCCGAAGATGAAGGCGAAGCTCGTCATCATCACCGGCCGGAAGCGCAGCCCGGCAGCTTCGATGGCGGCCGCCGCCATGTCCTTGCCTTGCTTGCGCCGCTCCACGGCGAAGGCGACGATGAGAATGCCGTTCTTGGCAGCCAGCGCGATCAGCACGACCAGCCCGATCTGGCCATAGACATCGAAGCTCAATCCGGCAAGATCGATGGCCGCGAGCGAACCGAGCGCGCCCACGCTCACCGACAGCAGCACGGGGACCGGAATGGCCCAGCTCTCGTAGAGGGCGACGAGAAAAAGATAGGCGAACAGCACCGCAAGGCCGAGAACCGTCGTTGTCTGCCCGCTCGCCGCCACCTCCTGAAGCGCGGTCCCCGTCCATTCGAAGCCGTAGCCCGCGGGCAGGGTGGCGGCCGAAATCCGCGCCATCGCCGCCAGGGACTGGCCGGAGCTGTAACCCGCCTTGGCGGCGCCATTGACGATCGCGGCGGGAAAGCCGTTGTAGCGCACCACCGCCTGCGGCCCCTGAACCAGCCGCGTCCGCGCCAAGGCGCGGATCGGCACCATGTTGCCCTGGGCGTTGCGCACATAGACGCGGTCGATGTCGCTCACTTTGTCGCGGAACGGCGTGTCGGCCTCGACATTGACCTGCCAGGTTCGCCCGAAAACGTTGAAGTCGTTGACGTAGAAGCCACCCAGCGTGGTCTGCAGGGCATTGAAGATGTCGGCGATCTTGACCCCCAGCACCTGCGCCTTGTCGCGGTCGACATCGAGATAGATCTGCGGCGTGTCCGCAGCATAGGTGCTGAACACGCCGGCAAGCTCGGGCTGCTGGTTGGCGGCAAGGATGAGGCCGCGGAGCGTCGCCGCCAGGTCGGCCGGCGATTGGCCCTGGAGCGCCTCGAGTACGTATTGGAAGCCGCCGGTGCTGCCGAGGCCAAGGATGGGAGGAAGATTGAACGGGAAGGCGATGGCGCCCTGGATCGCCGCCAGCCGCGGCCGCAACTTCGCGATGATGGCGTCGGCGCTCTGGGCGGGGTCGGTGCGCTGCGCGTAAGGCTTGAGACGAACGACGAAGAACGCCTGATTCGACGAGGCGATGTAATCGATGAAGTTCAACCCGACCACCGAGAGAACGCCGTCGACGCCGGGGACCGCCTGGACGATCTTCTCGACCTGCGCGACGGTTGCCGCGGTGCGGTTGATCGACGCCCCCTCGGGAAGGGTCATGGCGGCAAAGATGGCACCCTGATCCTCTTCCGGCAGGAAGCTCTGCGGCGTCCGGCCGAACAGCCACGCCGACGCGGCCAGCACGCCCGCCACGACGACCACGGCAAGGAACGCCACGCGCACGAGCCGGCGCACCACCGCGACATAGCTGTTGCGGGTGCGGTCGATGGCGCCCAGCACATAACGCATCGGCCCGCGGCTGATCGCACCGCGCTTCAGGAGGACGCTGCACAAGGCAGGACTGAGCGTGAGGGCGTTGAGCGCCGAGATCAGCATCGACACCGACACCGCCACCGCGAACTGGCGGAACAACTGACCGCTGATGCCCGGTATGAAGGCCACCGGCACGAACACGGACAAAAGCACGAGGGTGATGGCGAGGATCGGGCCGGTGATCTCGCCCATGGCCTTCTTGGTGGCCGCGGGGATGGAGAGATCGGGCTCCTCTTCGATCACGCGCTCGACATTCTCCACGACGACGATCGCGTCGTCGACGACGATGCCGATGGCGAGAACGAGCGCCAGGAGCGAGACCGTGTTGGCCGAATAGCCGATCGCCAGCATCACCGCGAAGGTGCCGATGATCGACACCGGCACGGCGACGAGCGGGATGATCGTCGTCCTGAACTTGCCGAGGAACAGGAACACGACAAGGCCGACGAGGACGATGGCCACGATCAGCGTGCGAATGACCTCGTCGATGGTCGCGCTGACGAAGACCGTGGCGTCGTAGAACACATCATAGGCGAGATCGTCGGGAAACCGCTTGGCCAGCGTGTCCATGGTCTCGCGGATGCGGCGGGTCACATCGACGGCATTGGCGCCGGGCGATTGGTAGATGCCGATGGCGGCGGCAGGGGCGCCGTTGAAGCGGCTGTAGCGGTCCTGTGTCCGCGCCCCCATATCGACGCGGGCGACGTCCTTGACCCGCACGACCGAGCCGTCGGGATTGGCGCGCAGGATGATGTTGGCGAATTCCGACGGCCGCGACAGCCGCCCCTTGGTCTTGATCGTCAGCTGAACCTGTTGCTGGTTGGTGACGGGCGCTGCCCCGACGCGGCCGAGCGCGGCCTGGACGTTCTGGCCTTGGATCGCGGCAACGACATCGTTCGGGGTCAGATTGAGCGCGGTCAGGCGATCCGGATCGAGCCAGACCCGGAGCGAATAATCGAGCGGCCCGAACAGCGAGGCCTGGCCGACGCCCTTGATGCGCGATAGCGCGTCGATGACGTTGATGGTCGCATAGTTGCTGAGATAGATGGCATCGTAGGTGTTCTTGGGCGAATAGAGATTGATCACCTGCAGCAAGGCCGCCGATTTCTTGCGGATCACGAGGCCGGCGCGCGTCACCTCCTGGGGCAGCAGCGGGATCGCAAGGTTCGCCCGGTTCTGCACGTTGACGGTGTCGATATCCGGGTCGGTGCCGAGCGCAAAGGTGACGTTGAGCGTGTAGGTGCCGTCGGCGCCGCTGGTGGATTGATAATAGAGAGCATTGTCGACGCCGTTGATCTGCTCCTCGATCGGCTGCGCCACCGTGCTCTCGATCACTTCGGCATCGGCGCCCGGATAGCTCGCGGTCAGCGTCACCTGCGGCGGCACGATGTCGGGAAACTGCGCCACCGGGATCGCCGTGATGGCGATGATGCCGGCCAGCGTAATGAGGATGGCGATGACAAAGGCGAACCGCGGCCGGTCGATGAAGATACCCGAGAACATCGCGGCTCAGTTTCCCGGCACGGCGCTGGCGGCCACCACCTCGCCGGGACGCACCTTCTGCATGCCCTGGACGATGACCCGCTCGCCCTCTTTGAGGCCGGCGGCAACGACCACGTCCCTGCCCTGCTCGGCGCCGGCCGTCACCCGCCGCAGCTCGACCTTGTTCGCGGCATCGACGACGAGGACGTAGCGGCCGGCCTGGTCGATCAGGATCGCCGCTTGCGGTATCACCAGCGCGGATTGCGGCTTGCCCGCTTCCACCGTGACGCCGACGATGCCGCCCGGCACCAGCAGCCCCTGCGGATTCGGCAGCTGCGCGCGCACGGCCACGGTATCGGTGTCGGTCTCGACCTGAATGTCGAGGAAATCGGTTTCGCCCGCCTCGGGATAGACACTGCCATCCGACAGATGGACGTGCACCGGCAAGTGCCCGTTCTTGCCGCTTAGCTGGGCGATCCGGCGCTTGTACTCGAGCACGTCGCGCTCGCTCGCCTGGAAGACGACATAGATCGGGTCCTGGCTCACGATCCGCGCCAGCGCTCCAGACGAGGGTCCGACCAGATTGCCCACGGTGAACTTGGCAAGGCCAATGCGGCCATCGATCGGCGCGGGAATCTGGGTATAGCCGAGATTGATCTGCGCCTGGTCAAGCGCCGCCTGCGCTTCCAGCACGTCGGCCTGCGCCGATGCCTCGTTGGCGGCGGCCTGATCGACGCTGGCCTGCGAGATATTCTGGTTGCGGACCAGCGCTTTCGCGCGCGCCAGTTGCAGCGCGGCATTGATCTCGGTGGCCTTGGCCTTGGCGAGGTTGGCGCTTTGCTGCTCGACCGCCGCCTTGTATGTATCCGGCTCGATGCCGAACAGCAGCTCCCCGGTCTTGACCTGCTGCCCCTCGGTGAAGAGACGCTGCTCGATGAAGCCGGCCACGCGCGCAACGATATCGACCCGGTTGATCGCGGTGACGCGGCCGATGAAATCCGCGGTCTCCGTCACCTCGCGACTGACCACCGGCGCAACCGTCACAGAAGGCGGCGGCGGCACGCCTTGGGCGAAGGCGCCGCCGCCACACATGACTAGACACAGCCCCGCGATCGCCGTGGTCACGGCAGCGGAGCAATTCCGGGCAGGCATCGACAATTCCCCTCCGCTCCCAGCCAGCGTCCGAAGAAGCTAACATGGATGCGACGCAGCCGACACCGGCGATGCAAAAGCCGCGCCACCCGATCAAATCGGGACGGCCTTGGTTCGAGGCGCGCGTTGTGCGCGGCGGCGCAAGGCGCTACCCATGGCGGCGGATGGGCCGCGCCGTGGCGCATTCGGGAGGACCCCATGACACTGCAACAGAATGACGATCGCATCCGCACGACGCATATCGGCAGCCTGCCGCGTCCGCACGATTTGCTCGACGGGCTCAAGGCGAAGCTGAACGGCCAGCCCTGCGACGCCCAAGCGCTCGCGGCGACGATCGCCAAGGCGGTCGCGGAAGCGGTGCGCAAGCAGGTCGCCTGCGGCATCGACTTCGTGACGGACGGCGAATTTTCGAAGCCGGGGTTTTTCACTTACATCCAGGAGCGGCTCGAAGGGTTCGAACCCCGTCCCAACCAGAAACTGGTGATGTTCCAGCAGGAGGTCGCCGCCTTCCCGGAATATTATGCGCAGTATTTCAAGGAGGCGATGATGGGCGGCGCCATCGTCCCGATCGTGCCGGTGGTTTGCACCGGGCCGGTCAGATATCGCGGCGAGCAGGCGCTGCAGACCGATATCGCCAACGTCAAGGCAGCGGCCAAGGCAGCGGGCGTGGCCGACGATCGCGTCTTCCTGCCTGCGACCGCGCCCTCGGGCGTCGGCATCAACGAGTACTACAAGACCGAGGAAGAGTATTTCCACGCGGTCGCGGCCGCTCTGAGCCACGAATACAAGGCCATCGCCGCCGCCGGCATCCTGCTCCAGGTGGACGACCCGTTCCTGCCGGACATCTTCTTCGAGCCGGGGCTCGACGACGCGCAGAAGAAGCGGCGCGCGGAGATCTACGTCGAAGCGGTCAACGCCGCGCTCGACGGCATTCCGGCGGAGCGGGTGCGCTTCCACACCTGCTACGGCATCAACGAGGGACCGCGGATTTACGAAGCCGGCCTTGCCGACATCATCGGCTACGTGCTGAAGATCAAGGCCGGCTCCTACAGCTTCGAGGCCGCCAACCCGCGCCACGAGCACGAGTATCATCTGTTCGAGCAGGTCAAACTGCCGGCGGGAAAGGTGCTGATCCCCGGCGTCATCACCCATGCCAGCAACATCGTCGAGCATCCCGAGCTGATCGCCGAACGCATCGTGCGCTTCGCCCGGCTGGTCGGGCGCGAGAACGTGATCGCCGGCGCCGATTGCGGCTTCTCGTCGCAAGCGCTCTACAAGACCGAGGTCCACCCGACCGTCGTCTGGGAGAAATTCAAGGCGATGCGCCAGGGCGCCGACCTCGCGACGCGCCAGCTCTGGAAATAGCGGGCGCGCGGGAACCATGCCGACCGATAGCGAAGCCTTCGACGTGATCGCCGTCGGCGGCGGATTTTCCGGCCTCATGACGTCGTGCCGCGCGGCCCAGCTCGGCCTCAAGGCGGCGGTTCTGGAGCAGCGTCCGGAGCCGCTCTATCCCTGCAGCTCGCGCTATTCGACCGGCGTGTTCGGCGTCATGGGCATGTCGCTGATGAATCCGCCGCGAGACGCTCTGCGCCGCCATCATGGAGCGGCACCGACGGGACCGCGAAGCCGCGATCTGGCGGCGGCGGTGGCGCAGAATGCCCGGCGCGCCTACGACGTGGCTGCTGGACGGAAGGCGCGCGCTTCGAGGCCCCGCCCGATCTCGGCGCCGGCGTGACGCGATCGCAGCGCCCATGTCATGGCGCCGGCGCGGCGGTTCGGCGCCGGGCTCGATTGGCAGGGACGCGGCGCCGACCTGCTGATGCAGCGTCTCGAGGCCAATCTCGTGCAGCGCGGCGGCGCAGGTCCTGCGCGGCATCCAGGTCGAGTCCCTGATTGTCGAGCACGGCGCCTGCGTCGGCGTCGAGGCGACGCGCGGCGGCGCAGGCAGCGGCTTCGCGCCAAGGCGGTGCGTCATCGCCGATGGCGGTTTCGCCGCCAATCCCGCGCTGGTGCGGCGCTGGATCACGCCGCGCCCCGACCGCGTGCTGGCGCGGGTCGGACCGGGCGCCATGGGCGACGGCATCCTGATGGCCGAGGCGGCGGGCGCCGCGATCGGCGGCTTCGGCGCGTTCTATGGGCATATCCACCACCGCGACGCGATGACGAATGCGGCGCTGTGGCCCTACCCGCATTTCGACGCGATGGCCGAGGTGAGCCTCCTGGTCGGGCCCGACGGCGCGCGCTTCGCCGACGAGGGCCTGGGCGGCGTGCCGCTGGCCAACGCCATCGCGCGTCTCGCCGATCCGCTCGAGCGCCCACATCGTCTTCGACGCGGCGATGTGGAACGGCGCGCCCGGCCGGGCCGGGCCGGTCGGCGTGCAACCCGGCCCTGACCGAAGCCGGCGGCGCGATGGTGAGCGCCCCCGATCTTCCCGCGCTCGCCGCAGCCGCCGGCCTGCCCGGCCGCTCGCTTGCCGCAAACGGTCGCGCGCCATAACCAGGCGGTGGCGGCGAACGACTTCGCCGCGCTCGAGGTTCCGCGCACGACGGCGCGGTCGAAACCCTTGCCGCTGCAAACGCCGCCGTTCCATGCCGTGCCGCTCTGCGCCGGCGTCACCGGGACGATGGGCGGGATCGAGATCGACGCACCATGCGCAGGCGTTGCGCGTCCGACGGCTCGCGCTTTCCCGGCCTCTACGCCGTCGGCACGCCGGTCGCCCATCTCGAAGGCGGGCCGCGCGCCGGCTATGTCGGCGGGTTGTGCAAGGGCTTCGTGCTGGGATTGCTGGCGGCGGAGCATATCGCTCAACGGCGATAGAGTGATCCGGCGCTAATATCGCGCCACGGTATGGGAGGGGTACGACGATGACCGAGACGAAAGTTCCCTACGAGCTCGACGGCCGGAAATTCGAGGGCGTGCTGGTCTATGACGACAGCGTGAAAGCCAAGCGCCCCGCCGTCTTCATGCAGCCCGATTGGAAGGGCATCTGCGCCGACACGATCGGCCAGGCGCGCACCGCCGCGGGCAAGGACTATGTCGTGATGATGGCCGACATGTTCGGCGTCGGCTATGGCGACAAGCCGAAGACGCAGCCCGATCTGATGGCCGCGTCGAGCGCGGTGCACAAGGATCTTGCCTTCACCTTGGCCTGCGGCGGCAAGGCCTCGAGGCGCTGACCGCGGCAGCGGCGAAGCTCGGCGTTGTCGATGCCGGCAGGAAATTCGCGCTCGGCTATTGCTTCGGCGGCGGGCTGGCGCTCGAGCAGGCACGCGCCGGCGCCGACTTCAAGGCGGTGGCCGTGTTCCACGTCACCTACCCGAACCCGGTTCAGGCCGACACGCAATGCAACATCAAGGGCCGTGTGCTCGCGATCCACGGCGCCGCCGATCCGGTGACGCCGAAGCCGGCGATGGACGCGTTCGCGGCGGAGCTGTCCGGGGCCAAGGTCGATTGGCAGGTGATGATGTTCGGCGACGCGGTGCACTCGTTCACCGACCCGACCGCCAATGGCGGGCCGGCGCGCTACGATGAAAAGCTGTGCCGGAAATCCTACGCGATGATGCGCGAGTTCTTCAACGAAACGCCGTGAATGTCCATCGCGAGGAGCGGAATATGGCCAACACAGACGAAAGCATCACGACCGCCGCCGAACTCCTGCGCCTGGAGGACGAGCGCAGCCGCGCAGTTCTGGCCGGCGATGTCGCCGTCCTCGAGCGCCTGATGTCGGACGACATCGTCTATACCCATTCCAACGGAAGGCTCGACACCAAGCGCAGCTTCATCGCTTCGGTGTCGAGCGGGGCGGTGAAGTATCGCCGCATCCACCGCCGCGACGCCGCCGTCAGCGTCCGCACCGGCTTTGCGTTCATCACCGGCGGGATCGAGATCGACGTCGAAACCGGCGGCCAATTGCGCCATCTCGTCCTGCGCTATTCCAACGTGTGGGAGCGGACGCCGAAGGCCTGGCAGCAGGTCCTGTGGCAGACGACGCCCCTTCCGCCGCCGCAATAAGTCTCAGTGGCCCTCGCGGAAGCGCGGCACGTCGCGCCCATCCTGCCAGGCCAGCAGCACGTTCGCCGCGTCCGCGGCGAAACCGGCATAGGCCGCATCGGTCGGCCAGCCGAGATGCGGCGTCAGCACGACGTTCGGCAGCGTGGTCAACGGGTGCCCCGCCGGCAGCGGCTCGGCCGTGAAGACATCGAGCCCGGCGCCGGCAATGCTTCCGGCGGCGAGCGCAGCGACGAGAGCGTCTTCATCGACGATGGCGCCGCGCGCGGTGTTGATGAGATAGGCCGACGGCTTCATCAGGCCGAGCCGCCGCGCATCGATCAGACCGCGCGATTCCGGCGCGAGCGTGGCATGAATTGAGACGATATCCGCCGCCGCGATGAGATCGTCGAGCGCGCCAGGCTCGGCGCCGGCGGCGGCGGCGGCTTCCGGCGTCAGGCGCGGGCTCCAGGCGAGCACGCGCATGCCAAAGGCGCGGGCCAGCATCGCGACATGGCGGCCGACATGCCCGAGCCCGACGATGCCGAGCGTCTTGCCGTGCAGGACCGGGGTCGTCGGGGTGTGCCACGCGCCGCGCTTCACCGCCTGATCGGTCGCGGGGATCTGCCGCATCAGCGCGATGGCGAGGCCGATGGCAAGTTCGGCCGCGCCGATCGAGAAGCCGCCCGACGCCTTCGCCACGATGACGCCGCGCGCGGCGGCCGCGGCCAGGTCGATGTGATAGGCGTGATTGCCCGTCTGGGCGATGATGCGCAAATCGGGAAGCCGCTCGAACAAGGTGCGGTCGAAACGCGTGCGCTCGCGATTGGCCACCACCGCTTCGTAGCCGGCCAGCGCGGCGGGATCGCCGAAGGGCGCGGTGAAAATCCGCACCTCCGCCCGCTCGCGCAGCCGGCGCACGCCGTCCGTCGCCGCGTAGGCGCCGTGGATGTCGTCGAGAATGGCAACGCGCATGAACATCCCTTGCCATGCGCCCGGGCCGCCGTCAATGCGCACCACCGTCCGCCGCCGCGATCAAGCCCTCCTTTCCCGGGTAACGCTCGATTTTGTGCCATCGGCCGGCGCTGACGCGCCGGCGCGAGAAGCCGATCAAGCTCGCCGCAAAGATCGTCAGCCATGGCCGCTACGTCACCTTGCAAAACGCCGAGGTCGTGATGCCGCCGCAGAGGTTCAAGGAAATCCGGTCGCTGATCACCCGGCTGCGAGTGCCGCATGCCAGGGCAACCCTTGGCCCTTCTGCCAAACGCGCATCCGTCCGACAACCATATTGCCACGATGGCCCGAAGATGGCCAAAATCGCGTCCCGATCCCAAGCATCTGGCGAATGTCGGCTCGATCGTGCTTGCGCGCGCGTCGCCGCGATCGTACTCACCGGCGGAATAAGCTATTGAACGGTTCTGCGACGCGCGGGAGCGGTCGATTTGATGAACCTCAGGAGACACTTATGGGTAAGGAAATCGGATTTGCCACGTTACTCGCCTCGGTCTTGCTTCTTTCTGCGTGCCAGCAAGAAATGCTTTCCGATGATCGAATCATTTCAAACACCGCTGGAGTGATTGGGGTCCGGCCCGACGAATTCACGATCTCGAATAGGTTCTCTGATCAGACGAACACTTATTACACCGCTCACACCAGTGCCGGCGCCACGTATTCCTGCGTTATCAACGGCGGCGGGCTTTTGGCTGCCGGCATGGTCGATCGACCAAAGTGCAAACAAACCGCGGGCAGCCGATAAGCGAGCGAAGCGTGGGTGCGCTTAGAGGCGACGACGGGCGATCGGCTGCGCGTCTGCCTGCTCGAGATCGTTGGTCGTGAAATTCGGGTTGCCCAAAACGAAAAGCTCGACCATCTCCGCAAGTCAAGCACCCGGCGCCTGCCGGCTGAACTTGCACGGCCGGCGCGACCGGCGGCGGCTCCTGCGATTGTGTCATGGGTGCCGGCGGCGACGCGCCGAATGGTGCGGATCGCCGGTGTCTTTGGCTGGACGGCGTTCCGCCACCCGAACGGCGGGCAGCAACGCCTGCGCTGTTCGCGGAGAAGCGACATTAAGGCAAATTTGGGATAAGCCGCGATCGCAGCGATATTTCAGGGATGATTCTCGACGGGCGACCGTATTCTTGCGAGGATCGCGCAGCAGGGCCGCGGAGCGTCCATGACCAGCAGCGTCGCCTTGGCACGTCACGTCATCGACCGTCTCGGTTTCGGCCCGCGCCCCGGCGACCTCGACCGCATCGCCACGCTCGGTGTCGATCGCTGGATCGAGCAGCAGCTCGCGCCTTCATCGATCCCGCTCCCTGCCGCTCTCACCGGCCGGATCGCGGCGCTGACCACGCTGGAGCTCTCGCCGCAGCAGCTTTTCGTCGAATACGGCCCGCCTTCGATACGACCGCCCGGCGGCGGCAAGCCCACGCCCGCGGCGCGCAAGGCGGCAAACCAGCGTGCCCGCGTGATCGTCGGCGAGGCGATCGAAGCGCGGCTCATGCGCGCGATCGCCAGTCCGCGCCAGCTCGAGGAAACGCTGGTCGCGTTCTGGTTCAACCATTTCAACATTTTCGCCGGCAAGGGGCTCGACCGGCTGTGGGTCGGCGCGTTCGAGCAGGAGGCGATCCGGCCCCACGTGCTCGGCAGCTTCCGCGACATGCTGGGCGCGACCGCCAAGCATCCGGCCATGCTGTTCTATCTCGACAACTGGCTCAACACCGCGCCCGGCAGCCCCGGCACACGCGGGCCGTTCGAGGGCATCAACGAGAATTATGCGCGCGAGCTGATGGAACTGCATACGCTCGGCGTCAATGGCGGCTACACCCAGGCCGACGTCATCGCGCTCGCGCATATCCTCACCGGCTGGACCATCGGACCGGCGCCGCGCCGGCGTCCGGTCTTTGCCCGCATGGGCGGGCCATTCCGCCGCGGCGCCGCGGACCGGCAACAGGCCACAGGGCGCGGCGGCTTCATGTTCGACCCTGACCGGCATGATTTCTCGGACAAGCAATTCCTCGGGCGCACCGTGCGCGGCGGCGGCATCGCCGAAGGCGAGGCGGCGCTCGACATGCTGGCGCGCAGCCCGGCGACGGCGCACCGGCTCGGCTTCAAGCTGGCGCAGTATTTCCTCGCCGACGATCCGGACACGGCCACGGTCGCGCACCTGGCGCAGACGTATCTCGCGAGCGACGGCAATATCCGCGCGGTGCTCGCGGCGCTCTTCGCCGGCGCTTCGTTCCGCTCGCCCGCCAATTTCGGCGCCAAGTTCAAGAGCCCCTATCGCTACGTCATCTCTTCCGTGCGCGCCGCCGGGATCGAAGCAACCAATTTCCGCCCGCTGCGCGGCATGCTGTTCCAGCTCGGCGAGCCGCCCTACGGCCACATCATGCCGCAGGGCTACGACGACACCCAGGCGGCGTGGCTCAACCCCGACGGGATGATGCGGCGGCTCTCCTTCGCGGTGGCGCTGGCGCACGGCAATCTGCCGCTGACGGCGGCGCCGGACGCGGCATCGCCGCGGCGCGATCCCGCGGCTCCGCTCGATGCGGCGGTGCTGATGCGGACGCTGGGCGACCAGTTCTCGCCGGCGACCCGAAGCGCCATCGCCGCGGCGCCGCCGGCCTTGCGCGCCGGGATCGTGCTGGGCGCGCCCGAATTCATGCGCTGCTAGGAGACGGCCCATGCTGCGTCGCGACTTCCTCAATTCTGCCGCGGGCACGACCGGATTGACGCTGCTGCCGCTCGGCGCGCAATCCTGGGCCGCGACCAACCCGGCGGGCGGGCACCGGCGTCTCGTCGTGGTCTTTCTGCGCGGCGCGGTTGACGGGCTGAACGTCGTCGTCCCCCATGGCGATGGGGCCTATTACGATGCGCGGCCGACGATCGCGATTCCAGCACCCCGGCAGCGCCGGCGGCGCGCTCGAGCTCGACGGGCATTTCGGACTTCATCCCGCGCTCGCCGCGCTGATGCCGTTGTGGCGGGAGCGCAGCCTCGCCTTCATCCACGCCTCGGGCTCGCCCGATCCGTCGCGTTCGCATTTCACCGCGCAGGACTATATGGAAAGCGGCACGCCGGGCCGGAGCGCGACGCCCGACGGATGGATGAACCGGTTGCTCGCGGCGTTGCCCGGCCCGCATCTATCGACATCGGCGGTGAGTTTCGGGCCGACCGTGCCGCGCATCCTGACGGGCCGGTTGAACGTCGCCAACATCCCGCTCGGCCGCGGCGCCGATCATCCCCTGCCGATCGACCGGCCGGTGATCAATGCATCTTTCGACCGGCTCTATGCCGGCAACGATCCGATGAGCCGCGCCTACCGGGAAGGCATGGCGATGCGCGCCAAGCTGATGACCGATCTCCAGACCGACATGGTCGAGGCCGATAACGGCGCGCCGTCGCCGGTGGGCTTCGCCTCCGACACCGAGAACCTCGTGCATCTCATCGCGCGCGACCGGGCGGTCGAGCTTGCGTTCTTCGCGCTCGGCGGCTGGGACACGCATGTCAACGAAGGCGCGGCCGAGGGCCAGCTTGCCAACCATCTGCGGCCGCTGGCCGAGGGTCTCGCCGCGCTCGCCAAGGGCATGGGCGGCGCCTATCGCGACACGGTGATCCTGGTCGTCTCCGAATTCGGCCGCACGGTGCGCGAGAACGGCAATCGCGGCACCGATCACGGCCATGGCAACGTGCTCTGGGTCATGGGCGGACCCGTCGCGGGCGGCCGCGTCTATGGCGCCTGGCCGGGGCTGGCGGAGGACGCGCTCTACCAGAACCGCGACCTCGCCATCACCACCGACTTTCGCAGCGCCATCGCCGTCGTGCTGGAGCGCCACATGAGCCTGGGCGACGCGGCCCTGCAAACGGTCTTCCCCGGCGCGCCGCCGCCGCCCGCAGCGCTCGGCGGCCTCATCCGCGTCTGAACCGGCCCGGATCGGCGCGCCGCGCGACGGCCTGCGCTACGGTCGCGCCCCGGATAAACTGCCCATGAAAGCGGCAGTTGAGGTCAACCCGCATGCAAGGTACTAGCCCAAAAGGGGTAGCGCCGTACCGGCATGCCGGGTCTGGTCACTTGGCCTGCGGATTGCAGCGCTGCCGGCCAGGAGGAAGGGCGTGACCCAGAACTTGCCGCAGCCTTTGCCGCGTCCGGGTGGGACCGCAGCACCCTTGGCGTTTCCGCGCGCGAGGCGGGACCGCGTGGCGGCGGGCGCGGATTGGCGGCGCCGGAATCGCCGATCCAGACGCTGGTGCGCGACGTGCACGCCAACTTCGTCGGCGTCAGCGACGGCGCGGTCGCGACCTACATTCCCGAATTGAGCCGGGTCGATCCCGATCAATTCGGCATTGCCCTCGTCACCGCCGACGGCCATCTCTACGAGGCGGGGCAGACGCGCACCCCCTTCACCATCCAGTCCATCTCCAAGCCGCTGGTCTATGGGCTCGTTCTGCAGGATCACGGCCGCGACGCCGTGCTCGAGCGCATCGGGGTCGAGCCGTCGGGCGACCCGTTCAACGAGATCCTGTTCGACGACCGCCGCAACCGTCCGTTCAACGCCATGGTCAACACCGGGGCGATCGTCGCGACGTCGCTGGTGCAGGGCGACAGCCCCGCGGTGCGGCTGGAACGCATTCTCGATCTCTGCCGCGCGCTCATCGGCCGGCCCGTCGCCATCGACGAGGCGGTGTACCGGTCGGAGGCGGCCACCGGGCACCGCAACCGTGCCATCGCCTATCTCGAACTCAACAACAGCATGATCGCCGGCGACGTCGATGCGCATCTCGACCTCTATTTCCGCCAATGCTCGATCCTGACGACCGCGGCCGATCTCGCCTTCATCGCCGCGACCTTGGCCAATGGCGGCGCCCATCCCGTGACCAGCGAGCGCGCGCTCGCGGCCGAGCATGTGCGCGACGTGCTGAGCGTCATGACCACCTGCGGCATGTACGAGTTCGCCGGCGAATGGGAGCTTCGCATCGGCCTGCCCGCCAAAAGCGGCGTCAACGGCGGCATCATGGCGGTCTTGCCGGGACAGCTCGGCATCGGCGTGTTCTCGCCGCGGCTCGACGAGAAAGGCAACTCCCATCGCGGCATCCGCGTCTGCGAGGAGCTGGCCGAACGCCTGCATCTGCACCTGCTCGACTTTCGCGGCCATGCGCCTTCGGCGATCCGGCGCAGCTATCGCGGCACCGATGTCCGCTCCAACCGCGTGCGCAGCCGCGCGCCGAGCCTCCGGCTCGATCAGCTCGGCGCGGCGATCGTGGCCGTCGAGCTGCAAGGAAATCTGTTCTTCGCCAACACCGAGCAAGCGCTGCGCGAGCAACGGCCGATCGCGCCCGCGCTCGAGGCGCCCGATCTCGACCGCGCGCTCGAAGGCTGCGAGGACGCGCTCATCGCGGCCGAAGCCGGAGAGATTTCGGCGTCAGCCGCGGGAACGCGGCTCGATGATTTCGAGATTCTCGCCGAGCTCGACGCGGCCGAACGGGGCATCCTCGGCAGCCGTCTCGTGCGCCGCTCCTTCGCCGCGGGCAAGACCATCATCGAAGAAGGAACCACGGCCGACGGGCTCTACCTTCTCCTCGAAGGATCGGTCGATGTCCGGGTCGCCCGCGTCGGCGAGCACGGCAGCACGCGCCTGGCCTCGATCGACGCCGGCAACGTGTTCGGCGAGCTGGCGCTGCTCGGCGGCCCGCGCCGCACCGCCGACGTGGTCGCCTCAGCGAAGGTGACGGTGCAGGAGCTGAAGGCCGCGGATTTTACCTTGCTGTCGAACGCCCAGCCCGCGATCCGCGCCAAGCTCGTCGCCGCCGTCGCCCGCAGCCTGTCGGAACGGCTGCGCCGCGCCAACGCCGTCATCCGCGCGCTGACCAACTGAGGCGTGGGGCGCTACCACCGCTGCGGCAAGACGGTGCGCAGGAAGGTCACGAGCTCGGCGATGTCCTTGCCGCCCTCGCCCGCCTGCACCGCGGCCGACATGCCGGCGGCGGCGACCGCCGCGACCGGCGCCGGCACACCCCCTGCCGAAGCCGTCGCCACCACCGACAGGATGTCCTTGCGCAGGGTGCGGATGTCGAGCGTGGTCTCGTCGGTGCCGCCGAGGAAGATCGCCTTCTTCGCCTGAAACCACGGCGTGGCGGTGATCGAGGACGCGAGCACTGCGATCATGCGCTCGAGCGGCAGGCCCTGGCTCTCGCCCAGCATCAGGCTCTCCGCGAGAACCTGCAGATAGCAGCCCATCATGTTGTTGACGACGAGCTTCATCGCGCAGCCGGCGCCGACCGCGCCCAGATGCTCGATCCGCGCGGTCAGATGCGCGAGCGGGACGCGGGCGCGCGCCACGGCCTCGTCGGTGCCGCCGACCAGCGCCACCAGCTTGCCCTGGCGCACCGTGGGGATGGAGCCCAGCAGCGGGCTGTCGATGAAGGCGGCGCCGCGGCCGCTCGCCTGCGCCGCCAGCGCGCGCACCGTCATCGGCTGCAGCGTGCTCATCTCGATGACCAGCTTGCCGGCGATATCGGTGCGCAGGAAGCCGTCCTCGCCCTCCCACAGCGCACGGGCGCCGATGTCCTCGGTGATGATGGAAAGCACGATATCGGCGCCTTCGGCGACGCCGCGCGGCCCCGTGGCGGCGGTCGCGCCGCGCTCGACCGCCGCGCGCACGCGTGCCGAGTCGCGGTCCCAGGCGATGACGCGCTCGCCTTGCTCGCGCAGCCGCGTGGCGATCGCCGCGCCCATCTTGCCCAAGCCGACCAGTCCGATCATCGCGCTCCCCTTCGCCGCACCATCCCCTTACGCCGGCGCCGCTCAGCGCACCACCAGCACCAGCTTGCCCTGGAGGTGCCGGCCCTCGCTGATGCGGTGCGCGGCGGCCGCCTCGGCGAGCGGAAAGCGCCGGATGGCGGGTGGCTTGACCACGCCGGCGTCGTAGAGCGCCACGATCCGCTCGAGAGGCGCGCGGTCGCGGGTGACCGCCGGACGCAGGGTCGCAACGTCGTGGCGCGGCGGCTGAAATCCCTCCGGCGCGGAGGCGATCCACACCAGCCGGCCGCCGGGCTTCAACACCGCGTAGCAACCGGCGCGAACGGCGCCGCCGACCGTGTCGAACACCACATCGCAGCCGGAGACGACGGCGGCGACATCCTCGCTTCGGTAATCGATCACCCGGTCGGCGCCGAGCCCGCGCACATAATCGTGATTGTTGGCGCTGGCGGTGGTGATGACGGTGGCACCGATATGCTTGGCAAGCTGGATGGCGAAACCGGCGACGCCGCCGGCCCCGCCCTGGATCAGGATGGTCTCGCCGCGCTTGAGTTTCGCCGTGTCCTCGAGCGCCGACAGCGCGGTGAGGCCGGTGAGCGCCATCGCCGCCGCCTCGACATGGCCCATCCGGTCGGGCTTCTTGGCGACGATCGCCGCCTTGATCGCGATCTTCTCCGCGTAGCCGCCATCGTCGCGCTGTTCGGTGACGCCGAAGACCGCATCGCCGACCGCGAGATCGCCGAGACCCGCGCCGACCGCGCCGACCACGCCCGAGAAGTCCCGCCCCAGGATGTGGGGAAACCGGACATTGCCGTAGGCGCCACCGCCCAGCCGCACGCGCACGTCGGCGGCGTTGACGCTGGCCGCATGAATGTCGATCACCACCTGCCCGGGCCCGGCCACCGGGTCCGGCGCCTCGCCATAGCGCAGCATCTCCGGCCCGCCATGTTGCATGAGCAGCACTGCCTTCATCGGATCGATCCTCGCTTCCTAAGCGCGTTCGAGATCGGCGGCCATGATTTCGGCACGACGGCCTTTGGCCTCGGCCGCGTCGAAGTTGAGCTCGACCTTGAGCCCGTTGGGATCGATGATGAAGAGCTGATAGAGACCCTGGACATCGACCTGGCGTTCGGTGAAGGCGATGCCGTTCGCCGTCAAGTGATCGATTGTCTGCAGGAGGCCGGTGGCGCGGAACCCCACATGATCGACCACGCCCGAGCCATGCGTGGCGTCGGATTGCTGCCCGAGATAGCGCCGCCGCGCCTCGGACACGTTGGCGCCGCCCTGGGTCACGTGCAGCACGTCGCGGTCGCCGATATAGAGCCACTCGACCGGCATCTTGAAGTCGGGATGCGGCCCGACCCGCATGCCCAGGACCTTGACGTACCAGGCGACGGTGCGCTGGATGTCCTCGGTCTGGATCAGGAAATGCTCAAGATGATCGAGTGGCATGGGCAGCCCTCCCGCGGCCAGAATGCGCGCCGCGGCCGGCGCCGGCAAGAGGCCACGCGCCTGCGGCCGGACGCGCGCGATCGCGGGCGGAGGCCGCCGCCATGAATCCGGCCGGCATCGTTCTGGCGCTCGCTTCGGCGGCGCTGTTCGGCGCCAGCACGCCGGCCGCCAAGCTGCTGCTCGGGACGCTCGATCCCTGGCTTCTCGCCGGGCTGCTCTATCTCGGCTCGGGGCTCGGCCTCGGCGCGGTGATGGCGATGCAGCGCGTCCGCGGCAGGGCGGCGACCGAGGCGGCGCTCGCCGCCGGCGACTTGCCCTGGCTGGCCGGCGCCACGCTCGCGGGCGGCGTCATCGCGCCGGTGCTGCTGCTGGCCGGCCTTGCGCGCACGGCCGCGTCGACCGCCTCGCTGCTGCTCAATCTCGAGGGTCTGGCGACCATGGCGATCGCCTGGATCGTCTTTCGCGAGAATGTTGACCGGCGCCTGCTCGTCGGCGCGGCGGCGATCCTCGCGGGCGCCCTGGTCCTGTCGTGGCGCGGCGGGCCCGGCGGATTCGGGATGGGTGCCGCGGCGATCGCGGCGGCGTGTCTGGCCTGGGGCATCGACAACAACCTCACGCGCAAGCTGAGCGCAGCCGACCCGGTCGCCATCGCCGCCATCAAGGGCCTGGTCGCCGGGCCGGTCAATCTCGCGCTGGCGCTGACGCAGGGTGCGGCGCTGCCGGGCGCGGCGCTGGCGCTCGGCGCGGGCGTGGTCGGGTTCTTCGGCTATGGCGTGAGCCTGGTGCTGTTCGTGCTGGCGCTGCGCCATCTCGGCACGGCGCGGACGGGCGCCTATTTCTCGACCGCGCCCTTCGTCGGCGCGACGCTCGGCGTGGCGCTGCTGGGCGAGCCCGTCACTGTGCCGCTCGGCGCGGCGGCGGTGCTCATGGCCATCGGCGTCTGGCTCCACGCCACCGAGGCGCACGAGCACGACCACGCGCATGAGGCGATGGCGCACGACCACGCCCATGTCCACGACGCCCATCACGGCCACGCGCACGGACCGGCCGATCCGCCCGGCGAGCCCCATGCCCATTGGCATCGCCACGCCCGCCTCGTCCACCGCCACCCGCATTATCCCGACCTGCACCACCGCCATTCGCATTGAGGGCGAGGGCGGCGGGCGCCGGCCATTGACGGGCATTCTGGGCATGACGCCCGATTGCGGTTAGCATGCCGCCCATGACCAAGCTCGCCGACATCACCGGAATTTCCTTCGACGGGGTCAAGCATCCCTATGTGCCGCCCGCGCGGCTGACGATTTCGCCCAAGCTCAGGCTGCACCGCGCGGCGCGCGACGATTTCGATCCGGTGACGTTCGAGGTCATCCGCCACAATCTTTGGAACGTCAACGAGGAGCACGGCGCCACCATCCAGCGCATCTCGGGCTCGCCGGTGGCGATGTATGCGCTCGACCTCAACCCCTCGATCCTCACCGAGGATGCCGAGTTCGTCTATTTCGGCCCCTACATGCAATACATGTCGGGCGTCACCGACACCCAGGTGAAGTGGATACTCGAGAACCGCAGCGACAATCCCGGCATCGGCGAGGGCGACATGTTCCTCGCCAACGATCCCTGGGTCGGCGCTGCACATCAGCAGGACGTGATGCTGATCTGCCCGGTGTTCTGGGAGGGCGAGCTGTTCTGCTGGGTCACCAATTGCCTGCACCAGTATGATATCGGCGGCATCACGCCCGGCAGCTTCTGCCCCGCCGCCGAGAGCGCGTTCGACGAAGGCATCCTCATCCCGCCGGTAAAGATCATCGAGGCCGGCACCATCCGCCGCGACATCGAGGAGCTCTATCTGCGCGCCTCGCGCAAGCCCGAGCTGGTGGCGCTCGACTTCCGCGCCCAGATGGCCGGCAACGCGGCGGCGCGCACGCGCATCCTCGAACTCGTCCGCCGCTATGGCGCGAGCGTGGTGAAAGGCGTGATGAAGCGCATCCTCGCCAATGGCGAGGCGGCGTTTCTCGACAAGCTGCAAGCGCCTGCCCGACGGGGTGTGGCGCGACCGCACCTATGTCGAATGCTGCCGTCCCGGCGACCGTGGCACCTATCGCGTCGCCCTCACGCTGCGCAAGACGGGCGCAGCACCTGGTGTTCGAGAACGAAGGCACCGATCCGCAGCAGGGCGCGATGAACGCGACCTATTCGGGCTGGCGCGGCTCGATCATGGTGGCGCTCAACCAGCTCCTGTGCTGGGACCAGTATTTCTCGGTCGGCGGCGCGCTGCGCCATGTCGACGTTCAACCCGACGCCGGGCACGCTCAACTGCGCGAGCTTCCCCGCTTCGGTCTCGACCGCGCCGGTGCAGGCGATGGAGATCTCGCTCTATCCCGCCTACAACGTGCTGTCGAAGATGATCTTCGCCGATCCGGCGATGCGCCAGGACGTGATGTGCATCGGCGGCACCAGCCAATGGCCGGCGACCATCTTCCGCGGCATCGACCAGTGGGGCGAGCGCTACGGCTATCTCCTGATCGATCCGATCGGCGGCGCGATCGGCGCGTTCTCGACCCAGGACGGCATCTCCACCGGCGGCCAGTCGCGCACGCCGATCTGCAAGCTGCCCAATATCGAGCACACCGAGCAGACCTTTCCGCTGCTGTTCCTCTACCGCAAGGAGGTGACGGATTCGGGCGGCCCCGGGCGCTGGCGCGGCGGGCTCTCGGCCGAGAGCTGCTTCATCCCGCACAACACCGACTGCGTGGTGCAGGACACGCTGTCCTCGGGCAACGCCATTCCGACCTCGACCGGCATGATGGGGGGATATCCCGGCACGACCAACATCTACCGCTTCGTCCGCGGCAGCGACATTCTCGAGCGCTTGCAGCAGCGCGCCATGGTCGAGGACATCGCCGCGGTCAAGGGCGAGGCGGTGACGCTGGGGCTGCGCCAGGAGAATTTCGAGCAGCGCCCTTCCGACGTCTATGCCGTGGTGTGGACCGCCGCGGGCGGCTTCGGCGATCCGATGGAGCGCGATCCCGCGCTGGTGCTGGAGGATTGCCGCAACGGCGCGGTCGGCGCGGCGGCGGCGCGCGACATCTACGGCGTCGTCCTTGCCGGCGACGGCGTCGATGAAGCGGCGACAAGGGCGCTGCGCGAAGGCACCCGGCGCGACCGAATCGCGCGCGCCAACCGGCCCCGGCCGCGCCGCCTTGCCGGTCCCGTGGCGCTGCGCATCACCGACAACCTGACGGTGCGGATCGAGGGCGGCGTGGCGCATCATTGCTGCGCCAAATGCGACGCCGATCTCGGTCCCGCGCACGAGAACTACAAGGACCACTGCCTGCGCGAGGACCGGCCGATCGCCCATGCCGTGCCGCTGTCGGGCGATCCGCACCGCTACATCGACGCCGAGCCGCAGTTCCGTCAGTTCGTCTGCCCCGGCTGCGGCGCGCTCATCGAGAACGAGGTGGCGCTGGCCGGCGACCCGGTGCTGCACGACATCGCCATCGTGCCCGATGCCGACGCCCTCGGCCGCGCCCAGGCGGCGGAGTAGAAGCGCGGCCTAATGCACCGTCCGCGGCGGCGGCGCGTCCCAGCCTTGCGCACGCAAATCGCGGTAAAGCGCGCGCGTCTCGCCCTCGAGATGGTTCGGGCAATGCCAAACCACCGCCCCGTCATCGACCACGCGGGCGGTGACCGGGGGTTCGCCGCAGACGCTGCAGCGCTCGCTTCCTCGCTTCATGCGGGCACCCCTTTCGCCGGACGCGACCCCACGCCCGCCGCCAAAGTCTAACCGTCGTCACTGGCCGTTACTACTTGCCCAGAAGTGTTACAAACCGTTACGGAGCGGAGAAATCCGCCGGCTGCGGCCACCGGGCGCGCTACGACCGGGTGATGCCGGCGCGTTTCTCCAGGAGTGCGCAGACGGCGGCGGTGTCGTCCTCGCCCCAGCCCTCGGCTTGGGCGGCGTCGTAGATCGGCGCCGTGGCCGCGAAGGTCGGGGTCGGCACGCCGAGCGCCTTGGCGAAGGCGGCGATGATCGCCATGTCCTTCTGCCAGATGTCGATCTTCATCGTCGCCGGCTGGTAGGCGCCCTTGGCCATCAGCGGCGCGCGCAGCTCGAACACGCGCGAGTTGCCGGCGCCGCTGGCGATCACCTTGACGATCGTGTCGGGGTCGAGCCCCGCCTTGATGCCGAGCGCCATCGCCTCGGCGCTCGCGACGTTGTGCACGGCGACCAGCAGGTTGGCGACGAACTTCATCCTGCTGCCGTTGCCGAAGGCGCCGAGATAATGGCTGCGTCCGGGCGAAGCCGTCGAAAACCGGCGCGGCGCGCTCGTAGGCCGCGCGCTCGCCGCTGGCATAGACGGCGAGGTCGCGCGTCGCCGCCTGCGCGCCGGTGCCGCTCAAGGGGCAATCGAGCATGACCATGCCGTGCGCCGCGAGCCGGTCGCGGCAGCGCTCCTTGTCCGCGATCGGCAGCGTGCTGAGCTCGGCGACGACGAGGCCCGGGCGCCGGCGCCGCGACCAGGCTCGCGACCGTCGCCTCGAGCGCCGCCGCGCTCGGCAGCGAGGTGAGCACGACGGTCGGCGCCCGCCGGCCGCCTCGGCCGCCGACGCCGCCGGCACGCCGCCGTCGCGGCGCAGGATCGCGAGCCGCGCCGGATCGGGGTCATAGCCCCTGACGGCGATGCCGGCGGCGGCGAGGTTGCGCGCGATCGCCGAGCCCATGATGCCGATGCCGACGACGCCGACCGTCATGTCGCACCGCCATGGCTAGAGCCCCATGTAGAATTTGCGGATGAGCTCGTTGTTGTTGAGCGCGTCGGGCGATTCGCCCTCGAACGCGATCTTGCCGTGGACGATGACATAGCCGCGGTCGGCGATGCGGATCGCCTGGGTGAAATTCTGCTCGGCCATGAGCACGGTGAGCTGATACTCGTCGCGCAGCTCCTTGATCTTGTCGATGGTGCGGCGCACCAGCACCGGCGCCAGTCCGACCGAGGGCTCGTCGATCAGGAGGATGCGCGGCGCCGACATCAGCGCGCGCGCGAGCGCCAGCATCTGCTGCTCGCCGCCGCTCATGCTGCCGGCGAGCTGGCGGCGGCGCTCGTCGAGCACCGGAAACACCTCGAAGCAATAGGCGAGATTGCGCTGCGAGATGCTCGCGCGCGGTGCGGCGATAGGCGCCGAGATAGAGATTCTCCTCGACCGTGAGCTTGGGAAAGAGCCGGCGCCCCTCCGGCACCAGCACGATGCCGAGATCGACGATCTGCTCGGTCGTCTTGCGCGATGAGATCGTGCGCGGTGCCGTCGATCTCGGCGACGATGCTGCCCGACGGTCGGCCGCAGCATGCCCATGACGCATTTCATGAGCGTGCTCTTGCCGTTGCCGTTGGTGCCGAGCAGCACCACCGTCTCGCCGCTCCGCGCCTCGAGCGAGATGTCCTCGAGCACCCGCACCGAGCCATAGGCGGCGTTGACGCCGCGGATCGCGAGGCTACTCGCCAAGATAGGCCCTCTCGACCTCGGGATTGCGGATCACCTCCTGCGGCAGCGCCGTCGGCGATCTTGCGGCCGGCGACGAGCACGACGAGCCGCTCGGAAAAGCTCATCACCGCGCGCATGATGTGCTCGATGAGGATGATGGTGATGCCCTGATCGATGAGGCGGCGCGAGCAGCGCGAGGATCTCGTCGACCTCCGAATGCGACAGGCCGGCCATCGCCTCGTCGGCGATGAGGAGCTTGGGCTCGGCGGCCAGGGCGCGCGCCAGTTCGAGCTTGCGCATCTCGATCTGGGTCAGATCGCGCGGCCGGCGGTTGGCCTTGTCGGCGAGGCCGACGACGCGCAGCAGCTCGGCGCAGCGCTCGCCGATCGCGGCCTCGCCGAGACGCGTGCCGCCTGCGCCGAGCGTTCACCGTGTAGAGCAGCGGAATGCGCAAGTTCTCGCGCGACCGTCATGCTGCGGAACGGCCGCGGCAGCTGGAAGCTGCGGGCCAGGCCGAGCCGCGTGCGCTGATAGGCCGGCAGCCCGTTCAGCGCATGGCCGTCGAACTGCACCGTGCCGGTTTCGTTGCGCAGCACGCCCGAGAGGCAGTTGACGAGCGTGCTCTTGCCCGAGCCGTTGGGACCGATGAGGCCGACGCCGCTCGCCCGCGCGCGACCTCGAGATCGATGCCGTCGAGCGCGACGAAGCCGCCGAAGCGCTTGCCCAGCTCCTCGATCCGGAGCAGCGGCTCGCTCACCTGCGCCTCCGGCGCGTCGCAGCGCTGGAACAGGCCGAAGACGCCATTGGGCGCGACCACGACGAAGAACACCAGCAGCACGCCGACGATGAGGAGGTTGAGCGCCGAGGAGATCGTGACGGTCGCGACCTGCTGGATGGTGCCGAGGAAGATCGCGCCGATGACCGGCCCGAGCCAGTACGACGTGCCGCCGATCAGCGGCATGGCGATGGCGTTCACGGCATAGGACAGGTTGAAGCCCGAGGTCGGGATCGAGATAGGTCACGTAATAGGGCAGCGGCGCCCCCGCCATGCCCATGAGCGCGCCGCTCAGCGTCGTCGAGATGAGCTTGAGGCGCAGCGTCGGCACGCCCGAGGCCTCGGCCGACATGCTCGTCGTCGCGCACGGTGGCGAGGCCGAAGCCCAGGGTCGAATGCTCGATGCGTCCGCGCGATCGCGACCGAGAGCGCCGGCCAGGATCAGCATGACGAGAAAGAGATACTGGATGTAGCTGCCGACGAGCGGCGCCTGCCGCCGGCCGGATGATATAGACGCCGCGCGAGCCGCCGACATAGTCCCAGTTGGTGATGAAGGTCTGGATGCACGATGGCGAGCGCGAGCGTCGCGATCCGAAGAACACGCCGCGCACGCGCAAGCGTGAGATAGCCCGTGCCGAGGCCCGACCACGCCCGCGATGACGCCGCCCGCGACGATCAGCACCGGGATCGGCGGCCCCCACAGCTTGTGCAGCACCACGGTGCGTATAGGCGCCCAGCGCGAAGAAGCCGGCGATGCCGAAATTCACATAGCCGGTATAGCCGCCGAGGATGTTCCAGGCGGTCGCGAGCACGACGTATTGCAGCACGAGATAGGCCGCGAAGAAGAAATAATCGTTGGTGACGAGCCGCGACAGCGCGAAAATCACGGCGACCACGACCGCTGTCAGGAGCCAGAAGGTGCGTCGTCCGCACGGTCCTATCTTCCCATGATGCCGGAGGGCCGGAAGGCCAGGGTCAGCAGCAGGAAGCCGAACGCCACCGCCGGCGACCAGGACGGCCCGTAGAAGGTCGAGGTGAGGCTTTCGACGACGCCCAGCAGCATCGCCGCGATCACCATGCCGGGGAAGCTGCCCATGCCGCCCATCACCAGATGGCGAAGACGCGGCCGATATAGTCGCGGCCGATCGACGGCTCGACCGGCTGGATGATGATGAGGCACGCGCCGGCGATCGCCGCCGTGGCGATCGAGATCGAGAACGCGACGCGCTTGACCTGCGTCGGGTTGACCGACATCAGCCGCAACGCCACGCTGTCCTGCGACGACCGCCAGGATCGCGCGGCCGATGAAGGTGCGCGACAGGAACCGCCTGGAGCAGCGCGATGAGCACGAAGCGACGATGAGGCAGGGCACCAGCATCCGGAGCGGCAGATCGACCAGGCCGATATGGATGCTCGGCCCGATATAGGGCGCCTCGACGAAGCGGTAATCGACGCCGAAGATGAGGATGAGCGCCACCTCGGTGATGAAGAGCAGGCCGAAGAAGAACGACAGGCCCCGCAGCCCCTCCTCGCCGCGCCGCTCGAAGGACCAGTAATAGATCTGCGTAGATGACGGCGCCCAGCAGCGCGAAGCCGGGCATGACGATGATCCCTGCCACGATCGGATCGATGCCGTAAGTCGAGTTGAGGATGTAGGCGGTGAACGAGCCGAGGATGATGAACGCGGGATGGGCAAGATTGCCGATATCGAGCATGCCGAACGAGATGGCGAGACCGACCGTCATCACCGCGTAAAAGCCGCCGAGCAGGACGCCCGAGGCAATGGCGTTGAGAAAGAGATCGAGCATGCCCGGGCTTCCCAGCGCCCGCAGGCTAGGGCACGACGATGGCGCGACCACCCGCGGCGGCCGGCCGACGAGCCGAGGATAGGTGCATAGGCGTTCCGCTCCCGATTTCACCCCGGCAACACGTCGTACCGTGGCGGCCTCTTTCCGAGGCAACCCTTCTCGGCCGCTTTACTAGCCTCGTTCGGCCGGCAAGGCAATTGCTATCCCGCTACCGCGCGGCGCGGCGGAAAGCCGCGCGCAGCGCGCGAGCCGCCGCCTCGGACCGCAGCGCGGCGCTAACAGAGGCGAAGTAAATCTCGTGCCGGAGCGACCGCGCATCTCAAGAAGCGTCGCGGCACGCACCCGGGCCGGAGTCGTTAACGATGAAGCATGGTACGCGCGATGTTCATGCTGAATCGCGCGATGTGCATTTTGTGAGCATTTCGCGAAAATCGTTTGATCTCGGGATCGACAACTCATAGAATATTTCGGACATTGATCCGCGGTTTAGAAAAAGGAGGCCGACATGCGGATCTTTACCGTGACGTGCAACGGCCAGGCCGTCGCCATCGTTCGTGCAGAGAGTCCTGCCGCGGCGGTGCAGATTGGTCGTGAACTGGCGGAGCCTTTCGGTCTGCATGGCAACCTTGCCGCACGCGAGCCGGACGACGGCGAAATGGTGAGTTGGCTTGAGAATCGCAGCGACCATCTCTTGCCCGCCGCCGCGCCGATGGCCGAAGCGTCCTGACGTCAGGAGAACCATGCACACGAGTCTGCTGGAAGAAGACGAGGCGCAGCGCATTGCCGCTGCGCTTGCGGCGAAATACGGGGCCGATGCGCTCGCCTTCGTGCAAGCGCGGGCCGCGCGGGCGCTCGAAGTCGGCGACGATCTCGCCTATTCGGCGTGGCGCTCGGTGCTCCAGGCAACCGAGGGCGTGCTCGGCGCCTGACGCGCGGCGGTTCCTGCGCGTCCCTTCTCCCGGCCGGTTTGCCGCCCGCGTTGACGGATGCGGGCAAGGCGTAATAGCGTGGCCGCGACAGGGCGCGCGGCGGACATGACGACCTACGAGACGCTTCTGACCGAATGGGTGCAGCCCGCCCTGCTGCGGGTGACGCTCAATCGTCCGCGCGTCGCCAACGCGCTCAACACGCAGATGGGGCGCGAGCTGCTGGCGCTGTGGAGCGGGCTTGCCGCCGATCCCGGCGCCGTGCGCTGCGTCGTGCTGACCGGCGCGGGCGACCGCGTCTTCTGCGCCGGCGCCGATCTCAAGGAGCGGCACGGCATGAGCGATGCCGACTGGCAGGCGCAGCACGTCATTTTCGAGCGGCAGTATGGGGCGCTGCTCGACGTTGCCCGTGCCGGTGATCGCCGCGGTCAACGGCCACGCCTTTGCCGGCGGCCTCGAGATGGTGCTCGCCTGCGATTTCGCCTATGCGGTGCCGACGCGCGCGCTTCGCGCTGACCGAAGTGACGCTCGGCATCATGCCGGGCGCCGGCGGCACGCAGATGCTGCCGCGCGCCGTGGGCGAGCGCCGCGCCAAGGAGATCATCCTCACCGGCCGGCCGTTCGGCGCCGAGGAGGCGCTCGCCTGGGGCATGGTCAACCGGCTGGTGCCGCCCGAGGCGCTGATGACGAAGGCGCTGGCGGCCGCCGCGGCCATCGGCGACAACGCGCCGCTGGCGGTGCGCCAGGCGAAGAAATCGATCCATACCGGCCTGCAGCTCGATCTGCGCAGCGGCTTCCAGTTCGAGATCGAAGCCTATAACCGGCTGGTCCCGACCGAGGACCGGCGCGAGGGGATCGACGCCTTCAACGACAAGCGCAAGCCGCGCTTCGAGGGACGCTGAGCGCCATGAGCGACACCGCCGTCACGCTCGCGCTCGGCGAGGATTTTCCCGAAATCCGCGCCGCGGTGCGGCACATCTGCGCGGGCTTTCCCGGCGCCTATTGGCGCGAGCGCGAAGCGCCGAGGAATATCCCGAGGCCTTCGTCGCCGCGCTGACCGAGGCGGGGTATCTCGGCGCGCTCATTCCCGAACGATACGGCGGCTCGGGCCTGCCGCTGCGCGCGGCCGCGGTGATCCTCGAGGAGATCCACGCCGCCGGCTGCAACGCCGGCGCCTGCCACGCGCAGATGTACATCATGGGCACGCTGCTGCGCCACGGCAGCGACGCGCAGAAGCAGCGCTATCTGCCGCAGATCGCCAGCGGCGCGCTGCGGCTGCAGGCCTTCGGCGTCACCGAGCCGACCACCGGCTCCGACACGACCAAGCTCAAGACGCGGGCCGAGCGGCGCGGCGACCACTACGTCGTCAACGGCCAGAAGGTCTGGACCTCGCGCGCGCTGCATTCCGACCTGATGCTGCTGCTGGCGCGCACCACGCCGGTCGAGCAGGTCGAAGCGCCGCGGCGACGGGCTGTCGGTGTTCCTCGTCGACATGCGCGCGGCGCGCGGCCAGGGCCTCGAGATCCGGCCGCTCAAGGCGATGATCAACCACAACACCACCGAGATCTTCTTCGACGACGTCGAGATCCCGGCGGCGAACCTGATCGGCGAGGAAGGCAAGGGCTTCCGCTACATCCTCGACGGCATGAACGCCGAGCGCATCCTGATCGCCGTCCGAGGCCGTCGGCGATGCGCGCTGGTTCATCCGCACCGCCGCCGACTATGCCAAGGAGCCGCGTCGTCTTCGACCGCCGATCGGCCAGAACCAGGGCGTGCAGTTCCCGATCGCGCGCGCCTTCGCCGAGACCGAGGCGGCCGAGCTGATGGTGCGCAAGGCGGCGGCCCTGTTCGATGCGGGCCGGCCGTGCGGGCCCGAGGCGAACATGGCGAAGCTGCTGGCGGCGGACGCGTCGTGGCATGCCGGCGAGGCGTGCCTCCAGACCCATGGCGGCTTCGGCTTCGCGCGCGAATACGACGTCGAGCGCAAGTGGCGCGAGACGCGGCTGTTCCAGATCGCGCCGATCTCGACCAATCTCGTGCTCGCCTACATCGCCGAGCACGTGCTCGGCCTGCCGCGCTCGTATTAGAGCGCGGACTGATTAGGGCGCAGCCAAAGTCCAATCGATGCGAGCTTGATCAAGGCCAGATCGCTGGTCGCGAGTTCGTCATAGCGGGTCGCATGCCAAAATCGATGAAAATGACCCGACACGGGCATTAACCGTACCATTTCCTTGACGATTTCGATTGGCTTCAATCCCGCGCTTGATCTAGCCTGACCCGGTTGCCGACCGGGCGGATCTCGCCGTTTCGGCCTTGGATGGCAAGCGATGGCCGCGTTCAATCCGTCCCGATTTAGGCCGAGCAATCGCACGGAATCGCGATCCTTCGCCGGAGCGCCCGCATGATCATGCTGGTCGTGGTCCCCGGGCATGAGTACACGCTCCGGAGCATCGTCGAGGGGACTTACGGCTTCCCCACGCCGAAACTCCAGGTCGCCAACTACGAGCGGCTCTTCCGCGCCCGGCAAGTGCCGCGCGCCACCTACATCTTCGGCGATATCGAGCGGCTGAGCGCGTGGGAGCTGCGGCTTGCGGCGGACGCCCATGGGCTGCTCACGGCGTGCGGATTGCGCTGTCTCAACAAACCTGCCCTGGCGATGTCGCGGGTCGAGCTGTTGGGTGCGCTGCACGCGGCCGGCATCAATCCGTTCCGGGCGTGGCGCGGCGACGAGCGGCCAAAGCCGACGCGGTTTCCGGTCTTCCTGCGCGGCGAGTTCGATCACATGAAGGCGATACCGCAGCTGATCGCCACTCAGAAGCAACTCGTCGAGACGCTGCGCGCGCTCCAGACCGGCGGCGTCCCGCTGCGCGGCATCTTGGTCGTCGAACTCTGCGCCAAGCCCTACAGCCAGGGTCTTTGGCACAAATGGGGCTCGTACCGGGTCGGCGACCGGTATTCCGTCGATCACATCGGGGTCGACGATACTTGGCTTGTCAAATACGGGGCGTGGGACAAGCTGACCGACGCCGCCGTGAACGATGAGTACGACGCGGTCGTTTCAAACCGCTTTGCGGCCGACCTCAAGCGAGCCTTCGAAATCGCGCATATCGAGTTCGGGCGGGCCGATCACGCCACGATCGGCGGCCGCACCGTGATCTACGAGATCAATACCAATCCGTTCATCGGGCACTACGTCCCCGACCCCAAGCCGGTCCGCTTCGAGACGCAGAAGCACGCGCGGATGCGCCTCGCCGCCTGTTTGGAGGAAATCGATACGGCAGAGACCGGGACGGTCGAGATCGGCACGACCGGGCCGCTCAAGCACGTTCAATCCCTCCCGGCGTTCTTCATGACGCCGCGGCTTTGAGCCCGTAAGGCCGGACCGTCGCAAAAAGACCGCCGCCGACAAAATTCTCAAATCGGCGGCGGCGGCGGCGGCGGCGGGCCTAAGGGGCCCGTTATCTCAGATGGCGGCGGCGGCGGCGGACCCAGCGGCTTTCCAGCGGAAAGCAAAGTCATGGAGACGACGGGACTGCCTGACGGCGGCGGCGGTGGACCTAACGGATGCATGACGGCCTCCCGTGATAGATGCCAAACAAAGACTCCCGAAAATTCGGGCAACAGCCAGACCTCACAAATCTCTCGGACCCGACTCGGACGCGTCGACGATCCTCGGCGGCGCAAGCGAGAGCTTCGAGCGATGGTCGGGATTGACCCTGCCATCCGCCGCCATCTCGCCGCGCATGTACCATTTCTGCCAGCCCTGCTTGACCGTCGCCGGTTCGTCGGCGAGCAGGCGATTGTTGAAATCCCGGCGGGCATCGCGCCATGTCGTGAAGGCCGCGTGACGTTCCGGATCGCTTTCGATGGCAACGATCTCGGGCACCATGTCGTCGAGGCCGCGATAGGCTAGCGGGGTGATGAAGCAGAACGGTTCATCCGCGGCAAAACTGATGTGTCCCGGCCGGGTCATCATCCAGTTCATCGTGAAGCTGAACGGCAGCCAGTCGGTTTCGATCACACCCTCGAGCGGCGCGATCCCATCCTTCGGCAGGTTCGGGGCGCCCCGCGCCCACACGCCGACACCGGGTTCGGTGCGGAAGAGATATCCCGTGTGAAAGGTCACGATCCCGCTGCCGAAATGAGAGCTTGCGAGCCGGTCCGCGCCCCAGGCCGGGTCGTCGATCGTGACGGTGAGGTCGCCGAGTTCCCGTCCGCCGTTCCACGTCACGTCCACCCGGCACGGCGCCAGGATTTCCCACCCCATCGCGTTGGCGATGGTGAGCGGCAGGCAGCGATAGGCGTAGCGCTCCGGCGTTCGATCCATCCATTCCCGCGCCGACTGGCCGGGGACGATCCGCGGCACCTCATGGTGCAGCCGATAGCAGGTCAGCTTGCCCAAATCCCCCCGGCCCGACGCAGCCGACAAGGGCGGCGCGAGATTGGGATCCGCCGCATGGTAGGGGCAGGACGTCATCGCGGTCCGGTCCCCGGATGCGCCCATAGCGACGCCACCGCAGTCATGGCGCCGGCGGCCACGGCGATAAGGATATGCCCCACGGGACGCCTCCGCATCCGAGCTCGTTGCTCCAAAGCAGCAATTCCCAGGCCATCGTCGCGAATTCAATTGGTTAGCGGCGGGCGCATCGGGGGAATGTAAAGAAACCCGACACCTCCCGCCGCTTCGCCGGCGGAGCGCTCCAGATCGCGCTTGGACTTGGCGCCGCCTGGCTCTACGGACGCCACCCTTAGAATCTCCTGACGCTTTTGACAACGTTGGCGCATGCGCCAGGAACGTCAGAGCGCGCCAGCGGCCATGCGCCAGCTTGGCAACGCGACGCGTGCCGCTTCTCTCCCGCGCGAAGAACACCCCAACCGCCCCGAGACTGACCACTATCCCGCGCCCGGCCAATTCCGCCGCCGGCGCGGGCAAGGTCAAGTCGGGCTTCGCTGCGATCCGTGCCCAGAGCCAGGGCCGCTCGCCGGCCAGAACCGGCGGCCGTTTGGCACTCATCGGCTTCGCCGCCGCGCCGCCGGTTTCCCGCGAACGCTGCGACCCCCGCACAACGCTTGCAACGCTCACGCCAAACACCGCCGCTATTGCCGACATGACGCGCCGGCCGTAACCCGCGGCGCCACGCGCCCACGAAGGTCCAAAGACGAGGGTCTCGCCATGGATGCTGGCCCCCAACCCCGGCCTGCATCTTGAGAATCGGATTTCGCGCCCCTTGCAAATCCAAATTCCGCTTCGGTCAGACACGAACATGATCGAGGCGACGTGCATCAGCGCGTCGAGCGCCATCGTGCCGGTGCGCTTCGGCAATCGTTGCCGAGCGCGCGCAGGCAAGTTCTGCCGTCGCTTCTGCGAGCACGAAGATCGGCCAGTCGCATGAGGCGGCACATTCTGCCGCACGCGGCAAGCTTGACCCGCCGCCGCAACGACCGCACGTGCGGCCGCAGCGCGCGTTTGATGCAATTTGACGGAGATTTGCAGCGCGGCCGGAACGGCGCGACGTGGCATGAACCTTGCTTCACGCTGCCGTGAACCGCGAAGCGGCCTGTCACCCTAGAAGGAAATCACGGCATGTCCGATATCGTTCTCGGTTCTTCAACGCTACAAAACCTTTTGTCGTTGCAGAACATCAATTCGCAGATGGGGACCACGCAGAACGCGCTGGCGACCGGGCTCAGCGTTTCGAGCCCCGTCGACAACGCGGTCAAGTACTTCGAATCCCAGTCGCTCGACAATCGTGCCAATGACCTGTCGACCCGCAAGGACGCGATCGATCAGGGCATATCCTCGGTCACGACGGCGACTCAGGGAATCAGCAGCGCGATCGCCATTCTACAGCAGATGCAAGGCATCGTGGAATCGGCCAAGACCGAGAACACGACCCAGCAGGCGGCGTCGGCGAAGCAGTTGGCGACGCTTGCGGCGCAGTTCAACCAGCTCCTCAATGACTCGAGCTATCAGGGTCTCAATATCGTCAATTCGACGGCATCGAACCTGACGCTTCAGTTCAGCCAGAACTCGTCCTCGACGCTCAAGATCGCCGGCGAGAACCTGCTGATCAGCAAGGCTGTCTCCGGCGCGCATCTGGCGAGCAAGCTGGTGACCGGTCTCGCGGGCGTGACGTTCTCGACGGCGGTCACTGCCGGCAAGACGTCCGCCTTCGATACCGTTTACAATGCCTTGGGCAATGCAGTCTCGACCCTGCAGGCGGCCGCGCAGAGCCTTGGCTCGAACGTGTCCTTGCTGCAGACCCGCCTCTCCTTCACGCAGCAATACATTACGACGCTGCAGGGCGGCGCCAATGCACTCACGGTGGCCGACGTGAACGTCGAGAGCACCAACCTCGTCACTTTGCAGACGCGGCAGCAACTCGCGATTCAATCGCTGTCCATCGCCACGCAGTCCGAACAATCGGTCCTGCGCCTGTTCCACTGATCGTCGCTTCGGCGCGGCGGGCGGCCTCGCGGCCGTCCGTCCGCCGCTTTGCCCGTTGCCATTACCTGGGAATTGCTGCGCTCTCGCAACCCTCATCGGCCGCTCTTTCCGCCGGTGCTCAACTGTCGGCATATGGCACAAAGCCTCGGTCGTGGCTGCCCGTACGACTTTCCGAAGCCCGGGGTAAATCCGTCACGGCTCAGACATTGCGGACAGGGCGCGGTTGAGCCAAAGGTGACGCGAGAAGACCCGCTTCAGATTTTTCCATCAAACGGCGCCGTCGCATTCTTCTACTCAAGCATCCTGATCATTTCGAGCCCCGGGTCCAGCGCATGTGAAAGGCCGGCCTTCCCGCTTAGCGCGCGGTGCCAACGGTTTCGAGACTGCGAGCCTTATTCGGGCAGGCCGGTTTGGGACAAGCCGGCGGCAAGCGGGGTCGCGTATTCCGGTCGCACGAACGCGGACAGGAAATCCAGGTAAGGCCGCACGCGGAAGCTTGGCTGCAGTTCCAGGAGCCGCCGGGCGACTGATTTTGCCTCATCGAGGCGGCCGGCCATGGCGAGCGCCGCCGCCTGCATGACATAGAGCGTGCTGAAGCGTGGATTTGCCTGCGCCGCATCGAAGTAGCATGAAGCGGCTTCATCGAACTTCCCGGCGCGGAAGCGCACGTGCCCACGCCCCGCATGCGCCATGAAGCTGAGGGGGTCGAACGGGCTGAGCCGCAACGCCCGCGCCGCATGGTCTTCGGCGAGCGCCGCGTCGCCGCTGAAGCCATGGATAATCGCGCCACGAAAGAGCGCGACGGCGGAGGAGCCGTTGAGAGAAAGCGCGCGGGCAACCGCGCCCGAGGCCGCCGCGAAATCATGACCCAGATACAAAAGGGGAATGGTCGCAACGGCAAGCGCCGTCGCGTCGTCGGCGCCGTAGTCCAGCGCCGCCCGGGCATGGCGCACGCCCGCGGCGGCGTCGGCCTCGCTGAATCCGGCTCGCATGACGCGCATCTCCAACGCCCAGGCCAAGTAGGCGTGGGCGACGGCGTAACGGGGATCGAGCTTCAGCGCCTCATCGAGGAATTCCATGCCGATCCTGCCGTCTTCCGGCATGAGCGATGCCAAATGGGGCAAGGCGCGGAGATAGAGGTCATAGGCGCCGAGGTTGCCGGGATGTTTGCGCTGCGCCCGTTCGATCTCGGCGCGGCGAAGATTCGGCTCGATGACACCGACGATGGAGGCCGTGATCTGGTCTTGCAGATCAAACACGTCCTCGATCGCGCCATCGTATTTGTCGGCCCAAACATGGGCGCCGGTTTCCGCCTCGATCAATTGCCCGGTGATCCGCACGCGGTTGCCTGCTTTGCGCACGCTCCCTTCCAGGACGTAGCGCACGCCCAGCTCGTGCCCGACCTGTTTCACGTCGATGGGCTTGCCCTTGTAAACGAAGCTCGAATTCCGCGCGATCACGAACAGCCAATTGATCCGCGACAGGCCCGTGATGATGTCCTCGACCATCCCGTCGCAGAAATATTCCTGTTCGGCATCGCCGCTCATATTCTGGAACGGCAGCACGGCGATCGAAGGCTTGTCGGGCAGCGCGAGCGCCGGTTTCTCCGCTTGCGAGGCCGCCGGCGCCAGGTCGATGCGATAGACCCGCACCGGCCGCGCGATGTTCTTGAGCGTTTGTTCGCCGAAATCGACGAAGCTCTCCTTCAACTTGTCGCGGACCTGATCGTAGGCCGCGCTCGAAAGGCAAATTCCGCCCGCCTCGGCGACGGATTCGAGCCGCGCCGCGATGTTGACGCCATCGCCCATCAGGTCGCCGTCCGCTTCCTCGACCACGTCGCCGAGATGAATGCCGATGCGGAATTCGATGCGCCGCTCCAGCGGCAGACCGACATTGCGCTCGACCATGCCGTTCTGTACCTCGATGGCGCAACGCACGGCATCCACAACGCTGCGGAACTCGACGATTGCGCCGTCGCCGGTACGCTTCACGGTCCGGCCCTTGTGTACGGCGATGGTGGGATCGATGAGGTCGCTCCTGAGCGCTCGGAGCCGCGCCAAGGTACGCTCTTCGTCCGCGCCCGCGAGCCGCGAATAGCCCACGACATCCGCCGCAAGTATGGTCGTGAGCTTGCGCTCGACTGGTTCAGATGCCACCGCAACCCTCGCCGATGTGCCGCGATCATATCACCCGCTGCTTGCGGATGGAATTCCGCCCAATCGCCGCGACAGGCGCTCGATCCAAGGTCTCCTTTTTGCAGTTTTCACCCGTGATGCCGGCTCCTTGCGCGGGCCGCTTACCGCTCCAAGACAGAAATCTGCGGACCGCCAACCGCAATTTGCGCGTTCACGATCGACCTTCGCGCCCTCTTCCCAAGCGCCGCGATTTCGACCAAGCTGCGGCGCGTCCAACCGGGCCCGGCACGGCCCGCCGCAATTTGGAGAGAGCGATGGCCGATCCCATTCCCGCCCAGAAGAGCCCCTATGGCGTCCCGGTCGAAGCGGGCCAGCGCTACGTGTGGTGCGCCTGCGGGCGCAGCAACACGCAGCCGTTCTGCGACGGAACCCACAAGGAATTCGGCCTGCGGCCCGTCCCCTTCGTCGCCGAGAAGACCGAGCAGGTCTGGCTGTGCGGCTGCAAGGCGAGCGCCAACAAGCCGTTCTGCGACGGCTCGCACAAGAAAATCTGACCCGCGCCGCGACGGCCGGCGCGCCTTGGCGATGATCGCGGGCGGGACGGGCCGCGCGCGCTTCCCGGTCAGGTGAAGGCGCGGTGCTTCCACGGAATGAACGCGCGCTCCGCCCAGTTCACGGCGCGGTTCAGCGCGATCGCCAGCGCCGCGACGACGATGAGGGGCGCGAAGTATTTGGCCAGGGAGAGCGTCTCGCCGTAGAACTGGAACATGTAGCCGATGCCCGTCGCGACGATCAGCAACTGCCCGACGATGATGCCCACCAGCGCGCGGCCGACCGCGATGCGCAGGCCGGCGATGATGTAGGGCAGCGACGAGGGCAGCACCACGGTGCGCAGGATCTCGTGTTTGGTGCCGCCCAGCGAGCGTGCGACCTCCACCAGAAAGCTGTCCGCCTCCTTCGCGCCGGCCTCGACGGTGAGCAGTTGCGGGAAACACCGCCGAGACGAAGACGAAGATGATCAGCGTCAGGTTGCCGACGCCGAACCAGGCAATGAAAAGCGGCAGCCACGCGATATTGGGGATCGACCAGAAGACGAAGATGTAAGGGTCGAGGACCCGCGCGGCCGGGCGGAAGATGCCCAGCAGGAGCCCGAACGCCGTGCCGAGGATGAAGGCGAAGACCAGCCCCACCGTGAACGGCCACACCGTTTGCAGCGTGGCGCTGACCAGCTCGCCCGAGGCGGTGAGCTGGATAAAGGCGACCATCACTTTCGCCGGGGTCGGGAGGATGACCGGCGGCACGTTCATGCTGATCACTTGCCACACGGCCAAGAAGGCGGCGCCCGAAAGGACGCCCATCAGGTAGTAGTTCTGGCCGACGACGGACCAAACCGACCGCGTGCCGATCGTCCGTTCCCGGGCGAGCGGGACCGAGGACTGGGTCATAGTTCCTCCCTGATGCTTTGCCAGGCGATGTTGCGAAGGCGCGCGAACTCCTTTTCCGCCCGCGCATCGTAGCTGAAGCGCGGCCGCGGCAAATTCACGTCGAGTACTTCTTTGATCCGCCCGGGGCGACGCCCCATGATGACGACGATGTCCGAGAGATAGATGGCCTCGTCGAGATCGTGGGTGATGAACAGGACGGTGCTCTGCACCCGCGCCCACAGGGTGAGAAGCTCGTCCTGCAGGACGGTCCGGGTCTGCGCGTCGAGGGCGCCGAAGGGTTCGTCCATGAGCAGGATTTCGGGCTGGCGCACCAGGGCCCGCGCCAGTCCCACGCGCTGCTGCATGCCGCCCGAAAGCTGGTGGGGATAGTAGCGCTCGAACCCCTTCAGCCCGACCATCGCGAGCGTCGCGTCGGCGAGCCCCATCTCCGCCGCGGTGAGCCTCACGCGATGGGCCTGCAGTTGAAGACCCAGCGCCACGTTGTCCCCGATGGTCTTCCACGGCATCAGGCCGATGCCCTGGAACACCATCGACATCTTCGGGCTCGGGCTTTCGAGCACCGCCCCGTCGAGGCGGATTTCGCCGCGAATCCGACGCGATCAGGCCCCCGGCCATCCGCAGCAGGGTGGTCTTGCCGCACCCGCTCGGACCGACCACCGTGACGAAGCGCCCGCCATCGACCTTCAGGGTGAAGTTGTCGAGCGCCAGCAGGCGTTCGCCCGTCGGGCTGTCATAGCTTTTCCTGACGTTGACGAACTCGAGTTCAGGCATGATCGCGGACTCGAACCGGTTTCGCGGTGCGGGCTTGCCCGGCCGGCTTACCTCTTGTGTCCCGCCGTGCTTTTGTACCAGTCGGGAATGTCGGGCAGGCCCGGCGCGCCCTTGACAATGCCCATCTTGTCGAGCGCCTTCTTCAGCGGGCCGGTGTCATACACGTCCGAGGCCTTGGAGAGATATTCGTTGGGGCTTTCGTCGCGCAGCTTGAAGAACAGGTCCATGATTTTCTGCGTGCCCGCGAGGTTGACGCCGCCATTGACCGAGAAATAACCGCCGTCGACTGGAACGCGCGCCACGCCGAATGCAGCTGCGCGCCGGTCAGACGCCGCTATTCTTGAAGATCGCTTCCGCCGGCGTGACCCATGTGTTGCCGTGCGCCTGCCACTGGCGCATCATGTCGAGCATCATCTCGACATAGTCCGTCGCGGCCGCCTCGTGATCCTTGATCCAGTCGGTTCTTGCCACGACCACCAGCCGGGGAACCGGCGGCGTAAATTTCGATGTGTGCGGCACGAGGACGTGAATGGTCTTGGTGTAGCCCTTGGCCTCGGCCAGCTCGGCGCCGAGATGCGACAGGCTGCCGAGTTGCGTGCGGCCGGAGTCGAGGGCTTGCAGGGCCGGGCCGTCGCCGCCGCCGATGGCGACCCAGCGGAAGGCGTTGGGATCGAGTCCCATGCCCTGGACCGGCCATCTGGCCGTTGAAGCGCTGCGCGCCGCCGAGGCTGGCAATGGCCCAGGTCTGGCCCACCGCGTCCTTCATCGTCTTGTATTTTTTCTGGCCCCAGACCTCCTCGTCGCCATAGGGGGTCATGACCATCAGGACTTTGATCTTGGCGCCTGAATAGATGCCGCCCATCGCGGCGATGATGTCGCCGGTGGCGACGTCGGTGTTGTTGGTCACGACCGCCTGGACCCGCTCCGGCCCACCGCCGGCGAGCTGCGGACCGAGTTGAGGACCAGCCCGTGCTTGGCGAACAGGCCCATCGCCTGGGCCATTCTGTTGTAGGCCAGGGACGGGTTCGGAATCGGGTCAGCTCGGTCGCCGTGATCGTGATCCCAGCGCCATCCGCGGCCTGGGCCGTGGCGACCGCCGGCACGCCGGCAACGAGCGCCGCGGCGCCCACGAACCGGAGAAAAGCGGCGGCAATTGCTAGTGGTGCGGTTCTTCTCGACATGATCGCCTCCCTCATCTGACTTTTTCACGTGAAGTCTCGATTTGGCGCTGAAGATAGCCGAACCGATCGGATTCCCCGGCAGCAGTCTTCCGCCTGATCCATCACAAGCTCAAAGCCTTCCTCTCCGCCATAATAAGGATCGGGAATATCTTGATCGCGGTATTTTTTGCTAAAGGCAGAGGCTAGATAAATTTTTTTCTTTTCTTCTTCGAAGAGGGGGAAGGCGTGAAGCAGGGCTAATACCTCTTTATCCACGGCAAAAATGTAATGAAATAATTGAAAAAACTGTTCCTCAAAGAGTTTGGCTCGGTGTGTGAGATCGATCTGAATGCCCCGTTTGGAAGCGGCGAGGCACATCCTCGGGTCGGCGGAGCAGCCCAGGTACCAGCTGGTCAAAGCGCAGCTATCGATATACACCCTATCTGCTATCTTCTGCTTTTTCACAAGCTTTTCTAACGTCGCAGCGAGCGCAGGAGAGCGGCAGATGTTTCCCATACACACAAACAGGATATTAACAGACATCGGTGGCGCAGCGGAACCCATAAGTATTGAGCCTTCTTTGCGCCAAGTCCTTCGGCTGCGGTTACTTTACCTGCGGGAACCATGCGATGAGAGCCATCTGGGAACTGATAAAGCGTTCCCGAGGGGTTACCCCCATTCTTGGCCGGAGAACTGCCAGAACCGCCCGTAGGCGCGGGATTGACCTTTTTAGGGCCGGTATTTACGCGGGGGACTCCGGAATAGAGGTTGTCGACGAGGTTTGTGACCGCGTCAAGCTGTTTCAGCATCATCGGGGCGTTTCCGCTCTTGGCGTTTGGCAGAGTGGCGCGGATGGCCGCGCGCACTTGGTCGGAAGCGTTGCCCATGCCGGCCAGATTTCGCAGAGACAGCGCGCGCTCGTTCAATTGCTGCGTCGCGATCACAAATCCTGTTGGGCCGGGGTCAAATTCTGAGTTCCGAGGATCGTGTCGAATAACTGGTGCGAAACCGTCGGATCTGTCTCTCTGGTCGCCAGAGTCAATTTGGCGATGGTTCCGGCGTCCAAAGGCTCCTTGCCGATTTCGGCAATTGCCTGGCGCATGTTGCCCAGACCGGAATAGATGTCTTTGAACTGCGCCTGTTTACTCATCACTTGGGCGCCTCTGCGAACCCGGTGCGGCGCCGAGATTAACGGCGTCCGTTCCGACCATCCACTTCAGTTGACCGTCACGAGGGTCGATGGCCTGTACCGGCCGATTCATGTAGCGCTGATTGGCGAGTAGTTGCGGGGAGTCGCCGATGCGCGCAATACGTTGTCCGGCGCGATCGACCGCAAACTTCCCTTCCGGACCTACGTCTTGAATGGAAATTCCCCGGGCCTTGATCGGATTGTAGAGCTGTTGCTGCGCCTGAATGGGGCTCAACATCTTGCCAGCCAGATCGTCTCGGCCGGCTAAATGGGCTAATTCAGGCAATGCGAATACTTGGCCGTTAAGGCTCGCTTCGATCTGTTTCGTGCGCTCATCCGCCATTTGCGACGAGGCGTCCGCCCGTTGGGCGTTGGCGCGGCGTAATGCGCGACGTGCCGCCGGGGCCGTACTGCAATCCGGTCTTGGTCGCGGTATTTTCGTTCGCTTGCCCCTTCAGTCCGAGCATGCCATTGCGGTAGGCCATTTCGTTCTGAATCTGAGCCATCTGTAGCGGGATTTTTTCTTGCTCAATGGCTACTTGCTTTTGTTGAGGACTGCCCGTAGCTAAGGCTCCGGCGGTTCCAATTCCACCGAGAAGATGCGCGATTGCCGCGCCCTTCGATTCTGGTGAACTTCCTGGAGTCGTTAGGGCGGTAGTCCCCGTCGCCCCCGCGGCTATTCGCGCGAGTCGACTTAGAAAGCTGGGTTGGCTGTCGGTGCCAAGCGAGGATTCGTTATCGCTATTTTTTGCGGGTAGTGTTACAGAACTCGGAGCTGGGCCGGACGTATCGGACGCAGGGCTCGCGGCCATTGCGGGAGCTTGCAGTTCTGCATCGGTTCCGAGCGTGGGCTTTGGTGCTACGGATTGGGCGTAGGCGTCGCCAGATGGCGCAAGAGTTGGTGAAGGGGCCATTGCAGCCGTAAGCGAAGCGGGCGCACCTGGGATGTCGGCGGTAGCGCCATTTATGATGTCCTGGATGCTTGGATCTTTTTGAGCGACAGCCAAAGGGTCTCCTCTTACACCAATGCGGCAGTTTTAGCCCCGTTGAGGGCCATGCTGGATAGTCCTTGCAAGACCTGAAAAAACATTCCCTGCCGTGCTCGGCATTTGGCTCAAGGCTTGATTAGCACCCGTCGACGCATTCGTAGCCCCCGTTGTTGCATTTAACGCGCTGATCGGTTGTGCGAGGGCGGTGTTGTTCAGAGTGTTCTGCGTTCCGAAGGCGTTTCCGACAGCGCCGGTTTTCGCCATTCCGGCATTGTTAATTCCGGTGTTCAAAATGGAAGCGTTCATGCCGCTCGGTGCGACGCCCATTCCCCGTTGGGAGAGTCCACGTTGCGCGGCCTGACCGGCGGCTTGGTAGCTCTTGCCGATCATTCCGGATTCATTGGCCAGTTGTTTGGAAACTAAAGGGGAGAGGCCGCCAGAAGTATTGATCTCGGAATTCGCAATATTCTGGCCTTCGTTCTCAAGGTTTTGCCCCGTGGTAATGCCATTGAGGGCACTGCCTGCGTTTTGATTTGTTGCCCGCTACCCGCTGTGGCCATTTGAAGGTGACTCCACCTTCAAGTTTATCATTCTGAGACGTTACTTGGGTATGTTCTCCTCGTACGTCAACGCACGCCGGAGAACCACGCAGTCCTGAAACGTTTCCGCGTACCCCGATCGCCCCACAAGAGACCGCCATTCGGTCATGTGCGAAGGTATCGCGACGTAGCTCACGACGCAGTCGCCCCGTTGGGCCTGATACGCGAGCGTTCGCTCAGAAGTAGAACCGCCGCGTAAATATCCGTTCCAGAGGCGTTGGGATCTTTGCAGAAATCCACAATCACCGCTTTTGTCGCGATCGCGCCTCCGATGACGCCCTTGGAGTTTTCCGCGACCGCAGTCTCGACGCCTAGATGAGAATACCCGAAAGGAACATCAATTCGACCGTCGGGAAGGAATAATTCGCGGAAGAGGTCAAGCTGGGCTGTGTCTTCAGGACGGAATGGGCGAACCTGCATTTCTGAAATGCTCATTATGCACGTTAGTCTAGCACGTCACTCACGTGGACGCCAAATAGGCTAGATTGGAACCTCGTTCCACAAGAGCGAAGATACCGCGCTGTGCGCAACCGGAGTGGTCGAACAAAACAATGCCAGAATCCCCCCAGGCGGAATAATTATGCTCCCGTCGATGTTCTCTGTTTCGGAAACCTGTTGAGTGTGGAAGCCGGCGGCGGTTGCCAGTTCGGAAGCGTTGTACACCGACCCACCACAAAGCGCGGAGGCGGCGAGAAAATTTCCCGTGCTGGTTAAGCCAGTAAGCGCTAATCCGGACAGGCCCTTGCACTGTGAGCCCGCAGCAACCAGAGTCTTTCGGTTAACCGGAACGGCTTGCGACGCAACGGTAATCGCCGCTTGCCCAGTAAACACCCCCCAAACAAATCCACCAGGGCCAGTCGCGGTTAGCGCGGTCTCCACAACGCCGAGGGTGGCCTGTAGAATCACGGCGTTTACTGTCGACGACGCTGGGTTCCAGAGGCCGACGATGGGGGTAGCTGTAAGCGGCGGTCAGCTAAGTGCCAGAAGGACCGTCCGCATTGTAAGAATAAAGGAACTCGCGGTTCCGGAAATGCCGTGAAGCTGCATGCCGGTGGAAGTAGGCGAATTTTTCCCGCGGTAGGTGTTTTCGTAGTACCGAGGCATCAATTCGCGTCACAAGACGTTCGGAGTATTCTCCGAGACCCGCGGTGAGGTTCTGTCCGAGCTTGTTTACCGGTTTGTCCCTGATTACCTTGGAGTAGGACATAGATACCCTTTTCGTTTTGCATCTCCTAAATTTGTGCCTCTATCCGCAATTTCGGCGTCGCTGGCCAAAGCCTGCGGATCGAAATCCCGTGGGTTGGCTTGGGCGCCCTGGCACGCCAGTGAAGTCAACGCCAAACGCATCGCACGAATCTCCATCAAAAGCTGAAGCAATGTCTCGTTCATTGCGCGCGTGTCTCCGACTTGTAAGTAGCCTACGCCAACTCCAGGCGTACCGATGAACAGGTTGCCCGTGTCGGTTGCGACGTAAATTTCGCCCAGATTTAGCGGCAGAACCGACTGCAGATTGGCTTGCGTCCCAGTTCCTATTATATTCGCAATCGTGGCGAGAACTTGAGCTTCTGCCGCAGCAGCGGATATGCCGGCGGACTTCTGAGTGCTGCCGTCTGTGAACAGCACTTGATTTGAATAGTAGTTGTAGTAGCGCGGGTAGAGTGCCATTATCCTGCGCCTCCGGTTGGCACTTTGAAGGCGCCGTAGTTTCCGAGGCGCGCCAGAGCGCGGGTTGCATCGGTAGTGAACTTGTCGCGCAGGGTTGTCGGTTGCGATGCCGTGTCGGCAACGTCGATCGATGTGTGGCGGATGACTCCGCTCTCGGGGCCACGCTGCGACTGCGGCGACTGCGCGGTCCCCGATGTTGTTCGAATGCGGTAACTGGCTGCGGTAGCCAGGCCGCCCAGGCCGTCAAAATAGCTGGTTTGGTGAACGTGCTGAACCGGGATGATTTGAAGATCGTTTGTGAACGAACCGTTCTGGCTTTTCAAAATCTCATAGCCGTCCGCGCCAGATCCGCTCTGAACTTGGCCCCAGTTCAACGTAAGACCGCCCCGTGAATTCGTGACGGTGAAGTTCTGCGGTGTCGCTTGCGGGGCGGAATTCTTCACGCCGGGATTGAGCTGCGCTTGCCAGTTCGCAAGAACCAAATTGATGTCTTGCCCGGGAGTGACTGTCGGTAGAGACCGTGGTTTGGGGGCGCTGAATGGTTGAGCCACTACACGCCTCCGAGCTTGTTGGCTCCGGTGAGGAAACCGGACGCGGTGTCGGCTACCATCTTGATCCCACGAATGACTCCGGAAGCGGTGTTAGCCGGTGCGTAGACCTGTAACAAAGCTCTCGCGCAGACTGCGCCACCCTGATCCGTAAGAAAGGCTGCGTAACGATTGGCACCAAGCGTGGGACGCAAGTGCATCTTTCGCCCTTGGCCGGGGTTGTCCACTGAAATTGGATCCAGCCAAATTGTGATCTGAATGGTTTTCGCCAGCACCGCAGAATCGAATTCAAGTTCCAACCGGCGCACGACATGGCCTACCTCGGGATTGCCGAAATCGATCAGCGCCGGTTGCCAGGTACTCGCAGGAAGATTTCCGGAAGGTGAGTACGTTCCCGTCTGGTCGTCGATGACGTAGGTTTTTCCGTCCGCGCCTCCACCAATCATTACGAGATCGCCTTCAGAAACCTCGAACATCGCGAGCGAAGTGAAACCACGTTGGAGTTGGAACCACCCCTTACCCATGAAATCGTACACCCAGGTCTGGGGCAAATCTTGAGTAGCCGAAGTCGGGAAAGACACAACCCACCAGTCGCGGATGCCGAAGTGATACCACTCGGAAACTATTTCATCCAGCCGCGAAGACGGAATCTGCGCGAATACATTCCGCATCGGCTTGCCGATTTCGACGAGCGCCGAGGCCGAAGCACCGGCTTGCGCCAGGTAGCCGGCGTACATCGAAGTCGGGTATAGAAATGCCCGCTTGTCGTAGCTCATAAAGACCAGCCCGTTGGTTGTGCTCTTGGCCGCGAACCGTCCGGCGAGGCCTAACGCGAAAGCAACATTCTGGCTGATGGCAAAATCGTCGACCGATTGTCCGTAGAGCGGGTAGCACTGCTTTTCACTGAACATGTACAGCGAATCGAGATGTGGCACGAGACCACGGAGTCGAGCCGATTGGTCAGGAAATGAAATCACGTTCACCATGTCAGAAACAGTGGCGACGTTCGAGCCTGGGAGACACTGCGCGGGATCGCCGTTGTTTCCGGCGGTCACTTCTTCATTTGCAGTGAAACCGAAAAAGTTCGGGGAGGACTCCTGCCTTCGCCATTGGCGAACTTTATGTACCGTTAAAATCTTACTTGGGAACGGCCTGTCGTTACGAACCGGCCGATAAATTGGTAAAAAAGTATTCGCGGCGTTGTCGATGAAAGGCGAACTGTCGGTGTAGGGTGACGAATTCAGATTTTGGGTCAGCAATACGTAACGAAGTACGACAAT
>CAVRKF010000013.1:0-275754 GCA_963721625.1 uncultured Alphaproteobacteria bacterium
CAACTTCGAGGCCTTTGAATGAAAAAGTCATCACTACATGAATGGGTCTATTCTTTTCCTCGAAAGACGCGTCAACGTGTCACAAGCGTCACGGCAAAAATCGATCACGGTCGATTGACAGCAAAGACGCCCATCATGCTGAACGACCACGTGCAGCAGCTCTGCCGTCAAGCCAAGCCATCACCTCGCTGAGGCGATAGCGGGGAGACTTGCCGATCATGATCGGGTCGAGGTCAAAGACGTGCGGCAGGCCGTGGCGCCGATTAAACCGCTGCTTGCGGACCCAGCTACACGAGACCGAAAGCAGATTGGCAATCGCCCGGTCATTGATCAGTTGATTATCTTTGTCGATCACGTTGCCTCTGTATCACTGGAGTTTTGCTGATACACCCAAATTCAGGATTTGCGGATTCGACCGAGGTGCAATTTCCATAGCAATGCCGAAGCCAAGCGGCAGCGATGCCGAAGCCAAGCGATTGATTTCGTGTAGCTTTCTGCATGATCACAGCGATGCGTAGGTAGGCATAAATGCTCACCTAGCGTATACTAAATTGGCCGCACTTAGGCTTCTCAAACTGGGGGATCGACTAGCTGCGCCGCGAATGGCACCACAATTTGTCACTACGCGTGCGGCGCGCCCCGACCATACGATCGAAAGCGGCCTGGAACGTCTCGGCCGCCTCGGCAGCCGCCGTACCCACCACCGCCGCATAATGCCGCTGGAGCATAGTCAAGTCGGAATGGCCGATCCGATCGGCGAGAGTGCGCAGGTCAACACCCGCCGCAGCTGCATGCGTCCCATGGGTTCGCCTTAGGTCGTGGAGTGTCACATCTTCCAACCCTGCGGCCGTCCGGGCTTCCTCCCAGCGGCGCCGAAGCGTCATTGGCGTAACCGGAAACACGCGATCGTCGCTTTTGATTTGGCGCTCCCGCTGTCTCGCCAAAACCTCCACCATCGTCCGGGTGCATGGCACGATGCGCGGCCTACCGTCCTTGCTCGTGCGAACCAGCGCCAGCGTCCGGCCGTCTTCGAGTTGACGGATATCGGACCAGCGCAGAGCTTTCACTTCCCCTTTGCGCATGCCCGAGTGCACGCACCAGAGAATGAGATCGGGTAGCCAATCAGCTACGCCATCGGCCTTCGCCAACAGTCCGACAAGCTCCTGACCTTCTAGGAACCGTTGACGCCCGCCAGCGTTGCGGATCGGATCACAATGATCACACGGATTGCGGTGGATCATCCCCTCTTTCACCGCAGCGCCCAGGATCGCCCTCAGAGTGTTCAACTCGCGAATGACCGTGCCTGGCTTTGCCACTTTCAGCCGAACCGCCACATAGTCATTCACATGGCTGGCGGAAAGATCGTCCAGAGGGCGCGCTCCGAGCATAGATTTAAGGTGCTTGCGCACGATCATGTCATCCGTGTCACTTCGCATGCCGGGCTTTCGTCGCTCGATCCAACGGTCGGCCCAGTCTCGGAAAAGCATGGCGGGTTCGTCTTCGAGTACCTCCCCACGATCGGCTTTCCCCTGATACGTCGCGTGCAATTCCTGAAGCTTGCCCCAGCTGAATGACGAGAGATTTCCGATCTTGATCTCGACGGACTCGCCTGGTCGGTAGGCTCTACCTCTAAAAGGTACCGCCGCGAGTGATCCGGACCTTCAGCCAAGCAGTTAACCCACGTTGGCCGCGAAACACGCCAATGCCGTGCAGGTATCTCGGACGTTTGGTCATGAGGGGCGGCAGGCTCGCCACCAGAGCATCGAACTCCGCGTACTTCTTGGGCCTACCACGTGGCCGTTCGGAAAAATCGTTGGCTTGAAGGGGAGGCATGGCACTTGCTCCAGTGGGGATTTGCCCCATAATAGTGGGGATTTTCCGATTTTGAAGCAAAATCCTTTCCCCACTCAGTCCCCACTGGTAACCTCCATATATCGCCGAATTGGCTTATAACGTAGGTAACATGGGCACTTCTAAAGCTAGGGAATTCTGCGGAACACTGATAACTGAAAGAACACTACGAACGCGTGACACCCCCTTGGTAAGGGGGAGGTCGTAAGTTCAATCCTTACCGGCAGCACCAGCAAACCGATGGTTTCCGCGGGTTTTCCGCCCAGCGCCCGTGCCGGGACACGGCGCTTCGTGCATGGCGATGCAAGGCCCCGGTGCCACCCGCTTACTTGACCTCCGAATGGACCTTGTGCCAAGCATCCGCAAGCTCGCGGGATGCCGTATCGAAAGAGGCTCTGGCGCTGTCCCAGCCTTCGGCACTTGCGGTCTGCAACTGACGTGACGCAGCCTCGGCCCTGGCCCAGGCCGCATGCAGGTCGTTCTTGGCGGCGTCGCCTGCCTCGTTCCCCTTGGCATCCGCTTTCGCGCCGAAGTCACGCAGCTTCTGCCGCCATTCCTGCATCTCGTCCTGCGCCTTCTGCGTGTAGCTGTCGCGGTCGGCTGTCGCATCGCCGGCGGCGGCCATTCGGACGGAGGTGCCCGCGGCGGGCGCGACCGTCGGCTGAGCGGCGGCAACGGGCAAGGCAGCGATCAGCGCGAAGAGCCCGAACACCGTCGCGGCGGCGAGAAATCCCATGACAATCTCCTTTGTGATGAGCGTCCGTTCCTCTCGATACCGTGCGGGCTGCACCGGTTCAGCCACTCCCCGCCGGGACGAGATGATCCGCCGGCTCCGGCGCTTTTGCGCCTGCATGCACGTCAAGGCGTAACGGGTTGGCCGTGCCGAGGATCGCCTTGGCGCGAGCCGTCTCCTCTGCCGAGCCATGCGCCATGACCAGAAACCTGTCGGCCTTCAGCGCGGTCTCGTACTGGATCACGCTGTCCTTCGGAATGCCGATGCCATAGAGCGCGGCACCAAGCGCACTCAGCCCGCCAACCACGACCGCGCTTTCGACGGCGGAGAACGCCGTGGCGGCCAGATATCCGAGCACGATGACGTGCCCCACAACGGGAATGGTCATGAACAGGCCGCCAAAGAACAGGCCCCAGAAACCGCCCCAGAACGCGCCGCGCTTGCCCCAGAACTTGATGCGGTCGCCAACATTGTAGAAGCCGACGACCTTTTCTTCGGTATGGTAGCCCTTGCCGACGACGCTGAGATTCTTCATGTCGAAGCCGGCCGCCGTCAATTTTTTTACGGCTGTTTCGGCCGTCTGGTGATCGGCGAAGACGGCGATGACGGTATCCGCTGTTTCCATTTGAACCTCGTTCCAGATGGGGGCCGGGCGCGATCGTCGATCGCAACGCGCCGGACACGAGCCGGGAAAGGTCAGGGAGATTGACCGTTTGAGCGCATCCCTGGTCAACGCGACACTATCCGGTAGCGTTCCCGCGAAAAAAGGTTCGGAAACTACCCAGCCATATCCCGCCCGCCGCCGCCGACGGCGCATGCGTAAATTCCGAGCCTCTCCGGGCGCCGGCGCGCGGCCCACATCTCGGAGGCCGAACACACGGCACTTGGCTGCGATGGAGGACGACATGACCGGTTATTGGCTGGCGGGCGCCGCGGCGTTTGCGATGATGACGGGCGCGGCACTCGCGCAAAGCGCGAATTTCGGCGCGACGAATTCCCCTCAGCCCACGATGTCGACGAATGGGCCGGCCGGAACCTATAGCGCGACCAAAACACAGCGGACCATCGACGGCAATGGGGTCGAAACCGACAAGACCGAGAGCTTCGACAAAAGTCAGACCTATACCAGCGGCAATGGCGAGCTGAGCGCAAAGACCGGCATAACGACCTCCGGGTCGACCACGACGGTGATGCCCCCGCCCCCGACGACTTCCACCACCACGACAACGACGCAGGAGACCCGGCCCTAACCCCGATTCCGGGGCGCCCGGTCGAACGGCACGCGACGAGCCTGGCGAGCGCGGCGGTGGCATTGCCGGACGCCGCCCGTGGAGGTCACATGCATGACGAAACCGCGCCAAGTGATTTGACGGCGTCACAAGAACCGAGCCTGGCCGATCGCGCGGAAGCGAGGATCGCCAAAGCCGAAAGCGATTTGGCGGTCGCCAAGAGCAAGTTGGAGACCGCTTCCCAGGAGGCCGTGCAGGCGAAGGGGCGGTACGACGAACTTCATCGCCTGACCACCGCGCTTAACCCTCTGGCGCCATTGATCCGGGACGAGGTGAACGCACGTGAACGATTTTGGCGCCAGTCGGAAGAACGAAGGGCAAAGCTGACGGACTCCGTTGACGTCGCGAGCAACGAGCTCAAAAGCGTTTATCTTGCCCGCAAGCAATTGAAGCAGATCGGCCTCTATCGCCAGGACGAAATGGCCCCGGCGACAGCGGCCGTCCAAGCGGCGGCGCCGGCACCACCCCATGACGGGCTTACGGCTAAGTAGTTTCCGAGCCTGCCACCGCGCGTTTGCTTCGACTATTTTGGCACGACATTGGATGCAACAGCGGGCGAACCGCGCTCGCAGATGCTTCCACGGAGAGCTTATTATGATCAAGCAATGGCTTGCGGGCGCAGCCGCGCTCGCCATGATGACAGGGGTCGCGCTGGCGCAAAGCTCGTCCTCCGACACGACGATTTCGACGCAAACCACGACGGCGCCGGTGCCCGTTGTCGGCAGTTTCAGCTCGAGCAAGACCCAGAAGACCATCGACAGCAACGGAACCGAAACCAAGAAGAGCCAAAGCTATTCGAGCGGCAGCCAGCGGAACCGAAGCGAGTACGAGCTCGCAGACCACGACGCCCGATGGCTCGCAGATGTCCACTTTTCATGAGGGAACGCGCCGCGTCTCCCACCGGCACCACGACGACGACCAGCCGCACCTCCACGACCACGACCGGGCAGTAGGCGCGCGAGCGCCAACCGCGTCGCGACGACCTTCGCGGCCGGAAACCGGCTCAATGAAATGAGGTGGGTCGTCCTGACCGACCTGCCTCGCGAAAATTACGCAAACGCGTATGACATCGGAGATCTGCCATGACCAACACGTCACCCTGCCTTCGGCGCATGACCGCCTTCGCCCTCCTCACCGCTACGATCCTGGCGGCGGGTTGCAGCAGCAGCCCGGCCCCGGTGAGCAAGACCACCACCACCGAGCAGACGACGACCACGACGCCGCCGCAGCCTGCCATTTCCTCGACGACGACGACAACGACACAGCAATCCCGACCCTGACACCGTGGCGTGCCGACGACGTAGCCCACGGGCGCGGCGCTCGACCCGCGTCAAACGAAAAGCGATCGTCGCCGTCACGCTGCGGCGACCCGGACTTCGGGTGGCGGGAGCGGGCGATTTCCACAACCGTAGAACGGCGCCGTTCGGCCGGTGGCGGCATCATGGGTAGATTCCGAATCTGGTCACGACCGCCGTTCGAGAATATGCAGGTGTGTAGCGGCAGAACCGCTCGCGAGAGCCGCGGTCCCCAGCGACAGGCGAGGCGCGATCATGGAAGAAGCACCGTTGATCCTGTCCAACATCGAACATTATCGTACGCTCCTGAACCTCTACATGACCGATGAAACGCGCCAGACGGTGCAGCGCCTCCTCGCCAGGGCAGAGTGTCAGCTTGCCGGCGCCGACGCACCGAAGATGTCGAATACATTGCCGGCACGCGAATAGAACGCACGCCCGAAGGCGGCTCATTGCGCATAGGGGGAGAAAAGGCCATCACAAGCTACCTGTCGGTCTGCGCGCGTGAAACGCGCCGCCTCGACGTGAAGGCGCTCGATCCGAGCTGGCTCGTCCGCGCCGACGATTTTGACCTCGGCACCGCGATGAATGCCGTCTTGAAGCGTGTCCTCGACGTGGCCGCGAGTCTTTCTCCTGGTGTGGTTCGTGGCACCGCTGCTCCTGGTTGCCGCGATCGCCATCCGCGCCGACAGCAAGGGGCCCGTCTTAGACCGCCAAGAGCGCGTCGGGCGCCGCGGCACAATCTTCACGATCTACAAATTCCGCACTTTGCGTGTCGAGGGGGGGAAAGCCCGGCGTGCCGCAGCGGGTTGCGGTCGGCGCTTCCCGCGTGACCCCGGTCGGCCGCTTCCTGCGCCGCACGCGAATCAACGAATTGCCGCAGATTTTGAACGTGCTCAAGGGCGATATGAGCTTCATCGGTCCCCGTGCCGAGCGGCCGCCTTTCGTGGAGAGCCTCGCCCAGGCGATCCCGTTCTACGCAGAACGCCACCGCGTTCGGCCCGGCATCACCGGCTGGGCGCAAATCAACAGCCGGAACACGGCGGCGGACGCGGAAGAGAAGCTGTCCCATGACCTCTACTACATCCGGAACCCCAGTCTCATCTTCGACATGCTGATCATGCTGGCGATGGCGCGCGCCGTGTTGCTCGACAGCGGCGCGCGCTGAAGCGCCGCCTGCGCCAACGCAACGTCAGGTCGAAGCAAGAGCCAGGCGGGCGAGCGCGGGAAGCGATTTCGAGCCGGTCTTCTTCATGATGGCGGCGCGATGGTTTTCGACCGTGCGCTGGCTGATGCCGAGATCGGCGGCGATGTTCTTGCTGGGATGGCCGGCGAGCACCAGGTCCATGATCTGACGCTGCCGCGTGGTCAGGCCGGCCAAGCGCTGGCGGCCTCTTCCCGCCAGGCCGCGAGCTTGCTCGGCGTCCTGCGCCCGCTCCAGCGCGCGCTCGATGCTGGCGAGCAACTCTTCGCGGCCGATCGGCTTCTCGATGAAATCGGCCGCGCCCGCCTTCATCGCCTGGACCGCCATAGGAACATCGCCGTTGCCGGTGATCATGATCGCCGGCAGCCGAGCATTCGCGCTCTTCAACCGCTGCAGCAGTTCGAGCCCGCTCATGCCGGGCATCACCGGCGTCGATCAGCAGGCATCCTTCGCGCCCGGGATCGATAGGCGTGCAGAAACGCTTCGCCGCTCGCGAAAATCCTCGCACCGACGGCCTTCCGTCCTCGAGCAGATCGCGCAACGCGTCGCGCACGGCACTCGTCATCGTCGACCACGAAGACGATCGGGCCGTTGCGCTTCATCGGCCGCTGCCTCGGTCGGCGCGGCTGTCGGCTGACGCACGCGCTCGGCGTCGGCGAGAAGCGTCCCGATGCAGCGCGTCAGCTCTTCGGCTTCACCGGCTTGTTGAGCTGGACACAGCCCTGATGTGCGATCTCGCGCAAGGTATCGGTCGAGATATCGCCCGTCAGGATGATGACCGGAATTTCGTGGTGGAGCGTCTTGCTGCAGGTTGCGCAATGATCTCGAGCCCGTTCAGCCCGTCCGGCAGATTGTAGTCGGCGACGACCAGATCAGGAGGCGGCGAGCCGGGCTGCAATCAATTCCAGCGCCGGTTGCCGTCCGCGCGCCGCCAACGTTAGGTGGCCTTCGCTTTCGAGCAGAGAGTGCCAGCATCTCGCGCACGGTCGGGATCGTCCTCGACGACAGGATCGTCCCGGCGCGACAGCGACATTGTCGCGGGCTTCGGTCTGGCCGGTGCGCTGCCGCTTGCGGCGCCTTCGGCCGGCCGAGCGGCACTTCGATGGCGAAGACCGAGCCCTTGCCCGGGCCGCGAGCGGACATCGACCCGTGGCCCAGCAGATCGGCCGAGGCGTTGCACGATCGCGAGACCCAGGCCGAGGCCGCGGCTGCGTTCGCGCGCCGGATTATCGAGCTGATGAAATTCCTCGAAGATCGCTTGAAGCTGCTCTGTCGGGAATGCCGGGGCCGGTATCCCAGACCTCGATGCGCAGCTTGTTGCCGCGGCGGCGGCAGCCGAGCAGCACCTTGCCCGCGCTCGGTATATTTCATCGCGTTCGACAAGCAGGTTGCGGATCATCTGCTCGAGCAGGCGCGGATCGCTGCGGACCGAAGAGCCCGCACGGCACCACGCGCCAGTCGAGCCTGCGCGCTGCCGCATGATAGGCGAACTCCGTCGCGCAGCCGCTCGAGCAGAGTCGTCGACCGGAAAGACTGTCGAATTCGGGACGGACGATCCCGGCCTCGAGCTGGTTGATGTCGAGAAGCGTGTTCAGCATGCCCGACATGGCCGCAAGCGTCTCGTCGAGCCGCGTCGACCAGATTCAGGGCGTCCTCGTCCTTGACCGCTTCGCCAGGAGCCTCTGCAGCAGGCTGATGGTCTGAAGCGGCTGGCGCAAATCGTGGCTCGCCGCGGCGAGAAAGCGCGACTTGCCGAGATTGGCCTGTTCCGCCTGGCGCTTCGCGGCTTCCAGCGCTTCCGCCGCGCGCTTGCGTTCGGTGATGTCGTCGATCGCCAGCAGAATCTTCCTTTGCCCGAGAGACCCCTCTTGCGATTTCCGGGCGTTCACGAGCAGCGCCCGATCGCCGAACAGCGGCAGTTCGATCTCGATCTCGTATTTGTCGCCCGATGCGCGGGCCGCCTGAACGCGATCGAAGAAACTGCGCAGTCGGGGAACTTCGGCTTGAGTCGCCGACGGTGCCGAAAATCCGGCCGACGACAGCCTCGGGTGTCATGGCGAAAGTGCGGTAGAAGGAGCGGTTGGCCGAGACGACCTGCGCAATTCTCATCCAGAACAACCAGCGGCTGCCGAATGGTATCGATGATGCAGTCGGCATAGGCGCGGGCCGCCTGGATTTCGCGCTCCGACCGCCTTGATTTCGGAAATATCGGCGAAGGTGACGACGACGCCTTCGATCCGGCCGTCATCGGTACGATAGGGCAGGATGCGGCGGATATACCACGCGCCGTTCTCCGCCTGGACCTCGTGCGTGAGCGGCGCAGCGCTCACCAGCACCGCTCGGGCGTCGGCAAGGAGATCGCCGCCGGCGGACAGCGAAGTGATGTCGGCGAGCGGCCGCCCGACGTCGACTGGCGATGATGCGGAAGAGGATCTTCGCCGCGGGCGTGAAGAAGCGGATGTTGAGGTCGCCGTCGAGAAAGATCGTCGCGACGTCGGAGCTGTAAAGGATGTTCTGGAGATCGGTTGACGTACTGCGCTGCCGCTCGAGCGTCTCCTGAAGCTGGCTGTTGAGCGCGGTCAGCTCCTCGTTGAGCGATTGCAGTTCCTCCTTCGAGGTGACCAGTTCCTCGTTGGTGGACTGGAACTCCTCGTTGACCGACATCGCTTCTTCGTTGATCGCCTTGTGCTCTTCATTGGCAATATCGAGATCGCGGATGGCGCTCTCGAGTTCATTGCGGGTTGCGTCGAGCTCGATTTGGAGCGCTTCGATTTGCGCGATTTCGTCCTTGTCCGTAAGATTGACGGAAGGATCGAGCTTCGCTTCGTTCCTTGGCCCGTCGATGAAGCTGACGAGCAGCAGCTCCTCGCCGTCGCTCCCGACCGGCTCGACGGCGATGCTGACGATGGCGGAGGGATCGCTATCGCCGACCCGCGCCGGGCCGGCAACGGTGCGGGCATGGCGCAGACGCGCTTGTTGAATGACGGCTCCGAGCCGGTGGCGAAGACCGCCGCGCGCCATGGCCAGCAGGTCGCGCGACGACGCGCCCGGGGCGACCCGTAGAAATCGGTCGGTCTCGCCGAAGACATGCAGACACTCGCATTTGCCGTCGATCAGCACCGACGCGGGCGCATAGGCATCGAGCAGCCGCCGCTGGCAAAGTTCGGCGAGGTTCGGCCGATTGGGTCCGGGCGACCGCGGCCACAGGGTTCGCGCCCCGTCGCGGCTGAGAGAGAAATCGATCTCGCCGGGCCGGCTATGGCCGACATGACGAAAAACCCGCTCGGCCTTCGCGATCGGCACAAAGTGATCGTCGAGGCCGCCCACGGTCTCGGCGGCGCCGAGGAATAGGATGCCGCCCTCGCGCAGCGCAAAGTGGAACAACAGGAGCACCTTCGCCTGCGCCTCGGCGCGCAGGTAGATCAGCAGGTTTCGGCATGACACCAGGTCGATGCGCGAGAAGGGCGGATCGGCCAATACGTCCTGCACCGTGAAGACGACGACACCGCGCAATTCCGGCGTCACCCTGTAGAGGCGCTCCTCCTTGACGAAGAAGCGGGCCAGACGCGCCGGCGAGACATCCGCCGCGATCGTTTCGGGATAGGCGCCATTGCGGGCAAGCGCCACGGCTTCGGCATCGACATCGGACGCGAAGACCTGAAGCGTGATGGCGCGCCCGGAAGCCGCGATCTCCTCGAGGAGCAGCATGGCGATGGAATAGGTCTCTTCGCCAGTGCTGCAGCCGGCGACCCAGACGCGCAGCGGCTGGTCCGCGCTGTGCCGCCGCACGAGATCGGGAATGACCGCCTTCGCCATCAGTTCGAAGGCCTTGGCGTCGCGGAAGAAGCTGGTGACGTTGATCAGCAGGTCCTTGGCGAGGAGCGCGAGCTCGCCCGAATCCCGCCGCAGGAGCGCCAGATAACGACCACTGTCGGTCGAGTCCTGCCAGCGCCATGCGCCGCTCGATCCGGCGCAGCAACGTGCCCTCTTTGTAGAGCGAGAAATCGTGCGAATTCTTGCGCCGCAGCAGCGCGATGATTTCGCCCAGCGTGTCCGGGCGGTATCGGGCGAGGCGACGGCGTCCAGGGTTCAAGTGCCGGCCGTATTTGATCGAGAGCCTCCGGTATCTTGGCCACCGGCAGCACGAGATCCACGGCGCCTGTCATGATCGCGCTTCGCGGCATGCCGTCATAGCCGGCCTCGTCGGGATCCTGGGCGATGACGAGGCCGCCCTGCTCCTTGATCGCCTTCAGTCCCGAGACTGCCATCGGCCCCCGGTCCCGAGAGGATCACGCAGATGGCGCGCGTCTTGAGCTCTGCCGCCAGGGAATGCAGCAGGAAGTCGAAGGGCAAGCGCGGCGCCGTGCCGTTCGCGCGGTGGCGACAGGCGGAGCGCGCCCTTCTGGATCGAGAGATAGGCTCCGGGGGGAATGACATAGACATGTTCGGGCTCGAGCGCCATGCCGTCCGCGGCCTGCTGCACCTTCATCCGCGTATGGCCGGTCAGCAGATCGACCATCATGCTCGCATGGGTCGGGTCGAGGTGCTGGATCAGAATGAACGCCATGCCGCTGCCGGTCGGCAGCGCGTCAAAAAGCTTGCGGGCGGCGTCGAGGCCGCCGGCCGACGCGCCGATCCCGACGACGGGGAAGGCGAGGCTCCGGGGCGAAGCCGCGGCTTTCGGCAGGGAGCGCCGTTTCGGCGGCGGCCGCGCGGTGGCGGCTGTTCGCGACTTCGGTCTTGTCGGCACATTTCCCCTTTCGCCTGCTCTCGCTCCCGGTCGTGGGAAACGCGAATTGGTACGCCCGAGTCAGGCTCCGCGGGCTTTCGTATCCTAGGGCAAATCGGGGCGGACAGGCCCCTTGTCAACCAAATCATCGACCACGACGTAGCCGCGTCTTTCCAAACCCTCTTGAGTGTGGACCGCTTGTGATCGATCGCACACGATCACCACGCCGGCTTCGCCAGGCCGCCGAGGATGCCGATATCTTATTACCACGCTCACCTGAACGCCCCGTGCAGGCCGATTCAACCGACGCTAATGCCGGGGACCGACCGCGGATAGGGCCGGAAACTACCACCACCGCGCTTGCTCCTTCGTCCCAGCGGGCAGGCCGGGGCGTCGCCGTGCAACGCCCATTGAACCAATCGGCTCGGCATTTGTTCACCTCACGTTAAGACGGTTCGCCGTTATGTTTCCTCGTCTGATCCCGGATCGATACCGGTCCGCGCCTCGGGCACGTGCAACTGACTTGGAGGATGTGGTGGCCAGAATTTCGATCAAGCGCCGTGAATGGACCAAAGAGGATGTTCGCGAACTCAAGGGATTTGCCCGGCAGAGAACGCCGGCTCCAAAGATCGCCCGGTCGCTGCGGCGAAGCGTGGGCGCCGTTCGCCAAAAAGCATTCTCGATCGGCGTGTCGCTCGACTCTGCGCGCTTAAATCGACTGAACCTTGACATCGGGCGTTCGCTGTGTCCCGGCAATAGGGGGAGACAGCGAACGCCTCATCGTGCCGACGTCAACGATCGCCATCCGATCGCGTGACGCCCCTCGGTCCGCCGCGTTGGCCAGTGCGCCGGCCTTGTCGCTGGCGGGGAAACGATGCATGCTTGGATGCACGCGCCGCGGCAAGCGGCTCGAGGATGGGGGGAGACGGCGAATGCCAAGGGCGAGCATTTTGGTGCGGAGCTGCGCCGCGCTGGCGACGGCGGCGCTAGTGGCGGTGGCGTCGGGACAGGCGGCCGAGCCGGCCAAGCCCTATCTGATGAAGCTGAGCACCGCGACGCTCAATGATTCCCAGCATCAATGGATGAAGATGTTCTCGGCCGCGGTCGAGCGCGATTCCAACGGCCGCATCAAGGTCGAGATCTACACCGCGAGCCAGCTCGGCACCACGCCGCGCCAGATCGAGGGCACGCAATTCGGCGCGATCCAAGGCGTCGTCCTGCCGCCGGAGTTCCTGGTCGGCATCGACCAACGCTTCGAGATTCTGAGCGCCTCCGGGCTGTTCACCGGCCTGCCGCAAGCGAATCGCGTCATTTCCGACCCCGCCTTCAGGAAGGCGTTCCTCGCGCTCGGCTCCGACAAGGGCCTCGTCGGCGTCGCCGTGTTCATCTCCGCGCCCACCTCGATCCTCACCCGCAAGCCGGCGCGGCATCTCGCCGATTTCAAGGGGCTGAAGCTTCGCGTGCTCGCCTCGGAGTTTCCAGAACGAGGAAATGCGGCGGCTCGGCGCCACGCCGGTGTCGATGTCGCTCGGCGACGTCATGCCGGCGCTGCAGCAGGGCGCGATCGACGGCACGCTCGCGGCGATAACGACGTTCGCGCCGCTCAAATATTACGACGTGGCGAAATACCTCACCGAGACCGGCCACTATTTCGTCTTCTCCGTGGCGGAGCTCAGCCAGAAATGGTTCGAGGCGCTGCCGGCCGATCTCCAGGCGATCGTCCGCAAGGACGCCGATCAGGCGGCACAGGACGTGGTTCCCTGGCAGGAGAACTTCCTCGCCCTGCAACGCAAGGTCTGGACCGAGAACGGCGGCGAACTGATCCACCTGCCGCCGGCCGAGCAGGCCGAGATGATGCGGCGCCTCTCGACGGTCGGCGAAGATTTGACGAAGGACAAGCCGGCGAGCCACGCCATGTACGAGCTTTTGCTGGCGGCGGTGAAGCGGGCGGGCTGAGCCTGGGCGCAACCGAGGCGCGCACCCGCCGCGCCGGCCTACTTTTTTGCCATTCTCCGGCGTCGGCCATCGTCACCGGACATCGCTTGGGGAACCGGAACGGCCGCGTCGCCGCCGCGACCGAGCAGGGCCTGCCAATCCGCGTCGCCGAGGATGGTGGCGCAGGTACCGCAGAGCAGCCGCGCCGGTGCCGCGTCGCGGTCTTCCCGCGCCATGACGAGCCCGCACCAACGGCAGCGCGGCGCCGCGGCATCATCTCGCCGATGATCGTCCATCGCTGCCCTCCCACCGCAACGAGGGTAGCGCGCGCTGGTTAACGAAGCGCAAGTCGCGGCGACAGCCGATGCGGGATCAGTCCGCCGCGCTTTCCTCGATCTTCGCAGCGCCGCGCGGGCGATGGCCGGTGACGTCGGCGCCGGCGGCGGGCGCGAGCTTGCCGGAAAAAGATGATCGAGGTGAGCGAGAACAGCGTCGACCGCGATCAGGGCGGCGTGGAAATCGGGCGTCGCCAGAGCGCCGCTCGCGCTGGCGCCGCGCCAGACATGCGCCACGTGCAGCGCGATCGCGGCGAAGGCGACGCCCAGGCCGTTGGTCAGCTGCTGCATCATGCTCGACAGGCTGGTCGCGGCGCTCATCTGCGGCGACGTGATCTCGGCGAAGGCGAGCGAATTGAGCGCGGTGAACTGCAGCGAACGGAAATAGCCGCCGACCAGCAGCAGGCCGAACATGACCCAGCGCCGGCGTCGACGGCGTGAAGAGCGCGCAGATGCCGATGAACGACCGCCGCGATCGCCGCGTTGACAATGAACACCGTGCGATAGCCGAAGCGGCGGAGGATCGGGCCCGGTGGACATCTTGTTGAAGAGGCTGCCGATGCCGCTGGCAAGCGTGATGAGGCCGGAGCCGAAGGCCGTCATGCCGAACCCGACCTGCAGCATCAGCGGCAACAGGAACGGCATGGCGCCCGCGGTCATGCGGAAGATGCCGCCGCCGGAGACGCTCACCGCGAAGGTCGGCACGCGCAGCAGGGAAAGATCGATCAGCGGCGCCTTGATGGCGGCGCGCGTGGCGCAGGGCGAGCAGCCCCGAACGCCGCGCCGGCCGCCAGCAGCACGCACGATCGCGGCGCCGCCCCCGCCGGATGCGCGATCAGCTCGAGCGCCGTACATGAGGCAGGACAGCGCCGCGCCGGTAAGCACGAAGCCGAGCCAGTCGAGCGGCGGCGGCGCCTCGGCGCGGGTATCCTCGATGAGCAGCGTCACCAGCACGATGCCGAGCGCGCCGATCGGCAGATTGAGGAAGAACACCCAGCGCCACGAGAAATAGGTGGTGATGAGCCCGCCCACCGGCGGCCCCAGAATCGGGCCGAGAATCGCCGGCGTGGTCAGATAGGAGATGGCGCGGACCAGCTCGGAGCGGTCGATGCTGCGCAACAGGACGAGGCGCCCGACCGGCACCATCATCGCCCCGCCGATGCCCTGCAGCACGCGGGCCGCGGTCATCTCGGCGAGATTGTCGCAGAACCCGCACAGCATCGAGGCCAGCGTGAAGACGGCGATCGCCGCCCGGAACACGCTGCGCGGCGCCATAGCGGTCGGCGATCCAGCCGCTGATCGGAATGAACACGGCAAGGCTCAGCATGTAGGACGTAATGGCGAGGCTGAGCCGGACCGGATTTTCGCCGAACGAGTGCGCGATGCTCGGCAGCGCGGTGTTGATGATCGTGGTGTCGAGGTTCTGCATGAAGAGCGCGCAGGCCACGATCAACGGAACGACCATGGAATTGGGTCGATGCCTGTGCCGCCGCGGTGCCAACGTCACGCCTTGTCCCGGTATCTGGCGCGGCGCCGTCCCGTGACGCGCTGCGCTTCGCTTCCAATATCGCGTGCCGTGGCGGGGAAATCCAGCCCACGAGCGCGGCGATTGGCGGCAGCCACGGCGCGGCGCGGCGCCGGCGCAATAAAAATGGGCCGCGCAAGGCGCGGCCCAAGTTCAGGGAGGAAAGCCCGAAGGACTTATGGCTGCGGCAGAGCCGCGAACCATGTCGCGGTTATAGGACGGCAATCGTCAAGAAAAGGTTAATTGCCGCTGCGCCGGACGAAAGCGGTGCGCTCAAGCCTCTCGCGCGGCGAAAAAGTCGTCGATCGAATGCAGCAGCCCGGCCGCCACGATACGCCGGTGTGGCGCGGTGAGGAGAAGCGCCTCCTCACCGCGATTCGACAGGCAGCCGATCTCGACCAGCGCCGAAGGCACGTCCGGCGCCTTCAGCACGACGAACCCCGCCGAGCGGTGCGTGTGCTCCAGCAGCCGCACGCGCCGGCCCAGTTCGCTCACCAGATCCTGCGCCAGCCGGATCGATTGGTTGTTGGTCTCGCGCCGGGCAAGATCGAACAGGATGTGGCTCACCTCCGGCGCGTGGCGCGAGAGGTCGACGCCCGCGACGAAATCGGCACCGTTCTCGCGCGCCGCCAAGGCCGCCGCTTCGGCGTCGGAGGCCCGCTCGGACAGCGTGTAAACCGACGCGCCGCACATATGCTCGTCAGGCAGCGCATCGGCGTGGATCGACAGCAGCAAATCCGCGTCATCGGTGCGCGCCCGCGCCACCCGCTCTTCGAGCGCCACGAACTCGTCATCGGTGCGCGTCAGCCTGACGCGATAGCGCCCGGTCTCCTCGAGGATACCCGCGAGTTCATGCACCGTCTCGAGCGTAATGTCCTTCTCGTAGGTGCCGCGGTTGCCGATGCAGCCCGGATCGATGCCGCCATGTCCCGGATCGAGCACGACGACCCGGGGCTGGCGCGGCAGGCGCCGCGGCGCGGCCATCGCCGAGTTCGGGCCAAGAAGGTTCGCCCCGGCGGCGGCGGCGGCACCCGCGAATTGAATGAAACGGCGGCGGTCGATGAAAAAATCTGTCACTCCCGGTCTCCCAACATCTAGTAGCAATGGCACGAATTATGGCTAGACGTTGATTTACGCGACCGGAAAACTCTAAGTGATGGTTGAGAAAAAGTCCATATCCATTTGCATTTTCTTGATAAAATTTGATCGACCGTAGCGCCGAAACCGGTTCAGACTGTGACATCGACGACGATACGGCCGCGGATTCCGCCGGCGAGGATGCGCTCCGCAAGCGCCGGGAGGTCGGCAAGCCCGACCGTCTCGGTCATCGCCTCAAGCGCGTCAGGGGCGAGGTCGCGGGCGAGCCGCGCCCAGGCGGCGCGGCGACGCGGCATCGGGCACATCACCGAATTGATCCCGAGGAGATTGACGCCGCGCAGCAGGAACGGCACCACGGTCGCCGGCAGATCGCTGCCGCCGGCAAGGCCGCAGGACGCGACGCTCGCGCCATAGCGGAGTTGGGTCAGGACGATGGGCGAGCGTGGTGCTGCCGACGGCGTCGATGGCGCCGGCCCAGCGCTCGGCCTGGAGCGGCCGCTCGGGCGCCTTGGCCAGTTCGGCACGCTCGATGAACGCGCCGGCGCCGAGACGCCGCAGATAGTCGTGCGTTTCCGGCCGCCCGGTGCGCCGCGACGATGCGATGGCCGAGGCGGTGAAGCAGCGCCACGGCGACGCTGCCGAGGCCGCCCGCGGCACCGGTCACCAGCACCTCGCCTGCGCCCGGCACAAGCCCGTGATCCTCGAGCGCCAACACCGCCAGCATCGCGGTGAACCCGGCCGTGCCGATCGCCATGGCGTGCTTCAGGCTCATGCCCTGCGGGCAATGGCACGAGTTCCGCCGCGTTGACCCGCGCCTTTTCGGCATAGCCGCCCCAGCGCTGTTCGCCGACGCGCCAGCCGGTCAGGATCACGCCGTCGCCGGGCTTGAAATCCTTCGACTCCGAGCGCTCGACCGTGCCGGCGAAATCGATCCCCGGCACATGGGGATAGGTACGCACCAGCCGGCCGAGGCCCTTCAGCACCATGCCGTCCTTGTAGTTGAGCGTCGAATAGCGCACCGCCACGGTAACGTCGCCCGGCGGCAGCGCGCCGTCGTCCGACACGCGCGACGTGGGCCGCAACCTTGCCGTCCGCGGTCTCGAGCAGCAGCGCCTTGAAATCGCTCATGGCCTGGGCCTCACCGCAGCCGCTCGAGGATGCTCACGTAATTCGCTACCGCCGCGCCGCCCATGTTGAAGACGGCGGCCAGTTTCGCGTCCTTGACCTGGATCGGCCCGGCGGTTCCGGTGAGCTGCATCGCCTGCAGCACGTGCATCGACACGCCGGTGGCGCCGATCGGATGGCCCTTGGATTTGAGTCCGCCCGAGGGGTTGACCGGCAGGCGCCCGTTCTTTTCGGTCCAGCCTTCCGCGATGGCGCGCGCGCCCTCGCCCGGCGCAACCAAGCCCATCGCCTCATAGGTGATCAGCTCGGCGATGGTGAAGCAGTCATGTACCTCGGCGCAGGAGAGATCGTCGAGCCCGACCCTGGCGGCGGCGAGCGCGCGCTGCCAGGCGAGCGCCGGCCCGTCATAGGCGGTGATGTCGCGCTTGCTCATCGGCAGATAGTCGTTGACGTGCTCGGCGGCGCGGAACACCACGGCCTTGCCGCAGGCGAGCGCCGTGTCGGCGTCGGCCAGCACCAGCGCCGCGGCGCCGTCGGAGACGAGCGAGCAGTCGGTGCGGCGCAGCGGCCCCGCCACCAGCGGGTTCTTTTCCGACACGGTGCGGCAGAACTCGTAGCCCAGATCCTTCTGCATTTGCGCCAGCGGATTGACCGCGCCGTTCTTGTGGTTCTTGGCGGCGATGCGGGCGAGCGCGTCGCTCTTGTCGCCATAGCGCTGGAAATAGGCCTGGGCGATGCGGCCGAAGACGCCGGCGAAGCCGCCCTCGATCGCGCCTTCCTCGCGCAGATAGGCGGCGCGGATGAGGATATCGCCGACCGCGGGGCCGGTGACCTCGGTCATCTTCTCGACGCCGACCACCAGCACGATGCGCGCGCGCCGCGCGGCGATGGCGTTCAATCCCTGGTGGATCGCCGCCGAGCCGGTGGCGCAGGCGTTCTCGACCCGCGTCGCCGGCTTGAAGCGCAGCGCCGGGTCCAGTTGCAGCACCAGCGAGGACGGAAACTCCTGGCGCGTGAAGCCGCCGTTGAAGGTGCCGAGGAAGATCTCGTCGATATCGGCGGGCGCGAGCCCGGCATCGCGCGATCGCATCGCCCGCAACGCGCAGGATCAGCGCCTCGACATCCTCGCCCTCGAGCTTGCCGAAACGCGAATGGGCCCAGCCGACGATGCAAGCGGTCATGGCATACCTCCGTGCGCGCGGCCGAGCATAGGACAAGGACGCGGAACCTGCCACGGCCCGTCGCCGCGTCATGCCCGGACGGCAGCGAGCGATCGGACCGGCGAGGCGCGCTGCCATATCAACCGACTTGCCCAAAAATTGGGAAAGTGGAATCCTCAAGCGCTAAGCAAAAGGTGCCCGGGAATCCGGGAGCGAAAATAAATAAGGGGAGAGGCGCTATGAGTATGTTGTCGTTTCTTGACCGCGACCGGACCATAGCCGGTCCGGGGTTCAGCCGCTGGATGGTGCCGCCGGCGGCGTTGTGCGTGCATCTGTGCATCGGCCAGGTCTATGCGTTCAGCGTGTTCAACCTGCCGATGACGAAGCTGATCGGCATCACGCAAATCGACGCCGGACGACTGGAAACTCACCGAACTCGGCTGGATCTTCAGCATCGCCATCGTCTTTCTCGGCCTCTCGGCCGCGGTGCTTGGGCCGCTGGGTGGAGGAGGGCGGGCCGCGCCGGGCGATGTTCACGGCCGCGCTCTGCTGGGGCGGCGGCTTCCTGGTCTCGGCGGCCGGGGTCTATGCCCACAACATCTGGATGGTCTATCTCGGCTACGGCGTGCTCGGCGGCTTCGGCCTCGGCATCGGCTACATCTCGCCGGTCTCGACCCTGATCAAGTGGTTCCCCGACCGGCCGGGCATGGCGACCGGCATGGCGATCATGGGCTTCGGCGGCGGCGCCTTCATCGCCTCGCCGCTGTCGGTCTGGCTGATGGCGCAAGTTCTCGACGCCCGACGCATGTCGGCGTGGCCGAGACCTTCATCGTCCTGGGCGTGATCTATTTCTGCTTCATGATGGTGGGCGCGGCGATCGTGCGGGTGCCGGCGCCCGGCTGGAAGCCCGCGGGCTATGTCGCGCCGGCGCAGCCGAAGAAGCTGATCACCACCCGCAACGTGTTTGTCTACCAGGCGCTGAAGACGCCGCAATTCTGGCTGATCTGGTGGGTGCTGTGCCTGAACGTTACCGCCGGCATCGGCGTGCTCGGCCAAGCCTCGGCGATGAGCCAGGAGATGTTTCCCGGGCGCGATCACCGCCGTCGCCGCGGCCGGCTTCGTCGGCCTGATGAGCCTGTTCAACATGGGCGGCCGGTTCTTCTGGGCGTCGATGTCGGACTACATCGGCCGCAAGAACACCTATTTCATGCTTCTTCGCTCTTGGGCATCGTCCTTTATGCGACCGTGCCCTATGCCGGCGGGATCGGCAGCGTCGTGCTGTTCGTGCTGCTGCTTCCTGGTCATCATCAGCATGTACGGCGGCGGCTTCGCCACGGTGCCGGCCTATCTGCGCGACATGTTCGGCACGCGTATGTCGGCGCGATCCACGGGCATGCTGCTGACCGCATGGTCGGCGGCCGGCATCTTCGGGCCGGTGCTGGTGAACTACATCCGCCAGTACAACGTCGACGCACGGCATCGCCAAGGCGCAGGCCTACAACGTCACGATGTATCTGATGGCGGCGTTGCTGGTGGTCGGTTTCTTCTGCAATTTGCTTCGTCAAGCGCGGTGCACGAACGTCACCACATGAAGCACGACGAGGCCGACGCGCTCGGCATCGCGGATTGAGGGAGACAGCCATGGCACAAGCAGATCATGGCGGGACGACGACCGCTGCACTGGTTCTCGCCTGGGGCTTCGTCGGCATTCCGCTGGCCTGGGGCGTGATCGAGACGCTGCTCAACGCGCTGAAGCTGTTCCAGTAGGAATTGCGCGAGCGGATTGCGGTGGCATGCGGCGCGCCTTGTCGGGGCGCGCCGCCCCGCCCTAATGTGTCGTCGCTCATGCCGCCCGATTCGCTTACGCTCCTGCGTCCCGACGACTGGCACGTGCATCTGCGCGACGGCGCGATGATGCGGGCGGTGCTGCCGTTCACGGCGCGCTGCTTCGGCCGCGCCATTGTCATGCCGAACCTGGTCCCGCCGGTGACCACGGCGGCGGATGCCGCAGCCTATCGCGACCGCATCGTCGCGGCGCTGCCGCCGGGGTCGCGGTTCACGCCGCTGATGACGTGCTATCTCACCGACGCGACCGATTCCGGCGACGTCGAGCGCGGCTTCCGCGCCGGCGTGTTCGCGGCCGCAAAACTCTATCCGGCGCACGCGACCACCAATTCCGCCGCGGGCGTCACCGACCTGGCGCGCGTCGCGTCGGTGCTGGAGCGCATGGCGGGGCTCGGCATGCCGCTCCTGCGTCCACGGCGAGGTGACCGATCCCGATGTCGACGTGTTCGATCGCGAGGCCGTGTTCATCGACCGCGTGCTGGCGCCGCTCGTCGCCCGGCTGCCGGCGCTCAAAATCGTGCTCGAGCACGTCACCACGCGCGAAGGGGTGGCGTTCGTCATGGCGTCCGGCGCCAATGTCGCCGCGACCATCACCGCCCATCATCTCGTCCTCAACCGCAACGCGCTGTTCGCGGGCGGCCTGCGCCCGCATGCCTATTGCCTGCCGGTGGCGAAGCGCGAGGAGCACCGCCGCGCGCTGCGCCGCGCTGCCATTTCGGGCGGCGCCAAGTTCTTCCTCGGCAGCGATACGGCGCCGCACCCCGTTGCCGACAAGGAACGCGATTGCGGCTGCGCCGGCATCTTCTCGGCGCCGGCGGCGCTCGAGATCTATGCACGGGTGTTCGAGGAGGAACAGGCGCTCGACCGGCTCGAGGCCTTTGCCGCCGTGAACGGCGCGCGGTTCTATGGGCTTCCGCTCGCCACCGAGCGCGTGCGGCTGGTGCGCCGGCCCTGGCCCGTGCCCGCCATGGTCGCGACCGCTTCGGGTCCGGTGCGGCCGTTCCTCGCAGGGGAGATTTTGGATTGGCAGGTCGCCGAGCCAGAGGAGGCTTGATCGAGAAGGCCGATCGCGTGCTCGGATACCCCATGGCCGCCAAGAACGCGGGCCACCGCGCCCCCTATCCCCGCATCCCCAGTGTCGCGAAGGCATCGGGTCCGGGCGCCATCCCCTCGATGTGGCAGCGGTGCCAGAGCGCGTAAAACAGCAGCGTCCAGGCGGCGAAGCTCTCGTGCCGGCGCGACGGGTTGCGAAACAGCTTTTCTACCGCGTCGGGCAGGCACATCTCGTGTACGCCGGGCTGGCGCGCGACCAGCGGCCCCAACTGCGCGCCGCGCCGCGCGATCCACTGCCCGGCCGGCACGGTGAAGCCGCGTTTCCTGGCGAACGGCGCTGCGGCCGGCACATGCGCGCCGACCCAGCGCCGCAGCAGCCATTTGCCGAGGCCCTGGTGCAGCTTCAGCGCGTCGGGCAGATGAAACGCGAAATCGGCCATCGCCGGATCGACGAACGGCACCCTGCCTTCGACCCCGTGCGCCATGAGACAGCGGTCGAGCTTGGTCAGGAGGTCGTTGGGCAGCCAGTCGGCGCAATCGGTCGCCTGCGCCACTTGCAGCCGCGTCCGCCCCGGCAGCGCCGCCTGCAGCTCGGCCGCGGCGATGCCGTCGCGCCAGCCGGCCAGCTCGCTGCGCAGCAGCCCGAGCCGGTCGAGGTTGCCGCGCCCGCGCAACAGCCGCCCGCCCGCCCACCATGGCCGCATCACGCTGCGGTAGCGGCCATAGCCGGCAAAGAACTCGTCGCCGCCCTCGCCCGTGAGCACGACCTTGAGCCCGGCCTCGCGCGCCGCCGCGGCAAGCTTGTAGGTCGGCAGCACCGCGTAATCCGCCGCCGGATCGTCCATGGCCAGGGCGATCTCGGGCAGAAGCCGCCAGAAATCCGCCTCCCGGAATTCGATCTCGACATGCTCGGCGCCGAGCGCGCGCGCCACGGCAGCGGCTTGCGCCCGTTCGTCGGCCGCGCCGCGGTGAGCGAAGCCGACGGTGAAAGCCTTCACCGGCCGCTCGTTGAGCCGCGCCATCATCGCGAGAACGGCTGCGGAATCGATCCCGCCCGACAGGAACATTCCGTAAGGCACGTCCGCGCGCTGATGCAGCCGCACGCTATCCTCGAACGCGCGGTCGAGCGCCGCGAGCGCCGCGCCCTCGTCCATCGCCGTCACCGCCCCCTCGCCCAGCGCCGGCAATCGCCGCCGCTCGACGATGCGGCCCTTGGCGACAACCACGGTCTCGCCCGGCAGCACGCGGCTGATGCCCGCGAATATGGTGTCGCGGCCGGTGCTGAACTGAAGCTGCAGCAGCTCGTTGCGCGCCCCGCGCATCAGCTCGGCCGTGACCAATCCGGCGGCGATGAGCGTCCGCGGCTCCGAGGCGAAGGCGAATCCCCGCGCCGTCTCGGCGTAATAGAGCGGCTTGATGCCGAAGGGATCGCGCGTCAGCACCAAACGGCCGGCAGCGGGATCGGCCAGCGCGATCGCGTACATGCCGCGGAGCTGGCGGGCATAGTCGAGACCGTGGCGGCGGTAGAGATGGAGTGGCACCTCGCAATCCGACGCGGTCGAGAACACCGCATCCGGCAGCGCCGCGCGCAGCTCGATATAGTTGTAGATCTCGGCATTGGCGACGAGCGCCGCGCCGCCGGGTTCGTAGAGCGGCTGGTCGCCGGTCGCGAGGTCGATGATCGCGAGCCGCGTCTGCACCATGCCGACATCGCCGGCGCGGTAATGTCCGGTGCCGTCCGGCCCACGATGGCGCAGCGCCGCCTCCATCGCCTGCAGCACCGCGGCCGGTGGCGGCTCGCCGTTGAGCGTCATGATCCCGGCGATGCCGCACATCAGCGCCGCACCCGCGCGAGGAAGTCGCGATAAAGCGCGACGACGCGCGCCTGGGCGAATTCGCCTTCATAAGCGGCGCGGCCGCCTTCGGCCAGCGCGGTCGCAAGGCCGCGATCGGCGATGACGCGCCGCAAGGCGCCGGCGAGCGCATCGGCATCCTCGACCGGAATGAGAAGCCCGCTCACCTCGTCACGGATCAACGCGCGCGGCCCTTCGCTCGCGGTCGCCACCACCGGAACGCCCGCCGCCCAGGCCTCGATCACGACATTGCCGAGCGGCTCGCGCCGCGACGACACGACCAGGACATCGGCGGCGGCGAGCAGCGCCGCCACGTCGTCGCGCCAACCGAGGAAATGCACGCGGCCGGCGAGATCGAGTGACGCGGCGCGCGCCGCGAGCGCTTCATGCTCATCGCCCGCGCCGGCGAGCCACAGCTGCAAGTGCGGCACCTGCGCCACCGCATCGAGCAGCACGTCGAAGCCCTTGTTGGGATGAAGGCGGCCCAGCGCGAGCGCCAGCTTTGCGTCCGCGGGGGTGTCGAGAGCCGCGCGCGCGACCGGGGCGGCAGGCGCCGCGGTGACGAAATTAGGCAGATAATGCACCCGCGCCGCGGGCCAGCCGCCGCGCACGATATAGGCGGCGATGTCGCGCGTGTTGGCGACGAGATGATCGCAGCCGCGATAATGCTTCAGCGGGTAATAGCCGCCGAGCCGTCCGACATGAACGAAATCGCCGCCGGCGCAGGCGGCGCTGGCGCGGCTCATCCAGCTCAGCACCACCTCCGGCCGGAACGCGGCGGCGGCGCGGCGCAGCAGCTTCTTGGTGCCGAAATCGAGCGGCCCGCCGAACGGCGCCTCGATTACCTCGAGCCCGGCGCCGCGCAGCCGGGCGGCACGGGCCGCGTCGCGGCGGATGACGAGGCGCTGCGTCTCGCCGGCTTCGGCCAAGGCGACGGCAAGCCGCTCGAAGAACGCCTCGGCACCGCCATGCGCCTGTCCGGCGATCGCCTGCAGCAAGCGGGTCACGGCAGCAGCGCCTCGAAACGCTCCGCCGCCTGCTCCCAGCTCAACCCCTTCTGGCGCGCGAGCGCCGCCTCGTGTCGCTGCCGCCACAACGCATCATCGGCAAGCAGCGCCACCGCCGCGCGCGACGAACGCCTCGTCGTCGCCGGCGATGGTTCCGGTGACGCCGTCGATCACCCGCTCGACCACCGCGCCCAGCTTTTGCACCACCGCCGGCACGCCCAGCGCCTGGGCCTCGGCAAGCGCCAGGCAGAAGGTCTCGCCCTCGTCGCCGCGATAGAGCATGACGCGCGCGCCCTCGAGCGCGGCGACGAGATGCGGCACGCGGCACCGGCGCATGGCGGCGTACGCCCGCAGACGCAAGCGCATCGGCGCGCGCCAGCACCGCCGCCATCGTCTGCGCCTTCGCCTCCCCCGCATCGCCATAGACCGCGGGGCCGCAATAGAGGTGCAGCTCCGCCGCCGGTACTTCCGGCCGGATGCGCCGCACCCAGAGATCAAGCAGCCAGTCGAGGCCGCGCAACGGGTTCGAGGTGAAGATCGCGCGCGGCGGCGGCGGCGCGCGCGGCGGCCGCGGCACGCGGAACGGCGCGGCGACGCCATAGGGGATGACCGCGCGCCCACCGCTCGGTAGCCACCACGGCACCGTCGCCGCATGATAGGCGCCGGTCGTGACGATCACCGGGCGATGGCGCAGCAGCGCCCGGACATACCGTGGCTTGCGCAGATAGCGGCCAGGATTGTGAATCCAGAACACGCCGCGCGCGGCCGGAACGAGCCCGATGAGGCGGTGGCCGCGATTGGCGATGTAGAGATCGGCGCGCGCCGGCAGGTCGCCTGCAGCGAGCGGCGCCCAATCGACGCCGTGGTAACGCACCGCCGCAGCACAGCGATTGCGCACCGCGACGCCATGGCCGCGCGCGGCGAAACCTTCGGCGAGCGCCACGAACGCAGCCTCGGCACCGCCCAAGGGCGCGTGCTCGGGCGTCGTCCCGTCGAACGCGATGCCGTCGTCGGCCATGACGACGCGCACCATCACGCCGCCTCGCCGGCCATGCGCTCCCACAGGCGCCGCGCCGCCGCCGCCGCCGCAGCGACGCTCAAACTGTCCATCAGCGTGTCGGTGGTGCGGTGATCGAAGCCGGGGCCGATCAGTTCGGCAGCGGGAATGGCGGTGGCGGCGACCGCCGTGTGCGCTCCCCAGGGCGCGTATTGTTCGACCGGGCTTGGGCCGAAGAGGCCCAGCGTCGGCGTGCCGACTGCCGCCGCCATGTGCATGAGGCCGGTGTCGTTGCCGATGAAGAGCGCGGCGCGGCGCAGCACCGCCGCCGCCGTCAGCAGATCGAGGCGGCCGACCAGATCGATGCACCGCCCCGGCGGAAGCGCCTCGATCAGCGGCGCCGCCTGGGTGCGCTCGTGCGCGGCGGCAAGCACGGCGACACGGGCCTGGGCCAGCACGCCGCCCGGCGCGGTGAGAAGCCGCGCGAGTTCGGCAAAGCGCTCGGCGCGCCATTCCTTGCCGCGCCAATTGGCCGCCGGGCCGATCGCCAAGACCGGCCCGCCCGCGGGCAGCAGCGCCGCCGCCTGCGCCTCGTGCTCGGGCGCGACCCACAGACGCGGCGCTGGCGGCGGATCAAGACCGAAGAGCCGCGCCAGTTGGCGCACGCGATGTTCCCTGCCATTGCCCTTGCCCATGACCCGCCGTTGGCGCGCCCACAGGAAATACGGCAGCGCCGAGCCGCGCAGATCGACCGCGAGATCCCACCGCATGGTGGCCACGCTGCGGTAGAGCGTGGCCCAATGCAGGCGGTGCGGCTGCTTCGTGACGACGATCAACCGCTCCAACCCCGGCACTGCCTGGAACAGCGGCGCCGCCACCGGACCGGCAGCGATCGTGAACCGGGCGGCTTCATAGCGTTCGACGAGATGGCCGAGGAGCCCGGTCGAGAGCACGGCATCGCCGATTCGCGTCGCCGTGACGAAGAGGATTCTCATGACGCTTTCGGGTTATAGAACCACCGCTCCTTCTTGCCAAGTCCGCGACCCGGGCTTATGTCAGGAGCAAAGATTGCAGCGCTTTCTCCCCTCTCCGTCCTGCCCGCGCAAGCGGGCATCCGGGGCCGTCAATGGCATAGCATCGATCCTGGATTCCCGTTCCACGTTTCGCTTTAGCCGGAATGACGCTGTCGGGTACGAAATCGATTGTCGCAATGGCGGCTGTTGCCGCAAGACAAGTGTGAGATGGAAGTGGGTCCAGCCTATTGCCGGCTCGAGGAGCGCGGCGTGCTTATGGTCGCGGGCGCCGATCGCGTGGCGTTCCTGCAGGGTCTCGTTTCGAACGACGCGGCGAAAGCGGGGCCGGATCGGGCGCTTTATGCCGCGCTGCTGACGCCGCAGGGCAAATACCTGCACGATTTTTTCATCGCTGCATCCGGCGACACGCTCCTCCTCGATGTCGAGGCGGCGCGGATCGACGATTTGCGTCGCCGCCTCGCGCTTTACAAGCTGCGCGCCAAGGTTACGCTTGCCGATGCAAGCGACCGCTATGACGTCATCGCGGCCTTCGGCACGGGCGTCCTCGGCGTGCTCGGCCTCAAGGAGGATGCGGGCGCGGCACGGGTCTGGGGCGACGGTGCCGCCTTCGTCGATCCGCGCCTGGCGGCGCTCGGAGCGCGCTTGATCCTGCCGCGCGGGGCAGGCGAAACGGCACTCGCGCAAGCGGGGCTGACGCGAGCCGATGCAGCCGATTACGACCGGCTGCGCCTTGGTCTCGGCGTCCCCGACGGCAGCCGCGATCTTGCCATCGAAAAGGCGATCCTGCTCGAATCGGGGTTCGACGAGCTGAACGGGATCGACTGGCAGAAGGGCTGCTATATCGGCCAGGAGCTGACCGCGCGCACCAAATATCGCGCGCTCATCAAGAAGCGGCTGATGCCGGTCGCGATCGAGGGGCCTCTGCCGCCGCCCGATACGCCGGTGATGCTGGGGGCGGCCGAGGCCGGCGAGATGCGCTCCGGCCGCGACGGCGCGGGGCTCGCCCTGCTGCGGCTCGAGGCGGTCGCGGCGGCCGCACGCGAGGGCCGGCCGCTCACTGCCGGCACGACACGGCTTTGGCCGCGGCGGCCCGCGTGGATGAAGCTCGAATCCTGAGATGCGCGGGGCGGCGCGAGCGCGCGGCTACGCCGTCGTCTCGCTCGGCTCCTTGGCGAGGGCGGCCTGGGCGGCCGCGAGGCGCGCGATCGGCACGCGATAGGGCGAGCAGGAAACGTAATCGAGCCCGATTTCCTGGCAGAAACGCACCGAGGCGGGATCGCCGCCATGCTCGCCGCAGATGCCGAGCTTGAGGCTGCGCCGCGTATGCCGGCCGCGCTCGACAGCGATGCGCATCAGCTCGCCGACGCCCTCGCGGTCGATGCTGACGAAGGGATCGTGCTCGATGATGCCCTGCTTCAGATAGGCGCCCAGGAAACTGCCGGCGTCGTCGCGCGACAGGCCGAAGCAGGTCTGCGTCAGGTCGTTGGTGCCGAAGCTGAAGAACGCCGCGGTCTCGGCGATCTCGCCGGCGCGCAGCACGGCGCGCGGCAGCTCGATCATGGTGCCGACCGTATAGGCGACGGCGACGCCGGTCTCGCGCGCCACGGCGGCGGCGACGCGGTCGATCATCGCCTTCAGGACGTCCACTTCCTTCTTGGTCGCAACCAGCGGGATCATGATCTCGGGCTCGACCTTCTTGCCCGTCTCCCCGGTGACGGCGGTTGCCGCCTCGAAGATGGCGCGCGCCTGCATCTCGTAGATCTCGGGCGAGGTGATGGCGAGCCGGCAGCCGCGGTGGCCGAGCATCGGGTTGCTCTCGTGCAGCGCCGCGGCGCGCTGACGGATCGCGGCGAGGTCGCGCCCGGTCTCGCGCGCGACCTGCTGCATCTCGGCATCCGTCTTGGGCAGGAATTCGTGCAGCGGCGGATCGAGCAGCCGGATCGTCACCGGCAGGTTCCCCATGATGCGGAACAGCTCGACGAAATCGTCGCGCTGCATCGGCAGGAGCTTGGCCAAGGCGCGGCGGCGGCCCTCCTCGTCATCGGCCAGGATCATCTCGCGCACGGCGATGATGCGCGTCCGTCGAAGAACATGTGCTCGGTGCGGCACAGCCCGATGCCCTCGGCGCCAAAGCGGCGCGCGGTGCGCGCGTCGGCCGGCGTGTCGGCATTGGCGCGCACGCCCATCGTCCGCACCTCGTCGGCCCATTCCATCAGGGTGGCGAAATCGCCGCTCAGCTCGGGCTGGATCGTCGGCACCTCGCCAAGCATGACCTCGCCGGTCGAGCCGTTGATGGTGATGACCTCGCCCGCCTTGACGACGTGATCGCGCACCGAAAACGACCGCTGCGCGTAATCGACGCGCAGATCGCCGGCGCCGGCGACGCAGGCGCGGCCCATGCCGCGCGCCACCACGGCCGCATGGCTGGTCATGCCGCCGCGCGTGGTAAGGATGCCGCGGGCGGCGTGCATGCCGTGAATGTCCTCGGGGCTGGTCTCGATGCGCACCAGGATCACCGCCTCGCCCTTGGCGGCGCGGCTCTCGGCCTCGTCGGCCGAGAACACGACGATGCCCGAGGCGGCGCCCGGCGAGGCGGGCAGGCCGCGCGCCAGCACCACCTGCTTCGCCTTGGGATCGAGCGTCGGGTGGAGCAGCTGGTCGAGCGAGGCGGGCTCGATGCGCCCGATCGCCTCCGCCTTGTCGATGACGCCCTCGCCCACCATGTCGACGGCGATCTTGAGCGCCGCCGGGGCGGTGCGCTTGCCGGTGCGGGTCTGCAGCATGTAGAGCTTGCCCTTCTGCACCGTGAACTCGATGTCCTGCATGTCGCGGTAATGCGCCTCGAGCGTGCGGCGCACCGCGACGAGCTCGGCGAACACCGCCGGCATGACCTCTTCCATGGCCGGCAGCGGCGAGTTGTTGGCCTTCTTGCCGGCGAGGGTGAGATGCTGCGGCGTGCGGATGCCGGCGACCACGTCCTCGCCCTGGGCGTTGACGAGATATTCGCCGTAGAACTCGTTGGCGCCGGTCGAGGGGTTGCGGGTGAAGGCGACGCCGGTGGCGCAATCGTCGCCCATGTTGCCGAACACCATCGCCTGGACGTTGACCGCGGTGCCCCAGTCGGCGGGGATGTCGTGGAGGCGGCGATAGGTGATGGCGCGCTGGTTCATCCACGAGCCGAACACCGCGCCGATCGCGCCCCAGAGCTGCGCCTCGGGATCCTGCGGGAAGGGCTCGCCGCGCTCGCGCTCGACGATGTCCTTGTAGGCGGCGATGACATCCTCCCAGTCGGCGGCCGAAAGCTCGGTGTCGAGGCGTCACGCCGAGATCGAGCTTGAGATTCTCCAGCACCTCCTCGAAATGGTGATGCTCGACGCCGAGCACGACCTGGCCGTACATCTGGATGAAGCGGCGATAGCTGTCGCAGGCGAAGCGCGCGTCGCCGCTCTTGCGCGCGAGGCCTTCGACGGTGCGGTCGTTGAGGCCGAGATTGAGCACCGTGTCCATCATGCCCGGCATCGAGGCGCGCGCGCCCGAGCGCACCGAGACCAGAAGCGGATCGCCGGCATCGCCGAAGCGCGCGCCGATCCGCCGCTCGAGCGCCGCGAGCGCCGCCGCGACCTGCGTCTTCAGCTCGTCGGGATAGGTCTTGCCGTTGGCGTAGAAGTGGGTGCAGACCTCGGTGGTGATGGTGAAGCCCGGCGGCACGGGCAGGCCGAGATTGCTCATCTCGGCCAGATTGGCGCCCTTGCCGCCCAGCAGGTTGCGCATGTCGGCACGGCCCTCGGCGCTGCCGTCGCCGAAGCCATAGACCCATTTCGTCATCGCCCACCTACCCTTCGATCAGCGAGAAATCCGCGACCGCGTTGAGCGTGTCCCTGATGCGCGCCAGCAGCCGCAGGCGATTGGCCCTGAGCGCTCCGTCCTCGCAGTTAACGGTCACCTTGCTGAAAAATTCGTCAACCGGGCCGCGCAGGGTCGCGAGCACGGTCATCGCCGGCTGATATCGCTCGCCCGCGATCGCGCTCGAGGATAACGCTTGGACCTCGTCCAGTCGTTCCGCCGAGGGCGCGTTCTTCGGCGGCGGCGAGAAGCCGGGGCTCGGGCGCGCCGTCATGGTGAGCGCCGTCCTTGCGCTCCTCGATGCGGACGATATTGGCGGCACGGCGATAGGCCGTGAGAAGATTGGCGCCGTCCTCGCTCCCGAGGAAGCCCGCCAGCGCATCGACCCGCGCCAGCAGCCGCACGAGATCGTCCTCGCCGCCCAGCGCGAAGACGGCGGCGACGAGATCGTGACGCACGCCGCGCTCGCGCAGATGGACCTTGAGGCGGTCGGCGAAGAAGGCGAGCAGCGCATCGGTCGGGTCGGCTCCCGCGCCCGCCGACGAGCGCGAAAGCGGCGCCGAATACGGCGCGCAGCTTGAGCCGCAGCCCGTTCTCCAGCACCAGCCGGATCACCCCCAGCGCGGCGCGGCGGAGCGCGAACGGGTCCTTCGACCCGGTCGGGGTCTCGCCGATGGCGAAGAACCCGACCAGCGTGTCGATCTTGTCGGCGAGCGCGACCGCGACGCTCACCGGCGCGGTCGGGCAGCGGTCGTTGGGACCGAGCGGCGAATAATGCTCGGCGATGGCCGCTGCGACGGCCGCCTTCTCGCCGTCCTGCAGCGCGTAATAGCGGCCCATGACGCCCTGCAGCTCGGGAAACTCGCCGACCATGCCGGCAGAAAGATCGGCCTTGGCAAGCTCCGCCGCGCGCAGCGCGTCGCGCGCGTCGGCGCCGGGAACGTGCGGCACGATCGCCTCGACCAGCTGCATCGTCCGCGCGGCCTTGTCGAGCATGCTGCCGAGACGGGCATGGAATACGCGCTCGGCGAGTTTCGGCACGCGCGCCGCGAGCGGCACTTTGCGGTCCTGGTCCCAGAAGAAGCGGGCATCGGCGAGCCGCGCGCGCAGGACGCGCTCGTTGCCGGCGACGATCTCCTTGCCGCCGTCGTCGGCCGCCATGTTCGCGACCACAAGAAAATGCGGCGCCAGCTTGCCGTCGCGGTCGAGGCAGGCGAAATACTTCTGGTGCGCCCGCATCGACGTGGTGAGCACCTCGGGCGGCAGCGCCATGAAATCGCGGTCGATGCGGCCCGCGAGCACGACCGGCCATTCGACGAGGCCGGTGACCTCGTCGAGCAGGCCGGCATCGGGCTTGAGCGCGACGCCGAGCGAGGAAGCCGCGCGCTCGAGCCCCGCCGCGATGATGCGCGCGCGCTCGGCCGCGTCGAGCACGACATGGGCCGCGCGCAGCTGGTCGCGATAATCGGCGAAGTCGCGCACCCGGATCGGCCCGCTCGCAAGAAAGCGATGGCCCCGGGTCACGTCGCCGACCGGCACATCGTCGAGCGCGAGCGGCAGTACCGCGCCGTCGAAGAGGGCGAGAATGCTCGTCAACGGTCGAACCCAGCGGAGCTGCGTTGCTGGAAAACGCATCGATTTCGGCCATGGCAGCTCGCGCAGCGCCGCCAGCAGCAGCTCGGGCAGCACCGCCGCCGTCTTCTGTCCCGGCCGGCTGATCACGGCGAAATGAAACACGCCGCGGCCGGTGTCGCGCGCCTCGCATTGCTCGAGCGTGGCGATGCCGGCCGATTTGAGGAAGCCGTCGATGGCCGCTTGCGGCGCGCCGACGCGGGGGCCGCGCCGCTCCTCGTTGACATCCGCTTGCGCCGCCGGCACGCCGGTGACCGAGAGCGCGAGCCGGCGCGGCGTGACCAGGCTCTCGATGTCGGCGAACGCAAGACCGGCCGCGCCGAGCCTTTCGGCGACGATGCGGGCAAGCGCCTCGGCCGCCGCCGCCTGCATCCGCGCCGGTATTTCCTCGGTGAGCAGTTCGAGCAGGAGGTCGGGCATCGCGTCAGACAGCCTGCGCCTCGCCGGCGAGCCAGCCCTCGCAGCAGGCTTTGGCCAGGGCGCGGACGCGGCCGATATAGGCGGCGCGCTCGGTCACCGAGATGACGCCGCGCGCATCGAGCAGGTTGAAGCAATGGCTTGCCTTGATGCACTGGTCGTAGGCGGGAAGCGGCAGGTCGCGTTCGACCAGCGCGCGGCATTCCTGCTCCGCATCGGCGAAATGGCGGAACAGCAGCTCGGCATCGGCATGCTCGAAATTATAGGCCGAAAACTCGCGCTCGGCGCGCTTGAACACATCGCCGTAGCGCACGCCGGCGCCGTTATAGTCCAGATCGTAAACGTTCTCGACTCCCTGGATGTACATCGCCAGCCGTTCGACCCCGTAAGTGAGCTCGGTCGAGACCGGATCGCACTCGATCCCGCCGACCTGCTGAAAATAGGTGAACTGCGTCACCTCCATGCCGTCGAGCCAAACCTCCCAGCCGAGTCCCCAGGCGCCAAGCGTCGGACTTTCCCAATCGTCCTCGACGAAGCGGATGTCGTGGCGTCGCGCATCGATGCCCAGCGCCGCGAGACTCGCGAGATAAAGCTCCTGGCTCGCGGCGGGAGCCGGCTTCAGGATCACCTGGAACTGGTAGTAGTGCTGCAGCCGGTTGGGATTCTCGCCGTAGCGCCCGTCGGTCGGCCGGCGCGAGGGCTGAACATAGGCGGCCTTCCACGGCTTCGGACCGAGTGCGCGCAGCGTCGTTGCCGGGTGAAACGTGCCGGCTCCCACTTCGAGATCGTAGGGCTGAAGAATGACGCAGCCCTGCGCCGCCCAGAACGCCTGAAGCTCGAGGATGATGGCCTGAAAACTCTTGCCGCGCGGGGCGCCCGCTTCCGGCATCGTTCCGTCCAGAAAGGGTTGGCTATTGCGCCGCAACATACTGGTGTTCGCGGATCAGGTCAACGCAAGCACATGCAAGCGCCGCAACTCTGCAACAGTATCGGGAAGGCGCGATTGTCCAACCCGGTCATGGGCGGGCCTGTCGCGCGCCCGTTCATGAAACCGCTGCTTCGTCATCGGCCCCGCGGGCAGTCGGCGCGGCCGCACGCGGCGATGCTGTGCGATGCGACATAGGAACCGCAGCGCTCGCATTTGACCAGGTCCTCGGCGCTGCGCATCGGCTCGCGTCCCCGCGACGGGGCTTCGCGTCGCGCCGCCATTTCGCGGCGGACGGTGCGGCGAATCTCCTCGATCCGGTGCGCGTATTTGAACGCCGACCACACCACCGCGATGATGATCGCGAGGACGACGAGCTTGCCGAAGCTGAAGTCGGGCATGGCGTGGTGTAGGCGCCTGACCCGGGAGGGTCAAGCCGCGGCTAGAGCCCGAACCGTGCCCAGATCAGGCGCTCGTCCAGTTGCGCGGCAAGATCGGCGGCGAGATCGCCGATCGCGGGCCGGCGCCGCCACGGAAAGGACAGCGCGAAGCGGCGGCGCTCGGGCTCGACCGGGCGCAACCGCAGCTTCGGGCCGAAGCGCTCACGCAGGATGCCGCGCATGTCGCCGATCCCGTCGATGAGTCCGTGCGCGAGCGCGCGCCGGCCGCTGAACACCTCGCCGCCCATCGCCACCGTTTCCTCGCCCTTGAGCCGGGCGCCGCGCCGGGCACGGACCAGGTTCTTGAAGCCTTCATGGAGGTCGCGCTGCAGCTTGCCGAGCCGTTCGACATCGCGCGGATCCTCGGGCAGGAACGGATCGAGCAGCGACTTGTCCTCGCCAGCGGTGTAGAGCCGCCGCTCGATGCCGAAGCGGCCGAGCAGCTGGGCGACGCCGAAACTGGCGGTGACCACGCCGATCGAACCCACCAGCGAGCTCTCTTCGGCATAGATCTCGTCGGCCGCGAGCGCGAGCCAATAGCCGCCCGAGGCGGCGACGTCTTCGGCAAAGGCGAAGACGGGGATGGCGCGCTCGTCGGCGAGCTGGCGGATGCGGCGGTAGATGAGCTGCGACTGCGCCGGCGCGCCGCCCGGCGAGTTGATCGCCAGCGCGACGGCCACGAGATTGCGCAGGCAAAAGGCGCGCTCGATCGCCGGCGCAAAGCGGCGCAGCGACAGGCCGCGCCGCGTCCGCGCGCTGATCACCCCGTCGAGACGCAGCACCGCGACCACCGGACCGGACGGCCGCAGCTTCTCGAGCGGCCAGCGCGCGATATCGCCCGGCGTCATCGCCGCCTACTCCAGCGCCAGCGCTGCGCCGTGGCGCAGCACCGCTTCGGCCGCCGCGGTAAAGCCGCCGGCAGCGTCGTGCAGCACCAGACCCGGCAGCAGCCGCAGCGGCGTCGCCACGCCCTTGCGCGCACGCACGATGACGCGCCGCGCCGGCTTGTCGCCGCCGGGCCACAGCGGGAAGAGCACGATCTCGCCGGCCCGCCCGGCCAGTTGCCCGAGCAGCGCGTCGAGCCGTTCGGCGCGATGGATGAACGTGACCGTGCCCTTGGCGCGGACCATGGCGAGGGCGAAGCGCACCCAGGCGGCGAGATCGGCTTCGCCTTCGACCATGCGCTGCGGCCTTGCCCGGATCCGGCGGCGGCGTCGCCTGACCGCGAGCGAGATAGCGGCGGGTTGGCCATCACATGGGCGAAGGTGCCGGGCTCGAGCCGCGGCGGCGGGCGCAGCAGATCGCCGCTCATGGCGCCGACCCGGCCCGTCAAAGCTCGTTGAGTAGGATATTGTCGTTGGCGAGGCGGACGAGGTCGCGCTGCGGTATCGATGCCGGTGATGCGCACGCCGTCGACGCGCGCCGCGAGACAGAGCGCGGCGGCGCCGACGCCGCAGCCGACATCGAGCACGGTATCGCCGGACGCAGCCGGCACCGCGGCGGCGAGCAGCACCGGATCGATGGCGACGCGATAGCCCGCTTCCGGCTGACGCAGCCGCACCCGGCCGCCGAGCAGCGTGTCCTCGCTGAATTCCGGCGGCCGCGGCGAGTCGCTCACGCGGGCTCTCCGGCCGTCGGCCAGGAGCGCCGCGGCGCGGGCATGATCCGCATCGCGCCACCATCAGCCGGCGCGGGATCGCGCCGATGCTGCCTTCGATGATGCTGGTATAGGTGTCGAGCACGACCGCCTCGATGCCGGCCGAGGCGAGCAGCGCCTGCGCCCAGGACAGGCGAACGGGATCGTTGGTGCGCAACAGTTCCTTCATTGCCCCGTTCCGATCCCGTCTGCTCGCGGTTGGCGGAAGCATGTCAGGCAGGCTTGACCCCTTCGGCAGGCTCTCTATGCTCGCTCAGCGGTCGCAGGCCCGTCAAGCGCGCGGTCGTCGTGCGGATCGCCCGGGCATGGGAGCATGGCGTGGCGCTGGTTCTGAATGCGCGGGACGAGACACCGAAGCCGCAGACGGCGCTCGATCGATTCACCGACCTGGTGCAAGGACGATCTCGAACGCGTCAACGCGCTCATCATCGAGCGCATGCAAAGCCCGGTCAGCCTCATCCCCCAGCTCGCCGGCCACATCATCGCCGCCGGGGGCAAGCGCCTGCGGCCGATGCTGACGCTCGCGACCGCGCGGATGTGCGGCTATCGCGGCAGCCGCCATGTCGCGCTCGCCGCCGCGGTCGAGTTCATCCATACCGCGACGCTGCTCCACGACGACGTCGTCGATGCCAGCGATCTGCGCCGCGGTCTCGCCACCGCCAATGCGGTGTGGGGCAACAAGCCTTCGGTGCTGGTCGGCGATTTCCTGTTCAGCCGCGCCTTCCAGCTCATGGTCGAGGACGGCTCGCTCAAGGTGCTCGACATCCTGTCGCGCGCCTCGGCGGTGATCGCCGAGGGCGAGGTGCTGCAGCTCGTCACCTCGAACGACATCGACACGCACCGAGGCGGACTATCTCCGCGTCATCGACGCCAAGACGGCGGAGCTCTTCGCCGCGGCGAGCCGCATCGGCGCCGTGCTCGGCGAGCGGTCCGGAAGCGGAGGAGCGAGCGCTCGAACGCCTATGGCCGCAATCTCGGCATCGCCTTCCAGCTCGTCGACGACATGCTCGACTACTCGGCGCGCGAGGTCGAACTCGGCAAGGCGATCGGCGACGATTTCCGCGAGGGCAAGATCACGCTGCCGATCGTGCTGGCGCTGCGCGCCGGCCGACGAGCGCGAGCGCCAGTTCTGGCGCCGCACGCTCGAGCAGCTCGATCAGCGCGACGGGCGATCTCGAACGCGCGATCGAGATTGATCGACCGCCACGGCACGCTCGCAGCGACGCTGGCGCGCGCCGCCGATTATGCCGGCGAGGCGCGGCGCGCGCTGGCCGCCTTCCGTCCCGGCCCCGAGCAGCAGGCGCTCGACGAGGTGATCGATTTCTGCCTCGAACGCGGCTATCTGAGCGCGGCCGACCAGCGCGATTCGTTGCAGGCCGCGCGGAAGAGGCTATATCGCGCGGCGCCGGAGTGTAGCTCAGCCTGGTAGAGCACCGCTTTCGGGAGGCGGGGGCCGGAGGTTCAAATCCTCTCACTCCGACCATTCCCAGCCATCGATCGAGCCGTTTTCTTCCATCCGCGGGCTCATTGATCGTCGGCGGCGCCGAGATTTTATCGCGACCGCCGGGAGGAATGCGTGAGCGAGATCGAGCAGGACCGCGCGGGCGCCTTGCCGCGCCGTTGCCACGCTGGGCGCGCGCGTGGCTCGCGGCGCACCCTGGCTGGCGACGGGCTTCATCGCGCGCACCGCCTCGACCTTCGCGCTGGGCTCGACGCTCATCCGCTTTGCCTACGATGCCGGCGCCGGCACGCTCACCATCGTCATGACGCGGACGACGGTGGCCGCGGTCGGGCTGGCGCTGGTGCTCGGCTTCGTGCGCGCGCCGTTGCGGCTCGACCGGCGCGAGCGCTGGGCCGCGCCGCTCATCGGCCTGTTCATGGCCGGATATTCGGGCGCCTTCTACATGGGCATCGGAATACATGCCGGTCGGCGCTCACCGTGGTCACCTTCTACACCTATCCGCTGCATGACCGGGCTGTTCGGCTGGCTCACCGGACAGGAGCGGTCGGCGCGGCCGGCCTGGTCGCGCTTGCCGTTGGCCTTTCTCGGCCTCGCTGCTGGCGCTCGACGTGTCGGGCGGGAGCTTCAGCATCGTCGGCGCCGCCTGGGCGCTGCTGGGCGCGCTCGGGATTCTCCGCCGTGCTCATCCTCTCGGCGCTGCTGCTGCCCCGGCGCAGCGACACGCGCCCGCGCACCCTCGTCATGCTCGCGACCGCGAGCGTCGCCTGCATCCTCGCACCGCTGGCGAGCGGCGAGATCTGGTTCCCGACCACGGCGCTCGGCTGGGGCGGGCTGCTGGGCTCGGCGCTGTGCTATGCGGTGGCGATGACCTCAATCCTGTTCTTCGCCGCGGTGCTGGGCGCGACGCGCGTGGCGGTGGTGATGAATGTCGAGCCGATCGCCAGCCTCGTCTTCACCTTCCTCATTCTCGGCGAGCGGCTGCGGCCGATCCAGCTCGTCGGCGCGCTCTTCGTCGTGGCCGCGATTTTCCTGTTCCGCCCGCGTCGCGCGCGCGCCTCCGGGCGTGAGCGCGGCGCCCGGCTCGCGCTAACGCGGCAGCTTCGCAGCGCCACGAACTCGACGCTGACCGATTGCGCCGCGCGAAATTCGCGGCATAGGCGGCGGCCAGCGCGCGCGAATGCACGACGAGCAGGTTCTCGGCATTGCAGCACTGCGGCGTTGCGTCGAGAAATTGAAGCTGCCGGTGATCACCGGTCGCCGTCGATGACCACGATCTTATTGTGCGCGATCTTCGGCCTGCGATCGACGAAGACGGGAATGCCGGCATCGCGCACGCCGCGCTCACGCCCTCGCCGCGCTGATGCGCGCTGATCTTGTCGACGATCACGCGTGACCGAGACGCCGCGCCGGTGGGCGCGATGATGCGCGGCGACGATGCGCGGCTCGGTGAAATTATAGGCCTGGACGAGCAGCGACGATCGGGCCGCCGCGATCTCGGCAACGACCAGCCCGGCGCAATCGGCGCCGCAGGTGGAACGATTGCCGCTGGTAAAGCAGACCTCGCCCGGCCCGAGATCGGCGAAATCGACGATGCCCTGCGCCGTGCGCCGGCACGGCGCAACGGCGGCGCACAGCGCCAGAGCACCGAAATACGCCCGTATGCGGCGGCTCGACATGAACGAGAATAGTGCAATCGCGGCCCGCTGTCACCAAACGACCGCGCCTGTTCAATGCGGCGGCATTACCGCCGTAGGCGAGCTGGATGATGAAGCCGTCTTTGCGTTCGGCATAGGCCTGGGCGTCGAACGGCACGAGCTCGACGCGCATAAGGGCCGCATTGACGCCGTTATCGACGAAGGCCTTGGTGATCGCGTCGAGACGCTGTTGCGTCAGGGCCGGCGCGCGGACCGCGCGGCGAGCACAGCGCCGCTTACGGCGATGAAGGTCGGACGATGCTGCCCGGCCTCGCGGGAGGCATTGTCGAGCGCCTCGAGCCCTTCCTGCGTCAGGGCCGGCAAGGCCGGCACGAACGTGACGACGAAATAATCGGAATGCGGCGCCTCGTCTGACCCGCAGGCCACGGCGAGCAGCGCGACGAACACAAGCAGCGTTAACTTTTTCGTGATATCTCGCATCGTGTCGCGAAGTTAACCGGGCCGGGCGGCAGGAAGCCAGAGCGGAATGGTCGCGGCGCTTGCGAAAAGCATGAGCGATAGGGCAATCTCGCATTTGCAGGAGCAGCGGCGGATGCGCGGCCAGGACAGCGAGCCCATCGAGTTGCGACCGGGCACGAGTGCCCGTGAAGCTGCCCGCATGGCCGAGGCCGAGCAATGGGCGTGGCGCCGCGTGCGCTCGTTGCGGGCGTTCTATAGCCACCTCACGGCCTATGTCGTGGTCAATTTCGTCCTGTTCCTGATCGATTCGACGACACCCGGACCGGCTTGGTTCTACATCCCGCTGACGGGCTGGGGCCTGCTCTTGTGCCTGCACGCGCTTCACGCCTATGAGATGCTGCCGTGGACGACCCAGGATTGGGAGCAGCGCAAGGTCCGCGACCTCATCGACACGCGGCTTAGGCGCTGAACGGCGCTGGCAAGCAATCATGTCGGCTTTACGACCCCCTTCGCCGCTTCCGGCGCGCGACCGCCACGGCTGCCGCGCCGGCGCACGTGTCCCATTGCCGCCGCCGGTCACGCCGCGTCTCGTCCTCGCCGTCGCCGCTCTGTTCGAGCCCGCCCCAGCATGCCGCCCGTCTGCCGCGACGCCGATCTCGCCCTCTATCGCAATGTGATCGACGCGGGTGCAGGACGAGCTATGTCGAGCCGGTGGGCGAGGACAAGCTGGTCACCAACTCGCTCAAGGGCATGCTCACCGGGCTCGATCCGCACTCCGACTACATGACCGAGACGCGAATACCAGGACATGCTCGACGACAGCGAAGGCGAGTTCGCCGGCATCGGCGCCGAGCTGACGCGCGAGGACGGTCATCCCAAGGTGATCGCGCCGATCGAGGACACGCCCGCCGCCCGCGCCGGCATCAAGCCGGGCGACGTGATCCTGAAGATCGACGGCAAGGTCACCGACGGCATGAGCCTCAAGGACGTGGTCGATCAGCTGCGCGGTCCGGCCGGCAGCACGGTCACGATCACGATCGGCCGCCGCAATCGTCAAGCCCTTCGACGTGACGCTGACCCGCGCCGTCATCCACGTCGCCTCGGTCAAGTGGCAGCTCGAGCCGGGCGAAGATCGGCTATGCCCGCATCACCACCTTCGCCGACAAGACGCAGCGCGAATTCGTGGCGGCGCTCGACGCGAAATGAACATGCAAGGCCGGCGGCAAGCTCGACGGCTTCGTGCTCGATCTGCGCAACGATCCCGGCGGGCTGCTCGACGAGGCGGTGCGACATCGCCGGCGACTTCCTCGACGGCGGCGTCGTCGTCTCGACGCGCGGCCGCGACGCCGACGACAACCGCGATCTATCGCGCCGCCGTCGGACGGCGACCGCCTCAAGGGCGTGCCGGTGGTGGTGCTGATCAACGGCGCCTCGGCCTCGGCCTCCGAGATCGTGGCGGGGGCGCTTGCAGGACCGCCACCGCGCGACCATTCTCGGCACCAGGAGCTTCGGCAAGGGATCGGTGCAGACGATCATCCCGCTCGACGGGCATGGCGCGCTGCGGCTTACCACCGCGCGCTATTACACGCCGTCGGGCCGCTCGATCCAGGCCGAGGGCATCGTCCCCGACAAGGTCGTGGCGCTGCCGGCGAAGGAAGCCCTGCCCGGCGCCGAGACGCTGCACGAGGCCGATCTGCGCGGCGCGCTCAGCGCACCGGCGCGGCGCCGGTGAGCGCGGGCCGTCCCGGCCGACTCGCACCGGCGCCGAGGACGATGCGCAGCATCGATCCCGACCATCATCGGCACCGCCAGCGACTATCAGCTCGCGACGGCGCTCGCCGAGATCCGCGAACTGGAGCGCCGGCCGGTGGCGCGTTCTCAGGCGCCCGACAGCCGGTAGTCGGCGAAATCGGCGGCGGAGCTGGGTCTTGAGGAGCTTGCCGGTCGCGGTGTGCGGCAGCGCCTCGACGAAGACGACATCGTCCGGAATCCACCATTTCGCGACCTTGCCGGCATAGAAGGCGAGCAACTCCTCGCGCGTCGACCGTGGCGCCCGGCGCGGCGCTGCGACGATGAGCAGCGGCCGTTCGTCCCATCTCGGGTGCTTGACGCCGATCACCGCCGCCTCGGCGACGGCCGGATGGCCGACGGCGATGTTCTCGAGCTCGATCGAGCTGATCCATTCGCCGCCGCTCTTGATCACGTCCTTGGAGCGGTCGGTGATCTGGATGTAGCCGTCGGGATCGATGGTCGCGACGTCGCCGGTCGGGAACCAGCCGTCGGCGCAGCGCCGATCCCGGCTCCTTGAAATAGCCGGCGGCGATCCATGGGCCCTTGACCAGGAGGTCGCCGAAGGTCTTGCCGTCCCACGGCAGCTCGCGGCCCGCGCCGTCGACGATCTTGAGATCGACGCCGAAGATGGCGCGGCCCTGCTTGGCCTTGATCGCGCGGCGCTCGGCGGCCGGCAGGCCGACATGCTTGGCCTTGAGCTGCGCGACGCTGCCGACCGGGCTCATCTCGGTCATGCCCCAGCCGTGCAGCACCTCGATCCCGTAATCCCCTTCGAACGCTTCGATCATCGCCGGCGGACAGGCGGAGCCGCCGATCAGGACGCGCTTCAAGCGTGGAGAGGCGGCGCCCGTTCTCGCGTCAAATATTGCAGCACGCCGAGCCACACCGTCGGCACGCCGGCGCTGAAGGTCACGTGCTCCGCTCTCGAACAGCTCGTAGAGGCTCTTGCCGTCGAGCGCCGCCCCCGGCAGCACCATTGCCGCGCCGACCATCAGGCAGATATAGGGCAGGCCCCAGGCATTGGCGTGGAACATCGGCACCACCGGCAGCACCACGTCGCGCGCCGAGATGGCGAGCGTGTCGGCGAGCGCGCCGCCATAGGTGTGCAGCACGGTCGAGCGGTGCGAATAGAGCACGCCCTTGGGATTGCCGGTGGTGCCCGAGGTGTAGCACAGCGACGACGCCGTGCGCTCGTCGAGGACCGGCCAGTCGAAGTCGTCGCTCTTCGGCCGCAAGCAGGCTCTCGTAGCAGAGCGCGCCCGGCGGCGCCGCGGCCAGATGCGCCGCGTCGGTCATCGCCACCCAGCGCTTGCACCGCCAGGACAATGCGGCCGCAGCGTCTCGACCAGCGCGGCGAAGCTCAGATCGAAGAAGACGTGGCGGTCCTCGGCGTGGTTGATGATGTAGACGATCTGATCGTGGAAGAGCCGCGGGTTGACGGTGTGGCAGACCGCGCCCATGCCCGAGACGGCGAAATAGATCTCGACATGGCGGCGGCCGTTCCAGGCGAGGGTCGCGACGCGGTCGCCGTCGCCCACCCCCATGCCGCCGCAAGCGCATTGGCGAGGCGGCGCGCGCGCGCATGGAGCGCCGCGGATGTCGTGCGCGTGGATCGGCCCCTCGATGCTGCGCGACACGATCTCCGGCTCGCCGTGATGGCGGTCGGCATGGACGATGAGCGAGGACACCAGGAGCGGATGATCCTGCATTAAGCCGCGCATCATTCTTCTAGTCCTCCCAGTGACTTATAGCGCGCGCTTCATGCGCACAGCATTTGCAGGCACAATCGATGCAGACGGTTCGCACCATCGCCCTGGACGCTGCTCCGATCCGACCTCCATAATGATCACCGACGTCAGGAGGCGCGGGATGACATATTACCAGAAGGTTCTGCAGCCTGACGAGGAGGTCAAGATTTTCGCGCGGCTCCACTGGATCGTTTACGTCCGCGCATGGGCGTTGCTGATCGTCGGCATAATCGCACTTGCCATGGCACAAAGCGACCCGTCCCTGAAAATTCCTGCAACCGCCGCGGCTGTATGCTGCTTCGTGGTCGGGCTGCTCGTGCTGCTTCGCGCCTGGATCGTCAGAGCGACCACGGAAATCGTCGTGACCGATCGGCGGATCATTCATAAGCGCGGGCTGCTGTCGCGCGACACCGAAGAGATGAACATCTCGAAGGTGGAGACGGTCGATGTGCACCAGGGAATCGGCGGCCGACTGCTCGGCTACGGCACATTGCTCATTCGTGGCACAGGGGGCGGATGGGAGCCGCTCAGCCGCTTGTCATCGCCGCTTGCCGTTCGGAACGCGATCATCGCCGGTTGAGCGTATCGGCGATCCCCGATCCGCGAATGCCGTTTTCCATCGGAAATGGGTTGCGCGGCGCGCGATTGCCGCTTCCTCGCAAAATTGAGGAATGCCCATGCCGCCATCGTCTTCGGGTTCAGGCCATCTTGCTTGGCAAGGGACCGGGGGCTCTTTTTCGACGCTCGGAGTTCGTTACGAACACGCGCCGTCCTGCCGGGCGCGGGACGGCGCGTCCGGTCGAAGCTTCGACCCCGTGTCACGCCGGTCGGTTCCCGGCGGCCCGGCGACGTTCGCGCCCGCCCCGTCCCCTTGCACGGTCCCTGTCGATGGGCTAGGTGAAAGGCGATTATCGCCGACACGTTTTCAGGGCATGGACGCCGCCGACACCACGCCGCGCGACAACGCCAAGCTCCACGTCAGCACCCTGCTCGTGGCGTCCGAGCGGGCACTTTCCAACGCGCTCGACGAGTTGGGCTTCGCCCAGGACGACGACCGCGTGATCGAGCACGAGGGCCGGCTGGCCTTCATCACCTGCAGCCACGATCCCGATTGCGACGACCTCTACGCCCTGATCTCCGAGCTGGCGGCCCGCGGCGAGACCTGGGAGCTGCAATTCCGCATCGATACCGGCGAAGGGCCGCGCGATCTTCCAGCGCCTCGCCCGCCACCAGCCGGTCGAGGCGGTCGACGCGCAGCTGCCGCCGGAGACGACGCCGGCGGCCGAGGAGCTGCCGACCCACGATCTCGAGACCGATGCCGGACGAGCCAAGCTGCGCAAGGCGCTGGGCCGGCTCGATCCGGCCGAGGTATTCGTCACCATCGGCTCCAATCCCGGCCGGCCGCGCCACCGCCGTGGTGGTCCGGCGCAACCCGCGCGGCGCGCTCGCCGTCGCCGTCCGGCGCCGACGAGGCGAGCCTCCGCGGCGCGATCCGCGAGATTCTGCCGACGGTGATGTTCTCGGTGGCGATGAAGCCGCAGTGCCGGATGAGCCCGTCCGCGCGCGGCAATAATTTCGACGCGCTGCGCCTCGATCGCCGCGATCGACGGTGATCTTCTCGCATTCCTTCCTCATCGCCGCAGGGCAACGAGAGCACGAGCCGCTGATCGTGCTGACCGGGCGAGCAGTCGATCCTCGGCCTCGCCGGCGTGTTCGTGTTCTTCGCCATCAGCGGCTTCCTGGTGACGCAGAGCTACGAGGCAGACGCGGTCGCCGCTGCGCTATCTCGCCAAGCGCGGCGCTGCGCATCTTTCCCGGCCTCATCGTGGCGCTGGTCCTCGCTGCCTTCGTGCTGGCGCCGCTGGTCACGACGCTTGCCGCTCGGCGACTATTTCCGCCGGCCGGAGCCTTACCGCTACGTGTTCTGGAACACGCTTCTCGACTTGCGCGTGCACGAGCTGCCCGAAAGTGATGTTCGTCGACAATCCGGTCGGGCTCGAGGTCAACGGCTCGCTGTGGACGCTGCGCTACGAGTTCGAGATGTATCTCATGGTGCTGGCGCTCGGGCTTGCCGGGCTGATCCGGCTGCCGGTGCTGCTGCGCTGCTCGGCGCTCGGGCTCGCCTGCATCGATTTCCCGGCGCTCGGCATGCTCGGCGGCTGGGGCTGGCTGCTGGCGTTCTTCGCCGTCGGCATGGTGCTCTACAAGCTGCGCGACACGCGCATCTTCGACGGCCGGATCGCGCTCGCGGCGCTCGCCGGGCTCGTGCGTCAGCATCCCGCTTCGGCAGTTCATCCTGCTGTTCCCGCTCTTCGGCTGCTATCTCGCGCTCTAGCTCGCGCTCAACCGCCGCTTGCCGGTCATCCGCGCGGCGCGCTTCGGCGATCTCTCCTATGGCCTCTACATCTATGGCTGGCCGTCGGAGCAGGCGGTGATCTGGGCGCTGCGGCGGCCATGCCGCCTGGTGGCAGGTGTTCCTGCTGGCGCTGCCGCTCGCCGGCGGCGCTCGCCTTCCTGTCCTGGCACCTGGTCGAACGGCCGGCGCTGCGCCTCAAGCCGCGCACGGCCTGCCGCCGGCCGCGGTCCACCCGAGATCGCGCCGGCGACCTGAGCCATGGCGACCCCGATCCCCTTCCGCCGCGACTTCGACCTTCGATACGGCGTCGCCGAGACGGCTGTCGCCGCTGGTGCGCCGCGTCGTCGCGCGCAACCCCAGCCCCTTCACCTTCAAGGGCACCGGCACCTATATCGTCGGCCACGGCAAGGTCGCGGTGATCGATCCCGGCCCCGATCTCGCCGAGCCATGTCGAGGCGCTGCTCGGCCGCGCTCGCCGGCGAGACGGTCACGCATATCCTCATCACCCACACCCATCTCGACCATTCGCCCGCGGCGGCGGCGGTGAAGCGCGCGACCGGCGCCCGGACCTATCGGCTATGGCCGCGCACGGCTCGGGCCGCGCCGAGGACCGCGCGGGCGTCGGCGGCACGACCGAGGAAGGCGGCGACCACGATTTCGTGCCGGACGTGACGCTGCGCGAGGGCGACACGCGTCGAAGGGCCGGGCTGGCGCCTCGCGCGCGGTCGAGACGCCGGGCCATACCTCGAACCATCTCTGCTTCGCGCTCGCCGAGGAGAGCACGCTCTTCTCGGGCGATCACGTCATGGGCTGGTCGACCAGCGTCATCACCCCGCCCGACGGCGACATGGCCGCCTATATGCGCTCGCTCGACAAGCTGCTCACGCGCGAGGACGCGCTCTACCGGCCGACCCATGGTCCGGAGATCGCGCGATCCGCAGCCCTTATGTCGCGTGCCTTCATCGCCCATCGCCGCGAGCGCAGCGACGCCATCCTGCAGCGCGCTGGCCGCAGGCGACGAGACCATCGCGGCGATCGTGCGCGCGGGTCTATGTCGGGCTCGATCCGCGCCTCACCGCCGCCGCGGGGCGCTCGGTCCTCGCGCATCTGGTCGAGCTCGTCGAGACGGGGCGCGTCGCGTGCGACGGCCCGCCTCGCCTCGGCGCGCGCTACCGTCTCTCGCGCTAGCGCCGCGCGTCTTGGGCCGCCACAGCCGCTTCGAAGCGAGCGCGGCGCCCTCGACCAAGGCTGCGAGCTTCTTGAAGGAGATCTCGGGATCGAGCTTGCCGTAGCCGGCGAAGGTGCCGAAGCCGCAATCGGTGCCGGCGATCACCCGCTCGCGCCCGACGACGCCGGCGAAGCGCTCGATGCGCTCGGCCACCAGCTCGGGATGCTCGACATAATTGGTCGAGGTGTCGATCACGCCGGGAACGAGAATCTTGTCCGGCCGGCAGCTTCACCTCGCGCCACAGCGACCATTCATGCTCGTGGCGCGGATTGGCGGCCTCGATCACCAGCGCCGCGGGCTTGGCCTTGAGCAGGATCGGCAGCGACCTTGGCAAGCGCGATGTCGTGGTCGTGCGGCCCTTCGTAATTGCCCCAGCAGATGTGCAGCCGCATCGCGTCGGCGGGGATGTTGCGCACCGCGTGGTTGAGCACCTCGACATGGTGCCGCGCGCGCTTCAGGAAGTCCGCGCTCGCTCAGATCCTGGAACCCGGTGTGATGCGCCATCGCGAGGTCGGGGCAGTCGAGCTGCAGCACGAACCCGGCCGCGGCGATCGCCTCGTATTCCTCCTGCATCGCCGCGGCCACCGCTTCGACATAGGCGTCGTGCGTCGGATAGAAGCTGTTGGGCTGAAACGCGGTGACGAGACCCGGCGAGGCCGAGGTCATGAACGCCTCGTCGACCTTGCGCCCGTCGAGCGCGGCGCGCAGATTGGCGATGTCGGTCTCGCAGCGGCGCGCGGTTCGCGCATCGTCACCGGCGCCGACGCAGTTGGGCGCGACGGATCGGCTGCGCGCCGGTCATGCGCGCCATCGCCGCGTTGAAGTCAGGATAGTCCGCGCGTGTCGAGCGGCGGCTTGCGCGCTGCGAGCGCCCGGCGAAGCCCGAGAGCCGGTCGGCGATATAGGTCGAATAGCCGGGCTTCGACATCTCGCCGTCATCGACGATGTCGATGCCGACCTCGGCCTGGCGTCGCACGACCGCCGCAACCGCGGCGGCGACGGCCGCGCGCGAAGCGCGTCATGGTCGTAAGGCTCGCCGCGGTCCTTGGCGAGCAGCAGCTCGGCCAGCGGCCTCGGCCGCGGCAGGCTGCCGACATGGGTGGTGAGGATGCGGTCGGCGCTGCGCTTCATCGTCCCATCACCTCAGCCCGTCTGCCCGGCGCAGACCGCGGCGTCGTCGATTGGAACGCCGTGGCGCCACATGCAGCAGCGCATGAATGCCTTGCGCTGCGGATCGGGGACATGGCGGTCGTCGATCGCCTGCTCGCAGGTGGTGAGCTGCCAGCGGTACTGGTCGCCGTGGTTGTACCAGCCGCCATAGACGTTGCCGTAGGGATCGGTGATCTGCACCAGGCTGCATCCGGCGAGCAGCAGCGGAAGGATCAAGCGCCACATCGGTCATGGCCTCGCGATTGCCGCGCTCATTTCAGCGGCTCTTCGGCGTCGATCAGGACGAAGCAGATGCGGCAGTTGTCCTTGCCGCGATTGACCCAGGCGTGGTTGGTCGCGTTCTGCACCAGGATGTCGCCGGCCTTGAGATGGACCTCGGTATCGTCCAGCAGCATGTCGATCTCGCCGGCGAGGATGATGGCGTAGTCGATGGTGCGGGTGCGGTGCATCATCGGATGGCGCGGCTTGCGCGCCTTGGGCGAGGTGCTCGGGCCCGAGATGGGCCTGCATGGCGCCGACATCGAGCTGGCTCACGTCGCCGGTGGGCGGAATGTCGAGCACGCGGACGATCGAGCCGCCGCGCGGCGGCGGGATGCCGATCTTGCGCGCCATCTTGTCCTCTTTGCCGGCGAGCTTGGCCGGCGTCTCGTCGGTGCACCAGATGTTGTAGATGACGGCGCCGTTGTCGCGCCGGTCGGGGTGCGGCGTCAGCCCGTCGAACAGCACGACCGCCTTGCCGGTCGCGTCATGGGTGGTGACGACGCGGCGCACTTCCTTGCTCAGGCTCATGATCTTCGCTCCCTTGCTAGCGGCAGCCCGCGAGCGAGCTCGCCGTGTTGATCAGCTGGAACGGACCCAGCGCCTTTGCCGCCGCGTCGGCATAGCGCATATCGACGAGCCGGCTCGCCGGCGCCTTGGCCTTGAGCATGCCATGGTCGAAGAACCAGTCCTGGACATCGACTGGGCTCGCGCGGTTGAAGCGCCCGTCGGAATCGCGCGCCTGCCAAGCCGTCTTGTCGGCAAGCGCGCGGTCGGCCATGGCCTTGTACTTGACGAGCACATCCACCACCTGGGCGCGGTTGGGGCCGTGACGATAAACTTGGCAATATTCGCGGCCCGTGCGCGCCAGCGCCATCGCGATCGGCAGCCCCTGCACCCGCGCGTCGAAATGGCCGACCGAGAGCGAGCCGCCCTCAACCACCTGCATGTGGTTGCCGGCGACGAACGGGATCGCCCCGGCTGACGGTGTCGATCCGCTCGATCTTGGCGTCGATGCCGGCCGCGCGGCGACAGCCCCCGTCGCGCGCGAGAAAAGGCGATCGCCCGAGCACGCGCTCGGGACGACGCCGATCGCGATCTCGACCGGCGCCGCGACGGCAGCCGGCGCGACAACGGCGATAGCCGCGATCGCCGACTTCGAGCGGACCGCAAACGCAAGGCGCGCCTCCCCACGCAAGGCTGACGCGATCGTTGGCGAGCGCACCACCCTTGTCAAGGCGCGCCCTACGCGGTTTGGAGCCGCATTGTCAGTACCCGCCGATTGCAACTATAACGGCAGCGAAAAAACCCTTAAAACGGAGGAAACGCTCGATGCTGCACAAATCGTTCCGCGCGCTGCTGCGGGCTTATGGTCGCTGCTGCTGGCGCTGTCGTTCCTGCCGGCCGCAAGCGCCCAGGCGCCGATCAAGATCGGGTTCAGCATGGCACTTACCGGCGGGCTCGCGCCCAACGGCAAGTCGGCGCTGCTCGCGATGCAGATCTGGGAGAAGGACATCAACGCCAAGGGCGGGCTGCTCGGGCCGCCAGGTGCAGCTCGTCTATTACGACGACCAGAGCCAGCCCTCGACCGTGCCGGCGATCTACACCAAGCTGCTCGACGTCGACAAATGCGATCTCGTCGTCGGCCCCTATGCCACCGCGCAGATCGCGCCGGCGATGCCGATCGTGATGCAGCACAACCTCGTTTTCATCACCCTCCTGGGGCTCGCGGTCAACGACCAGTTCCATTATCCGCGCTACTTCCAGATCGCCCCCAACGGGCCCAATGCCACGATCGATTTCACCAAGGGCTTCTTCGACATCGCCGCGGCGCAGACATCCGAAGCCGCAGACCGTGGCGATCGCCTATGCCGACCAGGAATATCTCCCACAACGCCGCCGACGGCGCGCGCGCGAACGCCAAGGCGATCGGGCTCAAGGTCGTCTACGACAAGAGCTATCCGCCGACCACGACCGATTACTCGCCGATCGTGCGCGCGATCCAGGCGACCAATCCCGACGTGCTGGTGATCGCATCGTATCCGCCCGATTCGGTCGGCATGGTCCGCGCCATCCGCGAGGTCGGCTTCACGCCGAAGATGGTCGGCGGCGGCATGGTCGGCCTGCAGGCGACCGCGATCAAGACGCAGCTCGGGCCGCTGCTCAACGGCATCGTCAATTACGATTTCTGGCTGCCGGGCCGAAGACCATGGATTCCCGGGCATCGCCGATCGTGCTCAAGCGCTACCAGGCGCGAGGCGGTGAAGGAAGGCGTCGATCCGCTCGGCTATTACATGGTGCCGTGGGCCTATGCCTATCTCCAGGTGCTGGGCGAAGCGGTCGAGGCGACCAAGGGGCTCGATCAGGGCAAGCTCGCGCAATACATGCACAAGACGACGTTCAAGACCGTCGGCGGCGACATCAAGTTCGGCGCGGACGGCGAATGGGCCGAAGTCGCGCATGCTCCACGTGCAGTACCAGCACATCACCGGCAACGCCGTCGAGCAGTTCCGCGACCCCAAGAACACGGTGATCCTGACGCCGGCCGCATACAAGGACGGCAACGTCATCTATCCCTATGCCAAGGCCCTGAAATAGCGGGACCGGCGCGGTCTTAGAGGCAGCGGCGCAGCATTCCGGTACGCTGCGCCGCAGCCGCGAGCAGGAACGGGCACGTCGTTGCCGCCGAGGATCATGCGCATGCCGGCGCCGATATAGCGGCGCGAACGACGTCTTCGGCCGAGATGCCGCCCATGCCCGGCCATTTGCCGTGGCGGCGGCAGGCGGCGATGACCGCTCATAGGCGGCGACGATCTTCGTCGTGCTGCGAATTGCCCGGCGATGCCGAGTTCGAGCGCGAGATCGTTGGTGCCGATGAGCAGCCCGTCGACGCCGGGCACGGCGGCGATGGCGTCGGCATTGGCGACGCCCGCCGGCGTCTCGATCATCGCCACCAGCAGCATCTCGGCATTGATGATCCGCGCCGCCTCGCCCGACGTTCATCGCCCGGTAGCCGAGATGCGGCAGCATGCCGCCGCTCGAGCGATGGCCCCCGGCGGGAATTTGAGATGCTCGACAATCGCCCGCGCCTCCTCGGCGGTGTCGACATGCGGCATGACGATGCCCCAGCCGCCGCCGTCGAGCGCGCGCGCCGCCATGTCGAACTGCCGCTCCGGCACGCGCACGATCGGCGCGATGCCGGCATCGAGCGCCGCGACCGAGATCTGCGCGGCGGTGATCGAGCGACATCAAGCCGTGCTCGAGATCGATGAAGAGCCAGTCGAAGCCGCAGCTCTTCATCATGCGGGCGATCTCGACGGAGCGCGCGAGGCGCATGCCGACGCCGAGCGACAGCTCGCCCGCCGCCAGCCTTGCCCGCGCCGGATTGACGATCTCCGCCATGGCTTCCCCCGTTCCGATCCGTTTCGCCCGCGCATCATAGCCGCTGCCCGAGCGCTGCGAAATCGCCATGCCCCTTGCCGACGCCGAACCGCTAAGCTCGACCGCGCGAGAAGCGACGGAGCGAGCGCCGATGCCCGACGCGGGCGAGAACACGGAGGATCGAAGTACCGCCGGCCTACCCGTCGCGTCATGTCCGCGTTTTTCTCGCCGCGCGCTTTGCCGTCGCGACCGCGTGGCAGATGCAGGGCGGTGGCGCTCGGCTGGTACGTCTATGCGCTGACCGACAGCGCGTTCGACCTCGGCCTCATCGGCCTCGTGCAGTTCACTGCCGATGGCCGGGCTGGCGCTCCCGGCGGGGCATATCGTCGACCGCTACGCGCGCCGCGCCGTCGCCGATGGCGGCCTATGCGATCGAGGGCTCGTGCAGCCTCGCGCTGGCGCTGATGGCCTATGCCGGCACGGGCGGAGCCGTGCGCGGTGTTCGCTCGTGATCGCGGGCTACGGCGTCGGCCGCGCCTTCGAGCAGCCGGCGATGCAGTCGTGGCTGCCGACGCTGGTGCCGGCGCGCGCGTTTCCGCGCGCCGCCGCGCGCCAACTCGCTCGCCTCGCAGGCGGCGGTGATCCTCGGCCCGGCGCTCGGCGGGCTGCTCTATCTGGTCGGGCCGTGCAGTGCCGTTCGCTCGTCGCGGCGGCGCTGCAGGGCGGCGGGCTCGTCGCCGTGCTGAGCCTGCCGCGCGAGCCGCGCGCAGCGGCGCGCGCGAGCCGCTCGTCCGTGGAACACGTCTTCTCGGCGGCGTCCGCTTCATCTGGCACAGCGAGGCGGTGCGTGGCGTGATCACGCTCGATCTCCTCTGCGTGCTGTTCGGCGGCGCGACCGCGCTGATGCCGATCTTCGCCCGCGACATCCTCGCGCGTCGGCCCGGCCGGGCTCGGGCTGCTGCGCAGCGCGCCGGCGCTGGGCGCGCTCGTCACCGGCATCGTGCTGACGCGGCGCCCGCCGCGGCGCCGCGTCGGGCGCGCGCATGCTGGTCGCGATCGCGATCTATGGCGCGGCGACCTCGGCTTCGGCGCTGTCGCGCAGCTTCGCGCTGTCGCTGGCCGCGCTCGTCGTGGTCGGCGCCGCCGACATGCTGAGCGTCGTCATCCGCCAGACCATGGTCCAGATCGTCGCGCCCGACGCGATCCGCGGCCGCGTCACCGCCATCACCGCCTCTTCACCGGCGCCTCGAACCAGCTGGGCCAGTTCGAATCGGGCGTCACCGCCGCGTGGTTCGGACCGGTCGGCTCGGTCGTGCTGGGCGGCGTCGCGACGCTCGTCGTGGTCGCGCTGTGGGCGCGGCGCTTCCCGGCGCTGCGGCGCATGGACCGGCTGTGCCGCTGCGCGCCGAGGACGGCGGTGGACAGGGCGCGCGCGCGCCGTGCCAGGATCGCGCCGCTCGACCTTGAGGGAGGAACCAATGCTGACGCTCTATTACGGTCCCGGCGCATGCTCGATGGCGGCGCACATCGTGCTCGAGGAGAGCGGCGAGACAATACGAGCCGCGCAAGGTCGATCTCGCCGGCGGCGAGCAGCGCACGCGCGAGTATCTCAAGATCAATCCGCACGGCCGCGTGCCGGCGCTCGAGCTCGACGACGGCGAGGTCATCACCGAGAACACGGCGATCCTGCCCTATCTCGGCAAGCGCTTCAAATTGTGGCCGACCGACCCCAAGGCCGAGACGCGCGCGCTGTCGCTCATCGGCTGGTTCGCCTCGAGCGTCCATCCCGCCCATGCCCATGTCGGCCGGCCCGAGCGCTACACCGCCGACCAGGCGGCCTATCCCGGCATCAAGCGAGGCCGGGCTCAAGACCTTCCACGCCTGTCTCCAGGAGATCGACGCGGATGCTCGCCGGACGGCAATGGCTTCGGCGACGACTATTCGGTGCTCGATCCCTATGCCTTCGTCTTCTACACCTGGGGCGTGCGGCGCGAGCTGCCGATGGGCGAGCTCAAGAACTACACCGCCTTCAAGGACCGCATGGTCGCAGCGCCCCGCGGTGCAGCGCGTGCTCGCCGACGAGAAGGTGAAGGTCTAGCCTCAGCGGACGGCGCTCACGCGCGCCTCATCCGCGCCATCGCCTCGCGCTTCCACAGCTCCCACGGGCGATCGAGCATGCGGTCGTTGACCGCGGCGCCGGCGCGCGCCTCGCCCGGGGTGAGATAGGTCACCGGGCCGAGCCGCATCGCCTCGGATTGGAGCCGCGCGTTGAGCTCCATGTAGACCGCGCGATAGACCGCCTGCTGCAGCGACAGCCCGACCGCGACCGAGCCGTGGCCGCGCATCAGCGCGGCGGGCTTCGGCGCCGAGCGTCGCGGCGAGCGCCTGGCCGAGCCGTGCCGTCGGTGATGAGGAGATTGCTGTCGCTCGCCGGCGACGTCGCGGATCTCGAACACCGGAATGCCGTCGCCGAGGAATCCGGTCATGTGATAGAGCGGCTTGAGCTTCGCCGGCGTCACGCCGAACGGCACCAGATTGGGCGAATGGCTGTGGACGACCGACTGCACGTCCGGGCGCGCGCGATAGATCTCGCTGTGGATGAAGCGCTCGAGAAAGACGGCGCGGCCCGCGCGCGTCGATGGGCGCGCCGTCGAGGTCGAACGCCATGATGTCGCGCGCCTCGACGAGCCCTGCCGCCATGCTGCGCGCGAGCAGGAAGCGCTCGGGATCGGCGCTCGTCGCGCACGCTGACATGGCCGAACCCGTCGAGCACGCCCTGATGGAACAGGATGCGGTTGGCGGCGACGAGATCTTCGACCAGCGCGCGCTGCGCCGCCGCGCTCATGCGCCGTGCCGGCGGCCGCAGCCCCCGCCGTCATTCGCCTCGGGATCGAATGCCGTCCTCACGTTGCCCTCCGCAGGAGTGAGAAAGCGCCACTATGCCATGCGCGGGGCGCGACGCAAAATGCCCGCTTCGGCCCGGCGCGGGCATGCCTTTGGCGGCCGCAACGATTGATGAGACAACGATTGCCGCTTCCTGCTATGCTCCGTGCCGGTGGGACGCGTGGCGTCCCGCCGCGGGAGTCATGGCGCATGGGAACGGTCATCGCCGCCGCACCGCCAAGGAAAGCGGGCCTGACCCGATCGACATCCATGTCGGCGGGCGGTTGCGGCTGGCGCGCGAGCGGGCCGGGCTGACCCAGGTGGAAGTCGGCGCCGCTCTGGGCATGAGCTTCCAGGTGGTGCAGAAATACGAGCAGGGCGAGATCCGCGTCTCGGCGAGCCGCCTTGTGCAATTGTCGCGGCTGCTGAAGCGACCGGCTGCCTTCTTCTTCGAGGCGCTCGACAACCCGATAGAAGCCGGCGGGGGCGAGGTCATCGCGGGCGGCGATCTCGAGCTTGTGCATGCGTATCGCCGCATCCTCGACCACGACGTACGCCAGCGCCTCTTGCAACTCGTACGCGACACGGCGAGCGCTCGCGACGGCACGACATGAGCCCAAGATTTTGCTTGTGATTTGCAGCCTCCCGGTGCAGGCTCACGCCAATCAAAGGGAGGGGGCGTCGATGCAGCGAGAGATCAAGCTCGGGCCCAGCGGCCGTGTCCCGTGTACGTATCCGGCTGATGGCCGGGTGCGTCCGGAGGAAATATTGCGGCGCAAGATGATGCAAAAGATGATCGCCCGCCGCGAGCGTCGCCTCGCCCAACCCGGCGGCACGCTCGTTCGCCGTATCCCCTGAAGCGACGCGCGGTTGCAAAAACGAAATTCTCCGCGCACTTGACGTTTCGGGCCGCGCCGCGGCATCGGTGTCGCTACGGCGCGAGGTCTGGCACGTCGAGCCAGCGCCCCTCCTGCTCGCTGCGATAGGCGAGTTCGGCAAGCTGCACGCCCTTCGCGCCTTCGAGCAGCGTCGCGCGAAACGGCGCATCCTCGGCGAGGTGGCGCAGAAATCCCTCCCAGCAGCTCCGGAACGAAGCCGGGTAGGCCAAATTGTCGGGGACGTCCTGCCATTGGGCATAGAAATCCATCGGCTGCGGCACATCGGCGTTCCACGGCGGCTTCGGCGTCGCCAGGTGCGACTGCATGCGGCAGCGATGCAGACCCGCCACCGCCGAGCCCAGCGTGCCGTCGACCTGGATGACGAGCAGATCGTCGCGCCGCACCCGCGTCGCCCACGAGCTCGTCACGGTGGCGACGATGCCGCCATCGAGCTCCATCAGCGCATAGGCCGCGTCGTCGACATCGACGTCGAACGCCTCGCCGCGCTCGTCGCGCCGGCGCTGCGTGTGGGTCTTGGCGATGCAGCAGACGCGCCGCACCGGCGCGACCAGATGGTCGATGATGTAGCGCCAGTGCGGATACATATCGAGCACGATGCCGCCGCCGTCGCGCTTGCGGTAGTTCCAGCTCATGCGCTGCGACGGCTGCTCGTCGCCGTCGAACACCCACCAGCCGAAATCGATCCGCACCGCCAGGATGCGGCCGAAGAAGCCGCCATCCCTGAGCAGTTTCAGCTTCAGCAGGCCGGGCAGGAACAGCTTGTCCTGGATGACGCCGTTCTTGCGTCCGGCGCGGGCGGCGAGCCGCGCGAGTTCGAGCGCCTCGTCGAGCGTCGGCGCCGTCGGCTTCTCGACATAGACGTGTTTGCCGGCGGCGAGCGCGCGCCGCACCAGCGCCGGCCGCAGCCCGGTCGGCGCGCAATCGAAGAACAGCTCGTCCTCGCGTTCGGCCAGCGCCGCGTCGAGATCGGTGGTCCAGCGCGCAACGCCGAGCGACCGGGCCAGCGCGCCGAGCCGGCCGCCATCGCGCCCGACGAGGAGCGGATCGGGCATCAGCCGGTCGCCGTTGCTCAGCGCGAGGCCGCCCTCGCCGCGGATCGCCAGCAGGGCGCGCGCCAGATGCTGGGTCGTGCCCATGCGCCCGGTCGCGCCGTGAACGATGATGCCGATCCGCCGCTCCGCCATCGCGCGCTCCCCTCGCCGCGGCGGCATCATACCGCGCGAACGCGCATCGCAACGCATCCCGTCCGATGGCGCCTGCCGCGTCATCCATCTAATCTCGGTCGCGACAGGAGATGCAAGCGATGAGCCGGCACATCGTCTGCCTCAGCTTCGACTTCGATGCGATCTCGGGCTTCATCGCCCGCGGCCTCACCACGCCGACGCCGATGTCGCGGGGCGAGTTCGGCGTCGTCGGCGCGCGCGCGGATCCTCGATCTGCTGCGCGGCTTCGCCATCCGCGCGACCTGGTTCATCCCCGGCCACACGATCGAGACCTATCCCGATGCCTGCCGCCTGATCGCCGAGCCGGCCACGAGATCGCCCATCACGGCTGGACCCACGTCCCGCCGGCGAGCCTCACGCGCGCGAGGAGGAGGCCGGAGCTGGTCCGCGGCAACGCGGCGATCCGCCGCCTCGACGGGCCATGCGGCCCGCGGCTACCGCTCGCCGTCCTGGGATTTGAGCCCGCACACCGTCGGCTCCTGGTCGAGCACGGGTTCCTCTATGACAGCAGCCTGATGGGGCACGACTATCTGCCCTATCGCGCTCGCACGGCGACGTCATCACGCTCGACGGTCCGGCCGTGCTCGGCGCGCCTACGCCGCTCATCGAGATGCCGATCAGCTGGTCGCTCGACGACCATCCGCATTTCGAATATTTCCGCAGCGACGGCATTACGCTGCCGGGCCTGAGGGCGGCGTCGGGCGTGTTCGAGAACTGGTTCGACGATTTCGACTACATGACGCGCATCATGGATTGGGGCGTCGTCACCTATACCTGCCATCCCTACGTCATCGGCCGCGGCCACCGCATGCTCATGCTGGAGCGGCTGATCGCGCGGCTGACCGAACGCGGCGCCGTGTTCGCCACGATGGAGGATGCGGCGCGCGAATGGGCCGCGCGCCCGGTCGCCCCGGAACCGTGAGAGCGGCTAAGGCAGCGGCGCGCCGCCGGGCGCGCTGACCGGGAACCACGACTTTCTTCGCCGCCATCCCACCGCACCAGAATGGCGGAGTCAAGCGTGAGCCCGCGCTGCTTGCCGTTGCGGAAATCGAAGGCGCCGTTGATGCCGACGAAGCCATGAAGCTGCTCGAGATAGGCGTGGAGACGGTCGCCTGTCGCGCTCGGGACCGAGTCGCCGCAGCGCGTCAACGACGATCCATCCCGTATCCCAGGCGACGACGGGCCGGTATCGGGATTGATCCCCGCCTGCTTGATGCGTGGCGAAGAACAGGCGCTGCGCGTCTTCGATGGCGTCGGGATGTGCGGTCGGCCGATAGGCGAGATAACGTGTCGGCCGCGAAATAGAGCTGCTGCGGCGCGAAGGCGGCGTATTGCTCCATCTGCTTGCTGCGCGATGTTGCCGGAATTGGTGAAAGCGGCACGGTGAGCCCGACATTGCCGTAGCTGCGCAGCACCGTCCCGAACGGCGTGCCGGTGGTCCAGGCGATGATCACCTGTGGATCGGCCGCCTTGATGCGCGACATTTGCGCGTCGACGCTCACATCGGTGATGTTGAAATAGCGCGGCTTGGACGACGCTCATGTCCTTGTTCTCGGGGAGCGCAAGCCCTTGTCGGATCACGCGCTCGCCTTCCTGGCCGGTGGCGTCCGACGAGTGGCGATCGGCGATGCCGCGTTCCAACCCTTCGGCGCGGAAATAGCGCAGCGCGGCGACCACGAAATCGACCGTCGACACCCCGGCCGCGAAGGTGAAGCGCGCCGGCGGCGGGTAGACCCCCGGCGCGAAGCAATATTGCACCGGTCCCGTTCCTAAACAGCGGTGCGACCGCCTTGCACGAGGCGACGATCGTCGGGCCCAGCATCACCGGCACATGACGGGCGAGCATGGCGGTCGGCGAGTTGCACCGCGACCGTCGGGTTCGAGGTGTCGTCCGCGATCACGAAGCGCAACTGCCGTCCCGTCGATGCCGCCTTGCTGGTTGGCGAGGGTCGCGACCGCCTGGAAGGCGTCTGCAACTCCTCATTGCCGAGAAACGCACCGCTGCCGGTCAGCGAGAGGATGCCGTACGATGTCATAAGGGCTCGGCCGCGCGCGCAGGCGACAGCAGGCGCAAGCGAGGCCGCAGAGCGCCAGGAGAGCGCGGGCGGCGCCGTCATCGCGCGTCCTCCGGAATCCCGCTCGGCGCGCATGTGCTCGAGCCGCCAGATAGGCAAAGATCATGCCCTTGCCGAGAGTGAGGCCCGGCCTGATAGCCGACGCCGAACTCGACGCCCGCGGTGCAGTTCGCGAGCGCATAAAGGCCGGGAATCGGGCGATTGCGCTGGCCCATGACCTGGCCGCGCGTATTGGTCAGGATCCCGGCCGACGACATGCCCGACGGAGCGAGCGGATGCCGTAGAACGGCGGCGTCTCGATGGTGCCGAGATTGGGGTTGGCGCTGGTGAGGTCGCCGCTGTAATTGCGGCTCCAGTTCGCTCGTCCGCGACCGAAATCCTCATCGGTTCCGGTTGCGACGAAGCCGTTGAACCGCGCGATCTCCGGAACGAGGCCGGCGCCATCGATGCCGAGCGCCGCGGCGAGCGCCTCGGGCGTCGTCGGCGCGGCGAAGAAATCCGGCACCGTCGCCGATCGGCCGGCCGCTGACCGAGTATTTCCCGACATATTGGCTGTCGAAGACCCAGAAGCACGGCAGGTTGGGAAAGGCATGCGTGGGCACATCGAAATGGCGCAGTCCGCTCTGGAGCTTCTGGAAGAAACGCCTCGTCGCCGAAACGCTTTCCGGCGCGGTTGACGACCATCGAATGGGGCTGCGGTATCTCGCTGGTTCCGGCATTGCGGAACATCGCCGGCCGTCCGTCGCGCGGCCGGGACCTCATAGCCCATGAAGATGGCGAGCGAGCGCGGGATGAGGCGGATCGAGGCGCCGATCTCCGCCGCCATCGATCAGCCCGTCGCCGGTGATGGTGTCGGGAAACATGTTGCGGTCGCGGATGTCTTCGAAATTGTTGACGAGCGCGTCGTTGCCCTCATATCCGCCGGTCGCCAGAACGACCGCCCGATGGGCGCGCGGATGGCGCGCTCGGCTCCGTCGATCGCGCGACGACGCCGATGACGCGGCCGCTGCTCGACGATAAGGCGCTGCGCCCGGCGAGTTCGAGCAGGATCGGCACGTCGCGGTCGAGCAGCGCCTTGACGAAAGCGGCGGCGAGCCCGGCGCCGAGGGCGCGCATGTCCGGCGGTGCGGCGCTCGTCCTGGACCTTCGTGTCCCAGCCGGCATAGCTGCCGCGGCCGCCCCAGCGCACCGCCTCGTCGAAGGTGGCGCGGGTCAGCGTGAAGGGGGAGACCAGCACCTTCTCGCGCCACGGCCCAGCGCATGGCCGGGGAACAGTTGGATCTCGACCATGCGGCCTTCGGCCTTGGCACCCGGCGCCATGCCGTAATAGATGTCGGGCACGTTGCGCACGAGCTGGAACGCGAGGCCGAGACCGCCGAAATATTCGAGCGCCGCCGCGCCGTTATCGACATAGGCGCGGACATTGTCCTCGACCTCGTAGCCGGCGCCGAGGAAGCGGAGGTACTGCATCGCCTCTTCGCGCGTATCGGCGATCCCCGCCTGGCGTGCGAGATGGCTGCAGGCGATCCAGATGCCGCCGCTCGAATAGGTCGTGCCGCCGCCGGCGAGCGCGCCCTTCTCGAGAACGAGCGCCGACATCCCGTGGTCGTGCGCGGCAAGCGCCGCCGCGCACCCGCTCGACCCGGTGCCGACGACGATGACGTCCGCCTCGCGGCGCCAGTCGGGCATGTTTTACCTCGCCAGCAGCTTGGCCACGTCGCCCGCGACGACGGTGCCCTTGAAGAAGTCGGGATTCATGCCGGCATGAAGCATGGCGGGATTGACGAAGGCGAAGTCCCGGAAGTCGGCCGCGTCGAGCAGCCCGTGCTCGACCAACTCGTAAGCCTCCGCCAGCACCTCGTTCATGTCGGGCACGTCCCAATGGCCGATATCGGAGCTGAACATCGCTTTGAGCCGCGCGCCGAACGGATTGAGCCTGGTGTCGAAGCCGAGCGAGACGAGCGGATCGTCGGCCTCGCAGCCGAAGTAGAAGTGCGGCTCGAACAGCGGCCGCAAATCCTCCGCCCGCTCGATGCCGAGCGCATCGAGCTCATGCGCGATGAGGTCGTCGTTTGCCCAGTGCCAGCCGTTGGCGGCACGGCCGAAGGCGGGATCGCGCGGATCGGGCCGTCCCGGCACGAGTCCTTCGCCGTAGCGCTCGAAATAGTCGGCAAGCGCATCGACGATCGAGATTCTTGGGATCGTACTTGGCGATGTCGGTGCGATTGCGCTTGGCGCAATGGCCGACGAGGCCGGCATAGAGCTCGCTCGCCCAGGCGACGCCGCCCTCGAGGAAGGCGAAGTTCAATTGCGGGAAGCGCTTGGTGACGCCGCCGAATACCACCGCTTTGGCGAAGGCCTCGCCGGCGGCGGCGAAGCTGCCGACATGGTTGTGGATATAATGCGTGGTGGAAACGCGGGCGCCCCAGCCGACGCTCGGCGTATGCGACGTGACCGCGACTTTGAGCTCGAGACAGCGTCGCCCACACCGGGTCGTAATCATAGACGCTCTCCATCGCCAGCATGTCGATCCACACGGCATAGGGCGCGAGCTCGGGCGCCTTTTCGAGAATGGCCGGGATCGGCCGCTTGACGTTGGAGTTGATCATCACCGCCTTGAGGCCGAGTGTGCCGACCGCATAGTCGAGTTCCTCGATCGCCTCGTGCGGCGTGTGCGCGGGAATGGTCGCCACGGGCGTCATGCGGTCGGCCTGATCGCGATAGAGATCGGCGAACATCACGTTGAGCGCGCGGCAGGTGGCACGCCGCAGTTCCTCGTCTTCCTCGCGCATCACCCGAGCGCGAGCGTCGAATAGACGATCGAGAAATCGAGGCCGAAATCGTCCATCCGCTCGCGCAACAGGCGCGGCAGCATCGCCGTCGCGCGGTCGCGCACGTTCACCGTCGGCAAGGTCCAGGCGCTGGGCCGGGTGACGCGACGGCGCAGCCGCTCGGCCGGCGAGAGACCGAACCAGCCGCCCGCCTCGCGCTTGGCGACATAGCGCTCGACCAGCCTGGGGCCGGCAACCTGGCGCAGATATTCGACGAAGGCCGGCGCATATTCGGCGGCGTGTCCGTCGGCATCGATCACGGGGTGGCCGAGCTGCGCGCGGATCGCCGCGGAGGTCGTGGGAGAGCGGGTCGCCTCGGTCGCCACCGTCATGATCGCGTTTCCTCCGGTTTTGCGGCACAGCCTAGTTCCAAATCCGGCCGTGCGCCATGGCGCGCACGGTCGGGGCGCGGCCGGGTTCGTCGCCGCGCTTGCGAAGGGCGCGAAGCTGCCGCATCGTGATGCGGAGCCCAAGCGGGAGAGACGCGATGAAGACGACCACGATCACGGCGGCGGAGATGGAACGGCGGACGGCGCGCTTCGACCGGCTCGAAATCCTATCAGGCGCAGCAGGGACAGGCGGCAGGCGTTCCCGCGGCGGCGTTCGAGCAGATCGCGGCGCACCGCGTCTATCCGGTACTCGTGCCCGAGACCTATGCCGGCCGCAGCGCCCAGGCACCCATCAAAGGCGCGCCGGGATTGGCGATCACGATCGCCGAATGCCCGCCGGGCAACGGCGCCGGGCTGCACGCGCACGAGCAAAGCGTCGAGAATTTCTTTTGTCTCAGCGGCCGGTTTGAGATCGCCTGGGGCGACGATGGCGAAAACACCCTGGTGCTGGAGCCGATGGATCTCGTGTCGATCCCGCCCGGTGTCTGCCGCAGCTTCAAGAACATCGCAGACGGTACCGGACGGCTTCTCGTCGTCATCCATATCCTCACCGCCGAGCAAGCCGACCGCGTCCATTACGCGCCGCGCGTCGGTGACGACATCGCGCGCGGCTTCGGCCGCGACGCGCTCGAGGCGCTCGGCCGGATCGGCTTCCTGTTCGACGCCGGCATCCCCGCGGCGTGATCCTCAGGCGAAGCGCGGGAACAGCCGCAGCGCGTTCTCGCGATGGACCTGGCGCAGGTCCGCATCGGAGAGGCCCAGTTTGGCGATGCCGTCGGCAATCTGGATCGCCGAGCCGAACGGCGCATCCGAGCCGTAGGTGAGCTGCGAGACCGGAAAGAGCTTCAGCACCGCCGCCATCCCGACCGGCGAGGCGCCGATGCTGGCGAGATCGTAATATTGCCGCTCGCAGTTCGTGATCGAGCCCCTTGGGCAGCTTGCGCGCGCGCTCCTCGGGCGCGAGTCCGGCGACCATGCGGCCGAAGCGCTGCACCACCATGGGCAGCGTGCCGCCGCCATGCGAGAAGATGAAGGTGATGTCGGCGCAGCGCGCGGCCGTGCCGGAGAAGATGAGGCTGGCGATCGTGCGCGCGGTATCGGTCGGGAACTCGATCGTCGGCGAGGCGATGCCGGGAAAATGCAGGCCGCAGGACATGGTCGGATGGACGAAGACCTTGGCCTTGCGGCGGTTGAACTCGTCGAAGACCGGCGCGAAGGCGGGATCGCCGAGGAGCTTGCCCTCGTAGCTCGTCATCAGGCCGATGCCGTCGAGCTTCAGCACGTCGAACGCATAGGCGATCTCGGCGAGGCTGCCGTCGGTGTCGGGCAGCGGGATCGCCGCGAACATGCCGAAGCGGCCGGGAAAGTCGCGCGCCATCGCGGCGCCGAACTCGTTGCAGTCGCGCGCCCGCGCGCGCGCCGCGGCGGCGCCGTCGTCGAACCAGATGCCGGGGCTGGTGATCGAGCACGATCGCGGTGGCGATGCCGGCCTTTTCCATCTGGTCGAGCGCGAAATGCGGCGTCCATCCGGTATAGGCGGATCGGCGGCAGCGCCGGCGTGTCGCCGATGAGGCGGCGGATCTGCGCCTTGGTGTAGTTGGGCGGATAGATGTGGTGATGGGTGTCGATGATCCGCGGGCTGCCATCGGCCGGCATGGTGTCCTCCCTCGTCGATTTCGCTATGCTGATCATCGCACACGAAGCCGGAGGAACCAATGACCCGCGTGCCTGAACTTGACATCGCAGCGCTCTCGCCCGAGCAGAAGCGCATCCGCGACGAGATCGCCGGGCGCGCGCGGCGGCCAGGCCTCGCGGCCCGTTCGGCGTATGGCTGCGCGTCCCGGCAATCGCCGACGCCGCCAACCGGCTCGGCAACGCTCTGCGCGCCGAGGGCACAGTCGAGAAACGTCTGTTCGAACTGATGGTGCTGGTCATCACGCGTCATTGGTCGGCGCATTATGCCTTTCACGTGCACGAGGAGGCATGCGCTTGCGGCCGGGCTCGATGCGGCGGTCATCGACGCGATCCGCGCGCGCCGGCGGCCCGAATTCGCCCGCGACGACGAGCGTCTCATCTACGACACCGTGAGCGAGCTGATCGAGACGAGGGCGCTGAGCGAGGCGAGCTATCGGCGAGGCGGTGGCGGCGCTCGGGCTCGAGCGCTCATCGAGCTGGTCGCCGCCGCCGGGTTCTATACGATGGTGGCGATGACGCTCGACGCCTTCGAGGTGCCGGCGCGCGGCGGCAAGCGCCTGCCCTGAGCCGCGGGGGTGACAAGGTCGACGCGCCGCGCATAAAACAGGGCGAACCGACATCGAGGGAGGATCGGCGCGTGAGCGCGACGGACGGGCTCGTGACCAAGGACATCGCCGGCGTGACGATCGAGATGATCGAGCGCGGCAGCGGCCGCCCGCTCCTCTTCCTCCATCCCGGCATCGGCATCGATCCCGGCGCGCGCCGGTGCTCGACCGCCTCGCCGCGGGCGCGCGCGCTGATCGCGCCGTCGCATCCCGGGCTTCGGCCGCTCCGAGCTGCCGCGCGGCGATGACCACGGTCGACGATCTCGCCTATTTCTATCTCGACCTGATGGAGGCGCTCGATCTCGCGCGACGCGATCGTGGTCGGCGTCTCGTTCGGCGGCTGGATCGCCGCCGAGATCGCGGTGAAGACGACCGAGCGGATCGGGCATCTGGTGCTCGCCGATGCGCTCGGCATCAAGGTCGGCGACCGCGAGACCCGCGACATCGCCGACATCTTCGCCATGACCGAGGCGCAGTTCAACGAGCGCGCCTATGCCGATCCCGGCCACCGCCAAGCGCGACTATTCGGCGATGGCCGAGGCCGACCTCGTCACCATCGCGCGCAACCGCGAAGCCACGGCGCGGTTCGGCTGGTCGCCCTACATGCACGATCCCAAGCTCAAGGGCCGGCTGCACCGCATCCGCGTCCCGACGCTGGTGCTGTGGGGCGCGAGCGACCGCATCGCCTCGCCCGAATATGGCCGCGCCTATGCCGCCGCCATTCCCGGCGCGCGCTTCGGGCGCATCGAGCGCGCCGGCCATTTCCCGCATCTCGAAGCAGCCCGACGAATTCGCCCGCCGCGTCTCGACCTTCGCCGCGGGCCCAGGAGCCGCGCCATGAAAGTGTTCCACTTCACCGAGCAGCCCTATCCCGACGCCTGGAACGAGCACGAGGGCTCGCTGCGGGTCGTCCTGCCCAACCGCAACCTCGATCCCAAGATCGCGGCCGAGCGGTTCCATCGCTATTACGACGAGTGGCAGCTCGCCGACGAGCTCGGCTACGACATCATGGTGAACGAGCATCACAGCACCGCGACCTGCATGTCCTCGACCGTGGTGGTGACGCTGTCGGTGCTGGCGCGCGAGACCAAGCGGGCGCGGCTTCTGGTGCTGGGCTATCCGATCGCGCACCGCCCCGATCCGCTGCGCTGCGCCGAGGAGCTCGCCACCATCGACGTGGTCTCGCGCGGGCGGCTCGAGATGGGCTTCGTCAAGGGCGTGCCCTACGAGATTCCGGTCGCCAACACCAATCCGGTCTTCATCATGGAGCGGTTCTGGGAGGCGCACGACTTCATCATCAAGGCGATGACGAGCCACGACGCGCCGTTCAACTGGGAGGGCGAGTATCTTCCAGTACCGCCACGTCAACATCTGGCCGCGCCCCTATCAGCAGCCGCATCCGCCGGTATGGAGCACGACGAGCAGCCGCTCCAACGCGCGCGTCCTCGGCGAGAAGGGCTATGTCATCGCCACGCTCGGCAGCGGCTACAACACGCGGGCGCTGTTCGACGCCTATCGCGAAGGCTGGGCGTCGGCGGGACGGACCGCGCGCGCCGGCGCCCGACCGCTTCGCCTATCTCGGCCTCGTCGCGGTCGCCGCGACCGAGGACGAGGCGCGCCGGCGCGGCGAGCTGGTCGCGGGCTATCCCCGCACCTCGGCGATCGTCGCGCCGGCCTTCCGCAATCCGCCGGGCTTCATGTCGGTCGTGGACAATGCCCGGCTGCTGCAGGGCAAGACGCCGCCGCGCAGCTTCACCAAGGACGGCCGCGTCGTCGAACATGGCGACGGCGAGCGTGCAGGAGCTGATCGACGCCGCCATCATGTTCTGCGGCACGCCCGATCAGGTCTATGCGCAGATCGCCGATTTCACCGCGCATTGCGGCGGCCTCGGCAATCTCCTGATGATGGGCCAGGCCGGGCATTCTGTCGCATGACGACACGGTGGACAGCCTCGACGCTCTTCGCGACGCGAGGTGATGCCGCGCCTCAAGGAGATGAAGCAGCCGGCGCCCGGCGGCCGACCGCGGCGGCCGCGACGACCGTGACCATCGTCGGCTTCGACCATGTGCAGCTCGCCATGCCCCGGGCGGCGAGGACGTGGCGCGCGGCTTCTATGGCGGCGTGCTCGGATGGCCGAGCTGGCGAAGCCGCCGGCGCTCGCCGCGCGCGGCGGGGCATGGTTCGCCAGCGGCGCGATCCAGCTCCATCTCGGCGTTGAGGCCGCGTTCCGCCCGGCGCGGAAGGCCCATCCGGCGCTGCTGGTACGGGGGCTCGATACCTATGTCGCCCGCGCGCGCGCGCTGGGCTGCCGCATCGTCGATGACGACCCGCTGCCCGGCTATCGCCGCGCCTTCATCGACGATCCGTTCGGCAATCGGCTCGAACTGATGGAAAAACTGGCCTGAACGCGGCCGACCCCTATCCCGCTGGCGGGATAGGGGTCGGGGATGGGAAGCGTCCGCGACGACCGGCGTTTATGGCAGCACGATCTCGACGCGGCGGTTTTGCGGCTCGCGCACGCCGTCGGGCGTCGGCACGCGGGGATCTTCCTTGCCCTTCCACGCCGTGGTGATGTCGCTGGCGGGCACGCCGTCGGCAACAAGCAGATCGCGCACCGCGTCCGCACGCCGCTCCGACAGGCGGAGATTATATGCCTGCGTACCGGCGAGATCGGTGTAGCCGGTGGCGTCGAGACTGGTGAGGTGCCCGGCCTTGTAGGCCTCCGCCGCCGCTGCGACCACCTTGCGGCCGGCAGGGGTGATGGTCGATTTGTCGAAGTCGAAGAACACCAGGAACACCTCGCGCTTCTCGGGCGCAGGCGCGGCCGCGGGCGCCGCGGCGGGTGCGGCGGCTGCCATCGGCGGCGGCGGCGGCGCGGACGGCGCACCGAACGCGTAGGTCAAGCTCAGCAAGATGCTGTGGCTGTGATAATCGGAAGTGCTGAACTTGTTGCCGGTATTGTCCTTGAAGCTGGGATTGAAGCCGTTGAGGAAGCGGTACTCGAGACCGATGCCGACATTGTCGCTCACCTGGTAGCGCAGGCCGACCGACGGCTGTATCGCGGGGACGAGGTCGGTGTCGGACACCAGATTGGTCCCGGATACATTCCAGCCACGCAGCTTGACGCCGACGGCGCCGACGCCGAGGCCAACATAGGGCGTCAGGCGCTCCACCGGGTGCCACGGCAGGTCGTAGACTCCGTTCAATAATACCGCGAAGCTCTCGATTCCGCCGCCGGGGCTGCTCGAGGCGCCGGCGAGCCCGGCGCCGAAGGCTCCGGGATTGCCGATATGGATCGACTTCACGTTGTTGTCGCGCTCGTCCATCTCCAGTTCGACGTGGTAGGGACCCCATTTGTAACCGGCCGCGCCGCCAAGGATGTAGCCTTCATCCCCGGTTGAACTGAACGATAGTCTGGTGCTGGACCCGTTCCCATCGATGCCATCGAGGTGGTTCCAGCCACCCTCGAGGCGGAGGTAGTACCCATCCGGTTGATCGGTCAACATTTGGGCCTGCGCGGCGCTCAACGCCATGAGGCTGAACGCAGCTCCCATAACCCACACATGCCGGATTTTCATAGATCCTCCTGGCGTTGCCGTCGGTCGGTCCGATCACGGGCTGCTTCATAAACCCTGCCCTCGGCAACCGCAAGTAAACTTCCGCGCGCTGACACGCGTTCCCAGGAGCCGTAGTATTGTGGCCACAAGGCGCGGGAGGGACAAAATCATGTCAGGGGTGCTCGTCATCACCGGCGGCGGACGCGGCATCGGTGCGAAAGTCGCGGTTGCCGCGGCGCGGCGCGGCTATCGCCTCGCCATCGGCTATCGCAGCAATCGCCCGCGTGCCGAAGCGGTCGCCGCCGCCGTTGCGAAGGCGGGCGGCGAGGCGATCGCCATCGAAGCCGATATCGCCGACGAGGCGGCCGTGGTGCGGCTTTTTGCCACTGTCGACCGCGAACTCGGGCGGCTTTCGGGCCTGGTCAACAGCGCCGGCATCATCGGACCTTCGGGACGGATCGAGGCGGTGCCGGCCGCCGGTTTGACCGAACTCATGGCCGTCAACATCACCGGCACGCTGCTGTGCTGCCGCGAGGCGATCCGGCGCATGTCGACCGCGCATGGCGGCAGCGGCGGCGCCATCGTGAACCTGTCCTCGGCCGGCTCGCGACTGGGCGGCGCCGGCTCGACCATCCCCTATGCCGCGAGCAAGGGCGCGATCGACAGCCTGACCTTCGGCCTCGGACAGGAGGTCGCGGCCGAGGGGATACGCGTCAATGCCGTGAGCCCCGGCGTGATCGATACCGAGATCCAACCGCCGGGCCGCGTCGAGCAGCTCGGCCCGCTGCTGCCGATGAAGCGCGTTGGCCGCCCGGAGGAAGTGGCCGAAGCCATTCTCTTCCTCCTTTCGGATGAGGCGTCCTACATCTCGGGGGCGGTTCTCAATGTCTCGGGCGGGCGCTGAGGAAGATCGGCGCCGCCACCCGCGCTAGCGTTCGCGCTTTTCCCGGGGCGCCGGCTCGCGCCAGAACCGGTAAGCGAGCACCGCCATCAGCACCACCACGACGGCGACGGCGGCGACGCAGCCGGGCCAGCCTGCCAAGCTCCAGGCATAGCCGGCTATCACCGCACCGACGCCGCCGCCGACGTAGTAGATCGTGACATAGAGCCCGACGGCCGAGGAAAGCGCCTGGCGCGCGGTGACCGCGACATAACTGGTGGCGCAGGACTGGCACATGAAGCCGCTGGCGACGCACAGCGCGAGACCGAGCAGGATGAGGGCGAGGCTCGGGGCAAGGGTGATGGCGAGGCCCACGAGCCACAGCGCCGCCGCCAGCGCCACCAGACGGCGGCGCCCGAGCAGCGCCACCAGCCGCCCCGTCAGCGGCGCGAACGCGACGCCGACGAGATAGACGACAAAGATGCCGCCGAGCGCCGCGGTCGACAGATCGAACGGCGGCGCGGCGAGCAGAAAGTTGATGTAGGTGAAGATGGCGACGAAGGCGAAGAGGACGCCGAAACCCACGAAATAGGTCACCAGAAGCTGCGGGTCGGCGAGGTGATGGCCGAGAAAGCGCAGCGCGACCACGACGCCGCGGCTCTTGATGAAGCGGCGCTCGCGCGGCATCAGCACGGCGGTCCCCGCGGCGCAGGCGAGCGTCACCGCGGCGAGCCCCAGGAACGCCACGCGCCAGCCGAAATGCTCGGCGAGAAGGCCGCTCAAGAACCGGCTCAGGAATCCGCCGACGCCGCTCGCCGCGACATAGATGCCGGTCATGGCCGTCGCCTCGGCGGGAAACTCCTCGCCGATATAGGCGACCGTGACGGCGAAGATCGGCGGCAGCATCAGGCCCTGGACGAAGCGCCAGAAGACGATGGCGTCGAGGCTTCCCGCCAGCGCCACCATCACCGTCGGCGCCACCAGCGCGAACATCGCCGCGACGATGACGCGCTTGCGCCCGATCGCATCGGCGACCGCGCCGGTGAAGGGCGCGATCAGCGCGACCGCGAAAGTGGTGGCGCTGACCGTGCGGCTGACCGCGGCGGGCGTCGCGGCGAACTCGCGCGCGAGCAGCGGCAGCAGCGCCTGCGTCGCATAGAGGTCGATGAAGGCGCAGATGGCGGCAAGCGCGATCGCCACCGCGCGCGTGTCGATCGGCATGGCGGCAGCACTCTAGCGGGAGAGCATTGTTGAGGGGCAGGGTTTGGCCTAGAACCGCCGCCGTGGATCCCGCGCGCCCCGAATTGCATCGCCGATCCCGGCTGAAGGTCGCCGTTCTTATTTCCGGCCGCGGCTCCAACCTGGCGGCGCTGGTCGCCGCCTGCGCCGCGGCGGAATTTCGGGCCGAAATTCGCCTCGTCCTGGCCAATCGCGCGGACGCTGCGGGCCTCGTCCATGCCACGGACGCCGGCATTCCGCACCGTGTCATCCCGCATCGCGGCTTCGCCCGGCGCGAGGATTTCGACGACGCGCTCGACCGCGCGCTCGACGAGGCGGGCATCGAGCTGGTCTGCCTCGCCGGGTTCATGCGGCTGCTCGGCGATGCGTTCGTGGCGCGCTGGCGTGACCGGCTCGTCAACATCCACCCGTCGTTGCTGCCGGCCTTTCCGGGGCTCGACACCCATGCGCGGGCGCTGGCGGCGGGGGTGCGCTTCACCGGCTGCACCGTGCATTTCGTCCGCCCGGCGATGGATGAGGGGCCGATCATCGTCCAGGCCGCCGTTCCGGTCCTGCCGGGCGACGACGAAGCGCGTCTCGCCGCGCGCGTCCTCGCGGCGGAGCATCGCGCCTATCCGCTGGCGCTGCGCCTCATCGCTTCGGGCCGGGTGCAGGTGAAGGACGAGCGCGTCGTGATCGCCGACGGCGCCGGGACCGCGCCGCCGGCGCTGCTCAACCCGCCCGAGGATGTGTGAGGGCCGCGACGCGCCGGCGATTTCGCCGCGAATGGCTTGCCAAGCGCGATCGATTGGCTATGGTCGCGCCGCGCAACCAAGGACGACACCACCATGGCGATGACGGACCAGGAATATCAGCGCCACCTCAAGACCTGGCTGGCCTTCGGGCGCCTGATGCGCTGGGTCGTCGGCCTCATCGTCATCGTGCTCGCGCTGATGGCGTATTTCCTGCTGTAGCGGCCGCGCCGCGCCGGCTCAGGGGCAGAGCTCGAGCCCGCTGAAGAAGAAGGCGATCTCCTCGGCGGCAGTGTCGCGGCGAATCGGAGCCGTGGACCGAATTCGCCTCGATGTTTTCGGCGAAATCCTTGCGGATCGTGCCGGCCGCGGCCTTGGCCGGATCGGTCGCGCCCATGGCCTCGCGGTTGCGCGCGACCGCATTCTCGCCCTCGAGCACCTGGGCCACGACCGGGCCCGACGACATGAACGCGACGAGGCTGGGGAAGAACGGCCGCGCGCGGTGCACGGCATAGAACTGCCTCGGCCTGGTCGCGCGTGAGGTGCAGGCGCTTTTGGGCGACGATGCGCAACCCGTGCTCCTCGAAGCCGGGCATTGATCAGGCCGGTCAGGTTCCGCCGCGTCGCATCGGGCTTGATGATCGACAAGGTTCGTTCCAGGGCCATGGACGCCGCTTCTCCTTCGCGCGAAACGGCCGCGGTTATAGCGGCGGCGCACGCCGGCATCAACCGGTGCCGCCGTCGCCCCGTTCCCAGCCGGTGGCGGTCTGCTGCCAATAGACGAGATCGTGGCCGGCGTCCTTGGCCGCGCGCCAGCGCGCGCGCGCCGCGGCGACCGCGGCCGTCGTCGTTGCCGTCGAACATGATCGCAGACGCGGCGGAAGCGCGTCGAGACGCGGCGCTCGCGGCGCCGTCGACCAGCACCAGCATGGTGGCGTGCGTTGGGATTCTCGTCGGCGGCGGTGAGGAAGACCGGCTGGCGCGCCGCGGTGCCGTCGCGCGCGGTGCCGTGCGGCAGGAAGCTCGCCTCGTTGTAGGTCCACAGCAGCGCGTCGAGCGCGAGCCACGCGCTCGTCCGATCCCGCCATCACCACGACGCGATGACCCGCGGCCAGCGCGCGCTCCAGCAGCCGCGGCAGCGCGCGCTCGAGCGGCGTGCGCTCCCAGATGATAGAAGCCGACCTCGCTCACGGCGCTCTCCTCGTAATGCTCGGCGACGAAGCGGTCGAGCAGGCGCAGGCCGAAGGCGGTCGCGCCCTTGGGCACGGTGGCGGCATCCTTCTTCGACCAGGTCGTGCCGGCGATGTCGAGATGGGCCCACGGCACGTCCTGTCGACGAAGCGCTGCAGGAACTGCGCCGCGGTGATGCTGCCGGCCTCGCGGCCGCCGATGTTCTTCATGTCGGCGGCGTCGCTGTCGATCAGCTTGTCGTAGGCCTCGGCCAGCGGCATGCGCCACAATTTCTCGCCGACCGCCGTGCCCGGCCGCGAGAAGGCGCTCGGCCAGCTCGTCGTTGTTGGCAGAAAGGCCCGGCATGCTCGTTGCCGAGCGCGACGATGATCGCGCCGGTGAGGGTCGCGAGATCGATCATGAGCTGCGGCTTGAAGCGGTGCTGGCAATACCAGAGCGCGTCGGCGAGCACGAGCCGGCCCTCGGCATCGGTGTTGATGACCTCGATGGTCTGGCCCGACATCGAGGTGACGATGTCGCCGGGGCGCTGCGCCGTGCCCGACGGCATGTTCTCGACCAGCCCGGCGATGCCGACCGCGTTGACCTTGGCCTTGCGGCGCGGCCAGCGCGCGCATCAGGCCGATGACGACGCCGGCCCCGGCCATGTCCCACTTCATGTCCTCCATGCCGCCGGCGGACTTGATCGAGATGCCGCCGGTGTCGAAGGTTACGCCCTTGCCGATGAAGGCGAGCGGCGCCGCGTTCTTGGCCTTGGCGTTGCCCTGCCACTGCATCACGACGAGGCGCGGCGGGCGCACGCTGCCCTGGCCGACGCCGAGCAGCGCGTTCATGCCGAGCTTCTTCATCTGCTTCTCGTCGAGCACCTCGACCTCGACGCCGAGCTTCTCGAGCGCGCGCGCCGCCTCGGCGAGCGTCTCGGGATAGATGACGTTGGCCGGCTCGGAGATGAGATCGCGGCTGAAGAACACCGCCTCGGCGACCTTCTCGAGCGGCTGGAAGGCGCGCTTGGCCGCGGCCGGGTCCTCGACCAGGATGGTGAGCTCCTCGAGCGTGGGCTTCTGCTCCGGCTTCTCCTTGGTGCGGTACTTGTCGAAGCGGTAGGAGCGCAGCCGCGCGCCGAAGGCGAGATCGGCGGCGATCGCCGCCTCCTCAGGCCCGGCGTGATCGATCACGCAGACGCGGCCTGTCTTCACGCCGGCCGCATTGAGCTGCGCGACGATGCTGGCCGCCGCGGTTCTGCCAGGCGCTGCGCTCGCCGCCGCCTTCCTTGCCGATGCCGTAGAGCAGCACCCGCGACGAGCTCGAGCTGCGCCGGCGCCAGCACCGCGAGCGTCTCGTCGCCGCGGCCCTTGAAGCGGCTCGCCGCCATGGCGCGGGTCGAGCGCGCCGCCGCTCTCGGCATCGAGCTTCGCCGGCCGTTGGCAGCAGCATCCGCTCCTCGGCGACCGGAACCGCCACCGTCCCCGCGCGCGGCAGCCGCGGCTGCGGCGAAAGCGATCTTCATGCGCGGCTCCCTCTCGTGCAATCCGACCGGGCGATAGAGGAAAACCGCCGCGCCAAGTCAACCGTCCAGGCGGCGCCAGCACGGATAGATCGCGAAGCGCGGCGCGACGGAACACCGGCGACGAGGCCCGCCCGGTGCGGCGAGCGCGAACGGGCGCACCCCGGCGAACACGATGTAGTCGTAGTGCGCCGAGCGTCGCGCGGTCCGCCGCATCGAGCGGCGCCGCGCCCGTGACGAACGCGGCCCACAGCCGGTCCGGCGCGGTGGCCTCGGCGAGCGCGCGATAGGCCGGGCTGCAACACGATCGGCTGCTGCGACGGCCGGGCGAAGAGCGTCGGCACGAAGGCATCGCGCCGCGCCGCCGCCAGCACCGGCAGATGGACGAGCGGCGTCGCCGCGACGTTGAGCGCGTCGGGCGGATACGCGACGGCGATGCGGCTGCCGACGGGGACCGCGTCGAGCCCGGCGAGAAGCGCGCCATATTCGCGGTCGCTCGCCTGCCAGCTCGCGGCCGACCGTGCCGAGCCGCAGCAGCGAACATCGCGGCCGCGGCGGCGAGGAAGACGCGTTCGAGCCGCGGCCGCGGCGCGACCCAAGCGCTGCCGGCGCACAGCACCAGCGCCAGCGCCAGCGGCAGGCGGCGATCGACGCCCGGTGGCGCCCATGAGCATCGCGTCGGCATCGACGAGATAGGCGAGCGCCGAGCAGCGCGAGCGGCAGCAGCCAGCGCCGGCGCGAGCGCGAGCCAGCGCCGCCCATAGGCGAAGCCCAGCGCCGACGACGGCGAGCGCGAAGCAGGCGACGTCGAACGGCCGGTGATAGAGATCGAAGACGCTGAACAGCAGATCGAGCTTGCGCCACGGGCTGGCCGAAGCTGCACCGCCCCGCCGCCGCCGGTGCCGGCCAGCAGCCATGAGCGCGAGCGGCAGCAGCAGCGGCAGCGACCGCGACCGCCAGCCGCGCCACGCGGCCGCGCGGCCCGCCGGCGCCGCCAGCAGCGGCGCCGGCCTCGTAGCCGAGCAGCAGCACGGCATAAACGCCGAACGCCATGAGATGGGCGAAATAGAGCGCCAGCGCGAAAGACCGCGCCCGCGGCGAGGCGCAGCGCCGCGCCGCGCCGGCGCAGCGCGACCACGCCGGCGAGCGCGCAGCAGCGCGAGCCCGAGCCCGAAGAGATAGTTGAGCAGCCCCCACAGCAGCAGCCGGCTGTAGAGCAGCAGGAAGGCCAGGCAGCGGCCACGCCGACCAGCGGCCGAACAGCACGCGATGCAGCAGCGCCGCGCCGCCGGCCAGAAGCAGGAGAAAGGTCAGCGAGCACGAAAGCCTTTCCCGCCGGCGACGAGCGGCATGATGCCGCAGCAGCGCGCGGGACGATGACATCCATCGCCAGATCGGGAATCGGGCGCCAGGCCAGCGCGTAGAAGTGCTGCAGCGTCGGCGTCGTGCGGCAGGCGCGCCAGGAGCTGCCATGCGCGCCAGATGATTGGGATAGTCGACCAGCGGCAGAATGCCGCACAGCAGCACCGGCACCGCCGCGAGCGCGAAGAGCGCGGCGAAGAGCGCCGCGAAGGCGCGGCGGCGAAAGACGCGACGGCTCGAAGCCTTGCGCGCATCGGGGCGAGAGATTCCACGCGCACGGCGGCGCGCTGCCGCAAGCGCCGCGCGCGGCGCGATGCGCACCGGCACGACGAATCGACGGGACTAGGCTCGCGGCGCGAGGCCGCCCCTATAATCGCGGCCATGAACGCGGATCACCCGCTACATCCTGCGCCAGACCCTGCTGTCATCACGCTGTTCGTCACCGTGGCGTTCAGCGTCGCGGTCTGGCTGGTGCAGTCGCTGCGGCTCATCGATCTCATCGTCAATCGCGGCCTGTCGGTCGGGCTGTTCCTCTATCTCGCGCTCCTCATCCTGCCGCGCTTCATCGAGGTGGTGCTGCCGATCGCGGTCTTCGTCGCCGTGCTGTTCGTCTACAACAAGCTCATCGCCGAGAGCGAGCTCGTGGTGATGCGCGCCGCCGGGCGTGAGCCAGGCCGGGCTGGCGCGGCCGGCGATCCTCACCGGGCTCATCGCCATGGTGCGTGCTCTACGCGCTGTCGCTGTGGATCGTGCCGGCGGCCAACCGCGCGTTCAAGGATCTGCAGTTCCAGATCCGCAACCGCTTCGCCACCGTGCTGATCCAGGACGGCGTGTTCAACACGCTGTCCGACCGGCTGATGGTCTACGACATGGGCCGCAACGCGGCCGGCGACCTGCTCGGCCTCGTCATCTACGACACGCGCGATCCGCAGAAGCCGGTCACGATCTTCGCCGAGCGCGGCGCCTTCGTCGACACGCCCGACGGGCCGCGGCTCTTCATGGTCAACGGCACGCGCCAGCAGCGCGACGACAGCAACGGCCATCTCTCGGTCCTGACCTTCGAGAAATACACGCTCGATCTCGGCGATCTCGGCGACGCCGCCGGCGCGCGCGACCGCCAGCCCGACGAGCGCTATACCGGCGAGCTGCTGTTCCCGCGGCGGCAGGACCGCGAAGCGCGCCCGCGCGCTCTTCGTCGAGCTCAACATGCGTCTCGCCGGCCCGCTCGCCGGCGCTGTCGATGGCGCTGCTGCCGGTCCTCTGCCTGCTGCCCGGCGAGTTCAACCGGCGCGGCCAGGCGCGGCGCGTGCTGACTCGCGATCGGGCTCGCCTTCGCCGCTCGAAGTTCGTCGATATCGGCCTGAAGGACCTGTCGGGGCGGATCGACGTCGGCGATCCCGCTGCTCTATCTCAACCTCGCTGCTGCCGCTCGCCGCGGCTGCTATGGCTGCTGTGGCGCGACGAGCGCGTCGCGCCGGCCGCCGCCGTCCGCGCCGCGACTCCGGCGCATGAGCCGCATGTCGCCGGGCAAGACGCTTTTCCGCTACATCGCGCGCCAATTCTTCGGCTGGTGCGGCGGCGTCTTCGTGGCGATGCTGAGCATCGTCTTCCTGCTCGACTACATCGAGCTGATCCGCCGCGCCGGCGCGCGGCCGGACGCGACGCTGCTGGTGCTCTTCGAGATGACGGCGCTGAAGCAGCCCTACATGGCGCAGCAGATCATGCCCTTCGTCATCCTGTTCGGAACGATGATGGCGTTCTGGCGGCTGACGCGCAGCAACGAGCTGGTGGTGGCGCGCGCCGCGGGCGTCTCGGTCTGGCAGTTTCTGGCGCCGCCGCTCGCCGGCGGCTTCCTCATCGGCGTGCTGATGGTCACGGTGTTCAATCCCGTCGCCTCGGTGATGCAGGCGAGCTACGAGCGGCTCGACGACCGCATCCTGCGCAGCGACGACGAGCAGCTCACCCTGTCGCGCACCGGGCTGTGGCTGCGCCAGAGCGACGGCGACGGGCAATCAGTCGATCGTCCATGCCGACCGCTATCTCGCCAAGCGACGCAGGCGCTCGAGCGGCGTGATGATCCTGTTCCTCGCCGACGACAGCAAGCTGAGCCAGCGCATCGACGCGCAGCGAGGCGCAGCTCGGCGACGGCGAGTGGGAGGTGGTCGACGGCACGGAATGGCGGCCCGATCGCGGCTGCCGCGAGCATTTCGACCAGCGTCGACGTCCCCACCAATCTCACGCCGCGCAAGATCCAGGACAGCTTCGCCTCGCCGGAAACGATGTCGTTCTGGGAGCTGCCGAGCTTCATCCGGCTGCTCGAAAGTTCGGGCTTCTCGGCGCTGCGCCACCGGCTCTATTTCGACGCGCTGCTGGCCCGGCCGCTGCTCTTCGCCGCCATGGTGCTGATCGCCGCGAGCTTCAGCCTGCGCATGCAGCGCCGCGGCGGCACCACCATGATGATCGCCGGCGGCGTCGCCGCGGCTTCGCGCTCTATTTCCTCTCGGACGTGGTGTTCGCGCTCGGCCTTTCCGCGACCATCCCGCTTGCCGCTCGCGGCCTGGACGCCGGCCGGCGTGAGCTGCGCTTCTGGGCGCTGAGCCTGCTGCTGCATCTCGAGGACGGCTGAGCCCCATGCGCCGCGCCGCGGTCCTCGCTCGGCCTCGCCTCGGTCGCGGTCCTCGGCGCCGCCGGCGCGGCCGCGCCGCCGATCGCCGCCGCGCGCGCCGCGCCGTGCGCAGGCAGCCCGTGCTCGTCAGCGCCGACGAGCTGCAATACGACCAGGATCTCGGCCTCACCATCGCCAAGGGCCATGTCGAGCTCGACCAGAGCGATCAGATCCTGCTCGCCGACACCGTCACCTACAACCAGCGCACCGACACCGTGACCGCGTCGGGCCATGTCAGCCTGCTGCAGCCGACGGGCGACATCGTCTTCGCCGATTACATCGAGCTGCACGACGACATGCGCGACGGCTTCATCAAGGACATCCGGCTGCTGCTGTCCGACCGCTCGCGGCTCGCCGGCAACACCGCGCGCCGCGTCGCCGGCACGCGCACCGAGATCCGGCGCGCGCGTCTATTCGCCGTGCGAGCTGTGCGCAGACGATCCGACGCGGCCGCCGGTGTGGCAGATCAAGGCCGAGGAGGTCGTCGACGACAAGGAGCTGCAGATCGTCGAATATCACGACGCGGTGATGGAGATCGACGGCATCCCGGTCCTCTATTCGCCCTATTTCTCGCATCCCGATCCGTCGGTGAAGCGCGCGAGCGGGTTCCTGCCGCCGACCTTCGGCTACGGCAACACGCTCGGCTTCCACACGGCGATCCCCTATTACTGGGTGATCGCGCCCCGACAAGGACGCGACCTTCCGCCCGATCTTCACGACCGGCGCCGGCGTGGTGCTCGACGGCGAATACCGCCAGCGCTTCGGCAACGGCTAGATGCACGAACGATGCCAGCATCGAGGCCGGCGGCGGACGCCAGACCACGTCGCGAGCCGATATCGGACCGCCGACCGGCCCGGTCCGCGGCCATATCTTCGGCACCGGCGATATGGGACCTCACGCGACGACTGGCGCGCCGGCTATCACGTGCAGCGCGAGTCCGACCAGACCTATATGCTGCGCTATTCAACTTCCCCTGACGCCCGTCCGAATTATCTGACGACGCATCTCTTCGCCGAGAATTTCGGCCCGAACAGCTATGGCAACATCAGCGCCTACGCCTTCCAGAGCCTCAATCCGCTGATCGGCAATTCCGATCGAGCCGGTGGTGCTGCCGATCGCGAGCTACGACCTGGACGAGCGACCCCGACTCGCTGGGCGGCCGGCTGGCAGCCTCACCGGCAACGCGCTCGATCTCGTCGCGCCGCACCGGCCCCGAGGAGCGGCGCGCTCTCGGCGCGGCACCGGGTTGGAGCTGCCGTTCAACGGCGCCGATCGGCGACCGCTTCACCTTCATCACCAGCGTGCGCGCCGACGGCTATGATTCCGACCACGTGGCGCTGACGCCGAACTTCACCGATCGGTCACGAGCTGCCTACGGCAGCCACGGTCGAGTTGCCGAGCAATGCCGGCACGACGTCGCGAATGGGCCGGCCGCGTCTTTCCCGCAGGCCGCGCTCAAATGGCGCTATCCCTGGGTCGGCACCGCCAGCGACGGCAGCGCCCTCATCGAGCCGATCGCCGCCGCGATCGCCGGTCCCGAACGGCGAGAACCCGGCGCGCGATCCCCAACGAGGACAGCCAGGGCTTCGAATTCGACGAGACCAGCCTGTTCGTCCCGAACCGCCTGCCGGGCTACGACCGCGTCGACAGCGGCCAGCGCGTCGATTACGGCCTCCATGGCGAGCTTGCACATCCACCGGCTACGGCAATTGGGAGACGCTGGTCGGCCAGAGCTATCGCTTCCAGAGCAAAGCAGCGTGTTCCCGCCGGGCTCGGGGCTCGAGGACCGCCGTCTCGGACATCGTCGGGCGGGTCGCCGTCGCGACCGGCAGCCGATGCTCGAATTCCTCTATCGCTTCCGGCTCGAACAAGAGCGATTTCGCGATGCGCCGCCAGGAGGTCGGCGATCGCGGCCGGACCGCAAAGCCTGCGCGCCACGCGTGAGCTTCATCGCGATCGCGCCGCATCCACGGCCATCGACCGCCGTGCAGCGGCGTCCCCGCCGGCAATCAGATCGGCGCCGTCGATCAACGCGCAGCTCACGCGCTACTGGTCGGTTGCCGTCAACGACACGCGCTCCTTCGGCAGCGGCGGCGCGACGATCAATTCCGGCGCTGGCGCTCACCTACCGCGACGATTGCTTCGCCGTGGTCGGCTCGGTGACCCAGTCCGGCATCCGCGTCGGCGACGTGCGGCCGGGCGTCTCGGTGCTCCTCACGCTGGTCTTCAAGAATCTCGGCGAGGTCGGCGAGCAGCGTCTTTTCCGCGAGCGGCTCGTGAGCGATGCGACCGGAGCCGGCACCGGCGAGGGCGATGGCTCTGCTGCGCGCCGCCGACTGCGGCGTTGCCCGGGCCATGGAGCATTCGACGTTCTGTCATGATGAGGCTGGTTGCGTTGCGCTTCTGCTTCTGGCCTGCGCCGCCGCGGCGCCGGCGCAGGAGACCCGCATCGCCGCCGTCGTCAACAACGACATCGTCACCGACGACGACGTCGCCGCGCGGCTCAAGCTGGTGCTGGCCTCGTCCAACATTCCCGACACGCCCGAGAACCGCCAGCGCCTCTCGGCCGCAGGTGCTGCGCAACCTCATCGACGAGAAGCTCGAGATGCAGGAAGCCAAGCACCTCAACGTCGCCGTGCCGACAGAGCGAGATCGACAAGCCCTCGCCAACATCGAGAAGCGCAACAACATGCCGAAGGGCGGGCTCGACGCCTATCTCAAGGCGCACGGCATCCCGCGCAGCACGCTGGTCGACCAGATCACCGCGTCGCTCGCCTTCGGCAAGGTGGTGCAGCAACCGCGTGTCGCAGGACGTCACGGTCTCCGACGACGAGGTCAACGACGCGATGAAGCGCCTCCAGGCCGATATCGGCAAGCCGCAGAGCCGGGTCGCGGAGATTTTCCTCGCGGTCGACAATCCGACCCAGGAGGACGAGGTGCGCCGCTCGCCGACCGGCTGATCGAGCAGATCCGCGGCGGCGCCAATTTCGCCGCGGTCGCCCAGCAATTCTCGCAATCGCCGAGCGCCGCCGTCGGCGGCGACATCGGCTGGGTGATGCCGAGCGAGCTCAGCCCGCCGCTCGCCGAGGCGATCGCGCAAGATGAGCCCGGGCGAGATGTCCTATCCGATCCGCACGCCGGCCGGCTTCTATATCCTCTATCTCATGCGACCGCAGGACGCTCGGCGCACCGGATCCCGCCCAGATCGTGCTGTCGCTCGACGAGGTGATCTTCCCGTTGCCGGCCACGGCGACGCGCCGACGAGCGTCAGCACGATCGATGGCCGAGGCGCAGCAGGTCTCCGACACCGCCAAGAGCTGCGGCGAGATGGGCAAGATCGGCCGCGAGCGCGCGCCGCAACTCTCGCGCCAGATCCCGCAAATGCGCGCCGGCGACCTGCCGCCCGACATGCGCCCGCAGATCCTGGCGCTCAAGGTCGCCGAGGCGAGCAAGCCGATCGCCGTTCGCGCGGCGGCGTCGGCGTCGTCATGGTGTGCAGCCGGCAGGACCCGCAATCGGCCTGCCGACGCGCGACGAGGTCAGCGACAGATCATCGCGCGCGAGCGCTACGACACGCTCGCGCGGCGCTATCTGCGCGACCTGCGGCGCAGCGCCTATGTGGACATCCGCGGATGACGGCGCCGCTCGCCCTGACCGTGGGCGAGCCGGCGGGCATCGGCGGCGAGATCACGCTCCAGGCCTGGCTGCGGCGCGTGCACGAGCGCCGTGCCGCCGTTCTTCGTCATCGACGATCCGGCGCGGCTCGAGCGCGCTCGCGGCGCACGCTCGGCTGGACCGTGCCGGTCGCGCGCGATCGCGCGCACCCGAGGACGCCGTCGTCCGCCTTCGCCGGCGCGCTGCCGGTGCTGCCGCTCGCGTTCCCGCGCACCGGTCGTGCCGGGCCGGCCCGATCCCGGCCAACGCCGCGGCCGTCATCGCCGCGATCACCACCGCGGTGACGCTGGTCATGGCGCGCCGCGCCGCCGCGATCGTCACCAACCCGATCCAGAAGGAGACGCTCTACGCCGCCGGCTTCCCGCATCCCGGCCACACCGAGTTTCTGGGCGCGCTCGCCGGCGGCGCGCCGGCCGGTGATGATGCTGGTCTGCCCGGGCCTGCGCGTCGTGCCGGTGACGGTGCATGTGCCGCTCGCCGCGGCGCTCGCCGCGCTGACGCACGGCGACGATCGTCGCCGTCGGCCGCATCGCCGCGGCGGCGCTCGCAGCGCGACTTCGGCATCGCCCGGCCCGCGCCTTGCCGTCGCCGGGCTCAATCCGCATGCCGGCGAGCACGGCACCATGGGGCGCGAGGAGATCGACGATGATCGCGCCCGGCCGTCGCGGCGCTGCGCGCCGACGGCATCGACGCGACGGGTCCGTTCCCGCCCGACACGATGTTCCACGCAGCCGCGCGGCAGCGCTACGACGCGGCGCTGTGCATGTACCACGACCAGGCGCTGATCCCGCTCAAGACCATCGATTTCGACGGCGGCGTCAACGTCACGCTGGGCCTGCCCTTCGTGCGCACCTCGCCCGATCACGGCACCGCCTGCGACATCGCCGGACGCGGCATCGCCAATCCCGCGAGCCTGATCGCCGCGCTCGCGCTTGCCGCCGCGGATGGCCGCGCGCCGCGCCGCGCTCGCCGGCACCGCCTGAGCCACCGGTGCCCGCGCCGGCGCCCGACCTGCCGCCGCTGCGCGACGTCATCCGCCGCCACGGGCTCGCCGCGCGAAAGTCGCTCGGCCAGAACTTTCTGCTCGACCTCAATCTCACGCGCCGCATCGCCCGCGCCGCCGGTCCGCTCGACGCAGACCGACGTGATCGAGATCGGCGCCCGGTCCGGGCGGGCTCACCCGCGCGCTGCTCGCCGAAGGGCGCGCGCCGCGTCGTCGCGATCGAGCGCGACGCGCGCTGCATCGCCGCGCTCGAGGAGCTCGGCGCTGCCTTTCCCGGACGGCTCGACGATCGATCGCAGGCGACGCGCTCGCGATCGACCCGGCGCCGCTGACCGCGCCGCCGCGCAAGATCGTCGCCAACCTGCCCTACAACATCGCGACGGCGCTGCTGCATGCGCTGGCTGCACGACATCGCCGCCTATGCGCGCCTCACGCTGATGTTCCAGAAGGAGGTGGCGCGAGCGGCTCGCCGCGCGCGCCGCGGAGCGCAAGGCCTATGGCCGGCTTTCGGTGCTGACCCAGTGGCTGTGCCGGGTCGCGCCGGTCTTCGACATGCCGCCGCGCGCCTTCGTGCCGCCGCCCAAGGTGACCTCGACCGTGGTCGATCTTCACGCCGCGCGCGGCGCCGCTCGGCGCCGTGCCGCCTGGACGATCTCGAGCGCGTCACCGCCGCCGCCTTCGGCCAGCGCCGCAAGATGCTGCGCCAGAGCCTCAAGACGCTGGGTGGCGACACGGCAGCGCTGCTCGCCGCAACCGGCATCGCGCCGACCGCGCGCGCCGAGGAGTTGAGCGTCGAGCAATTCTGCGCGCTCGCCGCGTGCTATGCGCCAGCCGCGCAGGCGATTGACGAATTCGGAAAGCCCGACCTGGCGGTCGCGCCGCGCCCGTTCGGCGATCGAGGATCGAGCGCACCTGGCGCACGCTGTCGTCGAGCGTCGCGGTTGACGATGACGTAATCGTATTCGGGCCAGTGGCTCATCTCGTCGGCGGATTTCGCCATGCGCGCGGCGACCACCTCGGCGCTGTCCTGGGCGCGCTGGCGCAGCCGCTCTTCGAGCGCGGCGAGGCTCGGCGGCAGGATGAAGACCGAGACGAGGTCGTCGCGCAGCCGTTCCTTGAGTTGCTGCGTGCCCTGCCAATCGACATCGCTGATGATGTCCGAGCCGGCGGCGAGCGCCGCCACCACCGGCGCGCGCGGCGTGCCGTAGCAATGGCCGAAGACCATCGCGTGCTCGAGCAGCTCGCCCGCTTCGACCATCGCGTCGAAGCGCGCCCGGGCGATGAAGTGATAATGCCTGCCGTCGATCTCGCCGGCGCGGCGCGGCCGCGTCGTCACCGAGATCGACAGCGCGAGATTCGCGGATCGGCATCGACGAGCGCGCGCGTGATCGTGGTCTTGCCGGCGCCCGACGGCGAGCTCAGGACCAGCAGGATGCCGCGCCGCTTGATCTCGTCCATCGCCGCCCCGCCCTATTCGATGTTCTGCACCTGCTCGCGCAGCTGCTCGATCGCCGCCTTGAGCGCGAGGCCGATGCGGGTCAAGCGCGAGGTCGGCCGATTTCGAGCACAGCGTGTTGGCCTCGCGGTTGAACTCCTGGCAGAGGAAATCGAAGCGGCGGCCGACCGCACCGCCCTCGCAAAGCAGCGCGCGCGCCGCCGCGACATGCGCCGCGAGCCGGTCGAGCTCTTCGCGCACGTCGGCCTTGGCGATGAGAAGCGCCGCCTCCTGCGCCAGCCGCTCCTCGGGCAGCGCCGGCACCGCGGCAAGCAACGCCGCGACCTGCTCCGCGAGTCGCGCGCGGAGCGCCGCGGGCTGCGCCGCCGCCGACGCTTCCGCCGCCGCGACGAGCTCGGCGATCTCGCCGAGCCGCGCCTCGAGCACGGCGACGAGCCGCTCGCCTTCGGCGAGCCCGCATCGCTTCCAGGCGCGTCCAGCGCTTCGTCGCCAGCTCGCGAGCAGAAGCGGCCTGGCGCCGCTCGCGCGTCGCGTCGTCCTCGTCTTCCTCGCCGCTTTCGATCACGCCCTTGATCGCCAGCAGCCCGTCGAGGCGCGGCGGCGCCGTCTCGACCTCGGCCGCGACCTCGCGCGCGATCGCCAGCACCGCGGCCAGCGCCTCGCGATTGAGCTGGAGGCCGCCCGCCGCGCTGCCGCGCGCCAGCGTCAGCGCGGCCGTGACCGCACCGCGCTTCAGCCGCTGCGGCGATGCTCGCGCGCAGCGGCAGCTCCAGCGCATCGAAGCCCGGCGGCAGGCGGAAGCGGAGATCGAGCGACTTGGCGTTGACGCTCTTCACCTCCCACGCCCAGGACAGCCCGTCGCCGTGGCCTTCGGCGCGGGCGAATCCGGTCATGCTTGCGATGGTCATTGCGCCTTACGCCTTCGTGCCCGAGCGGCAGGTTAGCACTAATTCGCCGCCATTGGCGCCAATGCTGGCGGCGCAGTCGGCGACGTTGCGATTGTGCTCGTCGAAGGTGCGGGCGAAGCTGTGCCGGCCGGTGCCGTCGGCGACGAAATAGAGCTCGCCGCGCTCGTCGGGATGCGACCGCGGCCATGATCGAGGCGATGCCGGGATTGTCGATCGGCGTCGGCGGCAGCCCGGCGTTCGAGATAGGTGTTGTAGCGCGAGACGACGGCGAGATCCTGCGTGATCGAGCGGATGGGCGAGCGGCGTCGCGCCGCCCTGCGTCAGCGCGATAGACGACGCGTCGGATCGGCCTGCAGCCGCATGCCGAGCCGCAGCCGCTCGATATAGACGCCGGCGATGCGCGCCCGCTCGTCGGCATGCGCGGTCTCCTTCTCGACGATCGAGGCGAGGATCAGCGCCTGCTCCGGGCTCGTCGAGCGGCAGGCCGGGCGCGCGCCGCTGCCACGCCGCGGCAAGCGCGCGCGCCATCGCGCGCTGCATGCGCGCGACGAGCTCTTCCCGCGTCGTGCCGCGCACGTAGAAATAAGTGTCGGGCAGCAGGCTGCCTTCGGGCGGCGGCGCGGCGATCGTGCCGTCGAGCGCCGGCGCCGCATCGAGCAGCGCCACGGCCTCGGCGCTGGTCAGCCCTTCGGGGAGGGTGAAGCGATGCTGCACCACCCGGCCGCTCGCCAGGAGATCGGCGACCGCGCGCGGGCTGAGCGCCGGCGCGAATTCGTATTCGCCGGCCTTCAGCGCGCGTGCCGCGCCGCGCAATACCGTGCCGGCGACGAACAGCCAGGGATGCGCGCACGATGCCGGCGCGCGCCGAGTTCGGCGGCGATGCCGACGATGCCGCACGCTGGGCGGCACGATCGCGATCTTTGCCGCGGCGAGCGGCCCGGCGCGCTGGTAATCGCGCCACGCCCAGGCGCCCGCGCCGACCGCGACGCCGGCGACCAGCCACCACGAGAACGGCGCCGAGGCGCCGCATGCTAGGGCGCCGGGCCGAAGATGAGGGAGGCGTTGGTGCCGCCGAAGCCGAAGGAATTGGACAGCGCGTAGCGCACCTGACGCTCCTTCGCCTTGAGCGGCACCAGATCGATGTCGCAGCCCTCGGACGGGTTTTCCAGGTTGAGCGTCGGCGGCACGATGCCGTCGCGCATCGCGAGGATGGAGAAGATCGCCTCGACGCTGCCGGCCGCGCCGAGCAGATGGCCGATCGCCGACTTGGTCGACGACATCGATAGCTTGTAGGCGTGGTCGCCGAACAGGCGCTTCACCGCGCCCAGCTCGATCTCGTCGCCGAGCGGCGTCGAGGTGCCGTGCGCGTTGATGTAGTCGATGGCTGTCGAGCGGGCAGGCCGCTGCGGCTTGCAGCGCGTTGCGCATGGCGCGGAAGGCGCCGTTGCCGTCCTCGGCGGGCGCGGTGATGTGGTGGGCATCGCCCGACAGCCGTAGCCCAGCACCTCGGCATAGATCTTGGCGCCGCGCCGCTTGGCGTGCTCGAGCTCCTCGAGCACGACGATGCCGGCGCCCTCGCCCATGACGAAGCCGTCGCGCGCCTTGTCCCAGGGCCGCGAGGCGCGCTCCGGCTCGTCGTTGAAGCCGGTCGAGAGCGCGCGCGCCGCGGCGAAGCCGGCGAATCCCGAGCCGGCAGACCGCGGCCTCGGTGCCGCCGCACACCATCACGTCGGCGTCCTCCCACTGGATCAGCCGCGCCGCGTCGCCGATGGCGTGCGCGCCGGTCGAGCAGGCCGTCACCACGGCATGGTTGGGGCCGCTGAAGCCGATAGCGGATCGAGACATGGCCCGCGGCGAGATTGATGAGGTTCGAGGGGATGAAGAACGGCGACAGCCGGCGCGGCCCGCGCTCGTGCAGCGTGAGCGCGCCCTCGGTGATGCCGGGAAGCCCGCCGATGCCCGAGCCGATCATGACGCCGGTGCGCTCGCGCTCGTCCTCGTCGGTCGGGCTGCCAGCCGGCATCCTCCACCGCCTGCTCGGCCGCGGCCAGCGCGAAGACGATGAAATCGTCCATCTTGCGCTGTTCCTTGGGCGGGACCCAGTCGTCGGCGATTGAAGTCGCCGGCCTGCGGTCGTCGCCGCGCGGCACCTGGCCGGCGATCTTCGCCGGCAGGTCGGAGACGTCGAAGGCTCTGGATCGCCGCGGATGCCAGAGCGGCCCTCGAGGAGTCGCTTCCACACGTCGTTCGGTCGCCGACCCCAGCGGCGTGACCAGACCGAGACCGGTGACGACGACGCGTCTCATGGTCGTCGGCGATCTCACTTTTGCGCCTCGATGAAGTTCACGGCGTCCTTGACGGTGACGATCTTTTCGGCGGCGTCGTCGGGATTTCGCAGCCGAACTCCTCTTCGAACGCCATCACCAGCTCGACGGTGTCGAGGCTGTCGGCGCCAAGATCGTCGATGAAGCTCGCATTGTCGGTGACCTTGGCCTCGTCGACGCCCAGATGCTCGACGACGATCTTCTTCACCCGCTCGGCGACATCGCTCATCACTCGTTACCTCGCCAGATTAACGCGCTGGTAGGACAGAACTTTTGGGTAGTTCGCGGGCCACGCGCCGCAGTTCTGGCCATCAGACACGCCAGCGGCCGGGCGATAAAGCGCGGCTCACATATCATAACTCCCCCCAGTTTACCAGCGCCGCCCGCGCTGCGCCACAGCAGCTAGATCATCGCCAATCCGCCATTGACGTGCAAGCGTGTGGCCGGTGACATAGCGCGCCTCGTCGCTGGCGAGAAAGACCACGCAGGCGGCGACATCTTCGGCGGTGCCGATCCGGCCCATCGGGATGGCGGCGGCAAGTCGCTCGCGCTGCTCGGGCGCGAGCGCCTCGGTCATGGCGGTCGCGATGAAGCCCGGCGCGACGCAGTTGACGGTGATGCCGCGCGAGGCGACCTCGGCGGCCAGCGCCTTCGACATGCCGACGAGCCCGGCCTTGGCCGCGGCATAATTCGCCTGGCCCGGATTGCCGGTCGCGCCCACGACCGAGGTGATCGTGACGATCCGGCCCCAGCGCCGCCTCATCATGCCGCGCAGCGCGGCGCGCGCCAGGCGGAAGGCGGCGGTGAGATCGACGTCGATCACCGTCTGCCAATCCTCGTCCTTCATGCGCACGCAAGCCCGTCGCGGGTGAGGCCGGCATTGTTGACGAGAATGTCGAGCCGTCCCATCGCCTCTTCCGCAGCCTTGACCAGCGCATCGCCGGCGCGCGGGATCGGCAAGATCGGCGGTGGCGACGAAGGCGCGCGCGCCGAGCGCTTGCGGCGAGCGCCTCGAGCGCGTCGCGCCGCGTGCCGGCGAGGAGCACGCTGCGCGCCCGGCGCCATGGAGCGCGCGCGCGATGGCGCCGCCGATGCCGCCCGAGGCGCCGGTGACGAGCGCCGTCTTGCCGTCGAGGGCGAACATTGGCGCTCAGAGCCGCTTGAGAAAAGCTTCGATCTCGGCGGGCGTGCCGACGGGAACGGCGCGCGAGCTCGCGGTCGATGCGCTTGACCAGGCCGCTCAGCACGCGGCCGGCGCCGATCTCGGCGAATCTCGTCGACGCCGGCATCGCGCATCGCCAGCACGCATTCGCGCCAGCGCACCAGCTGCGTCACCTGCTCGACCAGGAGCCGGCGGATCTCGTCGGGTTCCGTGCACCGGCGCAGCGCTCGACATTGGCGACCAGCGGCACGCAGCGGCTCGCGGATCTCGACCTCGGCCAGCGCCGCCGCCATCTCGTCGGCCGCCGGCGCCATCAGCGCGCAATGGAAGGGCGCGCTCACCGGCAGCATGATCGAGCGCCGCGCGCCGCGTTCGGCGGCAATCGCCACGGCGCGCTCGACCGCGCTGCGGTGGCCGCTCACCACCACCTGGCCGGGGCCGTTGTCGTTGGCGCAGTCGCAGACCTCGCCTTGCGCCGCCGCCTGGGCCGCGACCGCGCGCGCATCGTCGAGCTCGAGGCCGAGCAGCGCCGCCATCGCGCCGACGCCCACCGGCACCGCGCGCTGCATGGCCTGGCCGCGCCGCTTCAACAGCCGCGCCGCGTCGGCAAGGGTGAGCGCGTCGCGCCGCGGCGAGCGCCGAATATTCGCCGAGCGAATGGCCGGCGACGAAGGCGACGTCGCGCCTCACGATCGAAGCCGCCGTCGCGCTCGAGCACCCGCATCACCGCGATGCTCACCGCCATCAGCGCCGGCTGGGCGTTCTCGGTCAGAGATGAGCTCGCTCTCCGGCCCCTCGAACATCAGCCGCGACAGATGCTGGCGCAGCGCTTCGTCGATTTCCTCGAAGGTCTCGCGCGCGGCGGCGAAGGCGTCGGCGAGCTCGCGGCCCATGCCGACGGCCTGCGACCCCTGGCCGGGGAAGATCAGCGCGCGGCTCACGGTCGCGGCGCGATCGCGCTCAGATCGGGGTAGCCGACCAGCGACCGGGCGAACGAGACGCCGAAGCAACGCAGAACGTGTAGGGATCGCAGCGCAGCTGCCAGTCGACGAACTGCAGTCGCCGTTCTGGCCGGGCTCGACCGCCTGGCGCTCCAGGGCATGGCCGCCGGTGCAGGTCTGGGCCACCTTCCATTCAGGGTCGCGAGCCGCATGCGGTGTCGGCGCCGCGTCTTCGTTCCGTGCCCGGCTGGGTCGCCGAGACGCCGAACGGCTCGCGCGCGGGATCGCCCGGCAGCGCGCCGTCGAACGTCCCGCACCCGGCCAGCAGCCCCGCCAGCGCCGCCGCCATCGAGCCATCGGCCCATGCTCACCCTCCGCCGCAACGACCCACGACTCCGGATAGCACCCGGCGCGGCAATCTGTCCAGCACCGCGCAAGTCCGGCGGGGCAGCTTGCGCTCGGCGCGGCGATCGTGTATAGTCCGCCGCCTCCTTGCCGGCCGAGCCGGCTAGGTCCGGGCGGCTGAGCGTCGGAACCTCCGACCAGCGCCGGGCCGCGAACAGCCAAAGGGAGATCGGATGCCGTTCTACGAGAACGTGTTCATCGCGCGCCAGGACATCTCCGCGGCGCAGGTCGAGGCGCTGGCCGATCAGTTCACCGCAGCTCGTCGGCGAGCACGGCGGCAAGGTCACCAAGCGCGAATATTGGGGCCTGCGCAACCTCGCCTACCGCATCAAGAAGAACCGCAAGGGCCACTACGTCTGTTCAATCTCGACGCGCCGCCCGCCGCGGTGAACGAGCTCGAGCGCAACATGCGCATCAACGAGGACGTGCTGCGCTATCTCACCGTGCGGGTCGATGAGCTCGAGCCGGGCCCTCGGCGGTGATGCAGAGCCGCGGCCGCGAGCGAGCGACGCGCGACCGCGACCGCGGCCGCGCGCGACGGCTATCGCGACATCCGCGACGAAGTGGCGCCGCCGCCGGCGCCGGGAGGCGAGGAATGAGCGATACCGCGGCAACCGGCCGCGGCGATCGCGTCCGGCCACGCGCCGGCCGTTCTTCCGCCGGCGCAAATCCTGCCCGTTCTCGGGCCCGCACGCGCCCAAGATCGACTACAAGGACGTGAAGCTGCTGCAGCGCTTCATTTCCGAGCGCGGCAAGATCGTGCCGAGCCGCATCACCGCGGTCTCGACCAAGAAGCAGCGCGAGCTGGCGCAGGCGATCAAGCGCGCGCGCTTCCTCGGCCTTCTGCCCTACAGCCTGCGCTAGGAGAACGCCGATGGCTGTCGAAGTCATCCTGCTCGAACGGGTGGAAAAGCTCGGCCAGATGGGCCAGGTCGTGAAGGTGCGGCCGGGCTTCGCCCGCAACTACCTGCTGCCGCAGAAGAAGGCGCTGCGCGCGACCAAGGAGAACCTGGCCTATTTCGAGAAGCAGCGGGCCCAGCTCGAAGCCTCCAACCTCGAACGCCGCGGCGATGCCGCAGCACGTCGCCGAGAAGCTCGAAGGCGTGATCGTCATGGTGATCCGCCAGGCCGGCGAGAGCGGCCAGCTCTACGGCTCGGTCACGGCGCGCGACATCGCCGACGCGGTGACCGCCGCCGGCTTCACCATCGGCCGCGGCCAGGTCGTGCTCGACCAGGCGATCAAGACGCTCGGGCTGCACAAGCAACGCGTCGTGCTGCATCCCGAGGTCTCGGTTCAGGTCACTGTCAACGTCGCGCAATCGGCCGAGGAGGCCGAGATGCAGGCCAAGGGCATCAATCCCCTGATCGCCGCCGCCGAGGAAGCTTTGGGCGGCACGGCCGAAACGACCGAGCCCGGCTGATCCGCGTCTTGCCGGCGGCACGCTTGGCGACGCGGCAGGCGCAGCAGGAGCGGCCATGAAATTCGCGCATTTCGCCCATGTCTGGGGCAAGCCCGGGATGACCGTCGCGGAGCGCTACGCTCAGCTCTGGCGCGAACTCAAGCTGGCCGACGAATTGGGCTTCGATTACGGCTTTTGCGTCGAGCATCACTTCCGCCCGGACGAGAGCTGGATGTCGGCGCCAAGTCTCTACAGCGTCGCGGCCGGGATGCAGACGCGACGCATCCGTCTCGGCGGCATGGGCCATATCGTGCCGCTCCACAATCCGATCCGGCTGGTCGAGGAGATCGCCACCGCCGACCAAATGCTGGGGGGACGCCTCGAAGTGGGGCTCGTGCCCGGCATCAACGCCAGCTATTTCCGTCCCTTCGATGTCGATTTCCAGAAGCGCCGCGAGGTCACGCTCGAATTCGTCGAATTTCTCGAGACCGCCTTCGCCAGCGCGGGAAGCTTCAGCTTCGACGGCCGCTTCCATCATGCCAAGGACGTGACGCTGTCGGTCAAGCCGGCGCAGCGCCCGCACCCGCCGCTGTGGATCGAGACGCGCGACCCGGCGACGCTGGCGTTCTGCGCCAAGCACGGCATCGACGCCGGATATTTTTTCTTGTTCCCGCGCGCGGACGCGGCGCCGCGTTATCGCACCTTCATCGCGCAATGGCAGGCGGCGGGCGGCAAACGCAAGCCCCATATCGCCTATTCGACCGTGGTCTATGTCGACGAGACCGACGACAAGGCGCTCAAGACCGCACTCGCCGATGCCGGGCGCGCCTATCGCGGCTTCCTGCCCGCCGCCGCAAGCCCGGCCGAGTTGCAGGCGCACCAGGACGAGCATGCAAAGCTTTTCGACGCGCGCGGCGAACCGGGCGCGGCCGAGATCGTGCGCCATCTCACCGATGCCGCCTATCTCCTCGAGCACGACCTCATTCTCATCGGCTCGCCCGCAACGGTCACAGCCAAGCTCAAGGCGTTCGCGACCGAGGGCCTGTTCGACACTTTCTTCGGCGAATTCAATTTCGGCCATCTCGCCGAAGCGGACCTGATGCGCTCGATCCGGCTGTTTGGCACCGAAGTAATTCCGGCCCTGCGCGATTTCGCGCCCTATTAGCGCCGGCGCCCGCCCCCTCCGACGGACCGCCCCCGCCAGCGCAAGCTTGACGGCGGCTGCGGACGGATGTTCATTCATGAACAATTCGTTAACTGCCCGTTGGGGAGTCCCGCGCCATGCTCCTCTCATCGCTGCTCCGTCACATCGTCCGCGAAGGGACGCTACGCCTCATCGACCCTGCCGGGACCGTCGAGGTCTTCGCCGGCGCTCCGGGCCGCACCGTCACCATGCGGCTCAACGACCGCAAGGTCGCGGCCGAGCTTTTCCTCAATCCCCGGCTCAAGCTCGGGGAAGCCTATATGGATGGCAGGTTCACGGTCGAGGACGGCAGCCTCTATGATCTCCTCGACTTCCTCGGGCGCAACGTCACGGTGGCGCCCAGGGGCCTCCTGTCGCCGCTCTACAATGGCTTCGGTCACGCTTTTCGCTTCTTCCAGCAATATAATCCGCTGAAGCGCGCGCAGGCGAACGTAGCGCATCACTACAATCTCTCGAAGACGCTCTACGACCTCTTCCTCGACAGCGACCGGCAATATTCTTGCGCCTATTTCACCGCCCCCGATCAGACGATCGATGTGGCGCAGGCGAACAAGAAGCGCCATCTCGCGGCGAAGCTGCTGCTGCAGCCGGGCCAGCGGGTGCTCGACATCGGCTGCGGCTGGGGCGGGCTCGCGCTTTACCTGGCCAAGGAGTGCGGGGTCTCGGTCACCGGCCTCACCCTCTCGACCGAGCAGATCGAGGTCGCGCGCCGCCGCGCCGCCGCGGCCGGCCTCGGCGACCGCGTCCGCTTCGAGCTGCTCGACTACCGCCAGGCCGAGGGCAGCTTCGACCGCATCGTCTCGGTCGGCATGTTCGAGCATGTCGGCGTCGTCCACTACCCGACCTTCTTCCGCAAGCTGCAGGCGCTGCTCGCGCCGGACGGTGTGGCGCTGCTGCATTCGATCGGGCGGGCGGACGGGCCGGGGACCACCAGCCCGTGGATTCGCCGCTACATTTTCCCCGGCGGCTATTCGCCGGCGCTGTCCGAGGTGGTGCCCGTGGTCGAGCGCACCGGGCTCTACATCACCGATGTCGAGGTGCTGCGGCTGCATTACGCCGAAACGCTGCGCGCCTGGCGCAGCCGCTTCATGGCCAGTCGCGAGCGCATCCGCGCGCTCTATGACGAGCGCTTCTGCCGCATGTGGGAATTCTATCTCGCCGGTTCCGAGATCGCGTTCCGTCACCAGGGCCACGTCGTCTTCCAGGTGCAGATGGCCAAGCGCGTCGATGCCGTGCCGCTGACGCGCGACTACATCGTTGACTGGGAGCGCAGCCACGCGCCGCCGGTGGCGGCCGACCGCGCCGCGTGAGGCCGGCGGCCGTAATCCCCATGATTCACGTGATGCGAGCAGCGATAGCGCTCCCTCGCGTGTTCGCACTGTATTAGACTGAGCGCTAGCATCGTATCGCCCGCACCGCCGGCACATATAGCGTCTCAGGTACCCATGGAACCCGCCCGCGCCAATGTCACGCCATTGCGTGATGCCAACTCGACCTATCGCTCGCCGCCGGGCAACGTCGAGGCCGAGCAGGCCCTTCTCGGCGCGATCCTCGTCAACAACAACGCCTACCATCGTGTGGCGGAATTCCTCCTGCCCGAGCATTTCTCCCTGGAGGTGCACGGCCGCATCTTCGCGGGCGGTGGTCAAGCTGGTCGAGCGCGGGCAGATCGCCAATCCGGTCACGCTCAAGAATTTCTTCGACCAGGACACCGCGCTCGCCGAAATCGGCGGCGCGCAGTACCTCGCGCGACTCGCCGCCAACGTCGTCACCATCATCAATGCCGAGGATTACGGCCGCACCATCTACGACCTCCATCTGCGCCGCCAGCTCATCGCCATCGGCGAGGACATGGTCAACAACGCCTATGCCTACGAATTCGAACGCGAAGGGGCGCAACAGATCGAGGCGGCGGAGCAGCGGTTGTTCGACCTTGCCACCACGGGCCAGGTCGAGGGCGGCTTCCGCCCGTTCGACCGGGCGCTCGCCGAGGCGATCTCCATGGCCGAGGCGGCGTTCAAGCGCAGCGGCCGCACCACCGGCATCTCCACCGGCTTCGTCGATCTCGACAAGCTCCTGGGCGGGCTTCATCCCTCGGATTTGGTCGTGCTCGCCGGGCGGCCGTCGATGGGCAAGACCGCGGTCGCCACCAATATCGGCTTCAACGCCGCCCGCTCGTTCCGGCCGCTGACGGCGCCTGACGGCCGTATCGGCGCCGAGGACGGCGCGCGCGTCGGGTTCTTTTCGCTCGAAATGTCGGCGGAGCAACTCGCCACGCGCATTCTTTCCGAGGAGTCGCGCGTCCCCTCCAACAACATCCGCAAGGGCGAGGTCTCGCACGAGGATTTCGACCGCTTCATCGAGGCGAGCCAGCGCCTTGCCGCCGCGCCGTTGTTCATCGACGACACGCCCGCGCTGTCGATCGCGGCGCTGCGGACACGGGCACGGCGGCAGCAGCGCCAGCACGGACTCGACCTCATCATCATCGATTATCTCCAGCTCGTGCGCGGCTCCGGCGACGGGCGTCAGGACAACCGGGTGCAGGAGATCTCGGAAATCACCCGCGGCCTCAAGACGCTGGCCAAGGAGCTGGGCGTGCCGGTGATCGCGTTGTCGCAGCTCTCGCGCGCGGTCGAGTCGCGCGAGGACAAGCGGCCAATGCTGTCGGATCTGCGCGAATCGGGCTCGATCGAGCAGGACGCCGACGTGGTCATCTTCGTCTATCGCGAGGAATATTACCTGAGCCGCGGCGAGCCCGGCCGCCGGCCCGAGGAAAACGAGGAAAAATACAACGAACGCTACGAGCGCTGGCACAAGCGGCTCGAAGAAGTGAGCGGCACGGCCGAACTCATCGTCGCCAAGCAGCGCCACGGCCCGATCGGCAAGGTGACGCTGCGCTTCGATCACGAGACCACGCGATTCGAAAACTACGCGAGCGACGAACGCCTGCCCGATGCCCACTAATGACCGGCGGCCGTCGCCCCGCGCGCTCGAGCGGGCGCCGTCGATCCTCGAAATCGACCTCGATGCCATCGTCGCCAATTGGCGCCGCCTCGCCGGTCTGATCGGCGCGCCCGAGCGCTGCGCCGCGGTGGTGAAGGCCGATGCCTATGGCCTCGGCGCGGCCCAGGTGGCACCGGCCCTCGTCGCCGCCGGCTGCCGGCTGTTCTTCGTCGCCACGCTGGACGAAGGCGTCAGCCTGCGCCGTATCGTGCCGACGGCGGAAATCGCCGTTCTCAACGGGCTCATGCCGGCTCGAGCCCGCGGTCTTCGCCCGCGCCCGCCTGATGCCGGTGCTCAACGATCTCGGCCAGATCGCGGCCTGGCGTCGCTTCGCGCGGCGCGGCGGCGGTGCGCGCGCCATGCTGCACCTCGACACCGGCATGGCGCGGCTCGGTCTGGCGAAGGACGAGCTTGACCGGCTTCTTGGCGCACCCGAGCTTCTCGACGGCATCACCCTCGCCGGCATCTTGAGCCACCTCGCCTGCGCCGGCGATCCCGCCGACCCGATGAACGCCGCCCAGCGCGCGGAGTTTGCCGCCGCGGTCGCGCATCTGCCGCGCGGCGCCGGCCAGTCTCGCCGCCTCCGCCGGCCTCTTTCTCGGCCGCGAATTCCACTTCGATTTCGTCCGTCCGGGGGCCGCGCTCTACGGCATCAATCCGACCTCTGGACACCCCAATCCGATGCAACAAGTAGTTCATTTCAAAGGAAGAATCCTTCAGGTGCGCGAGATTGACAGGGATCGGACCGTTGGTTATGGTGCCGCGCACCGCATGGGTCGGGCCGGCCGTATCGCCACCGTCGCCGTCGGTTACGCCGATGGCTGGCTCCGCATCCGCAAGTCACCGAGGCAGCGTCGGCATCTCCGGTCAGCGGGCCCCCGTCGTCGGACGCATTTCCATGGACCTCTTGACGCTCGATGTGACGGGGATCGACCCGGCGGTAGCGCGGCCGGGCGCGCTCGTCGATCTCATCGATCCGTCCTATGACGTCGACGCGGCGGCGGCGGCGGCCGGCACCATCGGCTACGAGATCCTGACCGCCATCGGTCGCCGCGCGCTGCGCCTCCACCGCGGCGGTCCCGGCTGAGCATGGGAGAGTTCCTCGCTTCTGTCGGCCGGGTCTTCCTCGGCTTCCTTGCCGCCACCGGGCGGCTGGCGCTGTTCACGATCGCGGCGCTCACCCATTGCGTGCGGCCGCCGTTCTATGCGCGGCTGTTTCTGCGGCAGATCGTCGATATCGGCTATTACTCGCTGCCGGTGGTGGGGCTGACCGCGATCTTCACCGGCATGGTGCTGGCGCTGCAGACCCATACCGGGTTCTCGCGCTTCGCCGCGCAGGGCGCGGTCGCGACCGTGGTGCTGCTGTCGATGACGCGCGAACTGGGGCCGGTGATCGCCGCGCTGATGGTCGCGGGGCGCATCGGCGCGGCGATCGCCGCCGAGATCGGCACCATGCGCGTCACCGATCAGATCGACGCGCTGCGACGCTTTCGACCAATCCGTTCAAGTATCTCGTCGTGCCGCGGCTGCTGGCGGGCGTGATCACGCTTCCCGCGCTGGTGCTCATTGCCGACATCATCGGCGTGTTCGGCGGGTTTTTGGTCAGCACCTACAAACTCGGGCTATCAATTCGGCCGGCTATCTCGGCCAGACCGCCGACAATTTGCGCGCCGACGACGTCGATCTCGGGGCTGATCAAGGCGGCGGTGTTCGGCTTCATCGTCGTGATCATGGGCTGCTATCACGGCTACCATTCGCGCGGCGGCGCGCAGGGCGTGGGCGCGGCGACCACCTATGCCGTCGTTTCGGCGTCGATCCTCGTGCTGCTGGTCGACTACGTCCTGACCAGCATCTTGTTCTAGCCATGAGCGCCGCCGCCGAAAATCGCCGTGCGCGGGCTGAAGAAGGCCTTCGGCCGCAATCTCGTGCTCGACGGCATCGATCTCGACGTCGGAGTCGGCGAGAGCCTCGTCGTCATCGGCGGCTCGGGATCGGGCAAGTCGGTGATGGTGAAATGCATCCTCGGGCTGATCGATCCCGACGCCGGCTCGATCCGCATCGACGGCACCGAAGCGACCGCGCTCGGCAGCGGCGAGCGCGAACGGCTGATGCAGAAATTCGGCATGCTGTTTCAGGGCTCCGCCTTGTTCAACTCGCTGACGGTGTGGGAGAATGTCGCCTTCGGTCTGATCCAGGGCCGGGGCATGAACCGCGCCACCGCCAAGAGCATCGCGCTCGAAAAACTGGCTGCCGTCGGACTCGGCCCCGAGGTCGGCCGAATTGCGCCCGGCGGAGCTGTCGGGCGGCATGCAGAAGCGGGTGGCCCTGGCGCGCGCCATCGCCGCCGAGCCGGAGATCATCATCTTCGACGAACCGACCACCGGCCTCGACCCGATCATGGCCGACGTCATCAACGACCTGATCGTGAAATGCGTGCACGACCTCGGCGCCACAGCGATCTCGATCACCCACGACATGGCGAGCACGCGCAAGATCGCCGACCGCGTCGCGATGATCTACAAGGGCAAGATCATCTGGAGCGGCGGCGTCGCGACGATGGAGGATTCGGGCAATCCCTACGTCGATCAGTTCATCCACGGCCGTGCCCAGGGCCCGATCGCGATGGAGATCCGGGCGCTGTGAGCGAGCGGGGAGACTGAGCCGTGGCGCGCGAACAGACGCGCTATGTCTGCCAGCAATGCGGCGCCGTTCATGCCAAATGGGCGGGGCGGTGCGACGATTGCGGGGGCTGGAACACGCTGGCCGAAGAGGCGGTGCGGCTCGCGCCCGGGGAAGAGCGGCGGCAAGTCCCGGACCCTTGCCCTGGCCGGACTTGAGGGCGGCAGCGAGGCAGATCCTCGCCGCGTCTCGGGGCTCGCCGAATTCGACCGCGTCAGCGGCGGCGGGCTGGTGCCGGGCTCGGCGCTGCTCGTGGGCGGCGATCCCGGCATCGGCAAATCGACCCTGCTGCTTCAGGTCGCGGCGGCGCTGGCGCTGGGCAAGGGCGGCGCGGCGCTCGACGGCATCTATATCTCGGGCGAGGAATCGCTCGACCAGATCCGCCTGCGAGCGCAGCGGCTCGGCATCATGGCGGCGCCGATGCGGCTGGCCGCGGCGACCAGCGTGCGCGAGATCGCCGCCACGCTCGATCGTGCCGAGGCGCCGGGACTGGTGGTGATCGATTCGATCCAGACCATGTATCTCGATACGCTCGACAGCGCACCCGGAACCGTGGGCCAGGTGCGCGCCTCGGCGCAGGAGCTGATCCGCATCGCCAAGGCGCGCGGGTTCACCCTCATGCTGGTCGGCCACGTCACCAAGGACGGGCTCATCGCCGGCCCGCGCGTGCTCGAGCACATGGTCGACACGGTGCTTTATTTCGAGGGCGAGCGCGGCCATCAGTTCCGCATCCTGCGCGCGGTCAAGAATCGCTTCGGCCCGACCGACGAGATCGGCGTCTTCGCCATGACCGATGCCGGGCTCGCCGAGGTGCCGAATCCCTCGGCGCTGTTCCTGGGCGAGCGCCGCGCATCCGTGAGCGGTGCCGCGGTGTTCGCAGGTATCGAGGGCACGCGGCCGATGCTGGTCGAGATCCAGGCGCTGGTGGCGCCTTCGTCCTATGGCACGCCGCGTCGCGCCGTCGTGGGTTGGGACGGCAATCGTCTCGCCATGCTGCTCGCCGTGCTCGAGGCGCGCTGCGGCGTCGCGATCGGCGCCAAGGACGTCTATCTCAACGTCGCCGGCGGCCTGCGCATCGCCGAGCCGGCGGCCGATCTGGCGGTTGCGGCGGCGCTGGTCTCGGCCATCACCTTCGACCCCCGTGCCCGCCGACACGGTCATCTTCGGCGAGATCGGCCTTGCCGGCGAGATCCGGCCGGTGGGGCAGGCCGAGCCGCGGCTCAAGGAAGCGGCCAAGCTCGGCTTCGCCGTCGGCCTGGGTCCCGCCGCGTCCCGCTTCCGGCAGGTCGCCAGCAGGCGAGCATGGCCTCGCCGTCGCAGAACTCGGCCATCTGCGCGAACTGGTGGCGCGCTTCGACGAGAACGCGCGCCCGCGGCTGCCGGCATCCGATCGACGCGTGCATGGCGCAGGGCGCCCATGAACATTCTCGATGTCCTCGTCATCGGCGTGATCGTGTTGTCGGGGCTCTTCGCCTTCATGCGTGGCTTCGTCAAGGAGACGCTGGCGATCTGCGGCTGGATCGGCGCCAGCGCCGCCGCCATCTATGCCATGCCCTATGCGCGCCCCATTGCCGAGCGCTTCCTGCCCAAGGGCGCGGCCGCCGATGCGGCGGCGGCGGGGTGGTCTTCATCGTGACCCTCATCGTGCTGTCGATCATGACCTCGGCCATTTCGCGCCGCGTGAGGCAAAGCTCGCTATCGGCGCTCGACCGCACGCTCGGCCTCGTCTTCGGGCTGGTGCGCGGCGCGCTGGTGGTGGCGATCGGCTACTTCGCCCTGTCGTTCGTCCTGCCGCAGGTGGGCGACGCAGCCGCATTGGGTCACCGAGTCGCGCACGCTGCCGCTGGTGGCGAGCGCGACCGCAGAGCCTGGCGCGGCTTCTTCCCGAGTCGCTGCGCCGCCAGGCCGCCCGGCTCAACCCCGAAGGCAAGATCGAAAGCGATTACCTCAACGCCTTGCGCGCCTATACCGCGCCGGCGGCGCCTGCCGGCGCCAATCCCCCCGTCATCGCGCCGCAGGACGAAGAGCGTCTCAATCAGCTCATCAAGCAGATCGGCGGCGGCACCGACAGCCCGCGCGCGGTCGAAGCGCAAAAGGCCAAGCTTCCCGGCGCCATGCCGCCGGGTCAGTAACCATGCCGTCTGGCGCACGGCCCGCGATCCGTGTAGAAACCGCAACTGCATCCTCGACGCCGTGACCTTCGATCCCCATCTATAGGCGCGGAGAGGCTGCCACGAGGGCGGCGCATGCTCACCACACAACCGTTCGACGACGATCACCTGCACGAGGAATGCGGCGTGTTCGGCGTCTTCGGCCATCGCCGAGGCGGCGGCGCTGGTGGCGCTTGGCCTGCACGCGCTGCAGCATCGCGGCCAGGAGGCGGCCGGCATCGTCGCCTATGACGGCGAGCAGTTCCACGCCCATCGCGCCCTCGGCCATGTCGGCGAGAATTTCAGCTCCAAGGAGGTGATCGGCAAGCTCGTCGGGCCATTCCGCCATCGGCCATGTCCGCTATGCCACGACCGGCGAAGTGGCGATCCGCAACGTGCAGCCGCTGTTCGCCGATTTCGAGTTCGGCGGGCTCGCCATCTGCCACAACGGCAATCTCACCAATTCCTATCACCTGCGCCGGCAACTGGTGCGGCGCGGCAGCCTGTTCCAATCGACGAGCGACACCGAGGTGATCGTCCACCTCATCGCCACCAGCCTCAAGGACAGCGTCGAGGAGCGGATGGTCGATGCGCTGCGCCAGGTCGCAGGGCGCCTATTCGCTGGTGGCGCTGACGCAGGCAGGGGTGATCGGCGTGCGCGATCCGCTGGGCGTGCGGCCGCTGGTGCTGGGGCGGCTGGGCGAGGCGTGGATCCTCGCGTCGGAGACCTGCGCCCTCGACATCATCGGCGCCGACCTTCGTGCGCGACGTCGAGCCGGGCGAAATGGTCGTCGATCAGCGCCGAGCGGCGTGCGCAGCACCCAGCCGTTCGATCGCGCGCGCAAGCGGCTGTGCATCTTCGAGTACATCTATTTCGCCCGGCCCGACAGCGTCGTCGACGGCATCAGCGTCTACGAGACGCGGAAGCGCATCGGCGCCGAGCTGGCGCGCGAGAGCCACGTCGCTGCCGACATCGTCATCCCGGTGCCCGATTCGGGCGTGCCGGCGGCGATCGGCTATGCCGCGGAATGCAAGCTGCCGTTCGAGCTCGGCATCATCCGCAACCATTATGTCGGCCGCACCTTCATCGAGCCGACCGACCACATCCGCCATCTCGGCGTCAAGCTCAAGCACAACGCCAACCGCGTCACCATCGAGGGCAAGCGCGTCATCCTGGTGGACGATTCGATCGTGCGCGGCACCACTTCGACCAAGATCGTGGCGATGGTGCGCCAGGCCGGCGCGCGCGAGGTCCATGTGCGCATCTCGAGCCCGCCCACCACCAATTCCTGCTTCTACGGCATCGCCACGCCCGAGCGCGCGCAGCTCCTCGCCTCGCGCATGTCGGTGGCGGAGATGACGCGCTTCATCGAGGCCGACAGCCTCGCCTTCATCTCGATCGACGGCCTCTACCGCGCCATGGGCGAGAGCCGCGGCGCGACGCCCGGCACGCCGCAATATTGCGATGCCTGCTTCACCGGCGACTATCCGATCCCGCTCGCCGACCGCGACGCCGGCAAGGTCTCGACCCAGCTCTCGCTGCTCGCCGAGACCGTCTGAGCCGTGGCGGGACATGCCGCCTCGACGGACGGATCGCGCTCGTCACCGGCGCCTCGCGCGGCCTCGGCGCTGCCGTGGCGGTGCGGCTCGCCGCCGCGGGCGCGCATGTCGTGCTGCTGGCGCGCACCGCAGGGCGGGATCGAGGAGACCGACGATGCCGATCCGCGCGGCGGGCGGCGCCGCGACGCTCGTCCCGCTCGATCTGCGCGATTTCGACAAGATCGACCAGATGGGCGCGGCGCTTCGTCAGCGCTTCGGCCGGCTCGACGTCCTGGTCGGCGGCGGCGGGCGTGCCCGGGCCCGCTGTCGCCGCTCGGCCATTTCGATCCCAAGGCGTGGCAGGAGGTCATCGACGTCAATTTCACCGCCAATTGGCGCCTCGTGCGCGCGCTCGATCCGCTGCTGCGGCTGCTCGCCGGCGGGGCGCGCGATCTTCGTCACCTGCGCCGCGGCGCGCGAGCAATTCGCCCTATTGGGGCGCCTATGCCGCGAGCAAGGCGGCGCTCGAGGCGATGGTGCGCATCTATGCCGGCGAAATCGCCGACACCAACATGCGGGCGAACCTCGTCGATCCCGGGCCGCTGCGCACGCGCCTGCGCGCCGCGGGCTTTCCGCGCGAGGACCGCCCGCGCTGCGCCTTCCCGGAGGATGCGACCGAACCATTCCTCGCGCTCGCCGCCGCCGCAGTGCGACGCCAACGGCAGCCGCGTCGCTGGGCCCGCCGCCAGGCGATGCGGTTGCGGCGCGCGCCCGACGGCACCTAGGATTTCACGCCTGAGCGCAACGAAGGGAGGTCCCGCATGATCTGGTGCCGCTTTCAAGTCGGCGGAAAGACCGCCTACGGCATCGTCGAGGGCGATACCGTCGCCGAGGTCGCGGGCATCCCCTGGGGCACGCACGAGGCGACCCGCATCACGCACAAGCTCGCTTCGGTGAAGCTGCTGGCGCCGGTCATTCCCGGCACGTTCTATTGTGCCGGCGTCAATTACCGCGGCCATGTCATCGCCATGGCGAAGAAGCGCGTGGTCGAGCCGAAATTCCCCGAGAAGCCCGATATCGGCTATCGCTCCGCCAACGCCCTCATCGGCCACGGCGAGGCGATCGTCAAGCCGAGGGATCTCGGGCGAAGAATTCCAGTACGAGGCCGAGCTCGTCGCCGTCATCGGCAAGACCGCGCGCAACGTCCCGCGCGAGCGCGCGCTCGACTACGTCTTCGGCTGGACCATCGGCAACGACGTGAGCGAGCGCGGCTGGCAGCGCGGCGACCGCACGATGTGGCGCGCCAAGGACACCGACACGTTCAAGCCGATGGGGCCGTGGATCGTCACCGGGCTCGATTACAAGAAGATGCGCACGATCGTGCGGCTCAATGGCAAGGTGGTCGAGGATTTCGACACCGGCGACATGATCTTCGACGTCGCCGACTACATCGCCGCCATGACGAAATACGTCACCATCCATCCCGGCGACATGATCTGGATGGGAACCGACGGCGTGCCCGAGAACATGAAGCCCGGCGACCGCTGCGAGATCGAGATCACCGGCATCGGCACGCTGACGCAACCCCGTCGTCGCGGCAACGTGAGCGGCAGCCTCAGCCGGCGCGCGGCGCGAGGCGGCGCTCGACCAGGCGCGCGAAGAGGGTCGCGCCCAGCGGCAGGATCTCGTCGTTGAAGTCGTAGCCGGGATTGTGCACCTCGCAGCCGCCCGGCCGGTCGCCGTTGCCGATCTGGATATAGGCGCCGGGACAGCGCTCGAGCATGAACGAGAAATCCTCCGAGGCCATCGACAGCGCGCCGTTGCGGTTGACGTTGTCCGGGCCGACGATCTCGGCCGCGGTGTCGCAGATGAACGCGTCGCGGCCTCGTCGTTGACGAGCGGCCGGAAGACGACGCGGAAATCGAGCGCGGCGGCGGCGCCGAAGCCGGCGGCGACGCCGTGGGCGATGCGCTCCATCCGCGCCCGGATAAGTGTCCATGGTCTCGGTCGCTGAAGGCGCGCACGGTGCCGCGCATGACGGCGTGCTCGGGGATGACGTTGTAGGCGTCGCCGGCGTGGATCTGGGTCACGCTGAGGACCGCGGTGTCGATCGGCCTGACGTTGCGCGACACGATCGTTTGCAGCGCGGTCGTGATGTGGCTCGCGACCACCACCGGATCGATGCCGGATTCCGGCCGCGCGCCGTGCGCGCCGCGGCCGGTGATGGCGATGTCGAAATAGGCGCCGCCCGCCATCATCGCGCCGGCGCGGATGCGCGAACTTGCCGACGGCAAGGCCGGGGCGGTTGTGCATGCCGAAGATCGCATCGCAGGGAAAGCGCTCGAACAGCCCGTCCTCCACCATGGCGAGCGCCGCCGCCGAGCCCTTCCTCGGCCGGCTGGAAGATGAAGTGCACGGTGCCGTCGAAATTGCGCGTCTCGGCGAGATAGCGCGCCGCGCCCAGCAGCATCGTGGTGTGCCCGTCATGGCCGCAGGCATGCATGCGCCCGTCATTGCTGCGAGCGATAGGGAATGTCGTTCGCCTCGTGGATCGGCAGCGCGTCCATGTCGGCGCGCAGGCCGATGCTGCGCGCGGCCGTTGCCGATGCGCAGCCGCCCGACGACGCCGGTGCGGCCGATGCCGCGATGCACCTCGCAGCCGAAGGCGGCAAGCTTCTCGGCCACCAGCGCCGCCGTGCGCTGCTCCTCGAAGCCCAGTTCGGGATGGGCGTGGATGTCGCGCCGCCAGGCGGCGAGGTCGTCGTGGAACTGCCATGATGCGCGCGATGAGCTGCATCGTCCGGCCTCCGCCCGTCCGAGTGGCGCCAGTGTCGTCGAGATCACGCGCCCCGGCAATGGGCGAGCGCGGCGCAAGCGACGATGTCATGGCGCGGAGACGAAGGCGACGACGCAATCTCGCCGAGATTGCTTCGCTGCGCTCGCAATGACATGACTTTTGCTGTACCGGAACCGGCGCAAAGCCCGGGGGTCGCCGGCGGAGGATGCGATGGACCATCTCTGCGACAAGAGCGCGGTCGAGCTGCGCCGCCTCATCGGCGAAGGGCGGTCTCGCCGGTGGCGCTGCTCGAGGACTGCCTGGCGCGGATCGATGCGGTCAATCCCGATGCTCAACGCCATCACCGCGATGGCAATCGAGCGCGCCCGCGCAGAGGCGCGCGCAGCCGAGAAGGCGGTGCGCGACGGCGCGGCGCTGGGATTGCTGCACGGGCTGCCGATCGGCATCAAGGACCTGCACGAGACCGGCAGGCATAAGAACCACGCTTCGGCTCGCCGCTTTATGCCGATTACGTGCCCGCAGGCCGACGAGCGCATGGTCGCATCGCTGCGCCGCGCCGGCGCCATCGTCGTCGGCAAGACCAACACGCCGGAATTCGGCGCCGGCGCCAATACCGACAATCCGGTCTATGGCCCGACCCGCAACCCGTTCGATCCGCGCCGGAGCTGCGGCGGCTCGTCGGGCGGCTCGGCCGTGGCGCTCGCGACCGGCATGGTGCCGCTCGCGACCGGCTCCGACACCGGCGGTTCGCTGCGCATTCCCGCGGCGTTCTGCGGCGTCGTCGGCTTTCGTCCGTCGCCCGGCCTCGTCGCGAGCGAGCGGCGCGCGCTCGGCTGGTCGCCGCTGACCGTGAACGGGCCGATGGCCCGGTGCGTCGCCGACGCGGCGCTCATGTTGCAGGCGCAAGTATCGGGCGGCGGCGGCGATCCGCTGGCCGCGCCCGCCGCCGATGTCGATTTCGCCGCGCCCGCGCCGATCGATCTGTCGCGCCTCCGGGTCGCGGTGTCGGAGGATCTGGGCGGCGCGCCGGTCGCACCGCTCGATCCGCGCGACGCTGCGCGAGCGCATCGCGTTCGTCGCCGGCGAATTCCGTGCCTGCGAATGGCGCGATCCCGACATGGCCGGCGCCGACGAGGCCTTCGCCGTTCTGCGCGCGCAGAATTTTCTCGCCGCCCATCGCGAGCGCTATGCGCGCGACCGCGACCGGCTCGGCCCCTATGTCCGCGCCAATTACGAGGAGGGCCTGGCCATGAGCGCCGCCGACGTCGCCGCGGCGCATGCGGCCGCGACCCGCCTCTATCGCGCGGCTCGAAGCGGTTCTTCGCGGAATTCGACCTGCTGATCAGCCCGACCGTCGGCGTCGGCGCCCTTCCCGCTCGAGCGAGGTTATCGTACGCCACATCGATGGCCGCGACCTCGCCACCTATTACGCCTGGCTCGCGCCGACCTATTACCTGTCGCTCACCGGGCACCCCTGCATCTCGATCCCGTGCGGGCTCGAGCCCGGCGGACACGCCCTTCGCGCTGCAGATTTGCGGGCCGGCGCGGCGCGACAAGTTGGTGCTCGACGCGGCCGCGCGCGATCGAGGCGCGGCTCGCGCGCGACCCGCGCACCGCCCGCCCCGTCCCCGATCTCGCGCGGCTCGCTCAGCCCTTGACGCCGAGGCCGCGCATGAAGCGGTCGCGGATCTGCGCCGGATCGCGGTCGGTCGTGCCGACACCGGGCTCGCGGTCGATCTTCGCGGCGATGAGAAACGGCCCGTCCGCGCCGAGCGCGCGGGCGACGAGCGCCTCGAAATCTGCCTCGTCGGCGGCCCAGCCGCAGTGCTGCATCCCGGCGCCGCGCGCCATCGCCGCAAGATCGGTCTTGAACGCGGTCGCGGTCGCTGCGCGCCGGTGATCTGGTAGGAGGCGTTGTCCATGACGACGATGACGAGGTTCTTGGGCGCGAGCGTGGCCACGGTGGCGAGCGCGCCCAATTGCATCAGCATCGAGCCGTCGCCCTCGAGCGCGATCACGCGCCGCTGCGGTTGCGCCAGCGCCACGCCGAGCGCGATCGGCACGGCGAGGCCCATGCTGCCCAGCATGTAGAAATTCTGCGGCCGCCGCCCCGCCGCCCAGAGGTCGAAATTGGTGTTGCCGATGCCGGCGATCACCGCCTCGTCCGCGTCAGCCGCGCGACGAGGCGCCGGGTCAGATCGAAGCGGTTCATCACCTTGGTGTTGGGCGCATCGTTCATGGCGGGGCTCATGCGGCGAAGACCTTGCCGCCCGTCAGGAGCGGCGACAGGATGAAGGCCGCGGGCTGTTGCGTCGCCACCGCCTGCTTGATCGAGCGATCGACGATGAAGCCCAATTCGTCGAGCCGCGCGATCGTGTGATGCTCGATGCCGAGCGCGTCGAGGACCGGGCGCATGGTGCGGCACACCATCGCCTGGCCGAGATTGAACTCGCCGAGCGTGCCGCGCTCGGAGATCACCATCAGCACCGGGATCTGGAACGGCACGGCGAGCGAGGCGAGCGCGTTGGCGAGCGTGCCGAAGCCGCTCGTCTGCATCAGCACGACGCCGCGCCTGCCGCCCATCCACGCGCCGCAGACGATACCCACGGCCTCCTCCTCGCGCGCGGTCGCGAAAATCGGTGAAGTCGCGATCGCGTTCGATCCCCGCGATGAGCGGCGTCAGCACCTTGTCGGGAACATAGGTGACGAGCGTGACCTCGTTCGCCTTGAACGCCGCTTGCATGATCTCGTGCCACGCGCGTGCCACCGCCGCCCTCCCCGCAAGAACCCCGAAGCTTACCGTGTCAGCCGCCGTCGGGGTAGCGCGCCGTCACTTCGCAGCGCCGCAGCACGTCGCGGTCCTCGCGCGGCAGGCGGTGGCGGGCGGCGAACTCGCGCGAGCCGCGCGGCGAGCAGCGGCAGGCGGAATTCGCGCCGCGGTCGCGACGAGCTGGACGATGATTGGGCCGCCGGCCGCGCTCGACCACGAAAAACGAGCCGGGCAGCTGCGTCATGGCACGCTCGATTTCCTCGCGCGGCAGGCCGCCGCGCAGCGATCCCGGCCCAGTTGACCGCGATCGCGCCGCCCGGCCGCAGCGCCGCGCGGCAATCGTGCCAGAACCGCGGCGGGAAATTCATCGCGCCGGCGGCGTCATAGAGATCGACCATGACGACGTCGAAGCCGCGCCGCGCCGTCGCCACCCAGTCCATCGCGTCGGCTTCGATCACCTCGCGCTCGAGCCGGAAATAGCGCGCGCGCGAAGGCGGTCACCGCCGGGTCGCGCTCGACGATCGTGACGTCGAGGCCCGGCAGATGGGCGGCAAGATGGCGGGCACATGGCGCCGCCGCCAAGCCCCAGCAGCAACGCCTTCCGCGGCGCCGCGACCAGCGCCAACGACACCAGCATCGCGCGTTCATAGCTGAACACCAGCCGCTCCGGCCGCGCCAGGTCCATGGCCGACTGCTCCATCACCGAGCCGCCGCCGCGGCCGATCGTGCCGAGCATGCGCACGAGATGGCCGCGCTGCATCGCGTCGATGACGAAGAGAAAGGCGCCCTCGCGCCACGCGCGCCGCACCGCGAGGATGCGGCAATCGCCGCCGTAATAGTGCTGAATGCGCGCGCGCAGCCGGGCCGGCGCGGCGCCGCCTTCAGCCTCCATGCGCGAAGGACCGCGAAAATCGGCCCATACCAGCGCGTCCCAAGCCCCGCCTCCCGTTTGCCGTCGCCCCGAGGGTTGCCGCGGCGCTATACTCGCGTCGCAGAAGACGTTCAACCGGGGAGGGGCTTGCCATGGCGCAATCGACGCTGTCATACGCGCGGGACAGTCTCATCGAGCGCGCCGGCGCTCTGGTGCCGCAGCTCAGGGAACGCGGCGAGGCGAAGCAGCGCCGCGCGGAAGCTTCCGGCCGAAACCATCGCCGATCTCTGGGATGCGGGCATCTGGCACCTGCTGAAGCCGAAGCGATTCGGCGGCCCCGAGGTGCGCGTCGACACCGTGTTCGAAATCGCAAGCGTGCTCGCGCGCGGCGACGGCTCGGCCGCCTGGGTGTGGACGGTGATGGGCGTCCACGACCTCTTCATCGCCTATTTCCCGCTCGAGGCGCAGCAGGAATACTGGGCCAGGGACCGCACCCTCAGCGCCTCGAGCTTCGCGCCCTCGGGCAAGCTCGCGCCCCGCCGACGGCGGCTTCAGCTTGTCGGGGAAATGGTCGTTCTGCAGCGGCATCGACCATGCCGCAGTGGATGCTGCTCGCGGCCATCGCCGGCATGATCAGCACCGATCCGCCGATCCCCGACATCCGCTTCACCCTGGTGCCGATCGGCCGATTGCCGCGTCGATCGACGATTGGCACGTGCATGGGGCTGCGCGGCACCGGCAGCAAGATCGGTCGCGGTGGAGGACGTGTTCGTGCCGGCGCACCGCGTCGTCGCCAATGCCGATCTGATGGCGGGGACGTCGCCCGGCGCAAGCGTCGCATCCCGAGCCCGCTCTACCGCGCGCCGACCTGGGCGATCTTTCCGTTCTGCATCACCTCGCCGACCGCCGGCATCGCGCACGGCGCGTGCGAGTGCTTCATCGCCGAGATGAAGGCGCGCGCCTCCGCCATCGACCATTCGCCGCTCGCGCGTAAACCGTCGATCCAGATGCGCGTCGCCGAGGCGACCGCGCTCGCCGACGCCGCGGAACTGCTCTATCGCCGCTCGCTCACCGAAACCATCGACAAGGTCATGGCGGGCGAGACGCTGTCGCTCGAACATCGCCTGCGCAGCCGGCGCGATCAGGGCTATGCCGTGGTGATGGCGAAGCGCGCCGCGAGCCTGCTGTTCGAGGCGCAAGGCGGCGGCGGCCTCTACGAGCGCGGGCCCGGTCCAGCGCGCGATGCGCGACCTGAACGCGCTCGCCGGCCACATCGTCGCGCGGCTGGGACATTCCCGCGCTCAATTACGGCCAGGTGATGCTGGGCGGACCGCCGGCCGATTTCTTCTTCTAGGACGCCGGCCGACGGTGGCCGCTCATGTGGCGCGCCGTCCTCGCGCGACAGCCGCGCGAACCACAGCGAGCGACGCGAACGGGAACACCACCATCATGCAGGAAGACACGCGGCAAATTGCGGCCGGGTCGGAACGCCGGCGGGCCCCGCGAGCAGCCCCAGCAGGGTCGCGCTGATGGCGATGCCGAAGCTCTGCGACAGCTGCTGCATCACGCTGGCGAGGCTCGAGCCCGGCGCTGATCTTGTCGCCATAGAGGTCGGCATAGCCGACGCTGCTCAAGGCGGTGTATTGCAGCGAGCGGAAGAATCCGAGGACGAGGAGAAAGAGCGGCGAGCGCCCAGCCGGGCGTCGCCGCGGAGATGAGCGCGAGCGCCATCATCAGCACGCCGACCCAGGCGCCGTTCGCGAGCAGCACCGCGCGGAACCCGAAGCGCCGCAGCACCCGCGGCGTCACCGTGCGCATCGACAGCGCGCCCACCGCCAGCAATGACGTAAAGAGGCCGGAACGGAAGGCCGAGAACCCGAGCGCGATCTGCAGCAGCAGCGGCAGCAGGAACGACGTCGAGCCATAGCCGATACGCGCCACCGTGCCGCCGCACATTGCCGATGCGGAACGTCTTGATGCGGAAGAGCTCGAGATCGACCACCGGCGCGTGGGTGCGGCGGGCATAGAAGGCATAGGCGGTGAGGCTGAGGACGGCGACGGCGATGAACGCCACCTCGATGCCGCCGCCGACGCGCAGACGCCCGGCGAATTCGAGCGCGAGCTGACACGCCGCGAGGCCGACGCCGCACAGGACGAAGCCCTTGACGTCGAAGCGCGCGATGCGAATCGGCATGGAAATTGTCGAAATACCGCAGCGCCAGCGCGATGCCGAGCGCGCCGATCGGCACGTTGATGTAGAAGATCCACCGCCACGACGCGTAGGTGGTGAGAAAGCCGCCGACGAGCGGCCCCGAGCGCCGGCCCGATCATCGCCGGGATCATGACATAGCCCGTCGCCACGATGAGTCTCCGAGCGCGGAAACGATTTCAGCATGACGAGCCGCCCCACCGGGCTCATCAGCGCGCCGCCGACCCCCTGGAGGATGCGCGTCGCCACCATCATGGTCAGCGACATCGAGGCGCCGCACAGCGCCGAGCTGACGGTAAAGATGCCCACCGCCGTGCAGAACACGGTGCGCGCGCCGAAGCGGTCGGCGATCCAGCCGCTCACCGGGATGAACACGGCGAGGCTCAGGAGATAGCTGGTGATGGCGAGATTGAGCCGGAGCGGGCTTTCGCCGAGGCTGCGCGCGATCTGCGGCAGGGAGGTTACGATGATGGTCTGGTCGAGCCCGTCCATCAGCATGGCGCAGGCGACGACGAGCGGGATCAGCAGCTTGAGCCGCGGCTCCCGCACGGTGCGATAGACCGGCTCGTCCCGAGCCTCGGGCCGGGTTTCGTCCAACGACCGTTCCTCCCGCCGCGCTTCACGTCCTTGCGCGCCAAGACTACCATGCCGGCTAAGCCCGAGGGAGGAAGCGAATGGGCAAGCTTGTCGTGCGCGCGCCGGCGAAGGAGGAACTCGAGCCGATCGAAACCGCCTCGCGCGACGCGCTGTCGGCGCTGCAGCTCGAGCGGCTGCAAGGTCGCTGCGCCACGCCTATGACCGCGTGCCGCATTACCGCCGCAGCTTCGACGCGGCCGGGGTCAGCCCCGATTCGCTCCGCTCGCTCGACGACCTCGCCAGGTTTCCGTTCACCACCAAGGACGATCTGCGCGCCAATTATCCCTTCGGCATGTTCGCCGTGCCGCCGGCGCAGATCGCGCGGCTGCATGCGTCCTCGGGCACGACCGGCAAGCCGACCGTGGTGGGATATACCGCGCGCGACCTCGACACCTGGTCCGACCTGGTCGCGCGCAGCATCCGCGCCAGCGGCGGCCGGCGCCGGCATGAAGGTCCATGTCGCCTACGGCTACGGCCTCTTCACCGGCGGCCTTGGCGCGCATTACGGCGCCGAGCGGCTCGGCTGCACCGTGATCCCCGTCTCCGGCGGCATGACCGAGCGCCAGGTGCAGCTCATCGTCGACTTCGCGCCCGACATCATCATGGTGACGCCGAGCTACATGCTGGCGATCCTCGACGGATTCCGCGCCCAGGGCATCGACCCGCGCCGCACCTCGCTCAAGATCGGGATTTTCGGCGCCGAGCCCTGGACCAATGCGATGCGCGCCGAGATCGAGGACCGCTTCGACATGGACGCCGTGGACATGTACGGCCTCTCCGAGGTGATCGGCCCCGGCGTCGCCAATGAATGCATCGAGACCAAGGACGGCCTCCATGTGTGGGAGGATCACTTCTATCCCGAGGTGATCGACCCGGCGACGGGACGGGTGCTGCCCGACGGCGCGCGCGGCGAACTGGTCTTCACCTCGCTTACCAAGGAGGCGATGCCGGTCGTGCGCTACCGCACCCGCGACCTGACGCGGCTCCTGCCGGGCACGGCGCGGGTGATGCGGCGGATGGAGAAGGTCACCGGCCGCTCGGACGACATGATCATCCTGCGCGGGGTGAACCTTTTCCCGACGCAGATCGAGGAGATGATCCTCGGCGACCCGCGCCTCGCCCCGCATTTCATGATCGAGCTGCGGCGCGAGGCGCGGCTCGATGCGATGACGGTGCGCGTCGAAGCGCAGCTTGATGCCGCGGACGAAGCGGCGCGCGCCGCCGCGTGCCACGATCTCGCCCACCGCATCAAGTCGCTGATCGGCGTCACCGCCGCCGTGGAAGTGCTGGCGCCCGGCACGGTCGAGCGCTCGATCGGCAAGGCGAGGCGCGTGGTCGATTTGCGGCCGAAGGACGGCTAAGTCGTGCGTTCGTGAACGCCCGCTCTCGACCCTAAGAGACGGTCGTTCGGGTCGCCGCTCGCCGCTGCGCCGTGGCCTTTTGTCACGGCCGCTGCAGACCTTGATCTATATCAAAGCGGCGGCGCTGCCGCTTTCGCAGGATTCTGCGATGAACGAATGGCAGCGACGCACCTTGCACGCGCATCATCGCCATTCACTCTGAGCGCGTGAAACGCCGGGGCGCCGCCTGTTCGAAAGGACGGAGCCATGAACGCCTCAAACATCGCCAAAATCCTCACCGTCATCTCGGTCGTTGCGGCCGGGCTTTTCCTGGTCAGATGCGAACTCGGGCAGCCACCGCCGGAGCCGGCGGCGAAAGCGGTCAACTGCGACGGCCAGCCGGATTGGTGTCTCGTCGCAAGAAGCGAAATGGATGGCCGTCGTGTCGCTTACGTCTACATGGACGGCAAGGTGAAGGGGCTCATCCTGCCCGGCAAGACCTTGCGCATCCCCGTGACGGCCGGCGAGACGCACCAAGTCAATTTCTGTGCGTATTTTGACGTCGCCGGATTTAAGCAGTGGAAGTGCACCACGCCGACCTACACGAAGTTTGACGTGGGCAGTTCGACTCTGGTCGTGTCGCCGGCGATCACCACCCTGGTCGCTTGCAGCGGTCCGAACAACCCGCGTCCGTACTGCTGAAGCGATCTGCCGGGCGGGGCGCGGGTGATGCGGCGGACGAAGCGGCGCGCGCCGCCGCGTGCCACGATCTCGCCCACCGCATCAAGTCGCTGATCGGCGTCACCGCCGCCGTGGAAGTGCTGGCGCCCGGCACGGTCGAGCGCTCGATCGGCAAGGCGAGGCGCGTGGTCGATTTGCGGCCGAAGGAGGAATAGGCCCGTGCGCTCACAAGCGGCTCTCATGGGTCCGCCTTCGACCCTATGCGGTCGCCGGCTGAGTGAGCGGATGAAGGCGGAATTGACCCGAAGCAGACATTTTCCGTGTTGCGAAAATCAAGCGCGCCTGACTGTGTCTTCTAGCGGACTATGCTGTGCCTGGCCGCCCTTGCGATAATCCCGCATTGGTGCGCCACCCCCTGCGGACTATCATTTTCGTATTGACAATATATTGTCTTAGTGACATCATAACACCATGGCCGACGAGATCGATCCCCTAATTCTCTTGCCGCTGATCGTGGCCGACATCTTCGAGTTGGCGGGCCGCTTCCGCGCCGAAGGCGAGACCATCGCCGCCACGGTTGGGCAAACACAAGCGCGTTGGCAGGTGATGAGCGCGGCCTCAGGCGCGCGGCTAACGGTGCCTCAGATCGCTCGTCGCCTCGGTGTCTCCCGGCAGAATGTGCAGCATATTGCCAACCTCCTGGTTCGCGAGAACTGGGCAATTTTCGAAACCAATCCGGATCATCGCAGTTCGCCGCATCTCGTTCTCAACGAGCGCGGCCGAGCAGCATTGGCACAGCTCAGCAGAACGGCCGCCCGTACCCACGCAAAGCTCGCGGCCCGGCTAGCCGGTACCGACATCGGCGCAATTCATCGCGGTCTGCGCCGACTGATCGAAGTCATGAACGGCGAGACCGCATCGACACAGCAAGGAGCCAAGCCATGAACACCGAGACCGTCGCCGAATGCCTGAAGCTCAGCTTCGCCGACACGCCCTTCCCCGCCGTTGTCGAGAAGCTCGCCCGCGCCGGCGTCACCGCCTACGTCGCTGATCTCATCACGCTGCGCGAAACCTATTACGGCGCAGGAACCGAAAGCACGGATGAACCGATGCCGCTCATCGATCGACCCGTCATCGCCGCCACCTTCAATGCGGCTGCGGTGGAGGCGTCAGTCCGCGCCATTCAGCAGCAGAAGATCGGCTACGCCGACTTTCTCCGTCAGATCATGCGCGCGGGTTGTGCACGGTACAACGTCTTCATTGGCGGGCGGACGGCGATGTATTTCGGCCGCGATGGCGATTTTTACACGGAGCCCTTCCCGACTGCGGCCAAGTGATGGCATGGATGCCGCATTGCCACGGGCAAGCTCGTCGCGGTACGGCAAGACCGCCCACCGGCGGTCTTGCCATTTTGCAGGGCGACCCGGCGGTGCGGAATCCAAAAAACATGCACCAAAACGGGACCGCTAAATTCACCGGATTTTTCTGGTGCGGAAATCCGGTGCGAATGTCGGTTCCCGGCATAAATTGCGGCACCGAAGCGACGAGGCGGAACGCCCGGTTTCCACACCTTGGAAGACTTCGACCGGGCCTGGCGATCCGGCGCTTATTGAGCTCGCGGCCTCTTTCCGCGCTCACGCGCGGCGCTGCTGCGCGTTCCAGTGGCGCTCGAGATTGGCGATGAGGGCGGGGCTGAAATGGCAGGACGCCTGCTCCCGGGCATAGACCGCCATGTAGCGGCGGAAAAGGTCGAGCGGCTCCTCGCCCAGGCGCAGCGCGCGGCGGTTGCCGGCGGCGCTCACCACGCCCGAGCTGGTGAAGTTTTCGATCACCTGGGCGAGCGCGTCGTCCATCGCAGCCGGCGGCGCCACTTCGTCGCAGACGAGGCGCCCCGCCTCGCTGTCGCAGTCGAGCCGCCGGCCGTAGAGAATGGCCTGGCGTGCAACCCGGGCGCCGGTGAAGCGCCCGAGGCGCAGATTGGCGGCGCCGGGAATGATCCCCTCCTTGCGCGCCGGCAGCGTCAGGTAGGCGTCGGATGCCGCGAGCACGTAGTCCATCACCAGCAGGAGTTGACAGCCGCCGCCGATCGCGAAGCCGTCAACCGCGGCGATCCACGGCTTCTCGACCGTGCCGCCATAAAGCTCGTCGGGATCGGCATCGGGCGAGGCGACGCCGCGAAAGAGCTTGTTGACGAGGCCCATATCGCGCCGGATGTACCAGAGATAGGACACCTTGCCATGATAGAGATGGGTGAGGTTGATACCGCTCGAGAAGACGCGGCGCCCGCGCCACTTCGGATGCGCAACCTCGCCGCCGCGCAGCACCGCGATCTCGCTGGCGCGATCGAGGATGGCGAGATCGACGGCGGTCTCGTGCGTGTCGAGCGTGGTCTCGTCCTCGGCGTTGAGGAAACGCGGGTTGCGCATGACGACGGTCGCGGTCCTGCCCGTGCGCGTGACCGTCGCGGCGCCGAGATCGATCGTCCCCGACGCGGCGAATTCGGGCAGGCGCTCGAGCGCCTCCGGCCGCGGCAGCAGCATCGCATGGCAGAGATGCATGCCGGCGGCAGGATCGGCGAGGACGCGGGCGAGCAGGATGCCCTGGTCGATCTCGACGCCGTCCTTGTCGCGCTGCGCGAGGCCGCTTTCGCGCGCGACATCGGCCGCGGCGGGCGCGAGCCCCGGCACCAGGCGCGCGGCTTCGTAAACCAGCCGCTCGACCCGGACGAATTGCGAGCGTTCGGCGGTGAGCGCGCGATAGACCGCACCCGCATGCGTGGCGAGAAAGCGCTCGCGCGCCGCGCGGCCGCGCCGCAGAAGAAGATCGCAAGCGGCCGCCTCGGCCGCATTGCGCTCGGGCTTCGCCGGCAGACGGTCGCGCAGCCCGTCGCCCAGGCGCCAGAACCGCCCGAAGGCGTCGCGGTCGCGCGCGAAATCGCCGCTCGCCGCCGGCGCGGCCGCAAGCCACTGGGCCGCGTCCTCGGCCGCAAGCCCCGCGCGCTGCAGCACATCCGGCGCTTGCGCCTCGGTCGGCATCATCGTCTCCTCCCTCATCGGCGGTCTTCGGTGGTGATAGCATAGCGCCCGGCGACGCACACGCCTCGGCGGCCGCTTTCCTGCTAGGATGGCGCGACAAGCGTGAGGAGGCAGAGGTGACCGATTCCCTCGGCTGGCGCGCCAAGTTCGGCGTGCTGATCCCGTCGACCAATACCTCGGTACAGCCCGAGTTCGACGCCATGCGCCCGCCGGGCGTGACCAATCACGTGAGCCGCATCCGCATCCCCAACATGGCGCTCAACAACGACGAGGATTTCGCGCGCCTCGTCGATCACATCGCTTCGGGCCAGATCGAGGCGGTCGATAGCGTCATGACCTGCGAGCCCGACCGGATCGTGCTGGGCATCTCGGTCGAGACGTTCTGGGGCGGCTATGCACTGTCGCGCAAGCTCAAGGCCGAGCTCGAGCACCACACCGGCCTTCCCGTCTCGATGGGCGCCGAGGCGAGCGAGAAGGCGCTCAAGCTTCTGGGCGCGCGGCGGATCGGCGTGGTCACGCCTTATTTTCCGGTAGGCGACCGCAACGTCGCGCAATTCTTTGCCGAAGCCGGTTTCGAGGTGGCGAAGCTGGCCGGCCTCAAATGCGCGAGCCCGGTGCTCATCGCCCATGTGAGCGAGGCGCAACTGCGCGACGCGATCCGCGCCGTCGACGGGCCGGAAATCGACGCCATCATCCAGGTCGGCACCAACCTCGCCATGGCGCGGCTCGCGCCCGAGGCCGAGCGCTGGCTCGGCAAGCCGGTGGTGGCGATCAACACCGCGATCTATTGGGACGCGCTGCGCAGCGCGGGCATCACCGACAAGGTGGCGGGGTTCGGACCGCTGCTCGAACGACATTAGGGGGAAACGCTCATGGCGATGGCGATGCGGATTCACGGGATCGGCGATCCGGACGTGTTCGTCGCGGACGAGATCGCCGTCCCCGCGCCCGGACCGGGGCAGGTGCACATCAAGCAGACGGCGTGCGGGGTCAACTTCCTCGACACCTATCATCGCAAGGGTGCCTATCCGCTGCGCGTGCCCTTGCCCGCAATCCTCGGCCAGGAAGGGGCCGGCGTCGTCCTCGACATCGGCGCGGGCGTGCGCGGGCTCAAGGCCGGCGACCGCGTGGTTTATTCGGGCCAGCCCGGCGCCTATTGCGACGAGCGCCTCATCGCCGCCGAGCGCGCTTTTCCCATTCCCGACGGGATCGGCGAGCGCGAGGCGGTGGCGGTCTTCAACAAGGGACTGACCGCCGAATATCTCATTCGCCGCGCCTATCCGGTGAAGCAAGGCGAGACCATCCTGGTCCATGCCGCGGCGGGCGGGGTCGGCCTCATCCTGTGCCAATGGGCGAAGCATCTGGGCGCCACCGTCATCGGCACCGTCAGCACCGAGGCGAAGGCGGCGGTCGCGCGGGAGCACGGCTGCGACCACGCCATCGTCTATACGCGGGAGAAGTTTCCCGAACGCGTGCGCGCGCTCACGGGCGGCGCGGGCGTGCCCGTGGTGTTCGACGCGGTGGGCAAGGACACGTTCGAGGGCTCGATGGATTGCCTCAAGCCGCGCGGCTATCTCGTCTGCTTCGGCGAGGCGTCGGGCCGGGTGCCGCCGGTCGATCCCCACACGCTCATGAACAAGGGCTCGATCTTCCTCACCCGCGCCAGCATGGTGCACTACAACATCACGCCCGAGGAATATCGCACCGCCGCCCGCGCGCTGTGGGACGCCGTCGCGAGCGGCGCCATCAAGATCCAGCTCAACCAGACTTATCGCCTGGCCGAGGTGGCCCAGGCGCACCGCGACCTCGAGGCGCGCAAGACCACCGGCTCGAGCGTGCTGGTGCCGTAGCCCGTCCTATGCGTAGGGCTTCTCGCCCAGCACCGTGACGCGGCGCAGGCGGCGGCGCTCGTTCGGATCAAAATCGCTGCGCGCGTGCAGGCAGGAGCGGTTGTCCCACAGCACCACGTCGCCGCGCCGCCATTCGTGCTCGTAAACGAATTCCGGCCGCTCCTGGTGATCGAACAGGACGTCGAGCGTCGCAGCGCTGTCCGCGGCTTCGAGGTCGAGGATCGACCACGTCATCAGCCGGTTGACGTAAAGCGACTTGCGCCCGGTCGGCGGATGGGTCCGGAACACCGGATGGGCGTATTGCTTGACGTCCGGCGGCAGCGATTCCGCGCGATGGGTCGGATTGCCGGCATAGTCATAGACGTTGAGGGCGCGACAGTCGCGCAGCCGGCGCCTCATCACCTCGGGCAAGGCGTCGTAGGCGCGGAAGCCGTTGGCATAGAGCGTGTTGCCGCCGCGCGACGGGATTTCCATGGCATAGAGCATCGACGCCATCGCCGGCCGCTCGAGATAGCACGTGTCGGAATGGAAGAACATCTCGCCGTCCGGCAGGATGCCGGTGAGCTTGCCGTCGACGCGGATGTTCGAGACGTAGAGCACCGATGGATGCTGGCCGAGCTTCAGCGGATCGCTCTCGTTCACGATCGTGCCAAGCGGACCGAAACGGGCGGCGAAAGCCACCTGCTGCTGCTCGTCGAGCCGCTGCCCGCGGAAAAGCGCGATGCAGTTCTCCTCCCAGGCGCGGCGGATGCGCGCGAAATCCGCCTCGTCCATCGGCACGCTCAGATCGACGCCGACGATTTCGACGCCGATCGCCGGCGACAGCGGACGTATTTCCATGGTTCCGTCTCCTCCGCGGCGATTGAACCGTGGGCGGAGCGGCACCGCAAGGGCCTCGAGCAAACTCGCCGCGGCGGCGCCCGCGGCCTATGATCGCGCCGCTGGCACGGGAGACGAGATGGATTTCAGCAGCGACAATGCGGCCGGCGCGGCGCCCGAGATTTTGGCGGCGCTCGCTGCCGTCAATCGCGGGCCCGCCGCGGCCTATGGCGCCGACGCAGCGACGGCGCGGCTCGAGCGCCGCTTCGCCGCCTTGTTTGAGCACGAGGTCGCGGTCTTCCCGGTCGCCACCGGCACCGCCGCCAACGCCTTGGCGCTGGCCGCGCTGACGCCGCCCTGGGGCATCGTTTACTGTCACGAGGAAGCCCATGTCGCGGTCGACGAATGCGGTGCGCCGGAATTCTTCGCCGGCGGCGCCAAGCTTATCGGCCTCGCGGGCGAGCACGCCAAGATCACGCCCGCTTCCATCGCCGCGCGCCTCACCGAGCGCGGCTTCGTCCATCACGCGCAGCCCGCGGCGATCAGCCTCAGCCAATCGACCGAGGCGGGCGCCGTCTATGCCGCCGCAGAGCTCGCTTCGATGGGCGAGTTCGCCCGGCGCGAGCGGCTTGCCCTTCACGTCGACGGCGCGCGCTTCGGCAATGCGGTGGCGGCGCTGAACTGCGCACCCGCCGACATCACCTGGCGCGTGGGCGTCGATGCGCTGTCGTTCGGCGCCACCAAGAACGGCGCGCTCGCCGCCGAGGCGGTGATCTTCTTCGATCCCGACCGCGCCCGCGACTTCGGCTATCGCCGCAAGCGCGGCGGCCACCTCTTGTCCAAGATGCGCTTTCTCTCGGCCCAGCTCGAGGCCTACCTCGATGATGGGTTGTGGCTCCGCAACGCGCGCCATGCCAACGCGATGGCAGCGCGACTCGCCGCCGCACTGGTCCGCCTCGAAGGCGCGCGGCTGCGTCATCCGGTCGAGGCCAACGAGGTGTTCGTCGAATTGCCCGACGCCGTCATCGTCGCACTCGCCGCAGACGGCTTCAAATTCTACCGCTGGGGCGGCGCCAAGGCGCTATGCATCCGGCTGGTCACGTCGTTTGCGACCACGGCGGAGGAGGTCGATGCCCTCCTTGCGGCAATACGCAAGCAACTCGGCCGCGGCGAAAATTGACGCAACGGTCTTGACAGCGCGCGGCGTCGGATCAAGATTTTTCCATGCCGCGTTCGTAGTGGGGATTCATGAAATATATTTGTGACGCGCCAGGCGGCAAGACGTGGTTCCGGCTCGAGACCGAGGCCGAGGCCACCGCCGAATCCGCCGTCATGCAGCACGCCGTCGAGAAATATTTCCGCAAGGAGATGGAGCGGGCGACCCACTCCTATCAGCCCGCCTCGAACGTCTTCATCGAGCAGGAAATCGGGCTCAAGGCGCATGTTCAGCGCGAGATGCCGCTGTTTCTCACCTTGCGCGATGACAGCGGCGATGCGCTGGTGACGGCCATGCTGCCGCCGGGCGGGCGCGACGATCCGGGCTTCCGGCCGATCATCGTCGGTCCGCGCAATGCCGATCCCTATATCCAGCATGCCGACGCCATTCGCGCGCTCGGCCAGCATTTCCGCATCGTGCTCGACCGCGCGCGCTGCTTTCCCTATCGTCGCGACTGAGTTACAGCGTCCGCCTTCGGACTCGGATTTGCGGATACGATCGAGGATCCCGCGCCGCCTCGCGCGAGGTGCGTAGCTTCTTGCCCACATCGGGCAGGAAATGGATGTGTCCCTGCGCGTCGAGAAAGCCGGTATCGGTGTCGGGCGGCAACTCGTCGACAATGCGCAAATAGACGCGCAGGATCCGGGCGACATCGGCGGCGGTGAGCGGTCTTTCGTTCGCCACGGCTGCACCATCCCCTTCCTTCAGGCGGCGCGCGGGCCGGCGCGATCCGCGCACGCACTATCCTCGCGTGCGGCCGGGCTTGCAAGACGGCGCGGCGGCGGGGCAGTCTGGCGCATCATGCCGGTGTCGCGCGACGACGGGCCGAAGGCCACGACCGGGAGCGCAGACCGGGACGCCGGCATGGTGCTGGCGCTGGCGCTTTTCCCCATCATCCTTTTCGCCTTCACGCCGGTCGCGATCCGCGTCCTGGTCGGCGAGTTCGACCCGCTGATGGCCGGGCTGGTGCGCACGTCCGGGGCGATCGTGGTGACGCTGCCCCTGGCGCTGGCGTTGCGCTTTCGCCTGCCGCGCGACCGTCACGGCTGGGTCCTGCTGATGCTCTCGGCCACCCTGACCTTCGCCGCCTTTCCCGTGCTCTTCGCATTGGGCGGGCAGTACACCTCGGCCTCGCACGCGGCACTGATCATGGCGGCGACGCCGATCGTCACCGGGCTCGGCGCCGCCGTGGTAGGGCGGCGTGCGCCGCGGCGAACATGGTGGCTGGGCTCGGCGATCGCCTTTGCCGGCGAGGGCGCGCTCGTCCTGGCGCGGGGCACTGGAGGGGCGGGTTCGGGGCGGCTCGCGGGCGATCTCCTGATCCTCGCCGCGGTGTTCGGATCGGGCACCGGGTACGTCGCCGGCGCGCGGCTCGCCGGCAGGATCGGCGTATGGCCGGCGACCATCTGGTCGATCAATTTCGCCGGCGTGGCGCAACTGCCCTTCGTCGCGCTGCGCTGGCCGCACGCGCAGTGGCAGGCGCTCGACGCCGCCGGCTGGGCCGCGCTGCTTCATCTCACCTTTGGCGTGACGGTGATTGCACTGGTGTCGTGGTTGTGGGCGCTCGAGCGCGGCGGCATTGCCCGCGTCGCGGTGCTGCAATTCGCTCAACCGGTGATCGCCGTGAGCCTCGCGGTCGTGCTGCTGCACGAGCCGATCACGCCGTCGCTGCTCCTGGCCGCAACACCGATCGTCGCCGGCGTCGTGATCGCCCGGCGGCGCTAGCGGCCGAACCGGCACGATTGCGCCGGATTGAGCCGGCGCCTAGGATTCCCGCCGCGCGGCAGGTCTGCGCTTGGGGACAAAGCGGGTTCGAGATGGCGGCCGATCGGCCTTATCGCTGGGAGAAATCCTACCCGCCAGGCGTGCGCTGGGATGCCTTGATCGAGACAACGACGCTCGGCGCGCTCATCGACCGCGCCGCGGGCTATGGCGCCCGCGCGGCGATCGAGCATCGCGGCCGCGTCCTCAGCTACGAAGCGCTGGCGCGCGGCAGCGACGCGCTTGGCGCCGCGCTGCTGGCGCGCGGTCTGGGCACGGGCCAGGCCATCGGCCTCTATCTCCCCAATACCGCCGCGCATCCGGTCGCCTTTTTCGCCGCGGCCAAGGCCGGGGCGCGGATCGTGTCGCTGAGCCCGCTCGATGCCGAGCGCGAGCTCACGTTCAAGCTCGACGACAGCGGCGCGCGCACGCTGGTCACGGTGAGCGCACCCGGCCTCATGGCGATGGCACGCAAGCTTCTCGACGCCGGCGCCGTCGATCGCGTGCTGGTCGGCGGCGAGGCGCCGGTGCCGCGCGAGGGCGAAAGCATCCATACCGCTCGCCGATCTCATCGCCGAAGGGGCGACGCTGCCGCGCCGCTGGCCGCCGGTCGCCGCCGATGACGTGGCGCTCATCCAATACACCGGCGGCACCACCGGCTTGCCCAAGGGGGTGACGTTGAGCCACGCCAATCTTACCGCCGCCGTGTCGATGTATGACGAATGGACGCGCGGCCAGGGCCTGCTGCGCCCCGGCGAGGAGCGCGTGATCTGCGTCCTGCCGCTGTTCCACATCTACGGCGCTGACGGTGGTGCTGCTGCGTCATCTGAACCAGGGCAACCTGATCCTGCTGCACGAGCGCTTCAGCGCCGAGGCGGTGCTCGACGACATCGAGCACAAGCGCGCCACGGTCCTGAACGGCGTGCCGACGATGTGGATCGCGCTGGCGGCGCATCCCGGCATGGAGCGGCGCGATCTCACCTCGCTGCGCCAGATCACCTCGGGCGCGGCGCCGCTGCCGGTGGAGGTGGCGCGGCAGATCGAGCGCCTGGCCGGCCATCGCCTCGGCGGCGGCTGGGGCATGACAGAGACCTCGCCCGCCGGCACCAATCTGCCGCATGGCGCCGACCGGCCCGGCTCGATCGGCCTGCCGCTGCCCGGCATCGTCGTCGAAGCGGTGGCGCTCGACGACCCGCGGCGCGTCCTGCCGCCGGGCGAAACGGGCGAGCTGCGCATCAAGGGCGCCAACGTCACCGCCGGCTACTGGAACCGCCCGGCGGAAAATGCAGACGCATTCGTCGACGGTTTCCTGCTGACCGGCGACCTCGGCCGCATGGACGAAGACGGCTTCTTCTATCTTGCCGGGCGCAAGAAGGAGATGATCATCTCGGGCGGGTTCAACGTCTATCCGCGCGCGGTCGAGGAGGCGATCTACGAGCATCCGGCAGTCGCGGAGGCGATCGTCATCGGCGTCCCCGACCGCTATCGCGGTGAGGCGGCCAAGGCGTTCGTCACGCTCAAGCCCGGCGCCGCGCCGTTCACGCTCGACGCGCTGCGCGGCATTCCTCGCCGACAAGCTCGGCCGCCACGAGCTGCCGGTCAGCGCTCGAATTCCGCGACGCGCTGCCGCGCACCGCGGTCGGCAAGCTGTCGCGCAAGGAATTGATCGACGAGGAAGCAGGCAAGGCTGCGGTCATTGCGGCCGCGGAGGAAGGCTAGGAGCGACATGCGCGACGCCGTCATCGTTTCGACCGCACGCACGCCGATCGGCCGGGCCGGGCGCGGCGCGTTCAATCTCACCCACGGCGCCGATCTCGGCGGCCACGTCATCCGTCATGCCGATCGCCCGCGCCGGGCATCGAGCCCGGCGCGGTCGAGGACGTGGTCATGGGCTGCGCGCTGCCCGAGGGCGCGACCGGCGGCAACATCGCCCGCCAGGCGGCGCTGCGCGCCGGCATCCCCGTCACCGCCGCGGCGATGACGATCAACCGCTTCTGCAGCTCGGGCCTGCAGGCGATCGCCGCCGCGGCGCAGCGCATCATCGTCGACGGCGTGCCGGTCGCGGTGGCGGGCGGGCTCGAATTGATCAGCCTGGTCCAGGCCAACCTCAACCGCGCCTTCTACGAGGACGAGTGGCTGCGCGCGCACAAGCCCGACATCTACATCACCATGATCGAGACCGCCGACATCGTCGCGCGGCGCTATGGCATCAGCCGCGAGCGCCAGGACGAATACGCGCTGACCAGAGCCAGCAGCGCATCGCGGCGGCGCAGCGCGAGGGACGGCTCGACCGCGAGATCGTGCCGCTCGAGACCGTCAAGCTCGTCACCGACAAGGAGACCGGCGCGACCCATCGCGAGACCGTGACGCTGGCGCAGGACGAGGGCAACCGCCCCGATACCACGCGCGAGGGCCTCGCCAAGCTGAAACCGGTGCGCGGCGACGGCGCATTCATCACCGCCGGCAATGCGAGCCAGCTTTCCGACGGCGCCGCGGCCTGCGTCCTCATGTCGGAGCGCGGAGGCGGCGCGGCGCGGCCTCGAGCCGATGGGCGTGTTCCGCGGCCTCGCCGTCGCCGGCTGCGAGCCCGACGAGATGGGCATCGGCCCGGTCTTCGCCGTGCCGCGGCTGCTCGAGCGCAACGGCCTCCGCATCGACGACATCGGCGCTGTGGGAATTGAACGAGGCCTTCGCCAGCCAGGTCATCTATTGCCGCGACCGGCTCGGCATTCCGATGGAGCGGCTCAATGTCGATGGCGGCGCGATCGCGATCGGCCATCCCTACGGCATGAGCGGCGCGCGCATGACCGGCCACGCGCTCATCGAGGGCAAGCGGCGCGGCGTGCGCTATGCCGTCGTGACCATGTGCATCGGCGGCGGCCAGGGCGCCGCCGGCCTGTTCGAGATCGCGTGAGGACGCGGACCATGGACCTGCGCTTCACCGCCGGAGGAACTGGCCTTTCGCGACGAGGTGCGCGGCGTTCCTCCGCGCGCGCGCTGCCGGCGCCGATCCGGCGCAAGATGGTCGAGGACCGCCCGCTCGCCAAGGACGACATCGTCGCCTGGCAGCGCATCCTCAACGCCAAGGGCTGGGCGGTGCCGCATTGGCCGGCGGAATGGGGCGGCACGGACTGGACGCCGGTGCAGCAATACATCTTCCAGGACGAGATGCAGCAGGCGCCGGCGCCGCCGCCGCTCCCGTTCGGCGTCAGCATGGTCGGCGCCGGTCATCATCGCACTTCGGCAGCGCGGCGCAGAAGCGGCGCTTCCTGCCGCGCATCGCCAATCTCGACGATTGGTGGTGCCAGGGCTTCTCCGAGCCGGGCGCCGGCTCGGACCTCGCCTCGCTCAAGACGGCGGCGAAGCGCGACGGCGACCATTACGTCGTCAACGGCCAGAAGATCTGGACGACGATGGCGCAGCACGCCGACTGGATCTTCTGCCTCGTGCGCACCGATCCGCAGGTGAAGAAGCAGCAGGGCATCACCTTCCTGCTCATCGACATGCGCACGCACGGGCATCACCGTGCGCCCGATCGTCACGATCGACGGCGGCGCCGAAGTCAACGAGGTGTTCTTCGACGACGTCAAGGTGCCGGTCGAGAACCGCGTCGGCGACGAGAACAAGGGCTGGGACTATGCCAAGTTCCTGCTCGGCAACGAGCGCAGCGGCATCGCCCGGGTCGGCTATGTCCAAGGAGCGCATCCGCCGCATCACGCGCGCTCGCCGCTGACCGAGCGCGGCGGGCGGCCGGCCGATCATCGAGGACGAGCGGTTCCGCGAGAAGCTCGCCGCGCTCGAGGTCGAGCTGAAGGCGCTCGAGATGACGCAGCTCCGCGTCGTCGCGGCCGAGCGCAAGCGCGACCAGCACCAAGCCCGACCCCTATTCCTCGATCCTCAAGATCAAGGGCGCGGAAATCCAGCAGGCGACGACGGAGCTGCTGCTCGAGATCGTCGGGCCCTATGCGCTGCCGTACCGGCCGACGGACGAGCGACGGCGCCAACGAGCCGCCGATCGGCCCCGATTGGGCCGCGCCGGTCGCGCCGACCTATTTCAACTGGCGCAAGATCTCGATCTATGGCGGCTCGAACGAGATCCAGAAGCAACATCATCGCCAAGGCGATCCTGGGGCTCTGAGCGCGATGGATTTCGATCTCAGCGAAGAGCAGGCGCTGCTGAAGCAGAGCGTCGATCGGCTGATGGCGGACCATTACGGCTTCGAGCAGCGCAAGGCCCATGGCACGCAGCGCCAGACGGGCTGGAGCCGCGCGATGTGGCGGCGCTATGCCGAACTCGGCCTCCTCGGCCTGCCCTTCGCCGAGCGTCGACGGCGGCGTTCGGCGGCGGGCCGGTCGAGACCATGATCGTGATGGAGGCGCTGGGCCGCGCGCTCGCGCTCGAGCCCTATCTCGCGACCGTGGTGCTCGCCGGCGGCCTCTTGCGCCACGGCGGCAGCGCGGCGCAGCAGCGCGGCGCCTGGTGCCGCAGATCGCCGCCGGCGAGACTGATCCTGGCCTTCGCCCATGCCGAGCGGCAGGCGCGCTACGACCTCGCCGATGTCGCGACGCGGGCGCGGCGCGAACGGCGCGGGCTGGGTGCTCGACGGCGAGAAGAGCCTCGTGCTGCACGGCGACAGCGCCGATCGCCTCGTCGTCTCGGCGCGCGTCGCCGGCGAGCGGCAGCGACCGCGACGGCATCGCGCTCTTCCTCGTCGACGGCAAGGCGCCAGGGCGTGTCGCGCCGGCCCTATCCGACGCAGGACGGGATGCGCGCCGCGGAGATCACGCTCGGCTCGGTCGCGGTCGGGCCGCGACAGACGTGCTGGGCGAGCCGGGCGCGGCGCTGGCGCTGATCGAGCGCGTCGCCGACGAGGCGATCGCGGCGCTCGCCGCCGAAGCGGTGGGCGCGATGGCGGCGCTCACCGACATGACGGTCGAGTATCTCAAGACGCGGCGGCAGTTCGGCGTGCCGATCGGCAGCTTCCAGGCGCTTGCAGCACCGCGCGGCCGACATGCTGATCGCGCTCGAGCAGGCGCGCAGCATGGCGCTGCTCGCGACCATGATGGCGGCCGAGCCCGATGCGGCCGAGCGGCGGCGCGGCGCTGTCCGCCGCCAAGGTGCAGATCGGCCGCTCCGGCCGCTTCGTCGGCCAGCAGGCGATCCAGCTTCATGGCGGCATCGGCATGACGATGGAATACAAGGCCGGCCACTATCTGAAGCGCCTGACCATGATCGATCTGATGTTCGGCGACGCCGACCACCATCTGCGCGCCCTCGCGCGCGCGGGCGGCTTGTTCGCGCAGAGCGAGCGCATTAACGCCGGAGCTTTGCTCCGCGCAACGCCGGAAGCAGATCTTCCCGTCGCAATGACTGGGGAGATTGGGCGGCGCTGCATCGCTTGCAGTCGAGGGGCGTCGGCAACGTTCGACCTTCAGGACGGCATCGCGCCCATGAAGTCGCGCTTGCCGATCTCGATGCCGAGATGGCGCAGGATGTTGTAGGCGGTGGTGATGTGGAAATAGAAGTTCGGCATGGCGAGATGATAGAGATAGACCTGCGCCCGGAACTGGCGCGGCTGGCCGCCCATCGGGATCGTGACCTGCTTGTCTTCCTGGCCGTCGAGCTGCGCCGGCTTGATGGTGTTGAGGAAATCGAGCGTGCGGTCGATGCGCGCCTTCATCTCCTCGAAGCTGTTGTCGAGTCGGGGTTCTTCGGCAGCTCGACGCCGGCGATGCGGCCGGGCGCCAGCGCGTGCTCGCAGGCCTGCCGCACCTGGCGCGCCAGCGTGAACATGTCGGGATAGAGCCGCAGGTTGAGCACCACGCCGGCATCCCATTTCTTCGCGGCCGCGTGGGCGTCGGCCTTGTCGAGGAACGTCGTTGAGGCCGCCCAGAAGCTGTTGGAACACCGGGACGGACGCTTGGTACATGGTGACCGCCATGGCATTGTCCTCTCGTCGTTGCGGGAAGTCGCGGTTGAGGGAAGTTGGAAACGCGCCCCGATCTTAGCGAGGCGCGGCGGGCGCGGGAAGCGTCCTTGCCAAGGCGCGGGGAACATCGCTTAATCGCCGCGACGGCGTGACGAGGGAGGGGATGCGTCATGTCGAGCGATCCTCGCCCGCTGGCGCCGCCCGCATTGCCGCCCGAGCTGCGCCGCCATCGTCGAGGCGCCCTATCCGCGCTTTTCCGCGGCCGAGATGACGCGCCGGCGCGCCGCCGTCGCCGCGGCGATGGCGGAGGCCGAGATCGACCATCTCGTCATCTACGGCGCCAACCGCGCCGGCGGCATCATCCAGTGGCTGACGCAATGGCCGATCACGACCGAGGCGGTCGGCATCGTCACGCCCGGGCACGCGCGACGCCATGTTCATCCAATATTACAATCACGTGGCGCAGGCGCGGCGCCTCGCCGAGGCGCAGGTCGAATGGGGCGGGCAATCCGCGATCGGCGGCGGCATCGCCGAGCTCGAGCGCCGCGGCGCCAAGCGCGACCGCGTCGGCGTGATCGGCCCGATGGGCTTCCGCGCCTATCGAGGCGCTCGTCCGACCGCTTCGGCCGGATCAAGGATCTCAACGCCGCCTATGTCCGCCTGCGGATGGTGAAGTCGGCCGAGGAGATCGCAGTGGTTCCGGATCGGCGCCGCGCTTGTCCGATCTCGGCATCGCCGCGCTCGAGCGCGAGTTGCGGCCCGGCCTCACCGAGCGCGAACTGGGCGCCATCATCGAAGGCGCGTGGCTGCCTTATGGCGGCACCAACATCATCCATTTCATCGGCGTCACGCGCGATGGCCGCGCCCGATCTGTGCGTGCCGGCGCAATTCCCCTCGACCCGCCGGGTCGCAAGCGGGCGATGTCGTCACCACCGAGATCAGCGGCAATTTCTGGGACTATTCGGGCCAGGTGCTGCGCAGCTTCGCCGTCGGCGCGCGAGCCGACGCCGCTCTATCGCGAGCTCCACGACGCCGCCGATGCGGCGTTCGATGCGATGTTCGCCGCGCGTGCGTCCCGGCGCCAAGCCCGGCCGAGCTGGTCGCCGCCTCCGGCGTCATCGAGGCCGCCGGCTTCACCACCAACGACGACATCGTCCACGGCTATGGCGGCGGCTATCTGCCGCCGGTGCTGGGCTCGAAGAGCCGCCCGGCCGGCCCCATTCCCGATTTCGCCCTGGCGCCCGGGCATGATGATGGTGATCCAGCCCAACGTCATCACGCAGCGACGAGCGCGCCGGCGTGCAAACGGGCGAGCTGATGCTGGTGACCGAGACCGGGGCCGCGCGCATGCACGGCTTTCCCCGCGGCTTCCGCCGCGTCGGATAGAAATCAGATCGATTCCTGCGAAGGCGGAGGAACCGATGTATCGAGCGACGAAGGCATCATGCTTCCCACCACCATCATCGGCTCGCTGCCGCGGCCGGCGCTGGTACACCGAGAATCTCGGCGGCCGCAGCTTTCTCCAGGCGATGATCGATGCCCGCTTCCGCGAGCAATATACCGACGCGGTCTCGGTCGTATCTGCGCGACCAGGAACTGGCCGGGCTCGACATCTGCACCGACGGCGATGCGCGCTTCGACACCGAGGTCGCGGGCTATAGCTGGTTCTCCTATGCGCTGACGCGGCTGGGCGGGGTCACGCTCGATCACGCCTATGGCCGCCCGCAGGTGTTCGGGCGCAACGCCCTATCGCGCGCGGCCACATCCTCAACGAGGGCATGGAGGCGCGCGTCACGCCGACCATCATCGGCCCGGTGGCGCGCGGCGAGCTGCAATACACGCCGCTGTGGCTCACCGCGCAGCGCCTCACCACGAAGCCGATCAAGTTCGGCACCATCACCGCCGAGCTCCTGGGCCTGTCGCTGCGCGACAAGCACTACAAGAGCCGGCGCGAGCGCATCATCGCGATCAGCCGAGGTGCTGCACGACGAGCTTGCCGAAGTGGCGGCGGCCGGCTGCACGGTGATCCAGATCGAGGAGCCGCAGGTCCATCTGCTTGGGCCCGCGCGGCGGCATCGACGCGGAGCTCACGCCCGATTTCATGGTCGAGGTGTTCAACAACACCGTGCGCGGCCTGCGCGCCAAGACCGAGAGTCTGGTGCCATACCTGCTGGGGCAATCCGGCGCAGCAGCGCATGTTCGCCAAGGCGCCGAGCTATGCGCCAGCGCTCGAAGCGCTCAACCGCTGCGATGCCGATGTCATCACCTTCGAGACCTGCAGCCTCGGGCGGCATGGACCTCGAGGCGATCGGCAAGCGCATCACCGACAAGAAGGTCGCGATCGGCGTCATCGACCATCACACGCTGCAGGTCGAGACGCCGGAAGAGGTCGCCGACTCATCCGCCGCGCGCTCAAGCACATCCCGGCCGAGCGGCTGGTGATCGCATCCGATTGCGGCATGGGACGCGAGGGCATGAGCCGCCGCCACGCCTTCTTCAAGATGGTCGCGCTGGTGCAGGGCACCAACATCGTGCGCCGCGAACTCGGCCTGCCCGAAGCCCCCTGCCTCGCCGCCGACGAGGCAATACACGCTCCTGGAGAAGCGATAGGAGCGGCGCATTTCCCTCGCGCCGCTCGCCGTGCGGCGCCGCGTCCCGCCCGCTCAGTCGCGCCGGATCCAGCCGCCGCCGAGGACGCGGTCGCCGTCATAGACGACGCAGGCCTGGCCGGGCGCGACGCCGAAGGCCGGCTCGTCGAGCACCGCCGCGCCGCCCGTCGCCGCTCAGATCGCAGCGTCGCCGGCAGCGGCGGCTGCGCCGAGCGCAGCTTCACCGCCACGCGCAGCCCCGGCGCGGGCGGCGCGGCGCCGAGCCAGTTGACGCCGCGCAACGCGACCCGACGCGTGGCGAGCGCGTCACGCGGGCCGACCACGACCCGCCGCGTCGCGGGCTCGAGCCGCACGACGAACAGCGGCTCGCCGCCGGCGATGCCGAGACCCTTGCGCTGTCCGACGGTGAAATGGGCGATGCCGTCGTGGCGGCCGAGCACGCGGCCGCCTGCGATCGACGATCTCGCCCGGCTCGGCCGCTTCCGGCCGCAGCTTCTCCACCAGCGCGGCATAGCCGCCCTGCGGCACGAAGCAGATGTCCTGGCTGTCGGGCTTGTCGGCGACGGGCAGGGCGAAGCGGCGCGCGAGCGCGCGCGTCTCGTCCTTGGCGAGTTCGCCCAGGGGAAAGCGCAGGCGGTCGAGCTGCGCGCCGCGTCGTGCGATAGAGGAAATAGCTCTGGTCGCGCCGCGCGTCGGCGGCGCGGTGCAGTTCCGGCCCGTCCGGCCCGACGACGCGGCGCACGTAATGGCCGGTGGCGACCGCTTCGGCGCCGAGATCGCGCGCCGACGCCGAGAAGATCGCGGAACTTGACGGTCTCGTTGCAGCGCACGCACGGGATCGGCGTCTCGCCGCGCACATAGGACGTCGGCGAAGGCGTCGATCACGTCGTCGCGGAATTGGCGCTCGTAGTCGAGGACGTAATGCGGGATGCCGAGCCGCTCCGCCGACGCGCGCGGCATCGCGCACGTCCGCCCGGCGCAGCACGCGCCCTTGCGCCGCATCGCGGCGCCGTGATCGTAGAGCTGCAACGTGATGCCGACGACGTCATAGCCCCGCTCGACCAGCAGCGCCGCCGTCACCGAGCTGTCGACGCCGCCCGACATGGCGACGACGATGCGCGCCGGTGCAGCGATGTCGAGGGCGGCGGCCGCGGCATCGGCGGTCTCAGCCGTTCAGGAGATTGCGGGTCGCCTTCGGCAGCGTGACGGTGAGCCCGTCGAGCTCCTCGGTCATGACGATCTGGCAGCCGAGCCGCGAGGTCCGGGTCAGGCCGAAGGCGAGATCGAGCATGTCCTCTTCGTCCTCGCTCGCCTCCTTCAGCAGCTCGTACCATTCCGGATCGACGATGACATGGCAGGTCGAGCAGGCGAGCGAGCCCTCGCACGCGCCTTCGATGTCGATGCCGTGGCGATGCGCGATCTCCAGCAGCGACAGCCCGACCGGCGCCTCGACCTCGTGCGCCGCACCCTGGCGATCGATGAAAGTCATTTTCGGCATCGTCGAACCCGGTTGGCGTCGCGCCGCGCGTCACGGCGACGCCGGCGGCGGCGCCCGGTCCTCGGCCTCGAGCGCCGCGCCGAGGACGGCGGCTTCCGCCGCGGGCGCGCCGGCGCGCGCGGCGCGCCGCGTCCGCGCGCGTGAGAAGACGGAGCACGGCGAGTCCCGCCGCTGCCGCCGCCTCCTCGAGGGCGTGCCGTGCCGCGCCGTCGAGCGGCGCCGCCGCGATCACGGCATGGGTCACCGGCCGGGCGAGCTGCTTTTCGGCGCGCCCGCGCAATTGCAGCAGCAGCATCGCCGAGCGCATCCTCATCGAACCCGCTGCGGTCGCGCCAGAGACCGGGCGCGGCCAGCCGGCGCTCGCCATCGAGGCCGGGCAGGATCTCCGCATTGCCGCCGACCGCGACCGCGACCGCGCCGCCCGACGCCTCGATCGATGTCGATGCCGACCGCCGCGCCGGGGCCCTCGGCCGCGGCCGGGGCGCCGTCCGGCTCCTCGATCTGAAACAGCTTCATCGCGGCTCAGACGTGGAAGGATTCGCCGCAGCCGCAACGCCCCTTCTCGTTGGGGTTGCGTGAAGGTGAAGCCCGATTGCAGCTTGTCCTCGACGAAATCCATCTCGGTGCCGATGATGAACATGCTCGCCTTGGGGTCGATCAGGAGGGTCACCCCCTTGTCCTCGACCACCTCGTCGAATTTGCCCTTCTCGTCGGCGAATTCGAGCGTGTAGGTGAGGCCCGAGCAGCCGCGGGCGCGCACGCCGATGCGGATGCCGGCCGAAGGCTTGCCGCGTCTGGTCAGCAGCGCCTGGATGCGCTGCGCCGCCGCGTCCGTGAGCTTCATCGCCTGCATTCGTGCCATGGCTTAAGCCTCGCAACCGCTAGATAGCACCGGCCGCCTTGCGGCGGCAATCCGACGTCCCGCTTATGTGGTCCCTGCGCCGTTCATTGTCACCCGTCCGGCGCTCATGCTGCGCTCGCGCGGGTCCGCGCATAAAGCGCCCCCCAGGCCTCGACCAGATGGTCGATATCGGCGGCGACGGTGCTCCAGCCGAGGCTGATCCGGATGGCGCAATCGGCGACGCTCGCCCGGCACTCCCATCGCCGTCAGCACCGCGCTGCGCCGGACCTTGCCCGACGAGCAGGCGGCGCCCGCGCTGACCATCACTCCGGCGAGGTCGAGCGCCATCACCTGCGTCGCCGCCGCGACGCCGCGGCATCGCGATCGCACAGCGTATTGGCAAGCGCCGCGCCGCGGCGGCGAAGACCGGGCATCCGGGCGCGAGGCGACCAGCCGGCGCTCGGCCTCGTCCCGCAGCGCCGCGACGCGCGCGCAATCGTCAAGGCCGCGCGGCGGCGAGGCGGGCGGCGACGCCGAAGCCGACGATGCCGGGAACGTTCTCGGTGCCGGCGCGCCGTCCCTGCTCCTGGCCGCCGCCGGCGATCATCGGCGCCAGCGCGAGTCGGGCGCGACGATGAGCGCGCCCACGCCTTGCGGACCGCCGATCTTGTGCGCCGACAGCGTCATCAGATCGGCGCCCGAGCGCCGCCATGTCGAGCGCGCAGCTTGCCCGCGGCCTGCATCGCATCGGTATGCAGCAGCGCGCCATGCGCGTGCGCCAGCCGCGCCGCCGCGGCGACGTCCTGGATCGCGCCGGTCTCGTTGTTGGCGAGCATGAGCGAGACCAGCGCCGGCCGGGGATCGGTCGCCGAGCAGCCGTTCAAGCGCAGCAAGATCGGCGCATGCCGTCGCGCGCGCACCGGCAGAATGGCGGCGTCGGGACTGGCGGCGCGCACGGAATCGTGCTCGATCGCCGAGACGATGACACGGCGTCGGCCGAGGCCGCGCAGCGCCAGGTGGTTGGCCTCGCTGCCGCCGCTGGTGAAGATGACGGCGGACGGCGGCGGCGCCGGCCAGCGCCGCGACCGCCTCGCGCGCGTCCTCGACCGCGTTGCGCGCGGCGCGGCCCCAGCGATGCACGGACGAGGGATTGCCGCAGCGCGCCAGCGCCTCGCGCCATCGCAGCGGCGACTTCCGGCAGCACCGGCGCCGTCGCGTTCCAGTCGAGATAGGTCGGCGCGCGCAGGATCGGCCACGGCGACGGGCGAGCCTATTGCGCCGCAACGCCGGCGGCGGGCCGGCGGCGTCGCGCCGGTCGCAGTGGAGCGCGCCGCTGCGCCCGAGGACACGGCGCTCGCACACATCGGCGAGCGTGACCGAGCTGAGATAGAGGTGGATCTGGTTGCCGAGTTCCTCCCACAGATCATGGGTGAGGCACCGGCTGCTTGCTGCCGGAGCAGCCCATGGGCGCGCCCGGCGTGCAGCGCGTGGCACGGATCGGCTCGTCGACGGCGAGGATGATGTCGGAGATGCGGGTGCCGTCGGCGCCATGCGCCAGCAGATAGCCGCCACCCGGACCGCGCACGCTCTTGACCAGCCCGGCGATGCGCAGCTTGGCGAAGAGCTGTTCCAGATAGGACAGCGAGATCGCCTGGCGCTCGGCGATCTCGGCGAGCGCGATGGGCTCGCCCGTGCCGTGCTTGGCGATGTCAACCATCGCCATGACCGCGTATCGTCCCTTGGTGCTAAGCCGCATGGACTTCCTCCCGGAGCGATTCAGCGGCGGCCGCCAGCCGCTTCTTCCTGGCGCGGCGGGTCGTCGGGACGGCGGCAAGCTTGCGCGGCGCCTCGGGCAGGCGTTCCAGAGCGTCGACCCGGACCTGAGCGCCTTCACTTCGTCGAGGACGCCGGTGAGCGCGCGCGCGATCGGGTCGGGAAGATCGGTCGCAGGGCGTGCCATAGGGGAGAAATTCGGCCGGTTTCGGCGCCGGCTTGTCCTCGCCGAGCTGGCCGTGCCGGAATGCCGACCATGGTGGCTCCGGCCGGCGACCTGCCGACAGCACCACCGCATTGGCGCCGATCCGCGCGCCCTTGCCGACGGTGAACGCGCCCAGCACCTTGGCGCCGGCGCCGACGATCACGCCGTCTTCGAGGGTCGGGTGGCGCTTGCCGCGGTGCAGCGAGGTGCCGCCCAGCGTCACGCCTTGATAGAGCGTCACGTCATCGCCGATCTCGGCGGTCTCGCCGATCACCACGCCCATGCCGTGGTCGATGAAGAGCCGCCGGCCGATGCGCGCGCCGGGATGGATCTCGATCCCGGTCGCGAACCGCCCGAGATGCGAAACGAACCGGCCGAGGACCAGCCAGCTCCGCTCCCACAGCCAATGCGCCAGGCGGTAGAACAGCAGCGCATGGAACCCCGGATAGCACAGCACGACCTCGAGCGTCGAGCGCGCGGCCGGGTCGTGCCGCAGCACCGTGTCGATCTCGTCGCGCAGGTTTTTGAATGCCATGGTATGCCGCTGTGCTATGATCGGCGGTCCACGCCACGGCGCCGCCGCGTTCATCCGCCCGGCACGCGGAGAGCACGCACCGTAGCGATAAATGAGGCATGAACCCTAGCAATCCCATAAACAGGTCAAGTTTATGTGATTAATTCGATGAGAACGTGCGCAAATATACCACGGGCCTGCCTCGGTTAATGGGCGAAATGCGCCAGGTGTCTGCGGCGCGGTCGCAATGCCTGAGGTCATCATCAACGGCCCGGAGGGACGGCTCGAAGGGCGCTACCACCATGCGAAGCAGGACGAACGCGCCCGATCGCGCTGCTGCTGCACCCGCACCCGCAGCATGGCGGGACGATGAACAACAAGGTGGTCTACACGCTTTATCATGCCTTCGTGCGCCGCGGCTTCTCGGCCTTGCGCTTCAATTTCCGCGGCGTCGGCCGCAGCCAGGGCATTTTCGACCGCGGCGAGGGCGAATTGTCCGATGCGGCGGCGGCGCTCGACTGGCTGCAGAGCTACAACGCCAACGCCGACGGCCTGCTGGATCGCGCGGCTTTTCCTTCGGCGCCTGGATCGGCATGCAGCTGCTGATGCGCCGCCCGGAAATCGACGCCTTCATCGCGGTGGCGCCGCCGGCCAACAATTTCGATTTCGGCTTTCTCGCGCCCTGCCCGGCCTCGGGCCTCATCATCCAGGGCGACCAGGACCAGCTCGTGCCGCGGAATCGATCCAGCGCCTCGTCACCAAGCTGGTGAATCAGCGCGACATCCGCATCGCCCACAGCACATCGCCGGCGCCGACCATTTCTTCCAGCACCATCTCGAGCCGCTGGCCGCTACGGTCGAGCAGTACATCGCCGCCCATCAGCACCGGCGCGTCGCCGTCGCCGGGCGTTGAGCCGAGGATCAGTCGGCGAAGGGATCGCGGACCAGCACGGTGTCGTCGCGCTCGGGGCTGGTGGAGAGCAGCGCCACCGGCGCCTCGATCAGCTCCTCGACGCGGCGGATGTATTTGATGGCGAGCGCCGGCAGCTCGGCCCAGGAGCGCGCGCCGCGTGTGCTTTCGCTCCAGCCCTCGACGGTCTCGTAGACCGGCTCGATCTCGGCCTGCACCTTGGCGCTCGGCGGCAGGCGGTCGAGCAGCGCGCCGTGGTGGCGATAGGCGGTGCAGACCTTGATCTCGCGCGAAGCCGTCGAGCACGTCGAGCTTGGTGAGCGCGATGCCGGCGATGCCGGCGACCTTCACCGCCTGGCGCACCATCACCGCATCGAACCAGCCGCAGCGCCGCTTGCGCCCGGTGACGACGCCGAACTCCTTGCCGCGCTCGCCGAGAAGCTGGCCGACCGCGTCGGTCAGCTCGGTCGGGAACGGGCCGCTGCCGACGCGCGTGGTGTAGGCCTTGGTGATGCCGAGCACATAGCCGACCGCCGCCGGCCCGATCCCCGCGCCGGCCGCCGCCTGGCCGGGATGGGTGTGCGAGGAGGTGACAAAGGGATAGGTGCCGTGATCGACATCGAGCATCACGCCCTGCGCGCCTTCGAACAGGATGCGGCGGCCGGCGCGGCGCGCCTCGTCGAGCCGCTGCCACACCTGGTCGGCATAGGGCAGCACTTGCGGCGCGACCTCGAGCAGCGCCGCGAGCAGCGGCTGTGCCGCCGACCTCGGGCGCGCCGAGACCGCGCAGCAGCGCGTTGTGGTGGAGCAGCAGCTGGTCGAGCTTGTCGGCGAGGGCTCGCGGGATCGGCCAGATCGCAGACGCGGATGGCGCGGCGGCCGACCTTGTCCTCATAGGCGGGACCGATGCCGCGCCCGGTGGTGCCGATGCGGTTGGCGCCGCGCGCCTCCTCGCGCGCACGATCGATCTCGGCGTGCGACGGCAGGATCAGCGTCGCGTTGTCGGCGAGGCGCAGGCATTGCGGCGTGACCTCGACGCCCTTTCTGCCGGATCGCCTCGATCTCGCGCATGAGCGCCCACGGATCGACGACGACGCCGCTGCCGATGATCGACAGCTTGCCGGGCCGCACCACGCCCGAGGGCAGCAGGCTGAGGCGATATTCGACGCCGTCGATGACGAGCGTATGGCCGGCATTGTGGCCGCCCTGAAAGCGCACCACCACGTCGGCGCGCTGCGACAGCCAGTCGACGATCTTGCCCTTGCCCTCGTCGCCCCATTGGGCGCCGATCACCGCGACATTGGCCATAGAACGACCTCCCGCACCCGCCGCGCTCAGGCGACGGCCATGATCTTGTCACCTGCGAGAAAATGGCTGCAGCCGAGCCGGCGCGCCTCGGCGCGCGGCATCGGCGACGGGACCGAGCGCCGCCACCGTGATCCAGCCCTCGCCGCGCCAGCGACCGCCCGTTTCGGCGCGCTGCGTCGAAGGGCAGAAAGAGCCGGCGGCCGTCGGCCGGCGCCGGCGCCGCCTGCAACAGCGTGTCGGTATAGAGCGTGAAGCCGGTCGCGGGCTCGCCGGCATCGGCGGTGAGATAGCGCCCGCCGCGGCCCAGCTCGCCGCCAAGGCCGCGGGCGAAGAAGGCGAAGCTGATGCCGGTATGGTACTCGAAGCCGCGATTCTCGACCGGATCGACCGTGAGCGAGAGCTGGGGCATGCGCCGCTCGAGCCCCGCCACAACGGCCTCCAGCCGCGTGCGCTCCGTCGCCGCCGCGGCCGGCAGATCGAGCCGTGCCAGCGCCGCCAGTGCTGGCCGCGCCGAGCCCGACGCCGTGAGAAGGCGGCCGAGCACCGCAGCAGCGGCACCGCCGAGCGCCGCCGTCGCCGCCGCATCCTTGTGATCGAGCGGCCCGCGCACTCGTGGCGAGCGCTTCGACGTCGAGCCCGAGCGCCCGGCACAGCGCCGGCACCAGCGTCGGCAGAGTAAGATCGACCGACAGCCCGGCGATGCCCAGCGCCGTCAACGCTTCGGCCGCCACCGCCGCGACTTCGATATCGGCCGCCACCGCGTCCGAGCCGATCAGCTCGGCGCCGACCTGGCCGACCTGGCGTTCCGCCCGAATCTCGCCGCCGCGTACCCGCAGCACCTGGCCCGCATAGAACAGGCGCAGCGGCCGCGGCGCATCCTTCAGCCGCGTCGTGGCGATGCGCGCGATCTGCGGCGTCATGTCGGCACGCAGCCCGATCATGCGCTGCGAGATCGGGTCCATGACCCGGAACGTCTCCTTGGCCATCGCCGCGCCGGCGCCGGCCAGGAGGTTGTCCTCGAACTCGGCCAGCGGCGGCTTGACCCGCTCGTAGCCATGCCGCGTCAGCACCGCCGCCAGCCGGGTGACGACTTCCGCCTCCCACGCCGCCTCGGGCGGCAGGAGATCGCGCAGGCCTTGCGGCAGCAGCGCCGGGTGCAAACGGTCGTCCATGCGATCGAGATAGCCGGTTTACCGCAACCCGGCAAACGGAAAGGTCCGCCGTCAGCCTAAGCTGGTTGCCCGCCTGCCTCGACCCTGAACGGCGCCGATGCGGCCGGCGATCAGCCCTTGGGCGGCATCACCTGGCCGCGGATCTCGCCGCCCGGATGAGCCTTGGTATGGACATTGATGTAGAGGTCGCCGGCCTCGAGTTGCGTCGCTTCGGCCGGGCTCAGCGTCGCCGTTCCCTTGATCGGGCTGCTCACCGGCTCACCCTTTGGCGTCAGCCAAACCTCGACCGGCCCGTTCTTGCCGGTGGCCGCGGGGCCATGGAAATGCGCCATCGTGGCCGGGCCCGTCAGGCCGCTATAGGTGATGTCCCAGGTCACGACGCGGGTCGCCGGGTCATAGGTGAGATCGGCCGTGCCGGTGCCCGCGGTGGTCGACCGGCGGCACCTGCGCCGCGCCCGAGAGCGGCACGGTGAACGACATCGTTGCCGCCTGCGCCAACGCCGCCGATCCTGCCCAAGCGAAAACGGCGAGCGCCAAAGCCCCTCGCGTCACAGCGTTCATGCCCTTGCCTCCTCATGTGGCCGAGCCGCCTTCGCCGCCGGCTCTCGTTCGCCGCAGCAAGGATAGCGCTCGCGGCCCGATGCGCTCGCAATGGCGCCGCATTCCATCTGCCCCGGCGGTCACCTAGAAGTGGAGCTGCTTCGCCTGGACGACGTTGGGGATCTGGCGCACGCGTTCGAGAAGCGCATCTGGCGAGCGGCTGGTCGACCTGGACGAGGCAGAGCGCGTCGTCGCCGGGGGCGCTGCGGCCGAGATGGAAGCGTCGCGATGTTGATCCCGGCCTCGCCCAGCGCGCGGCCGAGATTGCCGATGAAGCCGGGCTTGTCCTTGTTGCGCACGATACAGCATATGCGGGCCCGAGCTCCGCCTCCATCGCGATGTCCTCGATGCCGACGATGCGCGGCCGGTCGCCGCCGAAGAGCGTGCCGGCGATGCTGCGCGTGCGGCGCTGCGTACGTGACGCGTGACCCGCACCAGCGTGTGGAAGTCGAACGTCTCGGTGCAGCGCGTCTCGCTGACGCGGATGTCGCGCTCGCGGCAGATGACCGGCACGTTCACCATGTTGACGGTATCGAGCTGCGGCGCGAGCAGCGCGGTGAGCGCCGATCGCCGTCAGCGGCTTGACGTTGAGCTCCGCGGCGTGGCCGCAATATTCGATCTCGACGCCTTCGAGGTCGGCCTCGACGAGCTGGCCCGCGAAGCTGCCGAGCTGCTCGGCGAGCTTGAGATAGGGCCGGAGCCGCGCCGCATCCTCGGCCGACAGCGACGGCATGTTGAGCGCGTTCACCACCGCGCCGGTGACGAGGAAGTCGGACATCTGCTCGGCGATCTGCAGCGCCACGTTCTCCTGCGCCTCGGTGGTGGAGGCGCCGAGATGCGGCGTCGCGATCACGTCCTCGCGGCCGAACAGGATGTTCTCCTTGGCCGGCTCGACCGGGAACACGTCGAGCGCCGCGCCCGCGACATGGCCGCTATCGAGCGCCGCCTTCAGATCCTCCTCGACGACGAGGCCGCCGCGCGCGCAATTGATGATGCGCACGCCCGGCTTGGCATCTTGGCGAGCGCGCGCGCGTCGATGATGTTGCGCGTCGCATCGGTCAGGGGCGTGTGCAGCGTGATGAAATCGGCGCGCGCGCAAGAGCTCGTCGAGCTCGACCTTCTCGACGCCCGAGCGCCAGCGCGCGCTCGGCCGAGAGGAAGGGATCGTAGGCGACGACCTTCATCTTGAGGCCGATGGCGCGGTCGGCGACGATCGATCCGACATTGCCGCAGCCGATGACGCCCAGCGTCTTGCCGAAGAGCTCGACCCCCATGAAGCGCGACTTCTCCCACTTCCCCGCCTGGGTCGAGCGGTCGGCCGCCGGAAGCTGCCGCGCCAGCGCGAACATCATCGCGATCGCGTGCTCGGCCGTGGTGATGGAATTGCCGAACGGCGTGTTCATCACCACGATGCCGCGCTGCGTCGCGGCGGCGACGTCGATGTTGTCGACGCCGATGCCGGCGCGGCCGATCACCTTGAGCTTGGTCGCGCGCTCCAGCACCGCCTTCGTCACCTTGGTGGCGGAGCGCACGGCGAGCCCGTCGAAGCGGCCGATGATCTGCTTCAGCTCGTCGGGCGTGAGCCCGGTCTTCATCTCGACCTCGACGCCGCGGCGCGGCGAAGATCTCGACCGCGCGCGGGCTCAGCTCATCGGAGATCAGAACTCTCGGCATGACGCAGCCTCGCTCGAAGCGTTCAGGATGAACGGGGTATCGGAAAGCGGATCAGGCCGCGGCGGCGCGGCGGACCTCGCCATAGGCCCAGTCGAGCCACGGCAGCAGCGCCTCGACATCGCTGCGTCTCGACCGTCGCGCCGCACCAGATGCGCAGGCCCGGCAGCGCGTCGCGATGGCCGGCCACGTCATAGGCGACGCCCTCGCCCTCGAGCAGCGCTTCGAGCCGCTTCACCTGCGCCCGCTGCGCATCGGGCGCGCAGGCGCTGGAACCAGTCGTCGACGATCTTGAGGCAGACCGAGGTGCACGAGCGGATCGCCGGGTCTGCCACCAGGAAGTCGATCCAGCCGGTGCGCGCGACCCAGCGCGCGATCGCGGCGAGATTGGCCTCGACGCGCGCCTTCAGCGCCGGCAGCCCGCCCAGCGCCTTCGGCCCAGCGCAGCCCGTCGAGCGCATCCTCGACCACGAGCAGCGACGGCGTGTTGATGGTCTCGGCCGTCGAAGATGCCGGCGTTGAGCTTGCCCTTGGAGGTCAGGCGGAAAATCTTGGGCAGCGGCCAGGGCGGCGTGTAGCTCTCGAGCCGCTCCACCGCGCGCGGGCGACAGCGCCAGCATGCCGTGCGCCGCCTCGCCGCCCAGCACCTTCTGCCACGACCAGGTCACGACATCGAGCCGGTCCCACGGCAGGTCCATGGCGAACACCGCCGAGGTCGCATCGCAGATCGCCAAGCCCTTGCGGTCGGGCCTGATCCAGTCGCCGTTGGGCACCCGCGCGCCCGAGGTCGTGCCGTTCCAGGTGAAGACCACGTCGCGGTCCCAATCGACCTTGGCGAGATCGGGCAGCGCGCCATAGGGCGCGCTCATCAGCGCGCGCGTCGGCGAGCTTGAGCTGCTTGGTCACGTCGGTGGCCCAGCCCTCGCCGAAGCTCTCCCAGGCGAGCACGTCGACGCCGCGCGCGCCCAGGAGCGACCACAGCGCCATCTCGACCGCGCCGGTGTCCGAGGCCGGCACGATGCCGACGCGCTAATCGGCGGGAATGCCGAGGATGGCGCGCGAGCGATCGACGACTTCCTGGAGCTTGGCCTTGCCGGCCTTGGCGCGATGCGAGCGGCCGACGAGCGCGCCCTTCAGCGCCGCCGGCGACCAGCCGGGACGCTTGGCGCAAGGACCAGAAGAAAAGCAGGGATTGGCGGGCCGGATATGCGGCTTCATGATCTATTCCTTCCAGAATAGCAGCGACCCGTTGGGGGGCCGTGTCCCGCCGCGAAACTAAGGGGCGCCGCGCGCGCCGTCAATCGCGCGCGCGCGCATCGCGGCAAAGCGCCGCATAACGCCCGTCATTGTTTCATTAAGATTAACCGGTCCTGCACCGTCGGGCCGGCGGCGAATGAGGTGCATGCCGTCGAAGGTCAGCACCACCGCGTCCGTCTTGGTTGAGATAGCGGTAGGCGATCCGCACGAGGCCGCGATCGGGCTTCGAGGACGACGGGCCGCGTTTCGGTCACCTCGAACACGACGCGCAGCGTGTCGCCCGGGCGCACCGGGCTTGAGCCAGCGCAATACGTCGAAGCCCGGCGAGCCCATGCTGGTCGCCGCGAAGATGCCGGTGTCCCAGCACCAGGCGAAATCCCAGCGCGAGCGGTCTGGAAGCCGCTGGCGATGAGACCGCCAAAGATCGACTGCTGCGCGGCCTCGGGATCGACATGGAAGGGCTGCGGGTCATAGATGCGGGCGAAAGCGAGCGATCCCTGTCCTCGGTGACGGCGGCGGCCGCGGTCGTGCACCGCTCCCCGACGACGAACTCTTCGAAATAGCGCCCGGGCATGGTTCCTCCTGCGGCCCTTCGTGCGGTAACCGCAATAGAAGGCATTTCTTAACTCAATTGCCGTTCCTTTAGCGCGTGGTCACGAGCCAGTCGGAAGCCAGCGCATGGCGTCGCGAATGCGGCGAGAGGGGGATGCGGCGACGCCGATCGGGCATCGCCCGACTGTCGAAGCTCGCTTTCGACGGCGCCGATCTCAAGCCGCTGTGGCGCGGCCTGCTCGACAAGTACGTCGACCGGCGACGACGGGGCCGCGACGCTCATGGACCTCGCGACGCTGGAGCAGCTCTTCGGCAATGTCGCAGAGCGGCATCGCATGCCAGCGGGCGGCGCTCGGCGCGCCGGCGCCTTTATCGCTCGCCGCGCGGCGCAGCCGATGCCCGCGCTGCGGCTCCTCGCGCTGGCCGCGCCCGGCGACATCGGCACCAACACGCCGCTCGAATTCCTGCTCGAAGGCTCCGACGTGGCGCTCGACACGCTCTACGTCGTGCCGGGACTCGACCCGCCGGCCGAGCTGCCGGCCGTTCGACCTCGCCATCGTCGCCGTCGGCGAGTCCGACGCGAACCGGCCGGTGCTCGCCGAGATCGCGCGGCTCGTGGCGCAGTGGCGCGTGCCGGTGCTCAACGATCCGCTGCCGCATCGCCGTGCTGGCGCGCGACCGATTGCCGTCGCTGCTGACGGGCGCTCCCGGGCTCGTCGTGCCGGCAACGGTCCGCGCCGAGCGCGCGCGCGCTCGTCGGTATCGCGACGGCGAGAGCGCGGTCGCAGAGCTGGTGCCGGGCAGCGCCTTTCCGCTCATCATCGCGCGCCCGATCGATTCCCATGCCGGGCGCGGCCTGCAGCGCCTCGCCGGCGCCGACGCGCTCGCCGCCTATCTCGCCGAGCGGCCGGAGCATCGCTTCTTCGTCTCGCCCTTCGTCGATTATCGCAGCGCCGACGGGCGCTTCCGCAAATACCGCATCGTCTTCGTCGGCGGCCGGCCCTATGCCTGCCACATGGCGATCGCGGACCAGTGGATGATCTATTACCTCAACGCCGGCATGCGCGACAGCGCGGCCAAGCGCGCCGAGGAAGCGCGCTTCATGCAGCGCTTCGACGACGAATTCGCGCGCCGCCATGCCGCCGCGCTCGCCGCGCTCGCGACGCGGATCGGACTTGATTATTTCGCCATCGATTGCGCCGAGCTCGGCGACGGGCGGCTTTTGCTGTTCGAGGCCGACATCGCCATGATCGTCCATGCGATGGACCCGCCCGACATCTTCCCCTACAAGGGACCGCAGATGCGCAAGGTGTTCGCCGCCTTCCGCGCCTTGCTGCGCGAGCGGGCGGGACGCGGGTCGTGATCGAGGAACGCAGCCTCGACCCGGAGGACTGGGAAGAGGCGCGCCGCGCGCTGCATCAGGCGCTCGATCACTGCATCGATCATTGGCGCGAGCATCGCAAGCGGCCCGGTATGGCGCGAGACGCCGCCCGAGGTGAAGGCGCGTCTTGAAACCGCGCTGCCCGCGCGAGCCGCAGCCGCTCGACGGCGCTGGTCGCCCAGTTCCGGCGCGACATTCTCCCGTACGGCACCGGCAATCTCCATCCGCGCTTCTTCGGCTGGGTGCATGGCGCCGGCAATCGTCGCCGGCGCGCTCGGCGAGATGCTCGCGGGGTTCATGAACTGCAATGTCGGCGGCCGCGACCATGTCGCGCGTCTATGTCGAGCGCCAGGTGATCGAATGGTGCAAGGCGATCTTCGGCTTCCCGGCAACCGCGAGCGGCATCCTGACGAGCGGCACCTCGATGGGCACGGTCATCGCGCTCGACGTCGCGCGCAACGCGAAGGCCGGCGCCGATGTTCAGCGCCTCGGCCTCGCCGCCGCGCCGCGGCGGCTCGTCGGCTATGCCTCGCGCGAGGCGCATAGCGCGGTCGCCAAGGCGTTCGATCTCCTGGGCCTCGGCACCGACGGCGCTGCGCATGGTGCCGGTGGACGGAGAATTCCGGCTGTCGGTCGGCGCTCTTCGGCGCGATGATCGCCGCCGACCGCGCGCAAGGTTTCGATCCCGCCATCGTCGTCGCCTCGGCCGGGACGGTGAATACCGGCGCGATCGACGATCTCGACGCCATCGCCGCGCTCTGCCGCGCGCGAGGGGCTGTGGCTGCACGTCGATGCGGCCTTCGGCGGGCTCGCGGTGCTGGCGCCGGCGTTTCGCGACGCGACTCGCCGCGATGCGCCACGCCGATTCCATCGCCTTCGATTTCCACAAATGGCTGCAGGTTCCCTACGACGCGGGCTGCGTCCTGGTACGCGACGCGGCGGCGCATCGCGCGAGCTTCTCGGCGCGGCGCGAATATCTCGCCGCGGGCCGGGCGCTCGCCGGCGGCGATCCCTGGTATTGCGAGTTCGGCCCCGAGCTGTCGCGCGGGTTCCGCGCGCTCAAGATCTGGTTCACCATCAAGGCCTATGGCATCGACCGTCTCGCGCGCGGTGATCGCGCGCAATTGCCGCCAGGCGCAGCATCTCGGCGCCGCGGTGGCGACGACCGCGGCGCTCGAACTGCTGGCGCCGGTGAGCCTCAACATCGTCTGCTTCGGCTTTCGCGGCGACGGTGCTCGCGCGTGCGGAAGCCGACGCGCTCAACGAGGACATCGTCGCGGCGCTGCAGATATCGGGCATGGCCGCGCCATCGACGACGCATATCGGCGGCCGGACCGCGATCCGCGTCTGCCTCACCAATCACCGCACCACGACCGCGGACCTCGATCTCCTGCTGCGCGAAACGGTGCGGCTCGGCCGGGCGCGGCTTGCGGAAAGAGGGCGGCCATGAGGGCGCTGCCGCGCGCCGCCGCGCGGGCGCGCACCTTGCCGCCGCTCGAAGCCCTGCTCGTTGCGGGCGGCGATACCAGGCTCGCGCTCGCGCCCGCGACCGGGCTCAATCAATATGGCTGCCGCCCCCGGCCGCGTCCTGCCGCGATCAATCTCGCCGCTTCGACGGCAAGCTCGATCTCCGATCGCGCATTCGCGCGCGCGCAGCAGTTCCGGCACCGGCTCGAGGATGACGGCGACGAAGCCGACGAAGCGCTCAACGAAGCCGCGCGCGCGGCGCTCGCCGCGGTTCTCGGTATCGGCACCACCGGGGCGGAAATCGTGTTCGCGCCCTCGGGCACCGATGCGGCGCTGCTCGCACGCGCCGTCGCGCAGATGACGCGAAGCGAGACGATCACCAGCATCGTCGCGGCCGCGGACGAGACCGGCAGCGGCATGCTGCATGCCTGCTGCGGCCGGCATTTCGCGTCGGTGACGGCGCAAGGCCGCGCCGTCACTGCGGGCAAGGCGATCGCGGGGCTTGGCACCGCCGACGCTGGCGTGGCGGTGAAGCTGCGCGGCGCCGCCGGCCGGCTGCTTGCGCCTGAGGAGGTCGATCGCGCCGTGCAGGACACCGTCGCCGCGATCGTCGCGACGGGCCATGGCGCGCTGCTCTATGCGATGGATCATTCCAAGCTCGGCAATCGCTGCCCGAGCGATGCCTGCCTCGCCGCGATCGACGCGCGCTTCGGCGACGCGGTCACGATCGTCGTCGATGCCTGCCAGGCGCGGTTGGGACGCGGCCGGCTGCACCGGCATCTCGCGCAAGGCCGCATGGTGCTGATGACCGGCTCGAAATTCTTCGCCGGGCCGCCTTTGAGCGGCGCGCTGCTCGTGCCGCCGGCGCTGGCGATGCGGGTGGCGGCTGCGGACGGCATGCCGGCCGCGTTACGCGACTATTCTCTCGCGTCGGATTGGCCGCGCGGCTGGGACAAAATGCGGGCGGGGCTCGACCGCGGCGTCAATCTCGGCCAGCTCCTGCGCTGGGATGCGGCGCTCGCCGAGATGCGGGCGTTCTATGCGATGCCGGAAGCCGGCCGCCGCGCGGCGCTCGCCGCCTTCGCGGCCGCGGTGCCGCGCGCGATCGCACCGTTTCCCGCGCTCGCCCTGATCACGGACGCAGCGGACGTCGCCGACAGCGAATTCCCGGTGCGCACCATCTTCCCGTTCGCGCTGCGCTGCGCGGGGCGCCGCGTCACGCCCGAGCTTGCGGGCAAGCTCTACCGCGCCCTCAATTGCGACGTGAGCGCGCTCTTGCCGCGCACGCTGGCGCCCGAGGAGCGGCGCCTGGCGGCGCTGTGCTGCCACATCGGCCAGCCGGTCGTCATCCCCGGCGAGGACGGACCCAGCGCGGTGTTGCGCGTGAGCCCGAGCGCGCCGCTGATCGTCGCCGGCGAGCCGCCCGAGCCGATGCTGCGCCAGGTGTTTGCCAAGATCGCCCTGCTGCTCGACCACGGCGCCGCGGTCGAGCGCGGCTTGTGATCGCGTGACGGCTCAGGCGGTGGTGTCGACGCGCTTGCCGACATGCTCGGGGGTGCCGGCGCCTTCCAGCCCGACGAACTGGGCCAACGCCGTTCGCATCGGCACCTGCACGATCACGGCCTTGGTGACGGGATCACGCCAGTCGAGAACGTAGCTTCCCGGCGTGGAGCCGGAAAAATCGACGACGAAGGCCGGTGTCACGGCGGCGGGAGAAGCGGCGTGGGACGGCGCCGGCGGCGGCGCGCCAGCAGACGGCGCACCTTGCCCGGAATTGGGCAGGGTCGGCCCCTGGACCGTGACAGGCTGCGCGCCCCCCAGCGAAATGCCGCGCGATGAAAACGTCAGGCCGTCCATGGCTGGTCGGTCATCCCCGTGTTCTATCGCATCGTCCTCCCTGATAAACCTCGGCGGGTTAACGGAACCTTGACCATTGCGACAATGCGAAACGATGGGGGGGCGAAACGATGCGCCGCGTCGTCAGGTTCCGCCCGGCAGGTGATTGAGCGGCCCGTGGCCGCGGCCGAAGCCGGGCGCGGCGGCAATGGCGCGCTGCACGTAAGCGTGGGCGCGTTCGACCGCTGCCCGCAAGGTCATGGCCTGGGCGAGACCCGCAGCAATCGCCGAGGCGAGGGTGCAGCCGGTGCCGTGCGTGGCACGGGTTTCGATCCGGGCCGCCTCGAGCACGAAGCTGTCGCCGCCATCGACGACGAGATCGCGCAGCACCGGCCCGGCAAGGTGGCCGCCCTTCACCATCACCGCCCTCGCGCCCAACGCCAGAAACGCATCGGCGGCGCGCCGCATGTCGTCGAGCGTTGCGACCGCGCGCCCGGTGAGCGCGGCCGCTTCGGGGACGTTGGGCGTGACGATCCGGGCGTGGGCGATAAGGCGGCGCTTCAGGACCTGAAGCGCTTCGGCATCGAGCAACCGCGTCCCGCTGGTCGCCACCAGCACCGGATCCACCACCAGCGGCACCGACGGTGCGCCGGCATCAAGCGCATCGGCGACCGCGGCGATCACCGCGGCGTCGACCAGCATGCCGGTCTTGATGCAGTCGGCGCCGATGTCGCCGAGCACGGCATCGATCTGCAGCCGCACGAAATCAGGCGCAACGGGAACGATGCCGAACACGGCCTCGGTGTTCTGGGCGGTGACCGCGGTCACCGCCGTCGCGGCATAGGCGCCGAGCGCGGTGATCGTTTTGATGTCGGCTTGGATGCCCGCGCCGCCGCCCGAATCCGAACCGGCGACGACGAGCACGCGGCCTTTCATCCCCCCGCGCTTTCCACCGCCATGCCGGTGGCGACGACGGCCGCGGCGATTTCCTCGACCACGGCAGCGACGAGCGCCTCGTCGTCGCCCTCGGCCATGATGCGGATCAGCGGCTCGGTGCCGGATTTGCGCACCAAGAGCCGCCCGGTTCCATGCAGCCGGCTCTCACCCGCCGCGATCGCGCGCTTCACTTCGCGGTCATCGAGCGGCGCGCCGCCAGCAAAGCGGACATTGCGCAAGAGCTGGGGAATGGGCGTGAAGACGTTGCACACCTCGCTCGGCGACGCCCCGGTCTCGACCACCGCCGCCAGCACCTGAAGCGCGGCCATGAGACCGTCGCCGGTGGTGGAGAAGTCGCCGAGAATGATATGACCCGATTGCTCGCCGCCGAGATTGCAGCCAAGGCGGCGCATGGCCTCGACGACATGGCGGTCGCCGACCGCGGTGCGGGTCAGCGGGATGCCGCGCGATCCGAGATGGCGTTCGAAGCCGAAATTCGACATGACCGTGGCCACGACCCCGTTCGGCGACAGCGCGCCGCTACGCTGCCAGTTGCCGGCGATGAGGGCCACGAGCTGGTCGCCGTCGAGGACGCGGCCGCGTTCGTCGACCATGATCAGGCGGTCGGCATCGCCGTCGAGGGCAATGCCGAGATCGGCGCCGGTCTCGCGCACCGCGCGCTGCGTCGCCTCGATGGCGACGGTACCGCAATCCCGGTTGATGTTGTGTCCGTCCGGCGTCACGCCCAAGGGAATGACCTCGGCGCCCAGCTCCCACAGCACCGTCGGGGCGACGCGGTACGAAGCGCCGTTGGCGCAGTCGACGACGACCTTGAGCCCGTCGAGCCGCAATCCGCGCGGGAAGCTGCTCTTGACGAATTCGATGTAGCGGCCGCGGGCATCATCGAGCCGCCGCGCCCGGCCCAGGGCGTGCATCGGCGCGCGCTTCTCGCCGGCGCTGTCGATGCGCGCCTCGATCGCCAGCTCCATCTCGTCGGAGAGCTTGTAGCCGTCGGCGCCGAACAGCTTGATGCCATTGTCCTGAAACGGGTTGTGCGAGGCCGAGATCATCACGCCGGCATCGGCGCGCAGGCTCCGCGTCAGCATGGCGATGGCCGGCGTCGGCAGCGGGCCGACCAGGACCACGTCCATGCCCATGGCGATGAAGCCGGCCGTGAGCGCGGGCTCGACCAGGTATCCCGAAAGCCGCGTGTCCTTGCCGATGACGATGAGGTGGCGATGGTCGCCGCGGCGCAGCACGAGGCCCGCCGCCATCGCCACTTTGAGCACGGTGTCGGCCGTCATCGGCTCGACATTGGCGGTACCGCGAATGCCGTCAGTGCCAAAAAGTCTGCGCGTCATCGCGCCTTCGCCCCTCTCCTCGGTAACGGCCCAGTCTAGCCCGGCGCGGCTCACCAAACCATTAACCGAGATGAAGGCGACGCTCAGGCACCGGGCTGAGGCTCGGGCTCGAAGCCGCCGGCGGGCTTGTCGCGGCCGGCGGGTGGAACCGACGAACGCCGCCCGGGGGTCGCGGTGCGCGCCGGATCCTCGGCCGGGCCGCCGGTATCGCGCACGATCTTCTCGCCGCGGATGATGCGGCGGATCTCGTCCGCCGACAGCGTCTCGAACTCGAGCAGGCCGCGCGCGAGCGCGTGCAGCTGGTCGATGATGCTCGGTGAGGATCTGGCGCGCCGTGGCCTCGCCGGTATCGACCATGCGGCGGATCTCGTCGTCGATGGTCTTGGCGGTGGCATCGGACACGTTCTTGCGCTGCGTCACCGAGTGGCCGAGGAACACCTCCTCCTCGTTCTCGCTGTAGCGCAAGCGGGCCGAGCTTTTCGCTGAAGCCGAATTCGGTCACCATGCGCCGCGCGAGATTGGTGGCGCGGCGGATGTCATCGGCGGCGCCGGTGGTGACCCGCTCGGTGCCGAAGATCAGCTCCTCGGCGACGCGCCCGCCGAACAGGCTCGCGACCATCGCCTCGAGCTCCATCTTCGACTGGCTGTACTTGTCGCGCTCCGGCAGGAACATGGTGATGCCCAGGGCGCGGCCGCGCGGAATGATGGTCACCTTGTGCAGCGGCTCGTGGCCTTCGGCATAGAGCATGACGAGCGCGTGCCCGCCCTCGTGATAGGCCGTGAGCTTCTTCTCGTCCTCGGTCATCACCATCGAGCGCCGCTCGGCGCCCATCATCACCTTGTCCTTGGCCTGCTCGAATTCGGCCATGGTGACCGAGCGCTTGCCCTTGCGCGCAGCCATCAGCGCCGCCTCGTTGACGAGGTTGGCGAGATCGGCGCCGGAGAAGCCCGGCGTGCCGCGGGCGATGATGCGCGGCTCGACATCGGACGCCAGCGGCACCTTGCGCATATGGACCTTGAGGATCTTCTCGCGGCCGACGACGTCGGGGTTGGGGACCACGACCTGACGGTCGAAGCGGCCGGGGCGCAGCAGCGCCGGGTCGAGCACGTCGGGCCGGTTGGTGGCCGCGATCAGGATAACGCCCTCATTGGCCTCGAACCCGTCCATCTCGACGAGGAGCTGGTTCAACGTCTGCTCGCGCTCGTCGTTGCCGCCGCCGAGGCCCGCGCCGCGGTGGCGGCCGACGGCGTCGATCTCGTCGATGAAGATGATGCAGGGCGCGTTCTTCTTGCCCTGCTCGAACATGTCGCGCACGCGCGAGGCGCCGACGCCGACGAACATCTCGACGAAGTCCGAGCCCGAGATGGTGAAGAACGGCACGTTCGCCTCGCCGGCAACGGCGCGCGCCAGCAGCGTCTTGCCGGTGCCCGGCGGGCCGACCAGCAGCACGCCCTTCGGGATCTTGCCGCCCAGGCGCTGGAACTTCTGCGGGTCCTTGAGGTACTCGACGATCTCCTCGAGTTCCTGCTTGGCCTCGTCGATGCCGGCAACATCATCGAAGGTGATGCGTCCGACCTTCTCGGTCAAAAGCCGCGCCCGCGATTTGCCGAAACCCATGGCGCGGCCGCCGCCGCCCTGCATCTGGCGCATGAAGAATATCCACACGCCGATCAGCAGCAGCATCGGGAACCAGGAGATGAGGATGCCGAACAGCGACGGCACGCTCTCCTCGGCTGGTGCGGCCCGGATCAGGACGCCGTGGTCGATGAGCCGGCTGACCAGGTTGGGGTCGGTCGGCGAATAGGTGGAGAACGTGCGGCCGTCGGAATACTTGCCCGAAATGGTGCTGCCCTGGATCGTCACCTCGCGCACCTGACCGCGGTTCACGTCGTTGACGAATTCGGAATAGGCGAGGCTGTTCTGAGGACCGCGCGTCGCCGAACTCTGGAACAGGTTGAAAAGTGCCACCAGCAGCAAGCCGATGATGATCCACAGCGCTAGATTCTTGCCGAAGCTGTTCACCGCCGAGGCCTTTCAAAACCGCGCCCTGCGCCCACCGGGGTCCGGTCCACGATCACACCGCCACCCGCCGCGCAATTTCCGCGTCGCCGCATTATTACATAAGATGTCTCTCCGCTTAAACAACTCTAAACCCAGCGCGCGTGAGAGGCCGCCGCGGGCGAAAATTCAATACCGTGTCGTTTTTCTGTCCGAGGCCGGCGTCCGGCCGGAAATGGCCGAGATGCGGGACCGCAACAAGTCCTGTCCGGTCGGCGATGGCGGGCAGTGTCGGCCGCGCCGCCGCTGGGATTTCCCGATCGGCCGCCGGATCGATGCCGGTCCCTGCCATGCCGAGCGGACCGAGCACGAGACCGGGCGGGGCCGATGGGGATAGGCGAAGCAGAAAACGGTCGTCCCAGACCCTCTCCTCGCCGGGAGAAACCGCCAGCGGCAACGCCGCCAAGGCCGGCTCGCGGCAAATCAGCACACGGCCGCGCCGTGGCAGAATCCGGCATCCGCCCAGGGTCCGGCCGGCCGCAAGCGGGCCCGCGACAGCGCGATAGAGCCGCTCGAGCGCCGCCAGTCGCGGCGGCAAGGCGACGCCCCCGACCGCCGCGATGACAGCGCCGAGCGCGCGCAGGCCGACTTCTTGCGGCGCCGCAACGAGGCGGGCGCCGTCGAGCCAGGCGAACCCCGCAGGATGTATCCAGGCGCACAGCGCCAGATGCCGCGCCACCGCCGCCTCGAGCGCCGCGCGCGCCCGGGCAAGACGTGCCGCCGTGGCGGCGAGACGCGCGCTGGACAAGCCTTCGCCGGCCAGCATCGCCGCGGCGCGGCGAAACCGCACCCGTGCAAAGGCCGGATTGTCATTGCTGGGGTCTTCGAGCCATTCCTGGCGCTGCGCCGTCAGCGTCGCCGCAAGCCGCGCCCGCTCGACCGTGAGAAGCGGGCGCAGCACGCGACAGGCGCGGCGCTCGGCGATGGCCGCCATGCCGGCCAGCCCATCGAGCCCGCTGCCGCGGGCAAGGCGCAGCAGCAGCGTTTCGGCCTGGTCCTCGCGATGATGCGCGGTGAGAAGGTGCAGCGCACCCTGCGCCGCGCACCACGCTTCGAGAAGGCGGTAGCGCGCCGCCCGCGCCGCCGCCTGCACGTTGGCTTGGGGTGCGGGACCGGTGCGGACGAGCGTGACATGGGCGATGCGGTGCCGTTCCATCCATGATCCGACTTGCGCCGCCTCGGCGGCGGCTTGCGGCCGCAGGCGGTGATCGACCGTAAGCGCGGTGACGGCGCCGCCGCGGGCGCGCGCCCAGGCCGCGGCGAGCACGGCGAGTGCGAGGCTGTCGGCACCGCCGGACACCGCCACCGCCAGGCGCGGGGCCCGCTCGAACGGCGCGAACGGCATCATGAGACCGGAAAATTCCTCGTCCGTGACAGGACGGGCGGGCGGCACAGCCGCCGCCGGATCGGCCCCGGCTACGCTCAACAGCCGAGCTGCTGGCGCTCGCCCGCCGCGCGCTCCCTGACGTTGGAGGGAGCCGTCGGGAACTCGTGGCCGAGGCGAGCGAGGGCGGTGCAGGCCTCGCCCTTCTTGCCAAGATTGCCGAGCGACATCCCGAGCTTCAGGAGGTAATCCGCCGCCTTGTCGTTCTTGGGATAACGCTGATACCCGACCGCGAAAGCGGTGGCGGCCTGCTCGTAATCCTTGCGCACGTAATAGGTCTCGGCGAGCCAGTATTGCGCATTGCCGGCGAGCTGATCTTTGGGGAAGGCTTTGACGAAGGCCTTGAGCGCTTGTTCGGCGGCGGGATAGTTGGCCTGGCGCAACAGACCAAAGGCGTAATTGTATTGCTCTTGCGGCGGTGCCGCTCGGCAACGTCGCCGGCGCGGCCGCAACTTGCGGCTGCGCCGGGTTGGCCGCCGGCGTATGCAGCGTGCCGAGAACGCCGGGCGGCGTGCCGGCCATGGCGGGCGAACCGCCGCCGCTGTCCGCCCGATGGCCCGGTCCGGTCGCCCCGACGCCAGCGGCAGCGACCGGCGGCATGCCGTGCTCCAGCGCCGAGAAGCGCTGATCGACATCGTTCGACAGCGTGTCAAGCCGGTGCTTGAGCTGGTCGATCGAGTAGTTGATCTCCTGGATCTGGCCCGTCAGCGTGCGCATCTCGTCCTCGAGTTGGCCGATGCGGACATCGTCGCTGAGCGCACTCTGCCCGTCAGGCGGGCTCTGCGCTTCACCGGAGTTCGGCGAGTCGGCGAGGTCACCGCCATCGGCGCGCCGCCGGGCGAGGCGCCGCGATAGACTTCGCGCTGCAACATATTGACGTCGCGCTCCAGCCGGTCGATGCGATCGAGCAGAGGCTGCAGGCTCTGATCCTGCGCCGAGGCGGTCGCCGCCGCGGCCCAGAATCCGAGGCCGGCAACCGCGGCCAGGGCACATCGCCAAGCACTATCTGGAATTCGTTCTGCGCAATCGTCGCGCCCTCTGAAACCGCGTTCCCGAGGTCAAGCTAAACAACATTTTAGGCAAAAAAAGGGCGCCGGCACCCGCCCCGCGGGACAAGCCCCAGAGCGGTGCCGGCGCCGCCTTTCGGCGCGGCGGTACTCAGTTGATGACGGTGATGCCGACGCGGTTCTGCGCCCAGGCAGCCTCGTTGGAGCCGACGACGATCGGACGGTCCTTGCCGTAGCTGATGGTCTGGATCCGGTTGGCGGCGACGCCGAGCGCCACGAGGGCGGTCTTCACCGCATTGGCGCGCCTGTTGCCGAGCGCAAGGTTGTACTCACGCGTGCCGCGTTCGTCGCAATGTCCCTCAACGGTCACGGTGACATTGGGGTACTGCTTCAGCCAGGTCGATTGCCGTTCGAGCGTCTGCTGCCCCTCCGGCTTGATATTCGACTTGTCGAAATCGAAATAGACGCGGTCGCCGACGTTCTGGATGAAGTCCTCGCGCGAGCCCTTCGCTTGACCACTCTCCGTCGTGGCCGGCGGGGTCGCGGTGCTGGTTCCGCCCATCGTGGCGGACGTCTCTGGACTTTCGTTTGCACGCGGCGGCCAGGAGAAGCACGGCCGCGAGCACGCTCAATGACCTAATATTCATTTGTGGCTCCCTCGCAAGAATCCTTGGAATGCGCTTGTGTGGATTGTCAGGACGGCGTGCCGAACGGGCCCCAGGGGACGGCGGCCGGCCAAGGATGAGATCACGTGCCGCCGCCGGACGGCCAAGCGAAACGTGACGCAATATACTTACAGTGCTCTACGGAAGCAAGGGGGACCACGCCGGGTCCGACGCATCTTGCGGCGTGATCACCTCGCGCTCGTTATAGCCGGTAAGATCGATGGTATAGAGTCGGCTCGATCCGCCCCGCCCTTTGGAGTCGGTTGGCGTTTGTCGAAAGTACATGAGCACCCGACCGTTGGGCGCCCAGGTCGGTCCCTCGACCAGGAAGCCCTTGGTGAGCAGGCGTTCGCCCGAACCATCGGGATGCATCACCCCGATATAGAAGTCGCCGCCATCGATCTTGGTGAAGGCGATGAGGTCGCCGCGCGGCGACCAGACCGGCGTCCCATAGCGCCCCGCGCCGAAGCTGATGCGATGGATGTTGCTGCCGTCGGCATTCATCACGTAGAGCTGCTGCGATGCCGCCGCGGTCGGAATTGAACACGATCTGCGTTCCGTCCGGCGAATAGCACGGCGAGGTGTCGATCGCCGTCGTATCGGTGATGCGGACCGCTTGGCGCGTACGCAGGTCCAGCGTAGAAAATCTGGCTGGCGCCGCCGACCGCAACGCTCATGATCACCTTCTTGCCGTCGGGCGAGAAGCGCGGCGCGAAGGTCATGCCGGGAAAGTCGCCCAGCACCTCCTGCTGGCCGGTGTCGATGTTGAACAGATAGACGCGCGGGCGGTTTCCGGCATAGGACAGATAGGTGATCTCCTGTGCCGTTGGCGAGAAGCGCGGCGTCAGCACGAGCGCCCGACCGTCGGTGAGATAGTGATTGTTGGCGCCGTCCTGGTCCATGATGGCGAGGCGCTTGATGCGCCGGTTTGCCGGACCGCTTTCCGCGATATAGACGATGCGCGTGTCGAAATAGCCCTCCTCGCCGGTAATGCGCTTGTAGATCGCGTCGGCGATGATGTGCGCGAGGCGGCGCCAGTTCTGCTGCGTCGTGGTGTAGCGCAGGCCGGTCAGCTGTTGCTCGGCGAAGACGTCCCAAAGGCGGAATTCGACCTGCAGGCGGCCGTCGGGCGTGAGGTTGGACGAGCCGGTAACCAGCGCCTGCGCATTGATGACGCGCCAATCGTTATAGAGCGGCGGCACGCGCGTTCCCGCCTGCTTGTCGATGAACGCCTTGGCGTCGATCGGCTGGAACAGGCCGGACCGTTCGAGATCGGCGGACAGCACCTGCGTGATCTGCGCCCCCATCGCGGCGCCGCTTCCGGCGAAAACCGGAATCGCGATCGGCAGCGGCGAGATCTTGCCGGTGGTGATGTCGATATGCAATTCCGCCCGGGATGCAGCGGCGCTTGCAAGGAGCGCTGCGACGACCAGGACCAGGCATCGCAGGATCGGGCGTAGCGTGAAACCACTCATGTGACATCCTTGGGATCGAATGTGATGGTGAAAGTCTGCCAGAGGTCATACTTGTCCGGCGGGAGCTTGAGCGGCTGGCAATGCGGATTGAGCAGCGCGCGCCGCGCGCTGTCCGCGGCCGCCTCGAAGAACGAATCGCCGAGCTGGTCGGTGTTGAGGAGCTGAGCCGAACGGACAGTGCCGTCGGGATTCATCGTGACACGGAATTCCGGACGTAGATTTTCGGCGTCGCGCGCGCCGGCGGGCACGTTCCAGCACTGCTCGATCTGCTGCCGCACGAGATCGATTTCGCTGCTCGTGAGCTGCGAACCCAGCGGCGCGATCGGCTGCGACGTCGCCTGCTGCTCGCGCCGGCGGCGTCGGCCGCGCCCGCGTTTCGGACTTGTCGGCGGCGTATTGGCGCCTGGTGAGATTCTTGAGCAACGCGTCGAAGGACGCATCCTGGCTCTTTTGCGGCGGCGGCTGCGGCGGCCGCGGCTTCGCTTGCGGCTTGGGTGGCGGCGGCACGGGCTTGGGCGGCTCGGGCTTGGGCTTGGGCGGCGGCGGCGGCTGGGGCGGCTGGGGCTCCGGCGGCTTCGGCTCGGGCGGCGACGGGGGTGGTGTTGGCGGCGGCGGCGGCGCCGGCTTCGGCGGCGCCGGTTTCGGCGGCGGCGGCTTGGGCGCCGCCTCGTTCTGCGTCACTTTCAGCGGCTGCTTCGGGACCGGCGGCGTCAAATTATGCTGGGTTGCGTGAGTTTCGGGCGCGATATTGACCAGTTCGACGGCGATCGGCGTCTCGTCCGGCAGCTTCGGCTCGAAGAACGGCAGATGCACGAAGAACAACGCCACGACCGCGACGTGGAGCGCCAGGGAAAATAAGAGGGAGCCGCGGCCCGGCATCGTTCAGTGCTTGGTCTTGTCCGTACGCGGCAGTTCGGCGATGAGCGAGACCTTGTTGAAGCCCGCCGAGCTGACCAGCCCCATGACCTCGAGAATGCGGCCGTAATCGATCGCGCGGTCGCCGCGCACATAGATGCTGGCATCGGGATTGCGGTTGGACACGGCGAGCAGCTTGGGCGCCAGCTCATCGTCATTGTCGATCAGCGCGTTCCTGGAGATAGATCTTGCCCTGGGCGTCGATGGTGATGACGAGCGGCTCCTTGGGCTCGGTGATGGCGGGGGCCTTCGACTGCGGCAGATCGACCGGCACGCCGACGGTGAGCAGCGGCGCCGTCACCATGAAGATGACGAGCAGCACCAGCATCACGTCGACCATCGGCGTGACATTGATGGCGCTCATCGGCTGATAGCGCGGGCGCCGGCCGCCGCCGGACGCGTCGCCGCCGACGATGTTCATCGCCATCGCTCAGGCCTTCTCGTCGAGCTGGCGCGACAGGATCGCGCTGAACTCGGTCGCGAAGGCGTCGAGCCGGCCGGCATAGCGGCCGAAATCGGTCGAGAACTTGTTGTAGGCGATGACCGCGGGGATCGCCGCGACCAGGCCGAGCGCGGTCGCGAACAGCGATTCGGCGATGCCCGGCGCCACCACCGCGAGGCTGGTGTTCTTCGCCGCCGCGATCGACTGAAAGCTGTTCATGATGCCCCAGACCGTGCCGAACAGGCCGACGAAGGGCGCGGTCGAGCCGACCGTGGCGAGGAATGACATGAAGCGCTCGAGCCGGTCCATCTCGCGCCCGACGGTGACATGCATGACGCGCTCGATGCGCTCCTGCAGACCGGCGCGCACGGCGGTGCTGGCCGCGAGGCCGCTTGCGCGAGGCTGCGCCGCCATTCGCGCATCGCCGCGGCGAACACCGCCGACATCGGATCGGCGGGACGCGTGCCGATGCGGTCGTAGAGATCGTCGAGCGAGCCGCCCGACCAGAAGCTCTCCTCGAAATGCTCGGCTTCGCGGCGCAGCCGCCGCAGCCTGCCGGCCTTGTCGAAGATCACCGCCCACGACCACAACGAGGCCAGGAGCAGCAGGAGCAGCACCAGCTTGACGATCGTATCGGCCTGCATGAACAGCGCGACGATGGAGAGATCGTGCGGCACCGGGGTGCCGCCAAGCGCGAGCGCATCGACCGGATTGGCGGGTAAGGGTGTAGCGACCGGGTTAGTGGGCATGGGCGTTGTCCATCCTTGGTTCCTTCAGGGGAAACGGCGGCGACCGCCGCAACGAGGGCGGGCGGCAGGCGGGTCGGGCGCCAGCCGGCGCCGAGGCAGGCGATGCGGATGTCGAGCCGCACCAACGCGGCGATCGTCGCGCCAGACCTCCTGGGCGAGATCGAGCGTCGCGCCGCCATGGGCGGCGAGCCGGGTGCGCGACGACGAGCTCGTCATCGAGCCGCGCCGGCGCCAGGAAATCGACGGTCGGCGCGGCGCACGACCAGGACGATGCCGGCCTCGCGCGCGCAGCCGTTCCTGGTCGATAGCCGCAGCAGCGCAGCATCTCGGTGCGCGCCCGCTCGGCGAATTTGAGATAGTTGGCGTAATAGACGATGCCGCGCGGCATCGGTGTCCTCGTAATAGACGCGGAGCGGGAAGCGATGCACGCCGTCGACGATGCGCCCTGTCGCAGCGGCAGCGTCGTGCACTCACGGCGCGTCCTCCGCTTGTCGTCCGCGCCGGCGAGGAGGTCGAGCTGCGGCGGCGCCGGGGGCGGCGCGGCCAGGCCGAGATAGCGATAGGCCGCGGTCGGCGAGCAGACGGCCGCGCGGCGTGCGCTGGACATAGCCCTGCTGCACGAGATAGGGCTCGATCACTTCCTCGATCACGTCGCGCTGCTCGCCCAGCGCCGCCGCCAGCGTCTCGACGCCCACCGGCCCGCCGCCATAATTGTCGCGCGATCACGCGCGAGATAGCGCCGGTCCATGGCATCGAGCCCGTTGCCGTCGACCTCGAGCCGGCGCAGCGCCGCGTCGGCGGCCCGCGCGTCGATGCGCGTGGCGCCGGCCACCGCGGCGAAATCGCGCACCCGGCGCAACAGCCGCGCCGCCACGCGCGGCGTGCCGCGCGACGCGCCGCGCGATCTCGGCCGCGCCGCCGCGGTCGAGCTCGATGCCGAGCACGCGCGCGCCGCGCGCGACGATGGCGACGAGCTCCTCCGGCGCGTAGAACACGAGCCGCAGCGGAATGCCGAAGCGCTCGCGCAGCGGCCGGGTGATGAGGCCCGAGCGCGTCGTCGCGCCGACCAGCGTGAAGGGCGGCAGGTCGATGCGCACCGAGCGCGCCGCCGGCCCTTCGCCGATGATGAGGTCGAGCTGAAAATCCTCCATCGCGGGATAGAGGATTTCCTCGACCGCCGGCGCCAGGCGATGGATCTCGTCGATGAAGAGCACGTCGTGCGGCTCGAGATTGGTCAGCAGCGCGGCAAGGTCGCCGGCGCGCTGGATCACCGGGCCCGACGTGGCGCGGAAACCGACGCCCAGCTCGCGCGCGACGATCTGCGCCAGCGTGGTCTTGCCGAGGCCCGGCGGCCCGAACAGCAGCACATGATCGAGCGCCTCGCCGCGCGCCCGCGCCGCCTGGATGAAGACGCGCGAGATTGTCGCGCACCGGCGCCTGGCCGACGAAGTCGTCGAGGGTCAGCGGCCGCAGCGACGGCTCGGCTTGCATCCTCGCGCGCGCGCTCGGCCGCCGAGCACGCGCGGCGCGCTCATCGGCCGAGCTCCTTGAGGCCCGGCGCGGATCAGCGCGTCGAGCGCCGCCTGCGGCCCGAGCACGCGCGCCGCCGCGGCGACCGCGCCATAGGCGTCGGCGCGCTGATAGCCGAGATTGACGAGCGCCGAGACCGCGTCGCGTCGGCGGCGCCCGCAGCGCCTTCGGCGCGGTGCGGCCGATGCGCGCCGACGCCCGAGCGCGATATCGCCGACCTTGTCCTTGAGCTCGTTGACGATGCGCTGCGCGAGCTTGGGCCCGACGCCTTCGGCGCGCGCCAAGCGCGGCGCTGTCCTGCGCCAGGATCGCGGTGGCCAGCGCGTCGGGCGCGAGCACGCCCAGGACGGCCAGCGCCAGCCGCGCGCCCACGCCCTGCACCGTCGTCAGCAGGCGGAACCAGCCGCGCTCGGCCTCGTCGACGAAAGCCGTAGAGATGGATGTGGTCCTCGCGCACATGGGTCTCGATCAGGAGCCGCAGCCGCTCGCCCCGCCCGGCGGCACGCGCGCCAGCGTGCGGCTCGAGCAAAGACGAGATAGCCGACGCCGTTCACGTCGACGACGATGCTGTCGCTCGCCGACCTGGTCGAGGATGCCGGCGAGCATGGCGATCATCGCGCCGCTTCCGCTTGCCTCGACGCAAATCTGCCGCTCCGCCGAGCGGGTCGGCGTGACTGCCATGGCACCGCCCGCCTTGTCGCCGCGTGATGGGCGTGGCAGATGGCGACGGCGAGCGCGTCGGCGGCGTCGGCGCTGCCGAGGAGGCAGCCGGGCAGCAGCCGGCGCACCATCATCTGCACCTGCGCCTTGTCGGCATGGCCGACGCCGACCACCGATTTCTTGACGAGGTTGGCGGAGTATTCGTGCACCGGGATGCCGCGCTCGGCCGGCGCGAGCAGCACGACGCCGCGCGCCATGCCGAGCTTCAAGGTCGAGGCCGGGTTCTTGTTGACGAAGGTCTCCTCGACCGCCGCCGCGTCGGGCGCGTAGCGATCGAGCACGGCGTTGAGCGCGCGGAAGAGCGCGCCCAGGCGCTCGGCCAGCGAGCGCGCCGCGTCGCGGATGCGACGACGCCGTCGGCGACATGGCCGAGGCGGTTGCCGTCGGCGTCGATGACGCCCCAGCCGGTGTGGCGCAATCCCGGATCGAGACCGAGGAGGCGCATCGTCGTTGCGCTGGGGTCGGGCGGCCGGCGGTCAGGCGCTCAAGCCGCGCCATGACGTCGTCGGCAACTTCGAAATTGGCAAACACGTTCTGCACGTCGTCGCTGTCCTCCAGCGTCTCGAGCAGCTTGAACAGCGCCTCGGCGGTGTCGCCGTCGACCGGCGTCAGGGTCTTGGGCCGCCAGACGAGCTTCGCCGCCGCGGCGGCGCCGAAGCGCTGCTCGAGCGCGTCGCGCACGCCGTTCAGCGCGTCGGCGGCGCAGGTGATCACGTGCTCGTCGGCGCCGCTCTCGACATCGTCGGCGCCGGCCTCGACGGCCGCCTCGAACATCGCATCGGCCGTCGCCGTGGCGGCGGGATAGGTCACCTGCCCGACGCGGTCGAACAGGAAGCTGACGCTGTTGGTTTCGCCGAGATTGCCGCCGGCCTTGGTGAAGGCGGCGCGGACGTCGCTGGCGGTGCGGTTGCGGTTGTCGGTCAGCGCCTCGACGATGACGGCGACGCCGCCGGGGCCATAGCCCTCGTAGCGCACCTCCTCGTAGTTCTCGCCCTCGCCGCCGCCGGCGCCGCGCTTGATCGCGCGCTCGACCGTGTCCTTGGGCATGTTGGCCTGGCGCGCCGCGATCATCGCCGCGCGCAGCCGCGGATTGGCGTCGGGGTCGGCCAGGCCGCTGCGCGCCGCGGTGGTCAGTTCGCGGATGAGCTTGGTGAAGACCTTGGCGCGCTTTTTGTCCTGCGCGCCCTTGCGGTACATGATGTTCTTGAACTGGGAATGACCAGCCATGTCGATCGCTGACGCCATTTGGGGGTGCCGGGGCGAGACCATACCATACCGCGAAGGACCACCCGCCATCCGACCCGCTGAGGCGAACGCTTGCGGCTTGATAGGGCTCCAATATGGCAGCATTGCGGCGGGAAACCCGGCGGGTCCGAAGGCATTTCAGCGCATCAAATGCCCGGCGAGTCGCCAACGCGCCGCGCAAGGGCGAAGCCGAGCATGAGAAGCCCGGTCGCGCCCTTGGCGACGATGTCCCACAGCGCGCGTCGCCGCGCGCCAGACGCAGCACGGTCGAGGCGCTGCAGAAGATGACGCACCACGCGAGCGCGCCCGCGACCACGGCAGCGGCCACCATGAGCGCCGCGCCGAGCGCCGCGCCCGGCCAGTTGCGGCCGCGCCCATCACCGCCAGCCAGAAGGCGAGGTTCCAGGGGCTCGTCAGCGCCATGGCCAGGCCCAGCACATAGCCGGCCCGCGGCGGAATCGAGCCGCCCCGGCAGCCGGCGGGCGCTGGGCCGCGCACGCGCGCGAGCCCCGCCAGGCGCCCTTGAGAAAGACCCGGCAAGCGCGAACAGCAGCGCGGTGCTGAGCACGCCCAGCGCCAGCCGCGCTGCCGCGCCGGCAAGCAGCAGCCCGGCGCCGAGCGCCGTCGCCACCGCCCAGAGCGCATCGCCCGAGGCGGCGCCCAGCGCCACGCGAACCCGGCGGCAGAAGCCGCGCGCCAGCGCGCGGCGCATGATCTCGGCATTGATCGGCCCGGGCGGCCAGGCGACCGACCAGCCGAGCACCAAGCCCTCGAGGACGAGCGACGTTTGCACGTGCGCCGAGAGCGCGCCCCGCGGCGGCTCACGTCGCCGCGGCGGCGGCGCGCGCGAAATCGGCCAGGCCGGCGCGAGCCGGCCGCCGATGCGCAGCGGCGCGATGCGGCGCGCGAGCCCGCTGGCGTCGTCGGTCTCGACGAACACGCCGCACAGGGTCGCCGGCCCCTCCGCGACTTCGAGCCGCTCGCCCGGCATCTTGCGCACGAAGCGCTGCACCGCGGCTTCCTTGCGCATGCCGATCACCGAATCATAGTCGCCGCACATGCCGACATCGGTCATGTAGGCGGTGCCGTTGCGCGAGGATGCGGCAATCGGCGGTCGGCACGTGGCTGTGCGTGCCGATCACCGCCGAGACGCGACCATCGCAGAAATGTCCCATCGACATCTTCTCCGAGGTCGCCTCGCCGTGGAAATCGACCAGGATCGCCGCGACCTCGCCCAGCGGATGGGCGCCGAGCAGCCGGTCGAGCGCGGCGAAGGGATCGTCGATCGCGTCCATGAACAGCCGCGCCATCGCATTCACCACCAGCACCGCGCGGCCGTCGGCGAGGCGGAAGATGCCGTGGCCGCGCCCGGGCGTGCCCGGCGGGAAGTTGATCGGGCCGCAGCAGGCGCGGATCGCCGTCGATATAGGAAATGATCTCGCGCCGGTCCCAGACATGGTTGCCGGTGGTGATGACATCGACGCCGCAGGCATAGAATTCGGCGCAGATCTTGTCGGTGATGCCGAAGCCGTGCGCGGCGTTCTCGCCGTTGACGACGACGAAATCGAGCGCCAGTTCGCGGCGCAGGCGCGGCAGATGCGCGCCGACCACCTCGCGCCCCGGCCGCCCGACCACATCGCCGCACAGCAATAACCGCATCGCGCCCCGTTCCCTTGCGCCCGTCCCGCCCTGATTTCGGAAGCGAGGATGGAGCCGCCTCGGCCGTCGGCATGGCTCAACCCTCGTGGCCCGCTTACGCAGGTGGGAGCCATGTGCCGAAACCACGGCTTCGGCAGGGACAGCCCCCTTGAGGTCGTTATCGGCCCCGGGGTAGTGCGACCTAACGCACCGCGCAGCCCCATCCTCGCCCTATATCTGGGCCGCCTCGAGCCGTTGCGCAACCGCCTCGATGCGGCGCGCCAGGCGGTCGATGCTGTCGGCCAGCGCCGGATCGTCGTCGCTCGCGCCGCGCAGCGCCGGCAAGGCGCTTCGCGGCGTCGTTCGCCTCGCTGAGTTCGTCGGCCAGAACCAGCGCCGCCAGCACCAGGAGCCGCGCTTCGCCCGCGCGCGGCGATTGCTCGACGAAGCCCGCGACCTTGGCGTCGACGACGCGCCAGCTCGCGGATGCGCGTGCTCCTCGCCGGGATCGCAGGCGACGGGATAGGGGTGGCCGTTGATGGTGACGGTGACCTGCGGCATCACCCCTCCAGCATGCGATCGATGCCGCCCGACCACGGCATCGAGACGCCGGCGACGGCATCGGTGGTCTCGGCCAGCGCGTCGTAGTCGGCCTTGGCCGCGACCGGCCGCCGCGCCGCCTCCGCCGCGCCCAGCGCCGCGCGCTCGAGACGCGCGATCGCCGCCTCAAGGCGGCTCAAGGCGTCCTGGACCTTTGCCATCGACCCGGCCCCCGCCTTCGCCGGCGTAACTTAGAGAATTGCGGTGCCGCCACCGTCAACGCACCGTCGCGCGTGGCGGAAAAAAACGGCATAGCTGAAGCCGCCATCCGTGCTTCAATTGCGCCTGGCAACGGCGCAACGGGGGAAGGGCGATTGCGCCAGCGAACGGCTCTGCGGCTGCGGATCGTCGCCGGCGTGACAGCGGCCGCGGCCGCGATCGGCGCCCCTATGCGGTGCGGACGGGGGCGCCGCTCCCGGCATCAATGATCGGCGACTTGGCGCGGTGACCGGCGGAAGCAGCGGGTTCTGATCCTCTGCGGGCTCGAGTCCTTCTGCCCAATGTCGCGGACGGCGGCCCTGGTGCGCCGCCTGCCGGTGACTGGTCGGCCTCGCGCTGCGCACCGTGATTTATGGCGTCATCTTCGTGGGGGCGAGCAAGCTCGCCGTGGCGCTCGACGAGCTCGTCGTGCCGGCGAGACCGACGGGGGCGGGACGATCTCCGGCCGCAATCTCCTCTACTCGTTCGCGGTGGCGTTCGTCATCAATTTCGGCTTCACGCTGCGCGGCCTGTTCGGCCCGCGCACGCTCCTGGCACTCATCACCGGCCGCTATCATCGGCCGCGCGTCGGAGACGCAGCGATCGTGCTGTTTCCTCGATCTCCACGATTCGACCGCGATCGCCGAACGGCTCGGCGACACAGACTTCCATCGCTTCCTCAACCGCGTCTTCTTCGACATCACCGATCCCGTGATCGAGTCCGGCGGCGAGATCTACCGCTATGTCGGGGACGAGATCATCGTCACCTGGTCGCTCGCGCGCGGCGCCCGCGACGGCGCCTGCATCACCTGCCTGTTCGCCATCGCCGACGCGCTCGCCCTGCGGCGCGGCGACTACCACCGCGCTTTCGGCGCCGAGCCGCGGCTGCGCGGCGGCGCTGCACGCCGGCCCGCTCGTCGTCGGCGAGATGGGCGACATGAAGCGCGAGATCGTGATCCTCGGCGACACCATGAACACGGCGTCCCGGATCGAGGATGTCTGTCGCGCGACGGGGAGCGACGCCATCGCCTCGGACGGCGGTGCTGCACGCGGTCGGGCGCTGCCGGCGGGCGTGACGGCGGCACGGCTCGAGGCGATGCCGCTGCGCGGCAAGGCCGGCGCGGTGCGCTCTTCGCTCTGCGGCGGGCGTGAGCGACGGGACTCACGGCAGGAGACGCCCGGCGGCGACCCACCAGCGCGGCTGGTCGCGGGCCAGCGCGCTGCGCGGCATCGGCGGCCGTTCGCGGCGTGGCGAACAGCGCAAAGCAGGTGGCGCCGCTGCCGCTCATGCGCGCGAGCAGCGCGCCGTCGGCAGCGCTTCGAGCCGCGCCAGCACCGCGGCGATCGCCGGCACCATGCCGATCGCCGGCGTCGGTGAGATCGTTGCGCCGCGCGGCAGCAGCGCGGCAAGCTGCGGCGGCATCGCGCCGGCGCCTCGGCGAAGCGCGCCGGCGCGCGAGAACGCGCCGCGCGGCGCCTTGAACACCGCCGGCGGTCGCCAGCGCGATGCCGGGATTGACCAGCACCACGCCGACCGGCGGCAGCGGCGGCGCCGGCTCGATCGCGCTCGCCGATGCCGCCGAGCCAGGCGGTGCGCGCGCGCAGGCAGACCGGCACATCGGCGCCGAGCGTCGCGGCGATCGCGCGCCAGCGCACCGTCGCCGAGCGCGCGCCGCCACAGCGCCGGCCAGCGCCCGCAGCGCCGCCGCGGCATCGCTCGAGCCGCCGCCGATGCCCGATGGCGACCGGCAGGTTCTTGATCGAGCGTCAGCGCCGCCGCCGGGCGCGCGGCCGAGATGCGCGCGCCAGCAGCCAGCGCGGCGCGCCAGACGAGATTGTCGTCGACCGGTGCCGGCGAGCGCGGCGGCGAACGGCCCGGCGACGTCGAGCGACAAGCGCGCCGCCGGCGCCGCGGCGACCCGTCGGCGATATCGGCGAAGGCGACGAGGCTGTCGAGCAGGTGATAGCCGTCGGCCGCGCCGGCCGGTGACATGCAGATAGAGATTGAGCTTGGCCGGCGCGCGGCCCGCCCGCGCGGCATCGCGTCGACGCGCGGCTCAGCCGCCGCGCAGCCGCCGGCTGCGGCTTGCGCGAGGCCGTGATCGAGCTTGGTCTCGATGCTCTTGACCTCGTCCGCCTCGGGCCCGAATTGCAGCGCGCGGCGCCATTGGTAGCGCGCCTCGGCAGCCGGCCGGTGCGCCAATAGGCATCGCCGAGATGATCGTTGATCGTCGGATCCTCGGGCAGCAGCTCGATCGCGCGCTCGAGATACTGGGTCGCGCGCGACGAAATCGCCGAGCCGGTAAATAGGCCCAGCCGAGGCTGTCGACGATGTAGCCGTCATTGGGCCGCAGCTCGACGGCGCGCTGGATCATGCCGAGCGCCTCGCTGAGATTCTCGCCCTTGTCGATCCAGGAATAGCCGAGATAGTTCAGCACCAGCGGCTGATCGGGCTGCGAGCGCGAGCGCGTGCTTGAGATCGGCCTCGGCGCGCGGCCAGTCGCCGGAGCGCTCGAGCGCGACGCCGCGGCTGTAGAACAGCGCGCCAGTCGTCGCGGCTCGGCCTTGGCGATCCGCGCGATCGCCCCGTCATAGGCCGCGACCGCCTCGGCGAAGCGGTTCGTGGCGCGCAGAATGTCGCCGAGCTCGATCAGCGGCTCGGCCGCGTCGGGCCGCTCCGCCGCCATCGCCTTCAGCTGCGCGATCGCCTCGTCGGTGCGGCCGAGCGCATCGAGCTCGAGCGCCGCGCGCAGCTGCGCCGACCAGGCAAAGGGCGATTGCGGATCGACGGCGCCTGGTAGAGCGCGAGCGCATCGGCGGGCCGATCCTCGCTCTCGCGGATCTCGCCGACCAGCATCTGCGCCAGCGGGAAATTCGGCTGCGAGCGTCGAGCGCGAGGCGCGCATAGATCGAGCGCGGCGTCGAGCGTCTCGCCCTGATCGAGCAGGCTCGCGAGATCGAACAGCGCCTCGGCCGCGCCGTCGCGCGGCGTGGCGATGCAGCGGCGGCGGCATGGTGCCCGCGGCGATGCGCGCGAGCCCGGCGCCGCCGCGTCGGTATCGACGTCGCTCGCGGCGAAGCGCTCGATAGAGCTGCGCGCGCCTCGCTCGGCGCGGCCGTGGCGCTCGTAGAAATTGCCGACCACCTCGACGACGCGCCAGGTCGGCTGCGGTCGCGCCGCGAGCAGCTTGCTCATAGGCCGCCTGCGCGCGTCGTCGATGCGGCCGGCGAAATCGGCGATGAGCGCCGAGATGGAGATCGCGCAGCGGCTCGAGGCCGCTGGAGCTCGCCCATGCGCTGCGAGCGCCTGCAGCGCCTGGCCGGGCTGTCCCGTGCCGGCCTCGACCCAGGCGGCAGCAGCGGCAAGGCGAAGCGCTGCGGCCCGTCGCGCGGCAGCGCCTGCGCCATCGTTGCGGCCGCCGGCGAGATCGCCGGCCTTGATGCTCCTCGACCAGCAGCACCAGCGCGGCGAGGCCGGTAGTTGCCGTCGAGCGCCGACGATCCGACGCGCCAGCGGCACTGCCTCGGCGACGCGGCCCTCCGAGACCCGCAGCAGGAAGGTGCGTCGGACAAGTCGAGATTGTCGGGATCGTGCTCGAGCGCCTGCTTCATCAGCCGTGCGGCGTGGCGTAATCGTGGACCGCTCTGCGCGTGTCGGCGGCGAGATAGCTGCCGAGCGGACTTGCCGCCGCCGCCGCCACCGCTTTGGCCGGCGCCGCTCCGCGGCCCGCGGCGGCGTCTGCGCCGCGCAGGAAGACAGCGCCGCGACGATGACCATGGCCCAGGCGGCGCGTCGCGCCAGCGCCTCACGCCTCACTCGCACCTGCCCCGCCATCGATCCCCATCCTGCGTGCGGCACGTCCGCACGCCGCAATACTTACACGATCGTCACGCCCGAAACTCACATGTTCGGATAATTCGGACCGCCGCCACCTTCCGGACACCACCCAGTCGATGTTCTGGGTCGGGTCCTTGATGTCGCAGGTCTTGCAGTGGACGCAGTTCTGCGCGTTGATCTGCAGCCGCGGCTGGCCGCCCTCGTCGGTCAGGATTTCATAGACGCCGGCAGGGCAATAGCGTTGCTCGGGCGAATCGTAAAGCGCGTAATTGATCGTGATCGCCTGCGTCCGGGTCGCTGCAGGCGCAGATGCGGCGGCTGGTTTTCCTCGTGATTGGTGTTGGAGATGAAGACCGAGGACAGGCGGTCGAAGGTCAGGACGCCGTCGGGCTTGGGATAGGCGATCGGCGACGCTGCCGCCGCGGGGATCGAGCGTCGGATGGTCGGCGCGGTGGCGCAGCGTCCATGGCGCCTTGCCGCGGAAGACATAGGTGTCGAGCGCGGCATGGGCGAGCCCGCCCACAGTCCCCAGCGGAAAGCCGGGCCGGATGTTGCGCACTGCATGCAGCTCGGGCCAGACCCAGGATTGCGCGAGCGCGCCGCGATAATCGGCCGCCGCATCGCCCGACAGCCGCCGGAACACGGTCTCCGCCGCCACCATGCCGGATTTCATCGCGGTGTGGTTGCCCTTGATCTTGGGCACGTTGACGAAGCCGGCGGCGCAGCCGATCAAGAGGCCGCCCGGGAAAGTCGAGCCGCGGGATCGCCTGAAACCCGCCCTCGTTGAGGGCCCGCGCGCCATAGGCGATGCGGCGCCCGCCGGCGAAGACCGGGCGGATCGCCGGATGCGTCTTGAAGCGCTGGAACTCCTCGAACGGGCTGAGATAGGGATTGGCGTAGTCGAGCCCGATGACGAAGCCGACCGCAACCTGGCGGTCCTCGAGATGATAGAGGAACGAGCCGCCGTAGGTCGCGGCATCGAGCGGCCATCCGATCGTGTGGACGACGACGGCCGGGATGGTGCTGCGCTGCCTCGACCTCCCATAGCTCCTTGATGCCGATGGCATAGGTCTGCGGGCCGCTGTCGTCGCGGAGGCCGAAGCGCGCGGTAAGCTGCTTGGTCAGCGAGCCGCGGCAGCCTTCGGCGATGAGCGTCTCCTTGGCGCGCAATTCGACGCCCGGCTGGAAATTCGCGGTCGGCTTGCCGTCCTTGCCGACCCCCATGGCGCCGGTCGCCACCCCGGCGACGCGGCCGTCTCTCGAAAAGAACCTCGGCGCCGGCGAAGCCGCGATAAATCTCCACCCCCAGCGCCTCGGCCTGCCGGGCCAGCCAGCGGCAGAGATTGCCGAGGCTGATGATGTAGTTGCCGCGGTTGTGCATTTGCGGCGGCGTCGGCAGGCGCAGCGCCCGCCGCGCCGTAAGCAGGAGGAAGCGGTCCTCGGTCGCCGCGGTCTTGAGCGGCGCGCCGCGTGTCGCGCCAGTCCGGCAGCAACTCGTTCAGAGCGCGCGGCTCGAGCACGGCGCCCGAGAGGATATGCGCGCCGACTTCCGAGCCTTTTTCGATGACGCAGACGGAGACCTCGCGCCCGGCGGCGGCGGCGAGCTGCTTCAGGCGGATGGCGGCGGCGAGCCCGGCGGGGCCGGCGCCGACGACGACCACGTCATATTCCATCCGTTCGCGTTCCATGGGCCGGCACTATAATGAATGACCGGGAAAGGGCGAGGGGCATGGCGACAACCCCGGATCCGGGCGCAGTTGCTGCGCTGGTACGTGGCGATGGGCGTGGACGAGGCGATCGCGGCCGAGGCCAGCGACCGCGTCGCACCGCGTCCCCGCGCCGTGGCGCCGGCGCCTGCCGCCGTGCCGCCGGTGCCCCGCCCTGCCCCGCCCTTGCCCGATGCCGGCCCCGCCGCGGCGGCCAGCGCCCGCGCCTTGGCCCTGACGGCCGATACGCTCGCGGCGCTGCGCGACGCCGTGGCCGCGTTCGAGGGCTGCGCCTTGAAGCGCACCGCGACGCACACCGTCTTCGCCGACGGTGCTGCCGATGCGCCGCTCATGATCATCGGCGAGGCGCCCGGCGCGGACGAAGACCGGATCGGGCGCCCCTTCGTCGGCCGCAGCGGACAGCTGCTCGACCGCATGCTCGCCGCCATCGGCTTCGACCGCCAACGCAACGCCTATATCACCAACGTGCTGTTCTGGCGTCCGCCGGGTAACCGCAAGCCGACCGACGACGAGATCGCACTCTGCCTGCCTTTTGTGCGTCGTCACATCGCCCTGGTGGCACCGCGGCTGGTGATGCTGTGCGGCGGCACCGCAACCGCAGCGCTCCTGGGACGGCCGGAGGGCATTACCCGTCTCCGCGGTCGCTGGTTCAGCCTCGACATCGAGGGGCTCGACCGAGCCGTGCCGGCGATCGCGACCTATCACCCATCATTTCTCCTGCGCCAACCGGCACGCAAAGACGAAGCGTGGCGTGATCTGTTGGCGGTGCAAATAAAGCTCGAAACACCCGAGTAACTGAACCGGATATTTGAAGCGATCGAGCGGCCGATCAAATTGATCGCGAAGTGTACGATAATTTGATTTGCTTTTTTGGCAAACATGCTCTAATCAGACGGCATGGAGGCTGGAGGTTACAGGGCACGTCCGGGCCAAACCTCGTGGGAGCAAGCTGTTATTCTTGCCCTATTTACAGCGATTCTGCCGATCTTAACCATGCTCGACGCTTCGGCCGCGGATTTACGTGTTGCCGCGCTGACGCCTCGCACCGAGGTGCAACGGCAATCCGATCTGTCCCGCGTGCTGTCCGACCTGCCCCGCGTGATGGCGCCTGATGCGTCGGCCCGTTATGAGCGCATCTTTGTCTTGCAGGAGCGCGACGCCTGGGGCGAGGCCGATCGCGAGATCGCCCGGCTCAAGGACCCGCTGCTCCTCGGCCATGTGCTGGCCCAGCGCTATCTCAGCGCGGACTATCATGCCAACTATGCCGAACTCGTGGACTGGCTCAATCGTTACGCCGACGAGCCTGACGCCAAGACGATCTATGCCCTGGCGCTGAAGCGCGAGCCGCGCGGCGCCAAGCCGCCGCCCCGGCCGGCCGTCGCCGCGACCCGCGCCGCGGTGGACAGCGACGATGCTGCGGGAGTAGCGCTCGCGGCTGATGATTCGGCCACGCTGTCGCCGCGCGCGGCGCTGGTCGCGCGCCAGATCCGCGACCTGGCCGCGACCGCACCCGACCGTGCCGTGGCGCTGCTGGCTGGACCCGAGGCACGGCAACGGCTCGACCCCGACACCGTCGCGGCGCTGCGCACCGTCATCGCCCAGGCCTACCTCGCCGACGGCCAGGCGCGCGCGGCGCTCGACATCAGCACGCCGCCGCACGATTACGATCTATCGCCGATCGCACATTGGCATGCCGGGCTTGCGGCGTGGCGGCTCGGCCGCATGGATGAAGCGCGCACGCATTTCGGCATTCTCGCGCGCGAGGCGAACCCGGTGTCGTGGATGCGCTCGGCGGCCGCCTTCTGGTCGGCGCGGGTGGCGCTGCGCCAGCGCCATACCGAACTAATGACCTATTGGCTGCGCGTTGCCGCCGCGGAGCCCCGCACCTTCTACGGCATCATCGCCCGCCGCCTTCTCAGAATTGCGCCCGACCTCGATTTCGAGACTGAACCGTTTACCATGCTCGATGCGCGTGTCGTCACCAGCCTCGATGCCGGGCGCCGCGCCTTGGCGCTGCTCGAGATCGGACAGCGGTCGCGAGCGATCGAGGAATTGCGCGCACTGGCGGCGGGCAACAACCCGGCGCTGCTCCAATCGATCGCCCGACTGGCCGACCGCGCCGACATGCCGGCCTTGAGCCTGCACCTCGCCGGCATGCTGGCCGATGCCGCAGGGCGCTATCGCGACGACGCGCTCTATCCCGTGCCGCGCTGGCGGCCGCCAGGACGGCTTCACCGTCGACCGCGCGCTGCTGTTCGCGCTGATGCGGCAGGAATCGCTGTTCGTGCCGCAGGTCGTCAGCAGCGCCGGGGCGCAGGGCCTGATGCAGCTGATGCCCGCCACCGCGCGCTTCATGGCCGAGCGCAAGGGAATGACGCTGAGCGAACCCGGCAGCGCCGCGCAGGAGCAGCGGGCGCTGGCCGATCCCGAACTCAATCTGACGCTGGCACAGGAATACGTGCGCATGCTGCTCGACGAGCCGCAGATCAAGGACAATCTCGTGCTGTTTGCGCTCGCCTATAATCGCGGGCCGACAGCGACGCGACGCTGGCAATCCCTCGCCGCGCAATACCAGCACGACCCGCTGTTGTTCCTCGAGAGCGTCCCGTCGCAGGAGTCGCGCGATTTCACCGAGCACGTGCTGACGAATTACTGGGTCTATCGCCAGCGCCTGGGCCAGCCGACGCCCGATCTCGACGCGCTTGCCGCCGGCAAATGGCCGACCTATACCGCGCTCGACCGCAGGCCGCACGCAGGATGGCCGCTATGCCGCAGAATCGATGAGACGCGCCCGTTCCTTCCCGTCAACATCGCCGTCCTGACCGTCTCCGACACGCGCAGCGAGGCCGACGACACGTTCGGGCGCGACGCTGGTCGAAGCTGATCGGCGCCACCGGCCACCGCGTCGCCGCGCGCCGCATCGTCAAGCGACGACCAGGCGGCGATCGTCGCCCAGCTCAAGCAATGGATCGCCGATCCCGCGATCGACGTGGTGATCGCGACCGGCGGCACCGGCGTCACCGGCCGCGACGTCACGCCCGAAGCCTTCCACGCCGTCTACGACAAGGAGATCGCCGGCTTCGGCGAGCTGTTCCGCTGGCTCAGCTACCAGAAGATCGGCACCTCGACGATCCAGAGCCGCGCCACTGCGGGCGTCGCCGGCGGCACTTATCTCTTCGCCCTGCCCGGCTCGCCCGGCGCCTGCCGCGACGGCTGGGACGACATCATCCGCCACCAGCTCGACAACCGCCACCGCCCGTGCAATCTCGTCGAGCTGATGCCGCGCCTGCAGGAGCATCTCGCCGCCGGCGCATGAGAAGGCGGCGATAGGCGGCGCCATCGTCGATGTCGGCCAGGACGCCGAGCACGGCCGTGCGCATCCGGCGCGGCAGGCTCGCGCGCGTGTCCGCGAGCGCATCCGGACTCGACCAGCGTACACCGGCGAAGATCCCCTGCGGCACCGGCCGCCGCCGCGCCAGGCCGATCAGCCAATAGCCGCCATCTTCGGCCGGCCCGAACACCGACGTCGTGGCCGCCCAGCGCCGCGAACGCCGCCGCCACGTGACGCGCGCCAAGACCCGGTATGTCGGCGCCGACGATCACCGCCGGCCCGGGCGGGAGGCGGCGGAAGACGCGCGCCATGCGCCGGCCGAGATCGCCCTGCCCTTGCGCCGCGACGCGACCGCGGCGCCACGGCCGCGGCCATGACGCGCGCCGATCGGGCGTCACCGCGAGATGACAGCGCCAGCGCCGGTCACGCGCCAGAACACGGATGAGCCGTGTCGCCGTGGCGCGATAGAACGCAAGCGCCGCCACCGCGCCGATATCGCGCGCGAGCCGCCGCTTCACCCGGCCGAGTTGCGGCGCGCGCAGAAAGACGACGACATGACGCCGCTCCCGCATGCGCTCAACCATAGAGTAGCTGAATGACGCGGGGCGGCACGCCGGCACGGTAAAGCGCAAGGCACGCGGCATTGCGCAGCGCGCGCCGCACATAGCCGTCGCGGCGATAACGTGCCGCCGAAGTCACGGCCTCGGCATCGAGACAGACGAGCCGCGCCCGCCCCAGCCGGCGCACGAGATCGACGTCCTCCATCAGCGGCAGACGCCGGAAGCCGCCGACCGCGCGATAAAGCCGGCGCGCGATCAAGCAGCCCCTGATCGCCATAGGGCAGAGCGAGGACGCGGCAGCGCCACGCCACCGCCGCCTCGAGAACGCGCGCGGCCGCGGCCGTGTCATCGAGCCGATAGCGGAAGTAACCCGCGCGCGCGGCATCGCCGGCGCCGGCGATGAAGGTTTCGACCGCGCGCTCCCACCCGTCACCGAGCCGCGTGTCGGCATGGAGGAAGAGCAGCCATTCACCCGCCGCCGATGCGGCACCGGTCGCGAGTTGCGTCCCGCGGCCGCGCGGCGCCGCGATGACCTGGGCGCCGCCGCGTTGTGCTGCCGCAATGGTATCGTCGCACGAGCCGCCATCGGCGACGATGATCTCGCGCACGAGATGGCGCCCCGAAGCGAGCGCGCCGAGCGTATCGGGCAGCGCGGCACCGGCATCGAGCGTCGGGATCACCACCGAAAGCGGCGCCCCCGCCGTGCCATCGCCTAGCGCCAAGGCCATGAATCGTCTCCGCCCCGCCCGGCGCCATGTTCGACCATCCGGGCAAGCGCGGCCAGCGGCACATTGTTCTTGATTTGTTCGAAATCACGATTTAGGCTTTGGCCATGGACGAGGTGCTTGCCGAGTTGCCGCGCAAGGGCCGCGGCGCAGTCAGCAACGCCACCGGCCGGTTCGAGCCGGAGCGGCGCTCGCGCATCGACGACGGCTGGGGCAGCGGCGACGAGCCGGCGCCGCCGCTCGATACCGTCTATGCTGCGCGACATCGGCGCAAGACGATCATCGCCCGCAACGACTCGCCCGACGTGCCGTTCGAGCCGCTCGATCAACCCCTATCGCGGCTGCGAGCATGGCTGCATCTATTGCTTCGCGCGGCCGACCCATGCCTATCTCGGGCTGTCGCCGGGGCTCGATTTCGAGAGCCGCATCTTCGTCAAGGAGGATGCGCCGCGAGCTGCTGCGCGGCCGAGCTGGCGCAAGCCCGGCTATCAGCTGCAAGCCGATCACGCTCGGCGCCAACACCGATCCCTATCAGCCGATCGAGCGCAAGCTCGGCCTGACCCGCCGCATCCTCGAGGTGCTGCGCGACTTCCGCCACCCGCGTCTGCATCGTCACCAAATCGGCGCTGGTGCAGCGCGACATCGACCTGTCTGGCGCCGATGGCGGCGCGAGCGCCTCGCCGCCGTCGCGGTTTCGCTGACGACGCTCGACCGCGGCCTCGCGCGCCGGCTGGAGCCGCGCGCCGCGACGCCCGAGCGGCGGCTCGAGACCATCGCCGCGCTCGCCCAGGCCGGCATTCCGGTGGCGGTGATGGCCTCGCCGATGATCCCGGCGCTCAACGATGCGCGAGCTGGAGCGCATCCTCGAAGCCGGCGGCGCGCGCGGGCGCGACGCAGCGCCGGCTATATCCTGCTGCGCCTGCCGCTGGAAATTGCGCCGATGTTCGAGGAATGGCTCGCCGCGCACGTGCCCGGCAAGGCCAAGCACGTCATGTCGCTCATCCGCCAGAGCCGCGGCGGCAAGGCCTATGATGTCGCAATGGGGCACGCGCATGCGCGGCACCGGCCCCTATGCCGAGATGCTGCGCATCCGCTTCGAGCGCGGCTGCCGGCGCTTCGGCCTCGACGCGCGGCCGCGCCTGGCAGCTCGACACCACCCGCTTCCGCCGCCCGCCCAAGCTCGGCGACCAGCTGAGCCTGTTCTGAGGGAGGAAGGGTATGGATACAGGATATAGCGTAGCGAAGGATCTTGCCCCCACTACATCCTGTTGTTACTCTCTTCCAGTCGACCATGACGCATTGTGCTCGAACGTGAGAGCCGCCACCGTTGCCCAATTACAGCGTGATCGCCAAGCCGTCATGGCGTGCGCAGGACAACCTGGCATTCATGCGTCCGCTGCGGACGAGCGTCGATGCAACTGATCGTGACCTCACCGCCCTACAACATCGGCAAGGCATATAGAAGCGCGTCGTCGCTCGACTGCCTATGTTCAGCACAGGCGCAAGTAATCTCGGAGTGCGTGCGGCTCCTCCACCCGCGCGGCTCGCTGTGCTGGCAGGTCGGCAATCACGTTCAGGACGGCGAGATTTTTCCGCTCGACATCGTGCTCTATCCCGTTTTCCGCGAGCATGGCCTGCGTCTTCGCAACCGCGTCGTCTGGCATTTCGAGCATGGCTTGCATTGCTCGAAGCGTCTTTCCGGGCGCTACGAAACCATCCTGTGGTTCACCAAGGCCGACGACTACATGTTCAATCTCGATCCGATCCGCGTGCCCTCGAAATATCCGGGCAAAAAATACTTCAAAGGCCCAAAGGTCGGGCAGCTATCGTGCAATCCGCTGGGGAAGAATCCGGGCGACGTGTGGATATTCCCTAACGTCAAGAACAACCACGTCGAGAAAACCAAGCATCCTTGCCAGTTTCCTGTCGAGTTGGTCGAGCGCCTGGTGTTGGCGCTAACGCTTCCCGGTGCCGCTGTCTTTGATCCGTACACTCGGCGTTGGCTCTTCGGTCATTGCCGCGATCAAGCACAATCGCATCGGCTACGGGTGCGACACCGTGCCAGAGTATATCGACATCGCTTGGAAGCGCGTGCACGAGCTGCAGGCAGGCACGCTTCGGACGCGACCGATGAACAAGCCGGTCTATGATCCAGCAAAGCCATATGGCGGCCATCGCGCGGTAAGGAGCGTCAATTCCCTGTTGCTTTCGTCCGACCTCACCGCGAAAGCCGGGAACGACGAGTGAAGATCGTAGACGTATTCAGTCATCGGAACGGACGGGACATTCTTGAGAGCCCGAAGTTCAGCCCAGCATTCAAGGAATTCATGGACGTATTGAGCGGACTGCCGCCATATCGAGCCGCTCGGGGAAAAAAGACCTCAGTCGCGCATGTCATCTCTCCGGGCGCGATGAACCGCTGGCTCGACAACGAGCTTTGCGTCGCGCGTGATTGGGACTGGCACCCGCTGATAATTGATGCTGATCCAGACGACCCAGGCCGCAAGAGCCAGCTCCGGTCGGAATTTCGGAAAGCTCGCATCGAGGTTGAGGTCCAATTCGGAAATGTCGCGCGCTACGCCTATGATGTCTACAAGATGGCAATTTCCATGGCCTTGGGTCAGGCGGACGTGGGAATCCAAGTGGTATGTACCAAAAAATTTGCCGGGATCACGGGCGGGAACATCGCCTACTATGAGCGGGCGGTTAGAGAGCTAGAACGATCCAGGCTGACGTTGATCGTGCCTCTCGTTGTGGTCGGCATCGAGCCGGAGCAATGGATCATAGACGCCTACCCACCTGAGGGGCAGGCCCCCAACGTCACGGCAGCCGTCGTCAATGCAGTCAGATAGAAACGCGGCGACGCCACTGGTGCCAGACGAGATCAAGGACAACTCCGCTCTGTCTCTAAGCGATCTACGGCGCATCGCGGCGCGCGTTGCGTGAGCAAATGCCGAGGCGCTAAATCAGGCCGCTGTTTGGTGTACGGGGCAAGGACGCGCACGCGACTGGCTATGCGTCGCTAGGTCAATGACATCGCGACGCGCTAGCGGGAACACCGCCGCAAGCTGAATGAGCAATGCGCACTTATCGAGCGGTGGTCCAATTCGCCTTTCACAGGGTCGTTCGCGCACGGCACGAGGCCGAATTGGACAAGATGGGGCGATCAGGCAGATGACGGCTACGCGCCAAAATGGAAGACTACCGCAAACCATTCGCAGGCGACAATCGCAGCGGAATGGGCGCTGGTCACAGAGCGCCTACACCCGCGGCGGAACCGAAGTCGTGACGCGCGCACCAACAAGCACATAATCGCGCCATGATCGTGCTGTTCACCGATTTCGGTCTCGCGGGTCCCTATACCGGGCAGGTGAAGGCGGTGCTGCGCCGAGCGCGCGCCGGGCGTCGCGGTGATCGATCTCTTCGCCGACGCGCCGTCGCGCGATCCGCGCGCCTGCGCCTATCTCCTCGCCGCCTATGCGCCGTGGTTTCCGCGCCGGGCACGGTGTTTCTCTGCCGTGGTCGATCCCGGCGTCGGCGGCGCCCGCGCGCCGGTCATCGTCGCTGCCGACGGGCGCTGGTTCGTCGGGCCCGATAACGGGCTCTTCGAGATCGTGCTGCGCGCGCACGGCGCAGGCCGCGTTGTGGCGAGATCGACTGGCGCCCGGACGCCGCTCGCGCCGAGCTTCCACGGCCGCGACCTGTTCGCGCCGGTCGCGGCGATGCATGGCGCGCGGCACGATGCCGGCGTGCACGGTGCGGGCGCCCAGTCGGCGCGCCGGCACGACTGGCCCGACGATCTCGCCGAGATCGTCTATGTCGATCACTACGGCAATGCGATGACCGGCTTGCGCGCGAGCCTGCTGCCGCCGGGCGCGCAGCTCGTCGCCGGCGGCCGGCGCGTCGCGCCGGGCACGCGTCTTCGCCGACGTGCCGGAGGGTGCCGCGTTGTGGTACGAGAATTCCTGCGGCCTCGCCGAGATCGCGGTCAATCGCGGCCGGGCCGATCGCGACCTCGGCCTTGCCCTCGGCAGCGCGGTGACGGTGGAAAACTGAATTGCCGCGCTTGCTTCGGGCACGCCGCCGGTATCTGTTGCCGCCATGCCCGATTTCGCCTTCGAGGCGCGCTGCGCCGGCATCGTGTGCGGCGTCGACGAGGCGGGGCGCGGGCCGCTGGCCGGTCCGGTGGTGGCCGCCGCCGTGATGCTCGATCGCCGCCGCCTGCCGCGCGCGCTGCGTGACGGGCTCGACAATTCGAAGCAGCTCACCCCGGCGGCGCGCGAGGAATATGCCGCGCTCCTGCGGCGGGTCGCGCCGGCAATCGGCGTCGGCGCCGCCAGCGTCGCCGAGATCGACCGCCACAACATCCTGCGCGCGACGCTCATGGCGATGTGCCGCGCCGTCGCGGCGCTCGGCATCGTGCCGGCGATCGCGCTCGTCGACGGCAACGTTGCGCCGCCGCTGCCCTGCGCGGTCGAGACCGTGATCGGCGGCGACGGCCTGTCGCTGTCGATCGCCGCCGCCTCGGTCATCGCCAAGGTGACGCGCGACCGCGCTGATGCGCCGCCTCGCGCGGCGCTACGGCGGCTATGGCTGGGACCACAATGCCGGCTATGGCACCGAGGAGCATCGCGCCGCGCTGCTTGCTCTCGGCCCGACCCCGCACCATCGGCGCAGCTTCGCGCCGTTGCAGCTAGACTTTCGCGTTCGATTGCAGCGGCACGCTCTAAAGCCCTGACTCCGCAAAATTATTGACTGACGGAACTCGGCGCGCGCATTGTCCCGCCCCGGGCGCAATGTCAGGGTGGGGTGATGAGCGGCGCGCGGGACGGGGAGGTGCTGGTTGGCGACTGCATCGCGCTGATGGCGCAGCTTGCGCCGCACTCCGTCGATCTCGTCTTCGCCGATCCGCCCTACAATCTCCAGCTCACCGGCGAACTCGTCCGTCCCGACAACAGCCGCGTCGACGGCGTCGAGGATGCCTGGGACAAGTTCGCCGATTTCGCCGCCTATGACCGCTTCACCCGCGCCTGGCTCGAGGCGGCGCGGCGCGTGCTGAAGCCCGACGGCGCGCTGTGGGTGATCGGCACCTATCACAATATCTACCGCGTCGGCGCCATCCTGCAGGATCTCGGATTCTGGATCCTCAACGACATCGTCTGGCGCAAGGCCAACCCGATGCCGAATTTCCGCGGCCGGCGCTTCACCAACGCGCACGAGACGCTGCTGTGGTGCGCGCGCTCGCGCGAGGCGCGCTACACCTTCAACTACGCGGCGATGAAGGCGCTCAACGAGGATCTGCAGATGCGCAGCGACTGGTTCATCCCGCTGTGCGGCGGTGTCGAGCGCCTCAAGGTCGATGGCCGCAAGGCGCATCCGACCCAGAAGCCCGAGGCGCTGCTCCATCGCGTGCTGCTGGCGGCGACCAAGCCGGGCGACATCGTGCTCGACCCGTTCTTCGGCACCGGCACCACCGGCGCGGTGGCGAGGCGCCTGGGCCGGCGCTGGATCGGCATCGAGCGCGACCGCGACTATGCGCGCGCTCGCCGCGCGCGCGCATCGCCGCCGTCGTTCCCGCCGCCATCGGATCTGGTGACGATCGAAGCCAAGCGCGAAGCGCCGCGCGTGCCGTTCGGCGTGCTGGTCGAGCGCGGCCTGCTGCAGCCGGGCGACGTGCTGTTCGACCGCGCCGGCGCTGGACCGCGCGGGTGCGCGCCGACGGCACGGTGATCTCCGCCGAATCGCGCGGCTCCATCCACAAGGTGGCGGCCGAGGTGCAAGGCGCCGCCGCCTGCAACGGCTGGGATTTCTGGTACGTCGAGCGGATGGGCAGCATGGTGCCGATCGACCTGCTGCGCCAGCAGGTTCGCGCCCAGATGGGATGACCCGCTAGCGCCGCGAGCGGTGCGGCGCGGGCGTGGGCGATCACCTTCTTCATCACGCTCGGCAGGGCGTGATCGCCGAGGCGGTCGGGCGGGACCCAGATGCCGGCGGCGGCGTCGTCCTCGCGCGCCTTGCCCGCCAGCACCGTGAGTTCGAGATCGAAATGGGTGAAGCTGTGCCGCACCACCTCGGGCAAGACGACGCCAGCGCGCCCGCACCGGCGCCGCTTCCTTGGCCTCCTGCGCCGCCCAAGGCGCCGCGCGCCACGCCGTCGAGGGCACTTCCATCATGCCGCCCAGCAGGCCGCTATCGCGGGCGCCGGCGCAGCAGCACGGCGCCGTCGCCGCCGCACCGCCCAGAAGGCGACGCCGCGCCGCAGCGGCTTCGCCGGCGGCGGACGGCGCCGCGGCAGCGTCTCGGCGATGCCGTCATGCCGGCGCGCGGCACGAGTCGCGCCACGGGCACAGCACGCATTTGGGCTTGCGCGGCAGGCACAGCGTCGCGCCGAGATCCATCACCGCCTGGGCATAATCGCCGGCCCGCCGGGCTGGCGTCAGCGCCGCGGCGAGGCGGCGCAGTTCGGGCTTGGCCTCGGGCAGTCGGCGTGCGGCACCGCATAGAGCCGCGCCATCACCCGCTCGACATTGCCGTCGACCGGGGTGGCGCGAAGGTCGAAGGCGATGGCGGCGATCGCCGCCGCGGTGTAGTCGCCGATGCCGGGCAGCGCGCGCAGCAGCTTCTCGTCGGCGGGAAACGCCCCGCCGTGACGGGCGACGACCGCGCCGGCGCAGGCATGAAGGTTGCGGGCGCGCGCGTAATAGCCGAGCCCCTGCCAGGCATGGAGCACGGCGTCGAGCGCCGCCGCCGCCAGCGCCGGCAGATCGGGCCACCGCGCCAGGAACCGCGTCGAAATAGGGCATCGCGGTCGCGACCGTCGTCTGTTGCAGCATCACCTCGCTGAGCCAGACGCGGTAGGGATCGGGCCGCACGCCCGGCGGCGCACGCCACGGCAACACGCGGCGGTGGCGGTCGTACCACGCCAGCAGCGCAGCGGCATTGGGGGGCGGCAATGACGGTGATCGCGGGATCGGCATTCGACGGCAGCCGGGAACCGGGCTACCATGCCACGGCTTCGCGGCAGGTGTCAGGAGGCTTGGTTGGAGAGACGGCGCGGCGGGCTCCGCGCATTGGCCGGCGAGGTGCCGCGGATCGCGGCCCCGGTGCTGGGAAAGCGCGGCTTCGCCAGCGCCCAGCTCGTGGCGGAATGGGCCAGCGTCGTCGGCGCCGAACTGGCCGCGAAAATCTCCCCCGACCGGCTGAGCTTTCCGCGCGGCGAGCGCCGCGACGGCACGCTGCGGCTACGGGTTGCCGCTGGCCTGGCGCTCGAGGTCCAGCACCGCACCCCGCTCATTCTCGAGCGCATCAACGGCTTCTTCGGCTATGGCGCGGTATCCCGCCTGGTGCTGGTCCAAGGGCCGCCGGCGCTGCCGCCGCGCCCTGTCCCGCAGCGGCCGCGGCCGCTCAGCGCCGCCGAGCGGGCGGCGCTCGACCGCCGTCTCGCCCGGATCGAGGACCCCGGCCTGCGCGACGCGCTGCGCCGCCTCGGCGAGGCGGTCATCGGCACCGGCAAAGGCTGAGGCGGTCCCCGTCGCGTCGCGAACTTGCAATGCCGCCAGAGTCGCCGTAGCATCAACATCTAGTGGATGAGAGGATCAAATGCGGAATATCTGGTGGGCGGTCGGCGTCTTGTTCCTGGCTTTCGCCGGCACGGCGGGCGCGGCCGGCGAGGCGGCGCCGACGCTTGCCCCCGACGATATCATCGTCGGCAAGGCCGACGCGCCGGTCACCATCTTCGAATATGCCTCGCTGACCTGCCCGCATTGCGCCGAGTTCGACACCGACATCCTGCCGAAGGTGAAGGCGGAGTGGATCGATCACCGGCAAGGCAAGCTGATCTTTCGCGACTATCCGCTCGACGGGCTCGCGGTCAAGGCGGCGATGCTGGCGCGCTGCGCCCGCCGGAGCAAGTTTTCACCTTCATCGACGCGCTGTTCCACAGATCAGCGGGACTGGGTCCTCAACAGCGATCCGCTGGCGGCGCTGAAGCGCATCGGCTTGCTCGGCGGCATCGGCCCGGAGAAATTCGACGCCTGCATGAAGGACAAGAGCCCTCGAGGACAAGCATCCTCAACGAGCGGCTCGTCGCGCAGCAACCAATACGGCGTCAACTCGACCCCGACCTTCTTCATCAACGGCAAGCAAGGTGGTCGGCGCGCTGCCCTTATGCCGAATTCGCCACGACGCTGACCGCGGCGATGGCAAACCAGCCGATCCCGCCAGCGGTCGTCAAGGGCGCGAGCACGCCCGCGGCGCCGCTGCCCGGTCCCGCCGGCCACTGAGCGAGTTAACCGCCCGTGCATTTCTCCAAGCTCCGCCTCGTCGGCTTCAAGTCTTTCGTCGATCCCACCGAACTGGTGATCGAGCCCGGCCTGACCGGCATCGTCGGCCCCAACGGCTGCGGCAAGTCGAACCTTGTCGAGGCGCTGTCATGGGCGATGGGCGAGACCTCGGCCAAGCGCATGCGCGGCGGCGAGATGGACGACGTCATCTTCGGCGGCACCGATGTCCGGCCGGCGCGCAATCTCGCCGAGGTGACGCTGTGGCTCGACAATTCCCGCCACGACGCGCCGAAGCCCTATGACGCCTACGACGAGATCGAGGTGGTGCGCCGCATCGAGCGCGGCGACGGCTCGGGCTATCGCGTCAACGGCAAGGAGGTGCGCGCGCGCGACGTGCAGCTCCTGTTCGCCGATGCCGCGACCGGGGCGCAGTCGCCGGCGATCGTCAGCCAGGGCCGCGTCGGCGCCATCATCAACGCCAGGCCCGTCGACCGCCGCGCTCTGATCGAGGAAGCGGCCGGCATCACCGGTCTGCATTCGCGCCGCCACGAGGCCGAGCTTCGCCTCAAGGCCGCCGAAGCCAATCTGGTGCGGCTCGAGGACGTGCTGACGACGCTCGCCGCCCAGCTCGACGGCCTGAAGAAACAGGCGCGCCAAGCGGCGCGCTATCGCCGGCTGTCCGACCACATCCGCCGCGCCGAGGCGGTGGTGCTGCATCTGCGCTGGCAGGCGGCGCGCGCCGAGCACGCCGCCGCCGAGGAGCAGCTTGCCGCAGCCGAACTCGCCGTCGCCGACCGCACCGCCGCGGCGCTCGCGGCCGAGCGCGCGCGCGAGGCTGCCGCGACGGCGCTGCCGCCGCTGCGCCAGAGCGAGGCCGCCGCCGCGGCCGAGCTGCAGCGCCTCGTCCTCGCCCGCCAGGCGCTCGAGGACGAGGAGCGGCGCATCGCCGCCGCGCGCGAGGCCGCCGAGCAGCGTCTGGTGCAGCTCGCCGCCGACATCGCCCGCGAGGACGAGCTCGCCGCCGACGCGCGCGACCGCGCTCGAGCGGCTCGCCGACGAGCACCAGGCGATCGCCGCCGCGCAAGCGCAAGAGGGCGAGGCGCTGGCTCAGGCGGCGTCCGCGCTCGCCGCTGCCAGCGCCGAGGTGGCCGCGCGCGAAGCGGAACTCGCCCGACTCACCGAGGAGATCGCCACGACCGAGGCACAGCGCAGCACGCTGCTCGCACGCCGCGCCGAGGCCGAGCGAGCGGGCGCAGCGTCTCGCCGGGCGCGCGGCCGATGTCGCGCGCCAGCGCGCCGCGCTCGAGGCCGAGAGCGTCGCCGCCGAACGCGCCGCTGCCGCCGCGGAAGCGGTTCGCACCGCCGAAGCCGAGCTCGCGGCCAGCCGCGCCACCGCCGAGACGGCAGCGCAGGAACTGCGCGCCGCCGAGGCGGCGGAGGCCGAAGCGCGCGCGCCGCTCGAAGCAGGCCGAACGCAACCGCGCCAAGCTGCGCGCCGAGGCGCAGGCGCTCGCCGAGCTGCTCGCCGCGACAGAGCGACCGGCGCTTTGCCCCGATCCTCGACCGCATCCAGGTGGCGCCGGGATTCGAGGCGGCGCTCGGCGCGGCGCTCGGCGACGATCTCACCGCGCCGCTCGACGAAGCGGCGCCGATGCATTGGCACGATCTGCCGGACTACGACTGAGGCGCTGGCGCTGCCGGAAGGCGTGGCGCCGCTCGCCGCCCAGGTGATGGCGCCGCCGATTCTGGCGCGACGGCTCAAGCAGATCGGCATCGTCGCGGACGCGACCGAGCGCGGCCGAGCTGCAGGCCGCTGCTCAAACCCGGCCAGCGCCTGGTCAGCCGCGACGGCGGCTTGTGGCGCTGGGACGGATTCCGCCGCGCCGCCGGGACGCCGAGCGCCGCCGCGCAGCGCCTGCGCCAGCGCAACCGGCTCGCCGAGCTCGAGGACGCGCTGGCCATCGCCGACCGCGATGTCGAGACGGTGGCGCGCGATTTCGAGATGGCGCAGGAGACGACGCAGCGGCGCCGCGAGGCCGAGCGCGCCGCGCGCGAGAATGCGCGCCATGCGGTGGGCATGCTCGCCGAAGCCCGCGATCGCGAGGCCGGGTTCGCGCGCGAGGCCGCCTCCATCGCCCAGCGTCATGCCGCGCTCGCCGCCGATGCTGAACGCGTCGCTTCCGACCTCGCCGCCGCGCGCCAGGATGGCGACGGCGCTGGCGCGGCGCTGGCGCTGCTGCCCGATCCGGCCGTCGCGCGCGCTGCGGCCGAGATGCTGCGCGCAAGAGCTGGCGGCGCGACGGCGCCATCAGGTCGCCTGCCAGGGCGAGCACGACGCGCTCGTGCGCGAAGCGGCGCTGCGGCGACAGCGGCTCGAGGCCTGCGGCGGCGAGATCGCCTCATGGCAGGCGCGCGCCGATGGGGCGGCGCGCCAGCGCGCGACGCTCGACGCGCGGCGCGAGGACGTGTTGCGCGAACGCGCCACGCTCGAGCGCCGGCCCGCGGAGATCGCGATCCAGCGCGACGCGCTCGCCGCAACCATCGCCCACTCGACGGAGCGGCGGAACGCCGCATCGGACGCGCTCGCCGCCGGCGAGACGCGAGCTTGCCGCCGCCGAACGCGCGGCCAAGGGCGCCGACGCCGCGCTCGCCGCCGAGCGCGAGGAGCGCGTGCGCTGCGAGGCGCGGCGCGACCAGGCGCGCGAGGCGCAGCAGGAACTCGCGCGCCAGATCGGCGAGCGGCTCGAATGCCTGCCCGAAGGGATCCTCGCGACGGTCGGCATCGCCGCCGACGAAGTGCTGCCGCCGTTCGAGGACGCCACCCATCGCTGGGAGCGGCTGGTGCGCGAGCGCGACACGATGGGGCCGGTCAATCTCGTCGCCGAGACCGAGGCGCAGCAGGTCGAGGAGCGCCTGCAAGCGCTCACCAACGAGCGCGACGACCTCGTCGCCGCCATCGCCAAACTGCGCCACGGCATCCAGGCGCTGAATCGCGAGGGACGCGAGCGGCTGCTCGCCGCCTTCACCCAGGTCGACGAGCATTTCCGGCAGCTTTTCACCCGCCTGTTCGGCGGCGGGCATGCGCATCTCCGGCTCGATTACGCCGAAGGCGAGGACCCGCTCGAGGCCGGGCTCGAAATCATGGCGAGCCCGCCGGGCAAGAAGCTTCAGGTGCTGTCGCTGCTGTCGGGCGGCGAGCAGGCGCTGACGGCGTTGGCGCTGCTGTTCGCCGTGTTCCTCACCAATCCCGCGCCGATTTGCGTGCTCGACGAGGTCGATGCGCCGCTCGACGACGCCAATGTCGACCGCTTCTGCCGTCTCGTCGAGGAGATCGCCGAGAGCTGCGAAACGCGCTTCCTCATCTTCACCCATCATCGCCTGACGATGTCGCGCGTCGATCGCCTGTTCGGCGTGACCATGGCCGAGAAGGGCGTATCGCAGCTCGTCTCCGTCGATCTGCAGGCGGCGGAGCGGCTGCGGCGAACCGCCTGACGCCCGGTTGCCGTCGCGGGCGCGGCCGATTGCCGCTTTCGCGTCGCGGTTCGCGACCTGGGCTTGCTTGACACGCTGCCGACCCGCCCCTTATGGTGCGCGCCGTTTCGGCGCCGCCGCGGCGCAATGACGGGGATTCGCAACACGTTCGGGCGCTTCGCCAATGACGCAAGGCGACCCTGAGGAGCCGCTGCGGGATCTGCAACGGCGCATCGAGGGGGCGCAGCGTGCGCTTGACGCCGGCACGAAGAAGAGCGGCGCCGCGCGACGATACCGGGACGTTCGGCAGCGCCCTGGCGTTCGCCTGGCGCATCGGTCTCGAACTGGTGGGGGCGATCGCCGTCGCCACCGCGCTCGGCTGGGCGATCGACCGCTGGGCTCGGGACGCGGCCGTGGGGGATGATCGTGATGTTCTTTCTCGGCGTCGCCGCCGGCATGGTCAATGTGTGGCGCGCCGTTGCCGGCATGGGCTCGGCGGTGGGTTACCGCCGCACCGGCCGACCCGGCAGCGCGAGGATCAGTGGGACGACGAGGACTGACGTGGCGATAGAGATCAAGCCGCTCGAGCAATTCAAGATCGAGCGCCTCATCCCGCTCCATCCGTTCGGGCATCGACGCCTCCTACACCAATTCGGCGCTGCTGATGACGATCGCCGTTGTGCTCGTCACGGCGCTCGCGGTGCTCGGCACGCGCCGTGCGCGCGCTGGTGCCGCGGCGCTGGCAATCGGTCGCCGAGATGAGCTACGAGTTCGTCGCCAACATGGTAGAGACCAATGCCGGGCACGGGGGGATGGCAGTATTTCCCCTTCATCTTCACGCCTGTTCATGTTCGTCCTGCTCGGCAATCTGCTCGGCCTGGTGCCCTACAGCTTCACCTTCACCGGCCAGATCATCGTCACCTTCGCGCTCGCCGCGACGGTGTTCATCGGCGTCACCATCATCGGCATCGTCGCGGCACGGCTTCCATTTCCTGCGCCTCTTCGTGCCGGCCGGCGTGCCCGAAGGTGCTGCTCGTGCTGCTGGTGCCGATCGAGCTCTTGTCCTATTGCATCCGGCCCGTTCACGCTGGCGATCCGGCTCTTCGCCAACATGCTGGCGGGCCACACGATGCTCGCGATCTTCGCCGGCTTCGCCGCGAGCGTGCCGCTCTTCGGCATCCTACCGCTCGGCGTCGACGTGCTGCTCTATCTTCCTCGAGCTTCTGGTCGCCGTGCTGCAGGCCTATGTCTTCGCCATCCTCACCTGCCTCTATCTGCACGACGCCCTCCATCTCCACTGAGACGCGCGCATCCCCTTCATCCGCAACACCAAGGAACAGAATCATGGATCTCGCTTCCGCCAAGATGATCGGTGCCGGCCTTGCCTGCATCGCGCTCGTCGGCGCCGGTATCGGCATCGGCAACGTGTTCGCCGCCCTGATCAACGCGCTCGCCCGCAACCCGGCGGCGCAGGTGACGCCGTTCGCGTTCCTGGGCTTCGCGCTGGCCGAGGCGACCGGGCTGTTCGGCTTGGCCATCGCCTTCCTCATCCTGTTCGTGTTCTGAGCGCACGGCGCCCATGCCGCAGCTCGACGTCTCCACCTTTCGCGCCGCAGCTCATCTGGCTCGCGATCACCTTCGTCGCGCTCTACGTGCTGATGTCGCGGGTGGGATTGCCGCGCATCGGCGGCGTCCTCGCCGAGCGGCGGCAGCGGATCGAGGGCGACATCGCCACGGCGGCGCAGATGAAGGCCGAGGCCGAGGCGGTGATCGCCGCCTATGAGCGCGCGCTCGCCGAGGCGCGGGCCGCAGGCGCAGGCGACGGTGCGCGAGACCACCGAGCGCCTCAACGCCGCCGCCGCCGAGCGCCAGCGCAAGCTCGCCGCGGCGCTTGCCGCCGAGACCGCCGCCGCCGAGCGGCGCATCGCCGCGGCAAAGGACGAGGCGCTCGCCCATCTGCGCGACGTCGCGGTCGAGGTGGCGCGCGCCGCCGCGGTCAAGATCGCCGGCACCGAGCTCGACCCCGCGCGCGCCGGCGCCGCGGTCGATGACGGTGCTGCAGGAGCGCGCGTGATGGCGCTGCTGAAGGAAGCGCGAATTCTGGGTCCTCATCGCGTTCGTGATCGCGTTCGCCATCCTCGATCTGGAAGACGGCGCCGCTGCTGACCGGCACGCTCGACCAGCGCGCGCTCAAGATCAAGGCGGAGATCGACGAGGCCGAGCGGCTGCGCGCCGACGCCGCAGCGCGCGCTCGCCGAATATCAGCGCAAGCAGCGCGAGGCGCTCAAGGAGGCGGAGGCCATCGTCGCGCATGCCCGCGCCGAGGCCGAGCGCGCACGCCGCCGCGGCCGAGCGCGAGATCGCCGCCGCGCTCGAGCGGCGCCGGCGCATGGCCGCAGAAAAGATCGCGCTCGAAGAGGCCAAGGCGCTCGCCGAGGTGCGCAACGCCGCCGTCGAGGTCGGCGATGGCCGCGCTGCGCCGCACGCTCGCCGCTGATCTCGATCCCCGGCCGCCGCGACCGGCTGGTCGACGAAGCCATCGCCGCGCTGCCGCAAGCGTTCCTTGAGGGACGCGGCCGCGCGCTCAGCGCGCCCGGGAGTTCATGCCGGTGATCGGATGGCCGATGCCCAGCGGCTTGGCATCGACGAGCACGAAGGCGACCCGCGCCGGCTCGGTGCCGCGGTTGATCCAGGCATGATTGGTGCCGCGCTGGATCACGACGTCGCCGGCCTTGAGGTGGATGGTCGAGTTGTCCATCTCCATGTCGATCTCGCCGGCGAGGATGAGGCAATAATCGACCGTCTCGGTGCGGTGCATGGCGCCGGTCGCGCCCGGCGGGAAATCATTGACGGTGAAGCGCGTGCCGCTGGGCGGCGGCGCGGTGCCGAGCTTGCGCGCGCCCATGTCCTCGATGGTCTCGCCGACGGCGATGTCGCAGGGCGCGCCGTCGGTGCACCACATCAGGACGCGTCCGCGGCCTGGCGCGCCGATTGTTGGTCGCCGGTCCGTCGATCAGCACCTTGGCGACATCTTGGCGTCATGGCCGGTGACGACCCGGCGAATGGGCGGCAGTTCCTTCGGCATGATCATTCTCCTTCGCGGCTCAATGCATCACGTCGGCATGGTGATGCCATTCGAACCGCGAAGGAAGAGATCGCATGCGCCCCCGCTCGTCATTGAGATATGACGACACCCTGGGCGGTGGCCGCGTGATATTCGCCCATGAAGGGAAACCGGCCCGCGCCGAGCGGCCGCAACCGCAACGTCGCCGCGCTGCCGCCGGCGATCACCTTCTCGATCTGAAGCGCCGCGGAATCGAATTCCTCCGCGGTGGGATCTTCGTTCTTGATCGTGAGCACGGTGGGCTTGCCCGCCGGTACGTGGATTTCGGCCGGCGAGAAGCGATGATCCTTGATCGTCACGTCGATGTTCATGGGCGCGTCGGCGAGGACCGGCGCGCTGACAGCAAGCGCGACGAGGAGGAATGGCAAGATGTGTCGCATGGGAGAACTCCGCATTGCTCAAGCGCCCTCGAACAGGCCCTGACCGATGAACGACCCTGGTGCGGCGCCGCCGGGGCACTGCAAACAGGCCGCCGCCGACATGGGTCACGAACTGATTCAGCATGTCGAACTTCGACATCCGCTCGTAAATCTTGATAAAGCCCGTGCGCGGGTCGCGCTGGTAGGCGACGAAGAACAGGCCGGCGTCGTATTCCATGGCCTGGCGCCACGGCGGCCACCGTTCCGCGGTGAGATCGACCCCGTCATTGTACGAATAGGGTCGCCGCAGAATCTGCGCACCGCCGTTGCTTGCGGCCGCAGCGAGCCGCACATGCGCGTTCTCGGCAATCAGCGGGTTGCCGTCTTTGTCGACTGCTTTCAGATCCACCGGGTCGCGCTCGTTCTTGCCGCCCGGCGGCGCCCCGGAATATTTGTCGCGGCCGATCGTCTGCTCCTGGAACGCGACGTTCATGCGGTCCCAGTGTTCGAGCGCGATGCGAATGCGGCGGGCCACGACGTAGCTGCCGCCGCGCATCCAGCCGGGACCTTCGCCGCCGACCCAGACGACATCTGCCATCGTCTTGGGATCGGCGATCGACGGATTGTCGGTTCCGTCCCTGAAGCCCATCAGGTTGCGCGGCGTCTTCCGGCTGTCGAAGCCGGGTTTGAACCCGGCCTGCACCCAGCGGATTTGGGCGACGTCGTCGGCGATCCGCGCGAGCTGGCGCACCGCATGGAACGCGACTTGCGGATCGTCCGCGCAAGCCTGGACCGAAAGATCGCCGCCGGTGCGCGCCGGTACCAGCTGATCGCTGACGAAGTGGGGCATGTCGACGAGCGCTTGGGGCCGGCGCGCGGCGAGGCCAAAGCGATCCTTCCCGTCCTTTACGAACAGGCCGGCGCCGAAGCCGAAGGTCAGGGTCAGCCGCGCCGGCGGCAGGCCGAGCGCTTCGCCGGAATCGGCCGCGGTCGTGCTCGCATCCGGCGTCGCGTCGGCGCCGTAGCCTTTCGCCTGCGCACCGCCGCCGCCACGCGCCGCGACCGGCTTTAGCCCCGCGCCGAGCGGCTGCGCCGTGTGGCCATCGGTCATTCTGGCCGCCGCCGACGTCCACGCCTGCAACAGCGCCGCGACATCGCGCCGCGCGGTTGTGGTGAGGTCGAAGGCGGCGAAATAAGTGTGGCTCTGCGCCGGCGTCGCGATGCCGCCCTGATGGGCGCCCCAGAACGGCTCGATCGGCTGCTTGCCGGGCGCGTCAGGCGCGTTGATTTCAGCCAGGTTCTCGGTCGCGGCGCCGGCACCGAAGCCGGTCGCTGCGGCTGCCGCGAGACCGGCGGTCGCGGCGAGAAAGCCGCGCCGCGACGCGTGTCTCTCGCCGTCGGCTTTGCGGCTCACCGCGATGCCTCCATCAGCGTGTTGACGTCGTCCTCGACGTAATAGAAGCCGGTGCCGTCCGGCATCATCGCGAGGCCGAAGAGGTCGCCGTTGCCGGGGGGAGACTGTGCCTGGTCAGCGTCGATCCACTGGGCATAGAGCTGCTTGCCGCTGACCGGGTTCACTTCGACGACCTGGCCGTTGGTGGCGTTGGTCACGATAAGGTCGCCGTTTGGCGCCATCATCATGGCCAGCGGCCGTTTCAGCATGCCGTCCTTGGTGACGGTCCGGCCGGTTCCGGCGCTGGTCGAGCGCGTGGTCGCCTCGGGTATGGCGACGATCCGGTTGCCGAGCGCATCCGACACGTAGAGGGTGTTGTCAGGCGCCAATGCCAGACCGGTCGGGCCGATGAGGAAGGCGTCGCGGTCGGCGCGTTGGCCAAAGCCGTTGGCGACGACTGTCTGGCGCGTGATCACGGGCGGTTTGCCTTCCGGGATCGAAAGCTCGAGCCGCAGCACCGTCGCCTGGTTCACCGTCACCGGCAAACCGGTCTTGGGATCGGTGACATTCGGTCCCGGAACGCCGAACCCCGCCATGCTGATGAACAAGGCGGCGGTCGAGCCCTGATCGAGCGTCGCCATGTTCCCCCAGGGATCGTCGATGTTCGCACCGGTCCAGGTGGCGACAAGCTTGCCGTTGGCATCGAGCACGAGGAGGCAACCAGCGCCCTTGGTGCGGGTCGTGCCGTCGCTGCTCGGCGTGCTGCCGACGATCACCCAGCCGCTCTTGAGCATCGTCATGGCCGTGCCAAGTCCGACGCCGCCGGGACATTGCGCCAGATGCTGCGGCAGGCTTGCGAACAAACTCGTCTTCCTGGTGGCAGGGACGTAGTCGACGATGGTGGCCCCGGTTCCCTGCAAATTCGACACGTTGTTGAAATTGGTCACCAGGACGTCGTCCTTGCGGATCTTGCCGGCGGAAACCGGCGCGACCACGACGGCGTAGGGATTGAGGTCGCCGTTATCGGTCACGGTGGACGCCGCGGTGATATGGCGGTGGATTGTTGCCAGGTAGCCTTGCGGTTCGTCGGCCTGGGCGCCGCCGGCCAGCCTCAGGGCCACCGCCGCCGCCTGCACGGCGACGATCGCGCCCGGGATGTGCCGCCGGCATCGCCCCATGCGCCGGTCTCCCTCCCCATCCATCATGAGACATCCCTCGGTCGCCATTGCGTTGCCTGTTGGATCAAAAGAAGATGTTGGTGCGAAGCCCCAACACGAGTTCGTTCTTGACCGGCTGCGTCGGGGTGCTCGGATCGGCGATGCCCGCGCCCGGATTGAACACGTATTGGATATCCGGCTGGAGCTGCCACCACGGGGTCACCTCGTACTGGTAAGTCGCCTCGATGAAGGTTTCGCCGCTCCGCACGGGCGTGAAGGAGGCGGTGAAGATCCCGGTGTCCCGATCGAGGGCCGCGGCGCGCCCGCTCACATGGGCGTAACCCAAACCGACGCCGAAGCTGTCATCGTCGCGATGCAGGAACGGCTCGTGGAACGTGATCCCCGCGTTCAGGCTGAAGTCGATGAGATTGCGATCGGCGAGCGGCGATCCCATGGCGCGGATGAAGACGTTCAAGGTGCGATCGGGCTCGCTCGCATCCTGCCACACGGCCTGGTCGGCGACGGCGTAAAGCGCGTAGTCGCCGCGATGCGGCTGCGGGATGCCGGTGCTGGCGGAACTGGCGAGAGACCTGCCGGTGTTGTCGACTTCGAGGTCGGCGAATGTCTCGGTGTCGTACCACAGGCCGAACCGGTAGACGCGCGCCAGCGGCGGCGCCTGATCGGCGTAGAGCATCGTGCCGAGCGACGGATAGGCGAACTGCACTTCGGCGATCGCGAGGGCGCCCCCATTCAACGGGAAACTCGTTCCCGACGGGTTTTGCTGCTGCGCATCGCCGATGTTGGTGCGCGCAGGGCTGCCGTTGAAGACACCCGCGAGAAATGTCAGCGCATCGGTGGGGTGTGCGCGCACCCGCAGGCCGAGCGCGGAAAGCGGATAGGCGGGGCCGCCGCCAGGCAGGTCGGCCGAGGGCAGCATCGGCCAGCCGAACATGGTGTTGACGAACAGCAAGGCGTTCTGGCTCACCATGAATTCCTGATCGAGGCTTTGCTGGCCGATTTTTATGTCGAGTTGATCCTCGGCGAGAAATTTCTGCTGATACCAGAGTTCCCACAGGCGGGTGGCGCGATCCGCCTCGATTCCGCTGGCGGTCTGCAGGGTGAGAAGATTGTCGGCGCTGAGGCTGCGGCCGTGAATCTGGAGAGCACTCGCGTTGAGCGTGCCGCCATGCCAGGCGAAGGCGCGCTGCGTATCCAGTTGCAGGGCCATCTGGGTCAGACCGTCATAGTCGACCCCCTGGCGGGCGCCGCCGCTTACGTTGCCGAGCACTTCGCTCGTTTCCTGCAAGGTGAAGCTCATCCCGTAGCGGGCGAGAAACGGGCGCAGACCCCACATGTCGCCCAAGAGATAGCTGCTCCGCGATATGCCGGAGAGGAACCCGAACGGCGCCGCGGCCGCGACGCCGGATTGGTCGGGCGCGGAATTGCCCGACGGCACCGCGACCGGAGCTTGGGGCGGCGCAGCGACAGCCGAACCGGCCCAGAGCAACGCTGCAAGCCACGGGAGCGACAGACCGATCCCGATGCGGCTCGACGCCGCCACGCCAGCGCTCGCCCGGCGGCATGAAGGCGCAGCGCGAGAGTTCGGCATCAACATCGTCCTCCAAAGCCCCGATTTTGGCGACCGCCGCGTCTTTCAGAGGCGATCTGCCGTAATAATATTAAGACGCATTCTCAATTACAAGATGAAAATGCGACGCAGTCGCAACTACGCCTGACGCCGCAGCCGCATTCTTGCGCAATCCGGCCGGATCGCATGCGACGGCCGCAACGGCGCGGAGAGAGACGCTGCCGAGTGGCGCTCAGTCGGCGAGGGCGCGCGCCGCGTCCAGCACCGGGATGCCGAGATCGTGGCCAACCGCGGCGCAGGTGATGCGGCCGGCATGGACGTTGAGGCCGGCGCGCAGATGCGGGTCTTCGGTCAAGGCGGTGCGCCAGCCCTTGCCGGCCAGCGCGAGCGATGAAAGGCAGGGTCGCGTTGTTGAGGGCGAAGGTCGAGGTTCGCGCCACCGCGCCCGGCATGTTGGTGACGCAGTAATGGATCACGCCCTCGTCGATATAGGTGGGATCGGCATGGGTGGTCGGGCGGCTGGTCTCGAAACAGCCGCCCTGGTCGATCGAGATGTCGACGATGACCGAGCCCCGCTTCATCCCCTGCACCATCGTGCGGCTCACCAGCTTGGGCGCGGCGGCGCCCGGCCACCAGCACCGCGCCGACGACGAGATCGGCCGCGAGCACCTCGCGCTCGATGTTCTCGAGCGTCGCGAAGAGTGTATGGAGCTGCGAGCCGAACTGCATATCGAGCTCGTAGAGCCGCGACAGCGAGCGGTCGATGACGGTGACATAGGCCTCCATGCCCATGGCAACGCGCGCCGCGTTGGTGCCGGCGACGCCGCCGCCGAGGATCACTACCTTGGCCGCCGCCACCCCCGGCACGCCGCCGAGAAGAATGCCGAGCCCGCCCTGCTCCTTCTCGAGGCAATGCGCGCCGACCTGTACCGCCATGCGGCCCGCGACCTCGCTCATCGGCGCGAGCAGCGGCAGTCCGCCGCGCGCGTCGGTCACCGTCTCGTAGGCGATGCAGGTGGCACCGCTGCGCATCAGCCCTTCGGCCTGCGCCCGGTCGGCGGCGAGATGGAGATAGGTGAACAGCACCTGGCCCGGGCGCAGCAGCGCGATCTCCGCCGGCTGCGGCTCCTTCACCTTGACCACAAGATCGGCGGCAGCGAACACGTCTGCGGCGCCGTCCACCACCCGCGCGCCCGCGGCGCGATAGGCCTCGTCGTCGAAGCCGATGCCCGCGCCGGCCGCCGCGCTCGACGATCACCCGGTGGCCGTGATGCACGAGTTCGCGCACGCTTCCGGGCACCAGACCGACGCGGTATTCGTGCGTCTTGATCTCCTTGGGGACGCCGACCAGCATCACGCCGCCTCTTTCAAAACCGCGACGAGCCGGTCCGGCATGGTCTCGAGCGCGGGGCCATGGCGATCACCGCCCGGCGCTAGTGCTGGGCGTTGCCGCTCGCGGGCGCTGGCGGCGGCGGCGCAGGAGCGGCGGCGGTCGCGGGCGTCGCTTGCGGCGGCGTGCCGCCCGGCAGCAACGTGATGCCCGTGGCGATGCCGATCATGCCGATGATCGCGACGGCGAACCACATGAATTTCTCCTGTTTCCCAGCGGAAGTGATGGTGCGCCCGCTTCCGGAATTCGGCAAGCCGGCGATTGCCGGTCCGCGCCGCCGCAGGCACGGCCGCGCGTCAGCCTTCGGAAGCCGCGCGCGACGCCGCGGCATCGTCGGCGAGCAGCGCGGCGACATGATCGGCGAGCGGCAGCGAGGCGGTAAGGCCCGGCGACTCGATGCCGTAGAGATTGACGAGGCCGGGGACGCCGTGTTCGGCCGGACCCTGCACGACGAAATCGGCGGCGGGCTCGCGCGGGCCGTTGATCTTCGGGCGGATGCCAGCATAGCCCGGCTGCAAGCGCGCCGTCCTTGAGGCCCGGCCAATAGGTGCGGATGGCGGCATAGAAGCGGTCGCCGCGGCCGGGATCGACGGTGTAGTCGATGCCCGGCGATCCATTCCGTGTCCGGACCGAAGCGACGTCGCCGGCGAGATCGAGCGTCGACGTGCACGCCGAGCCCGGCCGCCTCGGGCACCGGGTAGACGAGCCGGCGGAACGGCGCGCGGCCCGACAGCGTGAAATAGACGCCGCGGCAAAAATAATCGCGCGGCACCGTCGCCGGCGGCAATGCCGGCGATGCGGCGCGCGAGCGCGGGCGCTTCGAGCCCGGCGCTGTTGACGAGAATTGCGCAGTCGAGCGCCATCGGCTCGGCGCCACCGATCTCGAGATGGAAGCCCCTGGCGCCGACCCGACCGCCCAGCACCGGCGCGCGCAACACCACCGTCGCGCCCGCCGCCGCGGCATCAGCCTCGTAGGCGAGCATCAGCGCGTGGCTGTCGATGATGCCGGTCGAAGGGCGAATGGAAGGCGGCGAGACAGGACAAGGCCGGCTCCATCGCCCGTGCCGCGTCGCCGTCGAGCCAGACGAGATCGTCGACGCCGTTCGCCGCGGCCTTCGGCCATGACCGTGCGCAGCGCCGCGACTTCGGCTTCGGTGCAGGCGACGACGAGCTTGCCGACGCGCCGGTGCGGCACGCCGCGCGCGGCGCAATAGTCATAGAGCAGCTTGCGGCCGGCGACGCAGTAGCGCGCCTTGAGGCTGTCCTTTGGGATAATAAAGGCCGGCATGGATCACCTCGCTGTTGCGCGAGGAGGTGTGCGCGCCGACCCACCGCTCCTGCTCGAGCACCAGCACCTCGCGGCCGGCGAGCGCGAGCGCACGCGCCACCGCGAGCCCGATCACGCCGGCGCCGACGACGACGCATTCGACCGCTTCTGCCATGGCGCGATCCTCTCCGATCGCGTCGCGCGAGACAAGCCGGCCGCCGGCACGCCCCCGCTCGCCACCGGCGAGGCGAAGGTCTTAGAAGTCCGTTGAGAATGTCATGGGTGAGCGATCCGGCGGAGGATCAGATTTCCCACGGCGTGAAGATCATGGCTTCGGAAACGTCGAGCCGTTCTTCATTATCGCGGACGAGGCGGCGGTATCGCGTCAACCAGCCGATGCTGCGCTTGACACCCTACGGCGGGGACTGACCTGGAACCCTGGATCAGTGTCTGTTCGGCGCACGCCCTCGACCACGAAGTCGAGGAAAGCCGCCTTGTCGAGGAGAGTGCGACGATCGTAGGCGCCATCGGCGAAGAAGTTCTTCATCCAAGGCCAGCGCTTGCGGATCGCATCAAGGATCGGCTGGGCTTCGGCGCTATCCGGCACGGAAGGACCTTCGTTCAAGATGGCACAGAGGGCGCGCGCGGATGGGATTGGACCGAGGTCGAGTTGGGTAGCGGCGATTGAGGACCGCAACCTTCTCGCTCGCCCATTTCCTCGGCCAGTCGGTTTTTATGCGGTAGAGCGAAGAACGCGACCCTAGCCCGTCCTATTCACCGTAGTTGACCGCCGGGGCATGGATTTTTGACGCGAGGCACGGCGGTGCGATCGCGTCGGCTGCGGTTGACGCGGCGAGCTGCGATTGTATTTTCTGGGTTGGAGGTTGGGACGAAGGGCTCGAGATGCGGCGACAGCGCCGCGTCGGTCAAGGTCCGGCTGCGCAGAGCCGTCCTGCGAGAGCGCGAAAGACGCGCGGTCCGGGCATGCGGTGGGCAGGAAGACACGGATGCGGGCCGCGCCCTCGATCACGCGCGCGGCGATCTTGATCAGACGAAGCCGCAGCGTTGCGAACTCTGCAAACGAGAGCGGCGAGCGCTTCGCTACTGCATTGCGCGCGGTGAGCATGAGCCAATAGGCAGCGGTGTGCAGGATCAGCCGGAACTGGTTGGCCTTCGGATCGCGGCACGAGGTTCGGTCGGAGGCGAGTTGGGCCTTGTGCCACTTGATGAAGTTCTCTGCCTGGCCGCGGCCGCAGTAGATGGTCTCGTAGAGATGCTTTGCCGTGCCCTTGAGCGAGGTGACGACGTAGCGGATGTCGAGACCTTTCCGCGTTGCCTCGATGCGCGCGACAAAGCGGCGCCACTTGTTCCAGCCCTTGGCGCCGTAGCTCAGGGTGGCGAAGGTGCGCAGCTTTGCCGCGGAGCTTGTGGCGCGCTTCACGCACAGCGCGTCGGCGGCCTCTTGGGTCATAGTCTTGAGAACCGCGTTGCCGCCAAAGCCAAAAATGTAGTCCACGCCTTGTCCTTCGCACCATTCCATGGCCTCCGCCCGGCCGTAATGGCTGTCGCCGCGCACCAGGACGCGGACCTTGGGCCAGTGGCCGCGGATGCGCCCGATCACGTGCTTGAGGACGGTACGCACCTCCACGCCGGTGGGTGTTTTGCCCTCGCGCAGGATCACCGCCACGGGCTTTCCGCTGGTTCCTTCGTAGATGTGGATCGGCAGGAAGCAACGCTCGTCGTAGTGGGCGTTGAACAGCGACAATTGCTGATGGCCGTGCACGGCATCGAAGGTGTCGTCGATATCGAGTGTGATCGAGGCCGGCGCCCGCCGGTAACTCTCGCAGAACTGGTCCACCATGGCCGCCATCGCCCGCGCGATCTCGAGCTTCGAGGGTGCATTCTCCAGCCGCGACATCGTCGGCTGCGAGCACAGAGGCTCGCCCGTTTCCGGCAGCCGGCCCACCGCCATCTTGAAGATCGGATCGTGCCGCAGCGAATCGCAATCGTCGGCGTCCTCGTAGCCCGCCGCAATGGCAAAAATCCGAAGCTTGAGCATCTCCTCGACCGTGTGCTCGATGAGATCGGGATCGCGCTTGTCCCTGATGCACGAAGCGAGCCGGCCGGCCAGACCGAGCTTCCTCTCAATGCCACGCAGCAGAAGAACCCCCGCATCCGACGAAAGCTGTCCGCCATCGAAGCCCACGCTCAACTTCTTGCGGCAAACCGATGGAAGATCGAAGGGAAGTGCAATATCTTCGCTCATGACGGGTGTGGCGCTCCTCGATCGATCGATGAACCGGCTTCGCAACCAGGATCATGAATCGAATGGCGGATTTCGCGCTACATCCGTCGCTCATTTCCGCAAATTCGGTGAATAAGACGGGTTAGCTACCTCGTCGAAACCAAGGGCAGGGAGGACAGGGATGTTCCCCGTAAAGCCAAAGCTGCGCTCGCATGGTGTGAGGCTGCTTCGACGGAAAAATGTCGATGGGAATACATTTACGTCCCCCAAGGTGTCTTTGAGCGCCTTACTGGTCACACTATCGCCGATTTGTCCCGGACCTGCTTGCCGGCACTCAAAGCCCTGATCGAGAGCGAGGATACTTCCGCGCAAATGCCGCTGTTTGCGGCGGCAGCGGAAGCCGAAGTGGCCAAGTTGGAAATGGCCCCGGTAGTGAAAGGCATTGTCGATGACGCGACACTTGATGCGTTGCCACCGCGCTACCGCAAGGCCGTCGAGCAAGCCATAATGCTTTTCCGCTTTTTTGAAAATAAGGAGGGGATGAACTACTCACCGGTCTTCAATGCTCTCCTTGGTTCGCTTGATGAAGCTGCGAGAGGCCTCGTGGTCCGTCGCCTCCAGCCCTCCATGCCGTCGAAAGTCCCGGATCAAAAAACGTGGTTCGATCCATATCTCCGCGACGTTGATCGCCGCTTGCAGTCTCATTACGAAAAGATGGCTCAGAACCTTAAACGTACGCTTGTCTTCAATAATGGCATCATGCCGCTTGGATTGCTGCGTAACTGCATGGATTACGCCCTTGATGACAACACCAAGATTGATGGCGTCTTTCAGGCGGTCAAAACCAAGTTCAAAGTGGCCGGGGGCCGCGAGATGTTTGCTACGGTCGTTCGCATCTACGATTTCCGTAACACCCGTGTTGCGCATCAGGAAAAAGAGGTCACTGATCCCAAAGAGGCGCAGCAGCATCTTGTCGGTTGGATCAAGGGCCTGAAGGCATTGACCGAGGCTCCCTAACCGGTCCTATTCACCGTAGTTGACCGCCGGGGCATGGATTTTTGACGCGAGGCACGGCGGTGCGATCGCGTCGGCTGCGGTTGACGCGGCGAGCTGCGATTGTATTTTTTGGGTTGGAGGTTGGGACGAAGGGCTGGATGCGGCGACAGCGCCGCGTCGGTCAAGGTCCGGCGGCGCAGAGCCGTCCTGCGAGAGGGCGAAAGACCGCGCGATCCGGGCATGCGGTGGGCAGGAAGACGCGGATGCGGGCCGCACCTTCGATCACGCGCGCGGCGATCTTGATCAGACGAAGCCGCAGCGTTGCGAACTCTGCAAACGAGAGCGGCGAGCGCTTCGCTAGTGCATTGCGCGCGGTGAGCATGAGCCAATAGGCAGCGGTGTGCAGGATCAGCCGGAACTGGTTGGCCTTCGGATCGCGGCACGAGGTGCGGTCGGAGGCGAGTTGGGCCTTGTGCCACTTGATGAAGTTCTCGCCTGGCCGCGGCCGGAGTAGACTGGTCTCGTAGAGATGCTTTGCCGTGCCCTTGAGCGAGGTGACGATGTAGCGGATGTCGAGACCTTTCCGCGTTGCCTCGATGCGCGCGACAAAGCGGCGCTACTTGTTCCAGCCCTTGGCGCCGTAGCTCAGGGTGGCGAAGGTGCGCAGCTTTGCCGCGGAGCTTGTGGCGCGCTTGACGCACAGCGCGTCGGCGGCCTCTTGGGTCATAGTCTTGAGAACCGCGTTGCCGCCAAAGCCAAAAATGTAGTCCACGCCTTGTTCTTCGCACCATTCCATGGCCTCCGCCCGGCCGTAATGGCTGTCGCCGCGCACCAGGATGCGGACCTTGGGCCAGTGGCCGCGGATGCGCCCGATCACGTGCTTGAGGATGGTACGCACCTCCACGCCGGTGGGTGTTTTGCCCTCGCGCAGGATCACCGCCACGGGCTTGCCGCTGGTTCCTTCGTAGATGTGGATCGGCAGGAAGCAACGCTCGTCGTAATGGGCGTTGAACAGCGACAATTGCTGATGGCCGTGCACGGCATCGAAGGTGTCGTCGATATCGAGTGTGATCGAGGCCGGCGCGCGCCGGTAACTCTCGCAGAACTGGTCCACCATGGCCGCCATCGCCCGCGCGATCTCGATGCTCGAGGGTGCATTCTCCAGCCGCGACATCGTCGGCTGCGAGCACAGAGGCTCGCCCGTTTCCGGCAGCCGGCCCACCGCCATCTTGAAGATCGGATCGTGCCGCAGAGAATTGCAATCGTCGGCGTCCTCGTAGCCCGCCGCAATGGCAAAAATCCGAAGCTTGAGCATCTCCTCGACAGTGTGCTCGATGAGATCGGGATCGCGCTTGTCCTGATGCACGAAGCGAGCCGGCTAGCCAGACCGAGCTTCCTCTCAATGCCGCGCAGCAGAAGAACCCCCGCATCCGACGAAAGCTGTCCGCCATCGAAGCCCACGCTGAACTTCTTGCGGCAAACCGATGGAAGATCGAAGGGAAGTGCAATATCTTCGCTCATGACGGGTGTGGCGCTCCTCGATCGATCGATGAACCGGCTTCGCAACCAGGATCATGAATTGAATGGCGGCTTTGCGCTACATCCGTCGCTCATTCGCGCAGTACGATGAATAAGTGGCCAACATCGAGAAGAAGACCAAGCGTTATCCGACGGATCTGACCGATGAGGAGTGGGATCGAATTCATCTCGTTCCTGCCGCAGCGCTGCGAAGAAAGGCCGCAAGCCTGGCGTCGATCTGCGCGAGGTCTTGAACGCGATCCGTTACATCGCCCGCACCGGATGCAGCTGGCGGATGTTGCCCAAGGACTTTCCGCCCTGGCAGACGGTTTATTGGTGGTTTCGCCGCTTCATGCGCCGTTTTCTGTTCGAGACGATCCACGACGTGGCGCTGATGATCGACCGTGAGCGCGCGGGGCGGGAGGCGAGCCCGACCGCTGGCGTGATCGACAGTCAATCGGTGAAAGCGCCTGCGGCTCAAGTGCGGGGCTACGATGCGGGCAAGAAGATCAGCGGGCGCAAACGCCACATCACGGTTGACACCGACGGACGGCTTCTCATGGTCAACTTGACGACGGCAGATATCGCCGACTCGACCGGCGCGCAGGCGATCCTCGATGCCATCCGCAAACGCTGGCCGTGGCTCAAACATCTCTTCGCCGACGGGGCCTACGATCGACGCCAACTCATGGACACGGCGGCATTCAAGGACTTCGTCATCGAAGTCGTCCGACGCATCGACGACGACCCAGGGTTCAAGGTGCTGCCACGCCGCTGGGTGGTTGAGCGGACCTTCGGATGGATGACACGATGGCGCCGCCTCGTGCGCGACTACGAAAAATGGATCGATGTCTCCAAAGCCATGATCCACGTCGCGCTCGGCAGCCTCCTTCTCAGACGGATTTCTCATTGAAACCCATTCTCAAACGAACTCTTAGGGAGGAAACGTCACCAGCCGCTCGGTATCGACGGGCGATAATGTCGTGTCGGCGCTGTGGATCGGCGGGCGACGCTCGAGCGGCAGCAATTCCAGGATCTCGGCCGCGAGCGCCGCGATCTCGGCAGCGGCCGTGGAGCCTTCGGCGCTTTCGGCGATGCCGTGCCCGTTGGCGAAGGCGGCCGCGAGACCGACGCGGCTGCCGACGGCGATGGTGGCGAGACCGACATCGTATTCGGCCAGCCGCGCGCGCATCGCCGCGGTGAGCGAGGCGCGCGCCGGCACGCGGTTCAACACAAGGAGTGCCGGCACGCCTTCGTGCTGCGCCATGTCGAGCGTCGGCAGCGTCGCCCACACGTCGGGCGGCGACGGCTGCACCGGCACGAGTGCGAGCGCCGCCGTGCGAACGGTCGCGCGCACATCGCCGTCGGCGTTGGCGGGGCTGTCAACCAGCACGATCTCGTGCTCGCGCGCGTAGCGGAAGATCTCGCCGCATGCGCGCCAGCCGATGGCGGTGGCGAATTCGAGCCCGGTATGGCCGCGGCCCAGACGCTCCTCGCGCCGTCGGTACCATTGCGTGAGGCTCGCCTGCGGATCGGTGTCGATGAGCGCCACGTCATGTCCGGCCGACGCCCAGGTGGTGGCAAGATGGGCCACCAGCGTGGTCTTGCCGCTGCCGCCCTTGCGCTGCGCCACGGCGATGATCGCAGCGGTCATAATCGCGGCTCTTCGCGCAGGCTGAGCCCCTTGTCGCGAATGCTCGCCTGGATGAGCGCCCGGGTGCGAAGCTGCATCGCATCCGATTCGCCTGGCGCCGGGGTGACGCCCTCGTCCTTGCGGACAATGACCGGGAGGGGGTCGCCGCCTTCCCGCGCCGACGGCGGGCGCGACCGTTCGAGCGCCTTGGCCAATCCGCTGACCAGCAAGGCGGTTTCCTCGGAATTGAGCGCAATCCGCATTCCGGCGAGGACTATGTTGATCTCATCGGTCTCCGGCTCGGCCCAGACGGTCACAAGCTCTTGGGTGACCTTCATGGTGATCCTACTAGTAATAGAGTTACCTCTAAAGTCGGCCAAAATCGTTAAGAGTTCGTTAACGCCGCACGCCGCGGCGCCGCGAGCAAAAGAAAAACCCCGCACGAGGCGGGGTTGGAAAGGGAGGAGGAGAGCAACGTGCTGTGTCACCAGTGCATACGGGACACGAAGCGCCCCGGATCAGCGCTCGATCCGGGGCGATCTCGAACCCGGCCTCGAGCCCTGCGGTCGGCGCGAAACGCTCGACCGGGCCGCCGTCAGGCGCTGCGGCGATGCGCGATAGCGGCATCTCTCCGCGGACGGCAGGACGGTGGCGGCGCGGCTTCGGGCGCGCCTCCCATGCGGCGGCGCAGCGTCTCGCGGCAGCGGGATAGGCGCGAGCGCACGGTGCCGACGGGAACATCCAGCACCTTTGCCACCTCGTCGTAGCGCAACCCTTCGACGCCGACGAGAAGCAGGATGGCGCGCTGCTCCTCCGGCAACTCGGCGATCGCGCGATCGAGGTCGCGCAGCTCAAGCCGCTTGGCCTGATCGGCGGAACAGGCGAGCAGCGGTTCGGTCTCGCTCAAGCCGATCACCGCGCATTCGCGCACGGAGCGACGTACGAAATTGACATACTGGTTGTGGAGTATGGTGAACAGCCACGCCCTGAGGTCGGTGCCCCGCTGCCACAGATGCAGCTTGCTCAAAGCGCGCGTCAGGCAGTCCTGCACCAGGTCATCGGCGGTGATACTGTCGCGCGTCAGGGCCCGCGCATAGCGCCTGAGGCGCGGAATTTCCGTCTCAATTCTCGCGTAAATGTCCGTCATGATCGCTCCCTTGGCGAAGGTCGCCGGTTGTGCAACCGTGAGTTCAATCGCAACAACTGTGAGCGGGACGCTAGCCAATCGCTGAGGTTACTTCTTGGCGCATCGTGGGTTTTCTGTAAGAAATTGTAACGGGAGTCGACGATTTCGCCGCCGGCGGCACGGGGCGAGCGGCGTTGCAACGATCCCGCCCATACGCCAAAGTGTTCCGCCATGATGCGAAACGGTCACATCCTCGTGGTGGACGACCAGAAGGAGGTCTGCGACGTCGTCCACGAGTATCTTTCGAGCGAGGGCTATCGCGTCAGCGTGGCCCATGACGGCGCCGCAATGCGGCGGGTCCTGGCGCAGGATCGCGCCGACCTTGTCATCCTCGACGTGATGCTTCCGGGCGATGACGGCCTGACGCTGGCACGCGGGTTACGCGAGCAGTCCGACGTCGGAATCATCATCCTGACCGGACGCGGCGAGACGCTGGACCGCATCATCGGGCTCGAGATGGGAGCGGACGACTATTTGCCGAAGCCGTTCCATCTGCGCGAATTGCTGGCGCGGGTGAAAAGCGTGATGCGGCGGGTTTCGCTGCGCGCGTGGCCAGCCGACGGGCCGCCCGCGGGGCCGAACCAGGCACGCTTCGCCGGCTGGCATCTCGATCTAGCGGCGCGCGAGCTGTTCTCGCCGAGCGGCGGCGAGGTCCGGCTCACCACCGGCGAGTTCAATCTTCTTGCGGCCTTTGTCAGCAACGCCAACCGGGTGCTGAGCCGCGACCGGCTGCTCGATCTGGCGCGCAACCGCGAGGCCGGCCCCTTCGACCGCACCATCGACGTGCAGGTGGGACGGCTGCGCCGCAAGCTCGAGCCCGATCCCCAGAAACCCACGCTGATCAAGACGGTGCGCGGCACCGGCTACATCTTCACCCCGACCGTCGAAATCCAGTGATCCTCGTGCGATGACCGCGGCGCCACTCATGGAGAATCGCGGCGCCGCCCGGCTGCGCGCGATCTATCCCTATCTTCTCCTCGCGGGAAGCCAATTGTGCTGGGCGGGCAATTGGGTGGTCGGCCGCGCCGTCAGGGCCGAGATCCCGCCGCTCGCGCTGGCCTTCTGGCGCTGGACCATCGCGGCGCTGGTGCTGGCGCCGTTCGCGCTGCCGCGGCTCAGGAACGAGGGCGCGGTGCTCCGGCGGTCGTGGGTCGTGCTCGTGCTCATCGGCATCTCGGGCGCGGGCTTCTTTCAGGCGATGATCTATATCGGGCTGCGCTACACCGAGGCGCTCAATTCGACGATGATGTATTCCGCCTCGCCGCTCTTCATCATGCTCATCGCCGCGCTGATGGGGGTGGAGCGGGTGAGAGCGCGCCAGCTCGCCGGCATGGCGGTGTCGTTCTGCGGCATTCTCGTCATCATGAACCGCGGCGATTTCAGCCATCTGCGCGACTTCCACTTCAACCCCGGCGACCTCCTCATCCTGCTGGCGATGCCGGCGTGGGGATTCTATTGCGTGCTGCTGTCGCGGCGGCCGCGCGAGCTCGACGGCATCGCCGTGCTGTTCGTGATCAGCACCATCGGCGCGCTGGCGCTGGCGCCGTTCTACGCAATCGAGAGCGCTTTCGTCCGCGCGCCGCCGCTCGACGGCGCCACGCTTGCAACGTTGCTTTATGTCGGTCTCATTGCCTCGGTCGTTGCCTACATCTTGTGGAATCGCGGGCTCGCTCTGGTCGGGCCGAACCGCGCCGGCTTCACCAACCATCTGCTGCCGGCGTTCACGGTAATTCTGGCGGGGGCGCTTCTCGGCGAGACGCTGCGGCCGTTTCACGTCGTCGGCATCGCCACGATCCTCGCCGGTGTCTGGCTCGCGACCTCGGCCCGCGCGCGGGCCTGACGTCGCCGCTTGGCGCCGTTACGCCGCGCCGTACCCGCCGCCGCCGGGCGTTTCGATCACGAACACGTCGCCCGGCTGCCATCTCGACCGCGTGCGTGCCGCCGAATTCCTCGCGCGTGCCGTCGGTGCGCTCGACCCAGTTGCGGCCCGAGCGCGCCGGGCGCGCCGCCGGCGAGGCCGAAGGGCGGCACGCGGCGTCGGCCCGACAGGATCGCCGCGGTCATCGCCTCGCGGAAGCGCAGCCGCCGGACCACGCCGTCGCCGCCGCGCCAGCGCCCCGCGCCCGCCCGAGCCGCGCCGGATGGAAAAGCTCTCGAGCCAGCACCGGGAAGCGCCACTCGAGCACCTCGGCATCGGTGAGGCGCGTGTTGGTCATGTGGGTGTGGACCGCATCGGCGCCGTCGAAGCCCGGCCCCGCGCCCGAGCCGCCGCAGATCGTCTCGTAATACTGGTGGCGCGCATTGCCGAAGGTGAAATTGTTCATCGTGCCCTGCGCCGCCGCCATCACGCCCAAGCGCGCCATAGAGCGCGTCGGTGATGCATTGCGAGGTCTCGACATTGCCCGCCACCACCGCCGCCGGATAGCGCGGGCTCAGCATCGAGCCTTCGGGGATGATGATGTCCAAGCGGCTCGAGACAGCCGCCGTTCAGCGGGATGTCGTCCTCGACCAGCGTGCGGAAGACATAGAGCACCGCCGCCTTGCACACCGCGGAGGGCGCGTTGAAGTTGGTCGAGCGCTGCGCGCTGGTGCCGGTGAAGTCGATGGTGGCGCGCCGCGCCGCGCGGTCGATCGCGACCCGCACGCGGATGACGCCGCCGTCATCCATCTCGTAGGCGAAGGCGCCGTCGTGCAGTCGGTCGATCGCGCGCCGCACCTGCTCGGCGGCGTTGTCCTGGACATGGCGCATATAGGCCTCGACCACGGCGCGGCCGAAATGCCGCACCATGCGGTGCAGTTCCTCGGCGCCCTTGGCGCAGGCCGCGATCTGCGCCTTGAGATCGGCGATGTTCTGCGCCGGGTTGCGCGCCGGATAGCGGCCGCCTCGACAGCAGCGCGATGGTCTCGCGCCTCGCGGAAGCGCCCGGCATCGACGAGCAGGAAATCGTCGATCAGCACGCCCTCCTCCTCGACGGTGCGGCTGTCGGGCGGCATCGAGCCCGGCGTGATGCCGCCGATATCGGCGTGATGGCCGCGCGCGGCGACATAGAAATGCACCGGGCCCGCGCCGCGTCGCGTCGTCCGCGGCGAAGACCGGCATGATCACGGTCACGTCGGGCAGATGCGTGCCGCCGTTATAGGGCGCGTTCAGCACATAGACGTCGCCCGGCCGCATGCCGCGGCCGTCGTCGCCGCGCGCCGCGCGAGCGGATGACCGTCTGCACGCTCTCGCCCATCGAGCCCAGATGCACCGGCAGATGCGGCGCATTGGCGATGAGCGAGCCGGTGCGGTCGAAGAGCGCGCAGGAGAAATCGAGCCGCTCCTTGATGTTGACCGAATAGGCGGTGTTCTGCAGCGCCACGCCCATCTGCTCGGCGATCGCCATGAAGAGGTTGTTGAACACTTCGAGCATCACCGGATCGACGCCGGTGCCGATGGCGCCGCCGCGCGCGGCGCGGCACGACGCGCTCGAGCACGAGATAGCGCCGGCGATCGAGCGCGCGCGCGCCAGCCGGGCTCGACCACGGTGGTCGCCGTCGCCTCGCGGATGATCGCCGGCCCGTCGACCGCCTGGCCCGGCATGCAGCGCGTCGCGGTCGAAGACCGGCGCCTGATGCTCGCGCGCCGTCGGTGAAGAGCGCGACGCGCGCCAGCGGCGTCGGCTCGCCGGCGGCGTCGGCGGCACGGCGATAGACCGGGTCCTCGGCCGCGTCGGTGGCGCCGACGATCTCGGCCGACACCGCCTCGACGACGAGCGGCTTCTCCGGCATGACGAAGCCGAAGCGCTGCCGGTGCGCCGCCTCGAAGCTGGCGACGATCTCGGCGCAGCGTGCCGTAGGCGACGACGAGCGGCGCGTCGGTGCCGTCGTATTTGACATGCGCCTTGGCGCAGCACCGCGATGCGGTCGGGATCGATGCCCTGCGCCGCGCATCTCGGCCGACGCCCGCGGCGGCGAGCCGGTCGAGCGCCGCGTCGAGCGCCGGCATGAGCGCCGGATCGCGAGCGCGCGCCTCGACCGCCTGCTCCTTGAGCGATGCGCAGATCGGCGAGGCCCATGCCATAGGCCGACAGCACGCCCGCCAGCGGATGGATATAGACGCGCTTCATGCCGAGCGCGTCGGCGACGAGGCAGGCATGCTGGCCGCCGGCGCCGCCGAAGCAGCACAGCGTGTATTCGGTCACGTCGTAGCCGCGCTCGATCGAGATCTGCTTGATCGCGTTCGCCATGTTCTCGACCGCGATCTCGAGGAAGCCCTCGGCGACCGCGACCGGGCTGCGCCGGTCGCCGGTCGCGGCGGCGATCTCGGCGGCGAGCGCCGCGAATTTCGCTGCGACGACGTCGCGGTCGAGCGGCTGCGTCGCCGGTCTCGGCCCGAACACGCGCGGAAAGAATTGCGGCTGCAGCTTGCCGAGCATGACGTTGCAGTCGGTGACGGTGAGCGGCCCGCCGCGGCGATAGCAGGCCGGCCCCGGCATCGCCGCCGCCGAATTCCGGGCCGACGCGATAGCGCGCGCCGTCGAAGGCGCAGATCGAGCCGCCGCCCGCCGCCACGGTGTGGATGTACATCATCGGCGCGCGCAGCCGCACGCCCGCCACCACCGTCTCGAAGCGGCGCTCGTACTCGCCGGCGTAATGCGACACGTCGGTCGAGGTGCCGCCCATGTCGAAGCCGATGATCTTGTCGAAGCCGCCCATCGCGGCGGTGCGCACGGCGCCGACGATGCCGCCCGCCGGGCCCGACAGGATCGCGTCCTTGCCCTGGAAGCGCCGCGCATCGACGAGGCCGCCATTCGACTGCATGAAGAGGAGGCGCACGCCCGCGAGCGCCGCCGCGATCTCGTCGACATAGCGGCCGAGGATCGGCGAAAGATAGGCATCGACCACGGTGGTGTCGCCGCGGCTCACCAGCTTCATCAGCGGGCTGACGCGGTGGCTCGCCGAGATCTGGGTGAAGCCCGACGTCGCGCGCGATCTCGGCGACGAGCCGCTCGTGCGCGCGGATGGCGATAGCCGTGCAGCAGCACGATCGCGACCGCGCGGATGCCGGCGGCGAAGGCGGCGGCGAGATCGGCGCGGACGCCGCCGGGATCGGGCGCGCGCAGCACCTCGCCCTCGGCCGTGACCCGCTCGTCCACCTCGACCACGCGCTCGTAGAGCTGCTCCGGCAGGACGATGTGGCGCGCGAACAGCTTGGGCCGGTTCTGATAGCCGATGCGGAGCGCGTCGGCGAAGCCCTTGGTGATGACCAGCACGCGTGCGCTCGCCCTTGCGCTCGAGGAGCGCGTTGGTCGCGACCGTCGTGCCCATCTTGACCGCCTCGATCGCGCCCGCCGGCAGCTTGGCCTCGGGCGCCGAGCGCCGAGAATGTCGCGGATGCCGGCGATGCGCGGCGTCGCGATAGCGCCCGGGATTGTCGGACAGCAGCTTGCGCGTGACGAGCGCGCCGTCGGGGCGCCGCGCCACCACGTCGGTGAACGTGCCGCCGCGGTCGATCCAGAACTGCCATTGGCCGGTGAGGCTCATTGCATCGCCACGTTCATCGCCGCCAGCCAATTCATCCGGCGGCGGCGCGATTGAATCGCTTTTCGGCCGCCGCCGCAACCGGCGCGCGCGCAGCGCCAAAGCCGGGCCAAAAGCCGGAATTGATCCCCGCGAGCAATTGGCCTTATCCTCCTTGCGGCGGAGCCGCTTGTGGCGATCCGAGATCGAGGGGGTCTATGACAATCTCACGACGTTATCTGTGTCGCAATCTGGCCGCGGCAACGGCGGCGCTCGCTGTTCTGGGCAGCGCCGTGGCATTCGCCGAGACACCGGAGGAAATGCACCGCCGCGAGGAAGCCCGCAAGCATGCGAAGGCGGTGCATCATACCCGCAAGGTTGAGCACCACCGCAAGGTGGTGCACGCCAAGCACGTCGCGCACAAGCGACACGACGTCAAAAAGGAAGAGCACCACACGCCTTGAGGTTCGTCCGTTCGTCCTCGCTCATGCGCGGCCGCGGCCCTTCCGCGGCCGCATTTTCATTGGCGGTCGCTGCCGATCGCGATGGGGGGCTAAGCCCCGAGCTGGGCGGCGAGCGCCAGGAAATCGTCCGCCACCACGTCGAACGCGTCGCTCGAAACGCGTTCGAGGGACGCGTTGGGCCCATGTTCCAGCGGCCGGCTCACATAGGCCGTGCGCAGTCCTTGCTGCGCGGCGGCGGCAAGATCGTCCGGATGCGCCGCCACCATCATGAGCTGGCGCGGCTCGAGGTCGAGCAGGGCTAGCGCCATGCGATAGACCTCGGGATCCCGCTTGTAGTGCCGTGCCAGCTCGGCCGAGAGCACGACGTCCCAGGGCAATCCGGCGCGCTTGGCCATGTTGACCAGCAACGCGACGTTGCCGTTGGAGAGCGTGCCGATGATGAAACGCGATTTGAGGCGGTTGAGTCCGGCGATCGTGTCGGGCCAGGGATCGAGCCGGTGCCAGACATGGTTGAGATGCCGCGTCTCGTCCTCCGTCACACCGGTAATGCCGTGCTGCACCAGGATCGCGTCGAGAATTTCGCGATGCAGCCCGTCGATATTGGTCCAGGGCACCGCGCCCGAGCGCACCCGTTGCATCGCCGGGCGATAGCCGCCGCGCCAATCGTCGACGAACCGTGCCCAATCGGCAGCGATACCCTTGGCCCGGCCGAATGCCTCGAGCTCCCTGAGGATGCTGCCGCGCCAATCGACGACGGTCCCGAACACGTCGAAGACGAGGGCGCGGACCGCCGCGATGGCGCCGGCAGGATCAGTGCCCGCCATGCCCGTGACCCTGATCCGGCGCCGCCGGCGGCACCGTGCCGGGAGCGCCCGGAATGGCGAGGAGGCAGACCGCGACGGCGATACTGCCGAGGACATAGACGATCAGTCCGATGGCGAAGGACAAAGCGCGCTCCCGCGGTTGAATTGCTGCGCCGGGCGACGCTAACACGGCGCCGGCGGGCGCGGCCAGCAGCGAGGGAAAAGTGCAACCCACGATCGACAAGGCTCCGGCGCTCGAGGACGAGGCGCGGCAGCGGCGCACGCTGCGGCAGAACCGCATGCTCGCAACCGGCCTTCTCGCCCTTGCCGCCGCGGTCTTTCTCGCCAGCAGCGCGGTGCCGCAGCCGGGCCTATGGCTCGGCCTCGTTCACGCCGGCGCCGAGGCGGCGCTGGTCGGCGGGCTGGCCGACTGGTTCGCGGTGACCGCGCTATTCCGCCGCCCGCTCGGCCTGCCGATCCCGCGCACCGCCATCATTCCCCGGAACAAGGACCGGATCGGCGCCGGACTCGGCCGGTTCGTGGAGAGCAATTTCCTTGCGCCCACTATCCTTGCGGCAAAGCTGGCGGCGCTGGCGCCGGTGGGTCGCGCCGCTTCGTTTCTCGCCGTGCCGGACAACGCCCGATCCGTCGCCGCCTGGCTTGCCGCCGCGCTGCCGCCGGTGATCCGCTCGCTCGAGGACCGCGCGCTGCGCGAGTTTTTCGCCCGCTCGCTCCAGGCGCAGCTCGGCGAAGCGGAGCTGGCCCCTGCCCTCGGCCACCTCCTTGCGCTCGTCACCCGCAGCGGCGCCTACGACGCCTTGTTCGAGCGCGCGCTCGAGGCGGCGCACGCGGCGCTCGCGGCGAACGCCGACCGGATCTATGCGATGGTGGCCGAGCGCAGCCGCTGGTGGGTCCCGCGCACCATCGACCGCCGCATCGCGGCGACGCTCGTTGCCGGCATCGAGGACGTGCTGACGGAACTGCGCCGACCCGACAGCGAGGCGCGCCGATCGTTCCGCAGCGGTGTCGAGCGCCTGGCGCATGACCTCGTCGAGTCGCCGCAATGGCGCCAGCGCGTCGCTGCGATGAAGGCACACCTGCTCGAACAGAAGGAGGTTCAGGCGTGGCTGGCAGCGAGCTGGGACCGGCTGCGCGGCATCGTAATCGCAGACCTTGCCGCGCCGGAATCGCGTACGCGCGCGGCGTTGGAGACCGGCCTCGCCTCGCTCGGCCGCGCCTTGGCCGCCGATGAAGCGATGCAGCAGCGCCTTCACGCCGGTCTCGAACATATCGCGCTGGCGGTCGTGCCGTGGCGCGGCCAGATCGCCGCGCTCATTGCCGAAGTGGTGCGCAGCTGGGATGCCGCCACCGTCGCCGCGCGGCTCGAACTCGCGCTCGGCAATGACCTGCAATATATCCGTATGAACGGCACGCTGGTGGGCGCCTGCGTCGGCTGCGTGCTCTTCCTCATCGTCCGGTTCGCGTTCTGATCGCGCCGAGACCGTGCTTCACTGTGACGCCGCGCGCCGGCAGAATGCGTCCCCGATGCTGATCCGCGAGCGCCCTTCGCCCAATTTCGAACCCCGCGCCGGCGGCATCGACATGCTCGTGCTGCACTATACCGGCATGAAAACGGCGGCCGCGGCGCTCGAGCGGCTGTGCGCGCCAGAAGCAAGCGTGAGCGCGCATTACCTCGTTGACGAGGACGGTACGGTCTGGCGGCTGGTGGCCGAAGAGCATCGCGCCTGGCACGCCGGCATTTCGTCCTGGCGCGGACGCAACGACGTCAATGGCGCATCGATCGGCATCGAGCTGGTCAATCCCGGTCACGAATGGGGTTATCGGCCATTTCCCGAGCCGCAGATGGCGGCGCTCGAAGCCCTGTGCCGCGACCTTCTCGCCCGCCACCCGATCCCGCCGCGCCATGTGCTGGGCCATTCGGACGTGGCGCCGCGGCGCAAGCAGGATCCGGGCGAGTTGTTCGACTGGCCCCGGCTCGCCCGCGCCGGGATCGGAATTTTCCCGGCGACGGCAGCAGCGGCGCCGGCCACGATCGCCGAATTGCAGCGCCTGCTCGCTGCCATCGGCTATGCTGTGCCGGACAGCGGCCGGCTCGACGCGGAGACGGCACTGGTCGTTACCGCCTTCCAGCGCCATTTCCGGCCGTCGCGCTGCGACGGCGCCGCCGATGACGAGACGCGCGCCCGCATCGCCGCTGTTGCCGCTTCATGCGGTGAAATTTGACGCCACCACCCTCCGTCGCACTATAGTCGCACCTGCCAGACGGCCGGATGGCCGCCTTTCGCCCGCACGGCGAGGGGAGGAAAGTCCGGGCTCCATGGAAGCACGGTGCCGGGTAACGCCCGGCGGGGGCGACCCTAGGGAAAGTGCCACAGAAACATACCGCCAACCCCCTCACGCCGTCGGGCGCCCGAGGGGCGGCAAGGGTGAAATGGTGCGGTAAGAGCGCACCGCGCCGCCGGCAACGGCGGCGGCAGGGCAAACCCCACCGGGAGCAAGACCAAGTAGGGACGGCAGGCTCGTCGGCCATCGCGGCTGCCGGGCCGGGCGGGCTTCCGCGCCGCCGTCCGGGTCGGTCGCGCGAGGCGCTCGGCGACGGGCGTCCCAGATGAATGGCCATCCCCCGTCGCAAGGCGGGGACAGAACCCGGCTTACAGGCCGTCTGGCGTTCGTGAGAACAGAAAGGGAACTTGAACCGGCGTGGGAATTCATGGGTAATCCCAGTACTCGCCCCTTTTTGGGCTGAAATTTGCTCCGTCAGCCAAAGCATTGGTGTCTGAGAAAATCTGGGCTAACCCCAAGATTTATTATCTCTTTCAATTGACAACCATGCTATCCCATGATATCCCATGCCGTCCCATAAGGTCGGCCGGTGCGTGCCGGGCTGGGCGGGCGCGACGCGCGCGGTGGCCCGTCCTGCAACGATGGGCGAAGGGTCGGGGGCCGGGGTGGCGCTGTTCCTCTCGACATTCGTCAACAAGGTCGACCGCAAGGGGCGGGTATCTGTTCCTGCGCCGTTCCGGGCTGCGCTCGCGGGCCAGGGCTTTGCCGGCGTCGTCGTCTATCCGGCCATCAACTTCGGCGCGCTCGAAGGCAGCGGCATCGACCGCATCGAGGAACTGACGGCCCGGGTCGGAAAGCCTGGCCGAGTTCTCCGAAGAGCGCGAGGCGATTTCGGCGATCTTCGCCGACATGCAGCAGCTCCCTTTCGACGGCGAGGGCCGCATCATGCTGCCGCCCGAGCTGTGCGAGCACGCCGGCATCGTGATCGAGGGCGGCGCCGCCTTCGTCGGCCACGGCAGCACCTTTCAGATTTGGGAGCCCGAGCGCTTCGAGCGCCACCAGCAGGAGCGCCGCAGCCGGGCCCGCGGCGTGACCCTGCCGCCGCGCCCGAACGGCGGCTGTCCGATGAGCGCGGCCCATGTTCCCGGTCCTGCTCGAAGCGGCGATCGGCGCGCTCGCGCCGCGCGACGACGCGCTCTACCTCGACGGCACGTTCGGCTTCGGCGGCTACAGCCGGGCGCTGCTCGAGGCGGCGCGCTGCCGCGTCGTGGCGATCGACCGCGATCCCGCGGCGGTGCGGCGCGCCCGCGACCTCGCCTTGCGCTATGCCGGCACGGCTGGTGGTCGTCGGCGGGTCGCTTCGGCGAGATGGAGCGGCTGCTGCCGCCGCTCGGCATCGCCGCGCTCAACGGCGTGGCGCTCGATCTCGGCGTCTCGTCGGAGCAGCTCGACGATGCCCGAGCGCGGCTTTTCGTTCCGCAGCCGACGGGCCGCTCGACATGCGCATGGAGCAAGCCGGCACGAGCGCCGCCGATCTCGTCAACGCGCTGTCCGAGGCGGAGCTCGCCGACCTCATCCATGCCTATGGCGAGGAGCGCTTCGCCCGCCGCGTCGCCCGCGCCATCGTCCGCGCCCGCGCCGATGGCGCCGATCACCCGGCACCGCGCCGCTCGCCCGGATCGTGCGCGACGCCGCTGCCGCCGGGCGAGCGGCATCGACCCGGCGACGCGGACGTTCCAGGCGCTGCGCATCGCCGTCAATGACGAGCTCGGCGAACTGGAGCGCGGGCTCGCCGCCGCGGAGCGGCTGCTGGTTCCGGGCGGCACGGCTCGCCGTCGTGTCGTTCCATTCGCTCGAGGACCGCCGCGTCAAGAGATTTCCTGCGCGCTGCGCAGCAGCGCCGCGCCCGCGCGGATCGCGCCATCTGCCCGTGGCGCGCACGCCGGCCGCCGAGCTTCCGCCTGCTGTCCCGCAAGCCGATCGTCGCCGAGCGCCGCCGAGATCGCCCGCAATCCGCGCGCCCGCTCGGCCCGGCTGCGCGCCGCCGAGCGCACCGCCGCTCCGGCCTGGGAGGCGGCGCCATGATCCGCCCGAGCACCGCGTTCTGGGCCTCGCCGTCATCGTCGTCGGCTATGCCATGTTCCAGGTCAAATACGAAGTGATGCAGCAGGAGACGCAGCTCGCGCGCGTCGACCGGCAGATCGTCGACAGCCGCGAGGCGATCCGCGTGCTCAAGGCCGAATGGAGCTTCCTCACCCAGCCGGCGCGCCTGAGCGAGCTCAGCAAGCGCTATCTCGATCTGGTGCCGATCGAGACGGCGCAGCTTGGCAGCATCGAGGCCATTCCGCTGCGCGATCCGCGCGCCGCCCGCGCCGGCGCTGCCGCCGCCAGACCGCGCCGCCGCTGCCCCGCCCCGAGAGCAAAAGCGGTGCGAAGCTCGCCCAATACGAGATCGGTGCCGAATGATGAATCCCGTGCCGCCCCGCGAAGAAAATCCCTGCCGCCCGCGGCACTACAAGCCCGACCCGTGCGGCCCGGCCCCGCTCGAAGGGCCGGCACGGCAATCGCTCGACACCAGCCATACGCGGCTCCTCATCACCGCCGCGCTGTTCTGCCTCGCCTTCGCCGTCGATCGGCCTGCGCCTGGTCGACGTCGCGGTGTTCGGCAGCGGCGACTCGCGCTGGCGCACCGCGACCTCACGACCGCGCCCGGCGCGCTACCGCGCCGACATCGTCGACCGCAACGGCGTGCTGCTGGCCACGACGCTCGAGACGCCGTCGCTGTTCGCCGATCCCAAGCAGATTCTCGACCCCAAGGACGCGGCGCGACAGCTCCACCGCGTGCTGCCCGACCTCGACGAGTCCGAGCTCGACGCCAAGCTCGCCTCCGGCAAGGGCTTCATCTGGATCAAGCGCCAACTGACGCCGCGCGAGGAGGCGCGGTCAACCGTCTCGGCATACCCGGGCTGCAATTCCGAGAGCCGAGGGCAAGCGCGTCTATCCCAAGGGCAACCTCGCTCGCCCACGTCGTCGGCTATACCGACACCGACAGCAAGGGGCTCGCCGGCATCGAGCGCGGCCTCGACCAGCGGCTGCGCCGCGGCGGCGCGCCGATGCAACTCGTCGATCGACTGCGCGGCTGCAATACATCCTGCGCGAGGAGACGGAGAAGGCGGTCACCGAATTCAACGCCATCGGCGGCATGGGCATCATCATGGACGTAAACACCGGCGAGGTGTTGGCGCATGACGTCGCTGCCCGATTTCGATCCCAACCAGCCCGACGCGGCGACGCCCGAGACGCTGTTCGACCGCGCCACGCTCGGCGATTACGAGATGGGATCGGTGTTGAAGATCTTCACCATCGCCATGGCGCTCGATTCGCACTCGACGACGATGGAAGGCGGCTACGACGCGACCAACCCGATCCATATCGGCCGCTTCACCATCCATGACGACCACGCCCAGCGGCGCTGGCTCAGCGTGCCCGAGATCTTCATGTATTCCTCGAATATCGGCGCGGCGAAGATGGCGCTCGACGCCGGCGACCGACCGCCAGCGCGACTATCTCGCGCCGCTTCGGCCTGCTGACGGCGCCCCGAGTTCGAGCTCAACGAGATCGCGACGCCGCTGGTCCCGGCGGTGTGGCGCCCGGTCAACACCATGACAATCGGCTTCGGCCACGGCATTTCGGTGAGCCCGTCTGCAGCTCGCGACCGGGGTCAGCGCCGTCGTCGATGGCGGCGTGATGCATCCCGCGACCCTGCTGAAGCGTCCCGACGGCGAGCCGGTTCCGGGCAAGCGCGTGATCGCGCGCGAAACCTCGATCGAGATGCGCAAGCTGCTGCGGCTCGTCGTCGAGCACGGCACCGGCAAGCTCGCCAAGGCCCGGGCTATCTCGTCGGCGGCAAGACCGGCACGGCCGAGAAGGTCGCCGGCAAGCATTATGCCCGGCACGCGCTGTTGTCGTCGTTCGTCGGCGTCTTTCCGGTCAACGACCCGCGCTATCTCGTCCTGATCAGCATCGACGAGCCGCACGGCGACAAGCAGACGCTACGGCTTCGCCACCGGCGGCTGGGTCGCCGCGCCGGCGGTCAAGGACACCATCGAGCGCATGGCCTCGATCGTGGGAATCCAACCGGTCGACGAAGATTCGCCTGAAATTCGCCGTTCTCTGATGGTCGACTTGCCTCTGCCGCAGGGGCGGAAACTTGCGGCTAACTGAGCTCATGGACGGCAACGGCACCTTCGTCTGCCCCTATCGGAGCAGAGATCCGGAAATCGCCGGCCTCGCCGCGGATTCGCGTGCGGTCGAGCCGGGCTTTCTCTTCGCCGCCCTGCCCGGCACGCGCACCGACGGCAGCCGCTTCATCGACGAGGCCGTGGCAAAAGGCGCGGCCGCCGTGCTGGTCGCCGATGCCGCCCCCTTCGCCGCGCTGGCCGCGCGGCATCCGCCGGTGCGGGTGATCGAGGACGCCAATCCGCGCCGCCGCCTCGCGCTCATGGCGGCGCGCTTCCACGCGCCCGCAGCCTGGCACCGTCGTCGCCGTCACCGGCACCAACGGCAAGACCTCGGTCGCCGATTTCACCCGCCAGATCTGGCAGCGTCACGGGTGGCAGCGCGGCGAGTCTCGGCACGCTCGGCATCATCGGCCCCGATTTCGCCCGGCCCGGCAGCCTGACCACCCCCGATCCGGTGGCGCTCCACCGCGCCTTGCAGGAGCTTGCGCGGTCCGGCATCGATCACGTCGCGCTCGAGGCGTCGAGCCACGGCCTCGACCAGTACCGCCTCGACGGGCTCGCGCTCGCGGCGGCGGCCTTCACCAACCTGACGCGCGACCATCTCGACTATCACGCCGACATGGCCGCGTATTTCGCGGCGAAGGCGCGGCTCTTCGCCGAGCTTCTGCCGCGCGACGGCACCGCCGTGCTCAATCTCGACGCGGCCGAGGGCCGGCGACTTGCGGCGCTCTGCCGCGCACGGGGGCAGCGCGTCATCGGCTTCGGCGACGGAAGCACCGGCCGAACTGCGCCTCATCGCGGCGCGGCCCACCGCGACCGGCCAGGCGATCACGATCGACGGCGTTCGGCCGAGCGGCGGGCGCTGGAGCTGCCTCTGATGGGCGCGTTCCAGGCGAGCAACGCGCTCGCGGCGTTGGGGTTGGCCGTCGCTACCGGAGCGCCGGTCGACGCGGCGCTCGACGCGCTCGCCGGTCTCGCCGGCGTGCCGGGACGGATGGAGCATGTCGCCTCGCGCCGGCAATGGCGCGCCGGTGATCGTCGATTACGCGCATACGCCCGACGCGCTCGAGACCGCGCTGCGCGGCGTTGCGGCCGCATTGCCGCGGCCGGCTCGTCGTCGTCTTCGGCTGCGGCGGCGACCGCGATCCCGGCAAGCGCCCGATGATGGGCGCCATCGCCGAACGCGACGCCGATATCGTCATCGTCACCGACGACAATCCGCGCAGCGAGGACCGCGCCGCCATCCGCCGCGCCATCCTTGCCGCCTGCCCCAAGGCGCGCGAGATCGGCGACCGCGGCGCCGCCATCGCGCGCGGCGCTGGCGCTGCTCGCGCCGGGCGACGTGCTGCTGCTCGCCGGCAAGGGCCACGAGAGCGGCCAGATCGTCGGCAGCGAGGTGCTGCCGTTCAGCGATGCCGCGACGGCGGCGCGCGGCGGCGGTCGCGGTGCCGGCGATGAACCCGCTCTGGACATCGGCCGAGGCCGATGCCGCGACCGGCGGCCGCAGCACGCGCGCGTGGAGCGCGCAGGGCGTCTCGATCGACAGCCGCACGCTTGCGCCGGGCGATCTGTTCGTCGCGCTGACCGGCCCGCGTCTCGACGGCCACGAATTCGTCGCCGACGCGCTCGCCAAGGGCGCCGCCGCCGCGCGTGGTGAGCCGCAGGCCCATGGGCGTTTCGCGACCGATGCGCCGCTCGCTCATGGTCGCGGACACGCAGGCGGCGCTCGAAGCGCTCGGCCGCGCCGCGCGCGAGCGCACCGCGGCCGTCATCGTCGCCGTCACCGGCAGCGTCGGCAAGACCGGCACCAAGGAGGCGCTGCGCCGCGCCTTCGAGCGCCAGGGCCGCACCGCCGCCTCGGCCGGCAGCCTCAACAACCAGTGGGGCGTGCCGCTGTCGCTCGCGCGCATGCCGCGCGAAACCGCGTTCGGCGTGTTCGAGATTGGGCATGAACCACCCCGGCGAGATCGACGCCCTGTCGCGGCTGGTGCGCCCCGACATCGCGGTGATCACCACGGTCGAGCCGGCGCATCTCGGCTTCTTCGCCTCGGTCGAGGCGATCGCCGACGCCAAGGCCGAAATCTTCAACGGCATGAACGCGCGCGGCGCCGCCATCCTCAATCGCGACAATCCCGCATTTCGCGCGCCTCGCCGCGGCGGCCGCAGGCGCGCGGGCATCGTGCGCATCTTGGGCTTCGGCGCGCATGCCGATTGCGCGGTGCGCCTGATCGACTGCCACCTCTACGCGACGGCGAGCGCGGTGACGGCGTCGGTGATGGGCGAGATCGTCGATTACTGCGTCGCGATTCCCGGCCGCCATTGGGTGATGAACAGCCTCGCGGTGCTGGCGGCGGTGAAGGCCGCAGGCGGCGATGTCGGCGCGGCCGCGGCGGCGCTCGGCACGATCGAGCCGATGGAGGGCCGCGGCCGGCGCCACAAGATCCAGATTCGCCGGCGGCACCGCCGAACTCATCGACGAGAGCTACAACGCGAGCCCCGCGGCGATGCGCGCCGCCATCGCCGTGCTCGGCGCCAACGCGCCGGGCAAGGGCGGGCGGCGCATCGCGGTGCTGGGCGACATGCTCGAGCTCGGGGCGGACGCATCGCGGCTTCACGCCGAGCTGGCGCAACCGCTGCTCGATGCCCGGCGTCGATCTCGTCTTCACCGTCGGCGCGGCATGCGCGCGCTGCACGACGCGCTGCCGAAGCGGCGCCGCGGCGCCCATCGCGCGACCGCCGCCGAGATGGCCGAGCTTCTGCCCGAGCGCCTCGGCGCCGGCGACGTCGTCACGGTCAAGGGCTCGTACGGCACGCGCATGCGCGAGATCGTCGCGCGGCTCACGAGCGGCGCCAGCCGCGGTCGCGGTCAAGGGCTAGCGCCGCATGCTGTTTCACCTGCTCTCCCCGCTGGCCGACCGGTTCGAGCCGTTCAACCTGTTCCGCTACATCACCTTCCGCTCGGGCGGCGCGGTGGTGACCTCGCTCTTCCTCAGCTTCGCGCTGGGGCCCGGCATCATCGCCTGGCTCAAGGCGAAGCAGCGCGAGGGCCAGCCGATCCGCCTCGACGGACCCGAGAGCCATCTCCAGACCAAGAAGGGCACGCCCACGATGGGCGGGTTCCTCATCCTGATGGCGCTCGCGGTCTCGACCCTGCTGTGGGCCGACCTCACCAACGGCTATATCTGGGTGACGCTGTTCGTGACCGTGGGCTTCGGCGCGGTCGGCTTCTTCGACGACTACCAGAAGCTCACGCGGCGCTCCTCGCGCGGGCTGTCGAGCCGGACCAAGTTCCTGGCCGAGATCGTCATCGCGGCGATCGGCGCGATCGCCGTCATCTTCCTCACCCGCGGCCCGCTCGCGCACCTCGCTGGCGGTGCCGTTCTTCAAGAGCGTGCTGATCAATCTCGGCTGGGGCGGTTCGTGCCGTTCGCGGTCTTCGTCATGACCGGCGCGTCGAACGCGGTCAACCTGACCGACGGGCTCGACGGGCTGGCGATCGTGCCGGCGATGATCGCGGCGGGCTGCTTCGCGCTCATCGCCTATCTCGTCGGCAATCTGGTCTTCGCCAATTATCTGCAGCTCAACCACGTCGCCGGCACCGGCGAGCTGACGGTGTTCTGCGCCGCGATGGTGGGCTCGGCGCTGGGGTTCCTGTGGTTCAACGCGCCGCCGGCGATGGTGTTCATGGGCGACACCGGATCGCTCGCGATCGGCGGCGCGCTCGGCGTCGTCAGCGTCATCACCAAGCACGAGCTGGTGCTCGCCATCATCGGCGGGCTGTTCGTGCTCGAGACCGTCTCGGTCATCGTCCAGGTGGCGAGCTTCAAGCTGACCGGCAAGCGCGTCTTCCGCATGGCGCCGCTGCACCACCATTTCGAGAAGAAGGGCTGGCAGGAGCCGACCATCGTCATCCGCTTCTGGATCATCGCCTCGATCCTCGCGATCGCCGGGCTGTCGACCCTGAAGCTGCGGTGAGGCGGCGATGATCGAGGTCACATGCTTCCGCAACGCCCGCGTCGCCGTCCTGGGCCTCGCGCCGCTCGGGCCTCGCCGCGGCGCAGGCGCTCGCCCGCGGGCGGCGCCCGCGTCATGGCCTGGGACGACGCCGCACCGCGCGCGCGCGGCGGCGGCGGCGGCGGGCATTCCGCTCGTGCGATCTCGCCACCGCCGATCTCGACGGCGTGCGCGCGCTGGTGCTGTCGCCGGGCATCCCGCACGCCTTCCCGCGCCGCACCCGGTCGCCGCCCGCGCCCGCGCCGCCGGCATCGAGATCATCGGCGACATCGAGCTCCTGGCGCGCAGCTGCCGCGCCGCGCGCTATGTCGGCATCACCGGCACCAACGGCAAATCGACCACCACGGCGCTGATCGCCCATATCCTCGCCGCCGCCGGCCGCCGCGTCGCGTCGGCGGCAATATCGGCGTGCCGGCGCTGCTGCTCGACGCGCTCGGCGCCGACGGGATCTATGTGCTCGAGATGAGCTCCTATCAGCTCGAGCTCGACGCCGAGGCCTCGCCTTCGACGTCGCCGTGCTGCTCAACATCACGCCCGACCATCTCGACCGCCATGGCGGCATGGACGGCTATATCGCCGCCAAGGAGCGCATCTTCGCGCGCCAGGCCGAGCGGACCAATGCGCGGTCGTCGGCATCGACGACGAGATCTGCCGCGCGCATCGCGCGCCGCCTCGCCGCCGACGGGGCGCGCGTGGTGCCGATCTCCGCGCGCGCCGCGCGCCGCGCTGCGACGCGGGCGGCCGTGCGTCACGTCGCCGACGGCATGCTGATCGACGACACGCGACGGCGCCGCGCGCGCGGTGCTCGATCTGCGCCGCGTCGAGCGCCTGCCCGGGCGGCACAATTGGCAGAACGCCGCCGCCGCCTATGCCGCGGCGCGCTGCCTCGGGCTCGACGCGGCGGCGGCAGCGGCCGGGATCGAGCAGCTTCCCCGGCCTCGCCCATCGGCAGGAGCCGATCGCGGTCATCGACGGCGTGCGCTACGTCAACGATTCGAAGGCGACCAACGCCGACGCGGCGGCCAACGCGCTCGCCTGCTACGACGACATTCTCTGGATCGCGGGCGGCCGCGCCAAGGAGGGCGGGATCGCCGCGCTCGCGCCGTTCTTCCCGCGCATCCGCCGCGCCTTCCTGATCGGCGAGGCGGCGCCGGCTTTCGCCGCGACGCTCGAGGGACGCGTGCGCCTGCGCGCTCGTGCGGCACGCTCGAAGCGGCGGTCGCGGCGGCGCATGACGCGGCGCACGGGCATGCGCGGCGCCACCGTGCTGCTGTCGCCGGCCTGCGCCTCGTTCGACCAGTTCGCCGATTTCGAGGCGCGCGGCGCGTCGCTTCCGCCGCCTGGTCGAGGCGCTTGCCGGGAGCGCGCGCATGAACTTCGCCCGCACCGATCAGAGCGTGGTGGCGCAATGGTGGTGGACGGTCGACCGCTGGACGCTGGTGGCGATCTTCGTGCTGATCGGCTTCGGCTCGCTCATGGTGATGGCGGCGAGCCCGGCCGTCGCCGTCCGCATCGGCGCCGACAGCCTGCATTTCGTGAAGCGCTATTTCGCGGTGCTGCCGCTGGCGCTCGCGATGATGTTCGTGGTGTCGCTGCAGAGCCCGCGCGGCATCCGCCGCATCGCGCTGGTCGGCTTCGTCGTCTCGCTCGTGCTGCTGGTCGCTACACCTTCATCGGCGGCGTCGAGATCAAGGGCGCGCGGCGCTGGATCGAGCTGCCGGGCCTGTCGCTGCAGCCGTCGGAGTTCATCAAGCCGACCTTCGCCGTCGTCGCCGCCTGGCTGTTCGCGCAATACCGCCTCAATCCCGGCTTTCCCGGCCACTGGATCGCGATGGCGCTCTATGTGCTGGTGGTCGGGCTGCTGATCCAGCAGCCCGATCTCGGCATGGCGGCGGTGGTCTCCGCGGTGTGGTTCGCGCAGTTCTTCCTCGCCGGCTTGCGGCTCTACTGGGTGGCGGCGGGACTGTTCGCCGGCGCCGGCGGGCTGGTCGGCGCCTATCTCACGCTGCCGCATGTGGCGAGCCGCATCGACCGCTTCCTCGATCCCGCGAGCGGCGACAGCTACCAGGTCGACCGCTCGATGGAAGCCTTCAGCAATGGCGGCGTTTGGGGCCGCGGCCCGGGCGAGGGCACGGTCAAGGAATACCTGCCCGACGCGCACGCCGATTTCGTCTTCGCCGTCGCCGGCGAGGAGCTCGGCCTCGTCGTCTGCCTCGTCATCGTCGCGGTCTTCGCCTTCATCGTGCTGCGCGGCTTCTCGCGGCTGATGCAGGAGGGCAATCTGTTCGTCGTGCTGGCGGCGACCGGGCTTCTCGTCGCAGTTCGGCTGCAGGCGATCATCAACATGGCGTCGGCGCTGCACCTCATGCCGACCAAGGGCATGACGCTGCCGTTCATCTCCTATGGCGGCTCGTCGATGCTGGCGCTCGGGCCTCGGCATGGGCATGGCGCTGGCGCTGACGCGGCGGCGCTATGGCGGGGGCGGCGAATGAGCGCGCGGCCGATCGTCCTCGCCGCCGGCGGCACCGGCGGCCACATGTTCCCGGCCGAGGCGCTGGCGCGGCGAGCTGCTGCGCCGCGGCTTCCCCGTCGCGCTCGTCACCGACCGGCGCGGCCAGGCCTTCGGCGACCGGCTGCCGGGCGTCGCGCTCCATCGCATCCGCGCCGGCCGCGTCGACGGCGGCCTCGTCGGCAAGGTGACGGCGCTCGCCGAGATGGCGCTCGGCACGCTCGAGGCCGGCGCGCCTGCTGCGCGCGCTCGCGCCGGCGGCGGCGGTCGGCTTCGGCGGCTATCCCTCGGTGCCGACCATGCTGGCGGCGACGCGCCGCGGACTGCCGACGCTGATCCACGAGCAGAACGCCATCCTGGGCCGCGCCAACCGCCTGCTGGCGCCGCGCGTCGGCACCATCGCCACCTCGTTCGCCGCGGTCGGCGCGCTGCGCGCCGGCCAGCGCGCGCGCGTCGTCGAGACCGGCAACCCGGTGCGCCCGGCGGTCGCGGCGTTGCGCGCCGCGCCCTATGCCGCGCCCGGCGACGGCCCGATCGCGCTGCTCGTCATCGGCGGCAGCCAGGGCGCGCGCATCCTGAGCGCGGTCGTGCCGGCGGCGCTCGCGCGGCTCGACCCGGCGCTGCGCCGCCGCCTCGCCGTCATGCAGCAGGCGCGGCCCGAGGATCTGGCCGCAGCTCGCGGCGCGCTATCACGGACAGCGGCATCGCGGCCGAGACCGCGGCGTTCTTCGACGACGTGCCGGCGCGGCTTGCCGCGCGCGCAGCTCGTGATCGCGCGCGCCGGCGCCTCGACCGTCGCCGAGCTCGACGACGGTCGGGCCGCCCGGCGATCCTGGTGCCCTATCGCTACGCCGCCGACGATCACCAGACCGCCAACGCCGCGCACGCTCGCAGCAGCCGGCGCCGCCTGGGTGATGGCCGAGAGCGCATTCACGCCCGACGCGCTCGCCGCGCGCATCGCGGCGCTCCTCGCCGCGCCCGAGCGCGCTCGTGCGCGGCGGCGGCGGCGGCGCACCGGCTCGGCCGGCCCGACGCCGCCGCAGCGGCTCGCCGATCTCGTCGTGGCGGCGGCCGGCGGCAACGGCGCGGCGCCGGGCCGCGCAGGAGGACGCCGCATGAGGGCGCTGCCGCTCGACATCGGCACCATCCATTTCGTCGGCATCGGCGGCATCGGCATGAGCGGCATCGCCGAGATCCTGCACAATCTCGGCTATGCGGTGCAGGGCAGCGACATCGCCGACGGCGCCAATGTCCGCCGCCTGCAAGCGCTCGGCATCCCCGTCGCGATCGGCCATCGCGCCGAGAATCTGGGCGAGGCGCAGGTCGTCGTCGTGTCCTCGGCGGTGAAGCCGGACAATCCCGAGATCGTCGCCGCCCGCGCGCGGCTCATGCCGGTGGTGCGCCGCGCCGAGATGCTGGGCGAGCTGATGCGCCTCAAATGGTCGATCGCGGTCGCCGGCACGCACGGCAAGACCACCACCACCTCGCTCGTCGGCGCGCTGCTCGACACGGCGAAGCTCGACCCCACCGTCATCAATGGCGGCATCATCAACGCCTATGGCACCAACGCGCGGCTCGGCAGCGGCGACTGGATGGTGGTCGAGGCGGACGAGAGCGACGGCACCTTCGTCAAGCTGCCGGCGACCATCGCCGTCGTCACCAACATCGATCCCGAGCATCTCGATTTCTACGGCAACTTCGAGGCGCTGCAGCAGGCGTTCGAGAGCTTCGTCGCCAACATCCCGTTCTATGGCTTCGCCGCGCTCTGCATCGACCATCCGGTGGTGCAGGGCATGATCCCGCGCCTGTCGGAGCGGCGCATCGTCACCTACGGCCTGACGCCGCAGGCCGACATCCGCGCCGTCAATGTCGAGATGGGCCGCGACGGCGCGCGCTACGACGCGATCGTCGCCGACCGCCGCGCGCGACACCGCCGCACGATCGCGGGGCTGCTCCTGCCGATGTTCGGCCGGCACAACGTGCAGAACTCGCTCGCCGCCATCGCCGTCGCCGACGAGATGGGGCTGGCCGACGAGACGGTGCGCGCGGCGCTCGCGGGCTTCAAGGGCGTGAAGCGGCGCTTCACCAAGACCGGCGTGTGGAACGGCGTCACCGTGATCGACGATTACGGCCACCATCCGGTCGAGATCGCGGCCGTGCTGCGCGCGGCGCGCGGCGCCACCCAGGGCAACGTCATCGCCGTGGTGCAGCCGCACCGCTATACCCGCCTCGCCAATCTCTTCGCCGAGTTCTGCACCTGCTTCAACGACGCCGACACCGTGCTGGTGGCCGACATCTATCCCGCCGGCGAGGCGCCGATCGAGGGCGTCGACCGCGACGCGCTGGTCGCGGGCCTGCAGGCGCGCGGCCATCGCAACGCGCTGGCGCTGCCCGCTCCCGCGCAGCTCGCGCCGCTCGTCGCCGACCTGGCGCAGCCGGGCGATTTCGTCGTCTGCCTCGGCGCCGGCTCGATCACGCAATGGGCGAATGCGCTGCCGGCCGAGCTCGAGGCGCTGCGCCCGGCACGGCGCGGAGCGCGTGCATGATGGCGGCGGCGATACAGCGCACGCGATTGATCGAACGCCTGCCGCGCGTGCGCGGGCGGCTCACCGAGAACGCGCCGCTGGCGCCCATCACCTGGTTCCGCGTCGGCGGCCCGGCCGAGGTCATGTTCCGCCCGGCCGATGTCGAGGATCTGATGGCCTTCCTCGCGGCAAAGCCCGCCGACGTGCCGGTGACGGTGATCGGCGTCGCCTCGAACCTGCTCGTGCGCGACGGCGGCATCGCCGGCGTGGTGGTGCGGCTCGGCCGCGGCTTCGTCGACATCCGCACTGACGGCAGCGCGGTCGAGGCCGGCGCCGGCGCGCTCGATCTCAATGTCGCTCTCGCCTGCGGCATGGCCGGCATCGCCGGGCTCGAATTCCTGTGCGGCATTCCCGGCACGATCGGCGGCGGCCTGCGCATGAATGCCGGCGCCTATGGGCGCGAGTTCAAGGACGTGCTCGTCCACAGCCGAGGCGCTCGACCCCGACGGCACGCGTCGTGTTCTGACGCCGCCCGAGCTGGGCCTGGCCTATCGCCATTGCGGCGTGCCCGAGGATTGGATTTTCATCGCGGCGCGCTTTGCCGGCGAGCCCGGCGACCGCGATGCGATCGGCCGGCGCATGGCCGAGATCCAGGCCGCACGCGCGGCGACACAGCCGATCCGCGCGCGCACCGGCGGCTCGACCTTCGCCAATCCGCCTGGGCACAAGGCGTGGGAGCTGATCGACGCGGCCGGCTGCCGCGGGCTGCGCCGCGGCGGCGCCATGGTATCGGAGCAGCACGCCAATTTCCTCATCAATACCGGCACCGCCACCGCCGCCGAGATCGAGGCGCTGGGCGAGGAGGTGCGGCGGCGCGTGCGCGAGCAGAGCGGCATCACGCTCGAATGGGAAATCCGCCGCATCGGCGACGCTGGAGCCGGCGCCATGACGCGCGTCGCCGTGCTGATGGGCGGCTGGTCGGCCGAGCGCGAGGTTTCGCTGGTCAGCGGGACGGAATGCGCGCGCGCGCTCGCCCGGATCGGCTACGAGGTAAGCGCGTCGACGTGACGCGCGACCTGCCGGCGCTCGTCGCCGCGCTGACGCCGCCGCCCGATGTCGTCTTCAACGCGCTCCACGGCCGCGGCGGCGAGGACGGCACGATCCAGGGCGTGCTCGAGCTGCTGCACATTCCCTACACCCATTCGGGCGTGCTCGCCTCGGCGATGGCGATGGACAAGCCGCTGGCGAAGCGGTTGTTCGCCGCCGCCGGCCTGCCGCTTGCCGAAAGCGTGGTGCTCGACCGCGCCGCGCTCGGGGCCGGCGATCCGCTGCCGCGGCCCTTCGTCGTCAAGCCGATCAACGAAGGCTCGAGCGTCGGCGTGCGACATCGTGCGCCGCGGGCGACAATGCCTGGGTCGCGGAGGTCGCGCGCTGGGCATTCGGCGACCGGGTGATGGTCGAGCGCTATGTGCCCGGCCGCGAGATCACCGTGGCGGTGATGGGCGAGCGCGCGCTCGGCGTGCTCGAGATCCGCCCGGCCGAGGCGCGTTCTACGACTACGCCGCGAAATACGCGCCGGGCGGCTCGGTCCATATCGATGCCGGCGCCGATCCATTCGCCGCGCCTATGCGGCGGCGCTCGAGATCGCGCTCGCGGCGCATCGCGCGCTCGGCTGCCGCGGCGTCAGCCGCGCCGATCTGCGCTACGACGACACCGGCGGCGAGCCCGGCCGCATGGTGCTGCTCGAGATCAACACCCAGCCCGGCATGACGCCGACCTCGCTCGTGCCCGAGATCGCGCGTCATGCCGGCATTTCCTTTGCCGAGCTGGTGCGCTGGATGGTGGAGAACGCGGCATGCGATTCCTGAGCCGCGCGCCGCGCCAGCCCAAGCTGCCGCAACGGCCGCGGCCCGGCCGCCGCCTGCGCCGGCGGCTGCTGCTCGCCGGCGGCGTCGCGACGATCGTGGCGGGACTCGGCGGCGGCGGCGGCTGGTTCGTGCGCAGCGGCAGACTGGAAGCCGTGGCGGCGAGCCTCGGCACGCGGCTTGCGGCCGTCGCCGCCCATGGCGGCTTCGCCGTCGACCAACGTCGCGGTCGCCGGGCGCGAGCGCGACGACGCGCCAGGCGATCCTCGCCGCGCTCGGCGTGCGCGCGCGGCACGCCGATCCTCGCCGTCGATCTCGGCGCGGCGAAGACGCGGCTCGAAGCGCTGCCCTGGGTGCGCACGGCCGCGGTCGAGCGCCAGCTGCCGGACACGATCTTCGTCCGTCTCGTCGAGCGGCGAGCCGCTCGCGTTCTGGCAGCGCCACGGCAAGCTCGTGCTGATCGACCGCGACGGCAAGATCGTGCCGACCGACCGGCTCGACGCCTTCGGCTCGCTCGATCGTGCTGGTCGGCGACGATGCGCCGCGGCTCGGCGGCGGCGCTGCTCGACATGCTGGCGACCGAGCCGGCGCTCGCATCCCCACGTCGCGGCCGCGGTGCGGGTCGGCGGCCGGCGCTGGAACCTGCGGCTCGACAGCGGCATCGACGTGGCGCTGCCCGAGGAGGACCCGGCGAGCGCCTGGCACCGGCTCGCCGCGCTCGACCGCAGCGACCAGCTGCTCGAGCGCAACATCGTGGCGGTCGATCTGCGCCTGCCCGACCGGCTCGTCGTGCGCCTGCCGCCCGAGCCGCGCGAAGACCGACCCGACAAGAAGGCCAAGCCAGCGAGGGAAGCCGACATGAAGAAGGCTGCGCGCCGCGCGGCGGCCTCGTCGCCGCCGTCGATATCGGCACCACCAAGGTGTGCTGCTTCATCGCCCGGCCTCGACGGCGACGCGCCGCGCGATCGTCGGCATCGGCCATCAGATCTCGCGCGGCGTGCGCAACGGCGTCATCGTCGATATCGAGGCGGCGAGCCACTCGATCCTCGACCGCCGTCCATGCCGCCGAGCAGATGGCCGGCGAGCAGATCGCCGAGGTGGTGGTCAACCTCTCGGGCGGGTTCGGCGCCTCGCGCCTGGTCAAGGCCGAGATCGCCCTGAACGGCCGCGAGATCAGCGACGGCGACATGCGCCGCGTGCTCGAGCTCGGCTATCGGCTCAAGGAGCCGGCCGACCGCACCGTGATCCATTCCGTCCCGGTCGGCTTCTCGATCGACGGCAGCCGCGGCATCCGCGATCCGCGCGGCATGTTCGGCCAGAAGCTCGCCGTCAACATGAACATCGTCACCGCCGCGGCCGCCGGCCTGCGCAACCTCGCGAGCTGCATCGGCCGCTGCCATCTCGAGATCGCGGCGCTCGTCGTCAGCCCCTATGCCGCGGGCCTCGCCGCCTCGTCGAGGACGAGAGCGAGCTCGGCGTCACCGTCATCGACATGGGCGGCGGCACCACCACCATCGCCGTGTTCTTCGACGGCAATCTCGTCTTCACCGACAGCGTCCCGGTCGGCGGCGGCCACGTCACCAACGACATCGCGCGCGGCCTGTCGACGCCGATCGCCCATGCCGAGCGCATGAAGACGCTCTATGGCAGCGCCATCGCCTCGCCTCCGACGAGCGCGAGATGATCTCGGTGCCGCAGGTCGGCGAGGACGATGACGGCCAGGCCAACCACGTGCCGAAATCGCTGCTCGTCGGCATCATCGCGCCGCGCCTCGAGGAGACCTTCGAGCTGGTGCGCGACCGGCTCGAAGCCTCGGGCTTCGACAAGATCGTCGGCCGCCGCATCGTGCTGACCGGCGGCGCCTGCCAGCTTCCGGGCACGCGCGAGCTGGCCGCGCTCATCCTCGACAAGCAGATTCGCATCGGCCGGCCGCTTGCGCATCGCCGGGCTCGCCGAGGCGACCGGCGGCCCGGCCTTCGCCACCTCGGCCGGGCTCATTCATTTCGCCCTGTCCGAACGCGCGGAGATCCCGCGGCACGGTCGCGCGCTGACGGAGGAGCCGGACGGCCTCATCGGCCGGTTCGGCCACTGGATTCGTGAGTATTTCTGAGTCCGAGGACCGCCATCCCGCGCCGCCGGGACGGAGGGGTATCGAACAATGAGAACAGGTCGGAGAAGAGCAATGACCTTGAATCTGAGCATTCCGGAGGAAGAGCACGAGCTGAGGCCGCGCATCACCGTCGTCGGCGTCGGCGGCGCCGGCGGCAACGCGGTCAACAACATGATCCGCTCCGGCCTCGATCGGCTGCGAGTTCGTCGTCTGCAACACCGACGCGCAGGCGATGAAGCAGTCGCTCGCCGAGCGGCGCATCCAGCTGGGCGTCGGCGTCACCCGCGGCCTCGGCGCCGGCTCGCGGCCCGAAATCGGCCGCATCGCCGCCGAAGAGGCGCTCGAGGAGATCATGCGCGCGCTCGACGGCTCGAACATGGTGTTCATCACCGCCGGCATGGGCGGCGGCACCGGCACCGGCGCGGCGCCGGTCATCGCCCGCGCCGCGCGCGAGGCCGGCATCCTCACCGTCGGCGTCGTCACCAAGCCGTTCCATTTCGAGGGCACGCACCGCATGCGGCTCGCCGAGGCCGGCATCCAGGAGCTGCAGAAATTCGTCGACACGCTGATCATCATCCCGAACCAGAACCTGTTCCGGGTCGCGAACGAGCGCACCACCTTCGCCGACGCCTTCAAGATGGCGGACGACGTGCTCGCTTCGGGCGTGCGCGGCGTCACCGACCTGATGGTGATGCCGGGCCTGATCAATCTCGACTTCGCCGACATCCGCGCGGTGATGAGCGAGATGGGCAAGGCGATGATGGGCACCGGCGAGGCCGAGGGCGACCGCCGCGCCATCGACGCCGCCGAGGCGGCGATCTCCAACCCGCTGCTCGAGGACGTGTCGATGAAGGGCGCGCGCGGCGTGCTCATCAACATCACCGGCGGCCTCGACATGACGCTGTTCGAGGTCGACGAGGCGGCCAACCGCATCCGCGAGGAGGTCGATCCCGACGCCAACATCATCTTCGGCTCGACCTTCGACGAGAAGCTCGACGGCACGCATGCGCATCTCGGTGGTGGCGACCGGCATCGATCTCGACCAGGCGCGCGAGCCGCGGCCGGTGATCAGCCTGGTGAGCGACCGCAGCGCGCGACGACGGCGCCGCCAAGACCGCTCCGCGCCGGCGCCCCAGGCGCCGGCGCCCGCCGCCATGCCGGCGCTGCCGCTCGCGCTCGAGCCCGATCCGCCGCAGGTCGAGGCGGTCGAGCAGGCGGCCGTCGGCAAGGCCGGCTTCGTGCCGCCGCGCCCGGTCGAGCCGTCGTGCCGCGCGCCGTCCGACGACCGTGCCGCCGCCGCCGCCGGCTGCGCCACGCCGCAGCCGGCCGAGGCCGCGCGTCAGGCGGCGCGAAGCCGAAGAGCCGCATGCCGAGCCTGTTCGAGCGCGTCACCAAGGCCGGCCGCCTGATGAAGCGCGACGAGCCGCCCGCGGGCCCGCGCGTCGCCCCGGCGGCCGCCGCAGCCGCCGCGGCTCGGCGCGCCTCGACCCGGCCGACCGCATCGCCGCCGCACAGCCGCGAGGAGGACCTGCTGGACATTCCGGCCTTCCTGCGCCGCCAGGCGAACTGACGCGCTGCCGCCCGCGCGCCCGCCCCGGGCGGTCGCAGCGGCAAGCGGCCCGGCGGGCGCCCGGTTGCCTGCCGTCAAGGCACTGAAATAGCTCAGTTTTCTGTGAAATAATCTGAAACAAAGAGTGATTTGTGCAAAGCAACATCGCACTGTTAATCCTGTGCCCTACGATTACCTCGACAGCGGGAAGTGATGACGCCGATGGATGAGATGGGTCGCGCCACGGCAGAAGACGCTGAAGGCGCCGATCCGGTGCCGCGGCGTCGGGCTTCATTCCGGCGCGCGGATCAGCATGACGCTCATCCGGCGGCGATCGATACCGGCATCCGCTTCCGCCGCACCGACGACGGCGTCGAGATGGCGGCAAGCTGGCGCAACCTCGCCGCCTCGACGCTGTGCACGACCCTCGGCCGCCGAAGGCGTCGTCGGTCGCGACGGTCGAGCATCTGATGGCGGCGTTCGCCGGGCTCGAGATCGACAACGCGGTGGTCGAGCTCGACGGGCCCGAAGTGCCGGTGATGGACGGCAGCGCCGCGCCCTTCGTTTTCTGATCGAGCGCGCCGGCCTCGTCGAGCAGGACGCGCCGCGCCGCGCCATCAAGGTGCTGAAGCCGGTGCGCGTCACGGCGCCGGGCAAGTCGGCGTCGCTCGAGCCCGCGCGACGGGTTCTCGCTGAGCTTCGCCATCGATTTCGCCTCGCGCGCGATCCGGCGCCAGCAGATCACGGTCGTCCCCGATCCCGACAGCTTCAAGCGCGACATCTGCCGCGCCCGCACCTTCGGCTTCCTCGAAGAGGTCGAGAGCATGCGCGCCGCCGGCCTCGCCCGCGGCGGCTCGCTCGACAACGCCGTGGTGATCAGCGGCGACCGCGTGCTCAACGCCGAGGGGCTGCGCTACGGCGACGAGTTCGTGCGCCACAAGGTGCTCGACGCGATGGGCGATCTCTATCTCGCCGGCGGCCCGATCGCTCGGCCATTTCCGCGGCGTTCGCTCGGGCCACGCGCTCAATCGGCGCGCTGCTGGAGCGGCTGTTCGCCGATCCCGCGGCCTGGTGCCACGCCACCCTCGCCCGGCCGCCGGCCGAGGACTGGGAGGAGCCGCGCCGCGCCCGCGCCTGAGCCGGCCGCATCCGCCGCTCTCGCGCGCCGCCGGCGCCCGTGCTATAAGGGCCGCGCGACGCCGATCGATCCGGCGTCGGATCTGGTCATGACCACACGATTTCGCGAGCCTCGCGGCCGCTGTCGCCGTTGGCCGCGCTCGCGCTCGCTGCGTGCGCCGCGAAGAAGGACGACCTATGTCGAGCGCCCGGTCGAGGACCTCTACAACAGCGCGATGGACGAGCTGCTCGACCGACGACTACACCAAGGCGGCGAAGGATTTCGACGAGGTCGAGCGGCAGCATCCCTATTCGGTCTGGGCGACCAAGGCGCAGCTCATGTCGGCCTATGCGCTCTACCAGCAGGCAAGTACGACGAATTCGATCATCGCCGCCGACCGCTTCATCCAGCTCCATCCCGGCCATCGCGACGTCGCCTATGCCTATTATCTGAAGGCGCTCGACTATTACATCCAGATCGCCGACGTCGGCCGCGACCAGAAGACCACGCAGCAGGCGCTCGAACGCGCTGGGCGAGGTGGTGCGGCGCTTTCCCGATTCGCAATATGCCCGCGACGCGCGGCTCAAGATGGACCTGGCGCGCGACCATCTCGCCGGCAAGGAGATGGAGATCGGCCGCTGGTACGAGGGCCAGCGGCGACTATCTCGCCGCGATCAACCGCTTCAAGAGGGTCGTCGACGAGTACCAGACCACGACGCACGTGCCCGAGGCGCTGGAGCGCCTGACCGAATGCTATCTCGCGCTCGGCCTCACCGACGAGGCGCGGCGCACCGCCGCCGTGCTCGGCTACAACTATCCCGGCAGCAAGTGGTACGAGGACACCTATGCGCTGGTGACCGATGGCGGCGGCACCGAGACCGCCGGCGCCGAGCGCGGCTGGTTCGGCTGGATCGGCTCGATCTTCTGACGCTGCGTCTACCGGACCGTGCGCCGCTATCATCCGCGGCGGTTTCAGCCGCACGCGTTCCGCGCTTCGATGCTGCTCGGCCTCACCATCCGCGATGTCGTGCTGATCGACCGGCTCGATCTGGCCTTCCGGCCGGGCCTCTGCGTGCTGACCGGCGAGACCGGCGCCGGCAAGTCGATCCTGCTCGACGCGCTCGGCCTGGCGCTCGGCGTGCGCGCCGAGAGCGGGCTGGTGCGGCCGGGCGCCGAGCAGGCGGTGGTGAGCGCCGAATTCGCGCTCGGCGCCGGACCATCCCGCTGCGCGCGCTTGCTCGCCGAGGCCGGCATCGCCTGCGACGGCGACACGCTGGTGCTGCGCCGCGTCGTCAATGCCGACGGCCGCAGCCGCGCCTTCATCGACGACCAGCCGGCGAGCGTCGGCCTGCTGCGCCAGGCCGGCGAGATGCTGGTCGAGATCGAGGCGCAGTTCGCGCAGCGCGGCCTGCTCGATCCGGCGACCCATCGCGACGCGCTCGACGCCTATGGCGGGCATGGCGCGGCGCTGGCGGCGCTGCGCGCGCGCCTGGCAGCACTTGGCGCGCGCCTCGTCGCCGGAGCGCGCGGACGCGCGAGGCGGCGCTCGCCCGCGACGCGCGCCGAGGAGGACTAGCTGCGCCATGCGCTGGCCGAGCTCGACGCGCTCGACCCCGAGCCTGGCGAGGAAGCGACGCTCGCCGAGGAGCGCGCGCTGCTCGCTCAACCGCGAGCGGCTCGTCGAGGCGCTCGAGGCGGCGCTCGGCGAGCTTGCCGGCGAGCGCGGCGGCGAGCGCGCGCTCCATGCCGCCGCGCGCCAGCTCGAGCGCCTGCGCGACAAGGCCGCGGGCCGGCTCGATGCCGCGCTCGCGGCGCTCGAGCGCGCCGTCGCTCGAGACGCGCGAGGCGATCGACGCGATCGAGGCGGAGGCGCGCGCGCTCGGCCGCGACGCGGCCGGCGCTCGAGCGGATCGAGGAGCGGCTGTTCGCGCTGCGTGCGCTGGCGCGCAAGCATGGCGTCGCGGTCGACGCGCTGCCGGCATTGCGCGCCGAGCTATCGCCGCCCGGATCGCGGCGCTCGACGACGGCGGCGAGCGCGCGCAGGCGCTGGCAGCGGCGCGCGCGGCGAGGCGCGCCAGGCCTATGTCGCGGCGGCCGACGCGGTGACGCCGGGCGCGCCGCCGCGCCGCCAAGGCGCTCGATGCGGCGGTGATGAAGGAGCTGCCGCCGCTGCGGCTCGACAAGGCGCGGTTCGCCACCGTGCTCGCGCCGCTGCCCGAAGGCGACTGGGGCGCGCACGGCGCCGAGCGCGTGCATTTCGAGGTCGCGACCAATCCCGGCGCGCCGCCGGGTCCGCTCGCCAGGATCGCCTCGGGCGGCGAGCTCGCGCGCTTCATGCTGGCGCTCAAGGTGGTGCTGGCGCGCAGCTCGGCGGTGCCGACCCTGGTCTTCGACGAGGTCGATAGCGGCATCGGCGGCGCCGTCGCCGCGGCGGTCGGCGAGCGGCTCCAGCGCCTCGGCCAGGAGCTGCAGGTGCTGGTCGTGACCCATTCGCCGCAGGTCGCGGCGCGCGGCGCGCATCACTGGCGCGTCGTCAAGGCGCAGGCGCGGCGCGGCGCACCGTGACGCGGGTCGATGAGCTCGACGCGGCGCGCGCGGCGCGAGGAGATCGCGCGCATGCTGTCGGGCGCCGCCATCACCGCCGAGGCGCGCGCCGCGGCCGCGAGCCTGATCGCGGGCGCGCCGTCATGAGCGCGCAAGGACGCAGGCGACCGCGCCGCCGCCGCATCTCGCCGAGGCCGAGGCGAAGGCGGAGCTCGAAGCGTCTCGCCGCCGCGATCGCGCATCACGACCGGCTCTATTACACGCAGGACGCGCCCGAGATCTCCGACGCGGACTACGACGCGCTGCGCCGGCGCAACGAGGCGATCGAGCAGCGCTTTCCCGCAGCTCGTGCGCGCCGACAGCCCGTCGCGCCGCGTCGGCGCCGCGCCCGCCGCCGGCTTCGCCAAGGTCCGGCATCCGACGCCGATGCTGTCGCTCGACAACGCCTTCGACGAGGACGAGGTGCGCGCCTTCTTCCGCACCATCCGCAACTTCTTCCGCGCGCCGGAGGATGTGGCGCGCGTCGAGGAGGCGACGATCGCGGTGATGGCCGAGCCCAAGATCGACGGGCTGTCGGCCTCGCTCCGCTACGAGAACGGCGAGCTGGTGCTGGGCGCGACGCGCGGCGACGGCGTCACCGGCGAGGACGTCACCGCCAACATCGCGACGCTCGCCACCGTGCCGACAGCAGCTGAAGGGCCGCGGCTGGCCCGACCGCCATCGAGGTGCGCGGCGAGGTCTATATGGAGCATCCCGGCTTCTTCGCCCTCAACGAGGAGCGCGAGCGACGGCGGGCGAGCCGGTCTTCGCCAATCCGCGCAACGCCGCCGCCGGCAGCCTGCGCCAGCTCGATCCGGCGATCACCGCGCGCCGGCCGCTCAAATTCTTCGCCTATGCCTGGGGCGAGGCGAGCCAGCCCTTCGCCGAGCACGCACGAGGAGGCGCTCGACCGCTTCAAGGCGTGGGGCTTCGCGGTCAACCCGCTGTCGCAGCTCTGCCACGGCGTCGACGCGCTGCTCGCCTTCCACCGCCGCATCGGCGCCGAGCGCGCCACGCTCCCCTACGACATCGACGGCGTCGTCTACAAGGTCAACGATCTCGATCTCGAGGAGCGGCTGGGCTTCGTCAGCCGCGCGCCGCGCTGGGCGCTCGCGCACAAATTCCCGGCGCAGCAGGCGCAGACCGTGCTCAAGGCGATCCGCATCCAGGTCGGGCGGCGCGGCACGCTGACGCCGGTCGCCGATCTCGAGCCGATCACCGTCGGCGGCGTCGTCGTGCAGCACGCGACGCTGCACAACGAGGACGAGATCGCGCGCAAGGACATCCGCGACGGCGACACGGTCGTCATCCAGCGCGCCGGCGACGTGATCCCGCAGGTGGTCGCGGTGGTCACGGACCGCCGGCCCGCCCACAGCCGGCCCTATCGTTTCCCGCGACAATGCCCGGAATGCGGCAGCCTCGCCGTGCGCGAGGAGGGCGAGGCGGCGCGGCGCTGCACCGGCGGCCTCATCTGCCCGGCGCAGGCGGTCGAGCGGCTGAAGCATTTCGTCTCGCGCGACGCCTTCGACATCGAGGGCATGGGCGAAAAGCACGTGCAGGCGTTCTGGGAGGACAAGCTGGTCCGCAAGCCCGGCGACATCTTCCGCCTCACGCCGGACCAGATCGCCAAGCGCGAAGGCTGGGGCGAGACCAGCGCGACGCAAGCTCGTCGCCGCGATCGCCGAGCGGCGGCGGATCGCGCTCGACCGCTTCATCTATGCGCTCGGCATCCCCCAGGTCGGCGAGGCGACGGCGAAGCTGCTGGCGCGCCACTACCGCTCCTTCGCGCGCTGGCGCGAGGCGATGACCGAGGCCGCCGACCGCGACAGCGAGGCGTGGCGCGAACTGAACGACATCCACGGCATCGGCGAGGACATGGCGGCGGACATCATCGGCTTCTTCGCCGAGAAGCATAATCGCGACCGTGCTCGACGATCTCGAGCGCGAGATGCGAGATCGCCGATTACGCCGCCGCCGCGCGCCGCGCATGCCGCCGCTCGCCGGCAAGACCATCGTCTTCACCGGCACGCTCGAAGCGATGTCGCGCTCCGAGGCCAAGAGCCGCGCCGAGGCGCTGGGCGCCGCCGTCACCTCGAGCGTCTCGGGCAAGACCGATTACTCGTCGTCGGCGCCGATGCCGGCTCCAAGGCCGACAAGGCCAGGAGCCTCGGCATCACCACGCTCGATGAGGCTGCATGGCTCAAGCTCGCGCGCGGCGGATGAACGCCGCAACCGGCACGATCTGTCGCTGCGCCGTCATGCGGTGGATGCTCGCGCCGTTGGCCGCCGGCCTGATCGCGTTCGCACCGCGCGCGGCGCCGGCCGACCAGCGCGTCGAACTGCATAGCCGGGACGGCGTGGTGCAGGCGATCGACTTCATTCCCGTCGCCGACCCGGTTGCAACCGTCATCCTCTTTCCCGGCGGCGGGGGCGTCATCGCCCAGTCGCGGAAGAATTTCGTGGTGCGCGTGCGTCACCGCTTCGCCGCCCACGGCTTCAACGTCGCGGTCGCCGACGCGCCGTCGGATCAATCCGGGCGCATGGGCGCGGCCTTTCGCGCCAGCGCGCAACAGGCGCAGGACGTCGCCGCCATCATCGCCTTCGTCCGCAGCAAGGCGGCGGTGCCGGTATGGCTGATCGGCACGAGCATGCGGGACCATCTCGGCCGCCAACGCCGCAGCGCGTCTCGGCCCGCCGCAGGTCGCGGGCGTCGTGCTGCACCTCGAGCGTATGGTCGGGCGGCATGAACGCAGTGCCGATCGCCCAAATCGCGGTGCCCGTGCTCGTGGTCCATAACCGCGACGACCGCTGCCCCTCCAGCCCCTATCCCGGCGCGGAGCAGGCGATGGCGCAGCTCACCGCTGCGCCCGCCAAGGAGCTGCTCGCCGTCGCCGGCGGCGCCTCGTTCAGCCGGGACTGCGGAGCGCTGTCGCCGCACGGCTATTACAGGATCGAAGACCAGGTCGTTGCCGCCCATTATCGCTGGATCGAGGCGCACCCGCCGCGCACCGTGAGTCGCCATGCCCTCGCGCTCCTCGCCCGACGCGGCGGATCCTTTCGCCGCGATCCGCGCCGGCACCAATGCACATCGCGCGCGGCATCGCTGCGGCGCCTATCCGTTCTCGGACGGCAGGACGCTCGGCGTTCTCGCCGCCGCGGTTGATGCGCGACGCATCCTCGAACTCGGCACCGCGCTCGGCTACACCGCGCTGTGGCTGGCCTACGGCGCCTCCGCGGCAGAGGTCGATACGATCGAGCGCGATCCGCGAACACGTGCGCCTCGCGCGCGAAAACGTCGCGGCTGCGGGCTACGGCGCGCGGATCACGGTGCACGAGGGCGATTTCGATGCCGTGCTGCGCGCGCTCACGCCCGGCTACGACGTGGCGTTCTTCGACGGTTTCGGCCCGGCGCCGCGCCAGCTCGAGCGGATGCGCGCGCTGCTCAGGCCGCGCGGCGTGCTGATCAGCTCCAATCTCGATTTCGGCGGCGAGAGCGTCGAATATCGCAATCGCCTCGCCGATCCCGGCGCAATGGTTGACCGCGCTTTGCCCTCGAAAACGGTCGGACGGCGATCAGCGTGCGTCCTTGATCCGTGCCGACCGGCCGCGTCGCCCCGGCGAGCCAGGCCGCCGTCGCCGCATCGACCAGCGGCGTCAGCTCCGCGCGCACGCGCGCGTGATAGGCGTCGAGCCAGGCCGTCTCGGCCGGCTCCAGCAGCGCCGGCTCGACCAGGGCGAGATCGATCGGCGCGAGCGTCAGCGTCTCGAAGCCCAGCATCGCGCGCTCGGCCGCGCCGGCGTCACGCGGGACGACCGCCACCAGGTTCTCGATGCGGATGCCGTAGGCGCCGGTCTTGTAGTAGCCCGGCTCGTTCGACACGATCATGCCCGGCAGCAGCGGCTGCGTGCGACGGCAGCTTGGAGATGCGCTGCGGCCCCTCGTGCACGCCGAGATAGCTGCCGACGCCGTGGCCGGTGCCGTGATCGTAATCGAGCCCGGCCTCCCACAGCGCGCGGCGCGCCAGCGACATCGAGCTGCGCGCCGGTCGTGCCCTTGGGAAAGCGGCAGGAGCGCCAGCGCGATGTGGCCCTTGAGCACGCGGGTGAAGCGGTCGCGCATCTCGGCGCTGGGCGTGCCGATCGCGACGGTGCGGGTGACGTCGGTGGTGCCGTCGAGATACTGCGCGCCCGGAATCGACGAGATAGAGCGTGCCGGGTTCGAGCCGGCGCTCGGTCGCGGGGGTGGCGTGGTAATGCACGATGGCGCCGTTGGCACCCGCGCCGGAGATGGTGGGGAAGCTGAGATCGCGGAAATTCTCGCCGCCGCGGCGGAACGCTTCGAGCCGGTCGGAGACCGCGATCTCGGTGAGGCCGCCCGCCGGCGCCGCCTGCGCGAGCCAGGCGAGGAAACGCGTCAAGGCCGCGCCGTCGCGGCGATGGGCCGCGCGCGCGCCCGCCAGCTCGACCGGGTTCTTGCACGCCTTGGGCAACTGGCAGGGATCGGCGCCGCGATGCAGCTTGCGCGCCGGCGGCGTCGAGCCGGTCGAACACCCAGGCGGCCGCGGACGCCGGATCGGCGGCGACGCGCTGCCGACCCGGCGCCGAGGCGGTCGAGCGCCGCCGAGCGCGTCGGGCGCGGCGAACCGCACCGTCGGCGCCGAGATGATCCGCCGAGGCCCGGCGCGAGCTTGCGCCGGTCGATGAAGAGATCGACGGTGGCGTCGCGATGCGCACCGCGAAGGCGAGCGGCAGCGGCGTGTGCGGCACGTCGCCGCCGCGGATGTTGAGCAGCCAGGCGATCGAATTGGGCGCGGTCAGCACCGCCGCATCGACGCCGTCCTTGGCCAGCGCAGCGGCGATGTCGCTGGCGCTTGTCGAGCGCGCTCTTGCCGGCAAAGCGCAGCGGATGCGGCACCACCGGCGCGAGCGGCGCCGGCGGCCGGCCGGTCCAGACGGCATCGACCGGGTTGTCGGCAACCGGCCGGATCGTCCCGCCGGCCCGTTCGGCGGCGGCGCGATAGCGCTCGACCTCGCCCGGCGTGTGCAGCCACGGGTCGTAGCCCAGCACCGCGCCCGCTGCCGAGATTGGCCGCGATCCACTCGGTCGCCGGCTGCTCGCTGAGATGGCGGCGCGTCGTAGAGGCTGGCATCGACCTGGGCGGCCGCCTGCAGCGTGTAGCGGCCATCGACGAAGACCGCCGCGCGCTCCTCGAGCACGACGGCGAGCCCGGCCGAGCCGGTGAAGCCGGTGAGCCAGGCCAGGCGCTGGGCGCGAGCCGGCACATATTCGCCCTGATGCTCGTCGGCGCGCGGCACGAGAAATCCATCGACCCCGAGCCGGGCGAACTCGCCGCGCAGCCGCGCCAGCCGTTCCGCCGCCGCGCCGGGCGGGAACGACGCCTCCGCGTCCTGATCGAGGAGCGCGGCAAGCGCCAGGAGCTGGGCCTTGAGCGCCGCCGGCGGATCGGGCGCGACCAGTATGGTCCAGCCATCCGCCTCCAGTCCGGGCGGTGCTGCCAGCACGCCAGCAATGAGCGCCCGCACGCCAGCCACGTCATAAGGCGAGCCGGCGTCGGCCAGGCGCCGCGCCAGAGCGGCGTCCCCGTCATAGGCCGGGCGAACCGCGTCCATCCGATCCACCTCTTCCGCATGAAATGTTAACGTTATGAGTGCATTGCAGCAAGCCGGAAGCAACCGATCCATGCGCTAATTGCGGGCCAGATCCGCATCCGAAGAGGGCTGTCAACAGGGACAGCCATCCTTACCTATTGTGCAGCGCAAAAGGAGTTTCTCATGTTTCATCGCTTGCTTGAACGACTTGCGGAATACCGCCACCGACAACGCGCCTACGCCGAGCTTTACGCGCTCGACGACCGTTCGCTCGCCGATATCGGTATCACCCGCTCCGAAATCCCGTTTCTGATGACGCAGCCCGCGGCGTGGGCAGACCAATCGGCCCAGCAGCGTAACCCGTACAAGTCCTTCCGTCACGCTTGAGACGCGGCGGGGCTCGACCCCGCCGTCGGTCTCGGGCAAAGTGCGGCGATGGCGGAGGATCACGGACCGCGCCACGCCGACGAGCCGGGCCTCGGCCACGGCCACTCCCACCATCGCCATGGCGCGACGGCGCAAGCGGGGCGTACACGCGTTGCCTTTGCCGCCGGAACCGCCCTCAATCTCGCCTTTGTCGCAGTCGAGGCGTTCTATGGGTTCTTCGCCCATTCGATCGCGCTCCTGGCCGATGCCGGCCATAATCTGAGCGATGTGCTCGGCCTCGCGGCCGCCTGGGGGGCCAGCGTGCTCGCGCAGCGCGGCCCAAGCGTGCGCTATACCTATGGCCTGCGCAGCTCTTCGATCCTGGTCGCGCTTCTCAACGCCATCGTCCTGCTGGTTGCGGTCGGCGCCATTCTGCTGGGCGCGATCGAGCGCCTCGCCGCGCCGGCGCCGGTGGCGGGGGTCGTCGTCATCGCCGTCGCGCTGGCCGGCGTGATCGTCAACGGCCTGACCGCGCTGTTCCTCCACGGTGCCGGCCACGCCGACCTCAATGTCAGAAGCGCCTATGCCCACATGGCGGCGGACGCGGCCGTCAGCCTCGGGGTCGCGGGCGCGGGCGCGGCGATTCTGGTCACGGGCTGGTATTGGCTCGATCCCGCCGTCAGTATCGCCGTGGCGCTGCTTATCATCGTTGCCACCTGGCGCCTGCTGCGGCAGGCGCTCGACATGGCACTGCACGCCGTGCCGCCGGGGATCGATCCGCAGCGCGTGCGCGACCATCTGGTCCACCTCGCCGGCGTGAACGCCATCCACGACCTGCACATCTGGCCGATGAGCACCACCGAGACCGCCCTCACCGTCCATCTCGTCATGCCCGGCGGCCATCCCGGCGACGACGCGCTGGCGCGGATCGCGCGCGACCTGCACGACCGCTTCGCCATCGGCCATGTCACGCTTCAGGTCGAGACCGATCCCGAGCACGCCTGCATCCTCGCGCCGGACCACGTGGTCTGAGCCGGCACGCTTCGGCCGTCACACCACGAACAGCAACAGGCCAAGCGCGAGGGCGCCGGCCGCCCAGCAGTAATAGGCGAAGGGATCGAGCGCCTCGAATTCGTGGCGGCGGAAATAGCGCATCAGGAACGCGACGCTGAGATAGGCGGTGACGCCCGCCACCGCGCCGGCCAGCCACGCGAGCGGCCCCAGGCCGGCCGCGCCTGCATGCAGCAGCTTCGGCACTTCGAGCACGCCCGCGCCCAGGATCACCGGCGTCGCGATGAGGAACGAGAAATGCGCCGCCTCGCGGTGCTGCAGGCCGAGCAGCAGCGCGCCCACCATGGTCGCACCGGAACGCGAAATGCCGGGAATGAGCGCCGCGCTCTCCCACAGCCCGATGAGGAGCGCCTCGCCCCAATGCAGGTCCTCGAGCCGGCGCGCGCCGCCCTTCCGCCGCAGCCGCTCGCCCGCGAACAGCACGAAGCCGTTGACGATGAGGAAACACGCCGCCACCACCGGGGCGCCGAACAACCTGCGGAACCAATGCTCGAGCCCAAAGCCGAGAATGACCGCCGGGATGGTCGCGACGACGATGAGCCAGAGCAGGCGCCAGCGGGCGCGCCGCTCGCCCGGCGGCCCCATGCCGATGAAGGCCGCGGCGAGACTTGCCCAATCGCGCCAGAAATAGGCCAGAAGCGCCGCGGCGGTGCCCAGATGCAGCACCACCAGGAACGGCAGAAACTGCGGCGCATGCTCGTTGATGTCCCAGCCGAGCAGCCGCGGCAGCACCACGGCATGGCCGAGGCTGCTGACCGGAAAGAGTTCGGTGACGCCTTGGAGAATGGCCATAACGATGGCCTGTAATGCCGTCATGGATCTGCGCCGTCTCCGTCAGTGAAGCCGCGTGCCAGCACCAGGGTCTGCCAGTTGTCGACCGCGATGCGCCGGACCAGAACCAGTCCGAGCCGGCGATGCGCGGCCAGAACCGCGGGGACGTGACGCGCCAGCAGCCCCGCCAGCACGGCCACGCCGCCACCGGCAAGCGTCCGCGCGAGCGCGTGCGACATCGCGATCAGCGGCCGTGCCAGGATGTTGGCCAGGACGAGGTCAAAGGGCGCGTGACGCCGAAGGTCGCGGTCGCCATAGCCGCCGCCGCGGCGCACCAGCAGGCGATCGGCCACGCCGTTCGCGGCGGCATTGCGGCGCGCGACTCGCACGGCTTCGGCATCGATGTCGCGGGCCCTGACCTTGACGTGCCAGGTCTTGGCCGCGGCGATGGCGAGTATTCCCGTGCCGGTTCCCATGTCGAGGACGCGGCGACCGCCGCCGCTTCCGCGCCAGCGCGTCCATCGCCCGGAGGCAGCCGCGCGTCGAGCCGTGCTCGCCGGTGCCGAAGGCGGTGGCGGCATCGATCAGCGAGCCCGATCCGCCCTGCCGGCACGCGCACCGGCACTTGCGAGCCGTGGATGAAATAGCGGCCGATGCAGAGCGGCGGAAACGACGCCTGATTCTCTGCCGCCCAGTCCCGGGTCGCCACGTGTTCGATCGCCAGCGCCGGCGGCGCGCCGCCGCGCTCGGCCCAGGCAAGCGCGAGCCGGATTTCCAGTCGCGCGCGATCGGGCCGCGCGAGGCTCAGCCCGTCAACGCGCCAGGCCCCACCCGCTTCGGCTTCAAAGGCGCTGACCGCGTCGAGCGCCGCCTCGAGCGCCGCCATCGCCGCCGCCGCAGCCGCGGCATCGGGCGCGGTGAGCGCAACGAGCCAATGGCCGCCCGTCATGGCCAAGCGCGAAGCGGTGAAGCAAGAATCGACACGGCGTCGGTCAAGCCTTTTCGACGAAACTGTCGATCACCATCTTGTCGCCGGCCTTGTCGAAGGCGATGGCGAGCTTGTTGCCGTCGGCGCGGCGCACCGTGCCATAGCCGAATTTCTGATGGAAGATGCGGTCGCCGGCGGCGAAGCTGCCGGGCGCACGGTCCGGCCGCGCCCGTACCGACGGGACCAGCGCGGCGCTGCGTGCGGCCAGCGTCATCCGCATCGCCTCGAGCCCCGGGCGCGCGAACACCGGCCGCGGCCCCCACGTCTCGCTCAGCCCCTCGGCGCGCGGATAGAGCGCGGGCTCCATGTTGGTCTCGGCGTGCTCGGGCGGCAGCTCGGCGAGAAACCGCGACGGCAAGGTCGCCTGCCACTGGCCGTGGATACGCCGCGCCGCGGCATGGGAGACGAACACGCGCCGCCGCGCCCGGGTCAGCCCGACATAGGCGAGACGGCGTTCCTCCTCGAGCCCGGCGCGGCCATGCTCCTCCATCGCCCGCTGATTGGGGAACAGCCCCTCCTCCCAGCCGGGCAGGAACACGGTGTCGAATTCGAGGCCCTTGGCGCCGTGCAGCGTCATCAGGCTCACCATGTCGCCGCGGCCGGCGGCGGTGGTCTCCATCACCAGGCTGACATGCTCGAGGAAGCCGGCGAGGCTGTCGAACTCGGCCATCGCCGCCACCAGCTCCTTGAGATTCTCGAGCCGGCCCGGCGCATCGGGCGACTTGTCCGCCTGCCACATCGCGGTATAGCCCGATTCGTCGAGGACGATGCCGGCCAGCTCGGGATGGGCCAGGGTCCGTTCCTGGTTGCGCCAGCGCCCGAGCGCCATGACGAAATCGCCGAGCGCCTTGCGCGCCGCGGGCTTCAGCTCGTCGGTGCCGATGAGCCGCGCCGCCGCCTCGGCCAGCGGAATGCGCTCGGCCCGCGCCACCGCGTGCAGCGTCTGCAGCGTGCTCGCACCGATGCCGCGGCGCGGCATGTTGACGATGCGCTCGAAGGCGAGGTCGTCGGCCGGCTGATGGATGAGGCGGAGATAGGCCAGCGCGTCGCGGATTTCCTGGCGCTCGTAAAAGCGCGGGCCGCCGATGACGCGATAGGGCAGGCCCAGGGTGATGAAGCGTTCCTCGAACTCGCGCGTCTGAAATCCCGCGCGCACCAGGATCGCGATCTCGGCCAGCGGCTCGCCGCTTCGCTGCAGCGCTTCGATCTCCTCGCCGACCCAGCGCGCTTCCTCGATGCCGTCGCGCAAGCCCCGCACCGTGATGCGCTCGCCTTCGGCGCGCTTGCGTCCACAGCGTCTTGCCGAGCCGGCCCTCGTTCCTGGCGATGAGCCCCGAGGCGGCGGCGAGGATGTGCGGCGTCGAGCGGTAGTTCTGTTCCAGGCGGATGATGCCGGCGCCGGGAAAATCCTTCTCGAACCTCAGGATGTTGCCGATCTCGGCGCCGCGCCAGCTATAGATCGACTGGTCGTCGTCGCCGACGCAGCAGAGATTGCGGTGACGCTGCGCCAGCAGCCGCAGCCACAGATACTGCGCGACGTTGGTGTCCTGGTATTCGTCGACCAGGAGATAGCGGAAGCGCTCCTGGTATTGCGCGAGGATCTCGGGCCGGGTCGCGAACAGCGTCAGGTTGTGCAACAGCAGGTCGCCGAAATCGGCGGCGTTGAGGGCGGCGAGCCGCTCCTGGTAGAGCCGGTAGAGGGCAACGCCGCGGCCATGGGCGATGTCGGCGCCTTCGGCCGCCGGAACCTTGTCCGGGACGAGGCCGCGGTCCTTCCAGCGCTCGAACGCGCCGAGCAGCAGCGCGGGGCGGCGTGCCGCGATCGTCGATGCGTTCGGCTTCGGCGATCTGCTTCACCAGCCGGAGCTGGTCGTCGGCGTCGAGAATGGTGAAATTGGGTTTCAACCCCACCGCTTCGGCGTGGCGGCGCAGAATGCGCGCCGCGATCGAATGGAAGGTGCCGAGCCACAGCCCCTCGGCGGCGGGGCCGATCATGCGCTCGAGCCGCTCGCGCATTTCGAGCGCCGCCTTGTTGGTGAAGGTGACGGCGACGATCTGGCTCGGCCAGGCGCGGCGAGTCGCGAGAATATGGGCGAGCCGGGTCGTCAGCACGCGGGTCTTGCCGGTGCCCGCCCCGGCCAGCACCAGAACCGGGCCATCGACCGCGAGAACCGCCGCGCGCTGCGCGTCATTGAGGCCGGCGAGATAAGGCGCATCGAGCACGGCCGGCGCGCTCACAGTGTCGGGATCACGCATGTCCCTGCTATATAGCATGCCGGCCGGGCGAAGCGAGGCGGCAATCGGCGAATCGCGTGGCGCCGCCGGCCCGGGCGTTCTTCCGTCGCGGCGGCGGCTATGATACGAGTGGTACTCCCGCTGCCGCAGCGCTTCCGCCGTGCACGCCGCCATCATCATTCTCGTCTTCGTCGCGACGTATATCGGCATGGCGGCGGGACGTTTTCCATGGCTCCAGGTCGACCGCACCGGCATCGCCCTCCTGGGCGTGATCGCGCTGCTGGCGAGCGGGACGGTCACGCTCGACGGTCTCGGCGCCACCATCGACACCTCGACCCTGGTGCTGCTGTTCGCGCTGATGATCATCTCGGCGCAGTTCGCCGCCGCCGGCTTCTATGATGTCTGCGCCGACTGGATCCTGAGCAAGCGCGCCAGCCCGGCCATGCTGCTGGCGCTCACCGTCGGCGTCTGCGGCGGCCTGTCGGCGCTGCTGGCCAACGACATCGTCACCTTCATCATGGCGCCGCTGCTGATCGCCGGCGCCCGCGCCCGAGGGCTCGATCCGCGGCCCTTCCTCATTGCGCTCGCCGGCGCGAGCAACGCCGGTTCGGCCGCGACGCTGATCGGCAACCCGCAGAACATCCTGATCGGCCAGATCGGCAATCTCAGCTTCCCGGTCTATCTCTTCATTGCGCTCGTGCCGGCGATGTTCGCGCTCGCCGCCTTCTATGCCGTGATCTGGCTGCTGTGGCACGACCGCATCGACGGCACGGTGATCGCGGTGACGCGCGACGTGCCGGACGTGCCGCGCCATCCTTTCGACCGCAACCAGACGATCAAGGCCGTGGTGGCGATGGCGCTGCTGCTCGGGCTGTTCATGACGCCGCTGCCGCGCGAGATCGGCGGGCTGCTGATCGCGGCGATCCTGCTCTCCAACCGCAAGATCACCAGCCGCACCATGATCGCGTCGGTCGATTGGCCGCTGCTGCTGCTGTTCGTCTGCCTCTTCGCGATCACCGGCGCGCTCGCCGACACCGGCCTGCCGTGGAGCCTCATCTCGAGCCTCGACGTGCACGGGCTGCTGCCGAGCAGCCTCGTCCGTGCTGGCGCCGCTGACGCTCTTCATGAGCAACACGATCGGCAATGTCCCGTCGGTGATCCTGTTGCTGCAGATGTGGCCCAACCCGCCGCAGGGCGCGCTTTACGGGCTGGCGCTGCATGTCCTCGCTCGCCGGCAATCTGCTGCTGGTCGGCTCGCTCGCCAATTTCATCGTGGTCGAGCGCGCCGCCGCCTATGGCGTGCGGCTCAGCTTCGGCGAATATGCGCGGGTCGGCGTCCCGGCGACGCTGGTCTCGATGGCGTTTGCGGTGGCGTGGCTGGCCTGGACCGGCTGGCTGCCGTGGCTTCCCGGCGGCGCGAACTGACGGCCGATCACGACGCCTTCGCCACGGCATCGACCATGTCCTCGGTGGCGACGCGGTTGCGGCCGTTGCGCTTGGCGACATAGAGCGCCGCATCGGCGCGTTCGACCAGCGCATTCGTGGTCTCGCCCGGGCGATACTGGGCGGCGCCGAAGGACAGCGTGACGCTGCCGTAATCGTCGCGCTTGTCGCGGCCGACGAGCCGGCGCCGCATCAGCCCGAGGCGAATCTGGTCGGCGACGATGCGCGCGTCGCCAAGGCGCGTCTGCGGCAGGATGATCGCGAATTCCTCGCCGCCGTAGCGCGCCGGCGTGTCGCGGCCTTTCACCGACTGGCTCAGCGTGCGGGCGACGAGGCGCAGCACCTGGTCGCCGATCTGATGGCCATAGGTGTCGTTGAAGCGCTTGAAATTGTCGATGTCGGCGAACAGCAGGCTCAAGGGCTCGTCGTTGTCCCGCGCCTCGCGCGCGGCGACCCGGAGCCGCGTATCGAAGGATTTGCGGTTCGGGATGCCGGTAAGCGCCGTCGGTCAGCGCCTCCTTCTGCACGTGCTCGAATTTCTGCTTGAGCTCGCTGACCTCGTCGGAGGCGCGGGTCAGGCGCTGCTCGAGCGCGCGGTTGCGCTCGGCCACGCGCTGCGTCTCGTTGACGAGATCGGCGATGAGGCTGCGGACCTCGGGCGCCTTGCCGTCGCCGAGCGCGACCGAGAAATCGTCGAGCGTCCGGCCGAACTGGGTGGCGTCGCCGGCCGCGGAGTCGAGATGCTTTTTCACCTGATCGACGATGAAATTGAGCCGGCCGCCGGTCTCTTGCAGCAGATCGATCTGGCCGGTCTCGTCGAAGAAGCGGCTGAAGAGGTCGCCGTTGATCTCGGCCGTGAAGTTCTCGCCGTTGGCCAGGATGCCGTTGATGGCGGCGGTCAACTCGGGCGCGGTGCCGAGCGTGTAGGTGTACCAGACGGCGTAGTTGCGCGGCCGCGGCGGCACGGCGTTGTCGGTCATCGCTTTGAAGGCGGCCTCGCCGAGCTTCGTCGTCGCTACCAGTTCCTCGGAACTGTCCATGGCCTCGTCCCCGATTTCCTGCCGGCGCGTCGCCGCCGCGTTACACCCTTCGCCCGCCGGGCAAAGGCCGGGGCCGCGCCGAAGCTCCCTGCCTGCGGTTATAAGCGGCGATGCGTTAACGTTTCGCCAACGATCCCCACGAATTGCCGCAAAAGCGGCGGAAATCCGGGGAATTTCAGCCGACGCCTCGGCTGATCCGAATGCCGCGGCCGGCCTGGGCAGGCGGCGGCAGGCGCGCATGCGCCGCTGCCATGGCGGCGAGGCGGCGGCGCGTCTCCGCCCGCCACGGCGCCGCGCGCCGCGTGGCGTAGTCGATGTGAATCATCAGAAGCTCGTTGGTGGACGCGAGATAGCCGTCGCCGCCATGATACATCCGATGAAAGAAATGCACGCGCTTGTCGTCGTGAGCGAGAAGCTGGGTGGTGACGCGCAGCGGATCGCCGGATTTCAGCTCGCGTTCGTAAGTCGCGTGCGCTTCGAGCACGAACACCATGCCGAGCCGGTGCGCGACATAGTCCCAGGCGACGCCAAGCTGGGCGCAGAACGTATCCGTCGCCTGGTCGAACGCGACGACATAATAGCCGACATTCATGTGGCCGTTGCCGTCGATCCAATCGGGCCGGACCACGCCGCGATGGCGGTCGAACGGGGCGGCAAGATCGAGCGCGGGCAGTTCGTAGGGAAATTCCATCGCCGCAAGCTGGCCCGGCATGAGCGATGAATCAAGCGCCGCCGCCCGTCGCTTCCGTGCCGTGACCGGAGGGCTCGCCTTTTGCGGCAGGCACGGCACGGCGCTGCTGGCCGGCGGGTTCTTCATCGGCCTCCTCGCGCCGCCGCTCGCCGCGCTGCTGCGGCCGCTGCTCGGGACCTTCGTCTTCCTGTTGACGACGGCGACGATGCTGGGCGTCGACTGGGACGCGCTGCTGCGGCATCTGCACCGGCCGTGGCGGCTCCTCGCCATCGTCGCCTGGACCATGCTCGGCGCGCCGCTCGCGGTGACGCTCGCGCTCGAGCCGTTCGTGCTGCCGGCGGCGCTGGTCAAAGGGCTGGTGCTGTGGGCGGCGTCGCCGCCGCTCATCGCAGTGCCGGCGATCGCCGCGCTTCTCGGGCTCGATCCGGCGTTGGCGCTGCTCGTGTGGGCGGCCGGGACGTTCCTCACGCCGCTGACCCTGCCGCCGCTGGTGCTCGGCCTCATCGGCTTGAGGCTCGAGATCGGCATCCTGCGCCTGATGGGCAATCTCGCTCTCTTCGTCGCCGCCGCGGCGCTGCTGGCAGCCGCGGCGCGCCGGCTGCTGGGACCCGCGCGGATCGCGCGCAATGCGCTCGCGGTCTCGGGCCTCAACGTCGTTCTCCTGCTGCTGTTCGTCGTCGCCGTCATGGACGGAATGACGCAGACCCTGCTGGCCCGGCCGGGCGCCGTGCTGCTCTATGCGGGGGCGGCGCTGGCGGCGAGCCTCATCCTCCAGGGCGTGAGCTTCGCCGTGTTTTCCCGCCTCGAACGGCGCACCGCGCTCACCGCCGGGCTCATCGGCGGCAACCACAATTTCGCCCTCGTGTGGGCAACGCTCGGCCGCGCCGAGGCGGCGGCGCTGCTGCTGTTCTTCGCCATGGTGCAGCTGGCGATCTTTGTCCTGCCCGCGTCGCTGCGCCCGCTCTACCGCCGCCTCAACCGCGCGGCTTCGCTCACACCGAGAAATATTTCGCCTGGGGGTGGATGACGACGATGGCCGAGGTGGATTGTTCGGGCTCGAGCTGGTCCTCGTCGCTCAGGCTGATGCCGATCCGCTCGGCGCCGAGCAGCGCGAGCAGCTGGCGCTGGTCGGCGAGGTTGGGGCAGGCGGGATAGCCGAAGGAATAGCGGCTGCCGCGATAGGTCTGGTGCGCCAGCGCGTCGGTGTCCGGCGCCTCGTCGCGGCCGAAGCCGAGTTCGGCGCGGATGCGCGCGTGCATGTGCTCGGCGAGCGCCTCCGCCATCTCGACCGAGAGCCCGTGCAGATAGAGATAATCCTGGTAGCGGTCGGCGGCGAACCATTCCCGCGCCACCGCCGAGGCGCGCCGCCCAACGGTCACCACCTGGATGCCGATGACGTCGCGCTCGGGCGCGCTCGCGTCGCGGAAGAAATCGGCGATGCACAGGCCGCCGGCGCGGCCCTGGCGCGGAAAGGAAAAGCGCGCGCACGCCCGCCCGCCGCCGCATCGAACAACACGACATCGTCGCCCTCGCCGGCGCACGGCCAATAGCCATAGGCCGCCTGGGGCCGCAGGATGTCCTCGGCGAGGACGCGCGCGACGAGCGCGTCGAGCAGGGGCCGCAGCTCGCGCCGCGCCCACGCCTTGTATTCCTCGAAGCTGCGCCCGTCCTTGCGATAGCCCCAGTGGAATTGATAGAGCATGCGCTCGTTGAGGAAGGGCAGCAGCGCGCGCGGGTCGACGCGCTCGACCACGCGCGCGCCCCAGAACGGCGGCACCGGCACCGCCACGTCGCGCGTGAGCTCGTTGCGGCGCAGCCTGATCTCGGCGAGATCGACGGGGCGCGCCGGCGCGGGATCGGCGGCACGGCCCAGGACGCGCTTGCGGTTGACGGGACGGGCGCTGCGCCGCGCGCGCTCGGCGGCCACATGCGATGGAAAGCTCCGATCCGCCACCATGTCCATCAGCGCCAGGCCGTCGAAGGCATCGCGCGCATAGGCGACGGCGCCGCCTTCATAAGCCGCCGCGCAGTCCTCGTCGACATAGCGCCGGGTCAGCGCGGCGCCGCCCAGCAACACCGGAACCGCGACGCCCTGGCGCGCCATCTCGGCGAGGTTCTCGCGCATCACCGCGGCCGATTTCACCAGGAGGCCGGACATGCCGATGGCATCGGCGCGATGCTGCTCCGCCGCCGCGACGATGTTCGCCAGCGGCTGCTTGATGCCGAGATTGACGACCTGGTAGCCGTTATTGGTAAGGATGATGTCGACGAGGTTCTTGCCGATGTCATGCACGTCGCCCTTGACCGTCGCGAGCACGATGGTGCCGCGCTTGGGCCCCGCCAGCCGCGCCATGAACGGCTCGAGGAAGGTGGAAGCCGCTTTCATCGTCTCGGCCGAGCGCAGCACGAAGGGAAGCTGCATCGTGCCGGCGCCGAACAGATCGCCCACCACCTTCATGCCGTCGAGGAGGAAGGTGTTGATGATCTCGAGCGGCGGATGCCGCTCGAGCGCGAGGCGCAGATCGTCCTCCAGCCCCTGGCGGTCGCCATCGACGATGCGCTGCTTGAGCCGTTCCTCGACCGCAGCCGCGCGCGGCCGCACGGCCGTCGCTGCCTCCTTGCGGTTCTCGAACAGGGCGATGAATTCGTGGAGCGGATCGTAGCCCTGGCGCCGGCGGTCGAAGATCAGGTCGGCGGCGACCCGCGCCTCGTCCTCGGGGATCTCGTGCAGCGGCCGGATTTTCGAGACGTGCAGGATGGCGCCGGTGAGGCCGCGGGCGATGGCGAGATCGAGATAGACCGAATTGAGCACGCCGCGCGCGGCCGGCGCGAGGCCGAACGAGATGTTGGAGAGGCCGAGAATGATCTGGCATTCGGGCAGCGCGGCGGCGATGCGCTCGATGCCGTCGAGGGTCGCGACGCCGAGGCGGCGGTCCTCTTCGTTGCCGGTGCAAACGGTGAAGGTGAGCGGATCGATCAGCAGATCGGCGGGATCGAGGCCGTGGCGCCCGCACGCGAAATCGTGCAGGCGCCGGGCGAGCGCGAGCTTGCCGTCGGCGTCCTTGGCCATGCCGCGCTCGTCGATGGTGAGGCCGATCACCGCCGCGCCGAAACGCCGTGCCAGCGAAAGGCGCGCCGCCGCAGCGCCCTCGCCGTCCTCGAAATGGACTGAGTTGATCACCGGCTTGCCGCCATAGAGCGCGAGCGCCGCCTCGAGCACCGGCAGCTCGGTCGAATCGATCACCAGCGGCGCCGCCAGTCCGCCGCGCAGGCGCGTCACCGCTGCCGCCATGTCGGCGCGCTCGTCGCGGCCGGTAAAGGCAGGGCAGATATCGATCGCGTGCGAGCCCCCGCGGCTCTGCTCCAGCGCCTGCGCCACCGCTTCGTCCCAGTCGCCCTGCTCCTGCGCCGCGCGGAAGCGCTTGGAGCCGGTGGCATTGCAGCGCTCGCCGATGGAGAGATAGGCGTTCTCCTGACGCAGCGGCACCTGGCCGAAAAGCGAGGCGATGCCCGGGACCCATGCGCCGCGGCGTTGTTTCGGCGCAGGCCGCGCCCCCCGCGCCGCGCGCCGGCGCAGCATCTGATCGAGCGCCGCGACATGCGCCGCGGTCGCGCCGCAGCAGCCGCCGATGAGATTGACCCCGTATTCGCCGACGAAACGCTCCTGCCAGTGCGCCATCGCCTCGGGCGCGAGCGGATAGTGCGCGTGGCCCTCGACCAGCTCGGGCAGGCCGGCATTGGGCTGGATCGAGATCAACCCCGGCCAGGCATCGGCGAGCCAGCGCACATGCTCGTCCATCTCCCGGGGCCCGGTGGCGCAGTTGATGCCGATGAGCGGCACGTCGAGCGCGCGCACCACGGTCGCGGCAGCGGCGATGTCGGCGCCGACCAGCAGGGTGCCGGTGGTTTCGATCGTCACCTGCACGAAGATCGGCACATCCGCCTTGGCCGCGTCGCGCGCGCCCTTGGCGCCATTCACCGCCGCCTTGATCTGCAGCGGGTCCTGGCAGGTCTCGATCAGGATCGCATCGACCCCGCCGGCGACGAGGCCGCGGCACTGCTCGGCGAGCGCGTCCTCGAGCGCCTGATAGGCGACATGGCCGAGCGACGGGAGCCGCGTTCCCGGCCCGACCGCGCCCAGCACGAAGCGCGGCCGGCCGTCGCCGCCGACGCATTCGACCGCCTCGCGCGCCAGCACGGCGGCGCGGCGGTTGAGCGCGAAGGCGTGGTCGGCAAGGCCCGATTCGCCGAGCGTCAGCGGCGAGGCGCCGAAGCTGTTGGTCTCGACCGCATCGGCGCCGGCGCGGAGATGCTCGATATGGATGTCGCGCACCACATCGGGCCGGCTCTCGCACAGGATATCGGTGAAATTCTCGTGACCGAGAAAGTCGCGCTCGACCTCGAGCCCGAGCGCCTGCACCGCGGTGCCCATGGCGCCGTCGCACAGCAGCACGCGATCGGTGAGGAAATCGAGGATATGCGGCACGGGGTGATGCCCGGACATCAGGCCGCCACGGCGGCGCGGACGCCGATCATGCGGCAGATCGCCACGATCAGATCGGCGCGGTTGAGGGTGTAGAAATGGAACGCGTCAACGCCTTCGGCCTGGAGGCGGCGGCACTGTTCGGCGGCGACCGAGGCGGCGACGAGACGGCGCGTGTCGGGGTCGTCGTCGAGACCGGCGAAGAGCGCCGCCAGCGACGGCGGCAGGCGCGCGCCGCACGCCGCGGCGAATTTCCGCACCTGGGCGAAATTGGTCACCGGCAGGATGCCCGGGACGATGGCGACGGCGATGCCGGCGGCGTGCGCGCGGTCGCGAAAGCGCAGATAGACCGCGACATCGAAGAAGAACTGGGTGATGGCGCGGCCCGCGCCGGCATCGATCTTGCGCTTCAGATTGTCGAGATCGGCGGCTTCGTCGCGCGCCTCGGGGTGGGTCTCGGGATAGGCGGCGACGCTGATCTCGAATGGGGCGACGCGCTTCAGCCCGGCGACCAGATCGGCGGCATAGGCATAGCCGCCGGGATGCGGCCGGTAGGCGCCCGCGCCCGCCAGCGCATCGCCGCGCAGCGCCACAAGATGGCGGATGCCCGCCGCCCAATAGGCGCGTGCCACCGCGTCGATCTCGTCGCGCGCGGAGCCGATGCAGGTGAGATGCGCGGCAGGCTCGAGCCGGGTCTCGTCGCGGATGCGGCGCACCGTGGCATGGGTGCGGGCGCAGGTGGTGCCGCCGGCGCCATAGGTGACCGAGACGAAATCCGGCCGGAGCGGCGCGAGACGCTGCACCGTCTGCCACAGCTTTTCTTCCATTTCCGCCGTCTTGGGCGGAAAGAACTCGAACGAGACCGCCGGCCGCTTCGCGCCGGTCATGGCTCAGCCCGCTCCCGCAGCGAGACGCTCCGGCGCCGCCGCCATCGTTTCGGGCGCGGGCCGCCGCGACGGCCACAGCAGCACGGTGAGCGGATCGCCGGCGAGACGCACCGGCGTCGCCACCACCAGCCCGGCAGCGCGGCACCAGCCCATGATCGCGCCGGCACTGAAGCCGAGGCGGCGATGGGCGTGCTCGGCGCGCAGGTATTCGAGCTCATGCGGCGCGAAATCGACCACCACCAGCCGCCCGCCCGGGCGCAGAACCCGCGCCGCCTCGGCAATCGCGCGCTCCGGCCGCTCGGCGTAATGCAGCACCTGGTGGATGACGACGGCATCGAACGAGCCGCCGGCGAAGGGGAGTTGGTACATGTCGCCCTGGCGGACCGAGCCATTGCCGCACCCGGCGCGTTCGAGATTGGCCCGCGCCACCGCCAGCATCTCGCGCGACAGATCGATCCCCACCGCATGCGCGGCGCGGGGGGCAAGCACTTCGAGGATGCGCCCGGTGCCGGTGCCGATATCGAGCAGATCGCCGATCCGCGTTTGCGGCAGCAGCGCCGCGAGCGCCGCCTCGACCTCGCGGTCGTCGATATGGAGCGAGCGGATGCGGTCCCACTGCGCCGCATTGGTGCGGAAATAGGCCGCCGCGGCCGCCGCGCGCCGGCGCTTCACCGCCTCCAGCCGCTCGCGGTCGAGGCCGACGGTCGGGTCCTCGGCCGGCACCAGCTCGACCAGGCGGCGGGCGAGATCGCCGCCGGCGCCGTCGCGGGCCAGGCGGTAGAAGACGAAATTGCCCTCGCGGAAGCGATCGAGCAGCCCGGCCTCGCATAGCAGCTTCAGATGCCGCGACACCCGCGGCTGGCTCTGGCCGAGAATGTCGGTGAGGTCGCTTACCGTCAGCTCGGCGTGGGCGCACAGCGCCACCAGCCGCAACCGCGTCGCCTCCGCCGCCGCCCGCAACCCCGCCAGAAGAATTTCCATATCGGACCCTAATTAGATTGTCAGAACCAGCATATAAGCATATCTCTATGTCGTTCTTCAACCATATTGCAACTTCCCGAAAACGCCCCGGCCGGGCCATAGTCGCGACATTGTTCGGCGCTATCTGAGCGTTAACGGATATGTGGTACCCAGATCACCGGGTCGTGCGCCGGGGTCGGAGGCTTGGATGGGCGTGAAATTGCGGGCGATGCTGCTCGTTCTGATTGCAGGACTCGTGCCGGCATCGGCGCGGGCGGGCAATGCCGACGGGGCGGCGGCGTTCGTCGGCGGCATGGTTAATGCGGCGCTCAAATCGCTGCGCGACCCGGGCATGACCGAGACCGAGCGCGAGCACCGCCTCGGCGACCTGCTGGTTCAGGATTTCGACACCGCGCGGATCGCGCGCTACGTGCTGGGCCGCTATTGGATGGTGGCGAGCAGCGACGAACGGCGCGATTTCGCCCGGCTGTTCCGCGATTGGGCAGTGCGCAGCTATGCCGCCCGCATGGCCCGCTACGCCGACGAGACGGTCAAGGTGACCGGCGCCCGGTCCGAAAGCGACACCGACGCGGTGGTCACCAGCGAGATCATCCACCCTGCAGGACCGCCGACGCGTGTCGGCTGGCGCGTCAGCCGCCGCACCGGCGCCTATCGCATCATCGACGTCGATATCGAGGGCGTGAGCATGGCGCTGACCGAACGCGACGAGATCGCCGCCACGATCCAGCGCAGCGGCGGCACGGTCGCCGGCTTGAACCGCGTTCTCGCCGACAAGGTGCACGACGCGGTCGCTGCGGCCGAGCCCGCCCACCCCTGACGCGGCGGCGGCGGCACCTCAGGCGCGGGTCAGCGGCTTGAAGCGCAGGCGGTGGGGCTGCTCGGCGGCGGCGCCGAGGCGGCGCTTGCGGTCGGCCTCGTAATCGGCGTAGTTGCCCTCGAACCAGACCACCTCGCTCATGCCCTCGAAGGCGAGGATGTGGGTCGCGATGCGGTCGAGGAACCAGCGGTCATGGGTGATCACCACGGCGCAGCCGGGAAACTCGACCAGCGCCTCCTCGAGCGCGCGCAGCGTGTCGATGTCGAGATCGTTGGTCGGCTCGTCGAGCAGGATCACGTTGGCGCCCGATTTCAGCATTTTCGCGAGATGGACGCGGTTGCGCTCGCCGCCCGAAAGCTGCCCCACCTTCTTCTGCTGGTCGGAGCCGCGGAAGTTGAACAGCGCGCAATAGGCGCGGCTCGGCATCTTGCGGCGGCCGAGATCGATCTCGTCCTGGCCGCCGGAGATCTCCTCCCACACGGTCTTGCCGGCGGCGAGCGTGTCGCGCGACTGGTCGACATAGCCGAGCTTGACCGTGTCGCCGACGCGGAAACTGCCGCTGTCGGGTTTTTCCTGGCCGGTGATCATGCGGAAGAGCGTGGTCTTGCCGGCGCCGTTGGGGCCGATCACGCCGACGATGCCGCCGGGCGGCAGGCGGAACGACAGATCATCGATCAGCAGCCGGTCGCCATAGGCCTTGCGCACATGCTGGGCCTCGATGACGAGATCGCCCAGGCGCGGCCCCGGCGGCAGCACGATCTGCGCCGTCTCGGGCGCCTTCTCGCGGCTCGCGGCGACCAGCGAGTCGTAGGCGGTGAGGCGCGCCTTGCTCTTGGCCTGGCGCGCGCGCGGGCTCTGGCGCACCCATTCCAGCTCGCGTTCGAGCGTGCGCTGGCGCGCCGCCTCCTGGCGTGCCCTCCTGCTCGAGCCGCTTCTGCTTCTGCTCGAGCCAGCCGGAATAATTGCCCTCGTAGGGAATGCCCCGGCCGCGGTCGAGCTCGAGAATCCAGCCCGCCACCTCGTCGAGGAAATAGCGGTCATGCGTCACCGTCACCACGGTGCCGGGATAATCGGCGAGAAAGCGCTGCAGCCACGCCACCGATTTCGGCGTCGAGATGGTTGGTCGGCTCGTCGAGCAGCAGCAGATCGGGCTTTTGCAGCAGCAGGCGGCACAGCGCGACGCGGCGGCGCTCGCCGCCCGACAGCGTCGCCACCTTGGCGTCGCCGGGCGGGCAGCGCAGCGCGTCCATGGCGATCTCGACCATGCGGTCGAGCTCCCAGCCGTCGACGCGGTCGATCTTCTCCTGCAGCTCGCCCTGCTCGGCGATGAGCGCGTTCATCTCGTCGTCGGCCAAGCGCCTCGCCGAAACGCGCGCTGACCTCCTCGAAGCGCGTCGAGCAGCGCCTTGATCGCGGCGAGCCCCTCGGTGACGTTGCCGGCCACGTCCTTGTCCGGGTCGAGCTGCGGCTCCTGCGGCGAGATAGCCGATCTTGACCCCGTCGGCGGCCCACGCCTCGCCGGTGAAATCCTTGTCTACGCCGGCCATGATGCGCAGCAGCGTCGACTTGCCGGCGCCGTTGGGGCCGAGCACGCCGATCTTGGCGCCCGGCAGGAACGACAGCCAGATGTCCTTCAGCACCTCGCGCCCGCCGGGATAGGTCTTGCCCAGCCCCTTCATCACATAGACGTATTGGTAGGCGGCCATGCCACTGATTTTCCGTATCTATTTCTATCGCTTTCAGCCTGTCCAGACGCTGTCCAGGGAAAATGCCCGTTTCGAGCGAAATCCGGCCGGCCGGGCAAAACCCGCCGCCGCGCCGGTGTCGCGGAAACAAGAGCGCCAGCGGGGCAGGCGGTAGCACAATTCATGTTGCATCGCAAATCACGGCGCCCATCTGCGCGGGGATGCGCGGGTCGCCGGAACGCTGAAAGGGACCGGCACCGGTCTGGCTGTGCCGCGCGCGTTCTTGCCGGCCGCGGGATGGTCTGAGGGCCGTGTTATTCAGGCGAGGCGGTTAGACAAAGGCTCCCCCCGCCGAGCACTTCTTGGCCTCTCCGCGCGCGCGAGCGGCGGTCTTGGGGCGGCGAAAGGGACGTTCGCGTTACCCGACGGCGAAGAAATCGGCGGGAAGAGGGGGCATGGTTTTCATAAGGGACCGAAAGACGCCATCCATGCAACGCAAAGCCCATTCCTGGCGGGTACGACCTGCCGATTCGCCTGTCTGAATGTTTGAATCTTTGATTCTGTGACTCTGGTTGCGCATCTGGATTTCCGCGCGTCGCAGGCCATTTGCGCCGGTGATGCCGCGGAAAGAGCGGCGCCAGGAGTTGAACGATCAGCCCGACGCACATGCGCGACCTCACGCCGCGCACGATCTCGACGCCGATATAGCCTTCGCGCTCCAGAAGCCGCAGATACGTTTGCACGGTCCTGCGGCATTTGCCGAGCGCTTTCATCAGGTAGGTCACGGTAACATCGAGCGACCGGCCGGCGCGGTTGGCGCGGTAGGTCAGCTCCGCGAGCTTGCGGGCGCAACGACGCGCGCCGTCGGTCAGGTTTCTGTCGTCCTCGATCCGCGCGGCCATCTCCGGCACGTAAGCGCCGGTGTCAGGCGAAGGCGCGGCCTTCGAGCGCTCATCGAGCGAGAAGCGGTGACAGGTTTGAAGGGAGCGTCTTCGGCGCTGTTCGTCGCACGGCGGCTTCGCCGGAGCAGGGGCCTGAAAGTTCGCGAAATCGCAGCGTCCCGATTCGGCCTCGCCGCTGTTGCAGCGAGCGCTGCATTTCGGCCAGAAGTTCGGCCTCTGTCAGTCTATGGAAACATTGCATGGGCGTTTTCTCCTTGTATGTTGGAGAAAACCCGCCTGAATTCCGAGCATACGATCGTATCGCAAGTTTCTCTTGCGTTCGCAACTGAACTCTGCAATATTGGGATTGGGAAACGCCACTAAAACAGAATTCGATCTAGGAAGCCCGCTTCGGCGGGTTTTCTTTTTGTCTATATTACATCGGCTTTTCCTTGCAAAAATAAGCGAAACGTTCAGCGGCCCAACTCAGGTCCAAACGAAAGTGTGCCTGAATACGGGCAATCAGGCAAGCAACGCCGGCTCGGACCGTGAATTGACATCTCTGAAAAAACATAAAGCCCGTCGTCAGATGGCGCAGAAAAAATGCTTCGTTTTTCACAAATGGGTGGGTCGATGCGTACCGTGACACCGAAGCCGGCTGCGTCCATATTCAAAAAAAGTCTGTACGCGATGCAGAAAAGAGCAAATCCGAATGAAGAAGTAATCGGAATCCTTACCAGATTCCGCTCGCCCCTTTTGGCGGAAGTGTTCCTGCGGATGTCGAGCGGTACATGTAGATCGTGAAATCGCGCGGATGATACGTCTGCCCGCAATCTGACGTAGGGCGTCAGGGTCTGACAGAAGGCAAATGTCTTCCGCGGATCGGCGTAGAATTCGCCGGGTTGCGGGTCCGTGCAGGTGAGGCTCAAGGTATTGAAGGCGACAGCTTCACGGCTTAGGTCGTACATGCGCGCAATCAGGCGGTACATCACATTCTCAGCGTCGTCACCGAGCAAATAAAAAATGCCGTTTGCGGTGACCAGGTCGTAGGGACCTCCAGGATCGTTCTGAAGAATATCTTTCTGAGTAATATCGAGCTGCGGATGACGTAGGCGCGCCGCTTCGACCATTGCCGGCGTGATGTCGACTCCGTGGTACGAGACACCATCAAAGTGTAGCTGTAGAAAGTCGGCAAAATCCGCGAAGCCGCACCCGACATCGAGAACCGATTTTCGGGTAAGCGGCAGAACCTCACTCAAAACACGGAATTTGATATTCTGAAATTCGACCTTTCCGTAGTCGCATGCACGCGGGCCGTCTCCGTATAGCCTGATTAGCGAAGCGTAGTAGGAGGCGATGCGACCTTTTTTCAATACCCAGTCTTCCATTGCGCTGCCAGACTTGTAAGGTTGGTTATGACATGATCCTGCTCTGCCCCCGATAGGGTCGGATATAGCGGTAACGAAAGCAAGGTATCGAAGGCGCGCTGGGCCACTGGATATTCCGCGAGCAGCGCTGCGTCGAGCCACGGTTCAATTGGACGACAAGCCATGATGCCCGCCTCGCCTAAGCGCGAACGCGCTTCTGCCATGTGCTGGGGCGCGAGCGCGAGGGCGTAACGATACCAGACACGCTCACCGCGTTCTTCGGGGAGGCGAATTCGGGGAATGCCGGCAAACGCCCGGTTATAGATCGCAGCGCAAGCGCGGCGCGCCGCAAGCATGTCGCACAGACGATCAAGTTGGCAAAGCACCAGTGCCGCTTCGATATCCGTCATCTTGTTCATTTAGACGTCGAGCGTCGGGCGCAGCGTCCGCGTAGTCGCGCCATTCTTTAACCAGCGCTGCACTAGCAGCGACCCGAGCGAGGACCGCGCCGCCCTCGCCCCCGGCGAATTAACTTCGTAGCGTAAAATGAGAATACTGCGAAATCTCCTCGTAGCGGTCGAAACGTTTCATTGGTACAAGCAAAGCCATGGGAGCAATCTTCGATGATTGAAACTTGGGAGTTTGCAAGGCCCGTTATATCTGCGGGCAGGCCGAAGGTGTTGACAACGATTGCCGCCTTCGTACGGCGGGTGATTTTCCTCCGCGCGGCAACGTTATCGACGTTCCAGCTTCCTTCGCATACGTCAACGGGCACTGGCGACGCGTCAAGAGCAAGCACAGAATTTGCGACTGCAACGCAGCTATAAGCGGGGACCAGCACTTCGTCGCCTGGAGCGACGCCGGCGGCGCGCAGCGCTAGCCGCAGCGCTGCCAAGCCCGAGCCGACACCGGCGACCCCAGCGGCGCCAAAGAGGGCGCGCAGCCGCTCTTCCATAATACTTTGCCGCGGTCCCCCGACCCATTGGCCGCTTTTCACGACGGAATAAACTGCTTCGACCTCTGCCGAGCCACTCGTAATTCGGTTATGGGGTACTTGCATTTGTCCTTTAGAGTTCTGAAGCACTGCCTTCTGGCGGTTCCCGCATGTTGAAAAATGAATGTCCGGCGAAGCGCCCGTCGGCAGCGCGGCATCGTGTCTGGCGCGCCTTCCCATGTTCTATGGTATTGATCTATCCTTCTAACAAACATTATTCTCATCCACAAGTACATACGCCGTATGGCTTTGGCAGACGCCACTAGTTTACAGGTTTCTGAGGAGACTTTGATGCGCTGCCACGAAAGAAAAACTCAGGCTTAGACGGGCGGGCCGTCACCTCCGTTTCGTTGGCAGAGAGCGTTCTATCGGGATTACGTTTCTGCTCAACGGCCAGAGTTCTGACTGCGCTACCCAACGCGACTGCTTCCGCGTGCATGATTTCCGGAATCCTATATTATCGAGTGCTGGCCGATCGACGGCGCACATGGTCTTTCGTATTTCGAAGGCGGAGTCGAGGCGGACGAGCATGGGGTGGAACACGGATGACCGCTTTGCGCCGGTTGTGTTGAAAAACTCGCCTTGCAGCCGTGACGGCACCGGCCGCGCTGTCAAGCGGATCAAACGGAGCCACTGCCAAAAATCCGGCTCGGGCTTCTTCAACAAAATCCGCCCTTCTTCGACGTTCCAGGCCTTGCCGAGTTACCTACAAAGCAGACATCAGAATTTTCCAGCACGCTCTAGTCGCGAGTTCGTTTCGAACCGATCTCAACACCTGCTGGCGAGGCGGTTAGCGTCCGTCAAGAGCCGCGATGTCATGCGCCACTCGTACGCGGTCGAGCGTTGCCTCGAACAGTTCTGCATCGTCCCCACTTGCGATATGGCGGCGGATTGCTTCAAAGCCCGCGCGGGCGGCGACCCGCGAGACCTCGCGCGTCAGATGAACTCCGTTTGCCAATGCTTCGGGACTGTCGCACCCCCGGCGGGCTGCGCCGGCCAAGGTCGCCAGGACCGTCGGAATCACAACGGTGCCGTCAGTCCGAGCGCGCGCTGCGAGAATACGGGCTGGAAGGCCAGCGACAAAAGCTATATCGGATGCGACCCGCACCGCAAAGTGTCGCGCATCCGGGAACGCGCGCCGCACACCACCTCAACTCTGATATAGCCTTCGCGCTCAAGGAGCCGCAGATACGTCTGCACTGTCCTGCGACATTTGCCCAGCGCTCTCATGAGGTACGTCACGGTCACATCGAGCGACCGGCCGCTGCGGTTCGCGCGATACGTCAGCTCCGCAAGCTTGCGGGCGCAGCGGCGCGCCCCATCGGTCAGGTTGGGATCGTCATCGATGCGCGCGGCCATCTCCGGCACATAAGCGCCGCTGTCCGATGATGTTGCTTTCATCGGGCGCTCGTCGAGCGCGAAGCGGTGGCAGGTCTGAAGCGAGCGCGTACGGCGCTGCGCATTCTATCGCCCACGGCACCGGAGAGCCGTCAGCCGAATTGCGCAGCGAGATGGCGGTGCAACGCGCGCGCAAAGCGCGCTGCATTTCGGCGAGAATTTCGGCCTCGGTCTGTCTATGGAAACAATGCATGAGCGTTTTCCCCTTGTTGTGGGAGAAAACCCGCCTGAAATTAGAGCATACGATCTTATCGCAAGTTTCTCTTGCGTTCACAACTGAACCCTGCAATATTGGGATTGGGGATACCAACAAAACAGAATTCGATTTAGGAAGCCCGCTTCGGCGGGTTTTCTTTTTGTCTATGTCATCGACGTTTCCTTGGGTAGATAGCAAGTGCTGACAGCGGCCCGACTCAGGGCCGAATGAAAAGTGTGCCTGATTACACGTTTTCGGGCAAGCCAAGGCGCCGATTGCAACGGCAAGCATGTGAAGCGATGAAAAATACAGAGGCCGATCAAAATACGCAGCTTTCAGCGGATGACCGCATCAAGGTGGTCGTTGTGGCGAGCAAATTGCCCCCGGAGTATTCAGGTCCTGGCACCAGGATGATGCGCCTTTACAGTGCGCCTGTGATCTCTGCACGCATCGCATCTGTGTGTTTCTTATGCAATGGCATCGAGTGGCTGGACAACGAAGAGTATGAGGAAAGCGGCTTCAAGGTAAAGCGCGTGACTGCCAAGGCGCTTCGCACAGCGCGGTGGCTTCCGAAATTTGTGCGGGACAAGCTTGCGTATGCGGTGGAAACAATACGTACCATCGCAGCGTTGAACCAATTCAGTGATGCTGATCTGATCCACGTTTTGGGATATTCGGGGGAACCGCTGGCGCGCTTTGGTGGGGCCGGCACCGCAATAAGCCCGTAATGCAAGAGCTCGTGAATGCGGAGGCCCCGCCCAGACAGCGCCTGTTCTTTTGGTGGGAAGCGGGGCCTCAGACCGGGCGTAGCGCGATTGTGGCCATGAACAGGATAGCGGTGGAACGCTGCAATAGAGCTGGTTTCAGGGACGAAGTGTGGTACCGCCCAAACCCAATTGACGAGGGGCGCTTTACGCCGGAATTCGAGCACCGCCAGATTTATCGACGCGAACTAACACCATTTTCTGAAAAGGACGTTGTTTTGTGCTCGGTTGCGAAGTTCATGCCCCGCAAGAACCAGCTTTTTCTCGTCGAGGTACTGAGTAGGTTGCCGACCAATTACAAACTTCTTTTGGCCGGCCCGGCGGTGACAAGCGGGAAGTGGTACGAGCGGGATCAGGCGTATTTAGAGCATCTACGCGACGTGATTAAGTGGCGCGGTGTCGAGGATCGCGTGCACCTAACCTTGGGGTTCGTGGACGCAGCGCGATACATGAAAGCCTCAGATGTCTATTGTCTGCCGGCTTGGGATGAGGAATTCGGAACCCCGATGCTCGAGGCAATGGCGTGTGGGTTGCCGGTTATTGCGAACAGCCAGGAGCCAGCTTTCGTTGAATGGGTAAAGCCAGGGCAAACAGGATTTCTTTGTCCACTCATTGAGGATAGGTGGGTGATGGCTGCGAAGGCCGGCAGTTGTTTGCAGGAAGATGAATTGCGGAGCGCGAGCGCGCATGTACAGCGGGTTGCCGGGCAAACGGTTGTGTATGAGGAATACAAAAATTGGATTTACGGTTGACCGGAAAAGGGCACGCCCCATGAAATCAAGAATGCCCAACGTCGTTCAGCATGCCAGGATACAGGCCGAGGCGGCGTGCCGAACTCGTGTCGCTGGCAGAGCGGTTCGTTGTGGCAGACAAAGTTTTCCTGATATAGGCGCGCGATTTCCCGTAATCTATATTATCGCATCGTTCGTGAGAGGCAGGCGAGCAAGGGGTAGGACATGACCGCTTTGCGCCCATTCTGGTCATCCCCGGGCTCCCTTTAGCGCTTCGATATCGAACGCCTTTCTTAGTTAGATGTTCAATCTCGGGCTTTGATGGTGCAGTCTTCTCGCGTGAGTGGAAGGAGGCACTACGGGCCGGACCGCGAAATTCGGGCGCAAGCCAAAGCTGACCATCGCCCGACTTGCTTATGCGCGAACGCTGATCAAACGGGGCAAGACTCCGACCGAAACAGCGTAGATTATAGGCGTCGACCGGGCGACCTTTTACGGCGCGTTACAGCGCGAAGCAGCTTGAGCCGGAATATGAACAAACCCGAAGCCGAGATCGCACTACTGAAATCCCTGTGGACTCGTGGCCATGACGGTCGTTGGGGCGTCAATGATTTGAAGGGCATTTCTCTCAAACCACAGCCTGGCTTTGACACCGATTTTTTCAAGCCCATCGACGAAATCATCCTGCTTAGCAATACACCACCAAGGAATATAACCGACGCATTCGCCGCGTTTGGTCCGACGACATTTTTTTTGAAGCAGAGCATTCTCCCCGTCGTCGCCTGGGTTGACGGAGAAGCACTCCTCAGATGCATTGGGACGGCGTTCTTAATTAGCCGTCGTTGCATGTTCTAAAACGGCCTTTCCGGTATCAGCCGGTTTGCGCCCAAAACGGCCGATGCGGGAGGCCTGGGCTCACGCCGAAAGCGGACGTTGATGGTGCGTGGGCCAAGGTCCGCGTTGAGGTGGGAACGGCCGCGGTTCGCTTTCTGATGAAAGGCACGCCTACGAAATTGTAAACTATACGCTCTTCGCAACTTCACTGAGGGTGGCGTCATAATCCAAAGCCGGATCGAGAAAACGAGGTTCATCGTCGAAGAGATGCAGATCGCCTTTCACCTAGCGACGAACCTCACCGATCCGTTTTTCGCGCGCACCATCGCGCGGCATATCCTGGTCAGGGCCGAGAATTTAATCGCGCATGCGCGGGGTCTTCGTCGTCCACTTCGCGACGCCGGCTTTGACACAAACGCGTTCCACACGGCCAAGGAGGCCTACGCCACCGAATTTGAAGAATATTTCAAGGTCGCGCGGCACAAGATTGGCGCCCATGTACAAGACTTCGATTTCGGCAAACGCATCGAGCTCTGGAACGAATCGAGATCGTCAAGTCAGCTACTTTGTCGGCGGCGCGCGGGAAATCTATGAGGGTCTCGCGGCGCTCTCGGTGCCCGGTTACGTTCCTTATGCCGCACCGGCTGAGCTTGCCGATCCGAAGTCGTCGATCCTTCACCAAATCCAGCGCTCCCTCGACACCCGCACCGGGGTCGAAATGGGAACCGACCCGCTCGCCATGGCGCGAGACAACACTTTCGCGGTCTTCAACACGACCCCGGTGCATGCTCGCGCCGGTCAATTCGTGCTGATCCGCCGCTGGATCGCCCTGCAGGGCGACCTTCGCGACAAATTCGCGGCTTATCCCGGATCGCCCGCATCTTCAAGGCACGAATCGTCACCGACATCGTCAGCTTCTGCGATTGCCTTGTCACGCGTCCGGTCTTACCCAATGCCCCCCAGGCGATGGACGGGCTGAACAAACTCGTCAGGCAGACAACCAGTCGTCGGCAGGATCGACGATTTCGTGGCCGCCTCGCATTTTGAAACCGAGATCGCAGCCACCGCAGGGTTCGCGACAAGATCGGCGCTCATCTCGAAATCGACGAGGCGTAAACGCTTCTCTCCTTGCGGACCTCGACGCCTACGATCTCGACAAGGGGCTCGAGTTTTAAGCTCGGCGCCGCGCTTTCAACAAACAGTGCTTCGCCGTCCTTTTCTTGCGAATGTATGCTGCCGATGGCCCCCGCCTCTACGGCGTGACCACGGGCCGCCGGCAGTGAAACCCTTTACGGGAGTTGCCGCGCCAGCCCCGCTACACCGCCCGCCCCACCACTCATCAACGATGAACAGGAATACGCCAAGAATCTGAGGCGCTGGCTCGACGGCGATGAAAACCAGAAGGGAACCGCACGCGATTTCTTCTGGAAAGCGTCCATGGGCTCCGACAGCATCGAAGACATCAAGGAGACGGAGCACTTCAGCAGCGGCGCGCGCTATCACCCACACCAGTTCCGCAAGGCGCATCAATTCCTTCTCGACGCCTTGAACGATGGCTTGTCCGATTTCGACTTCAAGGGTGTTCTTGATCTTGTTATGTCATGCCGAGGTGGCGCGCCCTATCCCTTGTCGGAGGTGCTCGTCCGCTACGCGCCATACGCAACCGTCTTTCGGCAATACCTGATCTGCCACGTCCTTGGCGAAATCGGCAGCGAACCGCACGAGAGTGTTTCCGACTTCCTTGACGCAAAAGCCCGTTCGCCAACCTGGGCGGTCCGCTTGGAAGCGGTGATGGCTCGCTACAAATCCTTCATCAAGAACGAAGGGGTCTTTCGTACCAACCACAAAGGCCAGACAAAGGTCAAGCACGACGCGCTTGTCGCATCCATGACCCAGGCCATGTCACCGGATGAGCGGCTTATTTGCCTTCTCGGCTTTGCCAGCGTTCACACTGGGCCTCTCGCGGGTGTGTTCACGGCCCCGTTTAGCAGCAGTACACGGCCCTCCAGGCCGAGCTTGAGACGCTCATCCTGCCGCTTTTGAACGACGACGCCGCCAACTCCAAAGCGGCCCTGCTCAGACAACTCATTCAGACTCGCGACTACGTGGGGGTGAGCGTTCATATCGCGATCAGTCTCAATGGCGGCGAAAGCCATCCGCTCTACGCGGCTTTGGTCGATGCCTGCTGCCGAGGAACCATTATTGCGGCCTCCAACAATCAAGCGAGCCGTCATCTCGCCATGAGCTATGTTCTGAAGAAGGATCATCGCTTCGCTTTCGAGATCGCGGGGCCGCTTGCCACCGCAACCCCGATTGGGTCGACGCGCAAATCCTTGCCGCCCAAATTCTCGGCGAAATAGTTGGAGCGGAAGCTGAGGCGCGCGAGCGGGTGAGCAGCATCCGGAGCGCTTACAAGCTCTCAGCGATGCAGGGGGCTGCGCTTGCGGCGGTGGAGACGGAAGTTCAGAGCCGTCGGACACGTCAAGAGGAATAGTGTCGTTCCAATATGACGACCAGCCTTCAAATACTGGCGGCCTCGACAGTTGCTGGGAAACTGATGTCGCCGATGTCCGCAATGGTCGGGACGAGCCATGCGCGAATGTCCGGCTTTCTGCAATATTGTCGGTTAGCGGACAGACCGAATTCGGCCAAATCCAGTCATTCGACACGTTTAACGAGGATGTCGTCGCCTGAAAGACATTTCGGAAGACCGGCTGGGTACAAATCGCGGCAGCTTAGGTTCCAGAAACAGCCTCGATCAGATTAGTTATTTTCCGTAAGTTATATTATCACTTCGCCGTTCCAACGGCGGTGGAATTAAACTGAAGTGCGACATTTGCTAATTTGCGCCCTTTCGGGCCAGATGGAGAAAGTCGAATGTCAGAGTATTACAGCCAGCTTGATATCAATGAGCGCCGTCAGATTTATTTTAGCCTGGAGGCGAAGAAAAGCATTGCGGAGATCGCGCGTTGTCTGGGCCGGCACCGGTCAACGATTTACCGGGAGGTGCAGCGGAACACTTTCTATCATAAAGATCTGTTCAACACCGGCTATTTTCACATGAACGCGCAGGAGCTGGCCCGGCGGCGGCGCAGCAAGCTGAAGAAGCTCAGCAGTAGGCCCATTCTGAGGGCTTATGTCATAGGACGGTTGCAGGATTATTGGTCGCCGGATCAGATTGCCGGCCACCTGAAACGGCAGAACAGGCGAGGGTTCTATGTTTCCCCTGAGACGATCTACGCCTTTGTTTATGGAACTGAAGGGCGTTCATTGAATCTGTACCGGTGTTTGCAAAAAGGATTTAAGAACCGCCGCCGCCGGTTTGGGAGAAAGCCGCGTCATTTACGGGGAATCCCGCAGCATATGGGGATCGAGCACCGGCCAGCCTTTATTGAGGCACGGCAGTCGTTCGGGCACTGGGAAGGCGACCTGATGATCTTCAGCCGGGAATACGGATCAACGAATGTTACATCGCTTGTAGAGCGCAAAAGCCGCTATACTTTCCTGCTCAGAAACCAGAGCAGACATTCTGAAGGCGTCCTGTCGCGGATCAGAGACCAGCTGACGGCCCTGCCCCGGCATTCGCGGCAGAGCATCACGTTTGATCGAGGCTCGGAATTTATGGCGTGGCCCCTGCTGGCAAAGCATGTGGAGCTGGGTAGCTTTTACTGCGATCCGCGCTCGCCGTGGCAAAAAGGAACCAACGAAAACACCAACGGCCGCATCCGCCGGTTCCTGCCGGGCAATACCAACATAAACGAGATCACCGCGTGTGATCTCGACGCCATCTGCCGGCAGATCAACCATACACCCCGGAAATGCCTTGGCTACAGAACACCTCATGAGGTGTTCTGTAGCCATTTACAGCCGCAGGCGGCTGAAATATCATCTCCTTTACCTAACCCGTCGCACTTCAGTTAGGAACCACAGGCGGTCCCCACTTACGCGAATCCTCCGCTATAGAACCATACATCTTGTGAGAGCGCCTCGTAGGTTGCGGTTTGCCAGGAATTCACTCGATTTGCTTGGCGAGAGTGCCATTGGCGCACAAGCTCCTCGCGAACGGCATTAGCACCGCCACCCCCATCAAAATGCTGATTTAGGTTATAGCGGATGTTGCTGATCTCGCCGGCAGCCTGACTGGAGTAGAGCGCGCCGAGCCTAAATAAATCAAATTGGTGCCTTGCACGGGCTGCCGTTGCGGCGCTCCATCCTGGTGGCGGCTCTACGTGGAAAATTACTGCGCAAGGCTTTTGGTGCAAAACCCGAGCCCTTAGCCATTGCCGTTTACTTACGTCGTCAAAGTACGGATGAAGAAATCACGTCTTGGGGTACCGAAGGCGCCAGAGCAAGCTTGGCCCTGTTGCATTCGATGCAGGCTCCAACGAGGTTTAGGGGTAGGACGGCAAGAGCTGGTACAAAGCCTTCGGCAAAACATGGTCCAATGTCGATACCCCACGCTGGTCACAAAACGGGCATCTGTCCCCTTCTGGCAGCATCTTGATCCGGTCATATATCGCACGGCCCGGTCCTCTCTTACTGGCCATCCGTCCGTCGTACACCCCCGTCATCTCGTCCTTCGTCACACATCCACCGACCGTCGATGCGGTTGGGATCAGATACAATTCCCCATTGGTTGCTTTCGTCTCATAGTCCGCGGCCGCGGCCTCGATGTCGGGCAGACATGCTTCCCAACTTGCGCCGGAAGCCCGCGTCCTGCACACGGCTGATACAGGTCCGAAATGTCTCGCCAGCATCAATATCTGGTCGCTCAACCGGCCACAATTATTCGTCTCCATCGGCGTCGCGCACCGCCATGAGACTACTGATAAGCGCGCGTCCCTCTGAGCCAACCTCATTGTCGAATTTGCTAAGAACGTCATCGATGGTGCGAACGTCAGCAATGGCGTCCGCCAGCATCCTATGGAATCCTGATCGCGTCACCTCAAGACCAAAGACTTCTCGCGTCAGGACACCGACATTTTCGGCGAACGTCTCGATTTCTGGCCGATCCGCCCGCGCAGCCAATCCGTGCCTAACGATTTTCCAGACACAGCTTGCCGGCACCTCCTGAAGCACAACCGGCGAATGGGTCGCTATGATGGCAACGCCGTTGCGATTAATAAGGAGGTCCGACAGCGCGCGTATAAAGGCAGACAATAGTGGCGGATGAAGGTGGGCTTCCGGTTCATCCATCAAGACCAGCGTTTTTTCTTCTACTTTTTCGACCAGCTTCGTGATGGTGAGCAACACTATCTTATGACCGGAACTTAAATTTCGGAAGAATTGACCTGCCCTTCTTGCGAACACATTGTCTTCCGCATCCACGAGCCCGGCCATTTCGGCGTCAGCAAATATTGGGTCGGCTTGGAGTGTCGTTAAAGCACGTTGCCAACGTGATGCCTTCTCTCCGATTACGCAGAGTTTGGCACTTAACGAAAATTCATCGGCGAGATCGGCCGGGTCCCGCGTAATAGTGACCCATTCGTCACTCTTATTCTTTATGCGCTTGCGCAATCCGACATTCGAATATCGGACTCCTTTGGATACGTTGCTAGGCTCTGGGATGAGCTCAAAATCATCAAAGGCGCTAAAGGTGATCGAAAGAATGTTTGCAAAGGGGCTTTCATGAGAATTCGCAAGAAAGTCATCCTCCGAGGAAAATAGTCCGTCATTCGTCTGGTCTGCCGCTGGATTAACAAGAGCTCGCGTCATGCAATTCAACAGGTACGTTTTACCCACCCCATTACGTCCGATGAGAACGTGGATATTTGTAGGAGGCTTGGAATCCGGCGTTACGTGAAAGTCCAAACTGAGCGGAGCGATCCCCTCGTCCTTTGGCACCGGACCATCATAGCGGAAGCTATATTTCGTAAGAATTGCTCCACCATCCAATATGCGCCTGAATTGGCCCTCGATCGATCGGGCCGTGACAGAGCGAAGAAGCGATACACCCGTTACGTCTTCGTCCAATGCGCGTTTGAACAGTTCATGGTCGGCGACCACGTCTTTCAACGCAGCCAACAACTCGCGGGCAATGCTATCACCCAGTTCAACGATCGCCGAGTAATACGACGCATCCTGACCGAGGGAAAAAAAGCGTTCGTCCAAAGCGTCAAAATGAGATGGAAGATTGGGCCGATCCTGATCGCGGTTCATATCGAACTCACCGATCTTGACGCCTCCTAGTCGTGCTTCGCTCCGTGCGCATCAAAATACGTCAGCACATACAGAGTGCGATATTTCCACCAGTCGTTCCAATTATCGGTCCAAAGATAGCCGGTATCCTTCCCTTCAGACGGAACCCGGGATTGGTTGGAAATTACGTGGAACCTCATGTGCCGTCCTCTTCGCGAAGCATCGGCCCTTGGTTTCAATGGTACTGCAAGACAGCGCTAGCGAACCACGACCGTCATCTCGGCACGAGCCTTTCGCTTCGGCCCGACAGTGATCTGCACGTCCTGGCCTAACGCGGTCAAGAATTCTATCAGGCGCTCAACAGAAAACGCGCCCGACTGCCCTCGCATGAGGGCGGAAACGTGCGGCTGCTTGATGCCGAGGATTTCACCGGCCCGGGCCTGCGTTAGCTCGCGTTCCCTGAATAAGTCGATAAATTTGCAGCGTGAGATGTGCCTTGAGCTGCTCACGCTCGGCATTGGGGAAGCCAAGGTCGGCAAATACATTGCCGCTTCCTTCTTCGATCTTGATGTTTCTTTTCCTTGCCATAGCTAGTTCTGCCTTTCCCGGTAGTCTTGTTCGACGGCGGAAAGCCGCTGAGCGATCAGGTCCAATTCCCTCTTGGGCGTCGCGATTCCCTTCTTCGATTTCTTCTGGAAGGCATGAAGCACGTAGATTGCATCCCGAAATCTCACCGTGTAGAGACGGTTCGGTACGTGCCCGTCTCGTCGAGCGCGACGATCTCAAGTACCGAACGTCCACCAAAGCCTTTCAATGCCTTGACAGTGGGGTATTCCACGCCCCGTTGGGCGGCGTAGAGCGCTTGTCCGATATGCCGGCGGACGGCGCTCGGAAAGACCCTGAGGTCGCGTCTCGATGACCCTACCCATCGTACAGGCTTCGGTTCGCCTTCCATCATACTAATATACGTATGTTAGTATAATTTGTCAAGCGACGGCATGGCAACCCGTTTCACGAACAGCCACCCCGTCCGCTACCGCTCCCGACAAACCTTGTGCGGTTCGACTATTCATTCAAACCGGCGCGGCGGAGGTCACTTCGCCGCGCCGTCCAGCCACGCCAGCAACGTCGGCTCCCGGTAGCGTCCGGCGGCGGTGCGCTCGGGCTCCGGCCGCCGGTCGTCCCTAAGCGCGAACAGCGCAGGCTGCTGCGGGCGCGCCCGCTTCCACGCCTCAATCTGCTGGCGGCGAAGCTCGCAAATCCGCCGCCAGCTAAAGGCGCGCCCGTCGATGACGAAGAGGTCCGGCGCGTTCATGCCGCCGCCCTCCCCGCCTCCGCCGCCATCGGCTGCGCCTCGACTCCGGGCTGCAAACCATTGAGATAATCGGCGGCGCGCTGCGCGTGAGAGGCCGCGGTAAAGACGGCGCGCTTATCGTTCTTCAGGACGCGAAGCCACGAAGCGATATAGGAAGCATGATCCTCGCGGGGCTCCGGAGTCAGGTTCAGGTCGGCGCACAGGAAGGCCGAACCAAGCTCGGCGACGAGCTCCTCGACCGCGTAGCCTTCATCGCCAAAGCGCTTGCGCCCAAAGTCGCGATTAAGCCGCGACTGGTGCCGAGTCCAGTGGACGCATTCATGCCCGAGGGTCTGGTAATAGCTTTCCGCATCGCGGAAGCTCTCGAACGGCGGCATCTGCACATAATCGGGATGGATGGCGTAATAGGCCCGGTCTCCGCCATGCCGGATGTCGGCTCCGGTCGCGGCAAAGAAATTCTCCGCCCGCTCGATGCGCTGCACGGGATCAAGCACGGGCTCCGCCTTCCCGTAGTAATGCGCGGGCAAGCCGTCGATCTGCTCGACATTGAAAACGGTATAGCCTTTGAGGAACGGGATCGCGCGCTCAACCTCCTGCCCGGAATCGCAGTCCGGTCTCGGTCCTTGTGTAGCGGTCGGCATAAACGACAAGACTGCCCTGCTCTCCCTTGCGGACCTGCGCCTTAAGCTCTTGCGCCTGCTTGTAGGTCATCCAGAACGGCGCGGGATATCCCTGCGCCACGGATTCCGCCCACAACACGATGACGTTGATTCCGCTGTAGGGCTGGCCGTTCCACCGCAAGGGCCGCGTAATCCGGCCCGCCATGTGCCCGGCATTCCACGGTTGAAGCCAGGTGCGGACGCCCTGCTCAAGATCGGACACGATCCGGTTGGTGATGCGCGTGTAAACGTCTGCTCGTTCGGTTTTCATAGTCATTGCCTTTCTAGTTACGGGTTGCGCTGCTGCTGCAACCCGACTAGCCACCCGGCAATGAGGGGGTTCAGGCCGTCACAGGCCGCCGGCGGGGAAAGGGGGATCACCCGGCCTGCACAAGCCGAAAGGCGCGGAAGGCCGGGGAACGCCCCGCCGGCGCCCGTCAGGGCTTGGCCTTGACGGCCAAAGGGCCGCAGGCCCTTCTTCCTGATTAGAAGAAATCAGCCGCAGGCTGGCCGCTGATCTTCGCGCGACGGATCGTCACCCGCATGGGCCGAGACGCCGCTTCCCGGTAACGGGATCTGCGGCGGCTCGGTGAGCGGCGCGGCAGCGCGGCGAATAGAGCCGGGCCGGCCTTGGCCGGACGCGCCCAAAACCATTCACTGAAACGAGATATGATATGTCTATGGAATATGAACCGCCGGATGCTGAACGGAGCGAATATGTGGACGCGAACGGAGGATGGATCGATCCTGGACGCGCAGCGCAAAGTCATCTTTTTCAGTAACGGGCGCTTTGTTAAGGACATCTGCCTGGGCGATTGTTGCTTCATCTGCGGAGCCTCGCCGCAGGAGAAGCCGTTCAATAACGAACACATCCTGCCCGAATGGCTGTTGCGCCGTTACGATCTGTTCGCCAAGCCGATCACGCTGCCGAATAGAGCGACTATGCGGTATGATCGCTACACCGTTCCCTGCTGCGCAGATTGCAATTCACTGATGGGAGATGTCGTCGAGAAGCCGATCAGCGAGGTGGTCCAGCGCGGAAGCGACGCGATCAACGACTTCATCGCAAACGGCAACCTGTTGAAGATTTTCGTCTGGATGGGTCTGATTTTTCTGAAGACGCATCTGAAGGATCGCGCGTTTCGGGTTCATCTCGATGCGCGCAAAGGCGAAGAACGGATCGCCGACGAGTACGAATGGAGCTATCTGCACCACATACACAGCGTTGTCCGTTGCTTCTATACCGGCTGCTATGTTGAGAAGGAGGCCATCGGGTCGTTCCTGGGGATTCCGGTCAAGGCGCAGGCGTCCGCCGACCCCTTCGATTTTGGCGACCTCTATCTCGCTCAGACAATGCTGCTGCGTCTCGGCGATACGGCAATGTTTGCCGTGTTCAACAACTCTGGCGGCGCGATGAATTACTTCTGGCAGAAGCTTGAGAAGATCACTCCGCCAGTGTCGGAATTGCAATTACGCGAGATCATGGTGGAACTGGCGTTCCTGAATCTGCACCTGAAGGAACGGCCCAAGTTTCATACGGAATGCGACGTCCGCAGGGAGATTTGCCGGATTGTCGCGACGCGGCCCGACCTGGAGCTCGACGAGCTGGACCTTGAAGTGCGGGGCAGATTGCTGCATCACGCGCTGAGTCACGCGCTGCCGCACATCAAGCTGCTTGGCCGGACTGACGAAGAGGTGCTGGAGGCGATAAGAAGCGGAACTTTGAGCTTCCTGTTCGATGACGACGGGAAGTTTATCACCAAGTCGTGGACGCCGCTGTAGATGTGCCGCTCGTCGCGAGCGAGACAATTCGGTCCAGCTAGCTCGCCAGCTAGCTCGCGCGATCCCCGCATACATAATCTCGCCGTACTAGACCACCCACGTCTCAGGACGACCTTTCAAAGCTGCGGTTAATCGCATCGAACAGCGCTTGGACTTTTCCCTTCGTGGGGACCGGAATATTCGCCGGGTCTTTTCCCCAGAAATCGATCAGCGCGAGAGCGGCGCCCGCTTTCTCGGGCAAGCCAAACTTCCCTAATTCCTTCGCTCGAAATACATCTCCATAGCCTTGACATTTGTTGGCGCGGCTTTTTCGTCACTGTTGAGGATGACCTCGTGGCCAATGCTGTTAAGAATTTCTACGTATGTTTCACGGGGAACCAGACCTCGATCGTCGCCTCGGCGTGACCAATTGCGGTTCCGAGCATCAGAACCGATGAGGCTTCCTGGAATACTTGCTCCAATCGCTTCGCGGCATCGCGGCCTGCCTTGTCGCTATCCAGAAGGACAATGAGACGGCCTTCTTGCACGCCGGCTGACGCGAGCATTATGGAAGCTAGAGGCATGAGGCGAGACGTTCCTCCTGCTGGGATAAGAACTGTATCCTCATGAAGTCTTGAAGCGCCCCCGCCCGCAGACAGGCAACTGTCGAGTGCTTTCATAATCCAATAGTCCGTGATCCCCTCGACGATCACCGAGCGCTTGCCAAGAAAGAGGGTTTGCGCAATTGAGTAACCCATAGCAGCTTGGAGCGGAAACAGCGTATCGCGGTCGCCCGTCGGGCGAACGTCATTTGAGACAATGGTTTTCTGCGGCTCTGGCCCCGCAAGATAGACAGTGCGAACCCGCTCCAGGTGGTTGCCATCCACGAGAAACGGGAGATGGGTGCTGTAGAGAAGCTGATTCGTTTCGGAGATTCGCTCAAACAGCTCGATCAGCTTTGATTGCAGCGTTGGGTGGAGGTGTAGGCCAGGTTCGTCAAGGAGCAGAATTGCATCTTTGTGGGCCTTTTGGGACTCCACGAGGAAAACTAGATAGAAGGAAAAAAACCATTGGAACCCATGGCTACGTTCTTCAAACGGGATCGGAAATTCATTGTGCTCATCCGAGACTCTCAATACCAGGTCTTCGCCATCAACGTCGAAATGTAGCTTGTGACGTTTCTCATTCCACCACTGAACCCAAGCGCCCGTGAGCCCAAACAATGCAGAGTCCATAAGCGCACGCCGCTTTTCATGACGCCGGTGGACCTGTTCGTCGGTTTCGCCCTGCGCCCTCGCCTGGCCGAGATCAAGGATTTCCTTGGGATCAAGACCGCTCCATTCAAACAAGGCCGTTTGCGTTCGTGCTCTGGGATCGGGGGTGTCTTTCCTTTTCAGATAGGTTGGAAGATGTATCCGCGTCTCGAGTTGGCCGTAGTCGTCGAAATAGATGAACGTCGGAAGACCCTGTTGCACCCATGTCCGAACCGCGTCCCAAGGATTTTTCTGTTTGGCCTGCGTCGCGAAGCTCGAAAAAGTCTCGCGCTCGGACACAGCAACAGACGCGCGCGCCGCATCAGCGGCCACCCAGGCGGAGACGGCAGCGCTGAATACGTCAATCACCGCCGCAACCTGGTTATTCCAGATCGGCTGCTGGGGATCGATCTTGGTCTTGGCTAAGTCGGCTGCCGTGCTCACGGGCGCGGCGTCAGCCGGCACGACGGATGCAAGAACAGCCCGCGTCACCGCGTCAATCGCCTCGTGGACTTCCGTC
>CAVRKF010000014.1:0-81146 GCA_963721625.1 uncultured Alphaproteobacteria bacterium
GACCGTCTCGCCGTCCTGGAGCGCGCCCAGCCCCTCGTGATTGGTGCCGCAGGCGATGATGTCGCCCGAGTTGAGCGTCATCACCGTGGTCGCGAACTCGATCAGCTCCGGGACAGGGTGCTCCATGTCATCGGTGTTGTAGTCGTGACGGAGCTGCCCGTTGTTCCAGAAGCGGATGCGCAGATCGTTGGGGTCGGGGATCTCGTCAGCCGTCGTGATGCACGGCCCGAGCGGCGCGAAAGTGTCGAACGACTTGCCGAGCCAGCTTCCGGTCTTCCAGGTGCGCCGTCCGTCGCCGCGCGCGGAGACGTCGATCATGCCGGTATAGCCGAAGACGGCGTCGCGCCAGTTGTCGCGCTTCACCCTCTTGGCGGGGCCCTTGATGACGATCGCGAGCTCCGCCTCGTGCATGAAGATCCACGGCTCGGTGAATTCGGGCAGCTCGATCGTGTCGCCGGGCCCGATCACGGCTTCGGAATTCTTGAGGAACATGTTGAGGGGCCGCGCCTCGCGCTGCGCATGCTCCCAGTAATTGGCGATGCAGGCGAGGATCTTGCCGGGCCGCGGCAGCGGCGCGCGCAGCCGCACCTCGGAAAGCGGCAGGGCCTTGCCCTCGCGCGCGAAGAGTTCCAGCCGCGGCTTCAGCGCGGCGAAATCGTCGATGATTCCTTCCATCGTGAGTTCGGGCGAATAGCTTTGCCGCACCGCCTCGGTGATGCTCACGACGCCCCGCGCGGTCAGAAGGCCGGGACGAATCGCCTTGTCGCCGCTTTCGAACTGGACCAGCTTCACCCTCGCCTCCATCGCGCCGCAACGGCGGCCGGACCTTGCGCCGGGCCACAAGCGCGGTCAAGCTTGCGCTTCCTTGACAGTCCCGGCGGCCGCTCGCAAGCTCCGCACCATGCATGCGGGACGGGCCGGTCGCAGACGATGAAGGCCGCTGATTTCGATTACGAGTGCCCGTCCTCCATCGATGCGGTGTGCGCCCGCCTCGCCGGGGCCGCCGGCGCGGCGAAGATCATCGCCGGCGGGCAGACGCTGGTGCCGCTCATGGCGATGCGCCTGACACGCCCGGCGCTGCTTCTCGACATCAATCGCATCGCCGCGCTGCAGGGGATCGAGGACGCGGGCGACCATGTCGTCGTGCGCGCCGCGACGCGCCAGGCGGCGGCGCTCGCCCATGAAACGGTGCGCGCGCGCGTGCCGCTACTCGCCAAGGCGCTCGGATTCGTCGGCCATGTCCAGACCCGCAACCGCGGCACGATCGGCGGCAGCCTCGCGCATGCCGATCCGGCGGCGGAGATCGTCCTTGCCGCGCTCGCGCTCGGTGCCACGGTGGAGGCGCGGTCGGCTGCCGGCGCGCGGACGATGGCGCTCGACGGATTCATCACCGGGCCGATGGAGACGGCGCTCGCGCCCGAGGAATGCATGACTGCGATCCGCTTCCCGGTGTGGCGCGATGCCGGCACGCTCGGTACCGGGTTCCAGGAAGTGAGCATCCGGCACAGCGATTTCGCGCTGGCCGCCGCAGCGGTGCAGGTGGCGCTCGATCGCGGCGGCGTGTGCCGGCGCGCCGCTGTCGCCATCGGCGGCGCCGATGCGCCGCCGATTTCCATTGCCGCCGCCGCTGCGCGGCTGGTCGGGACACGGCTCGATGACGACGACATCGCCGCCGCCGCCGCGCTGGCGCGTGAAGCGCTGGCGCCGCTCGCCGATCTTCAGGCCTCGCCGCTTTATCGCCGCCGCGTTGCCGGCGCGCTGGTCGCGCGGGCGCTCGCCGAGGCGAAGGCCGAGGCCGCCATGGGCAAGGCTTGAATGTCCCAGCACGAGATCGCCGTCACGGTCAACGGCACGGTGCGGGGCGCGCGCGTCGCGGCGCGGCAGACGCTGGTCGATTTTCTGCGCGACACGCTGCGCCTCACCGGGACGCATGTCGGTTGCGAGCACGGCGTGTGCGGCGCCTGTTCGGTGCTGCTCGACGGCCAGCCGGTGCGCTCGTGCCTCATCTTCGCGGTCCAGGCCGACGGCGCCGCGGTCGTCACGGTCGAGGGCCTGGCGCCCGATCCCGAGGGGCTGAGCGTGCTCCAGGATTCGTTCTGGGAGATGCACGGGCTGCAATGCGGCTATTGCACGCCGGGCATGCTGATCGCCGCTCACGCCCTGTTGCAGCAGACGCTCGAGCCCTCCGAGGCGGAGATTCGCGAGGCGATCGGCGGCAATCTCTGCCGCTGTACCGGCTACAAGCCGATCGTCGAGGCGATCGCGCTCGCGGCGCGGCGCCTGCGCGGCGCCAACGTTCCGGACGGCGGCCATGGCGGCTGAAGGCGGTGGCTTCCGCTATATCGCGCACCGCCGGCGCGCCAAGGAGCATCGCCGCTTCCTCGCCGGCGCCGGCCGCTTCGCCGCGGATTACGCGCTCCCCGGCATGCTCCATGTCGCGTTGGTCGCGAGCCCCTATCCGATGGCGCGGATCAAGCGCATCGACGCCGCCGCGGCGCTCGCCGTGTCGGGCGTCAGGGCGGTTGTCGCGGGCGACGACATCGCCCGCGCCACCGACGCGATGATGAGCGGTCTCGATCTGCCCAAGATGCTGCGCTATCCGCTCGCGGTCGGCACCGCGCGCTATGTCGGCGAATGGGTCGCCGCGGTGGTTGCGGAATTGCGCGCCGTTGCCGAGGACGCGGCCGAACTGGTCGAGGTCGCTTACGAGCCGCTGACCCCTGTCGTCGATCCCGAGGCCGCGCTCGCCGCCGACGCGGCGCTCGTGCATCCCGCGCTCGGCACCAACGTGCTCTATCGCCGGCAATTCGTGTGGGGCCCGGTCGAAGCCGATTTCGCCGCATCACCCCGGCGCATCGCCTATCGCGCGCGCTGGCACCGCAGCGCCACCGTGCCGATCGAGACGTTCGGCGTGCTTGCCCAATGGGACCCGGCGGCGCGGCTCCTCGATATCTGGGCCTCGATCCAGATGCCGAAATTTCCCGAGCAGCTCGCCCGCGCGCTGCGCCTGCCGGGGAATGCGGTGCGCACGCATTTCGATGTCGATGTTGGCGGCAGCTATGGCGGCAAGCGCGGGCTGAAGCACAGCGTGCTGACGGGCTATCTCGCGCGCCGCCTCAACGCGCCGGTGCGGCTCGTCGAGGACCGGCTCGAGAATTTGCGCGGCGGCGACGCGCACGGACCCGACCGCATCTTCGATGTCGAGATGGCCTTCGACGACGACGGCGTGGTCCGCGCGATGAAGATGCGCGCCCTCGACGATGTCGGCGCCTATGCCGGCCGCGCCCCGTTCCAGCTCGGCAAGCCGATCGGCGCCATTGTCGGCCCCTATCGCTTCAAGAGCGTGAGCTACGAGCCGATCTCGGTGACCACCAACAAGACGCCGGAGGAGGCGGTGCGCGGCTTCGGCCAGTCGCCGACCAATTTCGCGATCGAGACCGGCATGGAGCTGATTGCGCGCGAGCTCCGCATCGATCGGATTGCGCTGCGCCGGCGCAATCTCATCCGCCGCGACGAATTCCCCTACGCGATTCCGAGCGGCAGCATCTATGACAGCGGCGATTACCACGCCGTGCTCGACAAGGCCCTCGCTGCCGCCGATTGGGACGCACTGGTCCGGCGCCGCGACGCGGCGCGCGCGGCAGGGCGTCTCGCCGGCATCGGCATTTCGTGCTGTCTCGAACCGAGCGGCGGCAACTCGGCGTTCGAGCCGCTGTTCAATCCCAAGAACGAGACCACGACCTGGATGGAGGGATGCCAGGTCAAGGTCGATCTGACCGGGGCCATCGTCGCGGCGATGGGAACGACGAGCGCGGGCCAAGGGCATGAGACCCTGGTCGCGACTGTGGTCGGCGAGATCCTGGAGCGCGATCCCGACACGGTGCGCGTGGTGCGGTCGGATTCGCTTGCGGCGCTGCCGAGCAACAGCCCGGTCGGGAGCCGCATGGCGATCATGCTGGGCGCTGCCGCGGCCGAGGCGGCGCGCAAGGTCAAGGCGATGATCGTGGCGATCGCCGCGCATAATCTGGGCATCGGCGCCGACGCGCTCGTCTATGAGGGCGGCGACGTGTTCGCCCCGGCCGACCCCGCCCGGCGCCTCGGCTGGGCCGAGATCGTCGAGATCGCGCATCGCAAGTTCCACCTTCTGCCGCCGCGAACCGAGCCCGGGCTGCAGGCCCTCCACGTCGCCGAGGTGCCGAACGGCGGCACGCTGCCGACCGCCGACGGGCGCGTGCCGATGTATCCCTGCTTTGCCTTCGAGGCGCATGTGGTCTATGCCGAAGTGGACCGCATCACCGGCCAGACCCGGCTCGGGACCTATGTCTGCGGTCACGATTGCGGCGTCATGATCAACCCCGACATCGTCCATGGCATGACCTATGGCGGGATCGCGCACGGCATCGGCGCGGCGCTTTACGAGCGCTTCCTCTATGATGCCAACGGCCAGCTCGTGAGCGGCTCGTTCATGGATTATCTCCTGCCCTCGGCGCACGAGGTGCCGGACATCACCATTGTCGATCACTGCACGCCGTCGCCGCTCACGACCTTCGGTCAGAAGGGTTCGGGCGAGGCCGGGTATCTCGGCGCGCCGGCGGCGGTTGCGAGCGCGGTCAACGATGCGCTCGCGCCGTTGGGCCTGCATATCGCGACACTGCCGATGACGCCTGCCGCGGTGGGCGAGCTGATCGCGCAGAAGGACCAGGAGCCATGATCATCGACACCCATGCCCATTTCGTCCCGGCCGCGTTCCGCGAGGCGCCGCGCCATCTTCGGGGATATCGCGGCGCGATTGTTCCAGCTTCCGGGCAGTTGATGTAAAGCCCAAGGTCTGCAAAGAGATTGCGTCGCCGCCCGCGGCACCCCATAGTCGCCGCCAGAATTAACAGTGGTCGGAACAGGGAGGTATCGTGATTACGTCCAATCACGCCGCGGGGGCCGCGTGAGCCGGGGCGATGCGGCCATTACGGTCGAAGGCGTTTCGCAGGCGTTCGGGCCCGAAGGCGATCCGCGCCGCGTCGTCGCGCTGCAAAGCGCGTCGCTCGAAGTGGCGCGCGGCGAGCTCATGTGCCTCATCGGCCCGAGCGGCTGCGGCAAGAGCACGCTGCTCAATGTCATTGGCGGGCTGATGACGCCGTCCGCGGGCGAGGTCGCCATCGACGGCGAGCGCATCCGCGGGCCGCTGCCCAAGAAGGTCGCCTATGTGTTTCAGGAGAACGCGCTCTTTCCGTGGCGCACCGTGCTCGACAACGTCAAGCTCGGCATGGCGTTTCAGGGCGTGGCGCGGGGCGAGCGCGAGGCCCGGGCGATGGAAGCGCTGGCGGCGGTCGGGCTGGTGGAATTCGCCCATCACTATCCGGCGCAGCTTTCGGGCGGCATGAAGCAGCGCGCGCAGCTTGCGCGCGCGCTCGGTCTCAAGACCGACATCCTGTTGATGGACGAACCCTTCGCCGCGCTCGACGAGCAGACGCGCATGGTGCTGGGCGAGGATTTGTCCGAGCTTTTGGCGCGCACGGGCAAGACCATCGTCTTTGTCACCCACAGCCTCGGCGAGGCGGTGTTCCTGGCTGACCGCGTCGCCGTCTTCACCGCGCGCCCCGGCCGGATCAAGACCATGATCACGGTCGAGGAGGGCCATCCCCGCAGCCGCAGCTTCATGACCTCGGAGAAGCTCGCCCGGCTGCGCAACGAGCTGTACGAGCTGCTGCATGACGAAATCCGCAAGACCCTGGGCGAGACGCGGCCGTGACGGGCGCGCGGCTCGGGCACCGCCTCGTGCAGGTCGGGTTCGTCGCCGCCCTGCTGCTGCTGTGGTATTGGGTCGGGCGCGACGAGCTGGTGAGCCCGATCCTTTTGCCGCCGCTGCCGGCGTGCTGGGACGAGTTCGTGGCGCTGCTCGCGAGCGGCTCGTACTGGCCCGATCTCGACGTCACGCTCTACGAGTTGGTGGTCGCTTTTCTCATCGCCGCCGTTGTCGGCTGCGCGATCGGCTATCTCGTGAGCCGCTCGCGCTTCTCGATCCGCGTGTTCGATCCGCTCTTCGCCGGGCTCTATTCGATCCCGGCGATTCTCCTTTTCCCGCTCTACGTCCTGTTCTTCGGCCTGGGCGCGGGATCGAAGATCGCCATCGGCGCGACCATCGCATTCTTCCCCGTCGTCCTCAACACCATCGCCGCGTTCGACTATGTCGACCGCGCCTATGTCACAGCGGCGCGGTCGATGGGCGCATCGGGAATTCAGATGTTCTGGTCGGTGATGATGCCGGCGGCGTTTCCGATCGTGCTGGCCGGTCTCAGGATGGGCTTCATCCTCGCTTTCCTCTCGATCCTCGGCGCCGAGACGATCGCCTCGCTCGCCGGACTCGGCCACAGGATCGTCTCCTATGCCGAGAGCATGGATCCGGCCAAGATGTTCGCCTACATCTTCTTCGCCATCCTGATTGCGTTCCTGCTCAATGCCGGCGTCTCGCTGCTCGAGGCGCGGGTCAGGCGGGGGCCGGCATGAAGCTCGGTCCCGGCGTCGCGCGGCTCGGCGTCATCATCCTGCTCCTGATCCTGTGGGAGGTCGGGGCGCGCCTGTTCGGCGATCCGCTGTTCATGAGCCCGCCCTCGGATGTCGTGGTGTCGCTGATCGGCCTTGCGGATAATTTGCCGGTGCTGGAGGCGCTGCGGACGACACTCTACGAGCTGGTCACGGCTTTCGCGCTGGCGGTCGTCGTCGGCGTGCCGCTGGGTCTCGTCCTCGGCTTGCGGCGCTTTGCCCGCGACTCGTTCTATCCCATCGTGCTCATGCTCTATGCGATTCCGCAGGCAACCGTCCTGCCGCTCGTGATCCTCGCCTTCGGCATCGGATCGGAATTCGAAGATCGCTTTCGGGTTCACGCATTCCGTGTTTCCCATAATCATCTCGGTGGTGGCGGGGGTGCAGAACGTGAAGCCCACGCTCCTGACCTGCGCCCGCTCGATGGGCGCGAGCCGGTTCCAGGTCTTCATGAACGTCATCCTGCCGCACATGATCTCCGAGCTTCTTCACCGGTATGCGCCTCGCCATGACCGGCGACCTGCTCGGCGTGCTGTTGGCCGAGCTCTACGTCTCGCAGGCGGGAGTGGGCCACTTTACGCGGCTCTTCACCGAGAGCTTCCAGCCGGCGAAACTCTTTGCCCTGATCGCGGCCTTGGCGGCGATCGCGGTCGTGCTCAACGAGCTGTGCCGGCGCGCCGAGCGCCGCATGAGCCGGTGGCGCGCATGAGGCCTTGGCGCATGTCCGGTCTCTGCTAGACTTGGCCTTAACGCCATCGCGCGCGGTTCGAGGAATGCCATGACTCTCGGGAATTTCACGCTGACGCCGCAGGAGATCCGCTGGTACGGCGACGGCCTGAGCCGGCCGGAATGCGTGCTCGCCGAGCGCGACGGCACGCTGTGGGTCTCGGACAATCGCGGCGGCGTCACGCGCATCGATCCCGATGGAAGGCAGAGCGTGATGGGATCGATCCCGGGTGCCGCCAACGGCCTTGCGCTCGAGCGCGGCGGCGCCATCCTCGTCGCCAACATCGATGACGGCAAGGTCTATCGCCTGTTCCGCGACGGACACCACGAGATCGTGCTCGACAGTTTCGACGGCCGGCCGCTCGGCAGCACCAATTTCGTCTATTGCGATCCCGGCGCCGACCGGATCTGGATCACCGTCTCCACCCGCACGGTGCCGCGGCAGGAGGCGGCGCAGCGGGCGATCCCCGACGGCTATATCCTCGTCCTCGAACGCGGCGTGGCGCGGCTTGCCGCCGCCGGCTTCTGCTTCACCAACGAGGTCCGGATCGATCGCGCGCGCCGCCATCTCTACGTCGCCGAGACCGCCATGGGCCGCGTCCTGCGGCTGCCGCTCGCCGCCGACGGGACGCTCGGCACGCCCGAAGTGTTCGGACCCGCGGCGCTTTTCCCCGACGCGCGCGTGGACGGGCTCGCCTTCGACGTCGAGGGCAATCTCTGGGTGACCGAGGTGTCGCGCAACGGGCTCTATGTCATCGCGCCCGACGGCGCCTGCCGCCGCGTCTTCGAGGACCCGACCGGCGCCACCGTGAGATTTCCAGCGAGCATCGTCTTCGCCGGCCCCGATCTCAAGACGGCCTATCTCGGCTCGATCCCGATGAAGCGGCTCGCCACCTTCCGTTCGCCCGTCGCGGGCGAGCCGCTCGCGCATTGGAACGCTTAGATGAGCGCGGAGTTGGGCGCCAGTGCGCTCGCGCGCACCCTCGCGAGCGGCCGCTTCGTCGTCACCGCGGAGCTGTCGCCGCCGGTCGCTACCGATCCCGCCGCCTTCATCGCCCGCGCGCTGCCGCTCAAGGGAGTTGCGACCGCGGTCAATGTCACCGACGGGGCCGGTGCCAAGGCGCATCTTTCGAGCGTCGCGGCGGCGCGCTTTCTCATCGATAACGGGATCGAGCCGATCCTGCAGATGACCTGCCGCGATCGCAACCGCATCGCGCTGCAGAGCGATCTCATCGGCGCGGTGGCATTGGGCGTGCGCAACGTCCTGGTGCTGACCGGCGACGATCCCAAGCTCGGCGACCAGCCCGAGGCCAAGCCGGTCTTCGATCTCGACAGCCGCGCGCTCATCGAGACGGCGAACCGCATGCGGCGCGACCACCGCCTGCCGCCCGGGACCGAGATCAAGGGCGAATTCGATCTGCTGCTCGGCGCCGCCGACCTGCCGGTCGATCCGCCGCCGGGATGGACGCCCAAGAGCCTCGTGGCGAAGGCCGATGCCGGCGCCGATTTTGTCCAGACGCAGTTCTGCATGGACGCGGCGGTGGTGCGGCGCTACGCGGCGCGGCTGAGCGAATTGGGCCTGGTGCCGCGCCTCGCCGTGCTGATCGGCGTGGCGCCCATTCCCTCGGCGCGTTCGGCGCGCTGGATGAAGGAGCGGCTCTTCGGCACCATCATTCCCGATGCGATCGTGGCACGGCTCGAGCAGGCGTCCGACGCGCGCCGCGAGGGCATCCGCATCTGCGCCGAATTGCTGCAGGAGTTCGCCGAGATTCCCGGCATCGCCGGCGCCCATGTGATGGCGCCGCAAACCCCGTCCGCCATTCCGGCAGCGATCGCCGAAGCCGGCGTCGCCGGCAAGTTGCGCGCCCGCATCTGAGCGCGAAGCTACGCCGCCGCGACGCGGTTCACCAGCGTGCCGAGATTGCCGATCTCGATGCGGACCTCGTCGCCCGGCTTCAGGAACTCGCCGCGGCCGGCGCCGACGCCCGACGGGGTGCCGGTGGCGATCACGTCGCCGGGACGCAGCGTCAGGCGTGAACTGAGGAAGGCGATCTGCTCGGCGATGCCGTGGATCAGCTCCTTGGTGTTCGAGTTCTGCTTCTGCACGCCGTTGACCCAGAGCTTGATCGCCATGTCGTTGGGGTCGGGTACGAATTCATGCGGCGTGAGCCACGGGCCCATGGGGCATGAATTGTCGAAGCATTTGTGGCTGACCCAGTCCTGGGCGAAGGGGGTGCCGGCGCGGTCGGGTTGCGGCCCGAGATCCCGCGCCGAGACGTCGTTGACGATGACATAGCCGGCGACGTAATCGAACGCGCGCTCGACCGGCACATTGCGCGCGGGCCGGCCGATGACCACGCCGGCCTCGGCCTCCCAATCAACGTTCTTGGCCAAGGGCGGCAAGTGAATTGGCGCGTCCGGGCCGATGATGGAATGCGGTCCGGTCTTGATGAAGAACCACGGGTTCTTGGCCTTGACCAGCGGCGGCGGCTCCTTGCCGGTGCTGCGCTTCTGCGCCTCCCACATCTCGCGCGCATGGTCCCAGTAATTGGCGCCGGCGCAGAACACCGCGCCGGGATAAAGAATGGGCGCCAGCACCGTCACGTCCTTGAGCGGCTGGCCGTCGCCCGGGCGCAAGCGCGCAACCGCGGCGGCAAGGCGCGGGTGCGCGCTCTCCCAGCCCTGCAACAGGCCGAAAACGCTGTGCGCATCGAGGCCGCCGCCCTCGATCAGCGCCGCCGCCGGATGCACGCGGCCGCCGACCAGGACGCCAGCCGCGGGCGCGCCCGTTCCCTCGCGATAGGTGAGAAGCCGATAATCCGTCGCCATGTGGTTTTCCTCCTTGGGGGGCGGTCGCTCAGCGATAGGGCGTCGTCGTCACCTGGCCGAGCGTGTTGATGACCACGCGCTCGTTCGGAGCGGGCTTGCCCTCGACGCGGTCGAGGCACCAATCGGCGAGCATGGTAAACCAGTTCTCGCCCAGCGCCGCCGCCGTCCCGCCGCCGATGGCGTGGCGCTCGCCCTCATAGACGACGAGCTTCTTCGGCGCCTTGAGGCGGTCGAGGAGCGCGTGCGAGAATTCGATCGGCGAAAGCTCGTCGTCCTCGCCGGCCTGGATCAGCACCGGGCAGCGGATGCGCCCCGCCTGCGGCAACAGCGTGAACTTCTCCTTGAACGCGTCGAAGCGCCGCTCGTCGTCGAACCCGGCCATGTACATGAATCGCATCTTGAACGACGGCGAGGCCATGTCCATGATCGCGTTCATGCCGGGCTCGTGGCAGACGAAGCTCACCGCCGCGCCCTTGATCCGGTCGCCGAGCGCGGCGGCGGCCTGCAGCCCGAAATAGCTGCCGAAGCTCACGCCCATGACGACGAGGCGATCGGGGTCGATATGGGGGTGTTCGACGAGCCGCGCGTGAACCGCCTTGGCCGCGTCCATGTGGTTGGTGGGCGTGACGAAGATCTCGCGCACGAGGCATTCGCCCTGGCCGGGCCCGTCATAGACGAAATTGGCGAAGCCGCGCTCGAGGAACTTGTCGCCGTACATCGAGCACATGATCTCCTTCGACGCATCCATGCCGTCGATCGAGATGACGCAGGGGAATTTCTCGCCGCGCGCCGGCGTGCGCGGCAGGTGGAGATAGCCGGGCAACGACTTTTTCTTGCCGCCGAACGGAACCTCGATGCGTTCGACCGGATGCGGCGCGTAGCGCGCGAACTTGTCGTAGCAGGCGACGGTGCGCGCATTGTAATGGATCGACGTCGGGTTGTTCTCGAAGATCGGCCACCGCGCCGCCGACCACAACAGGGCGGCGATGAAGTAGCTCTCGCGCGCGGCGACGCGCCGGCCCTGCTGCTCGAAGCGCTCCGCCCAGGCCTCGCGCCGGCGCGCGGCGGCGGCGAACTCGCGGTGCATGTCGGCAAATTTTCGCACCCGCGCCCCGACCGTGCGGAAATCGCCGGTGGCGTCCGGGCCGCAGGGATAGAGAGTATAGGCGAGGCGCGGCTGGTCCCATTCCATGCCCACCGCCTGGATCACCGAATTGATGATCCAGCGCTGATCGTTCCACCGCTTGACGCGCTGCTCCGTCTTGGCCCGCATCATCGCACGTCCCCCCTTTTTATAGCCGCGTCGACAGCCAGATCGCGAGCCGCGCGCCGGTCTTGATCGCGGCCGAGAGCAGCGGCTCGGCCGGCGCATTCGCCGCGCCATGGGCAAGCGCCGTGTCACGGTGCTCGATCTCGTTGTCGCGGAATTCCGCGAGCGCGGCGGCGAGCGCGGTTTCATCCTCGCCGAGTTCTTCGATCTGATCGCTGGTAATGCGCGTCGATCACCTCTTCGACCGCGGCCGTGCAGGCCATGGCCGCACTCTCGCCGAGGAGTGCCGTCGCCGCGCCGAGCGCCCATCCGGCCGCATGCCACAGCGGCTGGAGCGCGGTCGGGCGCACCCGCCGCGCGGCCACCAGCGCCTCGAACGCAGCGAGGTGGCGGCGCTCCTGCTCGGCCATGCGGCGGATGACCGGCCCCGCAGGCGAGCGGCCGAGCACCGCCAGCTGTCCCGCATAGATCCGCGCAGCGCCGTACTCGCCGGCGTGATCGACGCGGATCATGCGGGCGAGAAGCGCCGCCGCCGGCGGGTCGCCGGGAAGGCGGCGCGGCCCGCTCATGACCGGCGCCGCGGCAGCGCGGCCCGAAGCGCCTGTATCGAGAGCAATGCGAGCCCGATCGAGGCCAGCAGATTTAATCCCGCGAGCGTGATGCCGTGGAACGACCATTGCGGCTGGTCGCACAACACCGGCTGGGTTGCCATGAGCTGCGCCCGCAATTCGTCGATCGTCTTCGCGACCGTGGTCGGCGAGGTGCAGGCGGACGGTCCTTCGAACCAATGTCTTTCCACGCCGACGTGATAGAAGGCGATCCCGCTGCTGCCGATGAAGATAAGCGCGAGCACGGCGATGGCGGCGCTCGCGGGCGCTCGCCGCCTGCCGGCGAGGAGCGCCAACAGCGCCACGGGAATGCCGATGTAATAGGGCCAGCGCTCGAGCAGGCACAGCTCGCACGGCACCAGGCCGCCGACAAATTGAGTGAGCAGGGCGCCGCCGACAACGGCAACGCTGCCGAGCAGGACCAGAAGGAGGGCGTTGCGCCGCATCGCCCGAAGATAGCGCGTCGTCCCTTCGCTGCCTATGTACATGGTCATGATTTCGCCCGCATCCGATGCTTCCAATGCGCCCACACGTACCAGGCGCCGGCCAGCACCAGGAAGGCGACGACGACGCCGTCGAAGCGGTGCATGAACGCGCGCAGCCCGGGGTCGGCGTTCCAGCGCGCGCCCAGGCGGGCGCCGACATAGGCGAGCGCGAAGCACCACGGCCACGAGCCGAGAAACGTATAAAGCTGGAACTTGACCTGGTTCATCCGCGCGATCCCCGCCGGCAGCGCGATGAAGGTGCGAATCACCGGAAGCAGCCGGCCGATGAACACGGCAGCGCTGCCGAAACGGGCGAAGAACCGGTCGACCGCAGCAAGCTCGCTCCGTCCCATCAGCACCCAGTAGCCATAGCGCTCGACCAGCGGTCTGCCGCCATAGGCACCGATCGCATAAGCGATGGTCGAGCCGATATTGCAGCCGACCGCGCCCGCGGTCGCAACCAGGAAGAGATCGAGCCGGCCGGTCGAGACGAGGTAGCCGGAGAACGTCATGACGATCTCGGACGGAAGCGGGATGCAGGCCGATTCGATCGCCATCAACAGCACGATGCCGGCATAGCCCAGCGACGAGATCGCGGCGATGATGAAGGCGGCGACGGCGGCGATGATCCGTTCGAGCAAGGATGCGGCTTTCCGTCACGCCGGCCGGCAGCCGATGATCGAGATCGGCCGCAACGTCATCACCAGTTCGCCGTTCTGGTTGAACAGTTCCCCCAGTTGCTTGAAGGTGCCGCGCGCAGCGCCGCTGCGCGAACGCGTCGCCTCGATCACGGTCAGCCTGGCACTGAGACGGTCGCCCGGGCGCACCGGCTTGAGCCAGCGAATGTCCTCGACGCCGGGCGAGGCGATGCTGGCCAGCGCGTGCAGATGGCCGTCGACCAGGAGGCGCATGAACAGCGCGGTGGTGTGCCAGCCGCTGGCGACGAGTCCGCCCCAGATCGAGGCCTTCGCCGCCGCGGGATCGGTGTGAAACCATTGCGGATCGAATGCTTTGGCAAAGGCAATGATCTCGGCCTCGGTGACGTCGCGGCTGCCGAGCTCGATCACCTGGCCGACGTGGAAATCCTCGAAATAGCGCACCGCTGCGGTCCTCCGCGCCGCCCGTGACCCGCCGGCGCCGGCGCCGATCTGAGCGGAAATGGAAAGGAACCGCAAGCGGTTGACCGAGTTCACGCCATCGCTATAGTCGCTCTTTCCCGCGACGCGGCCCCTGTGGCGGAATGGTAGACGCGGCAGACTCAAAATCTGTTGCTCGCAAGGGCGTGGGGGTTCAAGTCCCTCCAGGGGCACCACCGCGTGCGCCGGCCCCGTGAGAGCGACGCGCGGGCGGGCGATCGGCGCAATTTCGGTCAAATCCGCGCTGCCGGCGACCCGATCCGCAATTGCGCTGGCCCGTCATCGCCAGGTAACGAGACGGCAATGCTTGGCGACCACACTGCCGCCGCGGGGGGCGGAGCTGTCCATGTCCATGGCCGCGATATTTCGCCGGCGCGTTTTCCGGCATCCCTTCCGATCGGCGACCGAGAGCGTCGGCGTCCACTCGATGCTGTTCGCGATGTTGTCGGGGCCGATCTACTATTGGCGCAAGCGCGCGCGCATCGAAGCGATCGTGCTGTGCATTCTCAGTCTTCCGCCGCTTCTCTACAACCCGGCCGCGTCGCTCTTGAGCCGCGCGGCGCTCACCGACTTCGTCACGCTGATGTGGGCCGGGGCGGTGGTGTTCGCGCCGGTGCTCATCGCGTTGAGCTATCGCCGCCAGGGCTGGACCGAGATCGACGGCACGGCCTGAGCGGACGCGCCGTCACGCGGCGATGTTCAGATTCTGGCCGAGATTGGGACTGGTCGGCAGGGGACGCGGCGCCGCATCGGCCGGGCCGCCGCTCTTGGCGTTGCCGGAACCGCCGTTCGGATCAGCGCGCGGCACAGTCGGCGTGAGGACGGTGCCGAGCGGGAGAGTGACGGGCGGTGCTGCGCTCGCGATAGAGCCATTGCACATGAAGCGCATTCCTGGCTGTCGAGGGCGCAGAACATGGCAGCACATTGCTAAGCGTCGCTTAACGGCACCTTCATCCGCGTCCGGCCGCGGCCCGGGCCGCGGCGTGCTGCGGCCCTTGCTCAAGCGCTCATCGAGACCAGCATGATGCCGATGAGCACCAGCGCCGCGCTCAGGACGCCGCCGGTGCGCGGCTGGATCACCTGGACTGCGAACGGGAAGAGCCGCAACAGACTCGGAACTGCCGCCGCCGCCGCCGTCTCGATGCCGAGCGCGGCGCCGGTCACGCCGACGCCATGGCCCAACAGGCGCATCAACCGTCTCATGGGGTTCCTTCGCTCCCCTTCTCAGCGCGCCGGCGCGCCGCTGCCGGTATAGGCGATGCGCCACACCGTTCCCGAGCCGTCGTCGCTCACCAGCAGCGCGCCGTCCGCGGCCACGACGACGCCGACCGGCCGGCCCCAGACCGCGCCGTCTGCGGCGACGAAGCCGGTCATGAAGTCGGCATAGGCGCCGGTCGGCTTGCCGTCGCGCATGAGGATGCGGACGATCTTGTATCCGGTGCGCTGCGCGCGGTTCCACGAACCGTGCAGCGCGACAAAGATGTCGCCGCGATAGGCTTGGGGAAATTGGTTCCCGGTATAGACCGCCATGCCGAGCGGCGCCGAATGTGGCTGCAGCAATACGTCGGGAACGAGGACCTTGTCCGCGCAGCCCCGGCTCGTTGCCCTGGTGGCGCGGGTCCTGGTGCGCGCCGATATAGTACCACGGCCAGCCATAAAACCCGCCGGCCACGACGCGCGTGACATAATCGGGCGGCAGGTTGTCGCCGAGGCCATCGCGCTCGTTCACGGTCGCCCACAGATCGTTGGTGCCGGGATAGAACGCGATCGTCACCGGATTGCGCAGCCCCGACGGCGAAAATCCCGAGGAAGCGTCCGGCGGGATCGTATTCGAGGATGTCGGCGCGATGCGCCTCGTGCGCCATGCCGTCCTCGCCGTCATTGCTGCCCGATCCGACCGCGAGCAGCATCCGGCTTCCGTCCGGCGTGAAGATGATGTCGCGCGTCCAATGGTACCCGACCGGAACGTCGCGCATGACGGTCTCGGGTTCGCCCGCCGCCTTCGTGTCGCCGGCGCGATAGGGAAAGCGCAGCACCTGACCCTCGGTCGCGACATAGACGAAACGCGGTGCCGGCCCGGGCGGATAGAAGGCGATGCCATAGGGACGATCGGGGAGATCGGCGGCGAAAATAGCGGGCGTCGCGCCGGCGTCCGCGGCGCGAAGGACGCGCAGGCGCGCGGCACCGCTCTCGGCGAGGAAGATGTCGCCATTGGGCGCCATCCGCATCTGTCGCGGCGCGTCGAGGCCGGTAACGAGCGGCGCGACGGCGAAGCCCGGCGGCAGCCGCAGCCGCGCTCCGGCGGGGCGCGCCACCAAGTCCGGGCCATTCGTCGCCGAATGGGTGACATAGGGCGCGGGCATGTCGGTTGGCCTGATCAACCGCACCACTCCCGGCGCCGATGTGCGCCAGTCGCCATAGGCCTGCGCGCCGGCGAGGCGGAGAATTCGGGCTCGGCGGCTGCGCCCAAGCCACGGCGAGGCTCGCCGCTGCCGCGATCGCCGATACCGCTGTGACCACGAAGCGCATCGCCGTTCCATTCGCGCCCGGTCGCGGCGGCAATTTCGGACGGTGCGGCGCCGTGCGGTTTCGGGCAGAATGATCGGCGTTCGCCGGCGCCGCCGAAGCGCCACGCCGCCCCTGAGGAGGAGACTATGGACCGTCAGCCGCCGAAGCCCGTTCGTGACAATCGCGGCGAGCCGCATGTGCGCCGCTTCAACGAGCAGCGCTGGCTTCTCGACAACATCATCCGCGCCAACGGCATCGACTGGGACCAGCCGCGCTCGCTCTATCTCAGCGGGCCGTGCGGCGTCGAAGCCAATGCCGATTTCGCCGCGATCCGCGCCGCGGGTGCAGAAGATGGCCGATATCGGCCCTGCCTTCGAGACGACGGCGCGGCGCCGCGAGGCCAAGGCGCGCGCCGCCGAGGAGGCCGACCAGCGCGTGACGGCGCGCGACAATTATTTCATGGCTTCGATCCATTGGGGCGCCGCGCAATGGCCCTATGATGAGAACGACGAGACCAACATCGCATACAACCAGAAGAAGCGCGAATGCTACGAGAGCTACGCGCGGCTCGCCGATCACAAGATCGACACGGTCTGGCTGCCGTTCAAGGACAGCGCGCTCCCGGCCTGGTTCCATCTTCCGCCCGACTACAAGGGCGGGCGGATCCCGACCGTCATCGTCATTCCCGGCATGGACAGCTTCAAGGAGGTCTCGGTCGCGCTCTATGGCGACCGCTGGCTCAATCGCGGCATCGCCGTTCTGGCGATCGACGGACCGGGCCAGTACGAGGCGCCGATGGTCGGTATCAATGTCAGCATGGAGAACTGGGTCGCCACGGGCAAGGCGGTGGTCGATTGGCTGGTCGCGCGGCCGGAGGTCGATCCCGACCGCATCGGCGTCACCGGCACGAGCTTCGGCTCGTTCTTCGGCACGATCGTCGCCGCCAACGAGCCGCGCATCCGCGCCTGCGCGGTCATCTCGACCTGCCTCGAGCCCGGCTGCCACACCATCTTCGAGGAGGCCTCGCCCACTTTCAAGAAGCGCTTCATGTACATGTCGGGCTATACCGACGAGGCGAAATTCGACGAATTCTGCAAGACCCTGACGTGGGAAGGCCATATCGAGAAAATTCGCTGCCCCTATCTCTGCGTCGCCGGCGAGGCCGAGGAGTTGAGCCCGCTCGAACACGCCGAACGGCTGGTGCGCGAATTGAAGGCGCCGAAGATGCTGGTGGTCTATCAGGACTCGCGCCACTCGGTCGGCAACGTCCCCGCCGCCAATCTCGGCCCGTTCCCGCCGATCCTGCTCACCGACTGGATGCACGCGCGGCTGCACGGCAAGACTTTCGCCAGCGAGCGCTGGTATGTCGAAGCGAGCGGACGGATCGTCAAGACGCCGTATTGATCGACGCGGCGCGGTGGGCGCGCCTTCACCGGGATTCGCCGACGACCGCCGGCGGCGTGAAGGCGCGGAGCGGCGGCGGCGCCCCGGTCCAGCGCTCGATCTCGACCATGGCGGTGGCCGAGCTCGGGCCTTGGCCGAGGCGCGAGGTGCCGTAATCGCGCGTCAGGACATTGGCATTGCCATGGGCGCAGAGCGCGCCCTCGGCATCGCTGACGGGATCGTACCAGGCGCCGCAGCGACAGCCGTACCACGCCCGGCCGCACCGCCTCCGTCACCTCGGCGCCGGCAAGGCACGCGCCGCGGGCATTGAAGACGCGAACGAGGTCGCCATCGGCGATGCGGCGTCGTTGGGCGTCCTCGGGATGGATCGCCACCGCCTCGCGGCCGGCGATCTTGCCGCGCGCGCTCACCGGGCCCGGATCCATCTGGCTGTGCAGGCGGTAGCGCGGCTGGCTCGAGACGAGATGCAGCGGATGGACGGCGGCTGACCCGGCGCCGAGCCACTCCGCCGGCTCGATCCAGCAGGGATGCGGCGGGCAGTCGTCATAGCCGAAACTGGCGATGCGTTCGGAATAAAGCTCGATCCGGCCCGACGGCGTGCGAGGCGATGGCGCTCGGGATCGGCGCGGAACTCGCCGAAGAGCACGTATTCCTCGCCCAGGCGCGGGATCTCGAGCCAGCCGTCGCGCCAGAACGTCGGCGAAATCCGGGATCGGGAGGTTGGTGCGCGCGTCGCTGCGGAAGCGCGTCGTAGAGGTGCTGCAGCCAGCGCCATCTCGTCTCGGCCCTCGGTGAAGGCCGGGTCGCAGCCGAGGCGCTGGGCGAGGTCGCGAAAAATGTCGAAATCATTGCGCGCCTCGCCGACCGGCGCGATCGCCTGGTTCATCGCCATCACGAACGGGTCGCGCGCGGCGCCGCCGAGGTCGTTGCGCTCGAGCGAGGTGGTGGCCGGCAACACGATATCGGCGTGGCGCGCCGTCGCCGTCCACCACGGCTCGTGCACGATGATGGTCTCGGGCTTCTGCCAGGCGCGGCGCAGCCGGTTCAGGTCCTGATGATGATGGAACGGGTTGCCGCCCGCCCAATAGACGAGGCGAATGTCGGGATAAGTCGCGCTCGCGCCGTTGTAGTCGTAGCGCACGCCGGGATTGAGCAGGCAATCGGTGATGCGGGCTGCGGGAATGGCGAGGCCCGCGGGATTGCGCATTCCCTCCATGGCCGGCGTGCGGAACTGAAGCGGCGGCTCGGCGATCCCTGCCGAAGAGCCGTAGCCGAAGCCGAAGCCGCCGCCGGGCAGCCCGATCTGTCCCAGCGCCGCGGCCAGCAGCACCAGTGCCCAATAAGGCTGCTCGCCATGATCGGCGCGCTGGATCGACCATGACGCGGTCACCATCGTCCGCGTCGCCGCCATGCGCCGCGCCAGCGCGCGGATGGTTTCCGCCGGCACGGCGGTGATCGGCGCCGCCCAGTCGGCATCCTTGGGCGTGCCGTCGCTGTCGCCCATGAGATAGGGAAGGACGCGCTCGAAGCCGATGCAGTGGCGCGCGAGAAATTCCCGATCGTGCCGGCCCTCGGCGACGAGCGTGTGGGTGAGCGCGAGAATGAGCGCCGTGTCGGTGTTGGGCCGGATCGGAATCCATTCCGGCGCCACCGAGCCCGGGCCGTCGTCGCGGATCGGGCTGACATTGACGACCGCGACCCCAGCGCCGATCAGCGCCTCGATCCAGCCATTGGTGGCGTGGAAGGCGCAACCGCCCTTGGCCACTTGCGTGTTCTTGGGGTTGGCGCCGCCGAACAGCACCAACAGCCTGCCGTGCCGCGCGATCGATGACCACGAGGTGAGCGGTCCCGTCACCGCCTGCGCGCTGCCGAGCACGTGCGGCAGAAAGGTGAGCGCGGTGCCGAAGCTGTAATTGCTGGTCTGGTCGACGAAACCGCCGCAGGCGGCGAGGAAGCGCCGCGCCTGGCCGCGCGCGTCGTGAAAGATGCCGGCCGACGCCCAGCCTTGCGAGCCGCCCATGATGGCGCCGGGGCCGTGATCGCGCCGCACCCGCGCCAGCTCGCCGGCGACGAGATCGAGCGCGCGCTGCCACGACACCGCCACGAAGCGCTCGTGGCCGCGCCCCGCGCCGCTGTTGCAGCCGCGTGCGAGCCAGCCTTCGCGCACCATCGGACGGGCGATACGGGTGGGCGAATGCACCGCGGCGGGTATGGCCTCGATCAGCGGCGAGGGATCGGGATCGCGCTCGAACGGCCGCACGCCGACGACGCGCCCGTCCTCGACCTCGGCGAAAAAGGCGCCCCAATGCGAATGGTTGCGAACGAGTGTCCTGGTCATGACGAAGGCCTCGCGTGACGCCGCCGCGATGCTAACACGCAGGCGGGGCGCAAGTCTTGCCTGCGGCCCGAACGCCGGCCCCGAACGTCGGCATTGACGCGGCGCGGGCCGGGGAAGAGGCTACGGTCATGGCAACGGCGAACAAGGCCGATCAAGCGCGGATGGCCGCGTCGTTCCGGGCGCGCCATGCGCAGCGCCCGGTCCTGCTCCTGCCCAATGCGTGGGACGCCATCAGCGCGCGCATCTTCGCCGATTCGGGTTTCGCCTGGCTCGCCACCACGAGCGGCGGCGTCGCCTGGGCGTTGGGATATCCCGATGGCGAGACCGCGCCGTGGCGCGAAGTCGTCGATGCCACGGCGCGCATCGTGCGCGCGGCGCGCGTGCCGGTGAGCGCCGACATCGAAGCAGGCTATGCCGCCACGCCGCCGGAGGTCGCGTCCCATGTGGCGGAGATCATCGGCGCCGGCGTGGTCGGCATCGATCTCGAGGACGGACTGCACGGGCCGGCGCGGATTCGGGCGGTCGATGATGCGGCAAGCCGCATCGGCGCCGCCCGCGCCGCGGCGGAAGCCGAAGGCGTGCCGATCGTCATCAACGCGCGCTGCGATGTCTTTCATCTGCAGCTCGGCGATGCCGCGGCGCGGCTTGGCGAGACGATCGCGCGCTGCAAGGCCTATCTCGCGGCGGGTGCCGATTGCGTCTATCCTTTTGGCCTGCGTGAGGCGGACACGATCGCCGTGCTGACTTCGGCCATTCCTGCGCCCGTCAACATAACGGGTCGCGCCGGCATGCCGGACGCCGCCGCGCTCGAGCGGCTCGGCGTCGCGCGGATCACCATCGCATCGGCGCCGACGCTGGTGGCGATGGCGGCGATCCGCGCGCTCGCCCAATCGCTCCACGCGACCGGACGCTTCGACGGATTGGCTGCGCCGCTGCGGCATCCCGATGCGCAGAACCTGTTTGCGCCGCCAACGGCATGATCCGCCATGCCTGCGCGCCGACGCGGAAAGCGAGCAGCGGCTCTATCTTCTCGCGGCCTGGCGCGAATGCCCGTTCTGTTGCGCGTGCGAACGCGCGGCGCTCGCCTGGACCGAGGCGCTGGCGGTTCTCGTCGCGGGCGACGTTCCGGATCGGGTCTATTCCGCCGCGCGCCGAGCCGCCGAATAAGTGCGTCTGCGCGCGCCAGTTGATTTCGTTTCGCCGCTGCGCCATTTTAGTGTCGGCGGATCGGCCAGGCGGGGCCTAACCTCCGGACGGCACAAGACTCGATAACAAATAACAAACAGTGCTGGAGGACCGCGACGCGCTGGTCGGCGGGGGCGTGGACATGCCTGTTACGGGCGAGCGGATGGCCGCAATGCGGCGCATCCTCGAAGGGCATAGCCTGTTCGGCTGCCTGACCGTGGCCGAACTCGAGCAATTGCTGGCCCATGCCCGGGTCGAAAGCTATCGCGCGCGCCGCGAGATCTTCCAGAAGGGCTCGCCCGGCCAAGGGCTTCTGGCCGTGCTCAAGGGCAAGGTGCGGATCGGCTCGTTCGGTCCCGATGGCGGCCGCATCGTGCTCAATACGATGAACGAAGGCGACGTCTTCGGCGAGATCGCGCTGCTCGACGGCAAGGCGCGCACCGCCGATGCGGTGGCGGTCACGGATTGCGAGTTGCTGGCGATCGATCGGCGCGATTTCGTGCCGTTCGTTCGGGCCAATCCCGAAGTGGCGCTGCGGCTCCTGAGCGTGCTGTGCGAAAGGCTGCGCCACACCACCGAGCAGATCGAGGATGTCGTGTTCCTCGACGCTCCCGCGCGCCTCGCCAAGCGCCTGCTGCAGCTCGCCGGCCCGTCGGACACGAAGCTGCGGCCGGGGGCATCGGTCATGGTCACGATCTCGCAGCGCGAGCTCGGCAGCATGGTCGGCCTGTCGCGCGAAAGCATCAACAAGCAGCTCGCGGCCTGGCAGCACGACGGCATGATCAAGGTCGAGCAGGGCACCATCACGATACTCGACACTGCTGCGCTGCAACATCGCATCGATGTGCCGTAAACATCGGGCGGCCATGCGCGAATGGCGCTTGGACCGGAACGCAGGGCGGGGTACCAAGGCGGCAACAAGAACGAAACGCCAGAGCCGTCCTTGTCCGAGCCTGCCCGAAGCGAAGCCTCGCCCGCTGTGCACGAACGCCCCGCCTGGGTGCAGGCGTCGCGCCGTCCGCTGGTGCTGGCGGCGACGATCGCGACCATCCTCATCAGCGCGATCGAGGGCACCATCGTCGCGACGGTGATGCCGCAGATCGTGGGCCAGCTCGGCGGCTTCGATCTCTTCAGCTGGGTGTTCACGGCCTATCTTCTGACCCAGGCGGTCACGATCCCGATCTATGGCAGGCTCGCCGACGTCTATGGCCGCAAGCGCTTGCTGCTCACCGCGATCGGCATCTTCCTGATCGGCTCGGTGCTGTGCGGCTTCGCCTGGAACATGGTCGCGCTCGTCGGCTTCCGTGTCGTCCAGGGCCTGGGCGCGGGTGCGCTCATTCCGATCTCGCAGACTGTCGTGGGCGATCTCTACTCGCCGGCGGAGCGCGCCCGGATCCAGGGCTATCTCTCGAGCATCTGGGCGGTGGGGTCGATCCTGGGGCCGCTCATCGGCGCCTTTCTCATCGCCCACACGATCTGGCCGATGGTGTTCTGGGTGAACGTCCCGATCGGCTTGATCGCCGCGGTGCTGCTGCTGCTGTGGCTGCACGAGGATCTGCAGCACCGCGACCACCGCATCGACTATCGTGGCGCGATCCTGATGATGGCCGGCACCGGGCTTTTGATGTTCGCCCTGGTGCAGGCCACGCGGCTCGGCGTGGCGGCGCTCATCGCGCTGGTCGCGGCATCGCTCGCCCTCCTCGTCATGTTCTTCGCGCACGAGCGGCGCGCGCCGGAGCCGATGCTGCCGCTGCCGCTGCTCGGAAACCGCGTCATTGCCGCGGGAAACGTCGCCTGCCTCGCCCTGGGGGCGATCATTATCGGCGCCACGGCGTTCCTGTCGCTCTATGTTCAGGGCGTGATGGGCCGCAGCGCGATCGCCGCCGGCATCGTCCTGATGACGCCGTCGGTGAGCTGGCCGATCGGCAGCTCGCTCGGCGGCTGGATGATGCTGCGCACGTCCTACCGCAGCACCGCCGCGGCGGGCGCGGCGCCGCTCATCATCGGCAGCCTCGTGATGATCCTGCTCCGTCCGTCCATGGGACCGCTCGCCGCCGGCTTCGGCGCGGCGCTCATCGGCATCGGCATGGGCTTCACCAACAACACCTTCACCGTGGCGACCCAAGGCAGCGTCGGCTGGGCGCAGCGCGGCATCGCCACCTCGACCATGGCGTTCACGCGGATCGTCGGACAAGCGCTGGGCGCGGCGATGTTCGGCGGCACGATCAATGCCGAGCTCGCGCTGCAGCACGCGCCTCAACGCATCGTTGACCGCGTCATGGATCCGGTACTGCGCCAGGCGCTCTCCGCGCAGGAGATCGCGCCGCTCACGGCGGCGATCGCGCGCGGTCTGCACGATGTCTATCTCATCACCGGCGTGCTGACGCTGGTCGTCCTGGCGACGGCGATCGCGCTGCCGGCGGGATTGAGCCCGCTGCGCGGTTCGTCCCGGTCTTGAGCATTGGCGCCGGCGCTCCTGCCGGTTACCATCGCGGCGATGGAGGACCGGATATGAAAGCGGCCGTCGTGACCGAAAAGGGCATCGAGATCCGCGAGGTCCCGGCGCCCAAGCCCAAGCCCGGCGAACTGCTGGTGCGCGTGCGCGCCTGCGGGCTCAACCGCGCCGAAGTGATGATGGCGAGCGGCTATCGCCACGGCAATCAGGGCGGCGCTGGCACCATTCTCGGCCTGGAATTCGTCGGGCGAGGTGGTGGAGGCGGGAGCCGCGGCGACGGACTTCAAGCCCGGTCAGCGCGTGATGTGCACCGGCAACGGCGGCCTATGCCGAATATGCCGTGGCCGATGCCGGGCGCTCGGCGGCGATCCCCGCCAACAACATGACCTTCGAGCAGGCCGCGACCTTGCCGATCGGGCTGCAGACGATGCACGACGCGATCGTCACGCAAGGCCGCCTCGCCGCGGGCGAGACCGTCCTCATCCAGGGCGCAAGCTCCGGGGTCGGGATCATCGGCATGCAGATCGCCAAGCTGATGGGCGCGCGCCAGGTGATCGGCACCTCGTCCAATGAAGCGCGCCGCGCCCGTCTCAAGGAGTACGGCGCCGACCTCGCGGTCGATACCGGCGATCCGCACTGGCCCGACCAGGTTCTCGCGGCAACCGACGGCAAGGGCGCGGATGTCGTCATCGACATGGTGTCGGCGTCGCGTCGCGAACCAGAACATGCGGGCGACGCGCATTCTCGGCCGCATCGTCAATGTCGGCCGCCTCGGCGGCTTCAAGGGCGAGTTCGATTTCGACCTGCATGCGCTGAGGCGCATCGACTATATCGGCGCCACCTTCCGCACCCGCTCGTCCGCCGAGGTGCACGAGATCGTGCGCCGGATGCGCGCCGATCTGTGGCCGGCGGTCGAGGCGGGCAAGATCCGCATCCCGATCGACCGCGTTTTCCCGCTCGAGGAAGCGGCGGCGGCGCAGGCGCATATGCGTGCCAACGCGCATTTCGGCAAGGTCGTCCTCACCGTCGGTCCGTGAACGGAGGCGCCGCGATGGCGGATTCATCTTCGACCGTACCGCAGGAGCACGGCCGCTTCGACTACTCGGCGATCGTCGACCGCAAGAAGCTGCGTTGGCCCAACGGCGCGCGGGTCGCGGTGTGGGTGATCCCGAACATCGAGCATTTCCTGTTCGACCGCCCGGCGACCAGCGTGAGTTCGGCGACGGTCGAGCCTGCGCCCGGACGTGCTGAATTACGCGTGGCGCGATTTCGGCGTGCGCGTCGGCGTGTGGCGGATGATGGAGATCATGGAGCGCTACGGCGTCAAGGGCACGGTCGCGCTCAATGCCGATGTCTGCCGCCATTATCCGCGCATCATCGAGGCCGGAAACGCGCTCGGCTGGGAATGGATGGGGCACGGGCGCAACAACTCGATCCTGCTCAACGCCCAGCCGGAGGCGGACGAGCGCGCCCTTATCCGCGACGCGGTCGAGACCATCGCCCAGGCGACGGGCAAGCGTCCCCGCGGCTGGCTCGGCCCGGCGCTCAGCGAATCGGTGCGCACGCTCGACCTCCTCGCCGAATGCGGCATCGAGTATGTCGGCGACTGGGTCAACGACGAACAGCCTTATCCGATGCGGGTCGCTTCCGGGACGATGCTGTCGCTGCCCTATTCGATCGAGCTCAACGACATCACGAATTTCCTCGAGCGCAAGCGCACCGGCGAGGAATTCGCCCGCGTGATCTGCGACCAGTTCGACCAGCTCTACGAGGATGGCGCCGCGACCGGGCGCGTCATGGCGATCGCGCTCCACCCCTTCCTCATCGGCCATGCGCACCGCGCGCGGCACTTTGCCAACGCGCTCGCCCACATCACCGCGCGCCGCGAGGTGTGGGTGACGACCGGCGCCGAAATCGCCGACTGGTACCGCCAGCATTATCTCGCTTAGCAACGCCCGGAGGACGCCATCATGGCCCGCGTGCCCTATCTCGATGCCAAGGATCTTCCGCCCGGCTACGCGGAGTCGTGCCGTCGGGCGCGCTCAACATCCGCCGCGCCATGGCCAACAGCCCCGAGGGCGGCGCGGCTGCACAGCGCGCTCGCCATGTTCATCCGCCACGAGAGCCGGCTCGATCCGCGCCTGCGCGAGATGGCGATCCTCCAGGTCGGCTATTCGGCGCGCTGCGTCTATGAATATGCGCATCACATCGAGATCGGCCGCGAATTCGGCGTCTCCGACGACGACATCCGCGCCGTCGCCGACGATACGGCCGGCCGGCCGACCGAGCTCGACGCGCTGACCCGGGCGGTGCTCAAGGCCGCGCGCGAGATGACGACCGGCACCGCCATGTCGGACGAGACCCATGCGGTGCTGAAGCAGAGCCTCGACAACGAGCGCCTGGTCGAGCTCGTGCTCGCCATCTCGATCTACAATTCGACCGTGCGGGTCCTCGAAAGCCTCAAGGTCGATCTCGAGCCGGAATATCAGCGCTTATCTCGAGGCGTTTCCGCTACCGGCGCGATGACCGCGGCGAAGAGGCCGGCGGTCAGGCACAGAGACGACAACCACCACGCCTGCCAGATGCCGTAGGCCAGCAGCGCAATGACCAGCGCGGCCGCGGCCCAGCCAAGCGCCGCGGCACGCTGCAGGCCGCGGCAGGCGCGGGTCCATGCCGACCCGCCACAATCCCCAGCCAACGAAAGCCAGGCGCAAGCAGCGTTCCGGGTACGCCCAGCTCGACCTCCCATTGCAGCACGGCGCATCGTGCGGATGGAGCGGCAGCGCCTCGGACCCGGGCAGCAGCCCGGCGTCGGGAAAAAGCTGGGCGAGGTCGGTCTTGCCGCCGGGCAGCGCGCGCGAGGCGTCCATGCCCCAGCCGAGCGCCGGCCGCTCGGCGATCCGGTCGGCGGTGAAGCGCCAGATCAGCAGGCGATGGATGCCCGAGTATTTGATCCACGGCGCCGCATGATGGATCGCCACGACCGCGCGCGTCAGAAGGCGTGGCGAGCGGCAAGGCGACGGCGAGGAGCACCAGCCCCGCCGCGAGCGCGGCTGCGGCGAGCCGTGGCGCGACCCAGGCCGACGGCGAAAACCGCGAGCCACGCAGCGACCGCGAGCGCCGCCGTGTCGCTCGCCAGACAGAAGATCGCGCCGGCGGCATGCCAGCGCAACCGCGATCCGCGATCGACGCGGCCCGTCGCGGCGCGGTCGCCGCCACGATCGGCCACAGCGCCAGCACCAGGACGTCGTCGCGCCGCGGTCGAAGCGCGCGAGCGGCACGCGAGCGGCCGCAGCACGAGGCGCGTCACGCCCGCGTCGGTCGCGCTTCTCGACCAGCAGCAGCGCGATCGCACACGCCGAGACCGATCGACGCGGCGGCCGCCGAGCCGCGCGCCGCGCCTCCGGCGGCAGCGACAGGCTGCGCCGAGCACGATGAGCGCCGCCCGCCCGATCGCGCCGAAGCGCAGCCCTCGAGCAGGCTGTGCTGCGGCAGGATCGACCACGCCGCCGAGATGCGCCGCCCACAGCGCTGAGCGCCGAAGACAGCAACGCCAGCCGGCGCGAGGCGCCGCGTCCGCCGCCGAGACGGCGGGCGGCCGAGCGCGAGCAGCGCCAAGGCCGCGGCGAAGCGCGAAAAGCGGCGCCAGTCCCAGCGGGGCCGATCGACGGCGAGCGGCGGCACGAGCGGCGCAGCCGGCAAGGATACGCGGCGCGCCACGCGGCCAGGGGGCGGGGCTGTCGGCGCCCATCATTCCGGCACGAGCAGCGCCGCGTCGTCGTTGCGCACGTTGTTGACCCGCTGGCCGACGCGGAAGGCGCGCATGCGCGTCGGCCGGCGAAGGGCCGCAGCAGCTTCGAGCAGATCCTGCCGCTTGGCCTGATTCCTCGCCGAGCCAGCGCGGCCAGTCGGCGCGGTCGAGGATCACCGGCATGCGGTCGTGGATCGGCGCCAGCAGTCTCATTTGGCGGGACGGTGATGATGGTGCAGCTCCGCACGATCTCCTGCGAGCGCGGGATCGCGCCAGCGCTCCCACAACCCGGCGAAGGCGAAGAGCGGGTCGTCCGCCGGGACGATGGCATAGGGTTCCTTGCCGGAGGTGCGCCTTCTTCCACTCGTAGAACCCGTCGGCGGGGATGAGGCAGCGGCGCTTGGCGAAGGCGTCGCGGAACGCCGGCGTCTCGGCCACGCCCTCGGCGCGCGCATTGATCAGCTTGTTGCCGATCGAGCGGTCCTTCGCCCAGATCGGGATGAGGCCCCAGCGCAGCACGTCGAGATGGCGCTTGCCGTCATCGGATTGAAGCGGACGCCGAGCACGCCCTCGGTCGGCGCGAGGTTGTAGCGCGGCGGATAGTTCGGCACCGGGTTGGCCGTGCCGAAGATGCGCGCCGTCTCCGAGGCCGGCGTCCGATTGAGAAAGCGACCGCACACGCCGCATGCTTAGCCGCGCCGGGGCTCCGACACAATCGCTTCGCACAAGCGCCCATCTGCCCCGTGGTTTGACCGACGCCGGCGGCGTTGGCTAGGGTCGCGCCCGCCATGGCGCCGCTCAAGGTCCTGCATCTCATCACCACCCTCGACCGCGGCGGCGCCCAGACGATGCTGGTGCGCCTGCTGACCCACATGGACCGCAGCCGGTTCGCGCCGGTGGTGGTCACGCTCATCGACGGCGGCAGTTGCGCGGCGGCGCTCATGGCGGCCGGAATTCCGGTGCATGGTCTCGGCATGCGGCGCCAACTCGGCATGCGGCGTGCCGCGGTATCTCTCGCGGCGCTCCTGCGACTGCGGCGGCTGATCCGCTCCGAGCAGCCGGCTCTGCTGGAGAGCTGGCTCTATCATGCCGACCTGATGGCGCTGGCGGCTTCGCTCCTGACCGGCGTTCCGATCGTCTGGAACCTGCGCTGCGCGCATATGGCGTTGGAGCACTATTCGCGCCAGGTGCGGCTGGTGCGCCGCGCGCTGGCGTGGGCGTCGGGCTATCCCGCGGCAATCCTCGCCAACAGCGAGGCCGGGCGGCGCTATCACGCTGCGCTCGGCTATCATCCGCGGCGCTGGGAGGTCGTGCCGAACGGCTTCGACACCGATCTCTTCCGTCCCGATGCTGCGCGCCGCGCGGCGGCGCGGCAGGACCTCGGCGTCGCTCCCGCGCAGGTCCTCATCGGCATGGTGGCGCGGGTCGACCCGATGAAGGACCACGACACCTTCCTGGAAGCCGCCGTCCTCATCGCCGAAGCGCGCGCCGATGCGGCCTTTGTCCTGGTCGGCGCCGGAACCGAGGCGTTGGTGCCGCCGTCCCGCCTCGGCCGGCGGCTGCACGCGCTCGGCGAGCGCGATCCCGTCGAGACCATTCTGCCGGCGCTCGACGTGATGGTGCTGGCCTCGCGCGGCGAGGGGTTCCCCAATGTCATCGGCGAGGCGATGGCCTGTGGCGTCCCTTGCGTCGCGAGCGATGTCGGCGATGTCGCCTCGATCATCGCCGATACCGGTGTCGTGGTGCCGCCCGGCGATCCCGCTTCCCTGGCGGCGGCGGTGCTGACGCTCATCGCGCGCGGGCCGGTGGAGCGCGAACGTCTCGGCGAAGCGGCGCGGCAGCGGATCGCCGTGCACTATTCGCTGGCGGCGGCGGTGGCGCGCTTTCAGCGCCTCGAGAGCGAGCTGGCGCGGGGCGGTCCCGGCGGCGCGCCCGGCGCCGCATCGGCTTGATGTTCGAGCCACGCTTCGAGCATCAGCACCGGCCAGAGCGCATAGGCCCAATTGCGCCGCCCGCTGCGATGGGCGTTCCAGCGCGCGGCGACGAGCGCGGCATTCACGAATTCCGTGCCGTTCAAGACGCGCGGGCTCGAGCAGCGCGTCCGCCCACTCGCGCAGGCCTTCCTTGAGCCAGCGCGCGATCGGCGGCTCGAACCCGTGCTTCGGGCGATCGACGAGCGCTCGCGGCACGCGGCGATAGAGCATCTCGCGCAGGAGACGCTTGCCGTCCGCGAAATCCGGCGGCAGCGACCAGGCGAAGGCGGCGATGCGATGGTCGAGCAGCGGCGCGCGGACCTCGAGTCCGAATGCCATGCTGGCGCGATCGATCTTCACCATGAGATCGTCGGGCAGATAGGTCATGGCGTCGCGCAGCATGAAGCGCTGCTCGAGCGACGGCGGACCCGCTTCGAGCGGCGCGTCGAGCAGGGTCTCGTGCCGCTCCTGCCCGCGCACGAGGCGGTCGCCCGCGTGCCACCGGCTCACATAGTCGCGATAGAGGCTGTCCGGGAAATCGTGGCCGATGCGCCCGGCGAGGCGTCGCAGCCGCCGCAACGGCCGCAGCTCCCGCCCCGCGAGCAGCCCGACCGTGGCCCGTGCCCCGTGGCGCACTGCGCGCGGCCAGCGCTCGATCCGGCGCCACGCCCGCGCCGCCGTGCGATAGCGGTCATAGCCGCCGAAGAACTCGTCGCCGCCGTCGCCGGAGAGGCTCACCGTGACATGCGCGCGCGTCAGACGGCACAGCACCAAGGTCGGAACCTGGGACGGATCGGCGAAGGGCTCGTCATAGACTGCCGCGAGATGCGGCAGGACCTCGCGACATTCCGCGTCGCTCGCCCGCAGCGTCGTGTGTTCCGTGCCGAGATGATGGGCAACGGCTTCGGCTGCTTGCAATTCGTCATGGCGCGCGTCGGGAAATCCGATGGTGAAGCTTTCGACCCGTCCATGTCCCGCGCGCTGCATCGCGGCGACCACGGTCGCGCTGTCGATGCCGCCGGACAGGAATGCGCCCAACTTCACGTCGGCTTCCATGCGCATGGCGACGGCGTCGTCGACCAGCGCCTGCAGCGCTTCGGCCGCTTCGCCGGCGCCGTGCGCGAAGGGCGACGCGGCCGCCTCGGCCGCGCACGCGGTCGCCGACCAGTACGGGCGCGGCGCGCCGCTGCCGTCGGGCGCGATCTCGATCATGCATCCGGGCGGCAGCTTGCGCATGCCTGAGAACGCGGTCCAGGGCGCCGGGATGTAGCCATAGGCAAGGAAGAGTTCGAGCGACGCATCGTCGATCGCGCCAGTCCAGGCGGGATGCGGATGAAGCGCCTTCAGCTCCGATGCGGCCAGAAAGGTGCCGCCGATCCAGCCGTAATATAGCGGCTTCTCGCCGAACCGGTCGCGCGCCAGGGCGAGGCGGCGCGTGCCTGCGTCCCAGACGGCGATGGCGAACATGCCGTTCACGCGCTCGAGCGTCGGAACGAAACCCCATTGCGCGATCGCTGCGAGCAGAACCTCGCTGTCGCTATGCCCGCGCCAGGGGCCGGCACCCTCGGCTTCGAGCGCGCGGCGCAACGCCCGGTGATTGTAGATCTCGCCATTGAAGACCATCACCAGGCGGCCATCGGCCGAATGCATCGGCTGGCTGCCCGCCGGCGAGAGATCGAGCACGGCGAGGCGACGGAAGCCCAAGGCGATCCCGGCACGCGGATCGGTCCACACGCCGCAACCATCGGGGCCGCGATGGGCGAGGCGGTCGGCCATCACGCCGGCAATCACATCGTAGCGCGACGGCGCCATGGCGCGCGCCAGATCGAGAAACGCCACGATGCCGCACATCGCGGCTCAGCCCTTGCCCACGGCCAGCGGGTCGGGTTCGGGGCTGCGGATCGCGCCGGGCAGCCATGCCGGGGGGCGCTCGGTCGAGCCGTCTTCGGTGAACGCGCCCAGCGCCCGGTAGATCGCCGCTTCGGGCGAACGCGGCACGTGGATGTGGCCGGCGAGGTAGCGCAGCAGGTGCCCCGACAGGAACGGACCGCCATGGGCGCGATGGAAGCGCCGCGCGCGCGACAGCGCGCGGCGATATGCGAGTTCGACATAGCGGCGGTCGAGGCCGGGCGTCTCGGTGACGAGGTAGTAGAGCGCGAGCACGAACTCATAGCGGCTGCGCCGCGTCTGCCCGGACAAGCGACGGGGCGCCTGGTCGGGCGCGAGCGCAACCGTTCCGTCGAGACGGGCGGCGCCACCGGAGGCGAAGAGCCGCAGGAACAGCGCGCCATCGGGCGAGACCAGGCGCTCGTCGCAACCGCCTGCCGCCCAATAACGCTCGGTCGTCACGAGGATCGCGCTCGAATTGCAGGGAATGTTGCGAATGAAGCGGGCGAGCCCGTCGGGCTCCGCCGCGAACGATGGCGCCGGGACGGCGGCGGCCAGCGGCGCGGGATCGTCGAAACGATAGGTGGCGAGGTTGCCGTAGGCGAAGGAATGCTGCGTTGCCGCGGCCGCCGCGAGGAGCCGGGCGGTGGCGCCCGGAACCAGAAGGTCGTCGCCGTCGACGAGCTTGAGCCAAGGCAGCCGCGCCCGCCGCACGCCCGCATTGGTCGCCGCCGCGGCGCCGCGATTGCTCTGGCGCAGGATGATGACGGGATCGCGCCAGCCCCGCGTGCAGGCCTCGACTTCGGCCGCCGAGCCGTCAGTCGAGCCGTCATCGACGAAAATGAACTCGCGTTCGAACGGGCCGGCCTGATGTGCGAGCGCGTCGATGACGCGCGGCAGATGGGCGCGCTTGTCGAATACGGTGACGATGAAGGAGACGCCGGTCAATGGCGGATTCCGCTGGCCTCGGGTCGGCCCATCATAGAAGGGCCGCACATGCGACGCCAACGCGGCGCCGGTTGGGCTGCGCCCGGGAAGAGAGGATGATCGTGACGAAATCCGCGCCGAGCGACAGCGCAGAGGGCGCTAGAAAGTCTCGACCCAGGGCCGAAGCTCGACCTCCCACGTCCAGGCGCTGCGGTGCTGGCGATGGACATCGAGATAGGTGCGGGCGATGGCGTCGGGTTCGAGCAGGCCATCGGGCCCGCGCTCGTTGGCACGCGGATCATCGGCGCGCCGGATGCCGCCGTCGATCACGAAATGCGCAACGTGGATGTTCTTGGGTGCAAGCTCGCGCGCCATGCTCTGAGCCAGGCCGCGCAGCCCGAATTTGCCCATCGCAAACGGCGCCGAGCGGGCATAGCCCTTGACGCTGGCCGACGCGCCGGTGAAGAGCATGCTCCCCGATCCGCGCGCCAGCATCGCCCGCGCCGCCTGCTGCGCGACCAGGAAGCCGCCATAGCAGCTCACGATCAGCGCGTGCAGCACCTCGTCGGGGTCGAGCTCGGCGATCGGTCCGCGGGCGCGGGCGCTCGGATTGAAGACGACGATGTCGGGCGCGCCGAGATCGGCGGCAAGCGCCTGGAACAGCCGGTTCACGTCCTCGCGCTGGCTGGCGTCGCAGGCATAGGCACGGGCGCCGGTGGCGCCGCAGAGGGCAGCGAGCTTCTCCGGGCGGCGCGCCGCGAGCGCAATGCGCATCCCCTCCTGTGCAAACAAGCGGGCCAGCGCGGCGCTCAAGCCGCTGCCCGCCCCTACGATCAGCGCGGTCTCAGCCATGGCGCGACTATAGCGCCGGAGGATTGGCGGGTACCAGCGGCTTCACCGCTGCCGGCCGGGGCCAAGAACGAGCTCCGCTTCGGCGCGCGCGGCGACGCGGCGCAGCGCCTCGCGCTTCAGCTCCACGACCACCGGCTTGGCTTGACGGCCATGAACGATGCCGCCGGCGGCGCTGACCTGCCAGGCGCCGCCAGGCAGCGCGAGGCGCACCACCCGCGGAATCTCGCCCGCGGCGAGCGTGGCCTCGACCTCCTGCCCCTTGTAGAGACGCGGGATCGCCATCTGATCGAGCAGCGCCGACTCGACCGGAACGTCGCCGCTGATGCCCGGAAGCTGCAGCGCGCCACGGCGCGTCCGCAAATCGAACCACTTCACGATGCCGCGCAGCGTTCCGGTCGGTGGCGGCATCAGCACCGGGAGTTCGCTCGCCGCACTCGTCGGAACTACATCCGCGCGGCGTAATAGCCGCGGCGCGGGAGCGGCGACCGGCTCGGCCTCGACATGCGCCACGATTGCGCCGCGCTTGCGCCGCGGCGGGAATCGGTGCGAAGCCGTCTCTTGCTCGTTGATAAGGGCAACGGACGGCGGCTCGGCCGGACGATCGAGGTTCTGCAGCGCTTGATACACGCATTCAATCAGATCGGGCAGTTCGTCCGGTTTCGTGGTGCGCCGCGAAACCAGCGCGGCAACGATGTGGGCGACGTTGGCCCGCAAGGGAATGGTCATGAGAGCAGCCTTCCGATGGCGCCAGTCCCCCGACCGGTGCCCAAAGACAGTGCATTACCCTACAAGGTGACGACACCAACAAAAGCGGCCGCGATGCCTATCTGCGCATCACGCACACTGTCGCCGACGAAGTGACTCCGGGGATCAACGGGAAAACCGGAGCCGCCACGATGGAGAATGCTTCTTATTAACATGGCTGACGGATTTGGCAAGTCACCCGTTCGACAATACGATAGAAGGGCGCAAGGGTGTTTTCGATCTGCAACGCTGCAAACGCCGCAATGCTACGCCGAGTTTCCGGCTCTTCTACCAGGAAGTGCGCTGTCGTGGCGGTCGGCGTGTTCGCGCTCTGGCTGCTGCTTGCGGGCAATGCCGGACCGGCCAGTCTCATCACCGGCGGCGGCATCGCGCTCGCAGCTTCGGCCTGGGCGCGGCTGCTCGAACCGTGATGGAGCCTGTTCAGTGCCGGGTCGCGAGGACGCGGGCAAGCTGGCTCAAGGCTTCCTGGTAACGTTCGTTCGGGATCTGCGCGAAATTGCGGGCCAGCTCGAGACACATGCGTTCGCGCGGGCTTTCCGATCGGTCCGTCTCGCCATCAAGGCCCTCGAAGAAGGAATCCACCGGGACGCTCAGTACGCGCGCGATCACGTAGAGGCGCCCGGCCGAGACGCGATTGATGCCGCGCTCGTATTTGTGCGCCTGCTGATAGGTCACGCCGATGAGATCCGCGAGCTGCTGCTGGGTGAAGCCGAGCATGACGCGGCGGTGGCGGATGCGCGCACCGACATGCCGGTCGATGTTTTGCGTCTGTACCGTCGGTCGGTTACGTGGCAATGAGGTCATGGAAGGTCTGCGACGAATGTGAGGCATGAATCCGGCGCACCATAGGGGTGCCGGTTGCGCCGGGACGGCAAAATGGACTTGTCGAGAAGGTGCTGAAGGTCAGACCCGCCAGACGATCACCGCGTGCCCGGCCCGGACTCTACATAAGCAGCACGTGGCTGCACTTCAACCGCCCGTTCCGTCTCAAACAACCCGCTCCGCATCAAACAAAAGGCGGCGATCGCGACGCCGGACCCGGCTGGTGCCGCCACCCTAGCAACGCCGGCGGAGCGGTTCGGTTCCTTGAATCCGGTGACGTGTTGCGCGTGCCGCGCATGGCCTGTCCGCGCCAGCGGGTTTGACAGCGTCGGAATCCAATGTTAAGCGACGGTTACCGGCTCGAATGGATCCTGCGACCATGCCGCGCGTCTCGATCGGCGACTGCCACCTGTATTACGAGCGGCACGGTTCGGGTTACCCCGTATTGTTCCTCACCGGGCTGGCCGGCTACGCCCAGTACTGGCGCGAGCAGATACCGGCCTTCTCCCGAAACTTCGAGGTCATCGTCCACGATCATCGCGGCGTGGGGGAGAGCGAGGCGAGCACCAATAGCTCGACCATCGAGCGCTGGGCCGGCGACGTTGTCGCCCTGATGGACGCGTTGGGCATCGCCCGCGCGCATGTGGTCGGGCATTCCGCCGGCGGCGCCATCGCCCAGGTGCTCGCCATCGAGCATCCCCAGCGCCTGTCGAGCATGGTCATCGCGGCCAGCTGGCCCAAGGCCGACGCCTATTTCCGCCGCCTGTTTGCGCTGCGCAAGGAAATCCTGCTGCGCCTCGGTCCGTCGAGCTATGTGCAGACCAATACGCTGCTCCTTTATTCACCCGACTATATCGCCCGCAACAACGAGAAGCTGCGCATGATCGAGGCCCAGGCGCTGGCCAATTTCGCCTCGCCGGAGCGCACGCTCAGCCGCATTGACGCCATTCTCGCTTTCGACCGTACCGCCGATCTCGGCCGTATCCGCACCCCAACGCTGATCGTCGCGACCCAGGACGATCTTGTCACGCCGGCTTATTACTCGGAAGAGCTTGCCCGGCGCATCCAGGGGGCCGAAGTCAAGTTCTTTCCCAATGGCGGCCATTACTTCACCCAGGTACTGGCGCGCGAATTCAATCTGGCAGTATTACCGTTTCTTGCCGCGCATACTCCGGCCGAGGCCCATGTCTCCGAGCGCTTTGCCCCTTAATACTTCCGAAACACCTCTTCCCTAGTCTGCAACGGCCGCGACAGACCGGTCCCTCGTACACTTTTGGGTGCTCCTGTTTCCATGGTCCCGGAGGATAACCAAGCTCTCGCCCGGGTTCTGGCCGCTCTTGCCGCCGCCGGCGACGCCGCCTATGTCTGGGACTTGGCGAGCGATGCCGTCGAATGGCACGGCTCGCCCCGCATGCTCGGCCTCACCGACGAGTCCGCCCTCGTCGAGCGGCCGCGGTTTTGCCGAGCGCATTCATCCCGACGATCTCGTCATGCGTCAGCAGCGGCTGCAGACCCATTATGCCCGGGGCGCCGCGCTCGATATCGAGTACCGCATCCGGATCCGCGACGGCGCCTTCGCCTGGCTCAGCGAGCGCGGCGCGGCCGAATTCGACGCGATCGGGCGGCCGCAGCGAATGTTCGGCGTGCTGCGCGACATCACCGTGCGCAAAACGCAGGAGCAGCGGCTCGAGCACCTGGCCAATTACGACGAACTCACCGGCCATTTCAACAAGAAGCGGCTGCGCGAGGCGCTCGATCACATGCTCGTGCAGAGCGTGCGCACCGGGCTTCCCGGCGCCTATCTCGCGGTAGGGATCGACAAGCTCGCCGGCGTCAACGAGGTGTTCGGCTACGAGGCCGCCGACCAGGTCATCGTCGAGGTCGGGCGCCGGCTCGACCGCTGGCTGCGCGTGAGTGACGTCATCGGGCGCATGGGCGGCGACCGTTTCGGTATCGTCCTCGCCCATTGCCCCGAGCACCACATCGCCGTGGTCGCCGAGAAGATCCTCGCCAGCGTGAGCCAGATGCCGATCGACACCTGTTGCCGGTCCGGTTTACGCCACCGTGTCGATCGGCGCCGCCGCCTATCCGGACCAGGCCAAGACCTCCTACGAGGTGATGACCCGCGGCGAGATCCGCGCTGGCCGAGGCCAAGCGCGCCGGCCGCGATTGCTACGTGCCCATACCGCCTGTCGAACGAGCAGCGCCAACGCCAGCGCGTCGGCATGGCGCTCGGCGAGCGGGTGCAGCAGGCGCTGCGCGACGGCCGCCTTGCTTTCGCCTACCAGCCGGTGGTCGACCACGTCACCGGCGATGGTCGATTATTACGAGTGCCTGCTGCGCATGATCGAGACCGACGGCCGCGTCGTCGCCGCCGCCGAGTTCGTCGCAGCGATCGAGCAGCTCGGCTTCATCCGCCTGATCGACCGCTATGTGCTGGAAAAGGCGATCGCGGAGGTGGCGGCGCATCCGGGGATCTGCCTCGGCTTCAACATCTCGGGCCTTACCGCGACCGATCGCGCCTGGCTGCGGGGGGCGACCGCGCTGCTGCAGGGCCGGCCCGAGATCGCCAGCCGGCTCGTCGTCGAGATCACCGAAACCGCGGCGCTGCACGACATCGAGGAATCGGCCGGCTTCGTCGCGGCGCTGCGCGAACTCGGCTGCCGCATCGCGCTCGACGATTTCGGCGCGGGCTTCACCTCGCTTCGCCATCTCCAGGCGCTGGCCGTCGATACCGTCAAGATCGACGGCTCCTTCGTGCGCAACCTTGCCCAGAATCCCGGACAACCAGGTGTTCCTGCGCCACCTCGTCGGCCTGGCCAAGGGGCTCAACCTGCTGACCGTCGCGGAATGTGTCGAGACCGCCGAGGAGGCGGCGATGCTGCGCCGCGAGGGCGTCAATTTCCTGCAGGGCTATTATTTCGGCCGGCCGACACTGGAGCGGCCGTGGCTTGCCCGCCAACCGCGGCGTCCCGCCAGGCCCGCGCTGACGGCCAACGCGTCCTGAGCGCCGCGCCTTCCGGCGCAACTATTCCTTGTGGCTCTTGCCGAGCTGATCGATCTGCTGCTGCAGCACGTTGATGCGCTGGCGCAGCTCGTCGAGCGTTGCCTCGCCGGCGTCTCCTCGGCGCCGTTCGGGCGCGCGGCTTGTCGCCGGCGTTGCGCCGGCCGGGAAGGGCGAGAACATCTTCATCGTCTGCTCGAACAGCGCCAGATTCTGCTTGCCCATCTCCTCGAGCGGGCCGAACGGGAACAGGCCGCCGAACGCGTCCTGCAGGCTCTTGCGCATCTGCTCCTGGTTGCGCGCGAAGGTCGACATCGCGTGGTCGAGATAGCGCGGCACCAGCCATTGCATGCTGTCGCCGTAAAGGCTGATGAGCTGGCGCAGGAAGCTGATCGGCAGCAGGTTCTGCCCCTTCTGCTCCTCCTCGACGATGATCTGCGTCAGCACCGCGCGGGTGATGTCCTCGCCGGTCTTGGCGTCGAAGACGACGAACTCGCTGCCCTGCTTCACCATGTGGCTGAGATCGTCGAGCGTGACATAGCTGCTGGTCGCCGTATTGTAGAGCCGCCGGTTGGCGTATTTCTTGATGACGATCGGCTGGCCTTCCGCCGCCGCTCTTCTCGCTCATCTGCGTGTGCTCTCATGGTCTGGCGCCCCTTCCCGTGGGAGTCTCAGCATACCAGCATTCCGCGCCGCAATGCCTTATTGGCGGCGGCGGCGCGGCCGGTGGCGGCGATCCTGGCCTTGGCGCGACCGCGCTGGTATAATGCGGCCATGGCGGAGCCGCCCGATCTTGCCGAACTTGCCAAGCGGTATGTGGACCTGTGGCAGGACCAGTTGACGGCGATGGCGGGCGATCCCGCGCTGGCCGACAGCATGGCGCGTCTGTTCACGGCGCGCTGCGCCGTGGGCCGCGCCTGCCGGTGGCGTCGGGTGAGCGCGGCGCCGCTGCCGCGCGGCAGGGGCCGCGGCCGCTGCCGCTGCATCTGCTGGAACGCGACCGGCGCGTGGCTGAGCTCGCGCGCCGCCTTGCCGCTGCTGAGGAGCGGCTCGCTGCCCTGGAGGCTCGACTTCGCGGACCGGGCGCGCGCCCTGCAAGAAAGCCTCGCCGCCGCCGCGTCTGACGACGTCGCTCGCCGCGCTCGACCGCGAGCTGACGCGACGCGCCGGCGCGTTCCTCGCGGGCATCGAGCGCTATCGCCACCATCCCTATCGCCGCGACCTCGCCGAGCCGCCGGTGCTGTGGCAGGAGGGCACGACGCGGCTCCTCGATTACGGCGCGCGCCGGCGGCGCCGGCGGTGCTGGTCGTGCCCTCGCTGATCAACCGCGCCTATATCCTCGATCTCGCGCCCGAGACGAGCCTGCTGCGCCATCTCGCCGCGCGCGGGGCTGCGGCCGCTGCTGGTCGATTGGGGCGGCCCCGGCCCGCTCGAGCGCGGCTTCGGCCTCGACCGAGTACATCGCCGGCCGGCTCGAGGCGGCGGCCGACGCGGCGCGAGGCGGCGAGCCGGGCGGCCGCATCGGCGTCCTCGGCTATTGCATGGGCGGGCTGCTGGCGCTGGCGCTGGCCGAGCGGCGTCCGCGCCAGGTCGCGCGCGCTGGCGCTGCTGGCGACGCCCTGGGGCTTCCATGCCGAGCGCGCCGGGCCAGGCCCGGCTGCTCGGGCGCGCTTGCCGAGCCGCTGGCGCTCGGCCTTCGCCGCGCTCGGCGAGGTGCCGGTCGACGTGCTGCAGGCGCTGTTCACCGCGGTCGATCCGCTGGTCGGCGCTGCGCAAGTTCGCGCGCTTCGCCGCCCTGCCGCCGGACAGCCCGGCGGCGCGCCACTTCGTCGCGGTCGAGGATTGGCTCAATGACGGCGTGCCGCTGGCGCTGCCGGTGGCGCGCGAATGTCTCGGCGGCTGGTATGGCGCCGATCTGCCGGCACGCGGCGCTGTGGCGCGTCGCCGGCCGGCCGGTGCTCGCCGGCGCGCGGTGCGCCAGCCGGCGCTCGTCGTCGTGCCGGCGCAGGACCGCATCGTGCCGCCGGCGAGCGCCGCGGCGCTGGCCGATGCCCTGCCGGCGGCCGAGCGGCTCGACGCCGGCGCTCGGCCATATCGGCATGATCGTCGGCGCGCGCGGCGCCGGCGTCAGGTGTGGCGGCCGCTGGCGGCATGGCTCCGCCGCCATCTGCCGCCGCCGGGTTCCAAAATCCGCCGGAGAGGCTTATCTAAGATAGAGATGCAACCCGCGAACGAGGGGACTCCCATGACCGAGATCGTCATCGCCGCCGCCGCGCGCACGCCGATCGGCTCCTTCAACGGCAGCCTCAGCTCGCGTGCCCGCGCATGACCTGGGCAAGGTCGCGATCGCCGAGGCGATGAAGCGCGCCGGGCGTCGCGCCCGGGCGAGGTGAGCGAGGTCATCCTCGGCCAGATCCTCGCGCGCCGGCGAGGGCCAGAACCCGGCGCGCCAGGCCGCGGTCGCCGCCGGCATCCCCTACGAGGTGACGGCCTACGGCATCAACCAGCTCTGCGGCTCGGGGCTGCGCAGCCGTGGCGCTCGGCTACCAGGCGATCCGGCTCGGCGAAAGCGCGATCGTCGTCGCCGGCGGCCAGGAGAGCATGAGCCAGGCGCCGCACTGCATCCATCTGCGCAACGGCGTCAAGATGGGCGATGCCGAGCTCGTCGACACCATGATCAAGGACGGGCTGTGGGACGCCTTCAACGGCTATCACATGGGCAACACCGCCGAGAACGTGGCGCAGCGCTGGCAGATCACGCGCGAGCAGCAGGACGCGCTCGCCGCGCGCTCGCAGGCGCGCGCCGAGGCGGCGCAGAAGGCGGGCCGCTTCAAGGACGAGATCGTGCCGGTGAAGATCACCACCCGCAAGGGCGAGACCGTGGTCGATACCGACGAATATCCCAAGCACGGCACCACCGTCGAGACGCTGGCGAAGCTGCGCCCGGCCTTCGACAAGAACGGCACGGTCACCGCCGGCAATGCCTCGGGCATCAATGACGGCGCCGCCGCGGTGGTGCTGATGACCGCCGACGGAGGCGGCGCGGCGCGGCATCAAGCCGCTGGCGCGCATCGTCTCCTGGGCGACGGCCGGCGTCGATCCCGCGATCATGGGCATCGGGCCCGATCCCGGCGAGCCGCGCCGCGCTGAAGCGCGCCGGCTGGAAGGTCGACGATCTCGACCTGATCGAGGCCAACGAAGCCTTCGCCGCGCAGGCCTGCGCGGTCAACAAGGATCTGGGCTTCGATCCGGACAAGGTGAACGTCAATGGCGGCGCGATCGCGCTCGGCCATCCGATCGGCGCCTCGGGCGCGCGCGTGCTGGTGACGCTGCTGCACGAGATGGGGCGGCGCGACGCCAAGAAGGGTCTCGCGACGCTGTGCATCGGCGGCGGCATGGGCATCGCGATGTGCGTGCGCGCCGCGACTGAACGACGGGCGCGCGAGCGTGGGAGGAGGCGACCATGGCCCGAGTGGCAATCGTCACGGGCGGAACGCGCGGCATCGGCCGCGCGATCGCGGTGGCGCTCAAGGAGGCCGGCTACCAGCGTCGCCGCCAATTACGGCGAGCGACGAGGCGGCGGCGGCGCGGTTCACCGAGGAGACCGGCATCCCGGCCTATCGCTTCGACGTCGCCGATTACGAGCAATGCGCGGCGGCGATGAAGAAGATCGAGGCCGAGCTCGGCCCGGTCGAGGTGCTGGTGAACAATGCCGGCATCACCCGCGACGCGGTGCTGCACCGCATGACGCCGGAGCAGTGGGGCGCAGGTGATCGCCACCAATCTCACCTCCTGCTTCAACATGTGCCGCGTCGTGATCGAGGGCATGCGCGAGCGCGGCTTCGGCCGCATCGTCAATATCGGCTCGATCAACGGCCAGGCCGGGCAGTACGGCCAGGTCAACTACGCCGCGGCCAAATCGGGCATCCACGGCTTCACCAAGGCGCTGGCCCAGGAAGGCGCGGCGCGCGGCATCACCGTCAACGCCATCGCGCCCGGCTATATCGATACCGACATGGTGCGCGCCGTGCCGGCCAACGTGCTGGAGAAGATCGTCGCGCGCATTCCGGTGGGCCGGCTCGGCCATGCCGAGGAGATCGCCCGCGGCGTGCTGTTCCTGGTCTCCGACGACGGCGGCTTCATCACCGGCTCGACCCTGTCGATCAACGGCGGCCAGCACATGTATTGAGGCGGCGTCCCGGCGCGTCATGCGCGGGCTCCGCCGCGTCGTCGTCGCTGCCGCCGTGAAGTCGCTGCGGCACGGTGAGCTGCATCGACTTGCGCTCGGCGAACGCCGCGTACCAGGCGGCGAGCCGGCGCCAGCGGCTCGCGCCAATCCTCGCTGTGGTAGCGGAAATCGAGATAGCCCGAGCGCGCAGCCGATGGCGATCTGGCCGATCGTCGGCACGCCGCCTTCGGCCGCGCGCGAGCTCGCCGGCCTCGACCTCGATCTCGAGCGCCGCCAGCGCGCCGCGCACCTTGCGCAGCTGCGCGTCGATCCAGTCCTGCCACTGGATATTCGCTGCGGCCGCACGCGCTTCGTAGCGGCCGAGGATCGCCGCCTCGAGGATGCCGTCGCCCAGCGCCTGCTGGCGCAGCGCGATCCAGCGCGCATTGCCGGCGGCGGGGAAGAGCTTCGGCGCCGGCATGGAGCGTGTCGAGATACTCGCAGATGACCGGCGAATCGTAGAGCACGAGCCCGTCATCGGTGGTGAGCGACGGGACCTTCACCAGCGGATTTTCCCGCGCCACCTCCTCGTTGGGCGTGGTCGGCGCGACCGTCGTCGGCATGCGCTCGATGCGCTCGACGAGACCGGTCTCGATCGCCGCGACCATGACTTTGCGCACGAAGGGCGAGGTCGGCGAATAGCGAAGTCTCGATGAGGTCGTCCCCTTGCGTGACTGGTCCGCGCCGCTCGGATGCCGGTCGGCGGCACCTCGCAGCCTAACCTAAATCGGCCGGCCGTCCCATGCTACACTGCGGCCGATGAATGCCGACGTCGTCGATCTCCGCGATTTCTATGCCAGCCGGCTCGGCCAGGTGGCCAGCCGCATGATCCGCCGGCGCATCCGCCTGGTCTGGCCGGACGCCGCGGGGATGCGCGTCCTCGGCCTCGGCTATGCCGCGCCTTATCTGCGGCCCTTTCTCGGCGAGGCCGAGCGCGTCATGGCGATCATGCCGGCGACCCAGGGCGTGATGCCCTGGCCGGGCGAGGGGCCGTGCCGCGTCGCGCTGGCCGAGGAGGGCGAACTGCCGCTGTCGGATTATTCGATCGACCGCGTCCTGCTCGTGCACACGCATCGAGTTCAGCGAGCAGCTGCGGCTGCTCCTCAAGGAGGTGTGGCGCGTGCTCGCCGCCGGCGGCCGGCTGCTCGCGGTCGTGCCCAACCGGCGCGGCATCTGGGCGCGCATCGACCGCACGCCGTTCGGCCAGGGCCATCCCTACACGCCGGGGCAGCTTGCGCGCCTGCTGCGCGACGAGGGCTTCACGCCCGAGCGCACCACGGCGGCGCTGTTCGTGCCGCCGACGCGCTCGCGCATGATGCTGCGCTCGGCGGCGGCGATGGAGCGGGTCGGCGAGCGCTGGTTCACCACCTTCGCCGGCGTCGCCATGGTCGAGGCGACGAAGCAGATCTACGCGCCCGTGCCGCAGCAGCCGCGCCGGCTGCGGCCGCGTCCGGTCTATATCCCGATCGGCCACGGCACGCCGAGCCCGGCCGGCCGCTGAGCCGCCCGGCTCACGCCGCGCGACAGCAGGAACAAGCCCTGCTCGGCGAGCAGATTGGCGAGCGCGCCGCGCGGGTCGAGGCGGAACGGCCGGCCCAGCCGGTCGAGCGTGACGCTGCGCTCGATGCGGATGCCGTCCTCGGCGCAGAGCGCGAGGAAGTCGCGGATGGTGCAGAGATGGATGTTGGGCGTCTCGTACCACGGCGCCGCCAGGAGATGCGTCATCGGCATGCGGCCGCGCAGCAGAAGGTCGAGCCGGATGCGCCAATGGCCGAAATTGGGGAACGACACGATGGCGTGCCGGCCGATGCGCACGAGGTTGCGCACGACGCGCCGCGGGTTGCGCGTCGCCGGCAGCGTCTGGCTCAGCACGACATAGTCGAAGGCGCCCGAGGGGTAGGCGTCGAGGTCGTTGTCGGCATCGCCCTGGATCGCCGACAGGCCGTGGCGCACGCAGGCATTGACGCCCGACTGCGACAGCTCCATGCCGCGGCCGTCGACGTCCTTGTGATGGACGAGATAGGACAGCAGCTCGCCGTCGCCGCAGCCGACATCGAGGACGCGCGAGCCCGGCTCGATCATGCTGGCGACGAGCCGCAGATCCTCGCGCAGTCTCGCGCGGCGCCGCGCGGCCCGCGCGGCGACGCTGCCAGTCCGGGCTCATGGCGGGCAGCCCGCGATGCTCGGCGCAGCCGTCGAGAAAGCCGCGCAGCGTCGCGAAGAACTCCGGCTCCTCGAGCAGGAAGGCGTCGTGGCCCTTGTCGGTCTCGACCTCGACGAAGCTCACATTGGCGGCGACGGCGTTGAGGGCGTGCACGATCGGCGCGGCTCTCGCTCGTCGGATAGAGCCAGTCGCTGGTGAAGGAGATGACGCAGAACCGCGTGCGCGTGCCGCGGAACGCATTGGCCAGCACGCCGCCATGCTCGGCCGCGAGATCGAAATAGTCGCAGGCGCGGGTGATGTAGAGATAGGAGTTGGCGTCGAACCGCTCGACGAAGGTGATGCCCTGGTGGCGCAGATAGTTCTCGACCTGGAAGTCGGCGTCGAAGCCGTAGGTGACGGCGCGGCGATCCTGCAGGTTGCGGCCGAACTTGCGGTGGAGCGCCGGCTCCGACAGATAGGTGATGTGCGCCGCCATGCGCGCCACCGCGAGGCCGCGCTCGGGCCGCAGGCCCAGCTCGAGATAATTGCCGCCGCACCAATTGGGATCGGCCATGATCGCCTGGCGGCCGACCTCGTGGAAGGCGATGTTCTGCGCCGAATGGCGCGCCGCGGTGGCGATCGGCACCGCCGCGAAGACGCGCTCGGGATAGGCCGCCGCCCATTGCAGCACCTGCATGCCGCCCATCGAGCCGCCGATGACGCAGAACAGCGTCTCGATGCCGAGATGGTCGATGCAGCCTCGCGCTGCGCCCGCACCATGTCGGCGATGGTGATGACCGGAAACTGCAGGCCCCAGGGCTGTGCCGGTCGCGGGATTGATCTCCATCGGCCCGCTCGATCCCATGCAGCCGCCGAGCACGTTGGCGCAGATCAGGAAATAGCGGTCGGTGTCGAGCACCTTGCCCGGGCCCGGCCAGCGTGTCCCACCAGCCCGGCTTGCCGGTGACGGGATGCGGCTCGGCGACATACTGGTCGCCGGTCAGCGCGTGGCAGACCAGGATCGCATTGGAGCGCGTCGGCGTTGAGCCGGCCATAGGTCTGATAGGCGATGGTGGTAGGGGCCGAGCGTCGACGCCGCAGTCGAGCGCCAGCGGCTCGGTCCACCGGAGGCGGAAGCCGGGGCGGTCGGTCTCGGGCACGATCCGTGTCGGCGAAGGGACGGTGAGGCTCATGCTGCTCTATGCCGTGATGAAGCTCCGCCACGCCGCGCCGGCGCGAGCAAGCGGCATAGGTAGGACGGGCCCCTGCCATGTCAACGCTTTCTTCGCGCGGCGCAGCGCCAGGACGCGCCGAACGCCGCCAAATCATCTTTGCTTTCGCGGCCGCGGCGAACTAGCTTCCGGCGCGGATGCGGGAACCGCCGATGGCCAAGGACGACGACCACCACCGCGTGCGCTCGCGGCGCTGCGCCGCCGGATCGACGAGATCGATGACGGGCTGCAGGACCTGCTGATCCGCCGCGCCGAGCTGGTCGAGGAGGTCGGCGCGGGCTCAAGCGCGCGGACAAGGTCGCGCCGTTCCGCCCCGGCCGCGAGGCGCAGGTCCTGCGCCGGCTCGTCGGGCGTCATCGCGGCCGCTTTCCGCGCGCGCGCCTGGTGCGCATCTGGCGCGAGATCATGAGCCGGCGCCGTCGCGATGCAGGCGGAGATGTCGGTCGCGGTGTGCGACGGGTGCTGGGATCTGGCGCGCGATCATTTCGGCAGCCAGATGCCGATGCTGGCCGTCGCCTCGGCGCGAAGAGGCGATGATCGCGGTCGCCGAGGGCCGCGCGGCGCTGGGCGTGCTGCCGCTGACCGAGGGGGACGATCCCGAGCCGTGGTGGCTCAAGCTCGCCGGCGCAGCGACGGCGCCGCCGCGAACGTGGTCGCGCGGCTGCCGTTCGGCGCGCTCGGCAACGCCGCCGGCAACTGCGCGCGACGCCTTCGTCATCGCCGCGATGGACGCCGGAGCCGAGCGGCGACGACTGCACGCTGCTCGCGATCGAGGCGCCGGCGCGCGGCGCACCGCCGCCCTCACCGACGCCTTCCTCGCCGCGCGGCATCGACGTCAATCCGATCGCCGTGGCCGAGGCGCGATGGCGGCGCCGTCGCATCTCGTCGAGATCGATGCGCTGGTCGTGGCCGGCGATCCGCCGGCTCGCGCAGGCGCTGGCGGCGCTCGGACGAGGCGGCCGGGTGGCGTGGCTCGGCGGCTATGCGCGGCCGCTTGCCCGACGCGCTGCTGGGCGGCGTCGCACCGGAATAGGCGATGATCGCTCACCGAGCCCGCGTCCGGGCATTCTCGACATCGCGCCCTATGTCGGCGGCGAAGCCAAGATCGACGGCGTCGCCGCGCGTCATCCGCCTCGCCTCGAACGAGAGCGCGCTGGGCCCCAGCCCGCGCGCGATCGCGGCCTATACGCGCGGCTGGCTGGCGACATGTTCCGCTATCCCGACGGCCATTCGACCGCGCTGCGCGAGGTGCTGGGCCGCCATCACGGGCTCGATCCCGCGCGCATCGTGTGCGGCGCCGGCTCGGACGAGCTCATCGGCCTGCTGATCCGCTGCCTATGCCGGTCCCGGCGACGAGGTGCTCTACAGCCGCCACGGGTTCCTGATGTATCCGATCGCGGCGCTGGCGGCCGGCGCGACGCCGGTAGCGGCGCCCGAGACCGACCTCACCTTCGATGTCGATGCGGTGCTGGCGCGGGTCACGCCGCGCACGCGGCTCGTCTTCATCGCCAATCCCAACAATCCGACCGGCACTTATGTCTCGCGCGAGGAGATGCGGCGGCTGCACGCCGGGCTGCCGCCGCTCGGTGCTGCTGGTCATCGACGCGGCCTATGCCGAGTTCGTGCAGCGCAACGACTACGAGCCCGGCATCGAGCTGGTCGATGCCGCCGAGAACGTGGTGATGACGCGCACCTTCTCGAAGATCTACGCGCTCGCCGGGCTGCGGCTCGGCTGGGTCTATTGCAGCCCGCGCGTCGCCGATGTGCTCGAACCGCGTGCGCGGGCCGTTCAATGTGTCCTCGCCGGCGCAGGCCGCGGGCATTGCCGCGGTCGAGGATGTCGGCCGCCTTCGACCGCGCGCGCGAGCACAACGACCTGTGGCGGCCGTGGCTCGAGCGCGAGCTGCCGGGCGCTCGGCCTCGAGCTCAGCCCGGGCGTCGCCAATTTCGTGCTGGTGCGCTTTCCGGCCGGGACCGCGCGATGCCGCCGCGGCCTTCGCGTTCCTGCGCTCGCGCGCCATCCTCACCCGCAAGGTCGCGGGCTATGGCTGCCGGAGCATCTGCGCATCACCGTCGGCACCGAGGACGAGATGCGCGCCGTCGCCGCGGCGCTCCGGCGATTTCGTGAGCGCGGCATGAGCGATCTCGCTATTCGCCCGCGTCGCGCTCATCGGCGTCGGCCTCATCGGCTCTTCGCTGGCGCACGTGCTGCGCCGCGACGGGCTGCGCCGGCGCGATCGTCGCCTGCGACGCGGCGCCAGGAGACGCTCGACACCGCGCGCTCGCTTGGGCTCGCCGACGATTACACGCTCGATCCGGCCGAGGCGGCGCGCGGCGCCGATCTCGTCGTCATCGCCGCGCCGCATTCGGCCTAGCCGGAGATCGGCCGGCGCATCGCGCCGGCGCTGCGGCCCGGCGCCATCCTCACCGATGTCGGCTCGGTCAAGGGCGCGGCGCTGCGCGATCTCGGGCCCTTCGTGCCGGCGGGCGTGCATTTCATCCCCGGCCATCCGGTCGCCGGCACCGAGCATTCGGGCCCGGCGGCGGGCTTCGCCGAGATGTTCCGACGACCGCTGGTGCATTCTGACGCCGACTGCCCGGCACCGATGCGGCGGCGCTCGACGCGGCTGACGCAGCTGTGGCAGAGCGCCGGGCATGAAGGTCGTGACCATGGACGCCGCAGCATCACGACATGGTGCTGGCCATCACCTCGCATCTGCCGCACCTCATCGCCTATACCATCGTCGGCACCGCGACCGACCTCGAGGAGACGCTCAAATCCGAGGTCATCAAATTCTCGGCCGGCGGCTTCCGCGACTTCACCCGCATCGCCGCCTCGGATCCGGTGATGTGGCGCGACGTGTTTCTCAGCAACCGCGAGGCCGTCCTCGAGATGCTGCAGCGCTTCACCGAGGATCTGACCGCGCTTGCAGCGCGCGATCCGCTGGGGCGAGGGCGGCAAGCTCGAGGAGCTCTTCACCCGCACCCGCGCCATCCGCCGCTCGATCATCGAAGCCAACCAGGCCTGAGCCGGGAGGGATCCGATGCATGCCGTGATCTTCGAGGTCGAGCCGCATCCGGGCCGCGAGCAGGACTATCTGGAGCATCGCCGCCGCGCTGCGCCCCGAGGTCGAGACGATCGACGGCTTCATCTCGGTCGAGCGGTTCGAGAGCCTCGGCGTCGAAGGGCAAGCTTGGTGTCGCTCTCGTTCTGGCGCGATGCGGAATGCGGTGCGGCGCTGGCGCGAGCACGCGCGCCATCGCACCGCCCAGCGCGGCGGCCGCGGCGCGATCTTCGCCGACTACCGCATCATCGGTCGTCGCGGTCGAGCGGCAATACGGCATGTTCGACCGCGCCGCGGCGCCGCAGGAGATGGACGAGGGCACCCGCTGACCTCACTGCCAGGTGATGCGCGGCAGGGTCGCGATCGGCGGCGGGGCCGATGAAGAGCTGCCGGTCTTGCATGCGTGAGCGGCACGTGCAGCGCGTCGCCGCCGTCCGGCGTCCGGCGTCGGCGATCGCGCGCAGCACCGATTTGGCGAAGCCGGCATAGCGTGGCTCGAGCGCGCCCGCATGCGACCACCGCATCGAACGATTTTGTCGCCGCCGACGATCGTCGCGGTGAGCGCGCCCTCGGGCTGCATCGCCGCGTCGAGCGCGAGCGTGCCGTCGAGATCGAGCGTCGTCCGATCCCCAGGCGAGATGCGGCGCGGTTGATATCGATCGTGCCGCCGCCGTCGCGCCAGGCGGCGAGCGCGCGGCGCGAGCGGACCCGCCGGCAGCGCGCCCTTGAAGCGTCGCGGCGAGCGACGAGCAGCGTCGATCTGCCGCGCGTGAGGTGCCGCGACCGCCGGGAGCGTCGCCTGATGCGAGGCTCGCGGTCAGCGCTGAGCGCCGGTGTCGCGATGGCTTTGCGGGGCGATGGCGCGGCAGCGTGACGCTCGGCATCGAGCGATGTCGGCGGCGAGGCCATGGGCCGAGCCGCGTCCGACGAGCTCGCTGCGCCGCGAGGTCGACCGCCGTCGCCTCGCCGTGGTCGCGATGCTGCCTTCGAGCGCGGCGGTATCGATGCCGGTGGCGAAGTCCGAGGCATCGAGGCTCGCGCCGCGCGGCGCCGTCATCGTGCCAGGTGTCGAGATGGAACGGCGCCGCCGTCGCGACCAGCTCGGCGCTGCGCGCCGCGATCGGCACGGGCCGATTCGCGCGCAACGTTGCATCGGCAAAGCTGAGGCGGAAGGCCAAGGGAAATCCGCCGACCGCGACCGAGTGCCAGGCGACGTCGTAGCCCTGGGCGCGCAGCGTCGCCGCCCAGGGCGCAAGCCCGCGCTCGAGGTTGCGGGCGAACGACAGCCAGTAGCCGCCATAGGCGGCAACAGCGAGAATGGCGAGCCCGGCGAGAGGCATGTGACCAGCGGCGCATCAGGCGGTTATAGGCGCCCGTCGGGGCGGGCGCGGCATTAATCGCTTCTTTGCAGTTTCGCGCGAGGGTCGTGCCGCGCGGATGATCGCGCCGCCGGCGAAGGGGTCGCGCCATGAGAGCGCTCGAGTTGGTCGAGATTTCGGAACGGGCGCGGCGCCGCGCCCGCGCGATCGAGGCCGCCTTCGGTCGCTGCGGACGATCGCTGGCTCTTTGCCTATGGCTCGCTGATGTGGGAGCCGGGCTTCGCCTATTGTGATGCCAGGCCGGCGGTGCTCCATGGCCATCACCGCCGCTTCTGCCTTTATTCCCGCCACCGTCGCGCTGCACCCGGCCGGACCGGCCTGGTCCTGGGGCTCGATCGCGGCGGCGCGTGCAAGGGCATCGCGTTCCGGATTCCGGCGGTCGACGTGCCGCGCGCGCTCGCTTATCTCTGGGGCCGCGAGATGCAGAGCGGCGCCTATCGGCTCAAGGAGCTGAGGGTGCGGCTGCGCGGCGGGCGACCGGTCAAGGCGCTGGCCCTCGTCGTCGACCGCGCCCATCCGTGCTACGCCGGCGCGCTCAGCGCTGGCCGAGACGGCGCGCCTCATCGGCGACGAGCGAGGCCATCGCACCGCCGCGCGCCAGAATCTCGCCGATGCGGTGGACGAACTCGAGCGGCTCGGCGTCAATGACGGGCCGCTCCACCGTCTGCAGCGCTACGTCACGGTGATGGCGAACGGCACGGGCGCCACCGCTTCACGCGCGCGCTTCACCCGCATTTCGAATAGTCGCAGCTCGTGCACTGGTCGCAGCCTTCGACCCGGATGAGCGCGGCCTCGCCGCATTTGGGGCATTGACGCGAGTCGCGCGTACGCCGCGTCGGGCAGGTTCACCACCTGGCGCGCGGCGCGCGGCAGCCGCATGCGCGCTCGTCCGGCGCGGCATGGCGCCGATCGCCACCATGTGGCGCTCGATCACGTCGCCGATCGCCGCGAGCAGCGAGGGCACATAGCGCCCGCCCATCCACGCGCCGCCGCGCGGATCGAACACCGCCTTCAACTCCTCGACCACGAAGGACACGTCGCCGCCGCGGCGGAACACCGCGCTGATCATGCGCGTCAGCCCCACCGTCCAGGCGTAATGCTCCATGTTCTTGGAGTTGATGAAGATCTCGAACGGGCGCCGGCGGCCGTCCTGGACGATGTCGTTGATGGTGATGTAGAGCGCGTGCTCGCTTTCGGGCCAGGCGATCTTGTAGGTGCTGCCGGGCAGCGCCTCGGGCCGGCTCAGCGGCTGCGTCATGTAGACGACGCCGCCTGCCTCGTAGACGTCGCGCGGCTTGGGCGGCGGCGCGGGCAGCGGCAGCTCGGCTTGGCGCGCCGTCGCGCTTCTTTTCCGTCTTCGCCTCGCAGCACCGCGCCCGTCACCTCGTTCGGGCGATAGGTCGTGCAGCCCTTGCAGCCGAGCTCGTAGGCCTGGAGATAGACGTCCTTGAACTGCTCGAACGGGAAATCGGCCGGCACGTTGATGGTCTTGGAGATCGAGCTGTCGACGTATTTCTGCGCCGCCGCCTGCATCACCACGTGGTCGGCCGGCGCGAGCGACTGCGCATCGACGAAATAGTCCGGCAGCGGCGCGGTGTCGCCGTGCAGGCGGCGGAACAGGCGAAGGCGTGGTCGCTCGACCTCCTCCTCGCGCCGGCTGCCGTCGGGCATCAGCACGTTGCGGGTGTAGCGGAAGCTGAACACCGGCTCGATGCCCGGAGGAGACGTTGTCGGCGAGGATCGAGATCGTGCCGGTCGGCGCGATCGAGGTGATGAGCGCGTTGCGCACGCCGTGCGCGCGCGATCGCATCGCGCATATCGGGCGCGAACGCCGCGACGGTCTGCGCCGGCGAGATATTTCTCCTTGTCGAAGAGCGGGAACGCGCCCTTCTCGGCGGCAAGCTCGGCGGAGGCGAGATAGGCCGCGCGCTCGATCGCGCGCAGCCAGGTCTCGGTCAGGCTCACCGCCTCGGCCGAGCCGTAGCGCACGCCGCACATGATGAGCGCATCGGCAAGCCCGGTGACGCCGAGGCCGATGCGGCGCTTGGCTTTGGCCTCGTCCTCCTGCTCGTGGCAGCGGGAAGCGCGAGACGTCGATGGCGTTGTCCAGCATCCGCACCGCGACGCGGCACCAGGCGCCTCGAGCGCCTCGAGATCGAGCCGCGCCGCTGCGGTGAAGGGCTCGCGCACCAGGGAAGCGAGGATTGATCGAGCCGAGGAGGCAGGCGCCATAGGGCGGCAGCGGCTGCTCGCCGCACGGGTTGGTGGCGCTGATCCTCTCGCAGTAGTCGAGGTTGTTGCGGCGGTTGATGCGGTCGATGAAGATCACGCCCGGCTCGGCATAGGCGTAGGTCGCGCGCATGATCTTGTCCCACAGCTCGCGCGCCGGCAGCGACCTTGTAGGTCGAGCCGGCAAAGGCCAGCTCCCACGGCGCGTCCTCCTTGACCGCGCGCATGAACGCGTCGGTGACCAGCACCGACAGGTTGAACATGCGCAGCCGGCCCGGCTCGCGCTTGGCGTCGATGAAGGCCTCGATGTCGGGATGGTCGCAGCGCAGCGTCGCCATCATCGCGCCGCGGCGATAGCCCGCGCTCATGATGGTGCGGCACATCGCGTCCCACACGTCCATGAACGAGAGCGGGCCCGAAGCGTCGGCGCCCACGCCCTTCACCGGCGCGCCCTTGGGGCGCAGCGTCGAGAAATCGTAGCCGATGCCGCCGCCCTGCTGCATCGTCAGCGCCGCTTCGCGCAGATGGGCGAAGATGCCGGACATGTCGTCCGGGATCGTGCCCATGACGAAGCAATTGAACAGCGTGACGTTGCGCCCGCTGCCGGCGCCGGCGAGCACGCGTCCGGCCGGCAGGAACTTGAAATCGGCCAGCGCCTCATAGAAGCGCTCCGCCCAGCGCTCGGGCTCGCGCTCGGGAGCGGCAAGCGCCCGCGCCACCCGGCGCCAGCTCTCCTCGATGGTCTTGTCCACAACCGCGCCGTCGCCGCCGCGCAGCCGGTACTTCATGTCCCAGATCTGTTGCGAGATCGCAGGCGACGCTGGCCATGGCGCAGCCTTCCCGGTCGGATCAACCGGCCCGCGATGCGGCCCGAAAAACCCTTTCAGAACGGTAGATTAGCACTGCGGCAACGCCGGGGTCAAGGCGACTCGTTCCTGGCTTTGTTTCTCCCGCGGCCCACGATGAGAATCGAGCTCTTAACCCCTTGGCCGGACGCGGCTTACGGATTCCACAGCCGCAATTCGCACGTCGGGCGTCATCCACACGGTTATCCTCAGCCGCCCGCCGGCCGCGACAGCCGGGCGGTGGCGGTCTCGATCGCCGTCTCGAGCCCCGCCATCACCGCGCGGCGATCGCCGCCCGGCGCCAGCGGCGGCAGAATTTCGACGACGATCCGGCCCGGCCGCTTGCCGAACGTGGCGGCGTCCCCAGAACACGCCGGAATTCACCGCCACCGGCACCAAGCGGCAGGCGGAGCTGGCGATAGAGCGCGATACACGCCGGGCTGATAGGACGGGCGGCGCGCCGACGGCGGTGCGCGTGCCTTCGGGGAAGATGACGATCGGCCGCCCTGCCGCCACTGCCGGCGCCGCCGCCGCGACCATCGCGCGCAGCGCTCGCGGGCCCGGCGCCGCGGTCGATCGGGATCATCCCGGCCTTGAGCACGTACCAGCCATAGATCGGAATCCAGCCGAGCTCGCGCTTCATGACGATGGCCGGTCGCGCGAAGATCACCGGCGCCGCGAACGTGTCCCAGGCCGATTGATGCTTCATGGCGATGAGCGACCGCGCCCTCCGGGAGATGGTCGCGGCCGCGGACCTCGTAGCCGAGCCCGACGCACCGCTTCGAGCAGCGCCAGCACCGCCCGCGACCACGCGGTGCCGTAGCGCATCGTCCAGGTGCCCGGCAGCAGCAGCAGCGGCAGGCCCGCGCACCCCCATGACCGCGGTGAGGAGATAGAACAGGAGCTGGAACAGGAGCGAGCGCAGCAGGATCACGCGCCGCCTCCGAGCGCGGCGGCGACGCAGCAGGACGGCCGCGCCAGCGCGACGAGATATTTGTCGTACTCGTCCAGCACCAGCGTCGAAACTCGCCGGCCGCAGCCCACCAATGCGGGCCGCGGCTGATCTCGGGAAAGACCGGATGCGGCACGATCTCGATGTCGGGCATGGCGCGCGCGAATTCGAGCAGGCTGCGCGGCATGTGGTAGTTGGCCGTGACGAGGCGCAACGAGTGGAACAATCCTCCGCGCGCATCCATTGCGCCGTCTCGCGCGCATTGCCGAACGTGCTCTCCGCCGCGTGGCCGAGCGCGATGCAGCACGCGACCCGGTCCGGCGCCTGGCGCGACAGCGCAGGAGATCGCCGACCTCGACGCCGTGATAGACGCCGGAGATGAACAGCTTCCGCGCCTTGCCCGCGGCCAGCAGGGCGAGGCCGCTCTCGACGCGGAGACTGCCGCCGGTCAGGACGACGATGGCATCGGTCGTGCGCGTCGGGATCGGCCGACCGCGGTCGGGATCGCGTGCGACGAACCACACGAGCCCGGCGAGCCACAGCCGCGGCAGCGCGCCGGCGCCGCCGCGACGACGTCGCGCCGCCAGCGCGGCACGCCACGTCTCATGGCATGCGCGCGAGCGCGCGCAGCACGGTGAGCCGCGCCGTCACCATGGCGAGGACCGCCGCCGACGGCCGGCAGCAGCAGCAGCGGCGCCCAGTCGCCAGAGCGCGAGATGGACCGTCGGCAGCGGCAGCGCGCGCTCGCCCAGGACCGCGGCCGCCGCGCCGGCGTGGACCGAGGGCCAGCAGCGTCGCCACCGCCAGCGCGAGCCCGACGACACCGCCGCCGAGCCCCAGCCGCAGCGCCTGGCGCTCGAACTGCGCCGCGATATAGCCGTCGCGCGCGCCCATGAGATGCAGCAGCTCGATCACGTCGCGATGGACCGACATGCCCGGTGCGCGTCGTGAAGATCACGGTCAGCACCGCGGCCGCGCCGATCAGCGCGACGATGGCGATGGCGGTCGCCTCGGCCGTGCGGATGAGCGCGGCGAGCCGGTCGAGCCACAGCCGGTGATCGTCGAGCACCGCATCGGGCGCGGCCCGCGCCAGCGCGGCGCGCAAGGCCGCGAGATCGACGCCGCGCGCCGTGTCGATGCGCACGTCGATGAGCCGCGGCAGCGCGAGCTCGTCCGGCGGCAGATCGGGGCCGAGCCAGGGCGCGAGCAGCTTGGCCACCGCGGCGCGGCTCGAGCGGCCGCGCCGAGTGCACGCCCGGCGTCGGCGTGCGATCGCCGCGACCGCCGCGGCGACGCCGTCCGTGCCCGTCCCGGCACGGGGCATCCGGCGGCAGCTCGACCGTCAGCGTGCCGGCGAGGCCGCGGTCCCAGCGCGCGAGCGCGCGATCGAGCGCCAGCGCGCCGCTCGTCGCCAGCGCCGCGAGATAGACCATGAGCGCGATGAGCCAGGGCAGGAAGCGCCCCGAGCCGTCGCGGTCGAACGGGAATGTCGAGCCGCGCCGCCTCATGAGCGCGCGTCCGGCGCGCGCCGGCGCGACACGCCAGCCGCCCGCCGTCGAGATGGAGCCGCGGATGGGGCCGGCCGCGCCACCAGCGCCTCGTTGTGGGTCGCGAGCACCAGCGTGGTGCCGAGCCGGTTCATCTCCTCGAACAGCCGCAGCAGCCGGTCGGCCATCGCGTCGTCGACATTGCCGGTGGGCTCGTCGGCGAGCAGCAGGCTGCGGGCCGGCGATCACCGCGCGGGCGATGGCGATGCGCTGCTTCTGGCCGCCCGAGAGCGTCGCCGGCCGCGCCTCGAGCTGGTCGGCCAGTCCCACCCATTCGAGCAGCTCGGTGACGTGCGCGCGCACCCGCGCCTTCGTCGATGCCGGCGACGCGCAGCGGCAAGGCGACATTGTCGAACGCCGAGAGATGATCGAGCAGGCGGAAATCCTGGAACACGATGCCGATCTTGCGCCGCAGCGGCGCCAGCGATCGCGCGCGGCAGGCGCGCGATGTCCTGGTCGAACAGCGACACGGTGCCGCGCGTCGGCCGCTCGGCGAGATAGATCAGCCGCAGCAGCGTGGTCTTGCCGGCGCCGCTCGGCCCGGTGAGGAAATGGAACGAGCCCGGGCCAGGTGCATCGTGAGGTCGCGCAGCACCTCGGGTCCCGCGCCATAGCGCATCCCGACATTCTCGAAGCGCACCAACGCAACACTCCAGCGCCTGTGCCACGACGCGCGGCGGTCATGGCGACCATGACATGGCGCAACGGCCGCCGTCCAGTCGAAGCGGCGGAGATTGGCGGCGGCTTCCTTGCCTCGCCTGCGGCCGCGGCCTATAAGGAAAACGGCTATTTCCCGATCCGCGGCGATGATCGTCACCTGTCCTGCCTGCTCGGTCCGCTATCTCGTCGATCCGCGCGCGCTCGGTGCCGACGGCCGGACGGTGCGTTGCGCCCGTTGCGGCCATACCTGGCTTCAGGCGCCGCCCGCCGACGCGTCGCCGCCGGTGCGAAGTGCTGCCGCCGTTGCTGTCGTCGCCGCGCGAAAGAGGCGCCGGCGGTCACGCCGGACGAGCGCATCCAGTTGCCGGCGGTGCGCGGCCGCCGCGGCGCTGGGGGCGTGCCGCTCGCTGCGGGTTGCTGCGCTGCTGGTCTGGTGATCGCCGGTCTCGGCGGCGGCGCGATCTGTCGAGCGCGACCGCATCGCCAACCTGGTGCCCGGCGACGGCGCGGCTTTATGCGCTCGCCGGATTCCCGGTGAGCGATCGTGCGCTCGGTCTCGACTTCCGCAACGTCACGCACGACCCGCGACATGGAGAACGGCTTGCCGTGCCCTCGTCATCAAGGGCGAGGTGGCGAACGTCTCGGCGGTGGCGCGCCCGGTGCCGAAACTCGTTGCCGTCCTGCGCGACAACGACGAGCACGAGCTGCAGAGCAGAACTTCGCCGCGCCGGCAGAGCGGCTGTTGCCGGGCGAGAGCGTGGCCTTCCAGACCAGCATCGCACAACCGGCCGAGGCTGCTTCGGGCGTCGTCGTGACCTTCGCCGGCGACGCCAGGCTGAGCAGCGGCATGGCGACGATCCTGGTGGCCGAGGACGAGGCGTCGGTGAGCGCCTTCGTCCAGCGCGCGCTCGCCCATGCCGGCCACGATGTCACCGGCGTGCCCGACGGGCTGGCTGCGGTTGCCGCGCTCGGCGGCGGCGCGCTTCGACCTGCTGCTGAGCGACATCGTCATGCCCGGGCTCGACGGCATCGCGCTGGCGCTCAAGGCGGGCAAGGATTATCCGGCGATGAAGATCCTGCTGATGAGCGGCTATGCGACCGAGCGCCAGCGCGCCCACAATCTCGAGGCGCTCGCCCATCGCGTCGTCGCCAAGCCGTTCACCCTCGCCGAGATCTGCGCCGCGGTCGCGACCACGCTAGCGTCCTGAGGCAGACGCGCTCAGAACTGCTTCAGCAGCCGGTCGATATAGTCGCGCTCGATCTCGGGGCGGTCGCGCTCGCCGGCGCGCTGCGCGCAGCTCCTCGAGAATCTCCTTCGCCTTCTCGAGGCCGTAGTCGCTCGGCGATTTGCCCATGCGCATCAAGCCGCCGTCGTCGATGCCGCCATTGCCGCTCGTCGGGATCGAGCCGCCCGAACGGGATCGCGCTGCGCCTGGTCCAGCCCGTCGCTCGTCGCCGGGATCGGTCGCCGCCGGGCCCGTCGCCGTTGCGCCCATCATCTGCTTGGCCATCGACGCGCGCCGCCTGCTGCAGCGCGTCGAGCGCCTCGGTCTGCGGCCCGACGGCCTGGCCGGGCTGCTCCCGCTGCAGCGCCTGACGGCGTCGCGCATGGCGCGGTCGGCGCGCGCCATCGGCGCCGGGATGTCGCCGCCCTGCTCGCCGCAGCTGCTGCATCATGTGGCCCAGCATCTGGCGCAGCGCCTGCTGCTGGTCGGCGTCCTCGGCATCGGTCGCCGTTCTGGCCCTGCTGGCCTTGCGCGAGCGGCGGAAGCTGCGGTCGAGGAGCTGCTGCTGCTGCTGCATCATGTCCTGCATCTGGCTGCATCGTCTGGCTCTGGCCGCTCGTGCATCTGGCCGGACGGGGCCATGCGCAGGTTCTCGAGCATCTGCTGCAGCTGCGACAGCAATCGCGCGCCTGGTCGCGCGCGCCGGTGCGGGCGAGGTCGCGCGCGCGGTCGAGCATGCGCTGCAGATCCTGCTGCGTCAGCATGTGCGACGGATCGATCGGCGGCATGCTGCTGATTCATCGGCTGGCTGCTGCATCTGCTGCGCCAGCGCCTGGAGATAGTGGTTCATCGCCTGCTGCAGCTGCTGCATCAGCCGCTCGATCTCGGCGTCGGGCGCGTTGCGCGCGAGCGCGTCCTGCAGCGCCTGCATCGCCTGGCGCAGATCGTGCTGGCTGGTCGTCGCGCGGCCGTCCTCGATGCGCAGCGCGGTGTCCCACAGCAGCTGCTGCACCGCCGCGATCGACGCCAGGCGTCGCGGTCGAGCATGAGCCGCGCCTGCGCCGTGCGCAGCGCCATGAACACGACGATGTCGTTGCCGAAGAGACCCGGCCGGAGCGACAGGTCGGAGAACGTCTCGGCGACCGGTCTGCGGTCGTCGGGATGGAGCGTCAGCTCCTTGCGCGCCTCGATGATGGCGCGCGCGACCGGGTTGTGGAAGTCGCGCTCGGGCAGCACGGTCTCGACCGTGTCGCTGGTGCCGGTCTGGCCCAGCGCGTCGTTCGCCTGGAGCTTGATCTCGCACCGGCAGCCCGGCCCAGGGATGCGGCGTCAGGTCGTGAAAGCTGGCGGCCGCGGCGTCCTTCAGATGCTGGCCGGGCAGCGGCAGGTCGAGGCTCAGCGGCCGTGCCCGTCGGATCGTCCTTGCGGCGGATCAGCGCCTTGACGCTTTCGACGCCGTAATCGTCGCTGGCCTTGTAATCGAGCCGCAGCGCATCGCGCTCGGTGTGCGACGGCGGCTTGGCGAAGGCGATGGTCGGCGGCAGGTCGGGCACGACGGTGATCGGCCAGGCGCCGAGCGTGCGTGCCGTCCTGCGTCACGGCGAGCCGCTTGCCGGCGGTGATGGTGGCGCTGCCCTTGAAATTGCTGTCGTCGATGCGGGTGAAATCGGTCGGCGTGTCGTCGAGCGTCGAGCCGCGGCACGGCGCCGCCGCCATGCACCTGGGCCAGCAGCGTGCTGCCGATCGGCACCGCAGATCGGCTGCGGTCGCATGCTCGCCGGCAGGAATTGCGGCGGCAGGCCGGTGTAGTCGGGCGGCGTCACCCAGATATCGAGCGCGACCGGAGCCGCCGCCGCGCCCGGCGCGAAGCCCGGCGTCAGGCTGCGCAGCAGCCGGTCGGACCAGTCGCCGCCGGCATCGATCGCGGCGACGAGCAGCGACGAGCGCCGAGCGCGATGCGCAGCGCGTAGGGATCGCGGCGCAGCAGCCCCGCTGCCGGCGCGCCGACGCGGAGCCGCCGCGCCGCCGCCGCCATGCGCGCCCGGTGCGCCTGCCACAGCGCTGCGGTGCCGGGATCGTCGGCGCCGCCGGCGAGCCGGTCCTCGAGCGCGGCCAGCGGGCGATGGGCGAGCCCGCTCGCGGTCTCGATCCGCCGCCGCGCCGCATCGCGGTCGGGCAGGCGGAAGCGGCGCAAGCCGTAGATAGAGCGCGCGCCCAGTCAGCAGCACGCGAAGACGGCCAGCAGCAGCGCGTATGGAGCGGACCGGGCAGCCGCGCCGGCAGGTCGAACAAGGCCAGCGCGAGGAAGACGCCGAGCGACGCCGGCCGCCGGCCACAGCGCCGGCCAGAGCCGCTCCCAGCAGCAGCGGCGAGCCGGGCAAGGCTCAGGCGCCGGCGCGAGCCGGCTCGGGCGGGCGGGGGCGTGGTCAGGCGGGCTCGTCGGCGTCGGACATGGCCTCGGCAACCCCTGCGTCAACGTTCGGCGAGCCAGGGCGGCAGCCGGTCTTGCGCCAGGACCGACTCGTAGCTCGGCCGCTGCCGGATGACCGCGAATCGCCCCCCCGGACCAGCACCTCGGGCGCCGGCAGGCGGGTATTGTAGCCCGAACTCATCGACCGCGCCATAGGCTCCTGCCGACATCAGCGCGACGAGATCGCCGGCCGCGAGCGGCGGCAGCGTGCGGCGCGGCGGCAAAGCTGTCGCCGGTCTCGCAGACCGGGCCCGACCAGGTCGGCCGGCTGCCAGCGCGGCGCCCGGCGCCGGCGTCGGTTGAGCGGCACGGATCTCGTGCCAGGCATCGTAGAGCGCCGGGCGGATGAGATCGTTCATCGCCGCGTCGAGGATGACGAAGCGGCGGGTGACGCCCTCCTTGACGTAGAGCACGCGCGCGACCAGCACCCCGGCATTGCCGACGATGGCGCGGCCCGGCTCGAAGGCGAGGCTCACGCCGAGCCCGTCGGTGAGGCGCTTCGACCAGCGCGGCATAGTCCTCGATCGCGGGCGGCGTCTCGTCGCGATAGCGGATGCCGATGCCGCCGCCGAGATCGAGGCGCTCGAGCGGCGATGCCCTCGGCGCGCAGCGCGGCGATACAGCTCGACGACGCGCGCGAAGGCGAGCTCGAAGGGCGCGAGCTCGGTGAGCTGCGAGCCGATATGGACGGCGATGCCCGACCGGCTCGATGCCCGGCAAGCTGCGCTGCGCGGCGATAGCGCGTCGGCGGCATGGGCGAGATCGATGCCGAATTTGTTTTCCTTCTTGCCGGTGGTGATCTTGGCGTGGGTGCGCGCATCGACATCGGGATTGACGCGGATGCGCGATCGGCGCGACGCGGCCCATCGCGCTGCGCGACCGCGGCTCAGCAGCTCGAGCTCGGGCAGCGATTCGACATTGATCTGGCGCACGTCGTGGGCGAGCGCGAATTCCAGCTCGGCCTCGGTCTTGCCGACGCCCGAGAAGATGATGCGGCTGCCGGGCATGCCGGCGGCGAGCGCGCGGCGGAACTCGCCCTCGGAGACGACGTCGGCGCCGGCGCCGAGCCGCGCCAGGGTCGCGATCACCGCGAGGTTGGAATTGGCCTTGACCGAATAGCAGATCATCGCCGGCGCGGTCGGCGAAGGCGGCGGCGAAGCGCCGGTACTGGCGCTCGATCTGCGCCGCTCGAATAGCAATAGACCGGCGTGCCGACCGCGGCGGCGATGCGCGCAAGCGGCACGTCCTCGGCATGGAGCGCGCCGTCGCGATAGGCGAAATCGGGCGCGCCGGCGCAGTCCGCCGCGTCCTCACTCACCTGGGATAGTTCCGCGGATAGGTGTTGGGCACGCCCGGCGGCGGCTCGCGGCGCGCCCTTCTTGCCGCAGGCGGCGAGCGGCAGCGCCAGCGAGCGCGAGCAGCGACGCGAGCGCGGCGACCGTCGCGTCGACGCGCGCTCATCGCGGCTCCCTGCGAGGAAGCGCTTGCGCGCCGCGGCGACGGCGCGCGCGACGTTGTCGGGCGCGGTGCCGCCGAAGCTGGTGCGGCTCGCGACCGACTGCTCGACCGTGAGCACGTCGTAACACCGACTCGGGTGATGCGCGGATCGACGCGCTGCATCTCCTCGAGCGGCAGCTCGGCGAGGCGCGCATTGCCGCGCCTCGGCGCGCTTCGACCAGCGCGCCGGTGATGCGATGCGCCTCGCGGAACGGCATGCCGAGCGCGCGCGTCAGCCAGTCGGCGAGGTCGGTCGCGGTGCTGTAGCCGCTGTCGGCGACGCGGCGCATCGCCGCCGCGTCGGCGCTTCATGTCGCGCACCATGCCGGCCGTCGCGGCGAGGCACAGCTCGAGCGTGTCGGCGGCCTCGAACACCGGCGCCTTGTCTTCCTGCATGTCCTTGGCATAGGCGAGCGGCAGGCCCTTCATCACCGCGAGCAGGCCGGCGAGCGTGCCGATCAGGCGCGCCGGCCTTGGCGCGCACCAGCTCGGCCGCGTCGGGGTTGCGCTTCTGCGGCATGATCGAGCTGCCGGTGGTGAAGGCGTCGCTCAGCCGGACGAGGCGGAACGGCTCGCTCGTCCAGATCACGATCTCCTCGGCGAAGCGCGACAGATGCGTCGCCGCGATCGCCGCCGCGGCGAGGAATTCGAGCGCGAAATCGCGGTCGGAGACGGCGTCGAGCGAATTGGCCGCCGGCCGGTCGAAGCCCAGCGCCTTGGCCGTCGCGTCGCGGTCGATCGGGAACGACGTGCCGGCGAGCGCGGCGGCGCCCAGCGGGCATTCGTTGAGCCGCCGGCGCGCATCGGCAAAGCGCCCGCGGTCGCGCCCCAGCATCTCGACATAGGCGAGAAGATGATGGCCGAAGGTCACGGGCTGCGCCGACCTGCAGATGGGTGAAGCCGGGCATGACCGTGGCGGCATGGCGCCTCGGCCTGCGTCGATCAGCGCCGCCTGCAGCGCCTGCGATCTGGCGGTCGAGCCGGTCGATCGCGTCGCGCACCCACAGCTTGAAATCGGTCGCGACCTGATCGTTGCGCGAGCGCGCGGTGTGGAGCCGCCCGGCCGGCGCGCCGACCAGCTCGTGCAGCCGCGCCTCGATGTTGAGATGGATGTCCTCGTGCTCGGTGCGGAAGGGGAAGCTGCCGCCCTCGATCTCGGCGCGGATTTTCTCTAGACCCCGGGCGATCGCCGCCCCATCTTCGCGGGACAGGATGCGCCGCTCGACCAGCATCGCGCAGTGCGCGAGCGAGCCGGCGATGTCCTGGGCATAGAGCCGCTTGTCGAAATCGATCGAGACGTTGATGCGCTGCATGATCTCGGCGGGGCCGCCGGCAAAGCGCCCGCCCCAGGCGACAGCGTTGGCCGCGGGCGGCGCGGCGGGGCGCTTGGCGCTCATGGCCAGATCCGTCCGCGCGGGCGGAGCGGGCCGCATGGCGCTGAGAGCTTGCCGTTGCGCGCGGTCACGGTGCTTGTTCGTCCTTTGCCTCGCGGTGCTTGGGCGTCGCTGCTCTATCGAATGCGGTCCGAGCGCGACGCGGCCGCCGTCCTGGCGCGCGGGCGCTGCACCGGACGGCGCGGCGCATCGGCAAGTTTACCCCGCTCGCCCCGCCGCGGCCAGCGCCCGCGGCGCAGCTTCACCGCTCGATCCGGCGAAACCGTGACGCTCGCCGATTTCCGCGGCCAGCACCGTGCTGGTCAATCTGTGGGCGACCTGGTGCGCGCCCTGCATCCAGGAGATGCCGTCGCTGGCGCGGCTTCAGGCGCAAGCTCGGCGACCTCGCGATCCTCGCCATCTCGCGAGGATCGGCGCGGCGCCGAGGTGGTCGACCCGTTCCTCGCCAAGCTCGCGCTCGGCGGCCTCGCCACATATCCTCGATCCCAAGACGCGGTCGAGCCACGCCTTCGACGTCGAGGGCCTGCCGACGAGCATCCTCATCGACCGCGACGGCCGCATTCTCGGCGAGCTGCAAGGCGCCGCCGAATGGGATTCGCCGAGCGATGGTCGCGGCATCGGCGGCTACCTCGCCGGCGCGCTCGCCGTCGTCCGCGGGCTGAGGGGCGGCCTCAGCCTTGCCGCGCGAAGCCATCGCGCAGGAACGCGCCGCCGCGCTCTCAGCCCCTCGTCGTCGATGCCGTGGCCGAGGCCGGGCCGCAGCAGCTGCTCGACCGGGACGCCGGCCGCCTCGAGCGCCTGCGACCGCGGCCGGCGAGCGCGCGCACCGGCACCACCTCGTCGGCATCGCCATGGGCGAGGAGCACCGGCGGCCGCGAGCGGATCTCGGCGGCCAGCAGTTCGGGCCCGACCAGCACGCCGGAATAGCCGACGATCGCGGCCGGCGGCTTGGCGCGCCGCAGACCGACATAAAGCGCCATCATCGTGCCTTGCGAAAATCCGACCAGCGCGAGCTGCGCGAATCGTCGAGGCCGCGCGCCGCCAGCGCCGCGTCGAGATAGGCGTCGAGGATCGGCGCCGTGCGCGCGACGCCGGCGAGGATGCTGGTCGGGCGTCGCGGTTCTGAAGGCTGAACCATTGCCGCCCGAAGGGCGCCATGTCGCAGCGGGAAGGGCGCGTGGGGCGAGACGAACTCGGCGTCGGGCAAGAGCGCTCGCCCAATGGGGCGCGAGGCCGATGAGGTCGTTGCCGTCGGCGCCGAGCCCATGCAGCAGCACGACGAGCTGGTGCGGCGGCGCCGCCGCTCGCCGGCGGTGGACGCTGGGACCGCTCGAGATCAGGCAGCAAGGCGGGCATCGCTCATCCTTTGCTCGATCGATCGCGTGCCTTCGATAGAGGATGAGCGCGCCCGCATGTCACGCGCCGCGGTGCTATGGTCGCGCATGATCGTCACCCGCTTCGCGCCGAGCCCGACCGGGCTGCTGCATCTCGGCCATGCCTATGCGGCGCTCTTCGCCTGGCGCCGGGCGCGGGCGGGCGGCGGGCGGTTCCTGCTGCGCATCGAGGACATCGACGCCGGGCCGCTGCCGCGAGGAATTCGTCGCCGCGCATCGTCGAGGATCTCGCCTGGCTCGGGCTCGACTGGGACGGCGAGGTGCGGCGCCAGTCGCGCCATCTCGCCGATTATCGCGCCGCGCTCGACCGGCTCGCCGCCAGGCGGGCCTGGTCTATCCGTGCTTCTGCACGCGCGCCGCGATCGCCGCCGAGATCGCGCGCGCGCTCGATGCGCCGCACGGCCCGGAGGGGCCGCGTCTATCCCGGCACCTGCCGGGCGCTGGCGCGCGCCGAGCGGCGCGGCGCGGCTGGCAGCGGGCGAGCCCTTCGCGCTCCGCCTCGACGTGGCGCTGGCGCTGGCGCGAACCGGGCCGCTCGAATGGCAGGACGAGGCGGGCGGGCACCGTCGCGGCCGACCCGCTCGCGCTCGGCGACGTCGTGCTGGCGCGCAAGGATGCGCCGACGAGCTATCATCTCGCCGTCACGGTCGACGATGCGCTGCAGGGCGTGACGCCTGGTGACGCGCGGCGAGGATCTGCTTCGCCGCGACCCACATCCATCGCCTGCTGCAGGCGCTGCTCGGACTGGCTGCGCCGCGCTATCGCCACCATCCGCTGCTCGACCGATGCGCACGGCCGGCGCTATGCCAAGCGCGACCGCGCGCTCACCCTGCGCGCGCTGCGCGAAGCGGGCCACACGCCGGACGAGGTGCGGGCGATGGCCGCGATCGCGGCGACATAATCGGCGGGAAAGCCGAACCGCGCGGGCCGCCGCGATGACGGCGGCGACATAGGCCGCACGCGGCCGGCCCGGCGCCGTCGCGGCGGCGACATAGACGAGCGCCGGGACGGGCTTGCCGGCCGCCAGCACGACGCGCCGCTCGCGGCGATAGCGGCCGGCCGCAAGATATCCTCGTAGCGGTCGAGCGCCGCCGCGTCGCCGCGGCCGAGCCGCCACAGGACGCCATGGACGCTGCGACCCGCGCTGGCGCAGGAGGTGCCATGGCCGGCGCGGGTGATGGCGAAGCGGTGATGGCGCAGCACTGCGGTGCCGAGCAAGCGGGCGTCCGGGCAGCGCGCCGCCATTTCCGTCCGCACCATGTTGGCGCCATAGGCGAAATAGGGCGGCAGCCGGCACTTCCACCTGTCAGGGTATTAATGCATCATAACATGCTGTGTGTGTTATGGACCGTCAGCGTAGAGAAGGCAGGGCGTCCGGCGTGAGGTTGGTGCGACCGCTCCTGACGGTGAGCATCGATTGCGTGCGGCACTGGCTGGTGTCCTGCTCGCCCTCCGACCGGTCGAAACGCCAGGGCCACGAGAGGCGCACCGAGTTGCGTCGCGAACAGGACTGCGGCGATAAGGCGTGGAAGGCCACGCATCTCGGTCTCTGGTACAGCGTTTGCCGGAGCAACGAGGCGGAATGAGCCTCACGCCAAGGGCGGTGCAGGCCGATGACGAGCTCGAGATAGTCGGGCTCCGCCGGCGTGACGAGGCCGTGGCGCAGCGCGAAATCGATGATCACGAGATTGACGTTGAACTTGAAATCGTCGCCGGCGCGCACGCGCTCGATCACGTCCGCGGCATCCATCAGCGCGAACGCGACGATCTCGCCGTCGGTGTTGCGCGGCGTGAACTCGGCCGGGACTTCGAGGTCGTAGACGAACAGCACGTCGTTGCGCACGCCGAGCGCCGTCTCCATGCGGTAGGAGATCGCGCCCGCCGGCACGGCGCGCGGCGATGAGGTCGCGCGGGATGCGCGCTTCCTCCTCGCGCCTCCTTGACCAGCGTCTCCGCGAGCCCGTGCTGCCAGGCGATGCCGCCGGCGACGAGATTGTCGAGCTTGTCGGGCGCCACCATCTTGTCGGGCGCGCGGCGGCCGATCCACAGATGCAGCCGTCCCGCCGTCGCGGCGATAGCCGTTGAGATGCACGCCATAGGCGCGCGCGCCGAAGAACGGCACGGCGCCGCGGTCGAGGCGGAAATGGGCGCGGCGCGCCCCAGCGCGGCGCCACGGCGAAGAACTCGTTGCGCCATTGCGGACGATGCCGCCGCGACCAGCCGCTCGACCACGCCGTCGACCGCCGCGCTGACCGCGTCGAAGCCGCCGCCCGCACAGCGCGAGCTGTCCGGGCCGACCGGAACAAATCGGGAAACTTCGCCAGGATCGCGGCATTGTCGTGCCGCACCAGGCCGATCGGCTGCCCGTCATGCAGCAACGGCAGGAAGCGCTCGGGCCGATAGTCGTTGCATGCGGATATGGCGCAGGAGGGTCATGCGCGGTTGGTAGCGGCGCGTTGTGAATGCGTCAACCGAATGGAGCGATTATCGGCTGAAGCGTGTTGCGGGTGAGGCGAACGCTGCGCACGTTGACGGAGAACGCGATGAGACCGAAAATCAGTGCGCTTGTTGCGATCATGGCCGTCATGGGCGGTCTATGGCTGCGCCGGCGCGAGCACGGACGCCAACTCGAACCCCCAGCGCGGATCAGCACGGATATCTCGGATCGCTGGACCATGGCCCCACCGCGGCCTATCCCGGCATGGCCGTCGACCAGGAGCCGGCCGGCGCGCTCCCTGGCCCTCGGCGATGGCCACTCGGACGACCCTGATCAGCCTCAGCTCGCCTCGAGTTCGGTGTCCCAGTAGAGGAAGTCGCGCCAGCTCTGATGCAGGAAATTGGGCGGAAAGGCGCGGCCGTTCTCGCGCAGCAGATGCGTCGTCGGCTGGCGTCGGCAGGTGGCGCGGATACATCTCGCTCTCGCGCCGGCAGCCGGTTGCCCTTGAGGAGATTGCAGCTCGAGCAGGCGGTGACGACGTTCTCCCACGTGGTGCGGCCGCCGCGCGAGCGCGGCACGACATGGTCGAAGGTCAGGTCGTGCGACGGGAAGCGCGCCGCCGCAATATTGGCAGATGAAGCGGTCGCGCAGGAACACGTTGAACCGGGTGAAGGCCGGGCGGCGCGCCGACGCGATGTATTCCTTGAGCGAGATGACGCTGGGCAGCCGCATCACGAAGGACGGGCTGCGCACCACGTGGTCGTATTCCGAGACGATGTTCACGCGGTCGAGGCACACCGCCTTGACCGTCTCCTGCCACGACCACAGCGACAGCGGGTAATAGCTCAGCGGCCGGAAATCGGCGTTGAGCACCAGCGCGGGGCAACTATCGAGAGCAGCGGACAACCAGCGGACCTCGTCATCGCATGACCCCCATGAACCTCGCTCCGTCCTAGCACGCGAATGGCAGCACTGCCAAGCCGCGCTCACCGCGCGCGTGTCAGCGCGTCGGGCACCGGCTTCTCGCCGCGATAGTCGTAGAAGCCGCGGTCCGGCCTTGCGGCCGAGCCAGCCCGCCTCGACGTATTTGACCAGCAGCGGGCAGGGCCGGTATTTCGAATCGGCGAGCCCCTCGTACAGCACCTGCATCACCGCGAGGCAGGTGTCGAGGCCGATGAAGTCGGCGAGCTCCAGCGGCCCCATCGGGTGGTTGGCGCCGAGCTGCATGGCGGTGTCGATCGCCTCGACCGAGCCGACGCCCTCGTAGCAGCGTATAGACCGCCTCGTTGATCATCGGCAGCAGGATGCGGTTGACGATGAAGGCCGGGAAATCCTCGGCCGCGACCGGCGTCTTGCCGAGCTTCACCGCGAGCTCGCGCATGGTCTCGAAGGTCGGCTCGTCGGTGGCGATGCCGCGGATCAGCTCGACGAGCTGCATCACCGGCACCGGGTTCATGAAATGCATGCCGATGAAGCGCTCCGGCCGGTCGGTGGCGGCGGCAAGCCGCGTGATCGAGATCGACGAGGTGTTGGAGGCGACGATCGCCGACGGCTTCAGATGCGGCACGAGCTGCTTGAAGATCTCGCGCTTGACCTGCCTCGCGCTCGGTGGCGGCCTCGATGACGACGTCGCATTCGCCGAACCGTGTCATAGCCGGTGGCGGTCGTCGATGCGCGCGAGCGCGGCCTGCCTTGTCCTCCTCCTTGACCTTGCCGCGCGCAACCTGGCGGCCGAGGTTGCGGTCGATCGCCTGGACGCGCCTGCTCCAGCGCCTTGGCGTCGATGTCGCGCGAGCCGCACGTCATAGCCGGCGAGCGCCGCGACATGGGCGATGCCGCTGCCCATCTGGCCGGCGCCGATGACGCCGATGGTCTTGATCGCATCGCTTCGCTCTGCGCTCATTGCACGCTCTCGCTGTCAGACGTGGCTTCAGCGCTTGCCGGCGCGCTTGCCGAGCTCGGCATCGAGCGCCGGCACGATCTGGAACAGGTCGCCGACCAGGCCGTAATCGGCGATCTGGAAGATCGGCGCCTCCTCGTCCTTGTTGATGGCGACGATGACCTTCGAATCCTTCATGCCGGCGAGATGCTGGATCGCGCCCGAGATGCCGACCGCGATATAGAGCTCGGGCGCGACGATCTTGCCGGTCTGGCCGACCTGGTAGTCGTTGGGCACGAAGCCGGCATCGACCGCCGCGCGCGAGGCGCCGACGGCGGCGCCGAGCTTGTCGGCGACGCTTTCGAGCAGCTTGAAATTGTCGCCCGACTGCATGCCGCGCCCGCCCGAGACGATGACGCGCGCGCTGGTCAGCTCCGGCCGCTCCGAGCGCGCGAGCTCGGCGCCGACGAAGCGCGACGAGCCCGGTCGCGCCGGGCGCGGCGATGGTCTCGATCGCGGCGCTGCCGCCGCTGCCGCGGCCGGCGGGAAAGGCGGTGCCGCGCACGGTGATCGACCTTGATCGGGTCGCGCGACTGCACCGTCGCCAGCGCGTTGCCGGCATAGATCGGCCGCACGAAGGTGTCGGGCGCGATCGACCGCCGAGATGTCGGAGATCTGCGCCACGTCGAGCAGCGCCGCGATGCGCGGCATCAGGTTCTTGCCGAAGGTCGTCGCCGGCGCCAGCAGATGGCTGTAGCCCTTGGCGAGCGGCACGACCAGCGCCGCCAGATCCTCGGCGACGCGGGTGGGCGTAGGCCGCGATCCTCGGCGAGCAGCACCTTGGCGACGCCGGCGACCTGCGCGCCCGCTTCGGCGGCGGCGCGGCAGTTCCGGCCCGGCGACCAGCAGATGGATCTCGCCGCCGATCGCGGCGGCGGCGGTGACGGCGTTGAGGGTGGCGCCTTTGAGCGCCTGCGTTGTCGTGTTCGGCGATGACCAGGATCGGCATCAGATGACTCGCGCCTCGTTCATCAGCTTGTCGACCAGCTCCTCGACCGAGCCGACCTTGCGCCCGCCCTGGCGCCGCGGCGGCTCCTCGACCTTGAGCGTCGACGAGCCGCGGCGTCGCATCGACGCCGAGCGCCTCGGGCGTCATCTGCTCGATCGGCTTCTTCTTCGCCTTCATGATGTTGGGCAGCGAGGCGTAGCGCGGCTCGTTGAGGCGCAGGTCGGTGGTGACCACGGCCGGCAGCTTCATCTCGACCGTCTCGAGCCCGCCATCGACCTCGCGCGTCACGCGCGCCTTGCCGTCGCGCGATCTCGAGCTTCGAGGCGAAGGTCGCCTGCGGCCAGCCGAGCAGCGCCGCCAGCATCTGGCCGGTCTGGTTGCAGTCGTCGTCGATCGCCTGCTTGCCGAGGATGACGAGCCGCGGCGCCTCCTTGTCGACGATCGCCTTCAGCAGCTTCGCCACCGCCAGCGGCTGCAGCTCGGCGTCGGTCAGCACATGGATGCCGCGGTCGGCGCCCATGGCAGCGCGGTGCGGATCGTCTCCTGGCATTGCGCCGGGCCCAGCGAGACGGCGACGATCTCGCTGGCCGATGCCGGCCTCCTTGAGGCGGATCGCCTCCTCGACGGCGATCTCGTCGAACGGGTTCATCGACATCTTGACGTTGGCGGTCTCGACGCCGGTCTGGTCGGCTTTGACCCGGATCTTGACGTTGAAGTCGATCACCCGCTTGACGGCGACGAGCACTTTCATGGCCTGGCCTTCGTCACCGGACGCGCCATGCTGCGGCGCGGGAGCGGATTGTGCACGTGCACAATCCGAAGGCAAGCACTTCATGTCACGAGCGAAACGCGCCCGGCTTCCAGAGCACGTCGCTGGGCGCCGCGGTCGTTGACGTGCCGGCTCAGCACGAACAGATGGTCGGACAGGCGGTTGAGATATTTGAGCGCCTCGGGATTGACCGGCTCGGCCGCGGCGAGCGCCGCGACCAGCCGCTCGGCGCGGCGCACGATGGTGCGCGCCGAGATGGAGATAGGCCGCCGCCGCCGGCGTGCCGCCCGGCAGCACGAAGGAATCGAGCGGCGCCAGCGCGGCATTGAGCGCGTCGATCTCGCGCTCGAGCCGCGTCGACCTGGGACGCGGCGATGCGCAGCGCGCCGGCGGCCTGGCGCCCGGCTTCCGGGGTCGCACAGATCGGCGCCGAGATCGAACAGATCGTTCTGGATGCGCGCCAGCATCGCGTCGGCCTCGCCCGCGGTGTGCAGCCGCGCGAGGCCGATCGCGGCGTTCGCCTCGTCGACGGTGCCGTAGGCTTCGACCCGCAGCGCCTGCTTCGCCACGCGGCTGCCGTCGCCGAGCGAGGTCTCGCCGCCGTCGCCGCCGCGCGTGTAGATGCGCGTGAGCCGGACCATCAGTGGCGCCGGTAGAGCAGCATGAAGATTGCGAAGAGCATGAGGGCGACGCCCTGCAGCAGCACGCGCGACTGCATCAGCTTGTTCGATCGCCGCGGATCGTCGCCGCGCGCCATCGAGATGATGCCGAGCCCGAGCGTGCCCAGCGCCGCCAGCATGGCGATGACGACGAGGACCGGGAGGACGAATTCCATCCCTCCCTTATAGCGTGCGCCGGCGCGGATTACAGGGTCGCGGCGGCCGCCTTCGGCCGCTCTATTGACGCCGCGGGCGGCCGGGGCGAGGATCGCGCCAGCGATTTCGTAAGGAATACCAAGGAGCGCGCCATGGAAGCCAAGCTCGACCGCAGCGGCGAGGATGTCGGCAACATCTGCAAGCTCGAGCACGTCAACGTCACCATCCCCGACCAGCGGCTCGCGACGCTCTTCTATGTCGCCGGGCTCGGGCTTGACGCGCGATCCCTACATCATGGTCAGCACCAACAACATGTGGATCAATGTCGGGCGCAGCCAGTTCCATCTGCCGACCGGCAAGCCGCAGACGGTGCGCGGCTGCACCGGCATCGTCGTGCCGGAGCGCGAGGCGCTGCTGGAGCGGCTGGAGCGGCGTGAAGAAGCAGCTCGACGGCACCGCGCTTCGACTACCGCGAGGGCAATGACTGCGTCGAGACCTGCTCGCCCTGGGGCGACCGCGTCCGCTGCCACTTCCCCGATACGGCGCGGTTCGGGCGCATCCGGCTCGGCATGCCCTATATCGAGTTCGACGTGCCGCCGGGCACGGCCGACGGCATCGCGCGCTTCTATCGCGAGATCATGGAGGCGCCCGGCCGCGGTCGAGGACGACGGCACCGGGCGGTTCGCCCGCGTCGCCGTCGGCGCCGGCCAGGACCTGCTGTTCCGCGAGACCGACCGGCCGATCCCGCCCTATGACGGCCACCACATCCAAATCTACATCACCGACTTCTCCGGCCCCTACAAGAAGCTCGGCGAGCTCGGCCTCATCAGCATGGAGAACGGCGAGCACGAATACCGCTTCATCGACATCGTCGATCTCGACACGCGCAAGGTGCTGTTTCAGGTCGAGCACGAGGTGCGCAGCCAGCCGCCATCCGCTCTACGGCCGGCCGCTCGTCAACCGCAACCCGGCGCAGACCAACATGGACTACATGCCGGGCCACGACGGCCTGGAGTGGTTCATGGCCTGACGAGGCCTGCCGGAGGCTGCCCCTCGAACAGCGAGCGCCACGTCGTCGCCGGGGAGCGAGCAGCGGGCGCGCAGGCCGCCCTGCGGCGAGGTCTCGAGCGTCAGGCTGCCGCCGTGGCTCAGCATGATGTCGCGCGCGATGGTGAGGCCGAGCCCGCTGAAGACCTTCACGCACCACAGAGTTTAGGGCTCTGGCTTTCATCTCCAAGGGCGCATGTCGTTTGATCTTGATCGAGAGCTTCATTCTTCAGACCGCTCCAAAAGTCGACAGAGAACTCTGCCCATAAATAGGGAGCGTTCTCTTCGCCCCAGGATGAATACTCCGGCCCCTGGGTCAAATTGATGGCTCGGATCAACTGGAGACCCATTTGCCCCGTTCCTACCTGCTCCCAGATCTCTTGAATTACGTTCTCGACGAACTGTCCGAATTGAAGCATGGCTTGATTCGGGCAAGCATCGAGCCCCGAGTTCACGTCCATCTCGAAAGAGAGATAGAGCGTTCCGCTCGTGAAGTAACCCTTCACGATGTCCGTCCGCAGACTCCCAGGTCGGAAAGACACGAGAGCGAACGGTCTCGGGGGCATGGTCTCCGCCGTCGCTGCTTGAAGGATGACTCGATTTGCGGCGATCTCTTGGCCCCCGGAGCCCGTCGCTGTCTGAAACGTCTGGGAAGCGGAGACGAGATATTGAAGATCGAGAAGCGGACCTGTGATGATGCCTTTGGCTGGAAGAGTACACGCCATTTCACAGACGGCCGAGATCGGAGCGTTATTTGCATCTCGCTCGAAACACAAGCCGCCAGACCCGACATAGGTAAAGTTTGCTGTGTCGCTCATTGTTGTTTTCGTTTCTCCCGCATTTTGGCGAACCATTGCCGATCTTGTTCTTCCCAGCGATCGATGTTCGCCAACATCTTTTTTGCGTCTTCGTAATCCGGGAGCAACGTCTCGACCACGAGAACGACAGCCCCTTCCAAATCCCGCCACAGTCGGAATGATTCGGCCTGATCGAAGTCTTCAAGATCGGCTTTCACGGCTCGATCGGATTGCCGATCGAGCGCTTCCAAAAAGTATTCCAAAAACGCTTTGGCTCGATTCGTTAGGCTCATCGGTTGCCCCTATATCCGTCTCCCGACGTTTCGACGTGTTTCACACTCTTGACCATTACATCTTGTGACCCATCGAGCCGAATGACCGGAGCCCCATCGACGACCCACAGCGTCAGAATCCCATTTGCGGGGTTCACGAACTGGAATTGATCTCGAAGCTGATACGCTCCCCAGTCGATGTTCAAGTTCGCTGTCATCGGTATGAAGCTTCCCAGACTGTCGGAACGGGGCGAGAGCGTCTCTTTGATGTCGATCTCGGCATAGAGCGTCATGGGGAGCCCCAGGAGCCGTATAGGGGATGTACGTGACCGGAGAACTCAACGGGGCTCGGGCGAGCCTTGATTTCACTTGGGCGAATGCTTGGAAGGGAGTCATCTTCTTATTTAGTGTTCGTAGCGCAAGAAAGAAGCCCCAGGGTATGGGGCTTCTTAGGTAACAGATCGAAGGGATAGCAACAGCCACATCGATTGTCAGGGTATTTTGTGTCTTACGCTCGCTTCTGCTTCACGCCTACACGATCGACGTAGAGCGTTGTTGCGCTGGTCGAGCCCGCAGACTTGCCACTTCTGAAGTAGCGCTGGAGCGATCCTGTGTAATTGTGGAAGTCGAACGTCGTGCTCCCCAGAACTTTGCCGACCGTGTATTGACTGAACCCGTTGATCTGTGTGATCGAGAACGTCAACGCTTGCGGAACCGCAAAGCAGATCTGGAAGAGATACTGATAGCCGCTCTGAACGCTGTAGAGCGTCGAGACCGCACTATTCGAGACCGTCGAGTTCACGGAATCGATCTGAACCAACCCGTTCGCTCCAATGTTGAAGCCGACTCGGGGAGTGATGCTCGTCAAAGTCGCATTGTCTGCGCCTGTCATTCCTAAGAAGAACGAACAGTTCGCATCGAGATTAGCGAACCCGACGACAGCCTTGAAAATCTGGGTTCCGACAACGAGCGGGGTCTGTTGAAGCTGTGAAGCGTAGGACAGAACGTCATTGTCCGAAAGTACGATGGATTGAGCGGCAGTCGACGTATCGCAAGCGAGAGCGATGATGCCGTTTGCTGACGGATTGACAGCCGTCGCTGTGGGGCTTCCGCCCCCGTGTGTGCGAATGTTCCAACCGAAAGCGTCCGGGGTCGTACTAGACCACTGGCGAGCGCCCTCGAAATCATCCCACGACCAAACTGAACGTGTATCAGCCATTTTATTGATTCTCCCGAATAATGGTGAGTGACGATCGGCAGAACCGTCTCGTCACAGATTGAAAGTATCTATGATTGCTCTTTCCGCTTTTGGGGAAAAATCTTAGATGTCTAGGAATGGAAACGAAACAATGTCGAACGTGCGGAGATGAGAAGAATAGAGATCACTTCGGCGACTACGAATGGAAGAAGAATCGCAGTCGATGCCGCAAATGTGCGACGGCAGCTACTGTGGAATGGCAAAGAGCTAATCGAGAACGAACCAGAGCGACGCAACGGGAGTGGGCGAGAAAGAACTATGACAGGCGCAAAGCCCAAGCCCAACAATGGGTCAAAGACAACCCCGAACGCAAGAAGGAGCTAGATCGACGTTGGCGATACGGCATCGAACCCGAGCAATATGATCAGATGTTGAAAGATCAAAACAATCGTTGTCCCATCTGCGATCGTGAGTTTGGCCCCCAACTCAAAGCCGACATAGATCACGACAAAGAAGAAGAAGCGAGATCAGGAAAGATTATCGTGCGGGGCTTGCTCTGTGGACTCTGTAATCGGGGGATCGGACATTTCAAGCATAACCCCGCTTTGTTAGTAAGAGCCGCTCGCTTCTGTCTCACCGATGAATGGCTCGTCAAATAAAAAAAGCCCCGATTTCTCGGGGCTTTGATTCGTTGGTCTTGCGACAGTTTTTGATCAATGGTTGCGCACGACCCGCCTAAAGTCGATGGCTCGTGTGCCGAAGCTCTGAGCCACTTTGACGATCATACAGTCAGTATGAAGATCGATGAAGCTCGTGATCACGGGCATCTCCATTCCCCGGAGATACTTGATTCGCACGGGCGAATCTTGAAGCTCGGGAAGCAGAACGTGATAGTTCGGCGTTCCGTTTTGTGCGGCATTGAACATGTCGAGCAATGGTTCAGTCAACGGAAGCAAAGTGTTGTACGGGTTGTATGTCTGGAACTGGTTTTGGCTCGGGTCGTACTGGCTCAAGCAGATCTGACGGATCTCTTTGTCGAGCGTGTACGGAGTCAACAGATAACGGCCCTGGATACGGATCGGCGTTCCGTCTTTGCCGAGGAACGTTCCCATCGTTTTCATCATCGACGACACATTCGAGAGCGACGGAGCGCCCAACGAAAGATCGTTGTTTTGAGCGACGGGATTCCCTTCGACATAGGTCGTGTGCGAGCCGAAGAGCGGCTGTCCGTCTTCATCGACGGGCTGATTGCCCATCAGTTCGGCGAGACAGGCGAGATTGATTGTCTTGTTGGCGGACTTGCCGAGTTCAGCGGGGATGTAAGCCAAGCCACCGAGATCGTCGTTTGCCATCAAAAACCAACCAATTGGAACACGGTTTCTCTTGTTCTGAATGTTCATCACCGCATCGGAGCCAGTGACTCCCTTAGCGATGGCTTCGCCTTGACCTTCGACGTATTCGTCAAGATAACCCGTTCCGCTCATCTGAATGAAGTGGGCGAGCTTCAAGTCTGGGGTCGAACCCTCATTCTTGACCCACTCTTGCCAAGTCGTGCGACTTGCTTCGTATCCGGCGATGAGCGTTTTGTGCATCGCATCCTGGAGCAACGGGAAAATGTCACCCGAAGAAGTGTAGCCGTCGTCGTCATAGCCGTAGCGCTGGGTCCGCTCCTGAACATAGTTGCGAGTGATCGCCTGATCCTTGAAGACCTTTTTGATGATGTCTTCCCGGCTGAATCCGTAGCGGACGGGGGTTCCCCACGCCTCAAGCTGACGGACACAGAAATCAATCAAATCCCAGTGTTTCATCTGGCGATCGACCTTCTTCGGCAAGAAGCTTTCGAGCTTGTTGCGATTGAATCGATCATCTTTGTCGCTGGAGAACTCTGTATAACGGATCACGTTCCCCTCGACCTCGACCTCTTTCTCGGCGACAGCATCGGGCATCAGGGTTTTGAGCATTCCATACGTGAGCGCATCGCCCATTGCCGAAGCGAGTCGATCCTCTCCGAAGCTCGTCACAGCGACGGCCGGAGCGGTTTTCTTCTTCGTGTCGGCGTATTGCTCAAGGATGGCATCTTTGACAGAAGCCAAAGTCTTGTGAGTCTTCAACATCGCTTGCGGGTCTTCGATCGAATACTTCTGGCAAAGATCGAGAACTTCCAGAGCGAAGGAATTGTCTGGGGTCGTTTCAGCCTTCACGGGCTCTGGAGCTTTCTCAACAGGAGCGGCGACGGGCTGGGATTCTACTTTTGTTTCGGCCATAGATTTTGTTTCCACTGAAATGGTTTCAGGGATATCTATGATCGGTTTTTCAATTTTCTTCGATTTCTTGACCGGGGTCTTGAACTTGACCGTTCCATCTTTGGAATACGTGAACCCGATCCGAGCGTTCTTATCCGCTGGCATCCCCGTGAGCGAGACTTCGGCGCAGTCCCATTTCTCATAGACCACACACGGCCCTTCGACGAATGTCTCGTCGTCGTCGCCCTCAAAGTAGAGCTTCGATTCGCCCGCTTCGACGAAGCGAGCCTTATTGACGAAGACCCCCACAGACACGGAATCGATGTGTTCTTCTTCAACGAGTGTCTTCGCATCTTGGCGAACGCTGGAGAACTTCAAGTCGCCCACGTAGAAGCGGCGATCCTGTCGCAAATTGACGAATGACCCGCAAGCGTTTTCGAGATTGTGGTATTCGTGCCCGTAGTACATGGGACACGAGTTATTCTTGCGATAGACGCTCGCTCCCCGAGAGAGAAACATCTCATCGACGGGGTTCCCCTCATCGTCGAACAGATGATTCGAGATGCGGGCCTGAGTTGTGAGCCGTGCGCTCTATCAACGTGCCGTCTTCTCCGGGAGTCTTTCCTGGGGCTTTGCTTTTCTGAACTTCTGCCGTGAAATGGCGAATGGGGCTGTGTGAACTCATGCCCGTATCTAGGGCGCCGGCTTTTGTTTTTGCTGTTGCTCGTCTTCAATCATCATTTCCGTTTTGACCCCGAGAACGGTCAACAGCCATTCTTTCGGAAGCCCGATGTCTTCGGCTTTGTCCAGGAACGCTTTCATCCCTTCCAAGTTGCGGACCCAGTCGGTTCCATTCTTGGCGCTCTCGATCTGAGGATCGGAGAGCCCCGAGATCATCGCCATCACGGACGCTTTGACATCGTTCACGGGATTCACAGAACGACGGCTCGGCTTCGGCCACTTAGCTTCGGTCAACCGTCGGCCCACTTCATCCCAGGAACCGGTCAAGCAATCGTCGAAATATCCGGTCATGTATCCCGTGCGCATCACTTCCGCATAGACCGGCTCCATAACAGTCGAGATAAACCAGTCGTGATTGAGCAACGTCTTCGGCATCATCGAGTTTTCGTTCGCCGCATCCGCCGAGAAGGAACTCTCTGAGAAGTTTTGTGTGAGATCGGTCGCCTTGATTCCGGCCCCGCCCGCCATGCCGTGTAACATCCAATCGATGTACTCGTTGACGGTTCCGTTCGGTCGTCCCAGATTGGCGGAGTTCATCCTTTGACCGGGGGGAAGAACTTCCACACTTCCCGGCTCGCTGGCGAACTTGCGGTTCCCATCGGGATCAACGGGGCTCTCGCCTGCGGGGAATTGAAGCCCCTGGATCGTGTTGCTCGCATCTTGTTCGATCCACAGAGCGAACGTGCAGGCGATCAAGCTTGCTTGAAGCTCTGTGAACTTGAGATCGCCGATCTGTCGGAGATCGTTCAAGATCGGAGCGACCCAGGAATATCCCCGGATGTTGCTCGGGCGACTTTTCTTGTAAACGTGAATCGTGGATTCGGCATCGACAAAATCGGACTCTCGGGGAAACGCAATCGGGCTGTTCGGATGATGTGGATAAACCCAGTAACCCAAGCGGCGACAGAGATCGTCCATCACGACACCTTGATAAACGACTTGGCCCTGTCCCGTTGGATCGCCCCAATTCCCCGTGTGATTGGAATCGAGCCGCTCGGCATCGATGGCTTCGATCGTGAACGGGAGAATGAGCTTCCGCCGCTTCGCATCTTTGGGCGAGTAGCGTCGGAAGTACACGAGACACTCGCCCCCAAGAATGGTCTCTCGAAGGATCGTCTCCAGGAGTTGCGACAGGTCGGAGCCGCCTTGCGGGGGCGAGCCGAGTGTGTCGCATTGTTTGGCCCATGTCTCCCACAGGCGACGGGCTTTCTCTCGAAACTTGTCGTCGGCTTTCCCATTCGGGAGAAGAGCTTCATTGTCGCAATTGACGATCTTGTTCGGCTCGATCCGGGAGATCAGCGCATCGACGGCCGCTTTCATGTAGGCATTCGAACGCCACAGATTCCACGCTCTTTGACGAATGCGTTCCCGCTCTCCAGCGAGAACGTCGCCCGCCAACTGTTGCGGCATCCAATGTTGCGTGAAACGATCGAGACTCGCCGCTTCATATCCATAGACGGAATCGTTCCCCGAGACCTGTCCATATTCCGTGTCGTTGTAGTATTTTTTGATCGGTCGGAGCTTGATGCGGGCGACTTGTCGTTTGACGGCTCGCTCGGGGTCAACGGCTTCATACCAACGATCGACGAACTGGCGAGCCCGATCGAGAAATGTCGGCTTGAAGACGACCGGATCGGGAATGTCGATAGCGGGAAGACCGTATTGAATGAGAGCGTTGTTTTGTTTCACACACTATCTAGCCCTGGATCTCGTGATTTAGCGGCCCCGACGAAACTCGGCGACATACGTCCCATAGACCCCGCTTTCAAGAGCGGCGAGACGATTGAAGTATTCGTGAAGCCCCTGAAGATTTTTCATCAACGGATGCTCGATCGAGTTCGTTCCCGTCCGCATGGTCTGGAACATGGCGGCTTCAACCATCCATCCTTCGATGATGGTCACTTTCTGTTTGTGTGTGGCGTTCTGAAATTGAGATTTCATCGCCTCAACGAGACAGTTCGGATCGTCCCAGTTCATTACTTCCCCTGCGCCGCATGGCGAAGATACTGATCGAGTTGACCTTTGCGGACGCTCCACGAGAGCCCGCAATTGTTACAACGATACAGACAATGGGTCTCGCTCTTGGCTCGATCATCGAGCTTCGGCTTCCCACCGGGACCACAGAACTTACATTGTCGGGGGTCTCGAAGAACGGTCTCCGTCATCACGACGACGGGTTTTGACTCCGTCTTCGTTTCACCGCCGAGATATTGCTGTGTGACTGTGTCGATCGATTTGAGTGTTTCTGTTTTCATAGCACATTTAGTTAGTGTGGCTGGGGTCGTTTTTTCAGAATGGGCTGTATTTGTACTTCTGGAGCCTATCGAAATGGGTCTTCTTCTCCGACCGTTCGACGGAGACGGCGACTTGTCTCGGAGGAGCGTCCGGGACGAAAGGGGCGGGCTGATTCATCGACTTGATCTTGAAGATGATACTCGCCGCCAGTTGATAGACTTCACAGTCAAGCAAGTGGTTTTGGTCGTGAAGCGGCTCATACCATCGCTGTTCGAAGCCCTTGGCGTTCTTCTGTCGAATGGGAGCTTCGCTCGTGAGTTGATGAAGATACTTGCCGAGTCTCCAGGTCGGGGTCTCCTGGGGCAGATACCAACTCCCGAGCGAACCGTTCGCCGCTTCGATCTTGCTGTTCAGTGCGTCTTTGAGAGCGACCGTGTTGACTCGGATTGGGGAATCTTCAATTCGTTCGTCTCGCCCCAATCGACTAGCATCCCCTGGGGCAAGCTCCGCTCTCCCTTGATGGGGACATAGTTGTTCTTCCGACAGAAGTCTTCGATCCGTCGTCCTTCCCAGCCCGCATCGACCACGACCCGAGCGATTCCCCATTGTTTGTGTTCGCCGAACTTCGTGGCAGCAATCCGGGGAATGTCGTCGAGACTCAAGACCGTCCCATAATCCAGGAGATAGCTCGTCTCCCCGTAGCACCATGCCCGAATGACGTAGTGAGACGGGAACTTCTTCGGATCAACCGTCATCAGAATGGCGAGCGGAGTCTGTGGACAGTCGAGCGGCTGATAGTTGCCACACTTCTTCATCAACTCATGTTGTGTGGCGGCTCGTGTTCGTGGCTCCCACGGCTCGGCGAGCGTGTCTTGTCGGAACTGTTTGACCCCGTCGAGCCCGCTTTTCTTGCGTTCCAAAAACTTTCTGACGATCTGGCCGAACGTCCGCCACTTGGGATACAGCGCCGAGAGATGAAAGCTTCTGTGTTTCTTTCGCTCGGGGAATGTTGGAACCCACTCGCCCCCGAGCAACATCTCGGCTTTGTGTTTGTCATAGATCCGCCCGAAGTGGGGAGCCGTCTGGACGCATTCGGGATTGATACATTCGATGTAAGGCTCTTTGGCCGCTCGCTCGATGTCCCAGACTCCGGTCTCGGGGTCTTTGGCCCCCTGATCCCACTTGAGCCGATACACATCTTGCTTCTTGCCGTCGATCTCGATCAATTCGGAGAAGATGAGCTTCTGTTTTGTGCCACAATGGGGACAGGGGAGCCAGAAATATGACTGATCCCCTTCGAGAAATTGCGTGTAGATCGAGCCCGATTCGAGCGTCGGGGTTCCTGATTGGAAGATTTTCGAGTTCGGCCAAGCGTTCACACGCTCTAGGAACTGATAAAAGACGGGGGCTTCTTTCTTCGTGGCCCCTTTGTATTTGTCGATCTCGTCGAGAATCAGAATGCGAGCGGGTCGAGAGACCGCACTAATGGCGCTTTGACCCCCAGCGAAATAACACACCCCCGTCTTGAAGCTCTTTGTGAACGTCGTCCAGTCGCTTTTGTGAGCCTTGCGACAGAGAGCTTCGACTTCGGGGCTCGACTCGATGATCTTATCGAACCGCTGAATCGACACGTCTCTCGCCATGTCCCGAGTAGCGATGACGAAGATCACAGGGGCGGGGTCTTGGCTCATCGTCCACAAAATGGCGACGATCAGAGCCAGCGTCTTCCCGTTTTGAGCGGCGAAGAGAAGTGTGATCGTGGAGACTTCGGGATTTTTGAGACACTCCAGGATCTCAGAGAGATAGGGAGTGCTCTTGTGTCGGAACGGACCCGGAATCGAACTCATCCCAGGGGGGATGATGACGTTCTGTTCGCCCCACTCGGCGACAGGAATGTCTTGGGGCGGGGTCAAAATCGCCCGCCAGCGTTCTTCTAGTTGCCGCTTGCCGATATCACGTTGTTCCCAGGAGAGAAGGGACT
>CAVRKF010000015.1:0-41138 GCA_963721625.1 uncultured Alphaproteobacteria bacterium
GCCAACCGGCCGATGATCGAGCACGTGCTGCGCGGCCGCTGGCGCGCTCGGCCCGGCGCGACTCGTCGTGATCGGTCCCGGCATGGACGCGGTCGCCGTGGCCGTCGCGCCGGCCGACGTGCGATCCAGGCCGTCGCAGCGCGGCACCGGCGACGCGGTCGCCGCGGCGCGCGGCGGCGCTCGACGGTTTCGCCGGCGACGTGCTGGTGCTCTACGGCGATACGCCGCTGGTCACCCGGCGACCTTCGAGCAGCTGCTGGCCGAGCGGCGGCGCGCGCCCGAGGCCGCGGTCGCCGTCATCGGCATGCGGCCGGCCGAGCCCGGCGCCTATGGCCGGCTGGTGCTCGGCGGCGACGGCACGCTCGACGGCGATCGTCGAGGCCGCCGATGCACGCGCCGAACAGCGCGACATCACGCTGTGCAATTCCGGCGTGATGGCGATCGATGGGCGAGCATCTCTTCTCGCTGCTGGACGCGCGTCGGCAGCAGCAACGCCAAGGGCGAGTACTATCTCACCGACATCGTCGCGGTCGCGCGCGCGCGCGGTCTGGCTTGCCGCGCGATCGAGGCGCCGGCCGACGAGCTGATGGGCGTCAACAGCCGCGCCGAGCTGGCCGCGGCCGAAGCGGCGATGCAGCGCCGCCTGCGCGCGCAGGCGCATGGCGGCGGGCGTCACGTTCATCGCGCCCGAGACCGTCTTCCTCAGCGCCGATACGCAGCTCGGCCGCGACAGCGTGGTCGGGCCCTTCGTCGTCTTCGGTCCCGGGGTGACGGTCGGCGAGGGCGTCGAGATCCCGGCCTTCTGCCATATCGCCGGCGCCAAGGTCGGCGATCACGCGATCATCGGGCCGTTCGCCCGGCTGCGGCCCGGGCGCCGAGCTCGGCGCCGAGCGTCCATATCGGCAATTTCGTCGAGGTCAAGAACGCGCACCTCGGGCGCGGCGTCAAGGCCAATCACTCGGCCTATCTCGGCGACGCGTAGGTCGGCGCCGGGCACCAATATCGGCGCCGGCACGATCACCTGCAATTACGACGGCATCGACAAGTACCGCACCGAGATCGGCGCGCGACGTGTTCATCGGCACCAATGCCTCGCTGGTGGCGCCGGTCGACGATCGGCGACGGCGCGATCGTCGCCGCCGGCATCGGTCATCACCGACGACGTGCCGGCGGATGCGCTGGCGATCGGCCGCGGGCCGCCAGGTGGTCGAAGCGCGGGCCGCGCGCGCGAATGGCGCGAGGCGCGGCGCCAGGCCAAGCGCGCGAAACGGAGCGCGGCAAGAAACGCTGATGTGCGGCATCGTCGGCATCATCGGCAGGCAGGACGTGGCGCCGCTGCTCATCGAAGGGCTGAAGCGCCTCGAATATCGCGGCTATGATTCGGCCGGCATCGCGACCCTGGTCGACGGCCCGATCGAGCGCCGCCGCGCCGAGGGCAAGCTCGCGCGCGCTCGAGGCGCGTGCTCGCGGCCGAGCCGGTGCAGGGCTGATCGGCATCGGCCACACGCGCTGGGCGACGCATGGCGTGCCGACCGAGCGCAACGCCCATCCGATCGCGACGCGCCGAGGTGGCGGTGGTCCATAACGGCATCATCGAGAATTTCCAGGAGCTGAAGGCCGAGCTGACCGGGCTCGGCTACGGCTTCGAGAGCCAGACCGACACCGAAGTCGTCGCCATCCTGGTGACGCGCTATCTCGACGAGGGCGTCGACGCCCGCGCGAGGCGGTGGCGAAGGCGCTGCCGCGGCTCGAAGGCGCGTTCGCGCTCGTCATGCTGTTCGCCGGCCAGCCCGATCTGCTGATCTGCGCGCGGCGCGGCAGCCCGCTGGCGATCGGCTATGGCGAGGGCGAGATGTATGTCGGCTCCGACGCGCTGGCGCTGGCGCCGCTGACGCGGCGCATCGTCTATCTCGAGGAAGGCGACTGGGCGGTGGTGACGGCCGCGGGCGCGACCATCTTCGACGCCGCGGGCGCAGCCGGTCGAGCGCGCGGTCAAGCGAGACCGCGCTCTCGGGCGCGGCGATCGGCAAGGGCAATCACCGCCACTTCATGAAGAAGGAGATCTTCGAGCAGCCGGCGGTGATCGGCGACACGCTGCAGTCGCTGTTCAACCCGGTGACGCGCATCGGTGCATCTGCCGCGATCTGCCCTTCGATCTCGCCGCGATCGCGCCGGGTCACGATCATCGCCTGCGGCACCTCCTATCATGCCGGGCTGGTCGCGAAATACTGGATCGAGCAGATCGCGCGCGTGTCGGTCGAGGTCGATATCGCCTCGGAGTTCCGCTATCGCGCGCGCCGACATGCCGCCGGGCGGCCTGGCGCTCTTCATCTCGCAATCGGGCGAGACCGCCGACACGCTGGCGGCGCTGCGCTATGCCAAGCGCGCAGGGCCAGCACATCGTCGCGGTGGTCAACCAGCCCGAAAGCTCGATGGCGCGCGAGGCCGATGCGGTGCTGGCGACGCATGCCGGGCCGGAGATCGGCGTCGCCTCGACCAAGGCGTTCACGACGCAGCTCGTGGTGCTCGCCTGCCTCGCGATCGCGCTGGCGCGCGCGCGCGGCCGGATCGACGCCGCGCGCGAGGCGGCGCTCTCGACCGGCGCTTGACCGAGGTGCCGTCGCGGGCGAGCGAGGTGCTCAACCACGACGAGCGCATCGCGCGCGATCGCGCCAGGATTCGCCGAGGCGCGCGACGTGCTCTATCTCGGCCGCGGCACGTCCTATCCGCTGGCGCTCGAAGGCGCGCTGAAGCTCAAGGAGATCTCCTACATCCACGCCGAGGGCTATGCCGCGGGCGAGATGAAGCACGGGCCGATCGCGCTCATCGACGACCGCGTGCCGATCGTCGTGCTGGCGCCGCGCGACGAGCTGTTCGAGAAGACGCTGTCGAACGTGCAGGAGGTGCTGGCGCGCGGCGGCAGGGTGGTGATGATCTCCGACCGCGACGGGCTCGCGCGGCTCGACGGCGCAGCTCGCCTATGCCATCGAAGTGCCGCGCTGCGACCCGTTCGTCGCGCCGCTTGCTCTACGCGATCCCGGTCCAGCTTCTCGCCTATCACGTCGCCGTGGCCAAGGGCACCGATGTCGACCAGCCGCGCAACCTCGCCAAGAGCGTGACGGTGGAGTGAGAGGCTCAGGGTTGCGGCGGCGGCGGCGGCTCGACGGCCCGCGGGGGATTGGTGAGGCGCTTCCAGGCCTTTCGCGCGAGATGCGGAAGCAGCGTGCGTGGGGGCATGAGCAAAAGATGGCCGCGAATGTAAAGCGACCACATCGCGACGGGACTGAGCCAATCCTGACAGCTTGAGTGATTGCTGCGAAGGGCGCGCTCGAACAGGATGTCCATCAGTGCGCGCAGGGCGAACCCGGGGCGCGCGAGACTGCGATGCATTCAGCACATGGTCCGGTACCGGCGTGCCCAGAAGCAGAGCCGTATAGCGCAGCGCGTAATAGAGTGGGCGCTGGAGGTCCAGCTCTGCGGCGCGCTCGATCAGAATCGCCGGGAATTCCGGATCGGGTCCGAACTGTTGAAGGAGAAGGTCGAGATCGTGAAGGTCGCGCAAGCCGCGATTGAAGTCGCCCTCGTTCAAGAGATGCGTGGCGCTGTGCAGCAGCATGTCGGCGGGAGCGAGAACCTTGAGCGTCGCGTCGCCGGTAACCGGGACGGCGGAAGCGAATAGCAATTCAGGCCGAAGCTGCAGTCGGGTAGTCCGGGCGGCAATCGTGTGATGAACGTCGATGATCGTCCGTCGCCGGATATGCGCCAGCGGCGGAATTTGGTGCATCCACTCGCGGTAGTAGTTTTCGTCATAAGAATCGAGCCGCTTCTGATGCCAGCCGGCGCCGGCGAGAGCGAACTTCACCGAATTGATCTGTGCCCACGGTACAAGGATGTCGACGTCGCCAAACATTCGCCCGCGTGCTGGCGACAGCCCGGCCATGACATAGGCGGCGCCCTTGAGCAAGATGATTGGGATGCCGGTTGGCGCCAGCGCCACCTTGATTTGCCCCACTTCCCAGCGCGTGTCGCGGTCGTGCTTTTCCGCCAGCGCCCGTGCGGCTTCGAGGTGCTGGCGCGGCTGGAACGGTACGGCGCCGAGCAGCCCGCGCTCCTCGAGCTCGAACGCCAAGCGCGCCAGCATCCCTGCGCCGCGCGCCTGGCGCACGATCAAATCCCAGTGCGCGTTCTCGATCGTGAACCGGCTATGCAAGCTGCGCAGGGCCGGGCGCAGCAGATCGCGCTCGCGGCGAACCGCGGGTCGGTTCGGGAATACGAATGTTCTCCTGAATGTCGGCGCTGCCGGTCACTTTTCGGCGGCCAAGCGGTCGAATATATCGACAGCCTCATTAAGGTCGGCATAGGTGAAGCGATAGCACGCGCACGCATCGACCATGTCAGCCAGTGCTTCGAACCCTTTGCGCCCATGGATACCATAATTGAAGCAATTGCGAAGCACCTCGAACATGATCGGGGCTTTCGGTCGCGACTCAAGCACCGCCGGGAGCCCGCTCAGGTATTTCGGGAAAACGATCCACGCCGGACGCGCCGGTACTTCCCACTGCGCGACGCTGGCGACGGGTGCTTTCAACATGGCGACGCGGCCCTTCGTCGTCTGGCGCGCCTCGCTGCTCAAGCGAGCCGATGGGGCGAAGTCGCGGATGATGTCGATCGACTCGTTCTTCAAGCTGATCGGGCGGCCGAGCCCGCAAACGAGTCCGGACGACGGCGTAATCAACGTCAGTTCGTCCGAGAGGAGCCGCCAGCCCCGATAGACAAGACCGGCGGCGAGCGTGCTTTTGCCCGATCCTGGCGCACCGGGCATGATCAACGCATGGGGGCCTTTGGCGATCACCGCAGCGTGCAGGATCAGATACTGATGCGCATGCATCGAAACGCACCAGTTCAGGCCCCATTCGAAGATCGGCAACGCGTTATCGGCAGGAAGAGGCAAGAACGGCCGCTCGCCGTCGAACACGAATTGCGCCTTTGGCCGAAGCCAGCGCCGCAGCAGCGGTACATCGACTTCGACATGAAAATCAGTGAAGGTTGGCGGCAGCACGATCTGTTCCGGTTCGTAAAGACCGCGAATCTCGTCGATGAGGCCGCCGACGGGAGTCCGCAGATGGGTGGTGAACGGACCCGTGCGGAGGTAGATATCGCTTTGGTCCAACGCGATACGCGAGGCAAACGCGGCGAGCGTCACGGCGCGTCCGCCGGTTGGAAGAGCCCGGAAAGATGCAGCTGTCGAACCACCCGCGCGACATCGTCCACGAACTCGGGGCTGTTGTCGAGTTCAAGCGAAGCGGCGACACGGCTTGCCAGTTCGGGCAGCGTTGCCGGGGCCGCGAGCAAGATTTCGAATGTCTCCGCCGCTAGCGCCTCGAAGCGGTGGACATCGCCCGACGCGCCGTCATACAGCACGATTTCGCCATCCCACTCGCGCCAGGACAGCCATGATGGATCGGACACGCGCCAGCATTCAGCCATCGAAAGAGCCGACGTCAGAGACGATCAGGGAGGGCAGAGTTCACTGTAATTATTGTTGGCTTGGTAAACCGAGCCATAGTTACCGAAATAGCTGGAAACCTGCGTCGCAATGTCACTCGAGTTATTGCTCATCGCGTCGTTGTAAACAGCGGTGAAGAATGTCGTGATGAAGCTTTTGGCGCTCGGAATGGAGTAGAGATTACCGAAGAAAAACGAATTCAGCAGCGCCGCTACCACTTGGCTCAGTTGACCCTGATTCAGAACCTGCACGACGGTCTGGTTCGCCATCTCGACCGAAATTGTGATGCTCTGAGAAGCGTCGATTTCGCTGCCCAACGCGGTGCTGCCATTAATGATGAATTTCACATTGCCGGACGTCTGGGTGAGGACCGGAAACACGGTGGTCAACGACGTGGTATGCGTATAGGGCACGAGAACGTTCATGAAATAGCTGCCCGGCGCCCAGTAGGAGTATGAATGATTTTTCCAGCAACCGGGCGTGTTGCCGCAAACGGGCGGCAGATGGCGCGACGGATTGACCGATCCGACCAACGAAGGGGTGCAGGCGCCGCCGCCGCCGCCATCGGCGTTGGCCGGCCGGTTCGCGAGCGTGACGAAGCCGACGGTCGCCGCGCCACCGATCAGAAATTGCCGGCGTTGACCGCGCTTTCGCGCCTCCGTTTCCGGAGCTCTAGCAGTCAACACGCTCGGTGGGACCGCAGCATCACCACGCGGGCCACCCTGCGCGGGCGGCTGTGCCTCAAAACTATGTTCCAACAGTCTCCTCCCACGTGGCACATTGTATGATAAATCGGATAAAGCCGCTCGGCAATGGCATTCTTGCTTTGATCTTCCTTAATGCTTAATAATTCGTATCATCTACGTCCGAAATGATAAGTTGGACGTCACGGTATTTTGCGCGTTCATCGAGTTGCTAGCTCAGTGCTATGCATAGCTCCCTGACTAGCAACTCGCAATGCGCTGAGCTTTTTTGATGGAACCGTGCCCTCAACGCCAAAATATACCATAGATCTTTCCCGGAGACGAGGTGAGTAACGGCGACATTCTCATCCGCGGCGGCACGGTCATCGACGGCAGCGGCGGCGCGCCCTGCCGCGCCGATATCGCCATCGCCGGCGACCGCATCGCCGCCATCGGCGGCGGCGCTGCGGGCAACGGCGCCGGCGCGCGTCATCGATGCCGCGCGGGCTCGTCGGTCGCGCCGGGCTTCATCGACATCAAGACCCATTCCGACTTCACGCTGCCGCTCAATCCGCTGGCCGAGAGCAAGATCCGCCAGGGCGTCACCACCGAGGTGATCGGCCATTGCGGCTTCTCGGTCGCGCCGGCGCTGCCCGGCAAGGTCGGGCTGCTGCGCGACTATCTCTCGCCGAGCGCGCCGTGGCTCGATTTCCACGCGACCAGCTTTGCCGATTATCTCGGCGGATTTCCCGCGACCTCGACCAATGTCGGCGCGCTCGTCGGCCACAACACGCTTGCGGCTCATGGTCATGGGGATGGCGCCGCGGCCGGCCGACGCTGCGCGAGCTGGCGGCGATGGCGGCGCTGCTCGAGGAGGCGCTCGATGCCGGCGCGCTGGGGCTTTCCACCGGGCTCTTCACTGCCGCCGGGCTGCTATGCGCCGACGGCGGAGATCGTCGCGCTCGCGCACGTCCTGCGGCGCCGCGGCGGCGGCTATTTCACCCATCTGCGCGACGAATCCGGGCACGTGTTCGAGGCGCTCGATGAGGCGATCCGCATCGGCGGCGAGAGCGGCGTCCATGTCCAGGTCGTGCATGTCAAGCTGTCGGGCCTCGACAATTGGGGCCGCGCCGGGGCGCTGCTCGACCGGCTCGCGGCGGCGCGCGCGGCGGGCGTGCGCATCGATTGCGACCAGTATCCCTATACCGCCGCGAGCAATCCGCTCAAGAACCTGCTGCCGCCCTGGGTGCAGTCGGACCGGGTCGAGGAGATGATCGGCGCGTCTCGCCGATCCGGCCGAGCCGCGCGCGCATCCGCACGAGATCGCCGCCGCCGGCCTCAACAATTTCGGCCGCATCCCCGATTGGGACGCGATCCGCATCTCGGTGAGCCCGCACCAGCCGCATTTCGCCGGCCGGACCATCGCCGATATCGCCGCGCGAGCGCGGCGCCGATCCGGTCGATTGCGTGTGCGACTATCTCATCGCCGACCGCTGCGCGACGCGCGTTCTCGTCACTTCGATCGGCGAGGACGACGTGCGCACGCTGATCCGCTCGCCCGACGTCTGCGTCGGCTCGGACGGCAATTGCGTCGCGCCCTATGGCGTCACCGGCCAGGGCAAGCCGCATCCGCGCTTCTACGGCACTTTCCCGCGCATCATCGGCCATTACGTGCGCGAGCTCGGCCTCCTGCCGCTGCGAGCGGCGATCCACAAGATGACCGGCGCGCCGGCGCGGGCGCTGGGCCTTGCGCGAGCGCGGGCTGCTGCGCGCGGGCTGGTTTGCCGACGTCGACGATGTTCGATCCCGGCCGATTTCGCCGAACGCGCGAGCTATGCCGATCCGCACCAATATCCCGGCGGCGCTGGCGACCACGGTGATCGTCAACGGCGTCGTGACGGTCGATCGCGCCGAGCATACCGGCGCGCTGCGCCGGCCGGCTGCTTGACGCCGGCAGACCGCGGCGCAGTAGCCGCGGTTTCGCGGCTGCGGTAGGATCGGCGCCGCCGTCAACGATCCGCCGAGCGCCATCCCATGCCGAGCTATGATTTCGATCTCTTCACCCTCGGCGCCGGCTCGGGCGGCGTCGCCGGCTCGCGCCGCGCCGGCTCCTATGGCGCGCGCGTCGGCATCTGCGAGGACAGCCGGGTCGGCGGCACCTGCGTCATCCGCGGCTGCGTGCCGAAGAAGCTCCTGGTCTATGGCGCGCAATTCGCCGACGCCTTTGCCGATGCCGCGGGCTATCGGCTGGCACGTGGTGCCGCCGGTCCACGATTGGGCGAGCCTGATCGCGCGCCAAGAACCGCGAGATCGACCGGCTCGAAGGGCATCTACCGCAAGCTGCTCGCCGATGCCGGCGTGCAAGCTGCATCGAGGGGCGCGGGCGGCTCGTCGATCCGCACACGGTCGAGGTCGACGGCCAGCGCTACACCGCCGCCAACATCCTGATCGCCACCGGCGCGCATCCGGTCATGCCGGCCATTCCCGGCATCGAGCACGCCATCACCTCGAACGAGGCGCTCGACCTGCCCGCGCTGCCGCGCCGCATCGTCATCGTCGGCGGCGGCTATATCGCGGTCGAGTTCGCCGGCATCTTCGCCGGACTCGGCGCCGAGGTGACGCTGGTCATCCGCGGCCGAGGAGATGCTCAACGGCTTCGACGACGACGTGCGCGTCGACGCTCGCCCAGGAGCTGCGCAATCGCGGCATCGCCATCCGCGCCCGCACCCAGATCGTCCGGATCGAGCAAGATCGGCGCCGCGTTCGCGCGCCACCATCAATGGCGGCGACGAGATCGTCGGCCGATCTCGTCATGTACGCGACCGGGCCGGAAGCCCAACACGCGCACCCTCGGCCTCGCCGAGGTCGGGGTCGAACTGCAACGCGGAGGGCGCGGTCGTGGTCGACGAATGGTCGCGCACCAGTCTGCCGCACATCTATGCGGTGGGCGACGTGACCGACCGCCTCAATCTCACGCCGGTCGCGATCGCCGAGGGCCGCGCGCTGGCCGAGACGCTCTTCAACGACAATCCGATGACGGTCGATCACGACAACGTCGCGACCGCCGTCTTCAGCCAGCCGCCGGTCGGCACGGTCGGCCTGAGCGAGCGGCACGCGCGCGCGACGCATGCGGCGATCGATATCTATCGCGCGCGCTTCCGGCCGATGAAGCACACGCTGTCGGGGCGCGAGGAGCGCACGATGATGAAGCTGGTCGTCGACCGCGCCAGCGACCGCGTGCTCGGCTGCCACATGGTGGGCGCGGATGCGCCGGAGATCATCCAGGGCATCGCCATCGCCATCAAATGCGGCGCCACCAAGCGGCAGTTCGACCAGACCATCGGCATCCACCCGACCGCGGCCGAGGAATTCGTGACCATGCGCGACAAGGTGCCGGAGAAGATCGCGGCGGAATGACCGCGCCGCCCGCGCGCCGCGTCACGACTTGATCGGAATGCCCGTGAGCTTGCTGACCGGCTGCCAGTCCTTCTTGGCGGCGTCCCAGCGCACGACCAGCGCGTTGCTCGATGCCGAGCCCGCGCTGCGGGAACTTGGTGAAATCGTAGATGCCGTCGATCCCGGCATAGCCCTTGAAGTGCTCGAGATAGTCGTGGAGCTGGGCCGCGGTCGCGCCTTCGGCGGCAGCTGGTTCAGGGCGGCGGCGACGAGCCGCTCCGGCTCCCAGCCGATATCGGAGCTTGCATCGGGATGGATGCCGGCCGCCCGGATCACCTGGAAGAAGCGCTTCTGCTCGGCGCGCACCGCCGGCGGGAGGTCGATCGCCGGGATCGCCCGCCGCGGCCCAGGCCGAGACGCCGAAGAAAAGCTGCTTGGGCAGGAACGAGGCGTATTGCGTCATCTGGCCATAGGTCATGTTGCTGCCGGAGGCGGCGACCGGCAGGTCGATCCCGGCCTGGACCAGCGCGCGGAACACCGTGGCGCCGGCCGCGGCGGTCGCCCAGCTGATGATGACCTGCGGCTTGGCCGCCTGGATGCGGGCGATCTGCGCCGTGATGCTCACGTCGCTGGCGTTGAAGTGATTCTGCTCGACGAGCTGGACATCGGCGAATTCAGGCTCCTTGACCAGCTCGTTGATCGCCTTCTCGGCGTCTTGGCCCGAGGCGTCGGTGGTGGTGATGAGCGCGATCCGCGTCCATCCGCGCGCCTGGAAATAGGTCATCAGCGCGCGCTGCTGGTCGCGCGAGGCGATCTGCGTGGTGAAGACGTAGCCGCCCGGCTTCGGCCGGATGCTCGGCGAGAAGCACCAATGCACCGGCCCGTTCTCGCATCAGCGGCGACATGGCATTGCAGACGCCGGAGATGGTCGAGCCGAAGATCACCGGCGGATGCTTGGCGATCGCCTCGTTGGCGAGCTGAACCGCGACCTGCGGGCTCGTTTGGTCGTCATGGAAGACGAAGCGGACCTTCTTGCCGTGGATGCCGCCGTCCTCGTTGATCGCCTTCTCGGTCAGCGCGATGATCTGCTTTCTGGGTCGTCGCCGAGAAAGGCGCCGTTGCCGGTGAGCGGAATCGATCACGTCGAGATCGAACGTGCCGTCGGCGGCACGGAGCGGGGCGGCGGACGCCGCCAGCAGACCGGCCGCCAGCATCGCGCCGAGCGCGAGCGTTCCCTGCTTTCTATGTCATCGATTTCGGCATTTCCCCCTCACATGTGTTGGTTCCACCGTTGCACGATGATACCAGGAAATTCGCCGCGCACCACCGCGGGCCGAGCCGGGCTCAGCGCGGCGCGGCGATCAGGCTGAAGAGACGCGCCGCATTGGCTTCGCGCTCCATCGACCAGAGCAGGCCGAGCGTCTCTGCGGCGCGCGGCGCCCCGAGCACCGGCTCGGCGAGCGAGCGGAACTTCGCGGTGATCTCGGCATCGTCCATCGGGTTCTGGCGGAAGCCGCGGGGATCGGCGATCTCGATGGCGTGAACGCGGCCGTCTGCGGCGGCGGCATTGACGCGCATCACCACCGATGCCGGATGGAGCTTGTCGATCGCCTCGTCCACCCGCACGCGGATCTTCGCCATGAGCGGGCGCAGCGCAGGATCGAGATAGGCCGCCGCATCGAACGACGCCACCGTGATCCCGCCATCGACGAGCGCGCGCGCGAAGATATAGGGCAGGCTGTGGTCGGCAGTTTCGCGCGTGCGCGGGTCCCACTTCGCCGGCTCGCTGGCGATCTCGTGCCAGGCCGGCCGCGAGGTCGCAATGTCGATCGTCGTCGATCGTCGCCAAGCGGCACTGTCGTGCGCAATTTCAGCGCCGCCCACACCGCGGCCTGCGCGCTGTTTTCGACCGGCCAGTATTTGAGCCCGACGGACGGGGTGAGAAATACACCCGCGAACGGCTGCAGCGCGAATTCGCCGGTGACCTGCTCGAACACGCCATGCCGGCCGGTGAAGGCGGCGCCGGGCCCGGTCATGCCTTCGGCCGCGAGCAGCGCGGCAAAGACGCCGTTGCGGCCGGCGAACGCCGTGGCGGCGCCCTTCCACAGCGACAACTCGCCCGCCCGCGTCGCGCGCAGCGGCACGTTCGCCACGGCAGCGATGGCGACGGCCTGCGCGATCGCCTCGGCGTCGAGGCGCAGCAGGTTCCCGACCCCTGCCGCGGCGGCAATGCCGATCGCGAAACCCTGGTCCCAGCCGCGCTCGCGCAGCCGGGTTGCGGCGATGAGCCGGTCGCCACCTCATAGGCCGCGACCATGGCTGCAAGCAGGCGACGCCCGTCGGCTCCGGCCGCCGCGGCGAGCGCCAACACCGCGCCCAGCGCATCGCTCGGGTGGCCACCATGCACGGTGTCGTTGAAATCGAGATAGCGGATCATGGCGGTGTTGACGAACGCCGCATGCTCGGCCGTCGCCGGTTCGTCGCAGCCGATGATACGGCCGGCACGGCCGGCCGGAACCGTGCCCTGCGCGATGCGCCGCCCCATCGCCGCTGCCGCGCAGCCCGCGCCGCCAATGGCGCAGGCCAGGCTGTCGACGAGATGTCGTTTTGCCTCGTGCACCACCGCATCCGGCAGATCGTCGAAGGCGAGAGCGGCGGCGAACTCGGCAATTTCGGTGATGATGGCGTCCATGGGCACACGCGGGCAAGGATCGTTGTCCGCTCTTATCCGCCGCCGCGCCTGCTGCGACAAGGGTCGGCGCGCCGAGCTTGAGTTTGCGCCGGAAATTGTCGAGACTCCTCAATCCCCAGGCGTCGGGACAGCGATGGAAATCGGCGAGGAGCGGGTGGACGGGGTGACCGTGTTGCGTCCGGTGGGGCGCATCGACAACGACACCAGCCGCGATTTTCATGCCAAACTGCTCGCCGCGCTCGATACGGGGGCGGCGACGCTGGTGGATTTCTCGGCGGTCGAGTTCGTCTCCAGCGCCGGTCTCGCGGTGCTCGCGACGGCGGCCAAGCACGCCAAGGCCGGGAACGGCCGGATCGCGGTGGCGGCGCTGCGGCCGATCGTCGAGGAGATTTTCGCCATCAGCCGTTTCGCGCGCGTGGTATCTGTCTATGGCACGGAAGTCGAGGGCGTCGCGGCGCTGGCGTGAGGAGGACGGCGCCTGGCGGGGGCGGGCGGGGGATGTCATGCTGATCCGGTTCTGGGGCACACGCGGCTCGCTGCCGGCGCCGCTCGCAAGCAGCGCGGTGCGGGCCAAGCTGCGCGCGGCGCTCGTCAAGGCGGGCGGGAGGCGCTTCGAGGATGGCGCCGCCGCCGACCGCTTCATCGACGAGGAGTTGCCTTTCGCCGTGGGCGGTACCTATGGCGGGAACTCGAGCTGCGTCGAGATCGCCGGCATGGGCGGCGGCCATGTGCTGTGCGATCTCGGCACCGGCGTGCGCGTTTTCGGCCATCGCATGATGCAGGAGAAGGGCCCGCAGCGCAAAGCCTGCTACAACGTCTTCCTGTCCCATCTCCACTGGGACCACATCATGGGCTTTCCCTTTTTTGCGCCGGCCTATATCCCGGGCAACGTGATCCGCATCCATGGCTGCCACGAAGCGATGCGCTTCGCCCTCGAGCGGCAGCAATCGGATCCGTGCTTTCCCGTCGATTTCCGCACTCTCGGGGCCACCATCGAATTCGTCGCGCTCGAGCCCGGACGGAGCTACGACATCGCCGGCCTCACCGTGCGCGCCATCCTCCAGAACCATCACGGCGATTCCTACGGCTACCGCTTCGAGCAGGGCGGCAAGGCGGTGGTCTATTCGACCGATTGCGAGCACAAGTTTGAGGTGCTGGACGAGAGCTATCCGTTCGTGCCGTTCTATCGCGACGCCGATGTGCTGATCTTCGACACGATGTATTCGCTCGCGGATTCGATCTCGGTGCGGGAAGACTGGGGGCATTCGAGCAACATGGTGGCGGTGGAGCTGGCGCAGCTCGCGCGCGTCAAGCGGCTCGTCATGTTTCATCACGAGCCGGCTTACGACGACACCACCCTCGATACGGTGCTGGCCGAGACAAGGCGCTACGAGGAGATCAGCCGAACCGGGCATGCGGTAACGGTAACGTCGGCCTATGACGGACTCGAGATCGCCGTCTGAGGCGGCGCGCGCCGTGTTTTCGCGGCCCGGCGTCGGCCCCGCCCTCGTCGTGGTGGCGCTTCTTCTGGTGCTGCGCGCGCTCGATCCCTCGCCGGTCGAGGAGGCGCGACTGCGCGGCTTCGATCTCGAAGAACGTCTCGTGCCGCGCGCGCAGCGCCCGGCGCCGGTCGTCGTGGTCGCGATCGACGAGGACAGCCTCAAACCGCCCTATGGGCAGTGGCCGTGGCCGCGCACGCTGCTTGCGCGCCTCGTCGACAGGATTGCCGCCGGCGGTGCGCGCGCGCTCGGCGTCGACATCCTCTTCCCCGAGCCCGACCGCGCCTCGCCCGAGCAAATCGCCCGGAACGATCCCGGCCTCCCGGGCGATCTCAAAAGCGCGCTCGCGGCGCTGCCGAGCAACGACGCCGCGCTCGCGGCGGCGTTCGCCAGGCTGCCGACGGTGCTTGGCGTCGGCCCCACCTTCGAGACGGCGCCCGCACGAAACGGGCATTTCGCCGCGCCGCCGATCCGCTCGACCGGCGATCCGCGCCCTTTCCTCGCGTCGTTCCCGGGCATCGTGCGCAGCCTGCCGGTCCTTGCCGCGGCGGCGAAGGGACCAGGCGGCCTCGCCGTCGATCCCGATGGCGACGGCGTGGTGCGGCGCGTGCCGCTGTTCTTTGTCGGCGGCGGGGACATCATCCCGACACTTGCCGCCGCAACTCTCGATGCCGCGCTGGGCTCGAGCCCCATGTTGATCCGCGCCTCGCCCGCGGGCGTCGCCGGCGCGCGGGTCGGCGCCTATGAAATTCCGACCGACGAACACGGGCGCGCCTTTCCCTATTTCGCGCCGGCCGGATCGGTACCGACCATTTCCGCGTCCGATATTCTCGGCGGGCGCTCCGATCCGGCCTCGCTCGCGGGCGATGTCGTCTTCCTCGGCGTGACCGGACTCGGCCTGGTCGATGTGAAGGAGACCCCGCTCGGTCTCATGCAGGGCGTCGAAGTCCATGCCCAGCTTCTCGAATTCGATCCTGCAGAACGAGATCCTGCGCCGACCCTCCGTGCTCTCGCGCCTCGAGATGGCCCTGCTCGCGGGGGCGGGGTTGCTGGTCATATTCGGCCTGCCCTACCGTCGTCCGGTGCTGGCTGCTGCGGCGACGGGCGCGGTCGTGACGCTGTGCCTCGCCGCGGGGTTCGTCGCCTTCCGCTTCGCGCACGTCCTGCTCGACGGGGCCTATCCGGGCTTCGTCGCGGTCGCCGCGTTCGGGGCGATGATCGCGGCCAATCTTCGCCACGCCGAGGCGGAAAAGCGCCGCCTCGCCGACGCGCTCGAACAGCAGCGCGTCAAGACGCTGCGGCTGGAGGCGGAGCTCGACCATGCCCGCGCGATCCAGCGCGGCCTCCTGCCGAAAGAGCTGGCCGATACGCCGGAAGCGCGCAGCATCGACCTGCACGCGCTCATCGAATCGGCGCGGATGGTGGGCGGTGACCTCTATGATTTCCTGGTGCTCGACGGCACGCATCTCTTCTTCGCCATCGCCGATGTCTCGGGCAAGGGCATGCCCGCGGCCATCTTCATGATGGAGACCAAGGAGGTGCTGCACGCCGCGACGTTCCGGCATGACGGGGCGCTCGACCGCGTCTTCGACGAAGCCAACCGCAAGATCTGCGCCAAGAGTGCCGATGCCGAGGCCGAAGGCGCGCAGCCCACTTTCGTGACCGTGTTCGCGGCCTTGCTCGATCTCGCGACCGGCGGGATTTCCTTCGCGAGCGCCGGTCACGATGCGCCCTATGTCCTGCGCAGCGGCGCCGCGCCGTTCCGGCTCGCGACGGAAGGCGGCCCGCCGCTCGGCTGCCTCGACGACTGCGCCTATCCGATCGACCGCGCGCGTCTCGCGCCCGGTGACGTGCTGCTGCTCTACACCGACGGCATCACCGAGGCGCGCAGCCCGGCCCATGCGCTCTATTCGACATCACGCCTCGAGGCGACGATGGCGGCCAGCCCGACCAGCAATGCCAAAGCGGTGGTCGAGCACGTGCGTGAGGACGTGCGCCGGTTCGTCGCCGCCGCCGAGCAGGCCGACGACATCACCCTCCTGGCAGTGCGGTGGCTGGGGCCGCCGGACGGCGCGGCCGCGCTCAGCGCACGGTGATCTCGACCCGTCGGTTGCGCGGCTCGGCGACGTTGGGGCCGGTCTTCACCGCGGGATCGAGATCGCCGCGGCCGGCGACCGCGATCGCGGCGGCGCTGAGCCCGTCCTGCACCAGCTCGTCGCGGATCGCCTTGGCGCGGCGCAGCGAGAGCTGCTGATTGTATGCTTGTTCGCCCATCGTGTCGGTGTGGCCGATGACTTCAACCTGGTACACCTTGCGGCGCTTGATGTCGGCGAACACGTCGCGATATTGCTGCTGCGACGCCGGGGTCAGGGTGTCGCTGTCGCTGATGAAATAGAGGTGGAAATGGCTCGGCAGGATGGGCCGGGCGGCGAGCGCGGTGCCGAAGATCTGCTGCACCTCCGCCGGATCGACGGTCGCGGGCTTGGCTGTGTCGCCGGTCACTTCGCCGGCGGCATAGGCGTGATCGAGCGGCACCTTGGTCTTGCCGTCGTCGATCGTGACCGCGCCGGCGGTGCCGTCGGGATTGGGCAGGACGACGAACAGCGCCTTCGGCTCGGAGCAGGCGCCGAGCGCCAGCGCCAGCGCCAGCAGCAGCGCGGCCAGAGTCCGCACGGCTCAGTGCCCCGCGACCTGAACGGCGAAGCTGGTTCCGCGCACCCCCAGGATCGCCGTCGGCGTCCTGACCTTCATCGCTCCGGGCGAGCTGCGCGCGATGTCGCCCGATACCATGGTCAACGTCCCGCTGCGCATGTCGGTCAGCATCGAGCCTTTGAAATTGCTCGAATCGAATGCGTATTGGGCGAGCGCCGCCTCGCTGCTCGGGCCGAGCGAGAGCACCGTGTTGTCGGTGAAAGTGACGCCGATCGTGCCGCCTTCATCGGTCTGGAGCACGTCTTTCTCGTAGAGCGGATCGCCGAGCACGGCAGCGATGCGCTTGCCGTCCCGCACCACGAAGGCCGCGCCGCTCGCGGTCTTGATCTGCGCGATCGCCGTCGCGGCGGCATGCGCCGGAACACCTGGACCGCAGAACGCGAGCATCAGGACGGATGCCGCGAAAATTCGCCGACAGTGCCCGGAAAATGCCATCGCCCCCTCCCGGATCGTGGTGCGAAACTATCGCGCACGTACCGGAATTGCCAGCGCGCCTTGCTGGGCGGCGGCGTGCAGGACTTGGCTTTCGGCTTGGGCTAGAGTAGTGGCGAGGATCGCCGGACCATGACCGAGACCGCCCACACGCGCCTCAGCCTTCAGGCCGATGCCGGGGCGATGACCGTCATTCGCGCGTTCATCGCGAGCTTCGCGCAAGAGCGCGGCATCGGCGGCGGCGACGTGGCGCGGGTCGTGATCGCGGTCGAGGAACTGGTCACCAATCTCGTCAAATACGGCTATCCCGCGGACGCGCCGCCGGGCACGCTGGCGATCGCGCTCCAGCTCGATGGCGATCGCCTCCAGATCGAGCTCGTCGATGACGGAAGGGAGTTCGATCCCTTCGCCCAGCCGCCGCCCGATCTCGACGCACCCGCTCGAGGCGATGCCGGTCGGCCGGCTCGGGCTCCATCTCGTCAAGTCGCTGATGGAAGAGACGCGCTATCGCCGCGCCGGCGGCCGCAACGTGACCGCGATCACCCGCCGCATCGCGCCGCCCCTTGCCTAGCGGAACGGCGCGAGCAGCGCGGCTCTGAGACGGCGCAGCGCGCCTTCGGCGAGCAGCATCGGCGCTGGCCGCTGCAGCACGAGATCGACCAGCACCGGCCCGGCGCTGCCGAGATTGCGCTTGTAGCGCTGGTCTCCCGCCATGAAGTCGTAAACACGGGCGCCGTCGCGGCGATGGCGCTCGATGCACAGGCAATGGCTGACGAGGCCCGGCTTTAGTCGGGGATCGGCCTCGTAGGCGAAGCCGGTCTGATAGCTATAGACATGACCGCAATGAAGGAAGTTGTAAACATAGCCGATAACGAAATCGCCCGCGGCGATGCGGACCAGTCTCGACGCTGCCGTGCGGGATGCCGGGGCGATGAGGGCGCGATGGAAGCGCTCGTCGAAGGGATGGGCGAAGGCGCCGCGCTGGTGCCGGCTTTGCCAATGGCGCAGGTGCAGCGCCTTGAGCGCGTCGAAATACGCCATGGCCGTCGGCGATGTCCGGCGCGGCTCGGCGCGAGCGGCCCGCGCCGTTCATAAAGCCGCATGGCGCGGCGGATCTGCGCGCGCGTGTTGGCGCTCAGCGTCTCGAGATAGGGGCTGCCGCCGCGCCGGACGGCGTCGAGATCGACGCGCCAGGTGGGCCGGTGCGCGCGCCTCGTGCGGACCGGCAGGCCGCTGCGCTCCGCCTGCGGCGGCGAATGCCGCGGTGACGTTGGCGCAGAATATTTCGTCCCAGCGCGCGCGCCGGGCCGGGCCGATGCAGGAACGCGATGCACGCGGCGATCGCCGCCATCGGCGACAGCCGCGATCGGCGAGAATCCCGTTATATTCGATGGTGATGCCGTCGCGCGCGGGATCGCCGGTCTGATGCAGCATGAGCGCGTCGGACGTGACGACGACGTGGCGGCGCAACCGCGCCGGCTGCAGCAGCGCGAGCGCCACGACCGTCTCGCCGCGCCGCGCCGACAACACCAGCGGCGCGAGCCTCGGCCTCGCGCGAGCCAGCACCCGATCCAATCCCAGATAGAAAGAACGACGCCTCCGCCCGCGCCTCGAGATCGCGCCACAGCGCCGGCAAGCTCGGCCACCGTGCCCACCGGCTCGAGCGCACCGAGAAATCGTGCGCAGGGGTGGCGCGGCCGCACGGGCGTTCATGGCGCGGCGCGACGTCTCCGTCGCGGTCTGGCGCGGCGGCCCAGGCTTAGCCGAGTTGGGCTCGGCGTAAATGAACCCGCGGCGACGGCTGGCGCCAGTTGCGCGTCACCAGGAAGCCGATGATGGCGAGATTGGCGATATTGGCCAGCAGCCCCGCCGCGAACGCCGCTTCATAGAAGCCGAAATGATCATAGAGCGCGCCCGCGAGCCAGCCGCCGAACGCCATCCCCGAACCGCTGCACAGCATCAAGGTCGGCACCCGCCACGCCGCTTCGCGCGCCGGGAACAACTCGCGGATAGCCAGGACATAGGCGGGAATGAGGCCGCTGAAGCCGAAGCCGAACGCTGCCGACGACCGTGAACAGTCCGACCTCGTCCTGGGTGACGAGCAAGGCGGCGATCGCCGCTGCCTGGCAGGCGGAACTCGCGAGCACGGTGTTGATCCCGCCGATCCGGTCGGCGACATAGCCCCAGAACTGCCGGCTGATGAAGGCGGTGCCGAGCAGCACCGACAGCATCGCCGCCCCCATCGACGGCGTGATGCCGAGATCGCTGCAAAACGCGACGAGGTGGCCTTGCGGCATCGCCATCGGTACGCAACACAGGAACGCCGCCGCCGAGAGCAGCGTCGAGCCCAGCCCGGGCGCAGGCCGAGCACGGCGTGCCGGGCTTCGGGCCGGCGGCCGCGGCTACTCGCGTCGTTCGCGGCGGGCGGCGGCACAGGAACACCGCGGCCACCGGCACCACCAGCGCCACCTCGACGGCGGCGAAAACCAGCATCGTCGTGCGCCAGCCCCAATGGTCGACGAGGCGGACGCGAACAACGGCGGCCACATCGCGCCCGCGACGTAACTGCCGCTCGAGATCAGCGCCAGCGCGGTGCCGCGCCGCCGGTCGAACCAGCGGCTGACATAGACATAGAGCGGCGCGTTGATGCCGCCGAGGCCGAAAACGCCGACCAGCAAGCCGAACGACAGGTAGAGTGTCCAGGCGCCGCCGCGGCTGGCAGGGCGAGCCCCAGGCCGATCATCACGGCCGCCGAAGATCGCGGTCCAGCGGACGCCGATCCGATCGGCGATCCGGCCCATCGCCAAGCCGCCGAAGGCCGTGCCGAGCCAGGCCAGCGAATAGGCCATCGCCGGAACCGAGCGTCCGCCGCCGAAATCCGCGGCGATCGGCTTCAGGGCGACGACGGCGACATAGGGTGCGCCGAAGGCGACCGACATCACCGCCAGCGCCGCCACCGCGGCGATCCACGAAGCCCGCGTCTCGATGCTGCGCGCCGCGCGCCGCGGAATGTGCGTGCCGTGCCATCGCGCGATTATGCCACCGATCGCGCGATCGTTCTGCGTTGCGTCGTCGTCGGGCGCGTTAACTGGCGTGGGCGAGAGAGGTCGGGCGATCCGCCGCCGCTTCGGGCCTGCTCGCGGCGCGCGGCGAGCGCGTCATAACCCGCGGCGAGATTGAAGCGGACGACGCTTTCCCAAAGGTCAGGCGTGATGCGGGCGATGGTGCGATGCTCCTCGGCACGTTGCCGCAGCGTTCCGGCTTCTTCCATGGCAACCTCCACGCCATGAATTCTGTCGCGGCCCGGGCGCAAAGTGAAGCCCTGCGGCAGAGGTCGGCGCGCCCGGCGACCGCGATAGTGGTTCATGTCGATCATCAAAAAATGACGGCATAATATTGGCTTACATCCATATCTTTTGATTTTCTCGTGCCGGCGATCGCGCCGGACCGGCACAAGCGCCGCACGGATCGCCTCGCGACGCTGGATTCGGCGGCGCCAGCATGGAGCGCGCTATACGCATGTCTGTCTTGCAGAAACGGCAATGCTGGCACATGCGGCCACCATAAGCGCGAACTTTGCCAACTGAAAAGGTCGGATCGATCAGCGTCGAAGCCGCAGGACAACCTCGCCAAGAGGGCAGGCGGTGCAACTGGACAGGGAGAATCATCGTGCTCGCAACAGCCGAGATGGATACGGCACGGAATTCGCCGTTGCTGGACAACGTCGTCCGCAAGGTGTTCCGGCGGCTCATCTGGTTCCTCTTCATCCTGCTCGTCGTCTCTTTCGTCGACCGCATCAACATCGCCTTCGCGGCCCTGACGATGAACAACGCGCTCGGCCTGGGCGCGGCGGCTTTCGGGCTGTCGCTGACGGTCTTCTATGCCGCCGACACGATCTGCGAGATTCCAAGCAACCTGGCGCTGGCGAAGTTCGGCACCCGGTTGTGGATCGCCCGGATCAAGATCACCTGGGGCCTCGCCTCCGCCGCGACCATGTTCGCCGTCGGCACCTGGAGCCTCTATGGCATTCGCGGTCTGGTCGGCGCGGCCGAGGCGGGGTTCCTGCCGGGCATCTTTCTTTACATGACCTATTGGTTTCCCCGCGAGTGCCGGGCGCGAGCCAACGCGCTCTTCGTCATGGGAATCCCGGCGACGATTGCGATCGCGTCGGTGATGTCCGGGTACATCCTGCAGATGGACGGGTTCCTCGGCCTCGCCGGCTGGCGCTGGTCAGCTCGTGAAACGCCAACTCCACCTGGGTCCCGCAGATCGTCCAGCATCTCGCCCCCGGCGCGCGCTACGGGGCCATCGGACTGCTTGCCGCCTTCCCGGCGGTGCTCACCCTGGCGGCGATGCGCTATTTGGGATTGATCCTGGTCTCGATCGGCTCGTTCTGCGGCCTGCTCACCTTCTGGACGATTCCCGCCTCGGCCGCGATCCTGTCGCCCAAGGCAAGGCCGGCGGGTATCGCGCTCATCAACTGCGTCGGGATCGGCGGCGGCTCGTCGATCGGCCCCGCCGTCGTCGGCTACCTCAAGGACCTGACGGGGAGCTTCACCGCCGGGCTGCTCTACGTCGTGGTGATGCTGATCCTCGGCGTCATCTGCGTCAGCCTGATTACGGTGCAGACACGCGTCGCGGCGCCGATGCCCAGCCCGAGCCGGGCCTGAGCCGCCCACCGCGATCGGGGCCGCCGCCATCGCCTTCGCCGGGCGCGGGCGACGCGGCCTTGATCGCCGCGTGCCGCTGAGGCTATGCATGGCGCGGAGGGGGCTGATCCTGCCGCGGTGGCGCGGCCGATCGCGCAGAGGCGATGAAAGCGGGCATGGCGTGCGAGGTCGTGATCGACGAGGTGAGCGCAGCGGGGTGCACCCGCGCGAACCGGCGGAGCGTGGACGGCGGCACCCGCGTTTTGCTGGCTCGCCCCGGGCCGGCGCCGGCATAGCCGCGTGGCAGCGTCGCGGCGCTGGATCATCCTCGCCGTCCTGTTCCTGGCGCGGACATCGGTGGCGTTTCAATTCCAATCCGTCGCCACCCTCGCGCCATCGCTCGTCGGCGACCTCGGCATCGGCTATGCGCAAGTCGGCGTTCTGATCGGGCTCTACATGCTGCCCGGCGTCGTCATTGCCTTTCCCGGCGGGCTGCTGGGCCAGAAATTCGGCGACAAGAGCGTGGTGCTGAGCGGGCTGATCCTGATAACGGCGGGCGGTGTGATGACCGGCGCCACCCATGTCTATGCGGTCGCGGTGGCGGGGCGTCTCGTCGGCGGCATCGGCGGCGTTCTGGTCAACGTGCTCTTGACCAAGATGGTTACCGACTGGTTCATCGGCCGCGAGATCGGCACCTCCATGGCCATCCTGGTCTGCAGTTGGCCGGTGGGGATCGGGTTGGCGCTGGTATTGGAGCCGATGCTCGCCGCCTTGACGTCCTGGCCCGTGGCCCTCGCTGCCACCGGCATCGCCGCCGGCGCGATCGCGGTTCTGGTCGCCGCGGTCTATCGCAGTCCGGCGGCGCCGGTTCCCGCCGCCGCGGCCGCCGCCGCGCGCGCGGGGCTGTCGTGGCGCGAGACCGGCTTGGTGTCGCTCGCCGGTCTGATCTGGGCCTTGTTCAATGTCGGCTTCAACATGATCTTCGCCTTCGCCCCGGCCATGCTGGTTGCGGGCGGCGAGACCCCGGCGCAAGCCGGCTTCGCCACCAGTCTTTCGACCTGGGCCATCGTCGTCGCGGTGCCGCTGGGCGGATTGATTAATGACCGCATCCGCGCCGTGACGGTCCTGATGGCGACCTGTTTCGCCGTCATCGGGGCGGCGATGCTGGTGATGCCGCTGGGGGCCGCGCTGCCGCTCATGGCGGTCGTCGGTCTGGTCGGCGGGCTCCCCGCGGGCGCGATCATGACGCTGCCGGCCGAGGTATTGCGTCGGGAAAACCGTGCTGCCGGGATGGGGGTGTTCTTCACCTGGTATTACGTCGCGATGGCTATCCTGCCCCCGCTTGCGGGAGCGGCGCGCGATCTCACCGCTCTTCCCGGTGCGCCGGTCGTGCTGGGCGGCCTCACGGAGTTCGGTGCCGTGGCCGTTATCGCGCTGTTCCGCCTGGGCCAGGCGCGGGCGCGGGCGGCCGCGGTGGCCGGGGACTGAGGGGCGATACTGGTTTTCCGGTGCCGGAACCGCTATTTGTTGAAGAATTCCGATGATGGCGGGTGCTCCGGGCGCCCGTGCGAGGTTGTGATGGCGGAACCGTGGAATCCTCAATCCTGGCGCTCGAAACCGATGCGCCAGGTGCCCGATTATCCCGACGCGGCCGCCGTCGCGGCGGTCGAGGCGACGCTGCGCAACTATCCCGCCGCTGGTTTTTGCCGGCGAGGCGCGGCGGCTCAAGGCGGCGCTGGCCAGCGTGCAGGCCGGCCGCGCCTTCCTGCTGCAAGGCGGCGATTGCGCCGAGAGCTTCGCCGAGTTCCATCCCAACAATATCCGCGACACGTTCCGCGTGCTGCTGCAGATGGCGGTGGTGCTGACCTATGGCGCCGCCTGCCCGGTGGTGAAGGTGAGCCGCATGGCGGGGCAGTTCGCCAAGCCGCGCACCGTCGGAAACCGAGACCGCAGAACGGCGTCACGCTGCCGTCCTATCGCGGCGACATCGTCAACGGCATGGAGTTCAGCGCCGCGGCGCGCCGTCCCGATCCGCAGCGCATGATCCAGGCTTTCAGCCAATCGGCCGCGACCTTGAACCTGCTGCGCGCCTTCGCCCAGGGCGGCTATGCCGATCTCCATCGCGTCCATAGCTGGAACCAGGGCTTCGTCGCCGCCAGCCCGGCCGGGGAGCGCTACCGCGAACTGGCCGACCGGCTGACCGAGACGCTCGACTTCATGGCCGCCTGCGGCCTCACCTCGGAGACCACGCCGCAGATCCGCGAGACCGATCTCTTCACCTCGCACGAGGCGCTGCTGCTGCCCTACGAGCAGGCGCTGACGCGCATCGATTCGACCAGCGGCGACTGGTACGACGTGTCGGCGCACATGCTGTGGATCGGCGACCGCACGCGCCAGTTCGACGGCGCGCATGTCGAGTTCCTGCGCGGCGTCAAGAATCCGATCGGCATGAAATGCGGCCCGACGCTCGATCTCGCGGACCTGCTGCGCCTGATCGAGATCCTCGATCCCGACAACGAGCCCGGGCCGCCTCACCCTGATCTGCCGCATGGGCGCGGACAAGGTCGAGACCAAGCTGCCGCCGCTCATCCGCGCGGTCACGCGCGAGGGGCGCAAGGTCGTGTGGTGCTGCGATCCCATGCACGGCAATACCATGGTGTCGTCGACCGGCTACAAGACGCGCGCGGTCGACCGCATCCTCGCCGAGGTGAAGGGCTTCTTCGCCGTGCACGACGCCGAGGGGACGCATGCCGGCGGCATCCATCTCGAGATGACCGGCCAGGACGTGACCGAATGCATCGGCGGCGCCCAGGCGATCACCGAGACGGCGCTCGCCGACCGCTATCACACCCATTGCGATCCGCGCCTCAATGCGAGCCAGGCGCTCGAACTCGCCTTCCTCATCGCCGAGGCGCTGAAGCGCCGGCGTCTGGGCGAGCCGCGGCCGCGCGCCGTCGCGGCCCAGTGAGCGGCGAGCCGCCGCCGGCCATGGACAGCGACCCCGACCGGCTGCGGCGTCTCACCGACACCTATTTCCTGCGCACCAAGGAGATCGTCGGCCGCTTCGGCGACCGCGAGGCGACCTATGCGCTGTTCATGCGCCGGCCGGTGATCTGCACGCCGCGCCTGATGGTCGCGTTCCTCGAAAGCGACGGCGGCGGCGCGCGGCACGCAGTTCGCCATCGAGCTCAATTATCGCCGAGGGCGAATGGGTCGGCGCCGGCGAGCCGATGGTCTATCTCACCGGCTCGCTCTATCACCTCGTCGATCTCGAGACGCTTTATCTGCAGAAGCTCGGGCCGCCCTGCGTCGCCGCCTACAACGCCTATGCGATGTGCGTCGACCTGCCGAAGACGGCGTTCCTCGCCATGGATGCGCGCCATTGCGCCGGCGCCGAGATGGCCGAGATGATGGCCTATGCCGCCGCGGTCGGCTCGGCGGCGGCGCGGCGCGAGGTCGGCGCGATGGGCTTCATCGGCAACGCCACCGACGCGACCGCGCCTATTTCGGCAACGACAGCGGGCGCGGCACCATGCCGCATGCGCTGATCGGCTATGCCGGCTCGACCGTGCGCGCCGCCGAGATGTTCCACGAGACCTTCCCGGACGAGACCCTGACCGTGCTCGTCGATTATTTCGGCCAGCGAGGTGACCGACACGCTCGCCGTGTGCCGCCGCTTTCCCGATCTCGCGGCGGCGGGAAGGCTCGCCATCCGCCTCGACACCCATGGCGGCCGCTATGTCGAGGAGCTCGACCTCGCGCGCTCCTATGCCGTGCTCGAGGCCACGCGCCCCAGGCGATCCGCGGCTATCGCACCGAGCAGGAGCTGCGCTACCTCGTCGGCACCGGCGTCACCGCCGCGGCGGTCTGGCATGTGCGCCAGCGGCTCGACGCGGCCGGGTTCGCGCGCGGTGAAGATCGTCGCCAGCTCGGGCTTCACCCCGGCCAAGTGCCGCATGATGGCGGCGGCCGAGGCGCCGATCGACGTCGTCGGCACCGGCTCGTACCTGCCGGAGCTGTGGTGCGAGACTTATGCCACCGCCGACATCGTCGCCTATGACGGCAAGCCGATGGTCAAGGCCGGCCGCGAGTTCCTGCTGAAGAATCGCGCGACGCAGTGCGAGGGAGTGAGGCAGGCTGACGACGCGGTACAGCGCGCCGCAGCGCAATCCGACGATGCACGGCGGCAACCGGTTCAAGCTCGCGGTGTTCGGCTCGAACTGCTCGAGCGGCCGGGCGGCGACCACTGGTGCCGGAGCGCTGGGCGAACAGCTTCGAGGACAATGTCCGCTGGCGCAAGCTCGCCGACGCGGCCGGGATCGAATGCATGGTGCCGATCGGGCGCTGGAAGGGCTATGGCGGCGCCACCAATTTCGAGAGCAGCACTTTCGAGACCATCACCTGGGCCTGCGGCCTGCTGGCGGCGACCCGGCGGCTCACCGTCTTCGGCACCGTGCATGTGCCGATCTTCCCGCCGGTGCTGGCGGCCAAGCAGATCGCGACCGCCGATCACATCGGCCAGGGGCGGTTCGGCCTCAACATCGTGTGCGGCTGGAACCAGGACGAGTTCGACATGTTCGGCCTCGACCAGGACGTGCACGACGACCGCTACGCGCGCGGCCAGGAATGGTGGGACATCATCAACCGCATGTGGTCCGAGGACGCGCCGTTCGATTTCGACGGCACGCTATTACCGGCTGCGCGGCGTCGCCGGCCGGCCGCAGCCGTGGGGCGGCAGGCGCCCGATCCTGATGAATGCCGGCAGCTCCGAGCGCCGGGCGCATGTTCGCCGCGCGCAATTCCGATCATGCTGTTCGACCAGCCGCATTTCCTCGACGCGCGCGCGCGAGCGCATCCGCGAGGCCAAGGAGGCGGGCGCAGAGTTTCGGCCACGCCGTTCAGGTCTTCACCTCGGGCGCGGTGGTGTGCCGGCCGACCCAGCGCGAGGCCGACGAATATTTCCACCATTTCGCCGTCGAGAATGCCGATCACGGCGCCATCGACACGATGATCAGGCTGTCGCTCGACCGCGGCCAACCAGCAAGGACATGACGCGCGCGCAGGCCGAGGCGCTACGCACCCGCTATGCCGCGGGCTATGGCGGCCTGATCGCGGTCGGCGATCCCGATGCGGTGGCGCGCGAGCTTCAGAACGACTCGCCGATGCCGGCTTCGACGGGTTCTGCTTCAGCCTCGTCAACTACACCGACGAGCTGCCGTTTTTCGCCCAGGAGGTGCTGCCGCGCCTCGAGCGCATGGGCCTGCGCACCCCGCACCGCAGGTGAAGCGGGGCAGTCGCGGCGGGTTCGGCGTCGGCGTTAACCTCGTTGACACCCGCCTCATCCTAACCTTCGCCGCCCGCGACGGCGGAGAAGAACCTTGCGCGGCGATCCCGCCGATGTGCCGCGCGCCGCGTTGACACCCCATCGGCCCCTACCTACTTTTTGCGCGCCATGACCGACCGTCTCGCCATCGCCGTCGCCCAGCTCGATCCGACCGTGGGCGACATCGCCGGCAATCTCGCCAAGCTCGGCCGCGCGCGCGACGAGGCGGCGCGGCTGGGCGCCGATCTCGTGGTCGCGTCGGAGCTGTTCGTCGCGGGCTATCCGCCCGAGGATCTGGTGCTGAAGCCGGCCTTCGTCGCGGCCTGCCAGGCGGCGGTGCGCGAGTTCGCGCGCGAGACGGCGACCGGGCCGGCGGTGCTCCTGGGCACGCCGTGGCGCCAGGACGGCAAGCTCTACAACGCCGCGGCGCTGCTTGGACGGCGGCGCGGTCGCGGCGCTGCGCTTCAAGCACGACCTGCCCAATTACGGCGTCTTCGACGAGAAGCGCGTGTTCGCCGCCGGTCCGGCCCGGGTCCGATGCCGTTCCGCGGCGTGCGGCTCGGCGTCATGGTGTGCGAGGACATGTGGTCGGCCGACGCGACCGAGACGCTGGCCGAAAGCGGCGCCGAGCTGCTGGTCGTCATCAACGGCTCGCCGTTCGAGAGCGACAAGTCGCGACGAGCGCATGAGTCTCGCCGTCGCCCGCATCAAGGAAAGCGGCCTGCCGCTCCTCTATGTCAACCAGGTCGGCGGCCAGGACGAACTGGTGTTCGACGGCGCCTCCTTCGCGCTCGATGCCCGATGCGCGCTGCGAGCTCCAGGCGCCGTCCTGGCGCGAGGCGCTGGTGCTGACGCAATGGCGGCGCGGCGCGGACGGGCGGTGGACGGTCGGCGCCGGCGCGCGCTCGGTCGCGCCGCACGAGGGGATCGGCGGCGATCTATCACGCGATGGTGCTCGGCCTGCGCGATTATGTGCGCAAGAACCGCTTTCCCGGCGTCGTGCTCGGGCTGTCGGGCGGCATCGATTCGGCGCTCACTGCGGCGGTCGCGGTCGATGCGCTGGGCGCCGACCAGGTGCATTGCGTGATGATGCCGTCGCCCTATCACCTCGCGCGACAGCCTCGAGGACGCGGCGGCGGTCGCGGCGCTCCTGGGCGCGGAGCTGCGCAGCATCGATATCGGCCCGGCGATGCAGGCCTACGCGGCGATGCTGGCGCCGTCCTTCGCCGGGCGCGCCGCCGACATCACCGAGGAGAACATCCAGTCGCGCGCCCGCGGCATGACGCTGATGGCGCTTTCCAACAAATTCGGCTGGATGGTGCTGTCGACCGGCAACAAGTCGGAGATGTCGGCGGGCTATGCCACGCTCTATGGCGACATGTGCGGCGGCTACGCGGTGCTGAAGGACGTCTACAAGATGACGGTGTTCGCGCTGTCGCGCTGGCGCAACCAGCACCGGCCGCGGGGCTGCTGGGGCCGATCGGGCCGGGTCATGCCCGAGCGCGTCATCACCAAGCCGCCGAGCGCCGAGCTGAAGCCCGACCAGACCGACCAGGACACGCTGCCGCCCTACGAGGTGCTCGACGACATCCTGCAATGCCTGATCGAGCGCGAGATGCCGGTGGCCGAGATCGTCGCGCGCGGCCATGACGAGGCGGTGGTGCGCAACGTCTGGCGCATGCTCGACCGCGCCGAATACAAGCGCCGCCAGGCGCCGCCCGGGGTCAAGATCACGCGCCGCGCCTTCGGCCGCGACCGCCGCTATCCCATCACCAACGCGTTCCAGGATCCGGGCCCGCTGTCCGGCGCTCGATCCCGGCGCCGACGCCGCGCGCGCCCGCGCCGCAGCCGACCTGACGCGCCGGTGCTCGTCCTCTACAACACGCTGACGCGGCGCAAGGAACGCGTTCGAGCCGATCGATCCGAACAATGTCCGCATGTATGTGTGCGGGCCGACGGTCTACGACTATCGCCCATATCGGCAATGCGCGGCCGGTCATCGTCTTCGACGTGCTCTACCGCCTGCTGCGCGCGACCTATGGCGTGGGCCACGTGCGCTACGTCCGCAACATCACCGACGTCGACGACAAGATCAACGCCGCCGCCAAGGCCAACGGCGAGACCATCCGCGCGCTGACCGAGCGCACCGCCAAGGAATTCCACGCCGACGTCGCGGCGCTCGGCGCGCTGCCGCCCGATGTCGAGCCGCGCGCGACCGAGCATATCGCGGCGATGATCGCGATGATCGAGCGCCTGATCGCCACGGGCCATGCCTATGCCGCCGAGCATCACGTGCTGTTCGCGGTCGGCAGCATGACGGACTACGGCCAGCTGTCGGGCCGCTCGCGCGACGAGATGATCGCCGGCGCGCGCGTCGAGGTCGCGCCCTACAAGCGCGATCCCGCCGATTTCGTGCTGTGGAAGCCGTCGCCCGATGATCTGCCGGGCTGGGACAGCCCGTGGGGCCGCGGCCGGCCGGGCTGGCACATCGAATGCTCGGCCATGGGCGAGACGCATCTCGGCGAGACCTTCGACATTCATGGCGGCGGGCTCGACCTGATCTTTCCCGCATCACGAGAACGAGATCGCGCAGAGCGTCTGCGGCCCATGGCGGCAAGCCGTTGGCGCGCTACTGGCTGCATAACGGCTTCGTCACCGTCGAGGGCGAGAAGATGGCGAAGTCGGAGGGCAATTTCCGCACCATCCGCGACGTGCTGGCCGAGGCGCCGGGCGAGGCGGCGCGGCTCGCCATGCTGACGGCGCATTACCGCGATCCGCTCGACTGGACCTCGGAGCGGCTGACGCAGGCGCGCCACGCGCTCGACCGGTTCTATCTGGCGCTGCGCGGCGAGGATGCGGCGCTGCCGCCGCCGGCGCCCGATGCCGCGCGTGCGCGGCGGCGCTCGACGACGATCTCAACACGCCGCTGGCGCTCACCGCGCTGCACGAGATGCTGGGCGAACTCAACAAGGCCGACGCGCCGACGCGCGGCCGCGCCTCAAGGGCCGCGCTGGTCGCGAGCGGCGCGGTCATGGGCCTGTTGCAGCAGGAGCCCGAAGCCTGGCTCAAGGGCACGCGACGCGGCCTCCGAGCGAGGCCGCCGAGATCGAGGCGCTGATCGCGGCCGCGACCAAGCCGCGCGCAAGGCGCGCGACTTCGCCGCCGCCGACCGCATCCGCACCGAGCTCGCGCTCAGCGGCATCCTGCTCGAGGACGGCCCCGGCGGCACCACCTGGCGCCGCGCGGGGTGAGGGGGTCCGCGCTACGAAAACAGATGGTTGAGCCAGGCGACCGCCACGGTGGCGATGGCCACCGCCGCCAGCAGAACCCCGATCGCCGCCGCCGCTCCGAACCCGTTCATGATGTCCATCGCTCCTGCGCCCGCATGGATCTGACGATTTGGCGGCGCGGCCGCGAGATGGTGGTTTGACGCGCGGCGCTGCGACGCAGCCGTGATGGAATTCGCCGTGTTTTCCAGCTATGACGGGGCACGATGAGCGGCGAGCGCATCTATCTCTACGACACGACGCTGCGCGACGGCGCGCAGACGCAGGGCGTCGATTTCGGCGTGCCCGACAAGGTCGCGATCGCGCGCGAACTGGACCAGCTCGGCATCGACTATGTCGAGGGCGGCTGGCCCGGCGCCAATCCGACCGACGACGCGTTCTTCGCCAAGCCGCCGGCGCTGACGCCGCGCGCGGCTGGCCGCCTTCGGCATGACGCGGCGCGCCGGGCGCAGCGCCGCCAACGATCCCGGCCTCGCCGCCGTCCTCGGCAGCGGCGCGCGGGTCGCGACGCTGGTCGGCAAGACCTGGGATTTTCACGCCGAGGTCGCGCTCGGCGTGAGCCGCGAGCGAGAACGTGGCGATGATCGCCGAATTCGATCGCCCATGCCGCGGGGCGGCTCGACGAGGTGCTGTTCGACGCCGAGCATTTCTTCGACGGCTACAAGGCCAATCCCGGCTTCGCGCTCGACTGCCTCAAGGCGGCGCTCGACGGCGGCGCGCGCTGGATCGTGCTGTGCGACACCAATGGCGGCACGCTGCCGCACGAGATCGAGCGCATCGTCGGCGAGGTCGCGCGCACGATCCCGCCGCGACCGGCTCGGCATCCATTGCCACAACGACACCGGCAACGCGGTCGCCAACTCGCTCGCCGCGGTGCGGGCCGGCGCGCGCCAGGTCCAGGGCACGCTCAACGGCCTGGGCGAGCGCTGCGGCAATGCCAATCTCATCACGCTCATCCCGACGCTGATGCTCAAGATGGGCTATGCGACCGGCGTCGGACGAGGCGGGGCTGCGCGGCTCACCCATGTCTCGCGCTTCCTCGACGAGCGCCTCAACCGCGCGCCCGACCGCCACGCGCCCTATGTCGGCGAGGCCGCCTTCGCCCACAAGGGCGGGCTGCATGTCTCGGCGGTGGAGAAGGACCCGCGCTCCTACGAGCACATCGACCCGGCGCTGGTCGGCAACCGCCGCCACATCGTCGTCTCCGACCAGGCGGGCCGCTCCAATCTCCTGGCGCGGCTGCGCGAGATCGGCATCGCGGTCGGCGCCCGACCATCCCAAGCTCGGCGCCGCTGCTCGACGAGGTGAAGGCGCGCGAATTCGCGGGCTATGCCTATGACGGCGCCGAGGCGAGCTTCGAGCTGCTGGCGCGGCGCACGCTCGGCGCGCGTGCCGGAATATTTCCGGCTGCAGAGCTTCCGCGTCCTCGACGAGCGGCGCTGGAACGCCAAGGGCGAGCTGGTCACGCTGTCGGAGGCGACCATCAAGGTCGAGGTCGGCGGCAAGCAGGCGATGACCGTCGCCGAGGGCAACGGCCCGGTCAACGCGCTCGACGCGGCGCTGCGCAAGGCGCTGACCGAGCCTTCCCCGAGCTCGACGACATCCGCCTCACCGACTACAAGGTGCGCATCCTGACGCCGCAGGACGCGCACCGGCGCGGTGACGCGGGTGATGATCGAGACCGCGGACGAGGACGGCGACGGTCTGGTCGACGGTCGGCGTCTCGACCAACATCATCGACGCCTCCTACAACGCGCTGCACGACAGCCTGACCTACAAGCTGTGGCGCGCCGGCCGGCGCGCCTGACCGATGGCCGGCACCGACCGCCGCCGCGCGACGCTGTCCGGCGGACCCGCCATCATCCTGGTCGAGCCGCAGCTCGGCGAGAATATCGGCACCGCGGCGCGCGCCATGTACAATTGCGGCCTCACCGATCTGCGCCTGGTCAAGCCGCGCGACGGCTGGCCCAATGCCAAGGCCGCGTCGGCGGCGAGCGGCGCCGACATCGTGCTCGACAAGGCGCGGCTCTTCGACCGAGTCCGAGGAGGCGATCGCCGAGCTGCGCCATGTCTATGCCACGACCGCGCGCGACCGCTACATGGTGAAGCGCATCCTGACGCCGCGCCAGGCCGCGGCCGAGATTCGCGGCTGATGGCGGCGGAGCGAGAGTTGCGGCATCCTGTTCGGGCCCGAGCGCACCGGGCTCCTGAACGAGCATATCGCGCTCGCCGACACGGTGCTGACCGTGCCGCTCAACCCGGCCTTCTCCTCGCTCAACCTGGCGCAGGCGGTGCTGCTCGATCGGCTACGAGTGGTTCACCGCCGGCGACGAGACGCCGCCGTCGCAGCTCGCCACCGGCCATTCGCGCCCGGCGACCAAGGAGCAGCTCATCGCGCTTCTTCGAGCATCTGGAGGAGGAGCTCGACCGCAACGGCTTCATGCGCAACGCCGAGAAGCGCCCGAGCATGGTGCGCAATCTGCGCAACCTGTTCCAGCGCGCGCGACTGCACCGAGCAGGAGCTGCGCACGCTGCACGGCGTCGTGACCGCCTTCGCCGGCCCGCGCCGGCGGACGCGGAGGCGCCGCCAGGGGCGATTGACATCGTCCCTCGCGCCCCTATAGTCACGCGTTTCATTCCCAAGAATGCGGGCGCTTGCGCCCCGCCTGCCCGATCGGGGCGGGACTATTGGGACAACAACATGCGGGTCAGCGATGAGCGTCAATCGCGAAGGGTCGAAATACAAGATCAACCGCCGCCTCGGCGTCAATCTCTGGGGCCGCGTCAAGAGCCCCCTCAACCACAACCGCGACTATGGTCCGGGCCAGCACGGGCAGCGCCGCAAGAAGCCGTCGGACTTCGGCACGCAGCTCATGGCCAAGCAGAAGCTCAAGGGCTATTACGGCAATATCGGCGAGCGCCAGTTCCGCCGCATCTACGAGGAGGCGCGGCGCCGCAAGGGCGACACCGGCGACAATCTGATCGCGCTCCTGGAGCGCCGGCTCGACGCCGTCGTCTACCGCATGAAGTTCGCGCCGACGCCCTTCGCCGCGCGCCAGTTCGTCAATCACGGCCATATCCGCGTCAACGGCAAGCGCGTCAACATTCCGTCCTATCTGGTCAAGGACGGCGACACGATCGAGCTGCGCGACAAGGTCGAAGCAGACTCGCCGTCGTGCTCGAGGCCACGCAGATCGACCGAGCGCGACGTGCCCGATTATCTCGAGGTCGATCACGACGCGATGAAGGGGCGCTTCGTGCGCGCGCCCAAGCTCGCCGACGTGCCCTATCCGGTGCCGATGGAGCCGAACCTCGTGGTCGAGTTCTACTCGCGCTGAGCCGCGACCGGTCCCTTCCGCCGCCGGCTCACCTGGTCTAAGGGGGGCATCTCAGCGCTTGCCGGGGGCCGCCATGCTGTGGCTGCAACTCGCCGTCGTTCTCGTCCTGATCCTGCTCAACGGCTTCTTCGCGATGGCGGAGATGGCGGTCATCTCGTCGCGCAAGGCCCGGCTGCAGCACGCCGCCGAGCTGGGCGCGCAGCGGCGCGCGGGTGGCGCTCGAGCTGAAGCGCGATCCCGGGCGCTTCCTGTCTACGGTGCAGATCGGCATCACCGTGATCGGCGTGCTCGCCAGCGTTTTCGGCGGCGCGACGCTCGCCGATACGCTGGCGGCGTGGCTGCGCACGTTGCCGGGCTGGGACGCCTATGCGCAGCTCGGTCAGCTTCGCGGTGGTGGTGATCGCCATCTCCTATCCTGACGCTGATCCTGGGCGAACTGGTGCCCAAGCGCATCGCGCTCGGCCGGCCGGAGCAGATCGCGGAGCGCCTGGCGCGGCCGTTGCGGACGATGGCGCGGCTCTTGGGGCCGGTCGAATGGCTGCTGAGCGCGTCGAGCGGCCTGGTGCTGCGCGCTGTTGCCGCTGCGCGCGGCCGAACCCGCGCCCGTGACCGAGGAAGAGATCGGCCTCATGCTGCGCGAGGCCACCGCCGCGGGGCATTTCGAAGCGGCCGAGACCGCGATCGTGCAGATGGCGCTGCGGCTCGGCGACCGGCGCGATGAGCGGCATGATGACGCCGCGCACCCAGGTCGAATGGCTCGACCTCACCGACAGCGAGGAGGAAAACCGCCGCAAGATCCGCGACAGCGCCTATTCGCGCTTTCCCGTGGTCGAGGGCGGATCGCAGCAGGTCGTCGGGGTCGTGCAGGTGAAGGATTTGCTGGCGGCGATGCTCGCCGGCCGCCCCTTCGACCTCAAGGGCGCGGTGCAGCCGCCGCTTTATCTGCCCGAAGACCGTGACGGCGCTGCGCGCGCTCGAGATCTTCAAGCAGCGCGGCGAGCCGATGGCGCTGGTGGTCGACGAATACGGCGATTTCCAGGGCGTCGTCACGCTCCACGACATCCTGCAATCGCTGGTCGGCGACATCGCCGAGCCGGGCGAGACCGGCAGCCCCGCGGTGGTGCGGCGCGAGGACGGCTCGTTCCTCGTCGACGGCATGATGGCGATCGACGAGGTCAGGGATCTCACCGGCCTGCCCGCGCTTCCCGGTGCCGACGAGCGGCGACTTCCACACGCTCGGCGGCTTCATGATGGCGCGCATCAACCGCATTCCCGCGGTCGGCGACCGCGTCGCGGTCGAAGGCTTCGGCTTCGAGGTCGTGAACATGGACGGTCGCCGCGTCGACCGCGTCCTCATCACCCCGCCGCGGGCGGGGCAAGTGAAGGTGAAAGCGTCATGACGACCACGTTCGACAGTTTCTTCGTCTCGCACGGCTCGCCGATGCTGGCGCTCGATCCGGGGCCGGCGGGCGCGTTCTGGGCGGGGCTCGGCCGCGCGCTGCCGCAGCCCGGCGCGGTTCTGTGCGTCTCGGCGCATTGGTGCACCGAGATGCCCGCCGTGGGCGGCGCGGCACGGCCGGCGACGATCCACGACTTCTACGGTTTTCCCGAGCCGCTCTACCGCCAGTCCTATCCGAACTCCCGGGGGCGCCGGCGCTGGCGCAGCGGGTCGCGGCGCTGCTCGGCGCTGCCGGCATCGCCGCCGCAATCGACCCGGATTACGGTCTCGACCACGGCGCATGGGTGCCGCTTCGCTCGTTCTACCCGGCGGGAATTCCGGTGACGCAACTCTCGGTGCAGCCCGGCCGCGACGCGCGCTGGCATGTGGCGCTCGGCCGGGCATTGGCGCCGCTGCGCCAGGAAGACGTGCTGATCCTGGCGAGCGGCGGCGCCACCCACAACCTGCGGACGGTCGTCCGCGACGGCGGGGCGGCACCCGCGTGGGCGCGCGATTTCGATGAATGGCTGGCGGCAGCGCTCGCCCAAGGGCGCGAGGAAGAGCTGATCGATTGGCACCGGACGGCACCGCACGCCCGCTTCGCGCACCCGTCGCCCGAGCATTTCCTGCCGCTCTTCGTCGCCTATGGCGCGGCCGGCGAGGGCGCGCGCGGCGCGCGCATCTATGACGGCTTCACCCTCGCAAGCCTGAGCATGGCGGCGTTTCGCTTCGCTGCCGGGTGAGGGCGCGGACCCGGCTTGCCGCAATCGCCGCGGCTCGATACCATCTCCAACATCAGTCGCTTCGACAATTCCCGCGGAAGGACATGCAGATCATGGCGAACGGCCGGGCAGCCATCAGTCATGTGGTCATCAACTGTTTCGACTTCCAAGGGATGTTGGCGTTCTACACCAAGACGCTCGGTTTCCAGATCTCCGATATCGGCAATATCGGCGGCAACGACATCTGCTTCCTGACCTTCGATCCCGAGGCCGAGCATCATCAGCTCGCCTTGATGGGCGGACGCGCGGGCGAGCCGGGTGGCGGCGCCCTCAATCACGTCTGCTTTCGCCTTCCGACATACAAGGCGCTGCAGGCGCACCATCAGAGACTCGGCGATCTCGGCGTGACCGGCATCAATACCGTGACGCACGGTTCGTGGCTCTCGGTCTATTCGCTCGATCCCGAAGGCAACAGAATCGAATTCCGTTGGGACTTGCCCTGGTATGTCGGCCAGCCCATGGCGGGCCCGCTCGATCTGAGCCTTTCCGAGGACGAGATCAAGCGCGCGACTGTCGAGCACAACCGCAACAACCCGCGCTTCCAGCCGATCGCGGAATGGCGGGTCAAGGCCGCGGCCAAGCTCCCCGCCGTCTAAAGCCGCGTCAGGTGCGGGCGGCGATGCCCTTTTCGCTGAGATAGTCCTGGAGTTCGCCCGACTCGAACATCTCGCGGATGATGTCGCAGCCGCCGACGAACTCGCCCTTGACGTAGAGCTGGGGAATGGTCGGCCAGTTCGAGAAATCCTTGATCCCCTGGCGGATCGCCGGGTCGGTGAGGACGTCGATGCCTTTGAACTTGACGCCCATGTGGGTGAGGATCTGCACCACCGCGGCGGAGAAGCCGCATTGCGGGAAGACCGGCGTCCCCTTCATGTAGAGCACGACGGGATTGTCGGTGATGTCCTGCTTGATGCGATCGATGACGGTGGCGTCGGCCATGGGTGGTTCCTTTGGTTAATCCTCGGGCGAGCTGGTCTGCAGGGCGAGCGCGTGCAGCTCGTTGCCCATCCGCCCCTGGAGCGCTTGATAGACCATCTGGTGCTGCTGGACGCGGCTCTTGCCCTTGAAAGCGGCGGAAACGACATGGGCGGCGTAATGGTCGCCGTCGCCGCGCAAATCCTCGATCGTGACGCGCGCGTCGGGAAGCCCCTCCTTGATGAGCCTCTCGATCGTCCCCGCATCGATCGCCATCGCGCGCCTCCGGCGCGGTCACCCGGCCGCCATGTAGTCCGGCAGCCATGCCTCGTTGATCTGCCGCAACTCCGAGCATCGATATGGCACCGGCGCCCGCCACTGTCAACGCGGCGCCGCCGGTTTCGCCGAGGCGCTGGACCGGCACCCCGCGCCCGGCCGCCGCCGCCATCACCGCCTCCGGCACGGCGGTGGCCAGCACATAGCGCGCCTGGTCCTCGCCGAAGAGAGCGCCGGCGGCCGGTCCGGCGGGCACCGCGACGGCGGCGCCCATGCCTCCCGCCATCGCCATCTCGGCGACCGCGACCAGCAGGCCCGCCATCCGACACATCATGGCAGGCGCTGACCTGGCCGGCGGCGATCATGGCGCGGACGAAATCGCCGTTGGCGGCGCTCGGCGGCGAGATCGACCGGCGGCGGCGCGCCCTCCTCGCGCCCCAGCACCTCGCGCAGATAGAGCGAGGCGCCGAGATGGCCCAGCGTCTCGCCGACCAGGAGCAGCGTCTCGCCGGGCCGCTTGAGGGCGAGGCTGACGGCGTTGGCGGCATCGGCGACGAGCCCGACGCCGCCGATCACCGGCGTCGGCCAGATGCCGACTGCCGTCGGTCTCGTTGTAGAGCGATACATTGCCGGAGACGACGGGATAGTCGAGCGCAAGGCAGGCCTCGCGCATGCCCTCGATGGCCGGCACGAACTGGCCCATGATCTCCGGCCGCTCGGGATTGCCGAAATTCATGTTGTCGGTGATGGCGAGCGGCGTGGCGCCGACGGCGGTGAGGTTGCGCCAGCTCTCGGCCACCGCCTGCGCGCCGCCGCGCGCGCGCATCGGCGTGGCAATAGCGCGGCGTGCAGTCGGTCGAAAGCGCCAGCGCCTTGCGCCGGCCGGGGATGCGCACCACCGCGGCGTCGCCGCCCGGCCGCTGCACCGTCTGGCCCATCACCAGATGGTCGTATTGCTCCCAGATCCAGCGCTTGGAGGCGAGGTCGGGACAGCCGACGAGGATGCTGCAGCGCAGCGATCGGATCGCGCTCGGGCAGGTCCGCCGCGGCGATCTCGGGCCGGGCGGGGGCGGCGACCCAGGGCCGGTCATAGAGCGGCGCCGCGGTGACGAGCGGGCCCACCGGCATGTCGGCGACGACCGCGCCGCCCATGCGCAGCACGAGGCGGCCGGTGTCGGTGACGCGGCCGATGACCGCGAAATCGAGCTCCCATTTCTCGAAGATGCGCCGCGCCTGCGTCCTCGCGCTCGGGCTTCAGGATCATCAGCATGCGCTCCTGGCTCTCGGAGAGCATGATCTCGTAGGCGGTCATGTGCGGCCTCGCGCACCGGCACGCGGTCGAGATCGAGCGCGATGCCGAGCCCGCCCTTGCCGGCCATCTCGACCGAGGACGAGGTCAGGCCGGCCGCGCCCATGTCCTGGATCGCGACGATCGCGTCGCCCGCCATCAGCTCGAGGCAGGCCTCGATCAGCAGCTTCTCGGTGAAGGGATCGCCGACCTGGACGGTCGGGCGCTTGGCTTCGGCGTCGGCGCTGAACTCGGCCGAGGCCATGGTGGCGCCGTGAATGCCGTCGCGGCCGGTCTTGGCGCCGACATAGATCACCGGATTGCCGGGCCCGGCGGCGGCCGAATAGAAGATGCGGCCGTGCATCGGCGATCCCCACCGTCATCGCGTTGACGAGGATGTTGCCGTTGTAGGCGGGATGGAAATTGCATTCGCCGCCGACCGTCGGCACGCCGACGCAATTGCCGTAGCCGCCGATGCCGGCGACGACGCCGGCGACGAGATGGCGCGTCTTCGGGTGATCGGGGCTGCCGAAGCGCAGCGCGTTGAGATTGGCGATCGGCCGCGCGCCCATGGTGAAGACATCGCGCAGGATGCCGCCGACGCCGGTCGCGGCGCCCTGATAGGGCTCGATGAAGGAGGGGTGGTTGTGGCTCTCGATCTTGAACACGGCGGCCTCGCCGTCGCCGATATCGATGACGCCGGCATTCTCGCCCGGCCCGCAGATGACGCGCGGCCCTGCGGTCGGCAGGCGCCGCAGCCATTTGCGCGAGGATTTGTAGGAGCAGTGCTCGCTCCACATCACCGAGAAGATGCCGAGCTCGGTGAGGTTGGGCTCGCGTCCCAGGATGGCGACGGCGCGCGCCATATTCCTCGGCGGAAAGCCCGTGCTGCGCGACGATCGCCGGCGCGATCGCGCTCAAGACAAGCGCCTCGACCAGGCCCGGCGAAGAAAGCGCGTCCGTCGGTCGCGCCGAGGAGCGGATCGGTCGCGTCCTCGGGATGCGGCATGAGGCCGAGCACGCGTCTTCTTCTCGTCGAGCACGCCGGCGATGTTGCGCGCCGAGCCGTTGTCGTTGCCCGCCTCGGTCACGCGTGCCGTCGGGCGCGCAATAGCGGAAGGCGACGCGGCCCTCGCCTTCGAGCCGGTCGAGCGTCGCGGCGTCGGCGAAGTAATTGCCGTCGTGATGCGCCACCGGCACGCGGATCACCTGGCCCGCCGCGATAGCCGCGGTGAAGATGCTGTCGCTCGGTCTCGACGCGCAGATGCACGTCCTTGCAGTGGAACTGCAGCGTCTGGTTGGCGAGGAGCGCGCCCGGCAGCATGCCCGCCTCGGTCAGGATCTGGAAGCCGTTGCAGATGCCGAGCACCGGCGTGCCGCGCGGCGCGCGCGCGCCTTGACCTCGCGCATGATCGGCGAATGCGCCGCCATGGCGCCGCAGCGCAGATAATCGCCATAGGCGAAGCCGCCGGGAATGACGATGAGATCGACGTCGGGCAGCGTCGCTGTCGCGGTGCCAGACCGTGAGCGGCTTCGTGCCGGCGCAGCGGTGAAGCGCATCGACGACGTCCTGCTCGCGATTGGAGCCGGGAAAGATGACGATGGCGGCCTGCATGGAGGAGGCGACTCGCAACGCGGGCAGGGCACGCCTGACATAGCGGCTGCGAAGTGGCAATTCAAGCGCCACCGCTGCTGTGTCGTGGATCAATTCAAAAAAATGTCCTGATAGGCGAATCCAACAGTTGAGGCCGACGCATCGCGGCCCTACCCTTCGGTACCCTTGGCATCGCGGAACACTCAAGTGTCTGATCTGTGCCACCGTCGCAACAGCGGTACGCGCATGGCCCCGCATGTTCAGTCCTTTTTCATCTGCGATCACGCTCGTAGGCGTCCAGAACACGACGGATCAATTCGGATTCTGGTTGCCCAGGATATTTTGAACGCTCATGGTCAAGCAGCCGCTTTCTCGCACCGGCATCGAAAATTGTTGCCTTATACCGTTTTTCAAGCTCCGCAAATTCCGTAGGTTAAATCCTTCCGGATGACCGGAGATCAATCACCAAGCTGTTGACGTACTGATACTCAGCATCACTCAAATACCCCAACCTATGTCCGGGGCGGTAATTTACCTCCACCTCACGACGATACCCTGCCAAAAATATGTCTCCAAAACCGAGACAAACATTGCAACATCGGTCAATCGTTCGCTTTCTCGCGTGGTCGATTCTCAGCCCCTTTCGCTTCAAGTATATAGTGGCAAATCTCATGACATAGAATTGCACGAGCCGATTTCGCATCGAGAAGAAAATCCGTTCCGACTGATATCTTCACCCAACCGTCCTGTACAACAAACGTGCCTGCCGCCGTGGGTAGGGCCTCGACGACTACGCGCGGGGCCAATATAGGCACCGAGAATCCGGGCGCGACCCGCCTTGAATGATCGAGCAGAAGTCTAATGAATTCTTCTCGTGGGGCGATCCGAGCGGCCATCTCGGCACTGAGAACGAGATCAACGTTCGCGAGTCTTCGCGAACGCCCCATGCGACCTTCACCAATCGCTCGACCTTCGTTGTGAGATCATCGCAACAGATTTTCCGAGGGGGGTGGTGCTTGGGATTTTCGTGCCGCGATGGCGCGCGACCAACCGTAAGCCGACTATTACAATGACGACTAACACATAGACGCCGATGATTATCGACGCTGCCAAGGTGACCGTGCTAAATCGTAGAGGACTAAATCGTATAGCGTGCCAACAACTTTCACCGGGTGACAGTGACCCTCGGCGGCGAATCCAAATTTTAGCGCATCGTCAACATCAGCGAATGGTACCGCCATCTGTTTCCCGGCGCTCGAATAGCTAACTACGAACCGCTCGTTGAGTTGCATGTTATTTCCTCCACTTGCGCAGCCAAAATGAAATTT
>CAVRKF010000016.1:0-40120 GCA_963721625.1 uncultured Alphaproteobacteria bacterium
CCGCTTTTCGCCTACAGGCCCGCGGCCAAAAAGAGGGAGCCGATAGTCGCGCTATCAGCGCGCCTCCTGCGGCGCAGCGGCGATCGGCTCCCAACCCGGTAAACCCTGAAGAATGCGTCGGCATTCTTGACCGGCGTGACATGGCCGTAGTGATCCTCGATCATCTTGACCGATGTGCCCATCTGCTTGGCGAGAAAATACACGTCAACGCCCTCGGTCAGCCGGAAGGTCGCATAGGTGTGCCGGAAGCAATAGGTGCTGCGCCGGCTGCCCGAAGAGCTTTTCTGCAAGCCTGAGTTCGATCAGCAGGCGTTCGATCAGCGAGTAATAGAGCGTGCGCGCCATCTTGCCTTCTTCGGTCACGAAGACGAAATCGTCAGGTCCGGTGTGCCTTGCTGACTTCCCGGATGCGGTCGAGGTATGTCGGCGACGTTGCTCGCCGCGACGAGCGTGCGGAACTTGCCCTTTCCCCGCACGTTCAGGCGGACGAAGGGCGGCCTTGCTTGTCCGTCTGCGTCGCCACGTCGCGCCAGCGCAGATTCCGCGCCTCCGACGGCCGCATGCCGGTGTTGGTCATGATGAGCACGAAGTTGTAGGCCATCGTGCGATACCATGTGCCGAGGGCGTTGCGCGCCTGCTTGATCCATCTGCGCGCGAAGCTGTGGAGTTTGCGGTATTCCTGCGGCGTGAACTCCTCGCGGCGGGCCTTGCCGAGGGGCAGCGGCCATGGAAGACCTGGCTGTCGCGGACGTAGTTCTTGCCCGCGGCAAAGCCCATGATCGAGCGGAAGGTGTTCATCTCGTCGCGGATGGTGCCGTCGCTCACCCGCCCGCCCGAGCGGCCCTTGCCGTTCTTCTGCCGCCAGATCGGGTAGCTCTTCCACCGGTCTTCGCGCGAGCTGCGTGATCTGGACGGTGCCGACATAGCGATTGAGCTGCGTGCGGATGTGGGAATCCATCACGCGCCAGCGGTGATGGGTGATCTGGCCCGCCTCCGAGCGCTCCTTCTGGAAGGCCGAGAATTCCTGCGCGACCTGGCTGAAGGCTTTGTTGAAGACGGGAATCTCGTGCTTGATCCGGAAGCGCACGTCGGCGTCCTGCTCGAACGCCTTGTCGCGCGCCACGTTGATGTCCGGGGTTTTGAGGGAGAGCGTCTTGTAGCGGTCCTCGTCGGGCAGCTTGATCCGGCAGTACCAGTTCCGGTGCTTGACGTCGGCGCGGCGGAAGATGGTGAGGCCGGTTTTCAGCTCCTGAGCGTCCACTTGAGCGGGCATGAGGGGCTCGTCTGTCCAGATTCTGTCCAGGCCGTCGCTGTAAGGCGCTGATACTCCTATGGCGTCCAGACGTTGTCCAGGAGATTTTCTTATGATAGTTCGTTTTATATCAGTATCTTATATTTGTATCAGTATCACATAAATGTATTGATAGGCGGGCATCACACTGAATTCCTTTGCTAATTCGGAGTCCACGCGCCACGGGCGTAAGAGCCGAGCGGAGCCGCGATGCGGCGAGGGCGCAGAGGCGCGACCTAGCATGATTTCGCCGCGGCCGCAAACCGGCGTCGCGCCATCGGCGATGCCGGCGCGTCACAAGCGTCGAAATAACTGACAATCTATTGTCGTTATGACATCCTCTTGAGATGAACGCTGCCGGAGCCAATCTCCTGTCACTGGTCATCGCCGACATTTATGAGCTGGCCGGCACGTTCCGGCGGCGCGGCGATGCGGCAGCCGCGGTGGTCGGACAGACGCAGGCGCGTTGTCAGGTGTTGAGCGCCGCCGCCGACCGCGACACGAAGACGGTGCCGCAGATCGCCCGCCGGCTCGGCGTGTCTCGCCAGAACGTGCAGAAGATCGCCGATCGCCTCGTCGCCGCAGGGCTGGCTTCGTATGCGGCCAATCTCGATCACCGCGCCTCGCCGCTGCTCAGGCTGACCGAGCCGGGGCGGCGATTGCTGGCGCGCCCCACCGCATTGGGACGCGAGCGGACCCGCCGCCTATGTCCGCGACCTCGCGGCATCGCGCCGCTTCTACGAGGATCTGCTCGGCCTCGACGTCAATGTGGTGATGCACGGCGACGGCGTGAAGGTAGCGCAGAAGCTGCGCGAACTGCCCTGGGGCCAGCGCGCCATCCGCGTGTACGACCCCGACGGCCACATCATCGATAGCGGCGCCCTTCACCGCCTGGCAAAGCGCGCCCAGCGCGTCCCCGGCGATCCATCGCGGCCGGCGATCCGTAGAGGACCTTAGGCACAATTCCGGAATTCGCCGGCTTGAGGAACGCCATGTTCGACCACCCTGTCGTTGGAGCCGCCGCCATGACACCGTCGCGGGCTGCCGCTGCCGCCGTTCCGCCGCAGCACACGACGCAAGACTTGCCGTCCAACGCCGGCGACGTTTCGGATGCCGCACTCCTGGCAGAGCTCGCGCTCACGTTCGACCTCGATGCCCTCGTCGCCGCGGCGCTGGTCGACCCGTTCCGGCGCTAAAGCGGCAGCACCAGGCCTTCGAGTTCGCCCTCGCAATCGACCAGATCCACCCGCTTCCAGGCAATGCGCATGCCGGCCGCGCCCGCGACGAGGCGATGGCGGCTGGTGCCGGCGAAGAGGCGCTGGCGGTCGCGGCGGAATTCGACCATCAGCAGCTTGGAGCGGGTGACGATCGCCGCCGCTTCGGGCTCGCACGCTTCGAGCGTCACGTCGGCGACGATGCGGCTTGCCCGCGCGGGCGGCGTCTGCGCGTGGATATGCGGATTGCCGAGGCGGCGCACCCGCGTCTCCAACAGGCGCCGGTCGTCATAGATGAGCGAGACCGTGTCGTGCGGGCTTGCCTGGTCCGGCTGCGAGGGAACCCAGTACCACGCATCCGCCGTGAACAGCGCGAGCCATTCCGCGAAGCGCGCGTCGTCGAGGAGCCGCGCCTCGTAGCGCAGGAAAGCCTCGGCCTCGGCGAGTCCCGGCGGCAGGCGGCCTTCGCTCACGGCGCGGTGCGCTCCGTCATGTAGCCGAGCCAGGCGTCGAACATGTTGCGGATATGGATCTCGCTGGTCGAATTGCGGCCGCGGCGGCCGCCCGCACCGTCATCCTCGTCGCTGGCGAAGCCGCGGCCGATCTGCAGCCACGCCGCGCCGGCGCTTTCGAGGCCGAAGCCGATCCGGTCATAGGTCTCGAGATCGTCGGTCAGCACCGGCGAGCCGGTACCGTTCACCACGTTGGCGAAGGCGATGGCGCGGGAGAACAACGACGGCGGCGCGCCCTTGAGCTTGAAGCAATAGGTGTAAACGACGGTGCGATCGGGCGCCACCGGATGGACGACGCGGAGCTGCTGGAATTGGCTCATGAACGAGAGATTGGGATAGACGTTGCTGTTCCAGCGCCGCACCGCGAGGATTTGCCGCGTCCGCTCGGGCCCCTGCTTTGCCTCGAGCGCGGCGATGTAGTCGCGGAACACCGGGTCCTCGAGCGCCGCCACCAGCTTGGCGTCGTCGTGATAATCGCCGAGATAGGAATGGCCGTTGGCGCAGGCCCAGATCCCGACCTGCGATTCCCAGAAGCTGTAGGGTGCGCCGTTCTGCCGCATCTGGCGCACCGCGACCTCGCCCGAGCCGTCGCTGGCGGCGTCGTCCGATTGCGCGGCCGCCGCCTCGATCGAGGATTGATGGACGAAGAGCGGATGGGCGGCGTCGCAGAGATTCTCGAGATAGAGCTTCCAATTGCCGTTATAGGCGTGCTTGAACACGCCGCCCGCGATCTCGATCACGCCGTCGGGCGCGCGGTCGATCATGTCGTCGAACGACGCCGTCATCGCCCCGAGATAGGTGGCAAGGTCCGGGCCGTCGGCGGCGAGGCTGGCGAAGACGAAGCCGCGATAGCGCTCGAGCCGCGCCACCGGCAGCATCGCCAGCGCCGGATCGGCGGCATCGAAATCGGGCGGATAGGCGTTGAGCAGCGGCGCGGATTTGAGTCTGCCGTCGGTGTGATAGGTCCAGCCGTGATAGCAGCAGCGGAAATCCTCGGCATGGCCGCGCTCGGCGGCCACCACCATGGCGCCGCGATGGGCGCACTGGTTGTGCAGGACGCGCACCGTGCCGTCGCGGTGCCGCACCATCAGGAGCGGCTTCCGGCCGATGCGCGTGGCAATGTAATCGCCCGGCGCGGGCACCTGGCTGTCATGGCCGACATAGACCCAGGCGCGGCCGAAGATGCGCTCCATCTCGAGCGCGAAGATCGCGGGATCGCTATAAAGCGAGCGGTGCACGCGCCCCGGACGCACCAGCTCGCGCACGTGTTCGGCGCTCATCGACATTCGCTTCCTCGCCGCATCGTTCCCGCGCCGGAATTCTAGCGCGGGCGCGGGCGGGGTAGTATGGCGGCGGAGGCCGCGCATGCGCAACACGCCGGAGAAACCCAAGACCTTCGCGCTGCATTGGGGCAGCGGCGTCATCGTCGAGGAGGCGCAGATCGTGACGGCCCATCACCGCCCCACCATTCAGCTCCTCGAATTCACCGAGGGCGCAGCGGCCGGGACCCAGGAGATCCGCTTCTGCCATTACGACCATCACGGCCGGTTCCAGCGCTCGCCCCTCATCATCGACGCGCGCGATCTTGCCGCGCTGCGCCGCGCGCTCGAGGCGACGCCGCGGTTGAAGCGCCTCCTGGCGAAGCTCGGCGCCGGGTGATGGCGGCGGCGCCGACCCGCCTCTGCCGCGATTGCGGCCGGCTCGACCAGCCGCAGCCGCAGCCGCAGCCGCAGCCGCGCTGCGCCGGGTGCGGCTCGACCCGCATCGTCGATCATCCCGAGCTCGCGCTTCTCGCCGTCGCGCATGTCGATTGCGACGCGTTCTATGCCAGCGTCGAGAAGCGCGACCGGCCGGAATTGGCCGACCGGCCGGTGATCGTCGGCGGCAGCCTGCGCGGCGTGGTTCTGACCGCGTGCTATGTCGCGCGCCGGTTCGGCGTGCGCTCGGCCTTGCCGATGGCGCAGGCGATGCGGCTCTGTCCCGACGCCACCGTGATCCGCCCGGACATGGAGAAGTACCGCCAGGCATCGCGCCGCATCCGCGAGCTGATGGAAGCGACGGCGGCGCGGGTCGAGCCGGTGTCGATCGACGAGGCCTATCTCGATCTGAACGATGCCGGCGCGACCGAGCCGCCGGCGCGGACGCTGGCGCGGCTCGCGCTCCTGGTGGAGCGGCGGGTCGGCGTCACCGTGTCGATCGGGCTCGCGCCCAACAAGATGCTGGCCAAGGTGGCGAGCGATCTCGGCAAGCCGCGCGGGTTTCGCGTCATCGGCGACGGCGATGCCGAGGCCGTGCTGGCGCCGATCAAGGTGCGCGTGCTGCCCGGCGTCGGGCCGGTCACGGCGGCGCGGCTCGAAGCCCTGGGGTTCCACACCGTCGCCGATCTCGGCGCCGCCAACGAGGACGAGCTGGTGCATCGTTTCGGCCGCTGGGGACAGCGGCTCAAGCGCTATGCCGCGGGCGCGGACGCGCGGCCGGTGGGAAGCGGCCGGCAGCGCGCGGTGACGATCGGCGCCGAGCGCACCTTCGAGCGCGACCTGCGCCAGCTCGCCGAGATCGAGCCGGAGCTGGAGCGGCTCTGCCGCCGCGTCGCCGAGCGGCTCGAACGCGCCGGCCTCGCCGCCGCCGCGCTCACCCTCAAGCTGCGCCGCGACGACCGGCGCACCAGCACCCATGCCTGCCGCCCGCGCGACCCGACGCTGCGCGCCGAGACCATCCTCGCCACCGTGCGCCCGGTGCTGGCGCGGCACCTCGACGGCGGCTTCTTCGCCTCGTCGGCGTCACCGCGCACGACCTCGTGCCGGCGCACCGCGCCGATCCGCCCGATCTGTTCCGGTGATTCACGCCACTTCGCGCCAGGCCGGGCTCGCGCGCAGCAGCGCGACCAGCGCCGCCGGCGTGATCGGCGCCATGGCGATGCGCACGCCGAAGGGCGCGAGCGCGTTCTCGACCGCGGCGGCGATCGCCGCGGCGGCGGGAATGGTGCCGCCCTCGCCCGCGCCCTTGGCGCCCAGGGGATTGAGCGGCGACGGCGTCTCGAGATGGGTGGCGTCGATATGCGGCACCTCGGTCGCGCCGGGCAGGAGATAGTCGGCGAAAGTCGTGGTCAGCGGCTGCGCCGCCGCGTCATAGGCCATCCATTCATAGAGCGCGTTGCCGATGCCGTGCGCGACCGCGCCCTGGATCTGGCCATCGACGATCAGCGGATTGACCAGCGTGCCGCTGTCATGCGCGACGACGTAATTGAGAATGCTGACCGCGCCGGTGCCGATATCGACCTCGACCTCGACGACGTGGCAGCCATTGCAATAGGCGGCCTGGCTCGGCGCGAAATAGGCGGTGTGCTCGAGCCCGCGCGCCCTGCCCGGCCGGAAACGAGAATCCGGGCATGCCCTGGGCGTACCGCGCCAGCTCGTCGAGGCCGATGAAGCGGCGGTTGCCAAGAGTGGCCTCGACGCGGCCGTCCTCGAGCGTCAGCGCGGCCGCGTCGGTTTCCAGGATGCGCGCCGCCAGCGCCAGGATCTGGCCGCGCACGCTGTCGGCGGCGATGAGCGCCGACGGCCCGGCATTGGCGGTGATGCGGCTGGCGAAAGTGCCGACGCCCATGGCGATGGCGCCGGTGTCGCCGACCGTCACCTGGAAGCGCTCGAGCGGCTGATTGAGGCGCTCGGCGCAGATCTGCGCGAGCGTGGTCTTGTGCCCCTGCCCCTGCGGCGCCGCGCCCGAGCGCACCGCGATGCGGCCGTTCTGCAGCACCCGCACGGTCACGCCCTCGAACGGCCCGAGCCCGGTGCCCTCGACATAGTTGGCGAGCCCGATGCCGATATGGCGGCCGTGCCGGCGCGCCGCCGCCTGGCGCGCGGGGAATTCGTCATAGCGCGCCCGTGCCAGCGCCAGGGCCTGGCAGGCCGGGTAGTCGCCGCTGTCATAGACCACCGGCTTGCCGTCGCGGAAGGTGAGGCCGACGGCATAGGGCATCTGTGTCGGCGCGATGAAATTGCGGCGGCTGATCTCGGCCGGATCGATCCCCAGCGCCTGCGCCGCACGGTCGAGCATGCGCTCCATGGCGAAGACCGCCTGCGGCCGTCCCGCCCCGCGCACCGGCGTGGTCGGCACCTTGTTGGTATAAGCGACGGTCACGTCGAGGCGATAGGCCGGCAGCACATAAGGGCCCGGCACCGTCACCGCGGCGATGAACGGCATGATGATGCCCCACGGCACATAGGCGCCGGTATCGTGCAGCATGGTGCCGCGCAGGCCGCACAGCCTGCCGTCGCGATCGACCGCCAGTTCGAGCGTCCAGTACTGGTCGCGCTCCTGCGTCGCGGCGAGGAAATGTTCGCGCCGGTCCTCGGTCCACTTGACCGGCCGGCCGAGACGCAGCGCCGCCGCGGCGACGACCGCGTCCTCGGCATAAAACACCGCCTTCGGCCCGAACCCGCCGCCGACATCGGGGGCGATGACGCGGATGGTCTCGGGATCGCGGCCCAGAAGATCGGCGAGCGTGGAGCGGCCGAGATGCGGCGTCTGGGTTGCCGACCACACCGTGAGCATGCCGTCCGCGGGATCGCCGCGCGCGAGCACGGCGCGGCATTCGAGCGCATGGCCGCAGCCGCGATGCTGCCACATGGTCTCGCGGACGACATGCGCCGCCGCGGCAAACGCGGCTTCGACATCGCCATAGGCGGCGGCGAAGGACGCGGCGACATTGGCGCCGGCCTCGGCATGGGCGCGCGGCGCGCCCGGGGCGACTGCGTCGCGGCAGTCGCTGACCGCTTCGAGCGGCTCGTAATCGACGATGACCGCCGCCGCCGCATCCTCGGCGAGCGGGCGGCTGTCGGCGACGACGATGGCGATCGCCTCGCCGACATAGCAAACCTCGTCAGCCGCGAGGCAGTATTGCGTGGCAAGATCCGTGATCGCCGGATTGGGCATCAGCATCGGCAGGCGCGACGTGCGCATCCGCTCGGGCATGTCGGCGGCGGTAAGGATGGCATGGACGCCCGCCATGCCGCACGCGGCGGCGGTGTCGATCGCACGCAGCTTGGCATGCGCGATGCTCGCCCTGACAAACGCGGCGTGCAGCATTTGCGGCAGATGAATGTCGTCGACGAACTGCCCCCGGCCGGTGAGCAGCGGCGGGTCCTCGGTGCGCTGCACCCGGGCGCCGATCGCGCGCACGCCCATCTCACTCTCCCGCGCGCGCCGCGCCGGCGCCGACGAGGCGCCGCAACGCACGCCACAGCGCGCCGAAGAATAGCGCGAAGCCCGAAACGCCCTGCTGCGCGGCGGCGGCGGCGGCGGCGCGCTCCGCCTCGCTGCCCTCGATCTGGACTTTGAGGTTTTCAGCGAAGCGGTTCACCATCTGCTGCGCCATGTCGGCGATCATCGCGCTGCCGCGGCCATATTGCGCGACCGCGCCGTTGAGCGCGAGGTCGGTGACGATGGCGACGCGGGTGGTGCGCGGCGCGGTCTGCGACGAGCGTGAACTCGACCATGGCCTGCGCCCCGCCGCGTCCCTTGGCCTCGGTGCCGCTGGCTTTGACGCGGACGCGGCGCCCGGCCACGTCGCGCTCCTCGAAGCGCGCCGTGCCGACGAAGCTCACCGCGACCGGGCCGAGCCGCACCGCCACGCGGCCCTTGTAGGTATCGGCATCGATCGATCTCGAGCAGCTCCGCGCCCGGCAGGCACGGCGCCACGCGCGCGATGTCGAGCAGCACGCGCCACGCTTCCGCGGGCGGCAAGGGCACGTCGAAACCGTTTTCGATCTTCATGACACGCGCGACTTTAGGGAGCGATGCGTGCGGTGACAAGGGCGTGGCGTGCATCCCGTCATTGACACGGCAGCGGCGGCGCGGTTCGATCCGCCCTTCACGGCACGCCAGGGAGGAAAGATGGCGGACGCTAGCGCCAGCGCGCGCCTATGCCGATCTGCACGAGCATCTCGACCGGCTCGATCGCGCCGGGCTGCTCTATCGCATCGACGCGCCCGTGAACAAGGACACGGAGATGCATCCGCTGGTGCGCTGGCAGTTCCGCGGCGGCATCGCCGAGAAGGACCGCAAGGCGTTTCTCTTCACCAACATCGTCGACACCAAGGGGCGGCGCTACGATTTGCCGGTCGTGATCGGCGCCTATGCCGGCACCGCCGAGATCTACCGCATCGGCATGAACGTGGCGACGCTCGCCGAGATCGGCCCGGCCTGGGAGCGCGCGATCGCCCATCCGGTGCCGCCGCGCGTCGTCACCAGGCGCCCTGCCAAGAGGTCGTCGATGACGGGCGCGGCGCTCGACGGACCGGGCCACGGGCCTCGGCATCGCTGCCGATCCCGATCTCGACGCCGGGCTTCGACGCCGCGCCCTATCTCACCGCGACCGGCGTCATCACCCGCGACCCCGACAGCCGCGTGCAGAATTTCGGCACTTATCGCGGCATGCTCAAGGCGCCGACGCGGCTCGGCATGATGATGCTCGCCAACATCCGCGCCGGCGGGCTCGAGCATTGGCGCAAATACCGCGCCCGCGGCGAGCCCATGCCGGTCGCGATCGTCGTCGGCTGCCCGCCGCTGGTGGCGTTCCAGGGTCCGCAGAAACTCGGCTCGATCTCGACGAGCTGGCGTCGCGGGCGGGCTCGCCGGGGGCCCGATCAACGTCGTGCGCGGCCGCACCGTCGATCTCCTCGTGCCGGCCGAGGCGGAGCTGGTGATCGAGGGCGCAGCGTCGATACCGATTATCTCGAGCCGGAAGGACCGTTCGGCGAATCGCACGGCTATGTCGCGCTCGAGGACTACAACACCGTCGTGCGAGGTCACCGCGATCACGCGGCGGCGGGATGCGATCCTGACCTCGATCATCTCGCAGGTGACGCCGAGCGAATCGAGCGTGGTGAAGCGCCTGGCCTACGAGCCGATGTTCCTCGCCCATCTGCGCGACCGGCTCGGCATCGACGCAGCTCCGCCGCGTCGCGCTGCACGAGCCGCTGACCAACCTGCGCCGCTTCGTCTTTCTCCAATTCGCGCGCGGCGCCGCGCGGGAGCGAGATCTGGCGCGCGCTGCGCGGCACGATCACGCTGCAGGCGGCGATCGGCAAGTTCGTCATCGCCATCGACGAGGACATCGATCCCGACAATGCCGATGCGGTGTTCTGGGCGATGTCGTACCGCTGCAATCCCGCGACCGACATGCACATCGTGCCGTTAGCGCGAGGCCGGGCACGGGCCGCGCACCGAGGGCGAGCAGGAGATCGAAATCGGCGCTCCTGATCGATGCGACGATGAAGCACAAGATGCCGCCGGTGGCGCTGCCCAAGCGCGAATTCATGGAGAACGCCAAGGCGCTGTGGGAACGGCTGGGCCTGCCGAAGCTGCGGCCGCGAGGCGCCGTGGTACGGCTATTCGCTGGGCGACTGGACCGAGGACGTGGGACGCGAACGCGACGCAGGCGACGCGCGGCGACTGGGCCGAGCCGCAGCAAATCCTATCGCCAGCGCCGGCGCGGCGACGTCGCGCCCAACACGCCGGTGCGCGCCGTCGAGGACCAGGAATGATGCCGCGGCCGGGGTTGGCAAATGACGACATGGCCGTCCCATGATGGGGCGATGATGGCGGTTCGCGACCGCGCTGGCCGCCGCGGCGCCGGCGATCGTGCTGGCCGGCGTCGACAAATGGTTCAAGACGCAAGACGAGCCGGTGCACGCGCTGGCGCCGACGGACCTCGCGGTCGGCGACCGGCGAGATGGTCGTGCTGCTCGGGCCGTCGGGCTGCGGCAAGACCACGCTGCTGCGCATCGTCGCCGGCCTGACGCAGCCGACCAAGGGCGATGGTGCGCGTGCTCGGCCGCGAGCTCTGGGCGCAACGGCACGCGCCAGAGCGATGTCGGTCGCCGGCATGGGCATCGTCTTCCAGGACGCCAATCTCTTCCCGTGGCTCACGATCGAGGGCAACATCACGCTGCCGCTCGAGATGCAAGGGCGCGCCCAAGGCGGAGCGGCAGGCGCGGGCGCGCGAGCTGATGCAGCTCGTCGGCATCGCCGGGTTCGAGAAGCGCTGGCCGCGCGAGCTGTCGGGCGGCATGCGCCAGCGCGCGGCGATCGCCCGCGCGCTGTCCTACAATCCCGACATCCTCCTGATGGACGAGCCGTTCGGCGCGCTCGACGCGATGACGCGCGACCAGATGAACATCGAGCTGCAGCGCATCTGGATGGAGACGCGGCAAGACCGTCCTCCTGGTCACGCATTCGATCGGCGAGGCGGTGTTCCTCGCCGACCGCGTCGTGCTGCTGTCGCCGCGGCCGGGGCGGATCGACACCGTCGTCGCGGTCGCGTTCGCGCGGCCGCGCTCGCTCGACGTGCAGGCTTCGCTCGAGTTCCAGCGCATCGTCACCGAACTGCGCCACCGCCTCGTCGCGATCTCGTGAAGGATGACGCCATGACGGATACCGCCGCCCCCGTCAGCCCTGCCCGGCGCAGCCGCAGCAACGGATTGCCGTGGATCTCGACGCCGGTCCTCGCTTTGCCTTCGTCCTGTGCTGGCAGCTTTATGTCGCGCGAGACGCACATCTCGGCCTTCATCCTGCCGTCGCCCGCTGGCGGTGTGGAAGGCGTGGCTCGACCTGCTGCGATCGCCGCCGCGCCTGGGGCCATGCCGGGACACGGTGTACGAGACGGCTGGTGGGATTCGCCTGGGGCCTCTTCGTCGGCGTCGGCCTCGGCGTGCTCATCGGCCGCATCCGCTGGCTCGAGATGACGCTCAACCCGTTCATCGTCGCGATCCAGGTCGTGCCCAAGGTGGCGTTCGTCCCGCTCTTCGTCGTGTGGTTCGGCTTCGGCATCACCAGCAAGGTGATCGTGTCGGCGGTCCTGGCCTTCTTCCCGATCCTGACCAACACGGTGCTGGGCGTGAAGTCGGTCGAAGCGAGCCACCGCGACGTGATGACCAGCCTCAATTCCTCGCGCCTCGCCGTGTTCTGGCGGCTCGAGCTGCCGAGCTCGCTGCCCTATATCCTCACCGGGATGGAGATCGGCGTCGTCCTCGCCATCATCGGCGCCATCGTCGGCGAGTATCTCGGCGGCAATAGCGGCCTCGGCTATCTGCTCATCTCCAAGATGAACGCATTCGAGACCGACGGCCTGTTCGCGGTCATGATTCACATGACCATCCTCGGCTTCATCTTCTATTTTGCCGTCGGGCTGCTGCGCCGGCTGCTCATTCCCTGGCACCAGTCGTCGGGCGTCGATCCCGGCACCTGAGGGAGACTAGATGAAGACAAGACGCGCGTTTCTCGCCGCCGCCGCGGCTTGCCGCCGGCGCGCCTGCCTTCATCGGCCGCGCGCGCGCCGCCGACAAGATCACGGTGCTCACCGGTTTCGGCCTCCTGCCGAATTTCATCGAGATCATGAACGCCTATTCCGGCGGCCACTTCGCCAAGGCAGGGGCTCGACGCCAGCGTCATCGGCGCGCACGGAACGGCGGTCGAGATGCAGCAGATGATCGCGGGCGATGCCGGGTTCGGCCGCGTCGCGGCACTCGACCAGATGAACGCCGTCATCAAGCAGAAGGTGCCGTTGGTATCGGTCGCGACGATCTGCCAAGGCTCGACCTTCCAGGTCATCAGCCTCAAGGACAAGCCGGTGCGAACCGCGGCGGACCTCAAGGGCAAGACGGTCGGCATCGTCTCGGTCGGCGGCAGCACCGAGATGCTGCTCGACCTCATCCTGCACAAGGCCGGTCTGGGCAAGGACGACGCCAAGCGCGAGGCCGTGGGCGACAATCCGGGCGCGGTCGAATTCGTCAAGCGCGGCCGCATCGACTGCTTCATTGCCTCGCTCAATACCGTGGTGGCGATCGAGCGCGGAGGCACGCCGATCGTCTATTGGAGCACTGACCGCGACGCGCCGATGCCGGGCCAGGTCTATCTCACCACTGCGCCGCTGATCGCCGCCAAGCCCGACGTCGTGCTGCGCTTCTTGCAAGGCGATGAAGGCGTCGGTGGACGAGCTTCTCGCCAAGCCGCTCGCGCCGATCTTCGCGCGCGCGCAAAAGGACTTCGACATTCCCGGCCTCGCTGACATGACGCGCGTGGTCGCCGTGCAGCAGGCGACGATGACGCAGTTATGGCTCGCCGACGGCAAGGCGAACCTGCTGCGTAACAATCCGGCGCGCTGGACGGCGGGCGTGGCGACCCTGCGCGACAGCCGGCATGGGCGACATCAAGGACCCGACGACGCTCTACACCAATCGCTTCATCGACGCCGCGCTCAAGGCGTGACGGCGCCGTTTTGCGCCGGCGGGTTTTCGGATCGAGGAAGCGCGCGACAAGGCCATCGAGGGAAGGGACGCCATGGGCCAGTTTGGGATCGGACAGCCGGTACCGCGCGAGGAAGACCCCTATCTGCTGCGCGGCGCGGGGCGCTATGTCGAGGATGCGCGCGCGCCGGGCCAGGCGCGCGCGTTCGTGCTGCGCTCGCCGCATCCGCACGCGCTGATCCGTGCCATCGACGCGGGCGCGGCGCGGGCGGCGCCGGGCGTGCTGTTGGTCCTCACCGGCGACTGACAAGGAGGTCGCTGGCGCTCGGCCGCCAGAGCCCGCGCGTGCCGCGCAAGCGCCGCGACGGCTCGCCCGGCTTCATCGCCCGCAGCCGCATCTCGCGCGCGAGCGGGTGCGCTATGTCGGCGAATGCGTCGCCTTCGTCGTCGCCGAGACGCTCGAGCAGGCCAAGGACGCGGCGGAGCTCATCGCCGTCGATTACGAGCCGCTGCCGGCGGTGGTCGCGACCGACCGCGCGGTCGAGCCGGGCGCGCCCAAGGTGTGGCCGGACTGCCCCGACAACTCAGGCCTGGTTCCACGAGCTCGGCAACAAGGCGGCGGTCGATGCCGCCTTCGCCACGGCCGATCATGTCGTCGCGCCACCGCATGGTGATCAACCGCATCACCACCAACTCGATGGAGCCGCGCGGCTGCCTCGCCGAATATGACACGCCACGACGACCGCTATGTCATCCGCTGCACCGTCCAGGCGCCGCACCGCACCCGCGGCATCTTCGCCGGCCAGATATTCAAGGTGCCGGAGACGCAGGTCCGGGTGATCTGCGACAACATGGGCGGCGGCTTCGGCATGAAGGGCGCGCTTTACAACGAATATCCGCTGACCGCGCTGGCGGCGAAGTTGCTGGGACGGCCGGTGAAATGGATTGCCGAGCGCTCGGAGGGGCTCGTCTCCGACGAGCAGGCGCGCGACAACGTCACCGACGCCGAACTGGCGCTCGACAAGAACGGCCGCTTTCTTGCGCTGCGCGTCAAGACATTGGCCAATATCGGCGCCTATCACACCTCCGATCGCGCCGCCGGGCCGCCGCTGGTCAATCTCGGCGTGCTCGCCGGCACCTACACCACGCCCGCCATTCACGTCGAGGTGGCGGGGGTGATGACACACACCATGCTGACCGGGCATTACCGCGGCGCCGGTCGGCCCGAGGCCGCCTATGTGATCGAGACCATGGTCGATCTCGCCGCGCAGAAGCTCGGCATCGATCGCGGTCGAGCTGCGCCGGCGCAACACCATTCCGGCGAGCGCGATGCCGTTACAAGACCGGCCTCGCCTATCACCTACGACAGCGGCGATTTCGCGCAAGAATCTCGACGACGCGCTGGGCCTGGCCGATTATGCCGGCTTCGCGCGCCGCCGCGACGAGGCGAAGCGGCGCGGCAAGCTGCGCGGCATCGGCGTCTCCAACACGATCGAGGCCTCGAGCGGCGGCATGCTCGAACACGCCGCAGCTCCGCTTCGATCCCGGCGGCACGCTGACGCTGCTGATGGGAACGCATGACCACGGCCAGGGCCATGCGACCACCTTCAAGCAGGTCTTGAGCGACAAGCTCGGCCTCGATCCCGGCGTGATCCGCTTCAAGAACGGCGACACCGACCAGATTTCGATCGGCACCGGCACGTTCGGCTCGCGCTCGGCGGTGTGCGGCGGCAGCGCGGTGGTGCTGGCCGCCGACAAGATCATCGCCAAGGGCAAGCAGATCGCCGCCCACCTGCTCGAGACCGCCGAGCACGATCTCGCCTTCGCCGACGGCAGGTTCACGGTCGCCGGCACCGACCGCTCGGTCGCGCTCCAGGACGTGGCGAAGAACGCCTATGCCGCCGGCAAGCTGCCGCGCAGCATCGAGCCGGGGCTCGACGAGAGCGGCACCTATGACGGCGGCCCGCCGACCTTCCCCAATGGCTGCCATGTGTGCGAGGTCGAGATCGACGAGGCCACCGGCGCGGTCGCGATCGTGCGCTATGTCGCAGTCGACGAGGTCGGGCGCGCCATCAACCCGATGTTGCTCGAAGGCCAGGTCCATGGCGGCATCGCCCAGGGCGTGGGCCAGGCGCTGATGGAGGACGTGACCTATGATCGCGAGTCCGGACAGGTCATGGCCGGCTCGTTCATGGACTACGCCATGCCGCGCGCCGGCGATCTCTGCGCCATCGACATGCACACCAACGAGGTGCCGACCAAGACCAATCCCCTAGGCGTCAAGGGCGCGGGCGAGGCCGGCACGGTCGGCGCGCTGCCGGCGGTGATGAGCGCCATCAACAACGCCCTTGCCCAGCGCGGCGCGCCCTATGTGCAGATGCCGGCGACGGCGGAAAAAGTGTGGCGCGCGCTCAACGCGGCGGCAGCGCGGTAACGCCGCACAGCGCTATCCTTTGGCGGAATTGGCCGCGATCCAGGCGGTGAAGGCTTTCACAAATCCGTCCAGGAATTGCCGCGTGCCGTCGTTGGCGATGTTGCCGTCGGCGTCGAACAGCGCGGCCGCGCCGCCGATATAGGCCTCGGGCTGCGGCATCGCCGGCATGTTGAGGAACACCAGCGACTGCCGCAGGTGATGGTTGGCGCCGAACCCGCCGATCGCGCCGGGCGAGACACTGACGATCGCCGCGGGCTTCCCGTTCCAGGCGCTCTGGCCGTAGGGGCGCGAGCCGATGTCGATCGCGTTCTTGAGCACGCCCGGAACCGAGCGGTTGTATTCGGGCGTCACGAACAGAACGGCGTCGGCCGCCTTGATGCGGTTGCGCAGCCGCACCCATGGCGGCGGGGGGCTGGCGTCGCCATCCTGGTTGTAGAGCGGCTGATCGCCGATCTCGATGATATCGAGCGCGAGCGCGAGCGCGGGCGCGGGCGCGGCGAGCTTGGCAAGCGCAAGCGCCATCTTGCGGCTGAAGGAGTCCTTGCGCAGACTGCCGACGAGCACGGCAACGTCATAGCTGGCCATGATGCGAGCCCTCTCGGGATGCGGTGGGCGAGATATAGAGCGTCCGCGCCCGGCGATGAAGCGTGCACCTGGCGGCTGACCCTGAGGAGGCGGACATGCTCGATCTCGTGATCGACCGGCGGCAGCGCGACCTCGGCGGCTTCGCGGTCGGCCGCGTGCTGCCTTTCGCCGCGCGCCGCATGGTCGGCCCGTTCATCCTCCTCGATCATCTCGGCCCCGTCGACCTGCCGGCGGGCCTCTCGCCCGGCGCCGACGTTCGCCCGCACCCGCATATCGGGCTGTCCACGCTCACCTATCTGTTCGCGGGCGAGATCATGCACCGCGACAGCGTCGGCTCCGAGCAGGCGATCCGTCCGGGCGAGGTGAACTGGATGACCGCCGGCAGGGGCATCACGCACTCCGAGCGCTTCGAGAAGGCGCGCGCCGTCGGCGACCGGGTGCACGCGATCCAGTCCTGGGTCGCGCTTCCGGCGGCGGACGAGGAATGCGCGCCCGCCTTCGCCCATCACGGCGCCGACAGCCTGCCGATCCATCGCGGCGATGGCGTGTGGGCGCGGCTGCTCGCCGGCAAGGCCTTCGGGGCAAGCGCCCCCGTCGCCGTCCACGCGCCGCTCTTCTATGCTCATTGCGCGTTGGAAGCGGCGAAATCACTGACCCTTCCGGCGGAATATCCCGAGCGCGCCGCCTATATCGTGCAGGGCGAACTCGAAGCCGACGGCCGGCGTTTCACCGCGGGCCAGATGCTGGTGTTCGCGCCCGGGCCAGCGCGGATCGGCGCCGCGACGGATGCCGTTCTCATGCTGCTCGGCGGCGAGCCGGTGGGGCGGCGCTTCATCGAATGGAATTTCGTCGCCTCGTCGCAGGAACGGATCGAGCAGGCCAAGGCCGACTGGCGCGCCGGCCGCATGAAGCTGCCGGATCGCGACAACCGCGAGTTCATTCCCCTGCCCGACGCGCCCCCGGCGCCGCCGCGAAACTGACATGCGAAACTGACATGGGCCAACACTCCGGCTTGACGCGACGCGGATTTTTGCGCCCTTGCGTTCTCACCGCGCCGGCACGTCGATCTCGAGATTGAGATATTCGTCGACGCGGGCGCGGTGGCCGGGCTGGAGCACGGTGGTCGAGGTCTTTTCCTCGATGATCGCCGGGCCGGCGATCATCGCACCGGGGCCGAGCGCGGCGCGGCGATAGACCGGGACGGTCTGCGCTTCGCCGGCCCCGAAATGGACGGCGCGCGTCGCGTCCGGCAGCGGTGCCGCGGACGCGGCGGGAAACCGCTTGAGCGCCGGCTTGGCGATGGCGCCTACCGCGGTGACGGTGAAGTTGACGATCTCGATCGGCTCGCTCTCGGCCATGTGGCCGTAGCGGCGATGATGCGCCTCGTGGAAGCGCCGCGCGAGCACGGCCAGATCGTCGCTGCCGGCGAGCGCCGGCACCGCCACCTCGACCTCGTAGGACTGGCCGCAATAGCGCATGCCGGCATGGCGAAGCGTGCCGAGCGCCTCCGGCGCGATGCCTTCGCGCCGCAATTCGGCGAGCGCCTTGTCCTCGAGCGCGCGGAACGCGGCCTCGAGCGTCGCCGCGGCGGCGCCGTCGAGCGCGGTGATGCGGGTACGGCTCTCTTCGTGGCGCACGTCGGTCACGAGCATGCCCCAGGCGCTGAAGGTGCCGGGATCGCGCGGCACCAGGATGCGGGCGATGCCAAGTTCGGCAGCGACGGCGCCGGCGATGGTCGGCCCCATCCCGCCGAAGGCGACGAGGGTGAAATCGCGCGGGTCGTAGCCGCGCTCGACCGAGATCGTCCGCATCGCCGCCATGACGTTGGTGGTGAGCACGCGCAGGATGCCCGCCGCCGCCGCGACCGGCGACAGGCCGAGCGGTTGGGCGATGCGGCTCGTGACCGCATCGAGCGCCTTGTCGCGCGCGATCGGCATGGCGCCGTCGAGCAGCGCCGCCGGATTGAGATGGCCCAGCACGACAAGCGCATCGGTCAGCGTCGCCGCGCCGCCTTTGCCATAACACGCCGGGCCGGGATCGGCGCCCGCGCTTTGGGGCCCGACCTTGAGCACGGCGCCGTGCTCGATCGCGGCGATGCTGCCGCCGCCGGCGCCGATGGTCTCGATATCGACGGCGCGCGTGCGCACCGGATGGCGGCCGACGACGAGCGCCGATTTGTTGAGCGGCCGGCCGGGGATCACCGCCATGTCGGCGCTGGTCCCGCCGGTGTCGAACGAGATCAGATTCGTGATCCCCTTCACGTCGCCGAGGAAGCGGCTGCCGATCACCCCCGCTACCGGCCCCGACAGCATGGTCTGGATCGGGCGGTCCGCCAGCATGCGCGCGCTCGCCGCGCCGCCGTCGGACTTCATCATCAGCACCCGCGTCCGCGGGAAGCGCGCCCGGCACAGTCCCTCGATCGCGGCGAGGTATTTCGCCACCGGCGGCCCGATCGCCGCGTTCGCCACGGTCGAAGCGGTGCGCTCATATTCGCGCCATTCGGGGTTGACGGCGCTCGACAGCGAGAGATAGAGCCCCGGCGCGATCGCGCGCGCGATCTGCGCCGCCCGTTCTTCATGAGCGGGATTGGCGAAGGCGAAGAGGAAGCAGATCGCGATCGCCTCGACCCCGTCGGCGACGAGCGCACGCACCGCGGCGGCGACGTCGCTCTCGTCGAGCGGCGCGACGATGTCGCCCCTATGGTCGAGTCGCTCGCGCACCTCGAAGATGCGGTCGCGCGTGAGCAGCATCCGCGGCGGCGGCGCGAAAAAGTTGAACACGTCCTCGCCGCGCCACTGCCGTCCGATCTCGTAAACATCGCGGAAACCGGCCGTGGTCAGCAATCCGACGCGCGCGCCCTTGTCCTCGAGCAGCGTGTTGAGCGCGGCGGTCGAGCCGTGCAGCACCAGCGACACCGCGTCGCGCCCGAACTCGGCCTCGAGATCGGCGGTGATCGTCTCCATCACCGCGCCGGGCCGGGCCGGATCGGAAGGGTATTTGCGCACCAGCGCGACCGCGCCCGCCGCCTCGTCGAAGCCGGTGAGATCGGTGAAGGTGCCGCCGACATCGATGCCGACGCGGAGCCTCACGATGGCTCCCTCGCCTGGCGGAGCGCGCGCGTCGCTGCCGCATCGACGGCGAACGTGTCGGGCTCCAGCGCCACGCCGTAATCGCGCCGCGCCGCCTCGAGCGAAACATAGCCGCGCCGCACGTCGCGCTGCACCAGCGCCGGATCGCGGGTGAAGGGATCGCCCCAGCCGCCGCCGCCCGCCAGCTCCCACGACAAAAGATCGCCGCGCTTCAGGCGCAGCCCCGCCACTTTCGAGGTGAGCGTCCGCGCCGCGGCGGTGCCGGGATTGAGCGCGGCGCGCGACGGCCGCGCCGGCGTCGCGCCGAACACGCCCGGCGAGGCGAATTTGAAGCGGTCGGAGCGGATGTTCATGACCAATTCTTCGCCCAGGATGCGCCAGTCCCGCCGCGTCCCGAGGCCGCCGCGGAACCGTCCCGGGCCGGCGGAATCCTGCACCAGCGCGTAACGCTCGACCCGCACCGGGAATTCGCTCTCCACCGCCTCGACCGGCGTGTTCATGACGTTGACGACGAGTTCGTCCATGGCGCTGACGCCGTCGCCATCGGGCCGCGCGCCGCTGCCGCCGGTGTTGATCTCGTAATGCGAATACCACCGGCCGGTGACGGGATGGCGGCCGGCGGTGCTGATCGAGCCGCCGGACGCGCTGCCCGGCGCCGGCACCCGCCCCGGCACGGCACGGGCGAGCGCGCGCACCACGACCGAGGTCGCCACCTGGCTCGGCCGCACATACATGTTCACCGGCGCGGGATAGCGCGGGTTGAGCAGCGAGCCCTCGGGCGGATAGGAGACGCGCACCACCCGCGACAGCCCGTCATTCACCGGCAGGTCCGGCCCGAACACGATCTTGACGCAGCATTCGATGAAGTTGCGCGACACGCATGGGCGAAGATTGATCGGCCCGCGCGCCTGGGCATCGCTGTCGAGGATGAAATGCAAGGTGTCGCCCGTGACCTCGAGCGTGGCAGCAATGCGGTAGGGCCGGCCCAGTTCGACGCCGTCGTCATCGACCCAGTCGGTCTCCGGACCATAGACCCCGTCCGGGACCTGGGCGATCGCGCGGCGCAATTCGCGCTCGCAGATCGCCATCCACGCATCCCAGCAGCCGAGCACCGTCGCGACGCCGTATTTGCCGAACAGTTCGGCGAATTTGGTCAGGCCGTAGAGATTGGTATTCATCTGCGCGTTGATGTCGCCCCAGGTCAGCTCGGGCGTGCGCGTATTGGCGCAGATCATCTCGCGGAGATCGTCGTTGAGCGCGCCCCCTCGCGCCAGCTTCAACGGCGGGATGAGCAGTCCCTCCTGGAACAGATCGGTGGCGTCGCCGCTGTTGGTGCCGGGAACCTTGCCGCCGAGATCGGGCTTGTGGGCAATGTTGCCGATGAAGCCGACGATGCGCTCGTCCGCGAAAAGCGGCGAGATGATGGTGATGTCGGTGGCGTGGTTCTGGCAGGCGCGGTAGGGATGGTTGACGATGAAGGTGTCGCCCGGCTCGATCCTGCCGGCGAACACGCGGCGGATCTCGCCCACCTGCGCCGCCAGCGGGCCGATATGGAGCGGCTGGGGAATGCCCTGCGCCACCATTCGTCCCGCCGCGTCGAAGATGGCGAAGGTGAAATCCTGGCTCTCCTTGATGATGGTCGAGTAGCCGGTGCGCAGCATGTTGAGCGTGAGCTCGCGGGCGATCTGCAGCGTCGCCTGATAGATCACTTCGAGATCGATCGCGTTCACGTCACCTCTCTTGCGCCGCCGGCATGGGGCGCGCGCGCCGTCCGCCGCAGGTGGTCCGGGGCTCAGCTTTCGTGCGTCGAGGGATGGAACAGGCGCTCCGCCGGGAAGGTCGCCGGGATCAGCCGCTGGTCATGCGAATAGCCGATGAACTGCTCGAGATTCTTGCGGTTGGCCGTGAAGCCGTTGAGCCAGGGATCGGCGCCGAAATCGGCGCGCTGGCGCTCGTAGAGGAGGCGCGCATCGACCATGAGCGAATAGTTGGAGTCCTCGTAAAAGCCGTAGGCCAGACCTCTGGCCTCGTCGAACATGCCCATGAGCGCGCGCGGCAGCTCGGGATGCGCCGCGGCCAGCTCGCGCTTCATCACCACGAGATGCATGATCGGATAGAAGGCGTATTTGCCGCGATAGCGCATTTCCTCGGCGTGGACATCGGGGAAGAGGCGGCGATAGCGGTCCGGCCGCGCCAGCATGGATTGGCGCGGCTGGGGCGAGATGAGCGCGTCGATCTCGCCCTCGCACAGCATCACGCCGATGTCCTTTCCGGGCGCGATCGTCTCGACCGTGACGTCGCTGCCGAGCTCGAGCGGAATGACCTCGTTGCGCATGCACAGCCAATGGATTTTTTCCCACGCCACGCCGTAATCGAGCTTGAGGTCGCCCTTGGCCAGGACCGACAACGTGGTCTGGAAGGAATGCAGCCCGACGCGGCGGCCGACCAGATCCTTGGGCTGCCGGATGTCCGAGGCGGCTGAAACGTAGATCTGGCCGGCGCTGAAAAAGCGGCGCGGAAACACCGGTATGCCGACGAGCGGCAGGTTCGGATCGCGCGCCACCGCCATGATGAAGATCGACAGCGACATTTCGGCGATGTCGAAGGCGCGCTGCCTGAGCATGCGCTCGTGCCGGTCGGTGCCGTCGCGATAGACCGCGCTTTCGCCGACTTCGAGCGGCTTCAGGGTGATGCCCTTGGGCGGCGCGAGCGTGTTGTTGAAGAACGGGACATGGCGGTCGTAGCGGTTGAGCGCGATGGTGAGTTCCATGCGAGCCTCCGTTGGGAGATGGCGGCGCGATCAGACGCCGATGGCGGCATTGAGGGCGAAGGCGCGTGCGGCCGCCGGCGCTTCCGCGGCAAGCGCGCGGAACGAAGGTTGCTCGAACAGCATGGATTGTCCCTTCTCCCACAACGCACGGCCGTCGATTTCGACGGTGGGATCGATGAGCGGCAGCGAGATGTCGCCGGGAATGGCCTCGCCGACGGCGTGGAAATGCAGCATGCGCGGATTGTTGTGCGCGAGGTTCATCCAGGCTTCGAGATCGTCGCTGTCGCGCCACGGCGAAAACGCCTGCGGATTGACGCCGATATGCCAGGAATTGACGATCAGCCCCTCCTTGCCGCGCTTCTTGCCGATCGCCTCGAGAAATTCCGTCGCTTGCGCGACCGTGCGCGCCGCGCCGTCGATGTGCCGGATGCGGCCGCTTTCGATGTCGAGGCGAATGACGTCGTCGAGCCGCAATCCCTGGGTCCCGATATCGAACAGGCTGGAGCTGACGAGCCAGCGCACGGCGATGCGCCCGCTCGCCGCGAGGCTCGATTTCGGCGGGTGCGTTCCGATCGGAAAGGTGCGCAGCGCGAACCCGTCGGCATTGGTGCCCGCGGCCGGCACGCGCTCGGCCTCGGGCACCGCGCCGGCGATGTCGCTGCCGAGCGGGCAGGTGATGCGCCAGCGCCGCGCCGCGTTCAATTCCTTGGCGATGAGCGCGCTCGCCCGCATCCACACCCCGTAGGGGACGCGGCAGAAATCGGAGGCGAGCAAGGCCCCGGTCGTGGCGTAGTTGAGCACGCGGATGCCGCTGCCGGCGAGCGGCCGGAAGCGCAGCATCGCGCCCATCATGTGATTGAAGATGGTGATGTCGGCGGCGGTGATCGCTGCCGAAAGCTCCGCCGGAATGGAATCGGGCCCGGCTGGGCGCCCGGTCCACACGCTCTGCACCTTCGCGCCCAATTGACGCGCCCGCGCCTCGATGAATTCGATCGCTGCCCGCTCCGCCCAGACCGCCTTCTCGTTGATCACCAGCACCGTCTGGCCCGGCTTCAGCGCGGCGCAGTTCAGCAACAGGTTGTCGGCGCTCTCGCGCCACGCGTCTTCGATGCTCGATTTCGGCCCCGCCGCTCTAGCCGTCATGCCTGTCTCCGTTCCCACGCAGTGTGGCCACCAGCTTACCATGAGGCCGATGCGCCGTCGAAGAGGGCGCGTATGTCCCTGCATGCGCATGCGGCACGCCGCCTTGACACGCGGGAACGGCGCATCGATCATCGCGATGCAGGTCTTGCCGGAGTGAGCGCCCATGATCCACGAGCTTCGCGTCTATCACTGCATGCCGGGAAAGCTTCAGCACCTGGTGCAGCGCTTCCAGAACGTCACCGTCCATCTGTTCGAGAAGCACGGGATCCAGCAGGTCGGCTATTGGACGGTGGCGATCGGCGAATCCAGTCAGGATTTCGTCTATATGTTGCAATGGGATTCGCTCGACGAGCGGGCCCGGCGCTTCGCCGCGTTCCAGACCGATCCGGAATGGGTCGCCGCGCGCGCCAAGAGCGAGGACGGCGGTCCGCTGGTCGAATTCGATCACCAACTCGATCCTCGCGCCGACGAGCTTCTCGAAGCTGAAGTGACGGCGCGAGCTCGCGTTCATTCGCGCGGAGGGGATAGATGGCCGAGACGGTGATGGTGACCGGCGCCGCGAGCGGCATCGGCAAGGCCTGCGCGCGCCTGCTCGTGGCGGAGGGACGCGAGGTGGCGGCGGTCGACCTGAAGCCCGAGGCGCTCGCGGCGGCCCTGCCCAAGGCGGCGTCGCTCGAACTCGTCGCCGCCGATCTCGCCCGCGCCGATGAATGTGACGCCGCGGTCGCGCGCGCGGTGGCGCGATTCGGCAAGCTCGACGCGCTCATTCATTGGGCGGCCGTCCATTCGACCGCTTCGTGGGACGAGCTCGGCGCCGCGGAGTTGAACCGCCTCTTGGCCGTGAATGTCACCGGCTCGTTCCTGATCGCGCAAGCGGCGGCGCGCGCGATGCTGCCGCGCGGCAAGGGCGCGATCGTACTCTGCGCCTCGACCTCGGTGATTAACGGCTCGATCGGCGGCGCGCCGGGCAATGGCGGCCCGGCCTATGTCACCTCGAAGGCCGCGATCACCGGGCTGGTGCGCTCGCTCGCACGCGCGCTCACGCCGCAAGGCATCCGCGTCAACGCGGTCGCGCCCGGCGTCACCGATACGCCGATGATCGCGACCTATACGCCGGAACAACGCCGCGCCACCGAGGCGCGCATGCCGCAGGGCCGTCTCGCCGAACCCGAGGAGATCGCCTCGGTCGGCTGCTTCCTCATCTCCGAGGCCGCGCGCTATGTGTCGGGCGAGGTCGTGATCGTCAATGGCGCCGCGCAGTTCGGCTGAACGCGCGGCATCCTGCGGCGGGGCGGCGCCCTATCTGCCGTTCGACGGGCGGGCGCTTCCGCCTGGCGATCGGGCTGATGAAACTCGCGCCCGGCGGATGGATCGAGATCGACGATCGCTTCGCCGCCGACCTCGCCGCCAAGCGCGCGCTGTTCGCCGCGCGTCATGCCGAGGTCTTCGCCGCCCTGCCCGAAGCGGCCGCGGCCGCCGAGGAGTTGCTGGCGCTGCTGGCGGATCATCTGCCGCGCCATCATCCCGACCGCTTTCGCCGCGACGGCGAACACCTTGTGAACCTTGCGACCGGCGAGAGCTGGGACGTGGCGCATCCCGCGCTGCACCCGCTCGAAACCTGCGGCCGGCTGGTGCAGGAGGATTTCTGCCTGATGGGCGGCGATGGCGGCAAATACCGACTCGTCGGCGCCGCGCTGTGCGCGCCCTCGCGCTGGCGTCTTGGCGACAAGATCGGCCGCGACCTCGCCGCCATCCACGCGCCGGTGCCGGGCTATCGCGACGCGCTCGAGCCGGGCGTCGATCGCTTCTTCGCCCGGCTCAAGCCGGAGAAGCCGGCGTGGCGGCTCAACTGGACCATTCTCGACGATCCGGCGCCGTTCCAGCCGCTGCCGCAGCGCGCGGCGCGCGCGATCACGGAGGCCAATGCCGGGGCGGCGCTATGGCTGCGGGTCGAGCGCCAGACGCTGCGCCGCCTGCCAGCGACGGGGCACGTGGTCTTCACCATCCGCACCTACATCACCGCGCTCGACGCGGCCATCGCCAGCGCCGACGCCGCGGCCGAGCTGGCCGCGCTCTTGCGCGACGCGCCCGAAGCGACTCTCGCCTACAAGCACATGACCCGGTTCAGATCGGCGCTGCTCGACTGGCTCGACGCGCGGGCGGCAGGCACCGGCGTCACGGCATGAAGCGCCAAGTCATGTCGTTGCTGGCGCGGCAATCCGCGGCCGTGGCAAAGCCGTCGAGCTGCACCACCACCGTGCCTTCAAGCCGTCGCGCCTGCGCGCGCGCGGCGATGCAGCTCTGGCGGTCGAGGGCGTGAAGGGTCACGCCGACAATGGCGGGGAACTGCGCTGCATCGACCGTGACCGCGCGGCCCCGAAGCGGCGCCGCGAGCGCCGCGGTCACCTCGGGCGCGGTCGCTGTCGCGGGCAGCGCGGCGACCGCGTCGGCGGCGGCGGCAAGATCGCCCCGGAGCGCCGCGCCGGGCGGCTGGGACGCGAACAGGACCACGCAACCGGCGACGATCGCCGCCGCAGCACCCAGCACGCGCAGCCGCCGGAGCAGCGACGGAGCGGCCTCGCCGCCCCGGCGGCGGGCCACGCGAAGGTTCAGGCGCATCTGCATGGTTGCGGGTGTCGGAAGGAACGGGACGGCGCCTAACCTTAAGGCAACAGGGTTTACAACCGGTGAATGCGGCGCTGCCCGGACTGCTTCGCACCGCGCCTTCGTGTTAGCCTGCCGCAGTTATGGCCGCAGCGGGGGAGGCGGTGGCAGCGCAAAATGTCCGTGGGCATGCGGACCCGGTGATCACGCGGCACCGCTGTGCCGCGGGGACGGCCGCGTTCCTGCGCGACCCCTACACGGTGCGGCGGCTCCGGCTCGCCGCCGGCTGGGTGATGTTCTCCTACCTCACCTTTCACTTTCTCAACCATACGCTCGGCAACATCTCGTTGCAGGCGATGATGTGGGGAACGCAGATCCACGAATGGATCTGGCACGGCGTCATCGGCGGCACCGTGCTCTACACCGCCTTCCTCACCCATTTTTCACTCGCGCTCTGGGCGCTTTACCAGCGGCGGTCGTTTCGCATGGGCTGGGGCGAAGGTGTGCGGCTGGTTCTGGGCTTCTCGATCGTCCCGCTTCTCATCCACCACTATCTCGGCGCGCGCTGGGTTTATATGGCCTTTGGCGTTCAACGCCGGTACGACTCGATATTGTTGACCTATTTCACGGCGCGGCCGTTCTGGGGCGAACGGCAGGTCCTGGTTCTGCTCGTCGCCTGGACCCATGGTTGCATGGGCATGCATTTCTGGCTGCGCCAGCGGCGAGGATATCGCCGGCTGGCGCCGGTACTGCTGGCCTTCGCCGTTCTCCTGCCAACGCTCGCCTTGCTCGGCGTCGCGCAAGGCGCGCGGCAGGTTGCGGTGCTGGCGCACGATCCGGCATGGCGCGCCGCGTTCATTGCAGCGACGCGCGCCAATGATCCGACAATCCCGGCGGCAGTCTGGAAGATCGAGCTCACGATTTATTGGGCCTACGCCGGCATCATCGCCCTGGTGTTCGCGGCGCGCGGCGTGCGCTCGCTGGTCGAGCGGCGGCGCGGCTTCGTCCGCATCGCCTATCCCGGCGGTGCGGTCGTGCGCATCCCCAAGGGTCTTACCGTGCTCGATGCGAGCCGGCGCGCCGACATTCCGCATGCCTCGATCTGCGGCGGCCGCGGCCGCTGTTCGACCTGCCGCGTCCGGGTGCTGCGCGGCCTCGATCATCTGCCGCCGCCGAGTCAGCACGAGGCGGCGGTCCTCGCCCGTTTTCGTGCCGCCCGCAATGTCCGGCTCGCCTGCCAGCTTCGGCCCACCCGGGACATAGCCGTACTGCCGCTGCTGCCGCCCGACATCGCCGCGGACGACCGGCGCCGGCGCAGCGCGGGCGCGGCCGAAACCGAGCGCTTCGTCGCCATCATGTTCGTCGACATCCGCAAATCGACGGCGCTGGTGGAAAAGCGGCTGCCCTATGACGTGATCTTCCTACTCAATCATTTCTTCGAGGCGGTGGGCGGCGCGGTCGCGGCGGTCGGCGGCACGCCCAACCAGTTCCTGGGCGACGGCATGATGGCGATCTTCGGCATGGACTGCGAGCCGCGCGAGGCGTGCCGCCGGGCGCTCGCCGCGACCGGCCCGATCCACCGCCGCCTCGCCGAGATGAACCGCACGCTTGCCGATGAATTGCCGAGCCCGATCGGGATCGGCATCGGCCTTCATGCCGGCAACGTAATCCTCGGCGAACTCGGCTATCGCGACCGATTTCTCCTCACCGCGATCGGCGACGCCGTCCATGTCGCGGCCCGGCTGCAGGACTTGACCAAGACGTATGCCTGCGAGGCGGTGGTGTCGGAACTCGTCGGCGTCACCGCGGGGGTCCCGCTCGCGGATTTGCCTCGCCACGAGATCCGCGTGCGCGGCCGCGACGCGCCGCTGACGATCCAGCTCATCCACGCGGTCGGGGAACTGCCGGTTTGAGGGAAATAGCCTTCCGCCGGCTGCGACGCTACGGGATAATGGCGCGCGTGCAAGGGGAGCGCCCATGGACGAAGCGGTCGGCGACAGGCTGAAGCGGGCCCACGACAAGCATCCCGACGCCGTGTTCACGGTGTTCACGCTGGCGGGCGACGTGATCTCGGGCCGGATCGTTCAATGTGGCCGGATCATCAAGCTCGAAGCGGGCAAGGAAACCGCCGGGGTCACCGACGACCGCATCGCGGCGTTCTCGTTCCGCGAGCTTTAAGCCTTAGCCTCAATCGACCGTCACCGGCGCGACCGCGCGCAGCCGCGGCAGCACCTCGTTGGCGAAGAGCCGGATCCCCTTCACCAATTCGGCATGGGTCATGAACCCGGAGCGGCCGATCAGCGCGAGATGCCCGAAGCCGCCGACCTTGTCATAGAATTCCATGATCTGGCGATGGACGCTGTCGGGATTGCCGGCGAACAGGATGCCCTGTTCCATCGCCTGCGGCACCGTGATCGACATCAGCCGCGCCGCGTTCTGACCGGCGGCGGCAACGCCCTTTTCGGCGTTGACGAGGTCGAGCGCCGCCGCCGGCTTGGGCCGCGTGCGATAAAGCGCGGGCGCAGCCTGCGGCGGCACCGCTCCCGGCAGGAACTTCGAATATTGCGGTGCCGATTTGAGGCTGGTGTTGAGAAACCACAGGAGCTGGCCGCCGACGCGCAACCCCTCCTCGTCGCTGTCGCCGACATAGACGAGCGCGGCATAGGCGAAATTGTCGGTCGTTACCTTGGGCAGGCCCGCTTCCGCCCGCGCCTGGCGGTGGGCGGCATAGGCCCGCTTCGTCCCTTCCGGCCCGCGCAACACGAGCACATGGACGAGGCCGCGCCGTCCGACCTCGGCCGCGGTCTCGGGATCGCCGGTCGCCGACCACATCCGCGGATGCGGGCGCTGCCACGGCGGCGGCCAGATATTGACGTGGCGGTGAGCGAAATGCTTGCCTTCCCAACTGAACGGCCCGTCGCGATGGGCAAGCGCCTTGGTGATGAGGTCGATCGCCTCCCAATAGCGCTCGACATTGTGCACCGGGTTGGCATTGGCGGACGCCATTTCGGTGCCGCCCGACTTGACGAAGCCGATCTCGAGCCGGCCGCGCGAGATGACATCGGCCGTCGCGTATTCCTCGGCGATGCGCACCGGGTCCTTGCGCAGCGACACGAGCGTGCCGAGGCTGAGAATGCGGGCCTTGCGGGTCTGGCGGGCGAGGATGCCGACCAGCAGCGGATTGGCGCCGATGAGCGAATTGATCCCGGCATGGTGCTCGATCGCCAGCACGTTCATGCCCAGTTCGTCGCACAGCAGGAACTCGTCGATGACCTCCTCGAACAGGTTGGCGGCAACGGCCGGATCGCAATGGCGGTTCGGCAGGCTGGCGCGCACGGACGGGGCCGCATCGAGCACCGCCTGCGGCACGAAGGGATAAGGGATTTCGCACTGCCACCACGCGTCCATCTTCGTTGCGCTCCCGCGAAATCCGACCTCAGCGATCGATAAATCCCAGCACGGCCTCGGCCAGCGCTTCCGGGCGTTCGATCTCGGGATGGTGCCCGGCGCCGTCGATCAAGGCGAATTGCGCGCCCGGTATCAGCCCGGCATAGGCGCGCCCATAGGCGGGCGTGACGATGCCGTCGCTCGCACCCCATAGCACCAGCGTCGGCACCGCGATGCGCGCGAGCCAGCGGCGGAGCCGGGGATTGTACATGTAGGGATGCCAGCCATAGAGGCAGAGCGCGTCCCAGTTGCGCGCGCGGATCATGATCGCCTCGTCCGACATCGCGTCGTAATCCGGCGCCGCGCGCGCCGGATCGTGCCAGCTGCGGCGCCGGACCTCGTCGGGCAGCGTGTTGAAGACGTCGAGAATGTCCGGCGTCTCGCGGCCGCTGATCTTGATGCCGAGCGCATCGACCAGGACGAGCTTGTCAATGCGGTGGCAGCACGCGGCGGCGATCTCGGCCGCGAGCCAGCCGCCGAACGAGAATCCGATCAGGCTGATCTTTTCCTCGGGCAGCGTCTCCATGAAGTCGAGATAGAGATGCACGAGGTCATAGACGGTCTCGAAACCCGTCCGGACGCGGCGAGCGCCCGAAACCGGGATGCGACGGCGCGATCACCCGCACCTGGCGGGCAAGACGCGCGACGACCGGCGACGCGGGGTCCAGATTCTGGAAACCGTGAAGCAGCAGCGCCGGCCGCCCCGCGCCGCACGCCGCGATTTCGAGCGCAATGCCGCGCACCGATTGGAGCGCGCCGGTCATCGCCCCGCCATTCCGACCGCCATGACCGCCCCGCCTCCGCGCCCTGCGCCGTGCCGCGCATTTCCGCCTATTTTTGCCGACGCAAACCGCCGCCGCAACCGCGACGGCACGCTCTACAGGAAACTATAGGGGTCGATATCGACCTGGACGCGCACGTTTCCCGCCACCTTGACCCGGGCGAGCCATTGCCGCAGCACGGCCTGGAGATTGATGCCGCGCCGCGCCTTGACGAGAAAGCGGCGGCGGTGGCGGCCGCGCAGCACCGCCAGCGGCGCCGGCGCGGGGCCCAGCGTCTCGACCCCCGGCATCTGCGGCGCCGCGCGGGCAAAGGCGCGCGCGGCGAAATCGGCGCTCTCCTCGTCGGGCGCGGCGATGATCAGCGCGGCGAGCCGGCCGAACGGCGGCAGGCCCTCGCTGCCTTGCGCGCCGCCGCTTCGGCCGCGAGGAAGCGGTCGCGGTCGTCGCTCAGCAGCGCGCGCATCACCGGATGCTCGGGCATGAAGGTCTGGAGATAGACGAGGCCCGGCCGGTCGGCGCGGCCGGCGCGGCCCGCGACCTGATTGAAGCAGCTGGAACGTGCGCTCGGCCGCGCGCAGATCGCCGCCCGCCAGGCCGAGATCGGCATCGACCACGCCGACCAGCGTCAGCAGCGGGAAATGATGGCCCTTCGCCACCACCTGCGTGCCGATGAGCACGTCGATGCGATGCGTCTCGACCGCGTTCATCAGCTCGGCGATGGCGTGCGGCCCGGTCAGCGTGTCGCTCGCCATCACCGCCAGCCGCGCCGCGGGAAAGCGCGCCGCCACCTCCTCCGACAGCCGCTCGACGCCGGGGCCGCAGGGCGCGAAGCTGCGCCAGCGCGCCGCACGCGGGACAGAGCGGCGGCAGCCGCTCGCCATGGCCGCAATGATGGCATTGCAGCATGCCGACGAAGCGGTGCTCGACCAGCCAGGCGGTGCAGTTCGGGACATTGCAGGCGATGGCCGCAGGCGCGGCACAGCGTCAGCGGCGCATAGCCGCGGCGGTTCAGGAACAGCATCGCCTGCTCGCCCGCCGCGAGCGTCTCGGCCAGCGCCGCGACCAGCGGCGGCGCAAGGAAGCGCGGCGCGCTCGGGCCGCGTCGCGCCGCATGTCGATGACGCGGATCTCCGGCAGCCGCGCCGCGCCGTGGCGCGCCGGCAGATGGAGATGGCGATAGCGGCCCTGCTCGATATTCGCCGTGGTCTCGAGCGACGGCGTCGCCGACACCAGGACGATCGGCACGTCGGCGATCGAGGCGCGCACCACCGCCATGTCGCGCGCGTGATAGATGACGCCGTCCTCCTGCTTGAAGGAGGCGTCCTGCTCCTCGTCGACGACGATGAGGCCGAGATCGGCGAAGGGCAGGAACAGCGCCGAGCGCGCGCCGACGACGACGCGCGCCGCGCCCTCGGCGACCGCGCGCCAGGCGCTCGCGGCGCTGGGCCGGCGCCGAGATCGGAATGCCATTGCGACCGGCGCCGCGCCGAAGCGCGCGGCGAAGCGCGCGAGCCATTGCGTCGACAGCGCGATCTCCGGCAGCAGCACCAGCACCTGCCGCCCGCGCGCGAGCGCGGCGGCGATCGCCGCGAAATAGACCTCGGTCTTGCCCGAGCCGGTGACGCCGTCGAGCACGCGTGACGCTGAACCCGCCCGACGGCCGCCGCGGCGAGCCCGGCGGCCGGCGTCGCGCTGCGCCGCCGAGAGCGCCGGGCCGGGCCGGCGCCAGTCGGGCGCCGGCGGCGGCAGATGCCGCGGCAGCGCCACGGCATCGAGCAGCGCGGCCGCCGCCATCGCGCGCACCACGCCCGCGCCGCACGCCGCCTGCCGCGCCAGATCGGCGGCGGGCAGCGGCGGGCCGTCGGCCAGCACCTCGAGCACGCGGCGGCGCGGCGGCGTCAGCGAGTCGCCGCCGCCGGCGAGCGCGGCCCGGCCGGCCTCGCTCAAGGCGAAGGCGGTGACGCTGCGCGGCGGCAGCAGCGCGTCGTGGACGCTCATCGCCATGCGCAGCACCGCGCCCGGCGGCGCGAGCGTGTAATTCGCCACCCAATCGACGAAGCGCCGCAGCTCCGTCGCGCAGCGGCGGCGCCGGCAGACGGCTCGACGACGCGGCGCAGTTTCCGGTCGCGGCCACGCCGCCCGTCGCCGCGTCCCAGACCACGCCGGCGACGATGCGCCCGCCCAGCGGCACGCGCACGAAATCGCCCGGCTGCAGCGCCAGCTCTGCCCGCCGCGTAATCGTAGGCGCCGGCCAACGGCAGCGGCAGCAGCACGCTCACGCGCGCGGCCGCGGCGGCGGCGCATCTGGCGTGGCGGTCGGGCATGGGCTACACTCTTAGCGCGAAGGACGCGGCCGTTGTAGCCGACGCCCGCGTCGCGGGGAACGAAGCGCATGAAGTTCTTCATCGACACCGCCGACCTCGCCGAGATCCGCGACCTCGCCGCGACCGGGCTGGTCGACGGCGTCACCACCAACCCGTCGCTGGTCGCGAAGAGCGGGCGCAAATTCCTCGACGTGGTCGCGCGAGATCTGCGCCGTCGTGCCGGGCCCGGTCAGCGCCGAAGTGACCGCGACCGACACCGCGACGATGCTGGCTGAAGGCCCGCAAGCTCACTGCGATCGCCAAAAATGTCACGGTCAAGGTGCCGCTGACGCCGGACGGGCTCAAGGCGTGCCGCGCGCTCGCGAGCGAAGGCACGATGGTCAACGTGACCTTGTGCTTCTCGGCGGCGCAGGCGCTGCTCGCGGCCAAGGCCGGCGCGACCTTCATTTCGCCCTTCGTCGGCCGGCTCGACGATGTCGGCAGAGCGGCATGGAATTGATCGCCGACATCGTGGCGATTTATCGCAATTATCCCGAGCATCAAGACCAGGTGCTGGTCGCCTCGATCCGCCATCCCGATCCATGTCGTCGAGGCGGCGAAGATGGGCGCCCATGTCGGCACGCTGCCGCCCAACGTGCTGCGCCAGATGTTCGCCCATCCGCTGACCGAGAAGGGCCTCGCCGCCTTCCTCGCCGATTGGGCGAAGACCGGCCAGTCGATCCTCGGCGCGAATCCGGTGCCGCCGCGGAATAGCAACCGGAGCCGGGATTTGGATCGCCCCAAGGACAAGACGTCCGCCATCGAGCCGCCGCGCGCGGCGCTGCCGGCGCGCGCGGTGGCCGCCGCCGAAGTCGCGGCCTATCTGCGCCAGAATCCCGATTTTCTGGTCGAGCATGCCGAGCTTCTCGACGTGCTCACGCCGCCGGCGATGCGGCGCGGCGAGCCCGTCATCGACATGCAGCATTTCATGCTCGAGCGCCAGCGCGCCGAGATCGCGCGCCTCAAGGCGCAGCAGCAGAGCCTGGTCGCGACCACGCGCGCCAATCTCGCGAGCCAGAAGCCGCGTTCACGGCGCGGTGCTGGCGCTGCTCGCGGCGCACAGCTTCGAGCAGCTCATCCAGATCGTGACCACCGATCTCGCCGTGCTGCTCGACGCCGACGTGGTGACGATCGCGGTCGAGCAGCTCGGCGCCACGCGCCCGCGCCTCGGCCGCCACGGCGTGCAGATTCTCGAAGCCGGCGACGTCGACGCGGTGCTGGGCGCCGACCGGCAAGCCGCGCTGTTCGCCGAAATCGCCGGCGATCCGCGGCTGTTCGGCGACGGCGCCGGGCTGGTGCGCTCGGCGGCGCTGCTGCGCCTGGCGGTCAGCGCGACGGCGCCGATGGGCCTGCTTGTGCATCGGCACGCGCCGCGCCGGCAAGTTCCATCCCGGCCAGGGCACCGAGCTGCTCGGCTTCCTCGCCCGCGCGCTCGGCATCACCATCGCGGCATGGCTCGACCTGCCGGATTGAGACCCCATCCCGGCGTGCCCGCGCCGGTCCCGCTCGACCGCTTCGCCGCCGCGCCCGATCTGTCGCGGGCGATCGCGCAGTGGGAGAGCTGGCTCGCCGACGAGCGGCGCGCCTCGCCGCATACGCGCGCGGCCTATGGCCGCGATCTCGCGAGCTTCCTCGATTTCCTCGTCGACCATCGCGGCGGCCTGCCTGATCTCGCCGCGCTCGCCGGGCTGGCAGCGGCGGATTTCCGCGCGGCGCTGGCCCGTCGCGCCGCGCGCGGCGCCCAGCACAGCTCGGCCGCGCGCTTCATGTCGGTGGTGCGCGGCTTCTTTCGCTTTCTCGAACGCCGCGGCTTTGTCCACAATCCGGCGCTCGCCGGCGGTGCGCACGCCGAAGCGCGCCGTGCCGGTGCCGAAGGCGCTCGCGCCCGAGGACGCGGCCGGCGGTGCTCGACGCGGCCGCCCGCATGGCGCGCGGCCAATGGCAGGGCCTGCGCGATGCCGCGCTCTTCACGCTGCTCTATGGCTGCGGGCTGCGGCTCGGCGAGGCGCTGGGCCTGACGCGGCGCGAGGCGCCGCTGGCCGCGGGCGCGTTCGCCGTCACCGGCAAGGGCAGCAAGACGCGGATGGTGCCGGTGCTTCCCGTCGTCGCCGCGGCGCTGCGCGACTATGTCGCCGCCTGCCCGCATCAGCTCGCGCCGGACGGGCCGCTGTTCGTCGGCGCGCGCGGCAGGCCGCTGCATCCGCGGCTGGTGCAGGGCCAGATGGCCAAGCTGCGCGCCGCGCTGTCGCTGCCGGAGAGCGCGACGCCGCATGCGCTGCGCCACAGTTTCGCCACGCATCTCCTCGCCGGCGGCGGCGACCTCCGCGCCATCCAGGAACTGCTCGGCCACGCCAGCCTGTCGACGACGCAGCGCTATACCGCAGTCGATGCGGCGCGCCTCGCCGCGGTCTACGACAAGGCGCATCCGCGCGCGAAGGGTTGAGGGCGCACGGCCGTTCAGAGGTGGATCGCCCCTCGGTCGCTCGAAAGGGGTCGCCCCCGCCGCATCGACACAGGAACGCCTATGTCGTCGAGGATCCGCCCGGCGCACGGTGACGTCGTGCGCGAAAAATCCGCCGCAACAGGGCGCGAACGGTCAGTCCGCCGCTCCGACGCAGGAATTGGCGGACGGAGACCAGGTTGAGTAACTCGCGCTTGTGGTCATGGAGCAGGCGATACGATGCGTCGAAATCGTCTCCCAGATTCGTCCATTTCCCAATGAGCGCGGTTCGGTCCTGCGCATTGACGCGACCGGCGCCGATGGAGTCCAGCGCTGATAGTGTGTCCGTCCGGAGTCCGACCTTGCGAATGACGCCGCATCCAAAATCGGCATCTATCGTGAAATAAGCGATATCTTCGCGCGTCAGGACGAAGTCGAGATAGGCTTTATAAGTTACCCCGCACCATGGGCCGGGGGCATAATCGGGACTGGCGTGTTTCGGCGTTGGCGGAAGACAATCGTGGACGATGATCATACCCCGCTCGGCGACCAGATCGAGGGCCGCCTCCAAAGCGCGATACGATGGCTCATATTCGTGCCAGGGATCGACGAGGATAACGTCGTAAGAGTGATGCCGCTCCTTGATCTGCCGCACGCATTGGCTGATGTCCAGGCCGGCGACCGCAAAATCGACGGCCAGCCCGTCGGAGAAGCCGTCAGGACAGCGAAACATCAGGCGATGACAGGTCGGGAATTTCGACCGGTCGATCTCCTGGTAGTCGTTGCCCGTTTTCGTCGTGCAGATCTCCAGATAGCTGTGATAGCCGCCAGCCGCTGCCAGGTGGTTGATGATATCGGTTTTTTTCCAGGGCAAGGGATTCGCACCCGGCGCGTTGGCTGGAACTCACGGGGGGGGCTAGCATCGATTAAGATGGTTTCGCAAATACTAAGCGTCCGCTCGAACAGAAATCGAGTATCGGGAACCGGTTGCGATTCGCCATAACGCCGTCAGGTATGACGCGAGGGCCGTCGATGCGCAAAAATCCTAAATGTGGATGGCCCGGCCCTCGGCGGCGAGGGCGGCTTCCTTCACGGCCTCGTTGAGCGTGGGATGCGCGTGGCAGGTGCGGGCGATGTCCTCGGCGCTGGCGCCGAATTCGAGGGCGAGCGCGGCCTCGGCGATGAGCGTGCCGGCATCGGGGCCGATGATGTGCACGCCGCGCACGCGGTCGCTTCCCGTCTCGGCGAGAATCTTGACGAAGCCTTCGGTGTCGCCGTTGGCGCGGGCGCGGGCGTTGGCCGAGAACGGAAACTTGCCGACGCGGTAGGCGACGCCGGCCGCTTTCAGCTCTTCCTCCGTCTTGCCGACCGAGGCGACCTCGGGCCAGGTGTAAACGACCGCGGGGATCGCGTCGTAGTCGAGCTGCGGCCGCTCGCCGGCGATGATCTCGGCGAGCGCAGCACCCTCGTCCGATGCCTTGTGCGCCAGCATTGGCCCGGCGATCACGTCGCCGATGGCATAAATTCCGGGTACCGACGTGGCATAGCCGGCATCGACGCGGATGCGGCCGCGATTGTCGAGCGCGACGCCGACCGCTTCGAGGCCGAGCCCTTCGGTATAAGGACGCCGGCCGATCGCGACCAGCACCGCATCGGCCTCGAGCGTCTCGCGCGTGCCGCCGGCGGCCGGCTCGACCGCGAGCGCGACGCCGTCCTTGCCGCGCTTGGCCTCGATCACCTTGGAACCGAGGCGAAAGGTGAATCCCTGCTTGGTGAGCGTGCGCTGCAGCGCCGCGCTCAGCTCCTGGTCCATGCCCGGGGTGATGCGGTCGAGGAACTCGATGACCGTCACCTGCGCACCGAGCCGCTGCCACACCGAGCCCATTTCGAGCCCGATATAGCCGCCGCCGACGACGGCGAAGCGGCGCGGCACGGAGGCCAGCGCCAGCGCGCCGGTCGAGGACAGGATGGTCTTCTCGTCGACCGGCACGCCGGAAAGCGGCGCACTGGCCGAGCCGGTCGCGATGATCACCGCGCGCCGCGCCGTGAGCGTGCGGCCATCGACCGCGACGCTGTTGGCGGCAACGAAGCGCGCCGCGCCCTTCACGTGCTCGACCTTGTTCTTGCGGAAGAGATAGGCGACGCCGCGCGTGTTCTCGGCCACCACCTTGTCCTTGCGCGCCATCATCGTCGCGAAGGTCGAGCCCGACCGCGCCGACGGTGATCCCGTGCGCCGCCAGGGCGTGCCGCGTCTCGGCATATTTCTCCGAGGATTGCAGCAGCGCCTTCGACGGGATGCAGCCGACATTGAGGCAGGTGCCGCCCAGCGTCTCGCGCTTGTCGATGCAGGCGACGCTCATGCCGAGCTGGGCCGCGCGGATCGCCGCGACATAGCCGCCCGGCCCGGCGCCGATGACGATGACGTCGACGCTGTCGCTCATCGCCCGCTCACAGCTCGAACATGAGCCGCTGCGGCTCCTCGATGCATTCCTTGATCCGCACCAGGAAGGTCACGGCCTCGCGGCCGTCGATCAGGCGGTGGTCGTAGCTGAGCGCCAGATACATCATCGGGCCGCGCCTCGATGCGGTCACCGATCACCACCGGCCGCTTCTGGATCTTGTGCATGCCGAGGATCGCCGCCTGGGGCGGGTTGAGGATCGGCGTCGACATGAGCGAGCCGAACACGCCGCCATTGGTGATGGTGAAGGTGCCGCCCGACAATTCCTCGAGGGCGATCGGCCCTCGCGCACGCGCTTGCCGAGATCGGCGACGGCTTTCTCGATCGCGGCGAAGCTCATGCGGTCGGCGCCGCGCAGCACCGGCACGACCAGCCCCTGCTCCGCGCCCACCGCGACGCCGATGTCGTAATGGTTCTTGTAGATGATGTCGTCGCCGTCGATCTCGGCATTGGCCGCGGGAATCTCCTTGAGCGCGGCGATCGCCGCTTTGACGAAGAACGACATGAAGCCCAGCCGCACGCCGTGCTGCTTCTCGAAGCTGTCGCGGAAGCGTTCGCGCAGCGCCATCACCTCTGTCATGTCGGCTTCGTTGAAGGTGGTGAGCATCGCGGCGGTGTTCTGCGCCTCTTTGAGGCGCTCGGCGATGCGCCGGCGCAGGCGCGTCATGCGCACCCGCTGTTCGGCCGGCGCGGGCGGGTGCGGCGTGGTGGGCGCCTTGGCGTCGGCCGGCGCGGGCAGCGGTGCCGGCGCGGATGCCGGCGCGGGTTGCGCGGCCGCCACGTCGGCCTTGGTGAGGCGGCCATCCTTGCCGGTGGGAGCGATCTGCGCCACATCGACGCTGCGCTCGGCGGCGAGCTTGCGCACCGCCGGGCCGGAACGGGCGAGCATCTCGGCGCCGCCGCGTCGCGCTTGCATGGGTCGCGGCGCGGCTTGGCGGCAGGCGCAGACGCGGGCTTCGCCGGCGCCGCCTTGGCCGCGCCGGCGCCGATGCGGCCGAGAACGCCGCCGACCCGCACATTGGCGCCTTCGGGCGCGACGATCTCGGTGAGCGTGCCGGCTTCCTGCGCCGCCAGTTCCTGCGTCGCCTTGTCGGTCTCGAGCTCGACCAGCGGATCGTCGACCGCGATGGCGTCGCCCACGTGCTTCAGCCACCGCGCCACCGTCACCTCGGTCACGGACTCGCCGACCGCGGGCACCACGATATCGGTTGCCATGGGGTCGCTCCTCACATCAGCGATCGTGAATTTTCATGCGGCCGCGCAGCCCGTCCGCGACGCGGAGCGAGTGTAGCGGGTCTAACCTCGCTTTGCACTTTGAGCGCGCGCGACGCAAACGGTGGCCTCACGCCGCCGCGAGCGCGTCGTTGACGATGCGCGCCTGCTCGGCGTTGTGGCGCTTCAGCAGGCCGGTGGCGGTGGCGGCGGCCTCGGGGCGGCCGACATAGCGGGCGCGCTTGGCCTTGGCCTCGAGGCCGGCAAGCGTCCTTTCGATGCGGCGGTCGACGAACGACCAGCGCGCCCATGTTCTCAGGTTCCTCCTGGCACCACACCAATTCGGCATTGGGATAGCGCCGCAGCGCCGCCGCCAGCTTGGGCGCCGGGAACGGATAGAGCTGTTCCAGACGCAAGATCGCGACGTTGTCGATCTTGCGCTCGCGCCGCGCCGCGCGCAGGTCGAAATAGACCTTGCCGCTGCACAGGACGACGCGCCGCACCTTGGCGTCATCGGCGAGCGCATCGGTTTCCTCGATCAGCCGGTGGAAGGACGAGCCCGGCCCCATGTCGGCGAGCCGCGACGCCACCTCGGCGCTGCGCAGCAGCGATTTCGGCGTCATGACAATGAGCGGCTTGCGGAAGTTGCGCCGCACCTGGCGCCGCAGCGCGTGGAAATAATTGGCGGCGGTGGTGAGGTTGCAGACCTGGATGTTGTCCTCGCCGCAGAGCTGGAGGAAGCGCTCGAGCCGGGCCGAGGAATGCTCCGGCCCCTGGCCCTCATAGCCGTGCGGCAGCAGCATGACGAGGCCCGACATCCGGAGCCATTTCGCCTCGCCCGAGGTGATGAACTGGTCGATGATGACCTGGGCGCCGTTGGCGAAGTCGCCGAATTGCGCCTCCCACATGACGAGAGCCCGCGGCTCGGCGAGGCTGTAGCCGTATTCGAAGCCGAGCACCGCGGCCTCGGAGAGCGGGCTGTCGATGACCTCGAGCGGCGCCTGACCGGGGCGGATATGGTTCAAGGGGACATAGCGCTCCTCGGTCTCCTGATCGACCAGCACGGCGTGGCGCTGCGAGAACGTGCCGCGGCCGCAATCCTGGCCGCTGAGACGGACGAAGGTTCCTTCGGCGCAGAGCGTGCCGATGGCCAGCGCCTCGCCGGTGGCCCAGTCGAGGCCCTCGCCGCTCTCGATCGCGTGGCGTTTCTGCTCGAGCTGGCGGACGAGCTTGCGGTTCAGGTTGAAGCCCTCGGGAAGCCGCGTGAGCGCGCGCCCCACCTCATCGAGCAGCGTGCGGTTGACCGCGGTCTCGCCGCGCCGCTCGTCGCCCGAGGCTACCGTGAGGCCGGTCCAGGCGCCTTCGAGCCAATCCGCCTTGTTGGGGCGATAACTCTTCGCCGCCTCGAACTCGGCTTCGAGCCGGGCATGGAAGTCGCGCGCGACGCGTTCGACCTCGGCCTCGTCGAGCAGCCCCTCGGCGACGAGGCGGCGCCCATAGACTTCGCGCACGGTCGGATGGCTGTCGA
>CAVRKF010000017.1:0-37955 GCA_963721625.1 uncultured Alphaproteobacteria bacterium
TGGCGCGGTACATCAGCGGCTGAGTGAAGGCCGGCTCGTCGCTCTCGTTGTGGCCGTGGCGGCGATAGCAGAAAATATCCACCACCACGTCCTTCTTGAAGCGGTGGCGGAACTCGGTGGCGATGCGGGAGACATGGACGACCGCCTCGGCGTCGTCGCCGTTGACGTGGAAGATCGGCGCCTGTCCGCCCTTGGCAATGTCCGAGGGATAGGGCCCGGAGCGCCCCTGGGCTGGGCTGGTGGTGAAGCCGATCTGGTTGTTGACGATGACGTGGATCGTGCCGCCGGTGCGATAGCCCTTGAGCTCCGACAGTTCGAGCGATTCCGGCACCAGTCCCTGGCCGGCAAAGGCGGCATCGCCGTGCATCAAGAGACCCACCACCGCGTCGCGCGCATTGTCGCCGTGCCGGCGCTGCTTGGCGCGCACCTTGCCCAGCACCACCGGGTTCACCGCCTCGAGATGCGACGGATTGGCGGTCAGCGACAGGTGCATCTTGATGTCGCCGATCTCGCGGTCGGTCGAGGTGCCGAGATGGTACTTCACGTCGCCCGAGCCCTGCACGTCCTCGGGATTGGCGGGATTGCCCTGGAATTCCGAGAACAAGGCGGCGAAGCGCTTGCCCATGAAGTTGGTGAGGACATTGAGCCGGCCGCGATGCGGCATGCCGATGACCAATTCCTTCATGCCGAGCTGCCCGCCGCGCTTGACGATCTGCTCGAGCGCGGGGATGAGGACCTCGGCGCCTTCGAGCCCGAAGCGCTTGGTGCCGGTGTAGCGCCGGTCGAGGAAACGCTCGAGGTCTTCGGCGGCGGTCAGGCGTTCGAGGATGGCGCGCTTGCCCTCGGGCGTGAATTCGGTCTGGTTGCGCGGCACCTCGATCCGCGCCTGGATCCAGCGGCGCTGTTCCAGCTCCTGGATGTGCATGTATTCGACGCCGACCTTGCCGCAATAGGTCGCCTTCAGCGCCTCTATGATCTGGCGCAGCGTCGCGGTGGTGAAGCCGAGAAGGTTGTTGACGAAGATCGGCCGGTCGTAATCGGCCTCGGTGAAGCCGTAGGTTGCCGGATCGAGGTCGGGATGCGATTTGAGCCCGGTCAGGCCCAAGGGGTCGAGATCGGCGATCAGGTGACCACGCACGCGATAGCCGCGGATGAGGTTCATCGCCTGGATCGAATTGAGCGCGGCCTTGCCGGCTTCGGCCGGCGCCGCCGCATGGCCGTTGGCGGCCGGTGCTGCGCCGTTGCCGATGATGTGGGGCTGACCGCGGCCCCAGCCGGGCCCGGTCAGCTCGTCAGACACCGCATCGGGCGCATCGCCCAGCTCGGCGAAGAAGCGGCACCAGCTTTCGTCGACCGCGCCGGGATCCTTGAGATAGCGGGAATGCAGCTCGGCGATGAAGGCCGCGTTGATACCGGTGAGAAACGTCGATTCGTCCAATCGCGACATGGGATTCTGCCTAGGAAAGCGGCACGGGCCGCGCGCGGCGGCGGGGTTGCGCCCTAAAGATTGGGTCGCCGCGCCATCTTCCTAGTCCCGAACCATTGCAACCCGGTTACTATTGTGACTGGCGCAGGGAAGCCATGCGGGCGGCCGAGGCCTCAGCCCTTGGCGCCCTCGGCCAGGAGCCGGCGGCCGACCTCGCACAGGCTGCGCACCGCGGCGATGGATTTGTCGAACGCGGCGCGTTCCTCGCTTTCGAGCGACAGCTCGACCACCCGCTCGACCCCGTCGGCGCCGAGCACCACCGGCACGCCGACATAGAGGTCCTTCACCCCGTACTGGCCGGTCAGCCAGGCGGCGCAGGGCAGCACCCGCTTCTTGTCGCGAAGATAGGCCTCGGCCATCGCGATCGCCGACGCGGCCGGGGCATAGAAGGCCGAGCCGGTCTTGAGCAGGTTGACGATCTCGCCGCCGCCGTCGCGGGTACGCTGCACGATCGCATCGACGCGCTCGCGCGTGGTCCAGCCCATCTTGATGAGATCGGGCAGCGGAATCCCGGCAACCGTCGCATAGCGCACCAGCGGCACCATCAAATCGCCGTGCCCGCCCAGGACGAAGGCGGTCACGTCCTCGACCGAGACGCCGAACTCGGCAGCCAGGAAATAGCGGAAGCGGGCGCTGTCGAGCACGCCGGCCATGCCGACGACGCGGTGATGCGGCAGCCCGGTCGCCTCGCGCATCACCCACACCATCACGTCGAGCGGATTGGTGATGGTGATGACGAAGGCCTTGGGCGCGTTCTTCTTGATGGCGGCGCCGACCTGCGCCACGATCTTGGCATTGATGCCGATGAGGTCGTCGCGGCTCATGCCGGGCTTGCGCGGCACGCCGGCGGTGACGATGACCACGTCGGCACCGGCGATCGCGGCATAATCATTGGCGCCGGCGATCTGCGCGTCGAAACCCTCGACCGGCGAGGCCTGGACGAGGTCGAGCGCCTTGCCCTGCGGTATGCCCTCGACGACATCGCACAGCACGACATCGCCCAGCTCCTTCATCCCGGCGAGCAGCGCCAGCGTGCCGCCGATCTGCCCGGCGCCGATGAGCGCGATTTTGTTGCGAGCCATCGAGACCTCTCAATCCGCTAAAGCGAAGGGCCGCTCAAGCAAAGGGAATGCCGCGCGCCATGGCGCCGCGTCTTAGCCGCAAACACGCAAGGTGGCAAGCGCGCCCGCGCCCCGCTGCCGCCGCTAGGGACTGGCGCGGCGGCGCCGGATGCGCGAAAATTGCGCAACCTTGCACTCAGGAGGAACGAATGGGCTACGATCTCGACCAGTTCATCGCCGACTGCCGCGGCTTTCTGGCGCGTGACCCCGGCCCCGCCGGGCGCGAGCAGGTGCGCAAGCAGCTCGAGCGGCTGTTGGGCGAAAAGGAATTCCTCGCCCGCCATTGCGGCGCCGACGCGAAGCCGGGGCTCACGGTGCTCTACGAGGACCCCAAGCTCGGCTTCCAGGTCCTGGCTCATGTCAACGACAAGGGGCGGGTGTCGCCGCCGCATGACCACGGTGCGTCCTGGGCAATCTATGGCCAGGCGACCCAGTGGACCGAGATGACCGAGTGGAACCGGGTCGATACGGGCGACGCCAAGGCGGAACTGACGCCCGCCACCAAGTACCGCCTCACCCCGGGCCATGCCGGCATCTATCAGGACGGCAAGATCCACTCGATCGACTATCCCGACAAGTCGATCTTCATCCGCGTCACCGGCACCAATCTCGACCGCATCACGCGCCAGATGTTCAATCTCGAGACCGGCAAGGTCACGCAGATGACGCCGCAAATGGCGTCGTAAGGGAGCGCACGCGATGGCACGGCAGATCGCACCCGGCGAGGTGCGGGCGATGATCGCCGATGGCGGCGAGGTGGCGATCCTCGATTTGCGCGAGGAGCTGGCGTTCTCGGAGGGGCATCTCCTGCACGCGCGCGCGCTGCCGCTGAGTCCGACTCGAATTGCGGCTCGCGGCGCTGGTGCCGCGGCGGACGACGCGGATCGTGCTGTGCGACGACGATGACGGGCTCGCCGCCCGCGGCGCGGCGAAGCTCGCCGCCTTCGGCTATGGCGACGTGGCGACGCTGGCGGGCGGCGTCGCGTCCTGGACGGCGGCGGGGTTCGAGCTCTTCTCCGGCGTCAACGTGCCGAGCAAGGCGTTCGGCGAATATGTCGAGCATCGCTGCGGCACGCCCCACATCGCCGCCGAGGCGCTGCACCGGATGATCGAGGAGCGCGGCGACGTGGTCGTGCTCGACAGCCGGCCGTTCGACGAATTCCAGCGCGTCTCGATCCCCACCGGCGTCGATGTCCCGGGCGCCGAGCTGGTGCTGCGCGTGCGCGATCTCGCGCCCGATCCCAAGACGCTCATCGTCGTCAATTGCGCCGGCCGGACGCGCAGCATCATCGGCGCGCAGTCGCTCATCAATGCCGGCGTGCCCAACCGCGTGATGGCGCTCAAGAACGGCACGATGGGCTGGTCGCTCGCCGGCTTCACGCCCGATCACGGCAAGGACCGCCGCGCCGCGCCGCCCTCGGCGCCGGGGCTGGCCTGGGCCCGTGCCGCCGCGGCGAAGGTGGCGGAGCGCTTCGGCGCGGAGCGCATCGACGAAGCGGCGCTGGCGCGCTTCCGGGGCGACGCGGCACGGACCACCTATCTCTTCGACGTGCGCGACCCGGGCGAGTACGCGGCGGGCCATCTGCCCGGCGCGATCTCGGCACCGGGCGGGCAGCTCGTGCAGGCGACCGACCAGTATGTCGGCACGCTGGGCGCGCGGCTGGTCCTGGTCGATCCGCTCGAGGTGCGCGCCTTCGATGACCGCGTCGTGGCTGAAGCAGATGGGCTGGAAGGACGTTTACGTCCTCGCCGCGGCGGGAAGCGAGACCGGGTGGCCGAAGCCGGTCGTGCTCGGCGCCCCGGCGCGGCCCGAGCTGGCGGTCGATGCGGCGCCAGCTTGCCGCGCTGCTGGCGCGCGGCGCGGCGACCGTCGTCGATCTCGCCTCGAGCCGCTTGTTTCGCGAGGGTCATATCGAGGGCGCGTGGTTCGCCATTCGCGCCCGGCTCGAGCGCGCGCTCGCGCGCGTAAAGCCACGCGGCACGCTGGTGCTGACTTCCGAGGACGGCACGATCGCGGCGCTCGCCACGCCCGAGGCCGCGGCGCTGGTCGCTATCCCGGTGCGCTTCCTCGCCGGCGGCACCGCGGCGTGGACGGCGAGCGGCCGCACGCTCGCGAGCGGCGAGACCAACATGGCGGACGAGCCGATCGACCTCTGGCTCAAGCCCTATGAGCGCGCGCGCGGCGTCAAGGCGGCGATGGAGGAATACCTCAACTGGGAGGTCGACCTCCTGCCCCGCATCGAGCGCGACGGCACATGCCGCTTCCTCCCGCCGGCATGAGAGGGTTCGTCGCATTTGCGGCTGCCGCGCTGCTGCTGGCGGTTGCGGCAACGGCGCGCGCGCAATCGCGCGTGATCGAATCCGCGCATGCGCCGAGCGCGGCCCTCGGCCGCGACCTCGTCTATTCGGCCTATCTGCCGCCAGGGTATGGCGCCGACGGGCGGCGCTATCCGACCCTCTATCTGCTGCACGGCAAGGACGGCAATCACGGCGAATGGCTGCATGACGGGCATCTGCGCGAAACGCTCGACCGCATGATCGCCGCCGGCACGGTGGCGCCGATGATCGTCATCATGCCGGACGGCGGCGGCGATTCCTGGTACGTCGATTCGAAGGCGCTGGGCGGCGACGGCAATTACGGCACGGCGATCGGCGCGGATCTCGTCGCCTATGTCGACAAGACCTACCGGACCGAGCCCGAGCGCCGCTTCCGCGCCATCGCCGGGTTGTCGATGGGGGGATTCGGGGCGCTCAGGCTCGCCTTCATCACCCCGTTCCGCTATTGCGCGGCAGCCTCGTTCAGCGGCGCGCTCTGGGCCGGGATGACAGACACCTCGGCCCCCGGCGACAGGGTCGGCCGCATCTTCAACGGCGCTTTCGGCCGGCCGTTCGATCCGCGCCGCTTCGTCGCCGAGAATCCGCTGTCGATGATCAAGACCGTCGCCGCCGCGAAAGACCCGCCGGCGGTGTTCCTCACCGTCGGCGACCAGGACCGCTACAAGCTCTATGACGATACCTTCATCGCCTTCAAGCGCATGCGCGACGCGGGCATGAACGTATCCATGCGCATGACCCGCGGCGATCACGAATGGTCGACCTGGGCCGAGGAGCTGCCCGCGGCGCTGCGCTTCTTCGACCGGGAATTCAAGCGCTGCGGCTGAGGCTCACGACCGCCGCGCGGCGATATATGCGTCGCTCTGCATCTCGATGAGGCGCGAGACCGTGCGCGCGAATTCGAAGGTGCCGTCGCCCTCGGCATAAAGCTCCTGCGGCGGCACCGCGGCCGAGGCGACGAGATTGCCGTGCGCCTCGTAGAGCGTGTCGATGAAGGTGTGAAAGCGCTTCGCCTCGTTGCGCTGGTCGGGCCCCATGCGCGGAATGCCTTCGAGCACGATGGTGTGATAGCGCCCGCACAGGGTGAGGTAATCCGCCGGACCCAACGGGCTGCCGCAGAGCGCGTCGAAGTCGAACCAGGCGACGCCCTTGGCCGCACGCGGGACGACGAGGTTCCGGCCCTGGACCGTGAGCACCGCACGCGGCGCCGCCCCGTTGTCGGTAAGATCGCCGAAGGCGCGTTCGAGCGCGCGATAGGCACCGTCGTCGGCCGGCACGAAATAGACCTGGCGCCCGGCGAAGCGCGCGAGCCGCCAGTCGCGGCCGCCCTCGAGCTCGAGCACGTCGAGCTTTTCCTTGAGGAGCGCGATGAACGGCAGGAAGCGCTCGCGCTGCAACCCGTCCTTGTACAGATCGTCGGGCGCGCGATTAGACGTCGCCACCACGACCACGCCGGCCTCGAACAGCGCCGCGAACAGCCGGCCCAGGATCATCGCGTCGGCGATATCGGTCACCTGGAACTCGTCGAAGCACAAGAGCGTCGCGCCGGCGGCGATGTCGCGCGCGACCAGGCCGATCGGATCGCCCTTGGCGGCGCGGCGCCGATGGAGCCGGTCGTGCACCTCCTGCATGAAGGCGTAGAAATGGACGCGGCGCTTCAATTCGACCCGGACCGCCTGGAAGAACATGTCCATGAGCATGCTCTTGCCGCGGCCGACCGCGCCGAAGACATAGAGCCCATGAGGCGGCGGCTCGGGCGCGCCCGCGAGGCCGAGCCGGGCCCACAGCCCGCCCTCGCCGTTTCCGCCCGGCCGGTACGCGGCGAGCGCGGCGGCGAGGCTTTGCAGCTTCTCGGCGGCAAGCTGCTGGGCCGGGTCGTGCTGCAACCGGCCGGCATCGCGCCAGGCGCGATAACGCGCGAGCGGTCCGTCGGCGGCGAGGGAAGAACGGAAAGGTTCGGGCGGCGTCGACAAGGGCATGGACAATGCCGTCATAGCGGAAAATGATCCATCTGGCAAAACCCGAGCCTGCAAAACCCGAGCCACGGAGAGGGCGCCATGGACGAGGACAAGTTCAACATGGAACTGCGGAAGTTCCTGAAGCTGGTAGGCGTCACCTCGCAGCGCGAGATCGAAAAGGCGGTGCGCGGCGCGCTTGCCGCGGGCCGGATCAAGGAGGGGTCGCCGCTCGCCGCCAAGATGCACCTCACCATTCCCGCGATCGGCTTCAGCTACGAGATCGACGGCACCATCGCGGTTTGAAGCGATCGCAGGAGGAGACAACATGGCCACAGCGTTCCCGCCGGGCGTGGCGGAGAAGATCAAGGCGATGGGCGCCAAGTTCGACAACGAGGTGAACGCGGCAACGCGCGCGCTCTATCTTCCGCTCGTCAAGCGCCAGTCGGCGGCCCAGGTCACGATCACCGCCGACATCGCCTATGGCGGCGACGCGCGCCAGAAACTCGACCTCTACCGGCCCGAGGGACGGCGCCTGCCGATCCTGGTCTATATCCCCGGCGGCGGCTATGTCGGCGGCGACAAGAACGCCGACGGCGCGTTCTATGGCAATCTCGGCGTCTATTTCGCCACCCACGGCTATCTTACGATCGTCGCCAATTACCGTCTCGCGCCGACCCATCCGTGGCCGGCCGGCGCCGCAGGACGTGGGCGGCGCCATCGCCTGGGCGCGGCGCGAGGGCGAGAGCCATGGCGGCGACCCGAACCGCGTCTTTCTCTTCGGCCAGTCGGCGGGCGCGACCCACGCCGCCGAGCTATCTCTTCGACCCGCAGTTCCATGGCGGCGCGGGCGCGGGCGTTGCGGCCGCGGTGCTGATGAGCGGCGGCGCCTATCGCATCGCCGCCAATCCCCCGCCCAACCAAGTCGCCTATTTCGGCGCCGACGCCAGCCAGTACGAGGCGCGCTCGCCGCTCGCCCATGTCGGCAAGAGCAAGGTCCCGCTGTTCCTCAGCGTCGCCGAATACGATCCGGGCACGCTGACCGCGCCGACCTTCGATCTCGCCCGAGCGGTGTCGCTGCGCGACGGCAAGGCGCCGCAATTCGCCTTCATGCGCGGCCACAACCACGTCTCCACCGTGCAGAGCCTCGGCAGCGGCCAGGACGATGTCGGCGCGTGCGTGCGGGAATTCCTGGACGGGTTCACGGCCGGCGGTTGACGCCGGCGGCGCGGCGCTAGCGCCGCAGCACCATCATCTTCTTGATCTCGGCGATCGCTTTCGCCGGGTTGAGCCCCTTGGGACAGGTGCGGGTGCAGTTCATGATGGTGTGGCAGCGATAGAGCCGGAACGGGTCCTCGAGCTGGTCGAGGCGCTCGCCGGCCGTCTCGTCGCGGCTGTCGACGAGCCAGCGATAGGCCTGGAGCAGGATCGCGGGCCCGAGATAGCGTTCGCCGTTCCACCAGTACGAGGGACAGCTCGTGGTGCAGCAAAAGCAGAGAATGCATTCCCACAAGCCATCGAGCCGCTCGCGCTCGGCGACCGACTGCGACCGCTCGCGATCGGGCGGCGGCGGGCTGTCGCTCATCAGCCACGGGCGGATCGAGCGGTATTGCGCATAGATGTGCGTGCAGTCCGGCACCAGATCCTTGACCACCGGCAGATGGGGCAACGGATAGATGCGCACGTCGCCCTTGACGTCGTCGATCGCCTTGAGACAGGCGAGCGTGTTGGTGCCGTCGATGTTCATGGCGCACGAGCCGCAAATGCCCTCGCGGCACGAGCGGCGGAAGGTGAGGGTGGTGTCGGTCTCGTTCTTGATCTTGATGAGCGCGTCGAGGACCATCGGCCCGCAGCCGTCGAGATCGACCTCGTAGGTATCGAGCCGGGGATTGCGGCCGTCATCGGGATTCCAGCGATAGATCTTGAATGCGCGCACGCGCTTGGCGTCCGCGGGCGCGGGATAGGTCGTGCCGGTGCCGACCTTGGAATTCTTGGGCAGGGTGAATTCGGCCATCTCAGTACACCCGCGCCTTGGGCGGGAAGACCTGGACCTCGTTCGACAGCGTGAACATGTGCACCGGGCGGTAGGCCAGCGTCACCTTGCCGGCGCCGTCGCGCCAGGACAATGTGTGCTTCATCCAGTTCTCATCGTCGCGGTCGGGGAAGTCCTCGCGCGCATGGGCGCCGCGGCTCTCCAGGCGGTTGACCGCCGAATGGAGCGACACCACCGATTGGGCGACGAGATTGTCGAGCTCGAGCGCCTCGGCGAGGTCGCTGTTCCAGATCATCGAGCGGTCGGAGATGCCGAGATCGCCCAGCGACGCGGCGACATCGGCGATCTTGCGCACGCCTTGCTCGAGCGTCGCCTGGGTGCGGAAGACGGCGCAGTCGTTCTGCATCGTGCGCTGCATGGCGAGGCGGATCTCGCCGCATTTGAGACGGCCCTTGGCGTTCCGGATGCGATCGAGCCGGTCGAGCGCCGCCGTCCCGGCATCGTCGGCGAGCGGCTTGTGCGGCGTGCCGGGCTTGACCAGCTCCGCCGTGCGCAAGGCCGCGGCGCGGCCGAACACGACGATGTCGAGCAGCGAATTGCAGCCCAGGCGGTTGGCGCCGTGCACCGAGACGCAGGCCGCCTCGCCGATCGCCATCAAACCGCGGCAGATGCGCTCGGGATCGTCCGGCGCCGGATCGATCGCCTCGCCGTGATAGTTGGTGGGAATGCCGCCCATGTCGTAATGCACGGTCGGCAGCACCGGGATGGGCTGCGCGCGTCACCTCGACGCCGGAGAAGATCTTCGCGGTCTCGGAAATGCCGGGCAGCCGCTCGTGCAGCACCTTGGGATCGAGATGCTCGAGATGGAGAAGGATGTGATCCTTCTCCGGGCCGCAGCCGCGCCCTTCGCGAATCTCGATGGTCATGGCGCGGCTCACCACGTCGCGCGAGGCCAGATCCTTGGCCGTGGGCGCATAGCGCTCCATGAAGCGCTCGCCCTCGGAGTTGGTAAGATAGCCGCCCTCGCCGCGCGCGCCCTCGGTGATGAGGCAGCCGGCGCCATAGATGCCGGTCGGGTGGAACTGGATGAACTCCATGTCCTGGAGCGGCAGGCTTGGCGCGCAGCACCATGGCGTTGCCGTCGCCGGTGCAGGTATGCGCCGAGGTGCACGAGAAATAGGCCCGGCCATAGCCGCCCGTCGCCAGGATCACCATGTGGGCGCGGAAGCGGTGGATGGTGCCGTCCTCGAGACACCACGCCATCACGCCGCGGCAGGTGCGGTCCTCGTCCATGATGAGGTCGAGCGCGAAATACTCGACGAAGAACTCGGCATTGTTCTTGAGGCACTGCTGATAGAGCGTGTGGATGATGGCATGGCCGGTGCGGTCGGCCGCCGCCGCGGCGCGCTTGGCCATCGCCTTGCCGTATTGCGTGGTGTGGCCGCCGAAGGGACGCTGATAGATGCGTCCGTCCTCGATGCGCGAGAACGGCACGCCCCAATGCTCGAGCTCGATCACTGCCGGAATGGCGCTGCGGCACATGTATTCGATCGCGTCCTGGTCGCCGAGCCAGTCCGACCCCTTGACGGTGTCGTACATGTGCCAGCGCCACTCGTCCGCGTCCATGTTGCCGAGCGCGGCGGCAATGCCGCCTTGCGCCGCGACGGTATGGCTGCGCGTCGGGAACACTTTGGTGATGCACGCGGTCTTGAGGCCCGCGAGCGTCGTGCCGAGCGTGGCGCGCAGCCCCGCGCCGCCGGCGCCGACGACGACGACATCATAGACGTGATCGATGATCGGATAGGCTTGCGCCATAACGAGATCAGCCTCCCAGCGCGATGCGCAACACGGCGAAGATGACCGGCGACCGCCAATACCAGCGCGGCGAAACGGTCGAGAACCAAGGCCGCGAGCTTCACCCATTCGGTGTGAACATAGTCCTCGATCACCACCTGCACGCCGAGCGCCATGTGATAGAGCCCCGCGATCAGCAGCAGCACCATGGCGATCGCCGGCAGCGGCGCGCCGAGCCATTGCACCACCGCCGCGCGGTCGGCACCGAGATGGGCAATGAGGCCGGCGACAAACCACAACATCAGCGGCACCAGCGCCACGGCGGTGAGCCGCTGCGCCCACCAGTGCTGGACCCCTTCCTTGGCCGAGCCGAGCCCCGATCGCCCGCCCGAGCGGCGAGCGCATGACGGTGCGCTCGCTCATCGCGGCACCCACAGGACGAGGCCGGCGATCCACGCCAGGATGGTAAGCCCCGCGCTCGCCGCCACCACCGCCCAGCCCGAGACATAGGTCTGGTCGAGCTCGAAGCCCCAGCCCGCATCCCATACGAGATGGCGGATGCCGTTGCAGAGATGGAAGAACAGCGAGAAGGTCCAGCCGAACAGCAACAGCATGCCCAGCCACGAGCCCCAGAAGCGCTGCGCCGCGGCGAAGTCGCCGCCGCCCGATGGCCGCGGCCAGCAGCCACCACACCAGCAGCACGGTGCCGACGCTGAGCGCGACGCCGGTGGCGCGATGGCTGATCGACAGCACCGATGTGAGTTGCGGCTTGTAGATCGAAAGGTGCGGCGCGAGCGGCCGTGGCGCGGGAGTGCATGGGGAAGGCCCTGGATCGCGGGGCTTGATCTGAATTGACAAACCATTAGCCCCCGCTTCGGGGCAAGTCAATCTGCCGGCGCGCGCGATGCGCATGCCAACGGCGCGCACGCATGTGGACGGAACGGGGGAAAGATTGAGGATCGAATGTGTGCGACCAGCGATATTTTCAACAGGATTTCTTCACCGCAGTTTCATTTCGCGGCTTGTTCTCGCCGCTGCACTGCGCGAGCATCGCGGTCGGCTCGCGAGAGCGTCGGCGCATTTCTTCCGCCATCGTGCTCCCGATTCCGGGCAGCGCCGGGCGGAATGAGATGCGACGGCATATCGCTTCGGCGCGCGCTGCCGGCGACACCGTTCGCCGGCGGTGCGACGCGGGCGAGGCACGACCGCCGATCCGCGCTGCACCGGCCGCTCGACCAAGCGACGGCGCGCGGCAACAGAGCGCCAGGCGTCCCCGCAGGGACCGTGCTGCGCGCCGTTCGGATCGGCACGGCCATGAACGTGCCGCGCCGGCGAGACCCCACGGGTTCTGCGGAGCCCGCGCCGAATGCGACAGGCGTTCCGCCGAATGTCTTGGGCGTGGGGCGGCCCACTCGTCGAGCCGGGAGCCGAGCAGGCTCCGCAGAGGCGTCGGGAGCGCCTGTCGCGGCACGCGGCCAGGGCTGCGCGCCCCGGGGTCCCGACGCCTCTCTTTTTTGCGGCGCGCTTCCGCGCACTGTGACATTTTGTCGGCGACAGCCGCGACGGCGTCGATCGCGGCAATAATTCCTTTCCGGGGAGGACGGAATGCGGACCGTGAAATCGCTGCTGGCGGCGCTGCTGCTCGTGGTCGCGGCCGGCGGCGCCGGCGGCGCAGGAGCCGGTCAAGGTGCGGATCGCGTGGGTCGTGCCGATCGGCAACTGGGCCTCGATCATTTACGAGAAAAAGGACCTGATGACGCATTTCGGGAAGAGCTACGTGGCCGAGCCCGTGCACTTCCAATCGACGCCGCAGATGATCACCGCGCTCGCGACGGGCGATCTCGAGATCGCGGATCTGGCCTACTCCACCTTCGCGATCTCGGTCGAGAACGCCGGGATGACCGATCTCAGGATCATCGCCGACGAGACCCGCGATGGCACCGACGGCCATCAATCGGGCCAATACGTCGTCCTCAAGGACGGCCCGGTGAAAACCATCGACGATCTGAAGGGCAAGGTTCTCGCCACCGTCGGGGTCGGCGCCGCACTCGACATTCCCGTGCGCGCCATGCTGCGCAAGCACGGGCTCGAGGACAAGCGCGACTACACCATGATCGAGGTCGCGTTTCCCAACATGGGCGCGATGCTGGCCGAGCGGAAGATCGACTTCATGCCGGCCGTGGCGCCGTTCAAGTTCGACCCCGAGCTGGAGGCGATCTCGCGGCCGCTGTTCACGGTCGCCGACGCGCTGGGCGGGCCGACGGATTTCATCGTCTGGGTGGCACGCGCGGGCTTCATCGCCAAGCACCGCGCCGCGATGGTCGATCTGCTGGAGGACGCGGTACGCGCCGCCCATTATTTCACCGACAACGAGAACCGCGACGACATCTTGAAGATCGCGTCGAAGGTGTCGGGCGCGCCGGTGTCGCGGCTGGGCTACGTGCTCACCAAGGAAGACAATTACCGCGATCCGAACATGATGCCCGATCTGCCTTCGCTGCAGCGCGCGATCGACGTGCAGCACGATGTCGGGCTTCTCAAGACAAGGCTCGACGTGGCAAAATACGCCGATCTGAGCCTCGTCAAGGAAGCGGCGGCGCGGGTCAACAAGATAGCCGGCGCGCTCCAGCGCCGCGATCGCCGCGGCGAGCGCCAGCACGCGCTCGGCCTCCGCGACGTGGAGACGCTCGATCAGCCGGCCGTCGAGCAGGGTCACGCCGTTTCCGGCCGCAACGGCAGCTGCGTGGGCGGCGATGACACGGCGCGCCCAGGCGAGGGCCGCTTCGCTTGGCGCGAAGGCGGCATTGGCGACGGCGATGGTCTTGGGATGGATCAGGCTCTTGCCGTCGAAGCCCAGCGCCCGGCCCTGGCGGCAGGACGCGGCGAAGCCGTCGTCGTCGCCAAGATCGGCGTGGATGCCGTCGATCGCCGCGAGCCCATAGGCCCGCGCCGCCAGCAGCCCCAGTCTCGAGCGCCAGCAGCAGCGGCAGGCGGTCGCGCCCCGGCTCCGCGCGCAGATCCTTGGCGAGGTCCTCGGTCCCCATGACGAGCGCCGCGACCCGCGCGCTCGCGGCCGCGATGGCCTCGGCGCGGAGGAAGCCGCGCGGCGTCTCCAGCATGCACCACAGCGCCATCTGCGCCCGCGGGCGCGCCGCCTCGCTCGAGGAACTGCTCGGCATCGCGCACCTGCGGCGGCGCTCTCGACCTTGGGCAGCAGCACGGCATCGACCGGCCAGCGCGCCGCCGCCGCGAGATCGTCGCGGCCCCACGGCGTCGCCGCCGCATTGACGCGCACGGCAAGCTCGCGCCCGCGATAGCCGCCCGCCGCGAGCGCCGCGGCAATGGCGTCACGCGCCGCGGGCTTCGCCGCCGGCGCCACCGAATCCTCGAGATCGAAGACGAGCACGTCGGCCGCGAGTTCGCGCGCCTTGGCGACGGCGCGGGCGTTCGATCCCGGAACGAACAGGACGCTGCGGCGGGGACGAACGGCGGCGGGCAAGGACGGCCGCGGCGCTCAGCCGGCGAAGCGGCGGCGCGGGCTCGGCGGCCGTGAGATGGTCGCGCGCCAGCACCTCGGCGATCTGCACCGCGTTGAGCGCCGCGCCCTTGCGCAGATTGTCGGCGACGACCCACAGATTGAGGCCGTTCGCCACGGTCGGATCGCGGCGGACGCGGCTGACATAGACGGCGTCCTCGCCCACCGACTCGACCGGCGTGACATAGCCCTCGTCGGCGCGATGGTCGACGACGATGATGCCCGGCGCCGCGCGCAGCGCCGCCCGCGCCTCGGCCTCGGACAGCGGCCGCTCGAACTCGACATTCACCGCCTCGGCATGGCCGATGAACACCGGCACGCGCACGCAGGTCGCCGTCACCTTGATGTCGGGATCGAGGATCTTGCGCGTCTCCACCGCCATCTTCCACTCCTCCTTGGTCGAGCCGTCATCCATGAAGATGTCGATATGGGGGATGCAGTTGAAGGCGATCTGCTTGGTGAAGCGCTCGCGCGTGATCGGATCGTTGACGTAGATGCCGCGGGTCTGGGTGAAGAGCTCGTCCATCGCCTCGCGGCCGGCGCCCGACACCGACTGGTAGGTCGCCACCACGACGCGGCGGATGCGCGGCGCGATCGTGCAGCGGCTTGAGCGCCACCACCATCTGGATGGTCGAGCAATTCGGATTGGCGATGATGCCGCGCTTCTCATAGAGCGCGATCGCCTCCGGATTGACCTCGGGCACGACCAGCGGCACGTCCTTGTCCATGCGGAATTGCGAGGTGTTGTCGATCACCACCGCGCCGGCCTTGGCGGCACGCGGCGCATGGACCGCCGAGACCTTGGCGCCCGGCGAGAACAGCGCGATGTCGATGCCCTTGAAATCGAAGGTGTCGAGATCGCGCACCTTGAGCACCGCGTCGTCGCCGAACGAGACCTCGCTGCCGACCGAGCGCGACGAGGCGACGGCATGGACCTCGGCGGCCGGAAACTTGCGTTCGGCGAGAATACTCAGCATCTCGCGGCCGACATTGCCGGTGGCGCCGACCACCGCGACCTTGAATCCCATCGGTTAACGCTCCACTTGCGTTTGAGGCGCGAATGTGCTGCTGACTTACGCTGCCATTGCCCCGATGACAAGAGCCGCATGAGCGAAAATTCGCTAAGCTTCGCCGAATTCTGGCCGGAATACTTGGCTGCGCACGCCGATCCGCGGACTCGCGCCGCCCATTACTGCGGCACCGCTTCGGGCGTGCTGCTGCTCATCGCCTTCCTGGCCGGCATCGGCTGGTGGCTGCTGCCGGCGGCGCTGGTGGCGGGCTATGGCCCTCCTGGGCCGGGCACGCGATTTTCGAGCGCAACCGTCCCGCGACGTTCGACCACCCGCTGTGGTCCTTCATCGGCGATTTCCGCATGCTCTTTCTCGCCGCCACCGGCGAGCTCGGCGCCGAGCGCGAGCGGCTCGGCTTGCACTGATCCGGATCAGCCGATCTCGCGCAGGGCATCCTTCAGCGCGGCGACGACGCGGCGCGCGGCCGCGGCGCCGAGCTGGGGGTAGATCGGCAGGCTGAGAACCGCCGCCGCGGCACGCTCGCTCGCGCCGAGGCCACCCGACCCTGCGCGATGCGACCGCGCATAAGCCGGCTGCCGATGCACCGGCACCGGATAGTGGATGCCGGTGCCGATGCCGCGGCGCGCGAGCGCCGCCCGCAGCGCGTCGCGCGCGGCGATGGCGCACGACGTATTGGTGGAAGACATGGGTCGCGTCCGCGGCGGCCGCGCGGGCAGGCACGAGACCGGTCGCCGCAGGCCCGCATCATAGCTCGCGGCGATCGCCGCGCGCCGCGCATTGTCGTCGTCGAGGCGGCGCAGCTTCACCGCGAGGATCGCCGCCTGCAACGCGTCGAGCCGCGAATTCATGCCGCACGTTGCGCTGACAAAGCGCTCGCCGCCAGCCATATTGGCGCAACGCCGCGACGCCGCGCGGCCAGCGCCGCATCGTCGGTCACGACCATGCCGCCATCGCCGAAGGCGCCGAGATTCTTGGTCGGGTAAAAGCTGAAGGCGGCAACATCGCCGAAGCTGCCGAGCGCGCCGGCCATGAAGGCGGGCGCCGTGGCTTTGCGCGCAGTCCTCGACCACGCGCAGCCCGTGCTCGCGCGCCAGCGCGAGGATCGCGTCGAGATCGGCGGCTTGGCCGTAAAGATGCACCGGCACGATCGCGGCGACCCGGCCGGGCGGTGCCGCGAGCGCGTCGGCGAGCGCGCGCCGCATCGAGCGTCAAGGTCGCCGGATCGATATCGACCAGCAGCGGTCGCGCGCCGGCCAGCTCGATCGCTGCAACGGTCGCAACGGCGGTGTGCGACGACCGTGACGACGTAATCGTCCGGCGCCAGATCGAGCGCCCGCAGCGCCAGCACCAGCGCGTCGGTGCCGCTCGCGGCGCCGACGCGCATGGCGCGATGCCGATGAACGCGGCGAAGGCGCGCTCGAACGCCTCGACCTCGGCGCCGAGGATGTAGGGGCCGCCTTCGAGCACGCGCGCGGATCGCGGCGTCGATGGCGCCGCGCGCGGCGAGATAGCCGGCGCGCGGATCGGTCTGCGGAATGGGCGACGCATCGCCCGGCTCCTCGGCATCAGAGATAGTCGCGCCAGATGCGCGCGGATAATAGCCGAGCGAGCGCGCCAGCCCGTCCGCGCAGCGCCACCATCGGCGCGCCAGCCGGTGAGGCGGCGGAAGGCGCCGTCATCGGCGTCGTAATCGCCGATGTCGATGGCCGGCGCTCGGCCGGAAATTCCTTGCGCGTCGAAACCGCCGCCGCCATTGGCGGCGATCAGCAGCTGCGGCCAGCTCGGCGAGCGCAGCGCCCGCTCGCCGCCGATATTGAAGACCCGGCCCTTGCGCTCTCCGGCGATCACCGCCGCCAGCAGGAACGCCGTCGACGACGTCGTCGACATAGGCTGAGGTCGCGAAGCTGCGTCGCCGCCCCAGACCTCGAACGGCGTGCCCCTCGACGAGCCGCCGCAGCCAGATGCCGAGGAAGGTCTGGCTGCGCATCCTTGATCCGCATGCCCGGGCCGTAGGTGTTGGTGAGCCGCAGCGCACGTGCCCATGCCGTGCAGGCGTGATAGAGGAGATGATAGGCCTCGCCCGCCATCTTGTTGACGCCGTTGAGGTCGGGCGGCCGCAGCGGATGCCCTCGTCGACCGGCAGATGATCGGGCCGGCCGTAGATCTGGCGCGTCGAGGCATGAACGACGGCGATGCCCGGCGCGCGCGCGCGGCAAGCTTCGAGGAGCGCGAACTGCGCGCGGCAGTTGACGTCGAGATCGGTCGAGCGGCTCGGCGATCGAGTCCAGATGGCTGGTCTGCGCCGCGAGATTGAACAGAAAATCGCGCCCGTCGATCAGCGCGCCGCAGCGCTCGGCGTCGCGGATATCGCGGATATGCGATGGCGCACGCGATCGCCGATGGCGCGGATATTGGCGCGGTTGCCGCCGAATTCGGGATAGAGGCTGTCGACCAGCACCACCTCGGCGCCGAGCGCGACGAGCCGCGCCGCAAGCGCCGAGCCGATGAACCCGAGCCCGCCGGTCACGAGTACGCGCGCCCCGCGATACGACGATGCCAGGTCGGAATGCATGCGCCATCCTCGCCGACACCAGGCGCCGAAGCAACGCCGGCAGCGGTCGCGGGGGACCGCCAGGCTTGCGCGCCGGCGGGCTGCCCGGGGCGCGCGCCGGGAGGCTGCGGCGATGCCGGCGGTTTCGTCAGCCGGCGCCGGCGACGATCCCGTGCGGATGCGTGTGACGACGATCGTATGGAATTGGCCGGGCGTCCTCCGGTGTCGCGTCGCGCCGACGCTCGACCATGGACTGGAAGAGCATCGCCTCCTAACGCGGCGGCTGTCGAGCGGATGTCCTTCCCCGCGAGCCGCCCGCCGGGATGGTCTCAGCTCGCGACCGTGAGCGCGAGCAGATAGAGCGAGGCAAACAGTTCCCTGGTGTAATACCAGATCGTTTCCGTCGAGCCGAAGATCGCGACAACGCCGAGAAGCGCTGCCGCGGTACCGACGATGCCGAGATATTTCTCGAAGCGCGGCCCGGCGGGCTGTGCGATGCCGCGCCGATAGGTTTGTGATGCGTCTGCCATGTCGCCTTGCCCCTGATCTGCGCCACCCGACCCTGTGGCTCCACGGAGGGCGACACCATCATTCCGCTGCTAGGGATTTGTTAACGTTGTCGCCCTACGGTCGCGATGGCAGCAGAGCGGAGTTAAAATCTGATTAAGAAACCCACCAAAGCCGTTGGCCGGGTTGCCGCTTTCGGCCTCGCCCTGGCGGCGGCCGCGCTCCTTGCGCATGCCGTGCCCGCCAATCAGAGCGTCACGATCAGCCAGCGCAACCGCCAGTTCCATCCGGGCAATATCGTGATTGCCCGCGGCAGCGTGCTCCATATCGTCAACGACGACAATGTGACGCATCACGTCTATGTCGATTCGCCGACATGCAATTCGATTCGGGCGAGCAGCCGATCGGCGAGACGGTGGACCTGACTTCGAGCGGCCGGAACGTTCACGGTGCTCTGCGCCATTCATCCGACGATGCGGCTCATCGTCACGGTGAAGTATCCTCATCGCGGCAAAACCGGCACGGAAAACGCTCCGGCATCGGAGGTCAGCGTATCGAGAAACGCGAGAGATCGGATTTTTCCGCGGCGCGTGAGGCCCAGCGGCTTGATCAGCTCGGACCGGCTGGGCCGGTCGATGCCGCCGCGATCGTAAAGATCGATCACCTCGGCGAGCGTCGGCACCGAGCCATCATGCATATAGGGCGCGCGGCGCGCCACGTCGCGCAGCGTCGGGACCTTGAAGGCGTGGCGCAGCTTCGGCGAATTGGTGAAAAGGCGGCCGCGGCCGATATCGGCGCCCTTGCCCGTGCCGATATCGTAAAACGCCCGTCGGTGAAGTTCCAGCCGCTATGGCATTGGGCGCAGCCGGCCTTGCCGTTGAAGAGATCGAAGCCGCGCTTCGCCGCGTCGGTGATCGCCGTCTCATCGCCAGCGATCCAGCGGTCGAAGGGTGCTCGCCCGCGACGATCGTGCGCTCGAAGGTGGCAAGCGCCTGCTCGATATGGGGGCGCGAAATCGCGCCGTCGGGGAAGGCCGCGGCAAAGGCGGCGCGATAGCCGGGAATGCCCCAGCGCGGCGATCAGATCGGCCTCCTTGCGGTCCATATCGTCGGCGACGTGATCGGCCCGAAGGCGACGCTTTCGAGATCGGGGAATTTGCCCTCCCAGCCAAGAACCGGATCCAGGCGATGTCGAGCAGCGTCGGCGCGCGGCGGCAGGGGCTTCTGCCCTTCGCCGATGGCGCGCGGCAGCCCGTTGCCCCAAGAGAGCCCCGGATTGTGGCAGCTGGCGCAGGTGCGGGCCCGAGCCGGACAGGATCGGATCGAAAAACAGCATGCGGCCGAGCTCGCCTTGGCGTCGGAGTACGGTCGTCGTCGGGGAAGGGCGCGTTTCCGGCCGAAGGTAGAGCTTCTTCCGCGCTGGCGCGATGCGTGATCCGGCGCGCGGGGGCGCGGCACGGCCGGCGCAAAAAGCGCGAGCGCGAGGGCGAGGCAAAGGAGAGAACGGATCATGCGGCCGCTTCCGGTAAATCGGCCGCGGCGCGAGCGCGCGCGTCGCGGCGCCGGCACCGGGAGGATGACCGTCCCGGTGGTGCCGCGAGCCTTGGATGCTGTTGATCGCAAGCCGGCCGCCATGCCCTTCGGCAAACAGCTTGCTCAGCGGCAGGCCGAGGCCGGTGCCGCCATATTTGCGGGTAATGCGAATTGTCGATCTGACTGAAAGGCTCGAGCGCCTTGGGAATATCCTTGGCCTCCATGCCGATGCCAGTGTCGCTGACGGCGACGCGGATATCCGTCGGCGTGCGCAACGCGGTGACCGCGATCGGCCGCCGTCGGGGGTGAATTTGATCGCGTTCGAGAGAAGGTTCAGGAAGAGCTGGCGCAGCCGCGTCGCGTCGGCATCGATGATCGGGCAGATCGGGCTCGATGCCGCAAAAGAGCTCGATTGCCGGCGGTTTCCGCCTGGGCGGCGACCATGCGCATCGATCCCTCGAGGACCTCGCACCGGGTCGCGCTCGAAGGTGGAGCTCGGCTTGCCGGATTGCAGCTTGGCGATGTCGAGAATGTCGTTGATGACATCGAGCAGATGGCGGCCGCTGCGCAGGATGTCGTTGACGTATTCCTCGTATTTGGCATGGCCCAGACGGCCCGAAGAGCTTGCCGCCCATGACCTCGGAGAAGCCGATGATGGCGTTCAACGGCGTGCGCAGCTCGTGGCTCATATTGGCGAGGAATTCCGACTTGCTGCGGCTCGCCAGTTCGGCCTGCTCCTTGGCCGCGCGCAAGACGCGCTCGCGGTCCTTGATCGCAGTGATGTCGGTGGCGATGACGACGAAGCCGCCATCGGCGGTGGGGCTGCGTGACAGCCTGAGCCAGCGCCCGTCGGCGAGCGCCATCTCGCCGGTCGGGGCCGCGAGCGCCACCTCCAACGCCGCGGGCAGCGGCGCGCCGGCCTCGAACGAGGCGGTGGGGCCGGGGAAGAGCGCCGCCACCTGCGAATTCGCCACCACGATGCAGCCGTCGGCGTCGAGCACGATGACGCCCTCGGCAGAGCTTTCGACCGCATTGACGAGGCGGCTCTGCGCCGAACGGCGCGCGGCGATCTCGCGCTCCATGGTGGCGCGGATGTTGTCGCGCATCACCGCCATCGCGTCGAGCAGCTCGCCCAACTCGTCATTCGCGGCCGTCGCGATCTCGACATCGAGCTCGCCCGCGGCGATGCGCCGCGCCGCGCACGAGGCAGCGGCGATCGGCTGAACCATGCGTCGGGCGAGGAGGATCGCTACCCCGGCGCTGATGACCAGCGCGAAGATCGTCGCGGCGATGCTGAGGCAGCGGTAGGACGCGATCGATGCGAGCGCCCGCTCGCGGTCACTTGAAGCCGTCGTCCGCGGTGAGCTCGACGAGCCGGTCGAAATCCGCCACCACCGTGGCGGCGTTGCGCTCCAGCGCGGCGTGGTAAGCGCCCTCGGCGCCCATGGCGACGAGACGCCGGCGCAGCGCGTCCCAATCGGCAGCGGCCCGGGCGGTGGCGCGCGCCTCATGCGCCGCTTCCGGCGACATGGAACGCTCTTCCGCCACGCCCAGATCCTCGTGCAGCGCGCGCGCGAGATCGTCGATATGGCGGTCGAGCTGCGGGGCGCGTTCGGCGTTCCCGATCGACTGACGCTGCGTCAGCGTCAGCTCCATCGCCATGAAATTGGCCAGCGCCAGGCGCGCGTAGCTGATCGCCATCAGCGGCTTGTCATAGGTCTCGACAACCAGACGGCCGGATTCGACGACGCTGTCGACGGCATTCCAGCCGAGAAACCCGGTGATCGCGGCAAGCGCGCAGAAGGCGAGCAGAATCTTGCCGCGAATCGTCAAGCTCACGCCGCGCAGCCGCCGCGTGGCTGCCACGGATATGGCATGGACCCCGGTCGCAAACCCGTTCGGCACCGGCCTGAACCCCAGCGGTGGCGCGCTCAGGCAGTTATGCCGCCCGATCGACTAATTTCTTGTTAAGCCGTTTGCCGGCGAAAAACCGGCCGCCCTACCAGATTCGGGTGCCGTAAATGAGGGCATGCAGCCCATAATAAAGGCTGAAGGTGGTGACGAGAGCGACGCCATAGAACACCGGCGCAAGGACGGTGCGGCGCGGGGTGCGGGCATTATCCGCCCCAACCGTCACCAGCGTGACCACGATCATCAGATGCCCGATGGCATCGATTTTGCCGAATTCCAGCACGGCGGACGTGAACATCGCGGCGAGGACCGTGGCCGCCATCCCCCGCACCAACGGCGTCCACAGCAGCGCAAAGCCGAGGCTGAATTCGACGAACCCCGCGGCCGCCATGTAGAAAGACGGGCTGAACCCGAAGGTCAGGCCGTGATGCGCCTGCAGCACGGGATAGGTCCATTGCGGATAGGCCCATTTCTCGATCGAGGCCCACATCAGCGTGATCGCCGCCCCCCACCGCGCCACGTCGATCGGGCGGGTGTCGCGAACCCTGACCCGCGCCGCCGTCAGCGCGAGATAGGCCGCAAGCCCGAGAAAGATCGGGTAATCGAGCAGATGAAAGACGCCGTAAGTGAGGACGCCATAGGCGTAAAGCGCCACGATCCCGGCCGCGGAGAGCACCATGGTCTCGCGCCAGAACATGCCGAGCGCGATCGCCGCCTGCAGCCATGGGATGGCAGCGACATTGGTCAGCAGCTCGGGTGTCAGAATGATGTTGCCGAGGGTGAAAAGCGCGATGAAGAAGGCGGCGGTGCCGGCGCGATAGAGATCCTCGGTGCGGGCGCGAATGCCGGCGCCGAGACGGTCGAAACTGCGCGCCAGCATGGCGCCGAATGCGGTATGCTCGAGCCAGCACACGATCGTCAGAACGACGAGTGCGGTGAAAAGGAGCAGCAGAAAATCCTGCGAAACTACTGCCGATAGTAGGCGGGGCTGCTCTGGAACACTATAAGGTGCAAACCACTTGATGTGAGCCTCGGCCGGCACGGGAAGCAGACTGACAACAAGGCCGGTGAGGGACCAGCGCGACGCGGAGAGTGGGCGCATACCAATGCCGACTTGTCATTGTTTCCGCGGATTATAGACAATTACGCACAGATTTCACTTCAAAAATTTGACTTAAGTGCTGGTTCGCAATCGGTGAATCCGGGGGCAACGGAATTTTTACGGCCGCCGCGTAGGGTCTGCGCATCGGCACAGCTTCTTGGGATCGGGAATGGCGGTGCTTGTCACCATCGGCGCTTTCAGCATCGTCGTCGGCCCCGCAGCGGCCGTGGCGGCGACCTGGTTTCCGGCAAAAAAGGCCGTGCTCGAGCGCCTGGGGCGGCGCGCTCTTCATCGCCGGACTGGCACTCGTCGGCTTCGGCTTTCCGATGCTGTAGCGCTCGCCGTGCCTACGCCGCCGCCGGCGCCGGGCGCTTGCCCTCGACCGCCGCCGGCCCGGCTTCATTTGACAACACAAGCAATCCGGTCGCCGTGTTCGAGATCGGCACGTGGTAATTGCCGTGAACCGCGGCGACGCGGCCCAGGAGCGCGCCGCGCGCCACCAGCAGGTTCAAGAGCTCGACGCCCTGCGCGCCGGCCAGCGCGACGAGATCCATCACGGAATATTCTGCCAGCGCCGCGGGCGCATTGACGAGCTTGTCCATGCACATCAGGTCGAAGGCCCTGTTGATGAAGCCGGCCCTTATGCCGTCGAGCTGATGCGAGAGCCCGCCGGAGCCGATCATCACAACTTTGAGATCACGGTCGTAGGCCTCGATCGCGCGGCCGATCGCGCGGCCCAGCGCCCACGCGCGACGCGGCGAAGGCAGCGGATGCTGGACCGTGTTGACGGCGACCGGAATGCACCGCACCGGCCACGGCTTCGCCCCGGGCCACAGCAGCGACATCGGCACGGTGAAGGCGTGATCGACCAGCATCTCCTGGCACGTGGTCAGGTCGAATTCGTCGGCGACCAACGCTTCGATGAGGTGCCACGACAGCGCCGGATCGCCCGCGAAAGGCGGCGCGATGGGGAGGCCCCAACCCTCGTCGGCGTGATGATATTCGGGCGCCGCGCCGATCGCGAAAGTCGGCATCTTGTCGAGAAAGAAATTGAGGCCATGGTCGTTATAGACGACCACTGCCGCGTCGGGCTGTTGCTGCGCGAGCCAATCGTGCACGCGGTCGAAGGCGGCGAAGAACGGGCGCCAATAGGGCTCGCTCTCCTGGCCCTTGGCGATCGCGCCGCCGATCGCGGGAATATGGGACGTGGTGATCGCGCCGATGACCCGCGCCATCGCTCATCTCCCTGCTTCTTCGAGCCTGGCCTTGAATGCGGCCACGGTCATGCCGGTCTGCTGCGCGCCGATGTCCTGCATGGTCATGCCGAACATGCCCGCGAATTTGGCGAGGTAGTAGATGTTGCCGCCCGCGGCGATCAGCTCGAGGACGTTGCGGCGGCGGATCGCCGCGCGCTGCGCTTGGTTCAGGCCGAACCGCGCGCAATAGGAATCCGCATCGTCGAGAAAGGCGGCGCGGTTCTCGGCGCTATTGAACGAGTAGCACATCTTGTTGAGGGCATAGCCCTTCTGCGCCGCCTCGCCGTCGAAGACCGGCGTGCCCGGAATGTCGCGCCGCTTGGTCTCGGACATGGGCGCCTCCTCGTTCCGCCGCCGACGCGACGAAGTATCGCCCCGCCCGCGGCCGTGCCCTTGATCTGGATCAAACGTGCCGATACCGCGGCCGCGTCAGAACGGCGCGGTCGGTCGTCGGTCAGGCGGAGCCGTGCCGCGCCGCGCCGGGATCGTCGATTTTCTGCGCCAGGAACCAGTCCACCAGTTCGGCGTGACGCGGCATCCAGACATCGGTAAAGCCCGCGAAATAGCGAAGCACCCTGTCGAGTTGCGCGGCGATGAGGGGGCGGCCGCCGAAATGGCTGTGGACGGCGAGATGCAAGAGGCCCATCGGCTCGGTCGCGTAAAGATAATCGAAGCTGTCCTTGTAGACGTCGTAGAAATCGCGCGGGCTTGCGCGCAGCACGCGATTGTCGACGAAATCGCACCACGGCAGCGCGACGATCGGGCCCGCCTCGGTCTGCTGCAGACGCGGCAGCGCGGCATCGAGCGCGTCGGCATGCCAGCGCACGCCCGCGCGCACCAGGAGCGCAAAGGTCTCCTCGTTCCAGCTATAGACCGAGCACACCCAGCCGTCGGGACGCATTCCCGAGACCGCCTCGAGGGTGTCGAGCGAACGCCGGATCACGCCTTGCTGCTGCTCCGTCGTCAGGTCGCAGAGATATTGATCCTGCGCATGACCATGGCCGGCAAGTCCGTGACCCGCGCCCACGATGGCGCGGATGGCGTCGGGATAAAGCTCGGCGGAAAGCGCATTGGCGAAAACCGTCGCCCGCACCCGCGCGCGGTCGAGCGTGCGCAGGATGCGCCAGATCCCTTCCCTGCCGCCGTAATGCGACCACTGGATGCCGGCATGATCGATCGCGCCGGGTTTGAGCGGCGTGGTCCGCGGGAAATAGCTCGGCGATTTTCCTGGAGACCAGTTCTCGAGCAAGACGCTCACCAGGACGGCCATCCTTTTGCCGCCCGGCCATGCCAAGTCCACCATGTTCCACTCCCTCCGCAATCCTGGGGCGCTATGGCCGCAACCGGCCGCTACCTTGCAAGCAATGCAACGATTGTCCTGCTCATATTGAATTGCCTCGGCAATTCATTATTGTCGTTTACGGCGCAGCCATTTTGCAGGTTTCGGGCATGCCTCAGCACCTTAACCCCGCTGATTTCACGTTCCGGATCGCGGTGGTCTGCATCTGCGTGGCTCTGAGCACGTGGGTCGTCCATGAATTTCTTCGCTTCCATGACCATATATTTTACCTGCCGTTCCTGCCCACGGTGGCGCTGTGCTGCTTGCTCGGCGGGTTGGCCGGCGGCATGGCTGCGACGGCGCTGTGCGGGCTCAGTCTCTGGTATTTCTTCATGCCGCCCGACGGTTTTGCCTTGCCGAACCTCGCCGACGCGATTTACCTCGCCGTCTTCCTGGGGGTTGCGGGCTTCATGTGCTGGGTCATCCACGTTCAGCGCCGCTCGAACGAGGAACTGATGCAGGAAAACTTCGAACTCGGCTACAAGCTGGGTCTGCTGCGGGAGGCGCGCTCCGCGCGCGAGCCGGTAGCGCGCTGAGCCCGGATGCCACGGGTCAGGACAGATCGACCGCGTAACGTTTGAGATCGGCGAGCGTGCAGTGGCCGAGCGCACCGGCGTGGGTCGCGCGCAGCACGACGCGCGGCGCCTGGCCGGCCGCGAACGCTTCCTGCCAGCGCGGCGCGCATAGGCACCACCGGTCGCCGGGCTTGAGACCGGGGAAGCCGAATTCCGGAACCGGCGTCGAGAGATCGTTGCCGTGCGTCTTGGAGAATGCGAGGAATTCGGCCGTCATCACCACGCACACCGTGTGACTGCCGACGTCCTGCGGCGAGGTATTGCAGCAGCCGTCGCGGAAGAACCCCGTCAGCGGCCGCGTCGAGCAGCCCTCGAGCGGTTCGCCCAGGACGTTCCGCGCCCGGCCGCCGCCGCCCTTGTCGCCATCAGTGTCCCTGGGCATCCCTACCTCCGCACGTCAACGGCCGGGATATTGCCCCGGGCGACGCTCGGCGGCAAATACCTTACACTCGACCGGCCGCGACGCCCAAGGGAGCAGCGATGAAGATCATTCAATTCCGCGCGCCAGGCCCGCCCGAGGTGATGGCGTGCCTGGATGTGGCGATCCCCGCGCCGAAGCAAGGCGAAGTATTGGTGCGCGCCCACGCGATCGGCGTCGGCATTCCCGATACGCTGATCCGCGCCGGGACGTATAATTGGATGCCGCCGCTGCCCGCGACCCCGGGAACCGAACTGAGCGGCGTGATCGAAGCGGTGGGCCCGGGCGTCGCCGCGCGCAAGGTCGGGCAGCGCGTCATTGCCTCGGCGCGCGAGCGCCCGCATCGCGGCGGGCATTACGCCGAATACGTCGCGACCCCGGCCGACGCCACGTTCGTGCTCCCCGACGGCGTCGATCTCGAACAGGCGGCCGCGCTCGCCAACTACCAGGTCGGCTATCACATGCTCAAGGATGCCGCCAAAGTCGCGAGCGGCGCCAGCCTGTTGCTCTATGCCGCGGCCGGCGGCATGGGCAACGCCGTCATCGATCTCGCCCGCGCCTGGGGCCTCACCGTTATCGGCGTCGTCAGCAGCGACGCGAAGGCGCGTTTCGCCCGCGACCTGGGCGCGCACGACGTCGTCAACCGCCGCAGCGAGAGCGTGGCCGGGCGCGTCGGCGCTTTGACCCGGGGGCGCGGCGTCGACTTCATCATCGATCCGGTGGCGGGGCCGACCGTCGCCGGCAATCTGTCCCTGCTCGCGCCGATGGGGATGCTCGTCATCTATGGCGGGCTCGGCGGACGCGCCGACGCCGACGTGCTCGCCGAGATGCGCAAGCACGGCAAGATCTGTCCCGCCATCCGCACTTTCAGCATCCACGCCTGGGACGACCGCCCCGAGGAGAGGCGCGCCGGCATGCGCGCGCTCATCGACATGCTCGCCGCCGGCCAGTTGCGCCCGCACATTCACGCCCGGCTCAAGCTCGCCGACGCGGCGCAGGCGCACCGCCTGATCGAAAGCGGCGAAGTGATGGGAAAGTTGCTGCTCCAGCCGTGAGGCGCGCGGGCGCCGCGCTCGGGACACGCTCGATCCCGCGGCGCGGCCTCTCTCACGAGGTTCGCGAGCCGCCGGTCCCCTGGCGCGCGGCGCTTTCCTGTCGCGCCCGATCCTGCAATCGCAGGCGCACCCGATCGAGACACCGCCGCACGCCGTCGGAGCCCAGGCGCGCGATGCTCATGCGCAGCCGGATGACCGGGTCGTTCATCATCTCGTCCAAAGATGGTTCGGCGTTGTCGGTGTACATCGCCGCCTCCCCTCGTCGGTGCCGGATCGAGTTGGCATCTTGCCACGCCCTCACGCCGCCGGGTGAGGCAAAAAGGGGATCGTCGGCGGATGGCCGCGTTATCGCGCCGGTGCCGAAACCGGCATCGCCGCCGCAGGGGTCGCGGTCTGCGCGCGCCAGTTCCACCAGCCGCCGCCCATGGCGACGAAGAGCTGAGCGGTGTCGAGATAGCGCTGCACCTTGGCGCGGACGAAGCCCAGCCGCGCCTGCTCGACCACGCGCTGCGCGTCGACCACCTGGAGAATGCCGACGCTGCCGATCGAATAGGAGCGCCGCGTCAGGTCGAGCGAGGACTGCGCCGCGCGCAAGGCGCCCTGTTCTTCGGCCAGCAGGTTGGCATCGTGACCCAGCGCCTCGAGGACATCGGCGACCTGGCCGAAGGCCTCGAGGACGGTTTGCTCGTAATTCGCGAGCGCCGCATTGAATTCGTCCACCGTGCGCCGGCGCTCCGCCTCGAGCGCGCCGCCGTGGAAGATCGGCAAGCTGATGCTCGGCCCCAGGCTCCAGACATCGCTCGCGCCGTGGAACAGCGTGTCGAGCGAGATCGCCTGCTGGGTCAGCGCGCCGGAGAGGGTGATTTGCGGATAAAGATGCGCCGTCGCGACGCCGATGGCCGCGCTCGCGGCGTGGAGTTGCGCTTCCGCCACGAGCAGGTCGGGCCGTTGACGCACCAGATCCGACGGCAGGCTCAACGGCAACTCGGTCGGCAGCGTGATCCGGTCGAGATCGAAATTGGGCGGCTGCCAGTCGCTCGGCACCTTGCCCACCAGCACCGTCAGCGCGTGGCGCGCGACCGAGAGCTGCTGCTCCAGCGGCGGGCGCAGCGTGCGATCGACGGCAAGCTGGCTCGTCGCCGTCTCGATGTCGAGCTGGGTGGCGACACCGGCCGTGACTTCGGTTTGCACCAGCCGCAGGTTGCGCTCGTCGTCGGCGATGATGCCGTCGACCGTGGCCAGTTGCGCGCGCAGCGAGGCGATGTTGAGCGCCTGGAGAACCGCATTGCCGGTGAGCGTGAGATAGGCGGCGTCGAGCTGATAGTCCTGGGCGGCGGCGAGCGCGACGTTTTCCTCGACCGCGCGCTGGGTGGCGCCGAAGATGTCGAGCGCATAGCTTACCGTCGGCCCCACCTTGAACAGGTTGGAATAGGGCGGGAACTGCGGCGGCAGCGCCTTGAGGCCGAAGGGCGCGCCGTTGACGTGCTGGCGCACCGCGCCCGCCCCGAGATCGACTTGCGGGTAAAGCCCGGCCAGCGACTCGTTCACCGATTCCTGCGCCGCCGCCAGCGTCGCCTGCGCGGCCACGAGAGTACGATTGCCGGCGACGGCCTGGTGCAAGATCGCGTCGAGCGGATGGGAATGGTAGAGCGTCCACCAATCGCCGGTGATCTTCTGGCCGAGCGCGAAATGCTGGTCGCCCGCCTGCTTCTCCGCCGCGCCGTTGGTCGTGTAGGCGGTCTCGGGCGGCGCCTTGGGCGAGATGAAATTGGGTCCCTGCGTGCAGCCGGCGAGGGTGATCGCCGCGATCGTCCCCATGCCGGCGGCGATCCGACCAATACCCGGGAATTTTGCCGAAAACCTCGCCACCACCGCCTCGTCCGCAGCGACCGCCAAGCGGCCAGGGACTGGGGACGGAGTGTCGCGCGCCGCGCCTTAAGGGCGGGTCAACGCGGCAGGTCCGAATGCCCCATCAGAAATTCGTCCACCGCGCGCGCGCATTGACGCCCTTCGCGAATGGCCCAGACGACGAGGGATTGGCCGCGCCGCGCATCGCCCGCGGCGAAGACCTTGCCGACCGAGCTGCGATAATCCGCGGTCGTCGCCTTGATATTGCCGCGCTGATCGAGCGCGAGCGCGAGGGCCTCGACGGCGCCCTTGGGCTGGGGAGACACGAACCCCATCGCCAGCAGGACGAGGTCGGCCTTGACGTGGAACAGACTGCCCGGCACCTCGTGCAATTCCATGCGGCCGCCCTGGCCGGCGCGCCACTCGACCCGCACCATGTCGACCCCGGTGACGCGGCCGTCGCGGCCGGTAAAGGTCTTGGTCGAGACCGCCCAGTCGCGCCGCACCCCCTCCTCCTGCGAGCTCGAGGTGCGCAGCTTCATCGGCCATTCCGGCCAGGTCAAAAGCTTGTCCTCGTGCTCGGGCGGCACCGGAAGGATCTCGATCTGCGTCACCGAGCGCGCGCCGTGGCGGTTGGCCGTGCCGATGCAGTCGGAACCGGTATCGCCGCCGCCGATCACCAGCACGTTCTTGCCGGTGGCGAGTATGGCGGCGCTTTCATCGAGTTTATCGCCGGCGACGCGGCGGTTCTGCTGGACCAGGAACTCCATGGCGAAATGGATGCCCTTGAGCTCGCGCCCGGGCACCGGCAGTTCGCGCGGCGCCTCGGCGCCGATGGCCAGGACGACGGCATCGTATTCGCGCATCAGCCGGTCGACCGAGACGCCCGCCCCGACATGGCTGTTGGGATGGAACTCGACCCCCTCGGCGCGCATCTGCGCGATGCGCCGGTCGATGGTGAATTTCTCGAGCTTGAAGTCGGGAATGCCGTAGCGCAGCAATCCGCCGATGCGCCCGGATTTTTCATAGACGCCGACGCCGTGGCCGGCGCGCGCCAATTGCTGGGCGCAGGCAAGCCCGGCGGGCCCGGAGCCGACGACGGCAACGCGCTTGCCGCTGTGATGGGCCGCGACCTGCGGCTCGATCCAGCCCTCGGCCCAGCCGCGCTCGACGATCGCCTGCTCGATGGTCTTGATCGTCACCGGCTCGTCGATCAGGTTCAACGTGCACGCCGCCTCGCACGGCGCCGGACAGATGCGCCCGGTGAAATCGGGAAAGTTGTTGGTGAGATGGAGCGTGGTCAGCGCGGCGCGGAAATCGGCCTGGTAAACGAGATCGTTCCAATCGGGAATGATGTTGTTGACCGGGCAGGCGTGATGGCAGAAGGGCGTGCCGCAATCCATGCAGCGCGCGCCCTGGCGCCGCAGCTCGTCGTCGGCCATCGGGCGCACGAATTCGCGCCAATGCTTGAGCCGGTCATCGACCGGCGCATAGGCACGCTCGCGCCGCGGAAATTCGAGAAATCCCGTCGGATTGCCCATCGGCTCAGACGCCTACCGCGACGCTCACGTCGGGCCGCTCGGTCGCGCGCGCACGCGCCTGCATCTGCTGCAGCGCGCGGCGGTACTCGATCGGCATGACCTTGACGAAGCGCGGCCGGTAGGACTCCCAGTCCGCGAGAACGGCGCGCGCGCGCGGGCTTCCGGTCAGCGCCGCGTGGCGCGCGATAAGGCGGCGCAGCAACTGGGAGTTGCGCTCGGTCATGCCATGTGCGACATCGACGCGCCCGTGAGCCTCGAGATCGCCCGAGCGGTGCTCGAGCTCCTCGAGCGCGTCATCCTCGTCGGCGATCGGCTCGAGATCGACCATCGCCTGGTTGCAGCGCTCGCTGAAATCGCCGCGCTCGTCGAGCACGAAGGCAACGCCGCCGCTCATGCCCGCGGCGAAATTGCTGCCGGTCTCGCCCAGCACGACGACGACGCCGCCGGTCATGTATTCGCAGCAATGACTGCCGGCGCCTTCGACCACGGCGATCGCACCGGAATTGCGCACCGCGAAGCGCTCGCCCGCGACGCCGCTGAAATAGCATTCGCCTGCGATCGCGCCGTAAAGCACGGTGTTGCCGACGATGATGCTCTTGTCGCGCTGCAGGTTGCTGTCATGCGGCGGATAGACCACGAGCCGTCCGCCCGAAAGCCCCTTGCCGGCATAGTCGTTGGTGGCGCCCTCGAGCTCGAAGCTGATGCCGCGCGCCAGGAACGCGCCGAAGCTCTGACCCGCCGTGCCGGTGAATTTCACCGAGATCGTGCCCTCGGCAAGCCCTTCGTCGCCGTAGCGCCGCGCGATTTCGCCCGACAGCATCGCGCCGACGGTACGGTTCACGTTGCGGATCGGCAGATCGATCATCACGCGTTCGCCGGCCTCGAGCGCGGGCTTGGCGGCGGCGATGAGCTTATGGTCGAGGGCGCGGTAGAGGCGGTGGTCCTGCTCCTCGCATTTGTAGGTCGCCGTGCCGGCCCGCGGCTCGGGACGATAGAGCACCCGCGCCAGATCGACGCGCCGCGCCTTCGCGTGCGCGATGTCACGGCGCGGCACGAGCAGATCGGACCGTCCGATCATGTCGTTGAAATTGCGGAAACCGAGCTTGGCCATGAACTCGCGCACTTCCTCGGCGAGGAAGTGGAAGAGCGTGATCACGTCTTCGGGGCGGCCGGTGAAGCGGCGCCTGAGTTCGGGATTCTGCGTCGCCACACCGACGGGACAGGTGTTGAGATGGCATTTGCGCATCATCACGCAGCCCGCGGCGATGAGCGAGGCGGTGGCGACGCCGAACTCGTCGGCACCCAGCAGCGCGCCGATCACGACGTCGCGCCCGGAACGGATGCCGCCGTCCACCTGCACCGCGATGCGCCCGCGCAGCCCGTTCAGCACGAGCGTCTGGTGCGTCTCGGCGAGGCCGATCTCCCACGGCTCGCCGGCGTGGTGGATGGAGGTGAGCGGCGAGGCGCCGGTTCCGCCCTCGTGGCCGGAAATGGTGACGTGATCGGCATAGGCCTTGGCGACGCCCGCGGCGATGGTGCCGACGCCGATCTCGGCGACGAGCTTGACGCTGACCGCGCCCCGCGGGTTGACGTTCTTGAGGTCGTGGATGAGTTGCGCCAAATCCTCGATCGAATAGATGTCGTGATGCGGCGGCGGCGAGATCAGGCCGACGCCCGCAATCGCGTGGCGGGTGCGCGCGATCCAGTCATCGACCTTGTGGCCAGGAAGCTGCCCGCCCTCGCCGGGCTTCGCCCCCTGCGCCATTTTGATCTGCATGACGTCGGCATTGACGAGGTATTCGGCGTTGACGCCGAAGCGGCCCGAGGCGACTTGCTTGATCGCCGAGCGCATCGAGTCGCCATCGGGAAGCGGCTTGTAGCGCTGCGGGTCCTCGCCGCCCTCGCCCGTATTCGACTTGCCGCCGATGCGGTTCATGGCGATGGCGAGCGTGGTATGCGCCTCCCACGAGATCGAGCCGAAGGACATGGCGCCGGTGGCGAAGCGCTTCACGATCGACGCCGTCGGCTCGACCTCCTCGAGCGGAATGGGATGCTCGCCGAAGCGGAAGTCGAGCAGACCGCGGAGCGCGACGAGCCCGTCCTCCTGCGCCCCGGCAAGGCGGGTGAATTCCTTGAATTTGCGGTAATTGTTGCCGCGAACCGCATGCTGCAGCAGCGTCACCGTGTCCGAGGTCCAGACGTGGCGTTCGCCGCTGACGCGGAAGGCGAGGTCGCCGCCGACATCGAGCGCCTCGCGGTAGTTGGGCGCGTCGCCGAAGGCGAGGCGATGGCGGCGCACGGTCTCCTCGGCGACCTCCTCGAACCCGATCCCCTCGACCGGCGAGACGGTGCCGGTGAAGTAGCGGTCGAGGAAGGCGCTGTTGAGCCCGACTGCATCGAAGATCTGCGCCCCGCAATAGGACTGGAAGGTGCAGATCCCCATCTTCGACATCACTTTGAGGATGCCCTTGGCGACCGCCTTGATGTAGCGCTCCTCGGCCTCGCCCGGCGACAGCTTGCCCTCGAGGTCGCGCTGCAAGGCCGCGAGCGTATCGAAGGCGAGATAAGGGTTGATCGCCTCGGCGCCGTAACCGGCGAGCAGGCAGAAATCATGGAGCTGGCGCGCCTCGCCGGTCTCGACCACCAGCCCAACCTCGGTGCGCAGGCCTTCGCGGATGAGATGATGGTGCACCGCGGCGACGCTCAGCAGCGACGGCACGGCGATTTGATCGGCATCGAGCGCGCGGTCCGACAGCACGATGATGTTGTGACCCGCGCGCACCGCCGCCTCGGCATCGCGGCAGATGCGGTCGAGCGCATCCGCCATGCCGGCGGCGCTTTCGCTGGCGGGATAGCAAACCGACAGCGTGAAGGTGCGGAACACGCCGCCCGAGCTGTCCTCGATGCGGCGGATCTTCTCGAGATCGACGTTGGTCAGGACCGGCTGGTGGAGCTCGAGCCGGATGTGCTTGCCGCCCGTTTCGAGATCGAGCAGGTTGGGCCGCGGCCCGACCAGCGAGACGAGCGACATCACCACCACCTCGCGGATCGAATCGATCGGCGGGTTCGTCACCTGGGCGAAGCGCTGCTGGAAGTAGTCGAACAGGAGCTTGGGCCGGCTCGACAGCACCGCGAGCGGCGTATCGCGCCCCATGGCGCCGACCGTGTCCTCGGCCGAGAGCGCCATCGGCTTCAGGAAGAAGCGCAAATCCTCCTGCGTGTAGCCGAACGCCTGCTGCCGATCGAGGAGCACGTTGCGCGGCGGCGGCATCGGCGTGACTTCATCGGGCAGGGTCTCGAGCTTGATCTGGGTCTGGTCGAGCCAAGCCTGATAGGGATGGGCCGAGGCGATGTCGTGTTTCAGCTCGTCGTCGTCGATGATCCGGCCGCGATCGAGATCGACGAGCAGCATCCGGCCCGGTTCGAGCCGCCATTTCCGCGTGATGCGCGCCTCGGGCACGTCGAGGACGCCCGCTTCCGACGCCATGACGACGAGATCGTCAGCGGTGACCATGAAGCGCGCCGGCCGCAAGCCGTTGCGGTCGAGCGTGGCGCCGATCTGGCGGCCGTCGGTGAAGGCGAGCGCGGCCGGCCCGTCCCACGGCTCCATCAGCGCGGCATGGTATTCGTAGAAGGCGCGGCGCTTCGCGTCCATCAGCGGATTGTCGGCCCACGCCTCGGGAATCATCAGCATCAGCGCATGCGGCAGCGAATAGCCGCCGGCGACCAGCAGCTCGAGGCAGTTGTCGAGCGTCGCCGAATCCGAATTGCCGTCGCCGATGAGCGGCCACAGCTTCTCGAGATCGGCGCCCAGCACCTTCGACGTCATCGAATGGCGCCGCGCCATCATCCAGTTGATGTTGCCGCGCAGCGTGTTGATCTCGCCGTTATGGGCGAGATAGCGGAACGGATGCGCCAGCTCCCACGACGGGAAGGTGTTGGTCGAGAACCGCGCATGCACGAGCGCCAAGGCCGTCTCCGTGCGCTCGTCCTCGAGATCCTTGTAGAAGCGCGCGAGCCGCTCGGCGATCACCATGCCCTTGTAGATGATCGTCCGGGTCGAGCAGCTGGCGATATAGAAGGCGCTGCCCTCGGGGAGCGCGCGCGCGCGGATCGATTTGTGGCATTGCTTGCGGATGACGAAGAGCTTGCGCTCGAAAGCGTCGGGATCGGGGCAGTTCGCGCCGCGGGCGATGAAGAACTGGCGGATCACCGGCGCGATCGGCTTGATGCTCTCGCCCAGGACCGAGGCGTCGCACGGCACGTCGCGCCAGCCGAGCAGCGTCTGGCCCTCGGCCGCGACGAATGCGGCGATGGTCGCCTCGCAGGCGGCCGCGTGTCGGCGATGGCGCGGCAGGAACACCATGCCGACGGCATAGCGGCCGGGCTCCGGCAGTGCGAAGCCCAGCGCCGCCGCCTCGGCCCGCAGCAGCCGGTCGGGGAGCTGGATCAGGATCCCGGCGCCGTCGCCCGCCAGCGGATCGGCGCTGACCGCGCCGCGATGGGCGAGATTGCCGAGAATCTTGATGCCGTCGATGAGGATGCTGTGGCTCTTGCGATTCTTGATATTGGCGATGAAGCCGACGCCGCAGGCGTCATGCTCATGGCGCGGATCGTAGAGCCCCTGCCTCGCGGCCATGTGACAGTGTTCCACCCCTTTCCCGCTTCCCCGCGCCAACCATCGCCTCGCCGCCGTCTGCCCGCCCCCGCGCGAGCGCGCTATCGACGCAACCCTTTAACATCGCTGGCCGCGCCGGACGAGTCAAGCCGCACGAACGCTGGCGGGCTGCGGACCGCGTCCCGGACGCGCCGGCGGCTTCCATTCCCGGCGTCGCGACACCTCATTCCGTTATGCCGCCGCCTCTGCTAGGGTAGGCGCGATCGCCGGCTGATCGCGGCTCGCGGACAAGGGGCAAGGAAGGGCCGGCAATGAATTCCCGGAGCAGAATGACAAATGGGTAGAGGCCACGACTGGCGCCCGCCGAGGCGGCGGGGCTTTGATGACGACAATTTCGCGATGGAGCCGCCGCGGCGGGGACCGCCGGTTCGGCGGCGCCGACCGCGAGGCCGCCGATGGACGATCGGCCGGCCGGTCCACCGACCCGCGCCAAGGTAAAATGGTTCAACGCCGAGAAGGGGTTCGGCTTCGTCGAGTTGGGCGACGGCTCGGGCGACGCGTTCCTGCACCTGTCGGTGCTGCAGCGGGCGGGCCAAGGCCCGGTCGCGCCCGGCACCAGCCTGCTCGTCCGGACCAGCCAGGGACAGAAGGGCGCCCAGGTCGCGGAGGTGATGGAAGTGGACGCGAGTACGGCGTCGGCCGCTCCACCGCCGCGCGAGCGCTCATTTCTTCGGGCCTCCGGTCTTCCGGCCGCGTCCGGCACGGCGGGAACGCGACATGGGCGCCACCGTCGAGATGCGGGGCACCGTGAAGTGGTACAACGCCGCCAAGGGCTTCGGCTTCGTCGTCGTGCCCGAGGGCGGCAAGGACGTGTTCATTCACGTCTCGGTACTGGAGCAGCAGGGCTTGAACAACCTCGCCGAGGGGCAGGCGGTGGTGATGCAGGTGGCCCAGGGCACCAAGGGGCCGGAAGCCGTCTCGATCCGCCTCGGCTAGAGCCCGCGGGCGGCGGCCCTCAGGCGGCGCGGCGCGGCGGCGCGGCGCGGGCAATCGCCTCGAGCAATTCGGTGGCGGCAAAAGGCTTGTGCAGGACGCCGTCCGCGCCGCTCAGCACCGCCTGGGCGAGCAGATGCTCGACGCTGAACCCCGTCATCATGATGACGGTCGCGTCGGCGCGCTGCCGGCGCAGCTCGAAGAACGCCTCGACCCCGTTCATCCCGGGCAGCTTCACGTCCATCAGGGTGAGATCGAAATCGCGCTCGGCGAAGCGGCGCACCGCGTCCTCGCCGCTATGGGCAAGCACGACCTCGTCGCCCTGTAGCGCCAGGATGTCGGCGATGCTTTCGGCATGGTCGTGATCGTCATCGACGACGAAAATGCAGCGGCTCATAGGGCGGGCTCCTCGGCCTCTCGGCGAACCATAGACATGGCGCGGTTACCGCGAGATTAACCGCGTGCGGGGCACGGATGCGCCGCCGAAGGCGCTGGATTAGGATGGCGCGGTCAACCGCGATGGAGGAAGCGAGCCATGACCAGCGCTGCCGCGCGACTGCGTGAACTGCTTCGCGGCCCCGGGCTCCTGGTCTGTCCGGTCATCGCCGACCCGCTGAGCGCCCGGCTGGTGGTGCAGGCGGGGCTGCCCATGGCGCTGCTCGGCGGCTTCGGCATCGCCGCGGCACGCTTTGCCCTGCCCGATACCGGGCTCATCAGCTATGCCGAGGTGCTCGACCAGGTGCGCAACACCTGTGCCGCGGTTCCGGGCTTCCCCATCATCGCCGACGGCGATACCGGCTATGGCAACGCCATGAACGTGCGCCGCACCGTGCGCGAATTCGCCCGCGCCGGCGCCGCCGCGATCCTGATCGAGGATCAGGTCTGGCCCAAGAAATGCGGCCATTACGGCGGCGGCGGGCCGGTGATCGGGCGCGAGGAGGCGCGCATGAAAATCCGCGCCGCAGTCGAGGCGCGGCGAGATCGGCGCCGACATCCTGATCATGGCGCGGACGGACGCGCGCTCGTCGGTCGGCTTCGCCGAGGCGATGGCGCGCTGCCGCGATTTCGAGGAGGAAGGCGCCGACATCCTCTTCGCCGAGGCGCTCGAGAGCGAAGCGGAGCTCGCGCGAATTCGCCAGCGGGTTTTCGCGGCCGACCTGGGCCAACATGATGCCGAAGACGCCGGTCGCCTCGCGCGCCGAGCTGCCGTCATGGGCTTCAAGGTCGTGACCTACAACGTGCTGCTCCATGCCGCGGTCCGCGCCATGCGCGACACGCTCGCATCCCTCGCCGCCGACGACCCTGCCCGGGCGCCGCCAGCGGTTTCCTTCGCCGAACTGACGGCGCTCGTGGGCCTGCCCGAATACGACGCGGCCGCCGAGCGTTACCGCGTCGCCGAATGACGGCTCAGGCCTGGTAGTCGGCGGCGGCGGTCTCGTCGATCAGGGCAGCAATTGGTG